>NZ_JBFREG010000001.1:0-1608958 GCF_052114185.1 Arthrobacter sp. RAF14 | reverse complement strand
GACGTCGAGGTCACGATCGCCCTGGACGGCACCCCCGAAGACGAGGCCATGGACGCCTCGAGCATCCTGTCCCTGATGACCCTGGGCGCCGGCAACGGCGACACCGTGATCCTGCGCGCCGAAGGCCCCGGAGCAGACGAAGCCCTGGACAAGCTCGCCACCCTGGTCGAAACCGACCTCGACGCCGAGTAACACTCAGCCTGTCCCACTGCGGTCAGCCGACGTACGACGACGGCGGCCGGTCACCTTCCTGCGAAGGTGACCTGCCGCCGTCGTCGTACAGCCGTGCGGACCGTGCCCGTCAGGCGAGCCCGCGGCGGGTCAGCAGTGGGGCGACCTCGGCGTCGCGGCCGCGGAAGGCCCGGAAGCTTTCCAGCGGGTCGCGGCTGTTGCCCCGGCTCAGCAGCTCCTGCCGGAAGTGCTCGCCGTTGTCGCGGGTGAGTCCGCCGTTCTCCCGGAACCACTCGACGGTGTCCGCGTCCAGCACTTCACTCCAGATGTAGGAGTAGTAGCCCGCGGCGTACCAGCCACCGGCGAAGATGTGCTGGAAGTAGCCCGAGCGGTACCGGGGCGGCACCAGGTCCCACGCGAGCCCGGCCCGGTCCAGGGCGGCACGTTCGAACGTCTCCACGTCCTCCGGAACATCGCTCTGGCCGAAGGAGTGCCAGGCCAGGTCCAGCAGCGCGGCGCCCAGGTACTCGGTGGTGCCGAAGCCCTGTCCCCACAGCTGAGCAGCGTCGAGGCGTTCCACCACGGCGGGATCCAGAGGTTCGCCGGTCACGTGATGGCGGGCGTAGTTGGCGAGCACCTCGGGGTGGAAGATCCACATCTCGTTGACCTGGGAGGGGTACTCGACGAAGTCGCGGGGAACATTCGCCCCGGACAAGCCGGGGTACTTCACCTTCGACAGCAGACCATGGAGTGCGTGACCGAATTCGTGGAACACGGTCCGCAGCTCGTCCAGGGTCAGCAGTGCGGGCTCGCCCTCGGCGGGGCGCGCCACATTGAGGGTGTTGAAGACCACCGGGGACGTCCCGGCGAAGCTGGACTGCTCCACCAGCGAGTTCATCCACGCGCCGCCGCGTTTGGAAGGACGCGTGAAGTAGTCGCCCAGGAAAAGGCCCAGGGGAGTGCCGTCCTCCTCGAAGACCTCCCAGACCCGGACGTCCGGGTGGTAGGCCTTCAGATCGGGCCGCTCGGTGAACGTCAGCCCGAAGAGCTTGCCCGCCGCGTGGAAGATGCCGTTCTCGATGACGTTGTTCAGTTCGAAGTACGGCCGCAGTTCCTGCTCATCCACCTGGAACCGCTCGTTGCGGACACGGTCCGAGTGGAACTGCCAATCGGCGGCGTCGATGGGATGGCCGGCCGATGCCGCCAGAGCCTCCGCCTCACGCTCGGCGTTCGCCCGGGCGGCCGGCGCCATGCGGTGCAGCATCCGGAGCACGGGTTCGAGGCCGGGCGCGGTCTGGTCCTGCACCGACAGCTCGGCGTAGTTGGCGAAGCCCAGGAGCTCAGCCTTCTCGGCCCGCAGACGGGCCTGCTCCAGGATGTTCTCCCGCACGTCCAGATCGCCGGGCTGGATGCCTCGGGCGACGGAGTTGGCAAGAAGCTCGGCGCGGGTACCGGGGTCTTCCAGCACGGAGAGCGCGGGCTGGCTGCTCGGCTGGATCAGCGGCACCAGGAGCTTGCCGGGGTGCCCGGCCTCCTCGGCGGACTGGGCCGCGGAGCGGATCGCCTCGGCGTCGAAACCGCGCAGCGCCTCCTCGGAATCCACCACGAGAGCGCCGGCGTTCACGCTCTCCTTGGCCTTCTGGGAGAACTCCGTGCCGAGCGCGGACAGGCGGGCGTTGATCTCCCGGAGCCGTGCCTGCTGGGACTCTTCGAGCCCGATGCCCGCCAATCGGAACCTGCGGAGGTATTCGCGCAGCAGCTGGGCGTCCTCGCCCTCCAGCGCGTCGGCGTCCACCGTGTTGAACCGTTCGAACAGCGTGCGGTTGAGGTAGATGCCGTCTTCGTGCTCGGCGAGCAGGGGAGTGACCTCGGATTCCAGAGCATCCAGCTCCGGCGAACTGTCTGCGCCGGACACGGTGTGGAAGGCGCGGGCGGCACGGTCCAGGAGGGCGCCCGAGGATTCCATCGCCAGGACGGTGTTGGCGAAATCCGGTGTCTCGGCGTTTCCGGCGATGGCTTCGATCTCGGCTCGGTGTTCGCTCAGGCCTTGGAGGATCGCCTCGCGGTAGTCTTCGGTGGTGAGCTCGGCGAACGGCGTCAGACCGTAGGGAAGCGTGCTCGGCTGCAGGAGTGGATTGGTCATGAAACGACCATTTCACAAGCGTGGTGTGTGTCACAAGGTGGGCGCGCCGGGTCGGTGTCGCGAGACGCCGTCGGATCGGAGAGGGGAGAGGGTCTCATGCGCATCGCGATCATCGGCGCAGGCCTGGTGGGACTGGCCGCAGCGGCTGGGCTCTCCAGGCAGGGCGTGCAGGTGGAGGTCTTCGAACGATCCGGGCAGGAGCCGCCCACCGGCGCCGGGATCTCGCTCTTCCCCAACAGCCGTAGAGCCATGCATGCCCTCGGTCTCGGCGAGGGCTTCGACCGGCTGCCGCATGGGCCACTTCCCGGAATCCGCACCGCCATGCGGCGCCGCGACGGACGAATCCGATTCTCCGCACCGGCAGCCCGTGACCGCGGAGTCCGCATGTTCCACCGCAACGCGCTCCGGGAGTTCCTGCTCGACTCCTGCGCCGGGGTCACCTTCCACTGGGGCGTCACCGCTTCCGTGACCGACGACGGCGACCGCCTCCGCCGCGCGCAGCTCACCCTGGGCGACGGGACCACGAGTTCCTGGGACCTGGTGATCGCGGCGGACGGTCTGCGCAGCCGGACTCGATCCCGCCTGGGACTCGATCCCGGGCTGAGGTACGCCGGCTACACCGCCTGGCGGGGCGTGACCGCGGTGCCGATCGACACCGCGGGCACCGCGGGCGAGGACTGGGCCGGTGAGCAGCGCTTCGGCACCGTGCCCCTCGAGGACGGCAGGGTCTACTGGTTCGCGGTGTCGAGCCGCCCGGTGGGGGAGACCGCCGCCTCGCAGGGGCTTGCTTCCGAGAAGGACGCCGTGCGCCGGGAATTCTCCGGCTGGTACCCGACGGTGCGTCACCTCCTCGAGGCCACTCCCGATGACGCCGTGCTGCGCCATGACATCCACGACCTGGCCCGTCCGCTCAGGGTGTTCCACCGGGGCCGGGTGGCTCTGGCCGGGGACGCCGCCCATGCCATGACGCCGGACCTGGGCCAGGGTGCCGGAGCGGGGTTCGAGGATGCGGCCGCATTGAGCACCCTGATCGCCGGAGTGAGGCGGGACGGGGCGGACGTCATCGCCCTGCTGGAGCGTTACACCGCCCTGCGGGCCCGGAAGGCGGCGCGCGTCCTCCTGGCGTCGCGGCTCATGGGCAAGGTGGCCCAGCGCCGTCGTCGGTGACATTCAGCCGGTGGGACGGAACGGAAACCGGACCTGGACGTGAGGAGGCCCCCACCGGAACATCCGGTGGGGGCCTCCTCGCGCGACGGGGCCCGGGTCAGGCCTGCGTCACCACGAGCGACATGGGGGTCGCCTGGGCGCCCTGACCCTGCGGGTTGTCCTTGAACATCCCGGCGATCGTCTCGGTCGGAAGCGCGGTGTCGTGGCCCATGACCACGACGCCCAGATCGTTGGCGTCCATGATGGCCACGCCGCCGAAGTTCTCCACGGCCTCGGCCGGGAGGGTGGCGCGGATCTCGGCGCTGAGCGCGCGTGCCACGCCCTCGGGATCCTTCGGCGCGAGTTTCACGGAGTTGCTTGCCGCGCCCAGGCTGTACGGGGTCGCGCCATCGATGGCGTTGATGTTGTTGCCGACCACGTCGTAGAAGACGCCGCTCTTGCCCTGGAACTTGCCCACCACGGACGCTGCGGCGGCCTTGGCGATGAGCGGCAGGCCGACCTCGTTGATGGCGATCTGCATGGACCAGGGGCTGCCCAGGCCGATACCGGCGGGCGTCCGGGTGACGAACTTGCTCAGGACGCGGGCGGCGGGGGTCACCTTGATCTCCCAGACCGGGAAGGAGCGGCCCTGCGTGATGGCGACGATCTTCTCGCTCACCAGCAGGTACCACTTCCGGCCGTCGCGGCGGGCGCTCTCGATGGCGTCCCGGACCTCCGCCGGGGCGCCTTCCAGACCGTCGAAGAACCGGGCCGGGTACTGGGTCACGGCAGGAGCCAGCTCGGTGTCCTTGGCGAAGACCTCCGTCTGGAGCGGGAAGCGGAGGAACGTGGTGCCGGCCGACTCGATGCCGAGCTCCTTGCCCGGGTTCGGCTCGTAGTCGCTCTTGTTGAGCTTCACGTCCGCGGGGGTCTCGTCCTTGTCGATGAACTCGCGGAACCACAGCTCCACGTTCATCAGGCGCCAGAACACCATGGTGTCGGCGTCGTTCTTGTCGTTGAGGTACTCCTCGAACGCCGTCAGAACCGCTTCGCGGTTCCAGTAGGGGCGGTTGTAGAAGGAGTTGGACATGAAGATCTTGTAGATCCGCTCGTTCATGATGCGGAACCACTCCACCTCAGGGGTGGTGAAGCCGATCTTGTTGCGGCGGTTGCTGATCTTCTCCGGCAGCAGCCCGCGGGTGGCGTCCCGCAGGATGCGCTTGTTCCAGCCGCCCTTGATGATCGCCTCATCCGACAGGCTGAAGAGGAACTTCACCACTTCCTTGTCCAGGAAGGGCACGCGGCCTTCGAGGGAGAAGCGCATGGTGTTCTTGTCCTCATAGCGGAGCAGCGAGGGCAGCGACTTGTGGAAGAGATCGTCGATCAGACGGGCCTTCATGTTGTCCGGCACATTGCCGAACTTCTCGCCGCGGTAGCCGGAGGTGAAGTCCTTGTTCAGGAGCTGGCCCATGGTGACGCGCTTCTTCGCCGTGAGCTTCGACCTCAGCCGGAAGCGGCCCAGGCGGTAGAAGATGTCGAGCGACTGGCCGGCCTCTTTGAGGAGCGTGCGGTAGTCGCCGGCCTTCTGCAGCTGGCGCAGGTACGCGAAGTAGTACGGGATGTACCCGGCCATCATCTCGTCGGCGCCCTGTCCGTCCAGCAGCACGGTGACGTGCTTGCTGGCCTCCTTCATGACGCAGTACTGCGCGTAGGGGCCGGAGGAGATGATGGGCTCCTCCATGGTGCGGACGAAGTCCTCCAGGTCCGCCGCGAAGCCCTCGGCGGTCGGGAGGATCTTGTGGGCCTCGATGTTGCCGCTGCACTTGGCGATGGCGGCGTCCGCGTAGGCCTCCTCGTCATTGATCGAGTTGGGGAAGACCGCGCTGAAGGTGTTCTGCTTGGGGCCGATCGAGTCGACCGCGTCCGCGTGCTCCTGCATCAGCTTGTTGATGGTGACCACGACGGCGGAGGAGTCCAGGCCGCCGGAGAGGGCCGAGCCCACCGGGACCTCCGACTTCAGGCGCATCCGCACGGCCTCGGTGAAGCGCTGCCGGTACTCCTCGGTGACCTCCGGGGTGTACGGGCGGTTCTGACCGGAGAGCTCTTCCAGCTCCTGGCGCAGGCGGGTGAAGCTTTCGATGGTGAAGCGGCCCGTGGCGTTGTCGATGGTCATCATCTCGCCCGGGAGCAGCTTGTTGACCCCGGCGAAGAACGTCTCCGCGGTGTCGTCGTGGATCCGGTACTGGAGGTAGCGGTAGAGGATCCGCTCGTTCGGGGCCGCCTCGATGTGGCCGGTGGCCAGGATCGGGCGGATCTCGGAAGCGAAGAGGACCTTGGGCTCGTCCTCGGTGCCGGCGTTCGCCCAGTACACCGGCTTGATGCCGAAGTGGTCGCGGGCGAGCACGGTGACGTTGCGCTTCTTGTCCAGGATGGCGAAGCCGAACATGCCGTTGAAACGGTCGAAGGCGTCCGTGCCCCACTCCTCGTAGGACTGGAGGACCACCTCGGTGTCCGACTGGGTCCGGAAGGTCCGGCCCAGTGCCTCCAGCTCGGCGCGCAGTTCCAGGTAGTTGTACACCTCGCCGTTGTAGACGAGCACGGTGTCACCGTCGGCGCTGATCATCGGCTCCTGGCCGTGCGCGACGTCGATGATGGACAAACGGCGGTGCGCGAGTCCCACGTTCGCCTCGGTGAAGTACCCCTCACCATCGGGGCCACGGTGAACGATGCAGGCGCTCATGGCCTTGAGCATCTCCTCGTTCTCCCCAAAGCCGTGGTAACCGGCGATTCCGCACATACTGCGCACCTCTTCGATAGATAACAGGTCCTGACCAATGCTACTGGGTGGGCGGGCCGCGTCCGGGGAGCCCCCGGCCGTCGCGGACGTCACACGGCCCGGCCGGGAGGTCCCTGCTGATTACACTGTCACAGTGCGAATTCCTCCCTCCGACGCCCCTCTGGTGGGCGTCCTCGCCCTGCAGGGCGACTTCCGCGAACACCTGAAGGCCGTCCACGAGGTGGGCGCCCGAGCCGTTCCCGTGCGCCGCCCGGCCGAGCTGGCCGCCGTCGACGGTCTCGTGATCCCCGGCGGTGAATCGACCGCGATCGACAAGCTGTCCCGTGCCTTCGAGCTGGCGGACCCGATCCGGGAGCGGATCGCGGACGGCCTGCCCGTCTACGGCTCGTGCGCGGGGATGATCCTGCTCGCCGACCGGATCGAGGATCCGACCCTGGACCTGGAGGGCCGCCCGCAGCAGACCTTCGGCGGGATCGACATGACGGTCCGGCGGAACGCGTTCGGCCGTCAGCGGGAATCCTTCGAGGTGGATCTGGACTTCGCGGGGCTGGAGTTCTCGGCCGGGCCCGACGGCGGTGTGGCTCCCGTTCACGCGGTTTTCATCCGCGGACCCTGGGTGGAATCGATCGGCGACGACGTCGACGTGCTGGCCCAGCTGCATCCCGACGAGATGCCGTCTGCGGCGACGCTCGATTCACGGGCTAGAATTGTTGCGGTTCGCTCTGGCAACGCGCTGGCCACGTCCTTCCACCCCGAAGTGACGGGGGAGCTGCGTGTTCACGAACTGTTCATCCGGATGATCAAAGGAGAAGCGTAGGCATGTCGGGCCACTCCAAATGGGCTACCACCAAGCACAAGAAGGCCGTGATCGACGGCAGGCGTGCCAAGGCGTTTGCCAAGTTCATCAAGAACATCGAAGTCGCGTCGCGTATGGGCGGACCGGACCTCTCCGGCAACCCGGCGCTCGACCTGGCCGTCTCCAAGGCCAAGAAGAATTCCGTTCCGAACGACAACATCGACCGCGCCATCAAGCGCGGCGCCGGTCTGACCGGTGAGGTCGTCGACTACACCGAGATCATGTACGAAGCCCGCGGCCCTCAGGGTTCCGCGCTGCTGATCGAGTGCCTCACGGACAACAAGAACCGCGCGGCCTCCGAGGTGCGCCTGGCCATCACCCGTAACGGCGGCACCGTGGCCGACCCGGGTTCGGTGGCGTACCTCTTCACCCGCCGTGGCGTCGTCAGCCTGCCCAAGAACGGCCTGAGCGAGGACGACCTCCTCATGGCCGTCCTCGAGGCCGGCGCCGACGAGGTCAAGGACCAGGGCGAGAACTGGGAGATCCACTCCGAGCCCGGCGACCTGCAGGCCATCCGCGACGCGCTGACCGAAGCCGGCATCGAATACGAGACTGACGAGGCCGAATTCATCCCGTCCATGCAGGTGGATCTCGACCTGGACGGCGCCAAGAAGTTCCTCAAGCTCGTGGACGCGTTGGAAGAGCTGGACGACGTTCAGAACGTCTACACCAACGCCGATCTGAGCGAAGAGGTCCAGGCTCAGCTCGAGGCCGAGTAGTCATCGTCCTCCGAAAGGGGCTCCTGCCGTGAGCCTGCGCGTGCTCGGGGTGGACCCGGGTCTGACGCGCTGCGGCCTGGGGGTCGTGGACGTCGCCGGCGACCGTCGTGCCACCATGGTGGCCGTCGGCGTCGTCGGCACCTCCGCCGAGCAGCCGCTGGATCAGCGGCTGCTCGTGATCGCCAACGCGATCGACGAGTGGCTGGACCGCCACCGGCCGCAGGTCGTGGCGGTGGAGCGGGTGTTCGCCCAGCAGAACGTGAGCACCGTGATGGGCGTGGCGCAGGTCTCCGGCGTGGTGATCGCCGCCGCGGCGCGGCGGGGCATCCCGGTGGCCCTCCACACCCCGTCCGAGGTGAAGGCCGCCGTGACCGGCAGCGGACGCGCCGATAAGGAAGCCGTCACGCGCCTGGTCACCAAGATTCTCCGGCTCGAGGAGGCGCCGCGTCCCGCCGATGCGGCGGACGCCCTGGCGCTGGCCATCACGCACGCCTGGCGCGCCGGCAGCGGCGCCGCCGTGGCCACGTCCGCACCCGGTCACGCGTCGCTCACCCCGGCGCAGAAGGCCTGGGCGGAAGCGGAAGCCCGGGCGCGGCGCGGTCGCTGACGCGGGCTCCGTCTTGCTAGCCTATTCGTAGAAATGTTCGAATGGCAGAAACTTACTGAGGGGTCGCCGTGATCAGCTCGCTCCGTGGAACCGTGACGCATCTGGGACTTTCCAGTGCCGTCCTGGAAGTCGGAGGCGTGGGGATGGCCGTGCAGGCCACTCCGCAGACCCTCTCCACCCTTCGCCTCGGTCAGGAGGCCCGCGTCAGCACGGCGCTGATCGTGCGTGAGGATTCGCTGACGCTCTTCGGCTTCACCGACGACGACGAGCGCGAGGTCTTCGAGACACTGCTCACCGTGAGCGGCGTGGGGCCCCGCCTTGCGCTGGCCGTGCTGGCGGTCCTCGACCCCGAGGCGATCCGCGTGGCGGCGCATGGTGAGGACAGCAAGGCTTTCACGAAGGTGCCCGGGATCGGGCCGAAGGTGGCCGGGCGGATCGTCCTGGAACTCAAGGGCAAGCTGGTGCCGCACGGCACCGGCGCCGCAGGCGCGCCGTTGCTCCCCGTCTCCGGTGAGGAGGCCTGGAAGCCGCAGGTGGTCGCCGCGCTGAGCAGCCTCGGCTGGAGTGAGAAGGACGCGTCCTCCAACATCGACAAGGCGCTCAAGGATTCCCCGGAGCTCTCGGAGGCCGGGAGTGTTCCCGAGATCCTGCGCGCCACGCTCCGCTGGCTCGGCCAGGACGGTGCGCGGGTGAGGAGTGGACGTGGCTGACGCTTCCGCGGAGGACTCGCTGGTCCGGGGTGGCGAAGAGCCGGAGGAAAGGCTCATCGAAGCCGCTCTCCGGCCGAAGAACCTCGATGATTTCGTGGGCCAGGCCCGCGTCCGTCAGCAGCTCAAACTGGTCCTGGAGGCGTCCCGGCTGCGCGGCAAGAGCGCCGATCACGTGCTCCTCTCCGGTCCTCCAGGCCTGGGCAAGACCACACTGTCCATGATCATCGCGGCGGAGATGAACGCGCCTCTGCGGATCAGCAGCGGCCCCGCCATTCAGCACGCCGGGGATCTGGCCGCCATCCTCTCGTCCCTCAGCGAGGGCGAAGTCCTCTTCCTGGACGAGATCCACCGCATGTCCCGGCCCGCCGAAGAGATGCTGTACATGGCGATGGAGGACTTCCGGGTCGACATCGTGGTGGGCAAGGGTGCCGGCGCCACCGCGATCCCGCTGGAGCTTCCTCCCTTCACCCTGGTGGGGGCCACCACCCGTGCGGGCCTTCTTCCCGGCCCCCTCCGGGACCGTTTCGGATTCACCGGCCATCTGGAGTTCTATTCGGTGGAGGAGCTGGAACTGGTGCTGCGGCGCTCCGCCGGACTGCTCGATCTGAAGGTGTCCTCGGCCGGATTCAGCGAGATCGCCGGACGTTCCCGCGGCACACCCCGTATCGCCAACCGGCTCCTGCGCCGCGTGCGCGACTGGGCCCTGGTGCACGGGATCGAACAGATCGACGCGCGGACGGCGGGCGCCGCGCTGGACATGTATGAAGTGGACTCACGCGGGCTGGACCGGCTGGACCGTTCCGTGCTGGAGGCCCTGGTCACCAAGTTCGGTGGCGGCCCGGTGGGTCTGTCCACCCTGGCGATCGCCGTGGGAGAGGAGCCGGAGACCGTGGAGACGGTGGCCGAACCGTTCCTGGTCCGCGAAGGGCTGGTGGGCCGCACGCCACGCGGACGCATCGCGATGGCCGCAGCCTGGACCCACCTGGGTTTCGTGGTTCCCGACGGCGTGTTCGGGCGGGAGCAGTTCGCCGCGGCAGGCCTGGTGGAAGAGGCGTTCCAGCCGCTTCTGCTGGACGACGACGGCGCCGGCTACAGCGAATAACGCGGGCATGTCCGGCATCGTTGCGCCGGGCCGCTTGACACGGTTCTCCCGGAAATTGCCCGTAGACTGTGTTGACGCCTGCCCCCTTCCGGGTGCGGCGTCCCCCGCCTGAAACGCAACGATTGGAAATGATCCGTGGATCCCACCTTGCTCTTGATGCTGGCCGCTCTGGCCGTTCTGATGTTCTTCATGATGCGCCGGAACAAGAAGACCCAGCAACAGCAGCAGCAGATGCAGTCCAAGTTCGCACCGGGCGTCGACGTCATGACCAGCTTCGGCCTGTTCGGCACCATCCGCTCCATCGATGAGGCGGACAACAAGGTCGTTCTGGAGCTTTCCCCCGGCCACCTGGCCACCGTGCACCGCCAGGCCATCGCGAAGGTCGTCGAACCGTCCACCGCTGATGCCGCCGTGCCCGCCGCGGAGACCGCGACCGAGGGTGAGAGCACCCCGGTGACCGATCTGCCCGAGACCGTCAAGGACGACGTCGCGCCCGGCACCCCCGCCGAGACGCCGGAAGAGACTCTCAAGCGCCTCAACGGCGACAGCAAGTAGCCCCTGAACATCTTCCCGTGGCGTTGCCACGTAGCCCCAAAGGACCTCATAGATGGCTAAGACCGGCCCCATAAGGGTGGCGCGCAGAACGCTGCTCTGGCTTGTCGCTTTGACCCTGGCCATGACGGCAGTCGTGGCCGGGGGAGCGTTGTCCGGCGCATCCAGCTGGACGCCCAAACTCGCCCTCGACCTCGAAGGCGGCACCCAGATGATCCTGGCGCCCCGCGTCGAGGGCAGCGCCTCGGTCAGCCCGGAGCAGCTCAACCAGGCGGTGGAGATCATCCGCCAGCGCGTGGACGGCTCCGGCGTCTCCGAGTCGGAGATCAGCACGCAGGGCGGCCGCAACGTGGTCGTCTCCATGCCGGGTTCCCCCACCAAGGAGGAACGCGACCTGATCCAGGCTTCGGCGGACATGAACTTCCGCCCGGTGATCACCGCCGGCGCCGGAACGCCGGTCCCGGAGGCGCAGCGCACCCCGGCCAGCAAGCTCCCGAAGCCCACCACGCCCAAGGACGCCAGCGACACCGCCTGGATCACGGCACCAGTGCTGAAGGAATTCGAGGCGATGGACTGCTCCACCCTGGACAAGGGTGGCGTCAAGCGCTCCGACCCCACCAAGCCGCTGGTCACGTGCCAGCCGGCCGTGAACGGTCAGCCCGCCATCAAGTACGTCCTCGGTCCCGTCGAGGTCAAGGGGCAGGACATCGTGACGTCCTCCTACGGCCTGCAGCAGGGCCGCCAGGGCGCCGTGACCAACGAATGGGCCGTGAACATCCAGTTCAACGACCAGGGCACCAAGATCTTCAAGGACGTCACGCAGCGTCTGAACCAGTTCTACGTCTCCGGTGGCGGCGAGAACGGCACGGATCCGCGCGCTCAGTTCGCGATCGTCCTGGACGACAAGGTGCTGTCCGCCCCGCGGTCGCTGGCCGTCATCACCGATGGCCGTCCTCAGATCACGGGCAACTTCACCGAGGCCAGTGCCAAGGCGCTCTCCGATCAGCTGCGCTACGGCGCCCTGCCGATCAGCTTCGAGATCCAGTCCCAGGAGCAGATCTCGGCCACCCTGGGTGGTGAGCAGCTCAAGATGGGTCTCATCGCGGGCCTCATCGGCCTGCTGCTGGTGGTCATCTACTCGCTCTTCCAGTACCGGGCCCTCGGCTTCGTGACGGTGGCCTCCCTGGTGGTGGCCGGTGTCATCACCTACCTGGCGATCACCCTGCTGGGCTGGGCGCAGAATTACCGCCTCTCCCTGGCCGGTGTGGCGGGTCTGATCGTGGCCATCGGGCAGACGGCGGACTCGTTCATCGTCTACTTCGAGCGCATCCGTGACGAACTGCGTGACGGACGCGGCCTGGTGGCGGCGGTCGAGAACGGCTGGCGCCGCGCCAAGCGCACCATCCTGGCGTCGAAGGCGGTGAACCTGCTGGCCGCCGTCGTGCTCTACTTCGTGGCGGTGGGCAACGTGCGGGGCTTCGCCTTCACGCTGGGTCTGACCGCGCTGGCCGACCTCCTGGTCGTGTTCCTCTTCACGCACCCGACGCTGCAGCTGCTGGCCAAGACCAAGTTCTTCGGTGAAGGCCACCGGTTCTCCGGCCTGGATCCGCGGAACCTGGGCGCCGTGCCGCTGTACCGTGGCGCCGGCCGGGTCCGCACTCCGGAGGACCTGGTGACCGCGGGTGCTCCCGTGGCCGCCAAGAACACCCGTGCGCAGGCCGAGGCCGAACGCCGTCTGACCATCGCCGAACGCCGCCGCGCCGAGCGCGAGCAGGGCACCGAGGCGGAGGACGCCGGAAAGGAAGGCAAGTAGCCATGTCAACAGTCTTCGCACGTTTCGGCAATGAGCTCTACACCGGCAAGCGTTCCTACGACTTCGTCGGGCGCAAGAAGCTCTGGATGCTGATCGCCGGAGTGGCGGTCCTGCTCTCCATCATGGTCCCGGTGCTCAAGGGCGGCTTCAACCTCGGCATCGAGTTCCGCGGTGGCTCCGAGTTCACCATCTCCAACGTCCACAGCACCGATCAGCGCCTCGGTGAGGACGCAGTCCGCCAGATCGTCCAGGGTTCCGCGCCCCGCGTGGCGAACATCGCCGGCGACACCATGCGCATCCAGACGGACAAGCTGACGGACGAGCAGACCCTCCAGCTGAGGGACAGCCTCGCCAAGGCCTACGGCGTGGGCGATGACAAGGTCACCTCGACCTTCATCGGTCCCACCTGGGGCGCGGACGTGAGCCAGCAGGCCCTCCTGGGTCTGGTGATCTTCGTCCTTCTGGCCGCGGTGCTCATGGCGCTGTACTTCCGGACCTGGAAGATGTCCCTCGCCGCGCTGGCGGGTATGGCCGTCACTCTGATCATCACGGCCGGCGTCTACGCCGTCAGCGATTTCGAGGTGACCCCGAGCGCCATCATCGGCTTCCTGACGGTGCTGAGCTACTCGCTGTATGACACGGTGGTGGTGTTCGACAAGATCCGCGAGAACACCGCTGATCTCCTGACGTCCACGCGCCGCACCTTCGACGAGGAGGTGAATCTGGCGGTCAACCAGACCCTGGTCCGGTCGATCAACACCAGTGTGGTCGCCGTGCTGCCGGTGGCCGCCATCCTGTTCATCGGCGCCGGTCTGCTGGGCGCCGGCACCTTGAGGGACCTGTCCCTCGCCCTGTTCGTCGGCATCATCCTCGGCACCCTCGCCACGCTCTACGTGTCCGCCCCGCTGTATGCGTGGCTGCGTCATGGCGAGCCGGCGCTGAAGGCCCAGGCCCAGAAAGTTCACGAGCGGCGCGGCCGCACGGAGGCCGCCGTCGAAGGCGTCTGAACCGCCGTCGATCGGTCCTGACACCGGAAGGCCGTCCCCACCTGCGGGTGGGGACGGCCTTCCGTCCATTTAAGCTGCGGGAACGGATTAGAATTGGTGAATTAAGTCCGTGGGGAGGAACAACTGTGGTGGACGGTTCAGCGCCGGGTTCGACCCCGGAGGATGAGGCACCTGTGGGTGCCGAGCGCTCGTCAGCGCCCGCGACGACGGCGGAGCGCACCGCGCTGCAGGCGCCGGGGCACACCGTGGTGGGCGTCCCCGTGGACAATTCGGCGGCCAAGGCCACCTTCCCGGGGCGGCGCGAACGCACGCTCTCCCGCCTGGCACGCCTGACCGGACGGGGTGGTCTGAGCTACTCTCCGATCCTGGAACCACTGCTCCGGACGGTGCGCACCAATAATCCGCGGGAAGACCTCGAATACCTCCAGCGTGCCTACGACACCGCGGAACTTCATCACCGTGGCCAGAAGCGCAAGAGCGGCGATCCGTACATCACCCACCCGGTGGCGGTCGCGACGATCCTGGCTGAGCTGGGCATGAGCGGCACGACTCTCGCCGCAGCGCTCCTGCACGACACCGTCGAGGACACTGACTACACCCTCGAGCAGCTGTCCAAGGACTTCGGGCCCGAGGTCGCCATGCTGGTTGACGGTGTCACCAAGCTGGACAAGGTCACGTACGGGGACGCGGCGCAGGCAGAGACCGTGCGCAAGATGGTCGTCGCGATGGCCAAGGACATCCGTGTCCTCATGATCAAACTCGCGGACCGTCTGCACAATGCGCGCACCTGGCGTTTCGTCTCGGCCGAGTCGTCGGCCAAGAAGGCCCGGGAGACGCTGGACATCTTCGCCCCCCTGGCCCACCGGCTCGGCATGAACACCGTCAAGTGGGAGCTGGAGGACCTGTCCTTCGCGGCCCTGTACCCGCGCGTGTACGAGGAATTCGTCCGCATGGTCAGCGCGCGCACTCCGGAGCGCGAGGAGCTGCTGGGCAGCATCCGCGAGATGGTGGCGGAGGAGCTGCGGGAAGCGCGGATCAAGGCCACGATCACCGGCCGTCCGAAACACTACTACTCCATCTATCAGAAGATGGTGGTGCGGGAGAAGGAATTCGACGACATCAACGACCTGCTCGGCGTGCGGGTCCTGGTGGACAGCGTCAAGGACTGTTACGCGGCACTCGGCGTGGTCCATTCCCTCTGGAAGCCGATCCCCGGGCGGTTCAAGGATTACATCGCCATCCCGAAGTTCAACATGTACATGTCCCTGCACACCTCGGTGATCGGTCCGGGCGGCAGGACCGTGGAGATCCAGATCCGGACCCACGAGATGCACCGCAACGCCGAGTACGGAGTCGCGGCGCACTGGAAGTACAAGCACCAGGCGCGCACCGCGGGGACGCCCCGTGAGGGCGAGATGGGCTGGCTCCGCTCCCTGGTGGACATGCAGCGGGAGACGGTGGATCCGGGGGACTTCCTCGACAGCCTGCGCCATGAGATCAGCACCAATGAGGTGTTCGTGTTCACCCCCAAGGGCGAGATCATGACCCTCCCGGCGGGCGCCACGCCCGTGGACTTCGCCTACGCGGTGCACACCGAGGTGGGGCACCGCACCATCGGCGCCCGGGTCAATGGCAAGCTGGTTCCCCTGAATTCGGAGCTCAGCCACGGTGACCGCGTCGAGGTCTTCACCTCCAAGGCCGAAGGGGCAGGACCCAGCCAGGACTGGCAGCACTTCGTCAAGAGCGCCCGTGCCCGGAACAAGATCCGGCAGTGGTTCACCAAGGAGCGCCGCGAGGAGTCCATCGAAAAGGGCAAGGAGATGCTCACGCGCGCCATGCGCAAGCAGAGCCTGCCTCTGACGAAGGTCCTCACGCCGGAGAACCTGACCCATCTGGCGGATGCGTTCAAGTACGTGGATGTCGCGGGCCTCTACGCCGGGATCGGCGACGGCCACATCTCCACCCAGTCCGTGGTGGAGAAGGCCATGGAGCGGCTCACGGAGCCGGCCCAGGCGGAGACCGAGGAGGAGTTCACCCCGGCCCGCACGCACAGCCCGTCGGGCAGGGTCTCCGACGCCGGTGTGATCGTGCGGGGCGTGGACGATGTGTGGGTCAAGCTGGCGCGGTGCTGTTCCCCGGTGCCGCCGGACGCGATCACCGGCTACGTGACCCGCGGGTCCGGCATCTCCGTGCACCGCAGCGACTGTCCCAACGCGCTGGCCCTCGCCCACGAGCCCGAGCGGTTCGTCGACGTCGAGTGGGCGCCGACGCGCAGCAGCATCTACCTGGTCCAGATCCAGGTCGAGGCTCTGGACCGCAAGAGCCTGCTGATGGACGTCACGAAGGTGCTCTCCGAAAACCACGTGAACATCCTCGAGGCCAGCGTGCACACCTCGAAGGACCGGCTGGCGATCTCCCGCTTCGCGTTCGAGATGGGGGATCCGAAGTACCTGGACCACATCCTGAACGCCGTGCGGCGGATCGACGGCGTGTTCGACGTGTACCGCACCGGAGGCGGGCAGCGCCGCTGACGGCGTGGACCTCCTCCGGATCATCGGAGGCATGCGTCCACCTTGGCCAGCGCCGCGTCGCGCCGGTGCGGGGGAGCGGCGTGCTCCACAGCCCTGCGCAGGAGCCGCCAGTTCAGCCCCCGTGAGCCGTCATGGTCGAGCATGCTGCTCAGCACCGGCACGGCAAGTTCAGGCCGCAGCGAGGTGGCGATGTCCAGGGCGGTGCGCAGAGGCGTGGTCACGAGGAGACCGCCCAGGCTGACGATGTCGTGGCTGCCCAGCCGGACATCATGGAGATCCGCCCGCAGGCCGTGCCGCAGGGCGCCCGCTCTCCGTCCCGGCGCGATGTAGAGCACGGGCCGTCCGGGTTCCACCCCGTGGCCGTGAATCCATGCGGCGCTCAGCCGGCCCGCCACCACGCGCTGCCGCGCCTCGAGCGGGATGCGCTCGGCCAGCGCCCGGGCCCTGAGCCTCGCATCCACCACGGCGGTTCCGGACACGAAGCAGCCCTCGGAGATCGGAAGCGCCAGCCCGTCGAGGACCATCCCTGCCAGTTCCGGCCTGCTGAAGGGCTGACCGGTCCTCAGGAGGGTCTGGCGTCCTGGGACGGTCGCGAGGGGAGTGTCCATGACAGCATCCTGCCCGGTGGGCTGCCGGGATGACACCGCCTGACGGCCTTCTGTGGACAACCCGGCTCCGGACGCACCGCGCACGGGCTCCGCTGGAACACCGGCCCACGGAAACACGGCCAATAGCAACACGGCCAATGGAAAACCGCCGCCACCGGGAACGCAGGTTCCCCGTGGCGGCGGTGTTCTTCAGGCGGTGTTCTTCAGTCCGTGGACTCGCGGGTCAGCCGAGGTCCTTGGCCGAGTTGCGGACCACCTCGAGCCACTGCTCGCGAGCTTCGAGTGCTTCACGGGCGCTCTTGATGGCGCGTGCGTCACCCTTGGCCTCGGCGGCGGCCAGATCGTCGCGGAGTCCCGCGATCGTCGCTTCGAGCTGTTCGATCATGCTGGTGCTGCGGGCCTTGGCCTCCGGATCGCTCCGACGCCAGTTCTCCTCCTCCGCCTCGCGGACGGCATCCTCCACGCGGCGCAGGGCGGCCTCGATCCGGCCCATGTCCGCACGGGGCACGCGACCGGCTTCCTCCCAGCGATCCCGGATCGACTGAAGGCCCTTCTTGGCGGCGGCCAGATCGGACACCGGAACCAGTTCCTGGGCTTCCAGCAGGAGCTGTTCCTTCACGGCGAGGTTGGACGCGTAGCTGGCATCCAGCTCGTCGTTGGCAGCCTGCCGGGCGGCGAAGAAGACATCCTGGGCAGCGCGGAAGCGGGCCCACAGTGCGTCGTCGTCCTTGCGGCTGGCGCGCGGCGCCGCTTTCCACTGGTCCATGAGGCGGCGGTATTCACCGGCGGCGTGGCCCCAGTCGGTGGAGGTCTGCAGTTCCTCCGCCTCGGCGATCAGCTTCTCCTTGATGGCCTTCGCCTGAGCGTTGGTGCTGTCCAGCTGGGAGAAGTAGGCGCGGCGGTGACGGTCGAAGACGGTGCGCGCGGTCCGGAACCGCTTCCACAGTCCCTCCTCGACGCTCTTGGACAGCCGGACGCCGGACTTCTGCGCGGCCTTCCAGGCGTCGAAGAGCTCGTTCATCCGCGTGCTGGAGGTCTTCCACTGCGTCGTGGCGGGGTCCTGGCCGGAGATGGCCTCCGCCTCGGCGACGATCGCTTCGCGGGCGCCGAGTTCGGCGGCCTTGGCGGCTTCCTGATGTGCGCGCTGTTCGGCGATCAGGGCGGCCACCTTCTCGTCCAGGGCGGACACGCGGTCCAGTGCTCCCCGGATGTCGCCCAGCACGTTGCGTGCCTCGAGCTGTTCGCGCAGGTGCTTGAGGCTGGTGGGCAGCTCGCCTGCGGCGGCCTTGGCCTCCACGCGGCTCTCCAGCAGGGCGATCTGCGCCGTGATGTCCTCGAACTTGCGGGCGAAGTAGGCCAGGGCCTCATCGGCCGACACTCCGGGGTACTGTCCTGCGACGTGCTCTTCGCCGTCCACCGTCACGAAGACGTGGCCATCACCCTCCACCCGGCCGAAGGCGCGGGCGGCGGTGAGATCGACCGTGGTGTCCGGGGCGTGGACCGCGGCGGGAGCCGCGACGGTCGCCTTGGGCCGTGCGGCGAATGCCGCGGGGCTGGGGGCGGAGGGCTTGGCAGCGGACGTCTCCGTCGCCGCTTCCGTGGTGCTGGCTTCGTCGGGTTGCAGACTTTCTGTCACCGCTAGAACTCTTTCCTTCGTTGGAACATGCGCGTTCCCGGCCGGGGCAGGGACCGAGTTAGGTGCTTCATCCGAAGCAGGAATCACTTCAGAGTAAATGAGTCTATCGTCACTGCCGTCGCAGGGGGGCCATCCGTGGCGGACGACCCACCGGCCTTCACGCCCGCCGCGGCGAGCGAGGTGACGGTGTCCAGCCCCGAAGTGACATGGCCCATCACGGTGTAGCCGCCCTGATCCACCGGAAGGACGCTGTCCTTGTACGTGATGAAGAACTGGGTGCTGTTGCTGTGAGTGCTCGCCGCACGGGCCACGGCGATGGTGCCCGCCGGGTACTTGCCGTCCGCCGGGACGTTCTCGACCGGGCCCCACTGGAACCCCGGATCCACTGCGCCCTTGCCGTCCTTGGAGCCGCACTGCAGGACGTAGATCGAGGCCGTGGTGAGCCGGTGGCAGCCGTTCTTCGTGAAGAAGTCCTGATCGGCCAGCGTCTTGAACACGGAGACCGCCTGCGGGGCCTTGGTGCCGTCCAGAGTGACGCCCAGCGGCTTGCCGTTCAGGGTCAGGGTCCCGGTGAACGTCTTCCCACGGGCCACATCGGCGCTGGGGATGTTGCCCACATTGCCCTCCGACGGAGAGGGCGTGGCCGACGGCGTCTGGAGGCCGGCCTGCACAGCCGCGTATTCCTCGGGGCTGGGGTTGCTGGCGAAAGCTGTCAGCTGGAGCACGACGCCCAGGGCCACCGCGACGGCGCCCGCGCCGACCGCCAGGACGTTGTCGCGACGGCGCCGCTGCTGCTGAGCGTCGCGCAGGGAACGCCTGGCCTCCATCTGGCGCACACGACGGCGCTGCTCCCGCAGCTCCTGCTTGCTGGCTGCCACCCGTAACCTCCTGCGGCGCCCGCTGGCGCCGTCGTCCGTCTGACTCGATCCTGGTTGAAGTCGCGCGTTCGCCGCGCACGCCAGCCACGGCTTAAACTGGCTGACGCACTTAGTTTAGGCACGGCTTCCCCCGCAGCAGGCGAAAAGCCGCACGTCGAAGGAGTTTCACAGCATGGCACGCACCCCCTCCCTGTCCGGATTCCCCGAGTGGCTCCCACAGGAACGCGTGGTGGAACAGCATGTGCTGGACACTCTGCGCCGCGTTTTCGAACTGCACGGCTTCGGATCCATCGAGACCCGGGCGGTCGAGACGGTGGGTCAGCTGCTGCGGAAGGGCGAGATCGACAAGGAGGTCTACGGTCTCAGCCGCCTTCAGGACGACGAGGACGCCTCCGGGAAGTCGGATCCGAACGCGCTGGCCCTGCACTTCGATCTGACCGTGCCGTTCGCCCGCTACGTGGTGGAGAACGCCGGATACCTGGCGTTCCCGTTCCGCCGCTACCAGATGCAGAAGGTCTGGCGCGGCGAGCGGCCGCAGGAAGGCCGTGCCCGCGAATTCACCCAGGCCGACATCGACGTGGTGGGCGACGGCGAGCTGCCGTTCCGCTACGACGTGGAGATCGTGCTGGTCATCGCCGAGGCGCTCTCCGCGCTGCCCATTCCGGAGTTCCGGCTGCGGGTCAACAACCGCAAGCTCTCCGAGGGCTTCTACCGGGGGATCGGCCTCGAGGACACGGCCGGCGTGCTCCGCAGCATCGACAAGCTGGAGAAGGTCGGCGCCGCGAAGGTGGCCGAACTGCTGCAGTCCGAGCTCGGGGCCACCCCGGAGCAGGCGGAGGCGGCGCTGAAGCTCGCCACCATCCAGACCCTGGACACCTCGTTCGTCGAGCAGGTCCGCGCACTCGGCGTCGAGCACCCGCTGCTGGAGGAGGGCCTCACCGAACTCGAGCAGGTGGTGGCCGCCGCATCGCTGCGCGCGCCGGGCAAGGTTCTGGCGGACCTGAGCATCGCACGCGGCCTCGATTACTATACGGGCACCGTGGTGGAGACGGTCCTGGTCGGTCACGAGCAGCTCGGCTCGATCTGCTCCGGTGGCCGGTACGAATCCCTCGCCACCAAGGGCAACCGCACCTTCCCGGGCGTCGGTCTCTCCATCGGCGTGACGCGTCTGGTGTCCCGCATCCTCTCCCAGGAGTTCGCCACGGCCAGCCGGAGCGTCCCCACCGCGGTGCTCGTGGCCCTCAACGACGACGGTTCCTGGTCCGCCGCCCAGGACGTGGCCGCGCAGCTGCGGGCCCGGGGGATCTCCACCGAAGTGGCCGCCAAGGCGGAGAAGTTCGGCAAGCAGATCAAGTACGCGGACCGGCGCGGCATCCCGTTCGTCTGGTTCACGGACGCCGACGGCGCCCACCAGGTCAAGGACATCCGCAGCGGCGAACAGGTGGCGGCGGACCCGGCGCTCTGGACTCCCGCGGACGAAGACCTCACGCCCCAAGTGGTCGCTCGCCTCGCGGACTGACCGCGCTGGCGCGCCCGATTGCGGGCGCGGACTGGCTCACCGGGTAAAATCGTCAGCGTCGGACTGAGATGTCCTGACGATCCTTGAGTTTTCCCGCCCGGACCATCTGCAGAATCTCTGTGGCGGCGGGAGGATCCGCCTCACTCGAAAGGAATGCTGTGCTGCGCACACATGACCTCGGCTCTCTCCGGGCCGAGAACATCGGACAGACCGTCACCCTGGCAGGCTGGGTGGCCCGCCGTCGTGACCATGGCGGAGTGGCCTTCGTGGACCTCCGCGATGCCTCGGGCGTGGCCCAGGTGGTGGTCCGCGAGGAAGAGGTCTTCCACGGTCTGCGCAATGAGTTCGTGCTGCAGGTGACCGGCACGGTGGAGCGGCGCCCGGAGGGCAACGAGAACCCGGCGCTGGCCAGCGGCGAGGTGGAGGTCATCGCGGACAAGGTCGTGGTGCTCAACACCTCCGAGCCGCTGCCGTTCCAGATCGACGAGCACGTGGAGGTCGGTGAGGAGGCACGCCTCAAGCACCGCTACCTCGACATGCGCCGCCCGGTGCTGTCCCGCAACCTGCGCCTGCGTTCCGAGGCGAGCCGCGTCGCCCGCGAGCTGCTGCACACCGAGGGTTTCCTGGAGATCGAAACCCCCACGCTGACCCGTTCCACTCCGGAAGGCGCCCGCGACTTCCTGGTGCCGGCCCGTCTGGCGCCGGGTTCCTGGTACGCGCTGCCCCAGTCCCCGCAGCTGTTCAAGCAGTTGCTGCAGGTGGGCGGCTTCGAGAAGTACTACCAGATCGCCCGTTGCTACCGTGACGAGGACTTCCGCGCGGACCGCCAGCCCGAGTTCACGCAGCTGGACATCGAGGCCAGCTTCGTCGACCAGGACGACATCATCGCCCTCGGCGAGAAGCTCGTGGTGGCGCTCTGGAAGCTCATCGGCGTGGACATCCCCACCCCGATCCGCCGCATGCCGTACTCCGAGGCCATGGCCAAGTACGGCTCGGACAAGCCGGATCTGCGCTTCGGCCTGGAGCTGACCGACCTCACCGAGTTCTTCAAGGACACCAACTTCGGCGTCTTCAAGGCTCCCTACGTGGGCGCCGTCGTCATGCCGGGTGGCGCCTCCCAGCCGCGCCGCACCCTGGATGCCTGGCAGGAATGGGCCAAGCAGCGCGGCGCCAAGGGTCTGGCCTATGTCCTGATCAAGGACGACGGCGAGCTGACCGGCCCCGTCGCCAAGAACCTCACGGACGCCGAGCGCGAGGGCCTCGCAGCCGCGGTGGGCGCCTCCAACGGCGACTGCATCTTCTTCGCCGCCGGTGAGAAGACCGCGTCCCGTGCGCTGCTCGGCGCCGCCCGCGTCGAGATCGGGCACCGCACCGGCCTGATCACCGAAGGCGACTGGGCCTTCGTGTGGATCGTGGACGCGCCGATGTTCGAGCCCGCCGCCGCCGCTGTCGCTTCGGGTGACGTCGCCGTCGGCGCCGGCAAGTGGACCGCCGTGCACCACGCCTTCACCTCGCCGCGCCCGGAGTTCATGGACACCTTCGACACGGATCCCGAGTCGGCTCTGTCCTACGCCTACGACATCGTCTGCAACGGCAGCGAACTGGGTGGCGGCTCCATCCGTATCCACCAGCGTGATGTCCAGGAGCGTGTCTTCGAAGTCATGGGCCTGAGCAAGGAGGAGGCCGAGAGCAAGTTCGGCTTCCTGCTGGAGGGCTTCAAGTACGGCGCCCCGCCGCACGGCGGCATCGCCCTCGGCTGGGACCGCGTGGTCTCCTTCCTGGCCGGCGCGGAGTCCATCCGCGACGTCATCGCCTTCCCGAAGTCCGGTGGCGGCTATGACCCGCTGACGGCCGCTCCGGCGCCCATCACGCCGCAGCAGCGCAAGGAGGCCGGTGTGGACTTCAAGCCCGCCCCGAAGGCCGCCGCTGAGAAGCCTGCGGGGGAGACCCTGGACGCCTGATCCTGTGGAGTCTCTTTCCTCCGTCCCAGGCCTGGCCGCTCTGCAGAATGCAGCGTGGCCGGGCCTGAGGACTTTCGACAGTGGTTCGTGGCTTCTCCGGAGCGCCTCCGGGGTGACCCAGCGTGCCAATTCGGTCTGGCCGTACGCCCCGGTGGAGGATCCGGACGCCGCCATCAAGGAGGCCGAGGCCTGGTACCGCTCCCAGCGGCTTCCGGCACTGTTCCAGCTCACCTCCGAGCCGGCCGACGCCGCGCTGGACGGACGGCTCGAAGCTCTCGGCTATCGGGCCCAGGCCCACACGGTGTTCATGGTGCGGGAGCCGTCCGCTGTGCCGGTCCCCGCGGCGTCTCCCACGGTCGAGGTCCGTCAGGATCTGACCGATGAGTGGTTCGACGCCTGGTGGCTCACGAGCGGCCACGGCGGGACCGAGGCCGCCGGCGCCGCGCGCGCCATCCAGGACTCCATCCGGTCCAGCTACGCCCTGGTGCGCGACGACGACGGCGCCCCCGTCGCCGTCGGCCAGGCGATCCACGTGGGCGGGTGCTCGGGGATCTACGGCATGGTCACGCGGGAGGCGCACCGCCGCAAGGGGCATGCACGCGCCATCCTGACCGCCCTCCTGGCCGAAGCTGACGCGCCCGGGGGATTCTGGCTCAGCGTGACGGCCTCCAATCAGGGAGCCCAGGCCCTCTACCGGGACCTCGGCTTCACGGAGGCCGGCTCGTACTGGTACCGCAGCGCCCCCTTGCGGCGCGCCCCCGGAGCGTGCTGAGAGCCGAAGCGGAGAGAGCCTGCCGCATCGGGCGGGGCCCTCGCCCGCTAGGCTGGAGATCATGGCTGACCTCTTCTCCCAGGACGATTTCTCCCAGAGCGATCCGGGCGATTCCCCCTCGGGTGAGGGAGCGCCGTCGTCCGCTTACCCGCTCACGCCGCTGGCCGTGCGGATGCGCCCCCGCACCATCGACGATGTGGTCGGCCAGCAGCACCTGCTGCGGCCCGGCCAGCCGCTGCGGACCCTCGCCGAATCCAGTGGCGAGCCGTCCGCCGTCGGGCCGTCCAGCATCATCCTCTGGGGTCCTCCCGGCACCGGCAAGACCACGCTGGCGCATGTGATCGCCAATGCTCCGGGCCGGAAGTTCGTGGAACTCTCCGCGATCACGGCCGGGGTGAAGGACGTCCGCCGCGTCATGGATGAGGCCCTGCAGCGCAGGGACCTGCATCGCCAGGGCACCGTCCTGTTCCTCGACGAGATCCACCGTTTCAACAAAGCCCAGCAGGATGCCCTGCTGCCGGGCGTGGAGAACCGCTGGGTCATCCTGGTGGCCGCCACCACGGAGAACCCCTCCTTCTCGGTGGTCGCGCCTCTCCTGTCCCGGTCGATCCTGCTCACGCTCAAGCCCCTCCAGGATGACGACATCCGGGGGCTGCTCGAACGGGCCATCGAGGATGACCGGGGGCTCGGCGGCAAGATCGAGGTGGAGGACGACGCGCTCGACTACCTGGTCCGCGTGTCCACCGGGGACGCCCGCCGCGCACTGACCTCGCTGGAGGCCGCGGCCGGCGTCGCGCTCGGAGAACACGCGGACGGATCCCGGGATGACGAAAGCGGCAAGGCCGTGCTGCGCCTGGCCCAGGCCGAACAGGCGATCGACAAGGCCTCCGTGCGGTACGACCGGCAGGGTGATCAGCACTATGACGTCATCAGCGCGTTCATCAAGTCGATCCGAGGTTCCGACGTGGATGCGGCGCTGCACTATCTGGCACGCATGATCGAGGCGGGGGAGGACCCGCGCTTCCTCGCCCGGCGGATCGTGATCTCCGCGGCCGAGGACATCGGCATGGCCGACCCCACCGCGCTCCAGACCGCGGTCGCTGCGGCGCAGGCCGTCCAGCTCATCGGAATGCCGGAGGGCCGGATCATCCTGGCCGAGGCCGTGGTCCACCTGGCCACCGCCCCGAAATCCAATGCGGCCTACATGGCGCTGGACAAGGCGCTGGCGGATGTCAGGGCAGGCAAGGGCAGCGACATCCCGATGCACCTGCGGGACGCCCACTATCCCGGAGCGAAGGGCCTCGGCCACGGCAAAGGCTACGTCTACGCCCATGACGCACCTCATTCGATCGCCCGGCAGCAGTACCCGCCGGATGATCTCGTGGGCCGCAACTACTATGAGCCGACCGCGAACGGTTCGGAGCGTGAGATCGCGGCGCGCCTGGAACGGCTGCGGGGAATCGTCCGCGGGGAACGCTGAGCCGTTCCTCCCGGCCATGCTAGAATCGAGGTTTGTCTGGCATGATCCCGCCGACACGTTCCCTCTCACGGTTCTCCGCGAGGGTGGCTCATGCCCGGGATCAGTAGCAAAAGGCGGCGGTTTGCCGATGCTCTCCACACGGGAGGCCAGTTAACACGACAAAAACCGCACCATTGGAAGGACACAAGTGGCTAACAGCACTCGTGCTCGCCGTCAGGCCCGCCTTTCGCGGTCCCTCGGCATCGCTCTGACTCCCAAGGCCGCCAAGTACATGGAGCGCCGTCCGTATGGACCCGGCGAACATGGCCGCGCCCGCAAGAAGCAGGATTCCGACTACGCCGTTCGTCTGCGTGAAAAGCAGCGTCTGCGCGCTCAGTACGGCATCCGTGAAGCTCAGATGACCCGTGTGTTCGAGGAAGCTCGCCGCACCAAGGGTCTGACCGGTGAGAACCTGGTCGAGCTGCTCGAAATGCGTCTGGACGCCCTGGTTCTTCGTGCAGGCTTCGCCCGCACGATCGCCCAGGCCCGCCAGCTCGTGGTGCACCGCCACATCATGGTTGACGGACAGCGCGTGGACCGCCCGTCCTTCCGCGTTTCCGAAGGCCAGCTGATCCACGTGCACCCGCGCAGCATCCCGATGGTCCCGCTGCAGCTCGCCGCTGCCGGTGCCCACCGCGATGTCCTGCCGGCCGTGCCGGCTTACCTGGATGTCAAGCTTGAGGCCCTTCAGGCACGCCTGGTGCGTCGCCCGAAGCGTGCTGAGGTTCCCGTGACCTGCGAAGAGCAGCTCGTCGTGGAATTCTACGCTCGCTAAGAGCCTCTGGAAGGAGCCCGTGGCCCTGGCCACGGGCTCTTTCTCTTTCCCGGGCCGTGCGGACGGCCATGGGCGATAAGGTAGGACACGTGCCTGTCCGCGAACCTCAAGGAGAAAAGTCATGAGTGGCGGTGACATTGCCGGCCTCATCGCAGCCGGTGTCTTCCTGCTGTTGGTCCTCTTCCTCGCCGTGCCCATCCTCAAGCTGGGCAAGGTGCTGGACGAGATCAGGGAATCCATCAAGGGACTGAGCGACGGCGCCCAGCCCCTCATGACGGAGGTGACCGCGACCGTCACCACCACCAACGAGCAGCTGAAGAAGGTGGACGGCATCTCCAACAACGTGGCTGACGCCAGCGCGAACCTCTCGGCGCTCTCCGCGCTCATCTCGGCGACCGTGGGTGGCCCCCTGATCAAGGTGGCAGCATTCAGCCACGGTGTCCGTTCGGCTCTCTCGGCGCGGAAGCAGGGCGCGCAGCGTCCAGCCGGCCGCCGCAGCCGCTGAACGGGAGGAAGGACACAGCATGAAACGGATTCTCTGGCTGGGAGTCGGCGCCGCGCTGGGCGTGGTGGTCTTCCGCAAGCTCTCCGAAGCCCGCGGGGCGATCGGTCCCGAAGGTCTCAACCGGGCGGTCGGACGGCTGAGCGACAGCATCTATCACTTCGCCGATCAGGTGCGTGACGGCATGAAGGAGCGCGAGGACGAGCTCCGCGCCGCCCTCGCCCTGGACGACAACCGCTCCTGACACGGACGACGGCGGCCGCCTGCCGCCGTCGTCCCTCACCACCGTGCCGGGAGACCCGGCGCGGAAACGGGCCGCGGGATTGGCTCCCGGGGCGGCCATGAAGGCACAATTGAACGCGGCGGACAGCAGGTCCGCCACCATGCATCACCGGGCATCGGCCCGAGTCACGCCGAAGGGAACTCACTTCCTCATGAAGTCGCAGGAAATCACCAAGCGCTGGGTGGACTTTTTCGTCTCCAAGGGCCACACCGCGGTGCCGTCCGCGTCGCTGGTCTCGAACGACCCCAGCCTGCTCTTCACCGTGGCCGGCATGGTTCCCTTCATCCCGTACCTGACCGCGCAGGAGACGCCGCCGTACAGCCGCGCCACCAGCGTCCAGAAGTGCATCCGCACCGGTGACATCGAAGAGGTCGGCAAGACGGCCCGTCACGGCACCTTCTTCCAGATGTGCGGCAACTTCTCCTTCGGCGACTACTTCAAGGAAGACGCCATCAAGTTCGCCTACGAGCTCCTCACCAGCCCGGTGGAGAAGGGCGGCTACGGGCTGCCCGAGGAGAAGCTCTGGGTCACGGTCTACGAGGACGATGACGAAGCCCGCGACCTGTGGCTCAAGCACACCGCCATCCCGGCCGAGCGCATCCAGCGCATGGGCAAGAGCGACAACTACTGGTCCACCGGCCAGCCGGGCCCGGCCGGCCCCTGCTCGGAGATCTACTACGACCGCGGCCCCGCCTACGGCATCGAGGGCGGCCCCGAGGCCGACGACAATCGCTACGTGGAGATCTGGAACCTGGTCTTCATGCAGTACCAGATCGACAATGTGAAGTCGAAGGTGGACTTCGACATCGTCGGCGAGCTGCCCAAGAAGAACATCGACACGGGTCTCGGCATGGAACGTCTCGCCATGATCCTGCAGGGCGTGGAGAACATGTACGAGACGGACCAGGTCCGTCCCGTCATCGACAAGGCGGCCGAGCTGTCCGGCAAGGAGTACACCTCCGCCGAGAGCCCCGAGGACCCGCACCACGCCGATGACGTGCGCATGCGCGTCGTGGCCGACCATGTCCGCTCCGCCCTCATGCTGATCGCCGACGGGGTGACCCCGTCCAACGAGGGCCGCGGCTACGTGCTGCGCCGCCTCATCCGGCGCGCCGTCCGCTCCATGCGCCTGCTGGGCGTGGAGCAGGCCTGCCTGCCCGATCTGCTGCCCGCGTCCCGCGACGCCATGAAGGGCGTCTACCCGGTGGTGGAGCTCGAATTCGACCGGATCTCCCGGATCGCGTACGCCGAGGAGCGGGCGTTCCTGCGCACCATCGCCTCTGGCACCGCGCGTCTCGATGAGGCCGTGGTCCAGGCCAAGTCCCAGGGGGCTTCGCTCTCCGGTGAGGACGCCTTCGCGCTGCACGACACCTACGGCTTCCCGATCGACCTGACGCTCGAAATGGCCGAGGAGGCCGGCGTCGCCGTGGACGAGAAGCAATTCCGCGCCCTGATGCAGGAGCAGCGTCAGCGCGCCCAGGCCGATGCGAAGGCCAAGAAGGGCGGCCACGCCGACGTCACCGTCTTCCGGGACATCCTGGCAGAGGGCGAGACCGTCTTCACGGGCTACGACGAACTGGAGACCGAGTCCCGGGTCCGCGCACTGCTCAGCGGTGGCGCCCGCACCGGTCACGCCTCCACGGGTGACGAGATCGAGCTGGTGCTCGCCGAGACCCCGTTCTACGCGGAGGCCGGCGGCCAGGCCGCCGACACCGGTCTGATCACGGGTGACGGCTTCGTGGTGGAGGTCCTGGACGTGCAGCGTCCGGTCAAGGGTCTCTCCGTGCACAAGGCGCTGGTCCGAGAGGGTGAGATCTCCTCGGACGCCCTCGTGCGCGCCGCGGTGGACGCCGAGCGCCGTCACGCCGGCGAGCAGGCTCACACGGCCACGCACCTGGTGCACGCCGCCCTTCACCAGATCCTCGGCAAGGAGGCCACCCAGCGCGGCTCCTTCAACAAGGCCGGCTACCTCCGCTTCGACTTCGCCTGGGGTGAGCAGCTTTCGGGCGCCACCAAGAGCGAGATCGAGGAAGTGGCCAACCTGGCTATCCGCAACAACTTCGAAGTCAAGACCTCGGTGATGGGTCTGGAGCAGGCCAAGGCTCTCGGCGCCATGGCGCTCTTCGGCGAGAACTACGGCAGCGAAGTCCGCGTGGTGGAGATCGACGGCGCCTGGTCGCGCGAGCTCTGCGGTGGAACCCACGTCGGCAGCACCTCCCGCATCGGCAGCCTGAACCTTCTGGGCGAGCAGTCCGTCGGCTCGGGCAACCGCCGCGTTGAGGCTTTCGTCGGCATGGAGGCGTTCCGCCACTTCGCCGCCGAACGCGCCCTGGTCACCGAGCTCAGCGAGATGTTCAAGGTTCCGTCCGGGCAGCTGTCCGAGCGCATCGGCGCCACGCTGAGCAAGCTCAAGGCCGCGGAGAAGGAACTCGACCGTCTGCGCAAGGAGCAGCTCGCCGCTCAGGCGGCCACGCTGCTGAACAGCGCCAGCGATGCGAACGGCGTCCGCGTCATCGCTCACGACGCCGGCACGGTCGGCGGCGCGGATGACCTCCGCTCGCTCGTGCTGGATCTCCGCGGACGCCTGGGCAGCGAAGCGGCCACGGTGGCCGTGGCGGGCGTGGCCAACAGCCGTCCTGTGGTCATCGTCGCCACGAACGACGAGGCCCGTGCGGCGGGCGTCAAGGCCGGCGCCCTGGTGCGCACGGCCGCCGGGATCCTCGGTGGCGGTGGCGGCGGCAAGGATGACATCGCCCAGGGCGGTGGCACGGACGCTGCGAAGGTCCCCGCGGCGCTGACGGCCATCGTCGACGCGATCCGCAACCGTTAGGCACGGATGGAAGACCATGCACAGACGTCCCCGGCGGACGCTCTCCGGGGCGTCCGCCTGGGGATCGATGTCGGCCTGGTGCGGGTGGGCGTCGCCGTCAGCGATCCGGACGGGATTCTGGCGACCCCTTTCAAGACCCTGCAGCGAGACAGCAAGAAGAACTCCGACATCGCCGTGATCGTGCGTCAGATCATCGAACGGCAGGTGCGGTGGGTGTTCGTGGGATTGCCACGGACCCTGCGCGGTGGCGAGAGCCAGTCCACGCAGATGGCTCTGGATTACGCGCAGCTGCTGGCGGATCGCCTGCAGGAAGCGTCGATCGACTGTTCCGTGGCCATGCTCGACGAGCGTCTGACCACCGTCACGGCGCACCGGACTCTTCGCGAGGCTGGAATGGACGGCCGCGAACATCGTAAAGTGGTGGATCAGGTGGCGGCGGTGAATATCCTCCAGCATGCACTTGACATGCAGAAACGCCAAGGACCTGAGGTGGGGACGCCCCTGCGCGCCCGTTCCGCCACCCGCGAGGAAAGTGATGGAGGCACCCGTACGTGAGCACGGACAACAAAGAGCCCGGGGACATGCCGTCCCGGGCTGACGGTCCCACGGCCGCAGAGGGCATGCCGCTGACCCGGCGGGAGCTTCGTGCGCGGGAGCGTCTGCTCGCCCAGCGCGAGGAGGAGGCGCGTGCCGCCCGGGCCGCCGCTCCTTTCGATCAGGAGCAGGACGAACTGCCGCGGCGCCGCGAGGCTTCCACGGCACAGCAGGCGCCGACGGTGGCTGATCACGCGGCTGCCGAGCGTGCAGCGGCGGAGAAGGCTCAGGCTGAGCGCCTGGCCGCAGAAAAGGCCCGTGCCGAGCGCGCTGCCGCGGAGAAGGCTCAGGCTGAGCGCCTGGCTGCTGAGAAGGTACGTGCTGAGAAGGCTGAGGCGGAGCGTGCCCGTGCCGAGAAGGCCCGTGCCGAACAGGCCCGTGCCGAGCGCGCTGCCGCGGAGAAGGCTCAGGCTGAGCGCCTGGCTGCTGAGAAGGTACGTGCTGAGAAGGCTGAGGCGGAGCGCGTCGCGGCTGAGAAGGCCCGTGCCGAACAGGCCCGTGCCGAGCGCGCTGCCGCGGAGAAGGCCCAGGCCGAGCGTCTGGCAGCCGAGAAAGCCCGTGCTGAGAAGGCTGAGGCGGAGCGCGTCGCGGCTGAGAAGGCCCGTGCGGAGAAGGCGGCTGAAAAGTCCCGTGCCGAGCGCGCGGCGGCTGAGGCCGCCGCCATGGAGAACGCGCGCGCAGAGAAGGCCCATGCCGAGAAGACCACTGCGGACAAGGCCCAGGCAGCAAGCGCGGAGGCGGCGCCGTCGTCGCGGATCGCGCCCGTTCCCGCGACGGCTCATGCCCAGCACTTCTACCCGGAACCATCCCACGCCCGGCTGAACCCGCTGACCCATGGTCACCGCTCGGCGTCCGCCCCGTCCGCCCGTCCTGAGGCGCACCCGGGGACGGCGGCCGTTCCCGCGGCCGAGGAATCAGAGACTCAGCACCATGGCCAGCACGAGGCCGCGGCGGGACACAGTTTTCACTTCATTCATTCCGCGGAACCCGGCCAAGACGAGGACGAACCCGTCAAGACCGCCTTCCAGGAGGAAGTCGCCAGCCCCCGCAAGCACCGTCGCGTGCGCGGCTGGGTCGCCGTCCTGCTCTCCTTCCTGCTGGTGGCGGGTGGCGCTTTCGCCGCCTTCCAGTTCATCGGCCCGAGCCTCGGCTGGGGCCGCGTGACGGACTACCCCGGCCCCGGAACGGGTTCCGTGCCCGTCGAGGTGGTCCAGGGCTCCTCCGTGACGCAGGTGGCCAACTCGCTCAAGGAGAAGGGCGTGGTCGCCGACGCGGGGACCTTCATCAAGGCCTTCGGTGAATCCGGCGTCACGCTTTCCCCGGGCAAGTACACCTTCCGCAAGGAGATGAAGTCCGCGGACGCCGTGGGTGTGTTCGCCGCGAGCGGCAACGACAAGGTCTCCTACGTGCCGCTCTCCGCGGGCCTCCGTCTGGGGGAGTCGCTCGACGCGATCGCCAAGGGCACCGGCCTCGAGCTCTCCGATCTGAAGAACCTCGCGAACTCTCCGGGGCAGTTCGGGGTGTCCTCGAAGGCCAAGAACCTGGAGGGCTACCTGTTCCCGGGTGAATACCGCTTCGCCCTGGGCAGCACCGCCAAACAGGTCCTCGGCCAGCTGGTCAAGGCAACCCAGGATGAGCTCAAGTCTCAGGGCGTGACCGACCCCGACGAGCAGTACCGCATGCTGACCATCGCCTCGATCGTGCAGGCCGAGGCGGGACGGGCCGACTACCCGACCGTGGCCGGAGCCGTCATGAACCGCCTCAAGCACAACGCGCAGACGGTCGGTTTCATCCAGTCGGACGCCACCGTGACCTATGGGCTGGGCCGCAAGAGCTACGAGCTCACGCCGGCCGAGAAGGAAGACAAGAGCAACCCGTACAACACGTACGCGAACCCCGGTCTTCCGGTCGGTCCCATCGGGTCGCCGGGCAAGCTGGCGATCGACGCCGCCGCCCATCCGAAGGCCTCCGACTACCTGTTCTGGGTGACCATCAACCTGGACACGGGGGAGACCCGTTTCGCGAAGACCCTGGACGAGCACAACCGCAACGTGGCGCTCTACCAGGAGTGGTGCAGCGCCAACGCCGGACGGTGCCAATGACGCGCAGGGCCGCGGTCCTCGGGCATCCCATCTCCCACTCGAAGTCACCCGCGCTGCACAACGCGGCGTACCGCGCGCTCGGCTTCGACGCCGAGTACACGGCAGTGGACGTGGATGAACCCGATCTGACCGCCTTCATGGCAGGGGTGCGCCGCGAGCCGGCGTGGTGCGGGCTCTCCGTCACCATGCCGCTCAAGAGGGCGATGGTCTCCGAAGTCGATGAGTGCGTGGGCGCCGCCGCCGAACTCGGCGTGCTGAACACCGTGGTCATCGAGACCTCCGACGACGGCGCCGCGCGCCTCACGGGTCACAACACGGACGTCACGGGCATCGTCAACGCGCTCCGTCACGCGGCGGGTCTCCCGACACTGCACGGCGTCCCCGGTGACGGGTCCACCCTCGGCCGCCGGGCGGCTGTGCTGGGCGCCGGTGGCACCTCAGCGGCGGCGATCACCGCGCTGTCCCGCCTGGGGCACCGCGACGTGGTCCTGTTCGCCCGGGATGAGAGCCGCGCGGCCGAAGCCTTCGGCGCCGCGGACGCGAGCGGTGTCCGGCTCAGCCTGCTGCCCTATGACTCGGCGACCGGCAGTCTGGCGGAGTACGACGTCGTCGTGTCCACGCTGCCGCCCCGTGCGGCGGATGGCCTGGCGGCCCGGCTGCTGGAGCAGGGGAGTGCCGCGCCGGACGGTGACGGGCCTCCCGTCCTGCTGGACGTCGCGTACGAGCCGTGGCCCAGTGCGCTGGCCTCCGCCTGGTCCGCCCATGGCGGAACGGTGGTCCCGGGTCTCGAGATGCTGCTGTATCAGGCAGTCGAACAAGTGCTTCTCTTTACTGGAAATGGGCCCGAACAGGCCGCTCGCGTCATCGACGCGATGTGTGACGCAGTGAACGCACCCCGACGCGGGTGACCGGGCACAAGCATGGCAGGATGGACATATGTTTCGTTGGTTAACCGCTGGTGAGTCTCATGGCCCCGCGCTCGTCGGGATCGTCGAAGGCGTCCCGGCAGGCGTCGAACTCTCAAGCGAGGACGTCCGTGACGCCCTCGCCCGCCGCCGTCTCGGCTACGGCCGCGGCGCCCGGATGAAGTTCGAGCAGGATGAGGTCACCATCATCGGTGGTGTCCGGCACGGCCTGACCCAGGGCGGCCCCGTGGCCATCGAGGTGGGCAACACCGAATGGCCCAAGTGGGAGCGCGTCATGTCCGCGGATCCCGTGGACCCTGACGAGCTGGCCAACTCGGCCCGCAACGCGCCGCTGACCCGTCCGCGGCCCGGCCATGCGGACTTCACCGGCATGCAGAAGTACGGTTTCCCGGAGGCCCGTCCCGTCCTGGAGCGCGCCAGCGCCCGCGAGACCGCCACCCGCGTGGCCCTCGGCACCGTGGCCTCGAAATTCCTCCGCCAGCTCGGCGTGGAGCTCATCAGCCACACCACCGCGGTGGGCACCGTCGCCGTGCCGGACGGCACGCAGCTGCCCGCGCCGTCGGACCTGATCGCCCTCGACGCCGATCCGCTGCGCTGCTTCGACCGCGCGACCTCGGACGCCATGGTGGCCGAGGTGGACGCCGCGCACAAGGAGGGCGAGACCCTCGGCGGCGTGGTCGAGGTCCTCGCCTACGGCCTTCCGCCGGGACTCGGCAGCTACGTGCACTGGGACCGCCGCCTGGACGCCCGTCTGGCGTCCGCGCTCATGGGCATCCAGGCCATCAAGGGCGTGGAGGTCGGTGACGGTTTCGCCACGGCGGCCCGGCGCGGATCCGCGGCACATGACGAGATGGTCAAGGACGAGAACGGCGAGATCTCCCGCCTGAGCAACCGGGCCGGCGGCATCGAGGGCGGCATGAGCATCGGCACCGTGTTGCGCGTGCGTGCCGCCATGAAGCCCATCGCCACCGTGCCTCGCGCGCTGCAGACCGTGGACGTGACCACGGGTGAGGCCGCCAAGGCCCACCATCAGCGTTCCGATGTCTGTGCCGTGCCCGCGGCCGGCGTGGTGGCCGAGGCCATGGTGGCCCTGGTCCTCGCCGAGGCCATGCTGGAGAAGTTCGGCGGTGACTCCGTGGCGGAAACCCGCCGCAACCTCCAGAACTACCTGGCGGCCATCCCGGAGGAGCTCAGCTCCTCCGGCCACTGAGACGGCAACTGAAACACAGGGAGCCCCACATGCCTTCTGACGAGGCAGCAGACAGCACAGCGATCGTCCTGGTCGGTCCCATGGCGGCAGGAAAAAGCGCCGTGGGACAGGCCCTGGCGGCGCTGCTCCAGGGCGAGTACGTGGACACGGACGAGATCTTCGTCCTGGAGAACGGTCCCATCCCGGAGTTCTTCGCAGCCGAAGGGGAGGACGCGTTCCGGGCCCGCGAGTCCGCGATCGTGGCGCGCGCCGTCGCGGGCGATGTGCCCATGACGCACCCGGAAGCCCCGCGCATCATCTCCGTGGGGGGCGGTTCCCTGGGCGCCGAGGAATCACGCGCGGCGATCGCCTCCTGCCGCGTGGTGTACCTGGAGCCCGATCTGGCCACCGTCCTGCCGCGCATCGCCCGGGACACCGGGCGGCCCATGCTCACGGGTGACGCGGCTGAACGCTGGCTCACCCTCTTCGAACAGCGGCGTCACCTCTACCAAGCGGCAGCCGAGCTGACCGTCGACGTGCGCCACGGAAGCCCGGAGGACTTCGCCCTGGAGATCGCCAGGGCGCTGGACCTCCCCGGAATCACAGCAAAGGACAGCATCGAGTGACGCATCCCGAGACGGTCATCAAGGTCACCGGCAACCGCCCGGAGGAGAACTACGACGTCGTGGTGGGCCGTGGGCTGCTCGCGCAGCTTCCGGGGCGGCTGGGGGAGCGCGTCAAGCGCGTCCTGGTGGTCCACCCACGGGCACTCCGCCTGACCGGTGACGCCGTCCGTGACGAGCTGGCCGCGGCGGGCTTCACCGCCGTCACGGCGGAGATCCCGGACGCCGAGGAGGGCAAGCACATCCAGGTGGCGGCCTTCTGCTGGCAGGTGCTGGGCCAGAACGACTTCACCCGGTCCGATGCCGTGGTCACCGTGGGCGGCGGCGCCGTGAGCGACCTCGGCGGCTTCGTGGCGGCCACCTGGCTGCGCGGCGTCAAGGTCATCCACATGCCCACGAGCGTGCTGGGCATGGTCGACGCCGCCGTCGGAGGCAAGACCGGCATCAACACGGCCGAAGGCAAGAACCTGGTGGGCGCCTTCCACCCGCCGGCGGCCGTCCTGGCGGATCTGGACACCCTGAAGACCCTGCCCCGCAACGAACTGGTCTCCGGCCTGGCCGAGGTGATCAAGTGCGGTTTCATCGCCGACCCGAAGATCCTCGATCTCCTGGAGGAACACGGCCAGGACGTCCTGGATCCGGAGTCCCCGGTCCTGCGCGAGCTGATCGAGCGCGCCATCGCCGTCAAGGCCAAGGTCGTCTCCGAGGACCTGAAGGAGTCCGGCCTCCGCGAGATCCTGAACTACGGGCACACCCTCGGTCACGCGATCGAGCTGGCGGAGCGGTACTCCTGGCGCCACGGCGCCGCCATCTCGGTGGGCATGGTGTTCGCCGCGGAACTGGCCCGCAGCGTCGGCCGTCTGAGCGACGAGGACGCCGACCGGCACAAGGCCATCCTGGAGAGTTTCGGTCTCCCCACCACGTACCGCGACGACCGCTGGGCGGCCCTGCTGGACGGCATGCGGCGCGACAAGAAGTCCCGTGGCGATCTGCTCCGCTTCGTGGTCCTGGACGGCATCGGCAAGCCCGGCGTCCTGGAGGTGCCGGACACCTCCCTGCTCTTCGCGGCCTATCAGGAGGTGGCCGGATCATGAGCGGTGACGGCGTGGACCTGGAGACCTCCGAGTGGCCTGAATCGGGATTCCCCGGCATCAAGGTCAATCCGCTGACGCGCCGCTACGAGATCGTGGACGAGGAACTGGTGCAGACCACGCTGTCCGGGGACGATCGTCCGTGGGCCGGAGTCTTCGTCCTCATGGTCCAGGGCAAGACCACCGAGGCCGCGGAGCTGCTGGCCGAGGCCCGCATGGTGGATCCGGAATCCTTCGAGCTGCTGCTGCTGGACACCGAGATCCTGTACACGCGGGGGCGGCTGGAGGCCGCCTACGAGCGGCTGCACCGGCTGCTGGCGCAGTACCGGGGGACCGCACACGAGGCCGAGGTGCTCCAGCATCTGGGCAACACCTACTACAGCTCGGGCGACTTCACGCGCAGTGCCGACGCCTTCCAGGAGGCCCTGGAACTCCGCGTCGCGTCGCACGCCAGCCCCGAGCTGATCTACTCCTCCACGGTCGCCCTGCAACAGGCGCGGCACGCGGCGGAATCCAACTGACACACGGCATCCCGGACCGCTTCGCGATCCGCTTTCGGGGCTGGTCGCCGGACACGGTAGACTGGATCTCGGTTTTTTGACAACTACATGGCTGTTCGCACCCTCAGGGCCCCGGACAGCCCTCATCGGGAGAGAGGCTGCAGTGGCAACCACGAACGACATCAAGAACGGCACCGTCCTCAAATTGGAGGGCAACCTCTGGAACGTCATCGAGTTCCAGCACGTGAAGCCGGGCAAGGGCGGCGCGTTCGTGCGCACCAAGCTGCGCAACATCCTCTCCGGCAAGGTCGTGGACAAGACCTTCAACGCCGGCCTGAAGATCGAGACCGCCACGGTGGACCGCCGCGACTACACCTACCTGTACCAGGACGGCGCGGACTACGTCTTCATGGACGTCCAGGATTACGACCAGCTGACCGTGACCCCTGAGGTCGTCGGCAATGCGAAGAACTTCATGCTGGAGAACCAGCAGGTCATCATCGCCATGCACGACGGCGCCCCCCTGTACCTCGAAATGCCGGCCAGCGTGGTCCTCGAGATCACCTACACCGAGCCCGGCCTGCAGGGCGACCGCTCCTCCGCCGGCACCAAGCCCGCCACCGTGGAGACCGGCTACGAGATCCAGGTCCCGCTGTTCCTCGAGCAGGGCACCCGCGTCAAGGTCGACACCCGTGACGGCAGCTACCTGGGCCGGGTCACCGACTAGTGAGCGCCCGCGGCAAGGCCCGCAACCGGGCACTCGACATCCTGTTCGAAGCCGAGCAGCGTCAGGTCACCCCGTTCTCCGTCATCAAGGAACGGCGTGAGCACACCGATCAGATCATCAACCCCTACACGGTGGAAGTGGTCGAAGGTGTGGTGTCGCTGCAGGAGACCATCGACGAGTTCCTGACCACCTACGCCCAGGGCTGGACCCTGGAGCGGATGCCCAATGTGGACCGGATCATCCTCCGCATCGGCACCTGGGAACTCCTGTACAACGAGGACGTGCCGGACAGCGTCGCCGTGAGTGAGGCCGTGAGCCTCGCCAAGGTCCTGTCCACGGACGACTCCCCGGCCTTCATCAACGGCCTCCTCGGCCGGCTGAAGGAACTCAAGCCCACGCTGCTGGCCTGATTCCCGCTCAGGGAACCAGCGCTCAGCGTGAAACGACGACGGCGGCCCGCCCCCTCCCGGGGCGGGCCGCCGTCGTCGTCGGTGCGGGTTCAGGCGGTGACCATCGCCCTCAGCTGGCCGAGGCGTTCGAGCAGGCGGTGCTCATCCTGCTGAAGCCGGGGGAGGTCCCGTCCGGTGAGGATCCGCTGCCGGGTGTAGGCGAGGGCCGTGGCGGTGCGGATGAGTTCGTGCATGGTCTTCTGACGGCCGAACTGCGAGGCCCAGCGCTTCGCGGCGCGCCTTCCCTGCCCGGTGGCGAAGAGGCCCACTTCGGGCCAAGTGAGCCAGCCCGCGGCGGCGTATTCACTCAGCCGGGCACGGGTCAGTTTGGCCTCCGCCACGCGCAGGAAGATGAAGCCCAGCACGGCCAGGAAGAAGAGCGGCATCTGGATCACGATGTAGAGCCAGAGGAAGTCCTGTCCCATGCTGTTCCACTGGTGGTGCAGGAACATGGCCGGCAGCAGGCCGACGAAGAACGCCCCCACGGTCAGTCCGCGGTTCCACCGGCGGGCGGCGAAGCCCATGAGCAGGCCGGTGGCTCCGGTGAAGAGCGCGTGAGCGAAGGGGGAGAGGATGCCGCGGAGGAAGACGATGGTCCAGAAGGTCTGTCCCGCGCCCTCCTCGGCCGAGTAGATGCGCCCGAAGTAGAGGATGTTCTCCGTGAAGGCGAAGCCCGCGGCGATGGTGAAGGCGTAGACCAGACCGTCCACGGGACCGTCGAAGTACTTCCGGGCCAGCAGTGCCAGGAGCAGCAGGCCGAGGGATTTGGAGAACTCCTCGACGATCGGCGCTTCGACCGTCGCCAGGAACGTCTGGACTTCCGCCTTGGTGGAATCCGGCGGCGCCAGCTGGAGGAAGAACGGCTGGATCACCACGGTGGTGGCGACGGCGACCGTCGCGCCCCAGAGCAGGGCGAAGAGCAGGAGCTTGCGGGGCTCGGGTTCCCAGCGGTCCATGAAGTAGACCGCCGTGAGGACGATCGCCAGCGGGATCAGGGACGCGAAGAAGCCACCGACGAACCCCTGGCCGCCCACATTGGCGAGCAGCAGCGGCAGCACGAGGACCAGGCTCAGGAAGGCGAGCACGCCACCGATGATCATGAGCGTCAGCGTGGCGGGATTGATGTTGCGGTGTTTGCGGGGCGGCGTCCAGCCCGAGGGGGTCTGCTGCCAGGCGCCCTGGAACTGCTGTGGTCCTGCCGGCCAGGCGGGCACCTGGGACTGGGCCTGCTGGAACGACTGGCTGGGCTGCCCGGGCTGCTGGAGCGGTGCACGGTAGCCCTGCTGCCCCTGCTGCCCCTGGAGCTCCTGTCCAGGGCCCTGCCCCTGCGGCCACGGGTTCTGCTGCCAGTTCCGGGGCCCCGGGGCCGGCCGCTGGAACGCCTGCGCGGGCTGGGCCCCGTAGTGCTGCGCCGGAGACGTCTGGGCCTGCTGGAGTGGGGGACGCCCGGCGTAATTGGCGCCGGGCTGCGTATAGCTCTCCGGATCCACCCGGCCGATCCAGCTGGGGTTCAGCTGCTGGTCCTCGGGGACGAAGAAAGGCTCGGGGGCGGTGGCCTGATACGGCTGCCGTCCGGGAGACTGATGGCCTGAAGGGTCGTCGTGACCATACGGTGGGGCGCTCATGATTCTCCATCGTATTGATTCGCGGGGCGGCCAGCCAGCGTACGAGCGCGTTACGCCGGATGCGTCGCGGATCACGCGGCAGCGAGGCCGTCACACAGTGGTCCGGCCGGGGCCGTGTGATAATTTTGGTATGCAATCATCCTTTTTTAATTCCGTCCCGTGAGGCGGGGAAAGGGGAGAGAGGCATGAATGACGCCACCAGTGCATCCTCGGCCGGGCAACCGGTCCAGCGCGTCGTCCTCAGCTCCGACGACATCGACCGCGCGTTGACCCGCATCGCCTTTGAGATCATCGAGGCGAACAAGGGGATCCAGGACCTCGTCCTGCTCGGCATTCCCCGCCGCGGTTACCCCCTCGCTCAGCGCCTGGCGCAGAAGATCGCCGCAGCGCACCCCGGTTTCGACGCCCGGGAATCCCTCGGCCAGCTCGACGTGACCATGTTCCGCGACGATCTCGCGCACCAGCCCACGCGCTCACCGCTTCCCACCCAGCTCCCCAAGAGCGGCCTCGACGGCAAGGTCGTGGTCCTGGTGGATGACGTCCTGTATTCGGGCCGCACCATCCGCGCCGCCCTGGACGCCCTCGTGGACCTCGGACGCCCCCGCATCGTGCGGCTCGCCGTCCTGGTGGACCGTGGGCACCGCGAACTGCCGATCCGTGCCGACCACGTGGGCAAGAACCTCCCCACCGCGAGCAGCGAGAAGGTCCGCGTGCATCTGAGCGAAGTCGACTCCGGGGACAACGAGGTCGTGATCGAGGCGGGCGCATGAAACACCTTCTCTCCACCCAGGACCTGAGCCGACGGGACGCTCTGGACATCCTGGACACCGCCGAGGAGATGGCGCGCGTCGGCCAGCGCGAGGTCAAGAAACTGCCCGCGCTGCGCGGACGCACCGTGGTCAACCTCTTCTTCGAGGACTCCACCCGGACCCGGATCTCCTTCGAGGCCGCGGCCAAGCGTCTCTCCGCCGACGTCATCAACTTCTCCGCGAAGGGCTCCTCGGTGAGTAAGGGGGAGTCCCTCAAGGACACCGCCCAGACCCTCGCGGCGATCGGCGCCGACGCCGTCGTGATCCGGCACTGGGCCAGCGGTGCGCCGCAGCGCCTCGCCAACACCGACTGGATCGACGCGAAGATCCTCAACGCCGGTGACGGTACCCATGAGCACCCCACGCAGGCCCTGCTCGACGCGTTCACGATGCGCCGCCACTGGGCGAAGCTCGCCGGGACCGACTCCGCGGGAACCGATCTGTCCGGCATGCGTGTGGCGATCGCGGGCGATGTGCTGCACTCCCGCGTGGCCCGCTCCAACGTCTGGCTCCTGAGGACCCTGGGCGCCTCCGTCACGCTCGTGGCCCCGCCCACCCTGCTTCCCGTGGGCGTCGAGAGCTGGCCGTGCGAGGTCAGCTACGACCTCGACGCCACCCTGGAACAGGGCGTGGACTCGATGATGATGCTGCGGGTCCAGAAGGAGCGCATGCATGACTCCTTCTTCCCCTCGGCCCGGGAGTACTCCCGCCGCTGGGGCTTCGATGACGCCCGGCTGGAAGCCCTGGACCGGCACGGCCTCAAGGACACCATCATCATGCACCCCGGTCCCATGAACCGCGGCCTGGAGATCTCCTCCGCCGCCGCGGACTCACACCGCTCCACCGTCCTGGACCAGGTCAGCAATGGCGTGTCGGTCCGGATGGCGGCGCTCTACCTGCTCCTGGCCGGCGGCCGGGACGCCGAAGATCACAGCAACGACGCCGTCACGGAGGGAATCCCCGCATGAGTTCCGACAACCACCTCCTCACGGGAGCCTCGCTCCTGGGCGGCGAGCCCACGGACATCCTGATCGCGGGCGGAGTGATCGCCGCACTCGGCGCCGACGCTTCGTCCCACCCGGACGCCGAAGGCGCCACCGTGATCGACGCGACGGGGCTCGTGGCGCTGCCCGGCCTCGTGGACGTCCACACCCACCTGCGCGAGCCGGGCCGCGAGGACGCGGAGACCGTCGAGACGGGGACCCGCGCCGCGGCGCTGGGCGGCTACACCGCCGTGCACGCCATGGCGAACAGCTCGCCGGTGGCCGACACGGCCGGCGTCGTCGAGCAGGTCCACAGCCTCGGCCAGGCCTCCGGCTGGGTGGACGTTCGTCCCGTGGGCGCCGTGACCGTCGGCCTGGCGGGGGAGCAGCTCGCCGAGCTGGGCGCCATGGCGGACTCCCGCGCCCAGGTGCGGATGTTCTCCGACGACGGGATCTGCGTGCATGACCCGGTCCTGATGCGCCGTGCCCTCGAATACGTGAAGGCGTTCGACGGCGTCATCGCCCAGCACGCCCAGGAACCCCGTCTGACGGCCGGCGCCCAGATGAACGAGGGCGAAGTCTCCGCGGTGCTCGGCCTGGCCGGCTGGCCTGCCGTGGCCGAGGAGAGCATCATCGCCCGCGATGTGCTCTTGGCGCAGCACGTCGACTCCCGCCTGCACGTCTGCCACGTCTCCACGGCCGGCAGCGTCGAGATCATCCGCTGGGCCAAGCAGCGCGGCATCCGGGTGACCGCCGAGGTCACCCCGCACCACCTCCTGCTCACGGACGAACTGGTCCGCAGCTACGACCCGGTCTACAAGGTCAACCCGCCCCTCCGCACCCAGGAGGACGTCCTGGCGCTGCGCCAGGCCCTGGCCGAGGGCGTCATCGACGTCATCGGCACGGACCACGCGCCGCACCCGAGCGAGCACAAGGAATGCGAGTGGGCGCAGGCCGCCATGGGCATGACGGGCCTCGAGACCGCTCTCTCCGTGGTGCAGCACACCATGGTGGACAGCGGCCTCATGACCTGGGCCGATGTGGCCCGCGTGATGTCCGAGGTCCCGGCCGGGATCGGCCGCGTCGCCGACCAGGGCCGTCCGCTGGCCGTCGGGGAGCCCGCCAACGTCATCCTGGTCGATCCGGCGGCACGCTGGACCGTGGATGGCAAGGCCATGGCCACCAAGGGCCGGAACACCCCGTTCCAGGGCATGGAGCTGCCGGGCAAGGTCCGGGCCACCTTCTTCCACGGTCACCCCACGGTGCTGGACGGGGCCCTCAACACCCCGCGCACGGGCGCAGGGGCCTGAGCCATGGACAAGATTCTTCCCGGCATCCTCATGCTGGCCATCGGTGCGGCGGTCATCGTGCTGCTGTACATCGGCTGGCGGAGCCGGCAGCGACGGCAGAGCGATCTGGACCCGCTGCCCGCGGTGCCCGGACTCGGGGAGCCGGAGCTCGCCGTCGCTGGCCAGTACGTGGCCACGACGACGGCGGGTGACTGGCTGGACCGCGTGGCGGTCCACAGCCTGGGCATCCGCTCCCGTGCGGACCTGGCCGTCCACCCGGACGGCGTGCTGATCACCCGCCCGGGCTGCGAGGAGCTCTTCATCCCGGCGAGCGACCTCGAAGAGGTCCGCCTCACGAGCGGCATGGCGGGGAAGTTCCTGGGCAAGGACCAGATCCTCGTGGCCACCTGGAAGCTGGGGGAGCGGAGCCTCGACACGGGCTTCCTGCCCCGCCACGGCGCCGACACCGAACCACTGCGGGAAGCCCTGGAGGGACTCCTGGGCACCGCACGGGCCTGAGGGCCCACCGAAACGACATGACAGACCACACGAACGCGAACAAGAGGACACAGTGAGCATTCAAACGCCTGAGGCGAGCACCGGCGCGGCAGTTCTCGTCCTTGAAGACGGACGCATCTTCCGCGGCCAGAGCTACGGTGCCGTCGGCACCACTCTGGGGGAGGCCGTCTTCACCACCGGGATGACCGGCTACCAGGAGACCATCACGGACCCCTCGTACGCCCGCCAGATCGTGGTGCAGACCGCCCCGCACATCGGCAACACCGGCGTGAACGGTGAGGACGCCGAATCCCGCCGCATCTGGGTCGCCGGGTACGTGGTGCGCGACCCCGCCCGACGTCCCTCCAACTGGCGCAGCGAGGCCTCGCTGGACGACGAGCTCGTCCGCCAGGGCATCGTGGGCATCCAGGGCGTGGACACCCGCGCACTGACCCGTCACCTGCGCGAGCACAAGACCATGCGCGCCGGCATCTTCTCCGGCGAGGCCGCTCAGGCGAGCGACGCCGAGCTGCTGGCCGCTGTCCGGGCGAGCGAGCCCATGGAGGGCTCCCGCCTGGCCGAGGAGGTCAGCATCGACGAGGCCTACGTCGTCGAGCCGTCTGACCACGGCTGGGAGGGGGAGCCCCGCTTCACGATCGCCGCGATCGACCTCGGCATCAAGGCCATGACCCCGCAGCGTTTCGCCGAGCGCGGCGTGCGCGTGCACGTCCTCCCGGCCACGGCCACGCTGGAGGACGTCAAGGCCGTGAACCCTGATGGGTTCTTCATGTCCAACGGCCCCGGCGACCCCGCGACGGCGGACGCCCAGGTCAGCCTCCTGCGCTCCGTGCTGGACGAGAAGCTGCCGTACTTCGGCATCTGCTTCGGCAACCAGATCCTGGGCCGCGCGCTCGGCTTCGGCACCTACAAGCTGAAGTACGGCCACCGCGGCATCAACCAGCCCGTCCTGGACCGCCGCACCGGCAAGGTGGAGATCACCTCGCAGAACCACGGCTTCGCGGTGGACGCCCCCATGGACGGCGCGACCCAGGCGCCGGAGAGCCGCTTCGGCCGCGTCGAGGTGAGCCACGTGAGCCTCAACGACGACGTGGTCGAGGGCCTCTCCTGCCTCGACATCCCCGCATTCTCCGTGCAGTACCACCCCGAGGCCGCCTCGGGTCCGCACGACGCCGCCTACCTCTTCGACCGCTTCATCGAGCTCATGGAAGCCGAGAGCGGTCAGACCAACCAGAAGGACAAGGACGCCTAAGCATGCCGAAACGTACAGACCTCAAGAGTGTCCTGGTCATCGGGTCCGGACCCATCGTCATCGGCCAGGCGGCCGAGTTCGACTACTCCGGCACGCAGGCCCTGCGTGTCCTGAAGGAGGAGGGCCTGCGGGTCATCCTGGTCAACTCCAACCCGGCCACCATCATGACCGACCCCGAGTTCGCCGACGCCACCTACGTCGAGCCGATCACCCCCGAGGTGGTCGAGAAGATCATCGCCAAGGAGCGCCCCGACGCGGTCCTGCCGACCCTGGGCGGCCAGACGGCCCTCAACACGGCGATCGCGCTGGACAAGAACGGCGTGCTCGCCAAGTACGACGTCGAGCTGATCGGCGCGAACATCGCCGCGATCGAGCTGGGCGAGGACCGCGAGAAGTTCAAGGGCGTGGTCGAGCGCTGTGGCGCCGAGAGCGCCAAGAGCCACATCATCCACACCATGGACGAGGCTCTCGCGGCCGCCGAGGACCTCGGCTACCCCATGGTCGTCCGCCCGTCCTTCACCATGGGCGGCCTGGGCTCCGGCCTGGCGTACAACGAGAGCGATCTGCGCCGCATCGTCGGCCAGGGCCTCCAGTACAGCCCCACCAGCGAGGTGCTGCTCGAAGAGAGCATCCTCGGCTGGAAGGAGTACGAGCTGGAGATGATGCGCGACAAGAACGACAACGTCGTGGTCGTGTGCTCCATCGAGAACTTCGACCCGGTGGGCGTCCACACGGGTGACTCCATCACCGTGGCGCCGGCCCTGACGCTGACCGACCGTGAGTACCAGAAGCTGCGCGACGTCGCGATCGCCGTCATCCGCGAGGTCGGCGTCGACACCGGTGGCTGCAACATCCAGTTCGCCGTGAACCCGGAGACGGGCCGCGTGGTGGTCATCGAGATGAACCCGCGCGTCTCCCGCTCCTCGGCACTGGCCTCCAAGGCGACGGGCTTCGCGATCGCCAAGATCGCCACCAAGCTCTCGCTCGGTTACACCCTGGACGAGATCCCCAACGACATCACCCAGAAGACGCCGGCCAGCTTCGAGCCGACTCTGGACTACGTGGTGGTCAAGGTCCCGCGCTTCGCCTTCGAGAAGTTCCCGGCGGCGGACCCGACTCTGACCACCACCATGAAGAGCGTGGGTGAGGCCATGGCCCTGGGCCGTAACTTCACCGAGGCCCTCCAGAAGGCACTCCGCTCGCTGGAGCAGAAGGGCGCCTCCCTGGACTTCAGCCACGTCCCCGAGTGGGAGGTGGAGGAGCTCATCGAGAAGGCCAAGCGCCCCACCACCGAGCGCCTGCACCAGGTGCAGCGTGCCCTCCTGGGCGGCGCCACGGTGGAGCAGCTCTTCGAAGCCACCAAGATCGACCCCTGGTTCCTGGATCAGCTGCAGCTTCTCAACGAGGTGGCCGCGACCATCCGCAGCAGCGAGGCCCTGACTCCGGAGATGCTGCGCCTGGCCAAGCGCCACGGCTTCTCGGACGCCCAGATCGGCGCGCTGACGAACAACCCGGAGGCCGTGGTCCGCGGCGTCCGGCAGGCGCTGTCCATCCGCCCGGTCTACAAGACGGTGGACACCTGCGCCGCCGAGTTCGCCGCGTACACCCCGTACCACTACTCGTCCTATGACGAGGAGGACGAGGTCGGCCTGCACTCCAAGCCCTCGGTGATCATCCTCGGCTCCGGCCCGAACCGCATCGGCCAGGGCATCGAGTTCGATTACTCCTGCGTGCACGCCTCCATGGCACTGCGCAAGGCCGGCTACGAGACCGTCATGGTCAACTGCAACCCTGAGACCGTCTCCACGGACTACGACGTGTCCACCCGCCTGTACTTCGAGCCCCTCACCCTGGAGGACGTGCTCGAGGTCATCGCGGCGGAGGAGCGCACCGGCGGCGTCATGGGCGTGTTCGTGCAGCTGGGCGGGCAGACCCCGCTCAAGCTCGCACAGGAACTGGCCGACGCCGGAGTCCCGATCCTCGGCACGCAGCCGGAGGCCATCGACCTGGCGGAACACCGCGGCGAATTCTCCCGTGTGCTGGACAACGCCGGCCTGATCGCCCCGAAGAACGGCACGGCCGTCTCCTTCGAGGACGCCAAGAAGATCGCCGATGAGATCGGGTACCCGGTCCTGGTGCGTCCGTCCTACGTGCTGGGCGGCCGCGGCATGGAGATCGTCTACGACGAGGCCAACCTGTCCCGCTACATCGCCAACGCCACGGAGATCACCCCGGATCACCCGGTTCTGATCGACCGCTTCCTGGAGGACGCCGTCGAGATCGATGTCGACGCCCTCTTCGACGGCACCGACATGTACCTGGGCGGCATCATGGAGCACATCGAGGAGGCCGGCGTCCACTCCGGTGACTCGGCCTGTGTGCTGCCTCCGATCACCCTCGGCAAGAACGTGATCGAGCGCGTCCGCAACGCCACCCGCGCCATCGCGGAGGGTGTGGGCGTGCGCGGCCTGATCAACATCCAGTTCGCCCTCGCCTCGGACGTCTTGTACGTGCTGGAAGCCAACCCCCGCGCCTCCCGCACGGTGCCGTTCGTCTCCAAGGCCACCGGCGTGCAGATGGCGAAGGCGGCCGCGCTGATCGGCGTCGGCGTGACCATTCACCAGCTCCGCACCGCGTACAAGATGCTCCCCGAGCAGGGCGACGGCGCGAACCTCCCGCTGGAGGCCCCGGTGGCCGTCAAGGAGGCGGTGCTGCCCTTCAGCCGCTTCCGCACCGAGGACGGCCACGTGGTCGACTCCCTGCTCGGCCCGGAGATGCGCTCGACCGGTGAGGTCATGGGCATCGACAAGCACTTCGACACGGCGTTCGCCAAGAGCCAGGCCGGCGCGAACAACCCGCTGCCCCGTGAAGGCCGCGTGTTCGTCTCGGTGGCCAACCGTGACAAGCGTGCCGTGATCCTCGCGGTGAAGCGCCTCTCGGACCTGGGTTACGAGATCGTCTCCACCGGTGGAACCGCCGACGTGCTGCAGCGCAACGGCATCCAGGCGACGCTCGTGCGCAAGGTCGCCGAGGGCCAGGGCGCCGGCGAGGGCGAGAACACGATCGTGGACCGCATCGTCGCCGGTGAGATCGACATGGTGTTCAACACCCCGTCCGGCGGCGAAGCCCGCGGCGACGGCTACGAGATCCGCGCCGCGGCCACCTCGATCGGCATCCCCTGCATCACCACGGTGGCGGAGTTCAACGTGGCCGTTCAGGCCATGGAGGCCATCCGCACCTATGAGTGGGACGTCACCAGCCTGCAGGAGCACGCGGCGAACCTCGCGGCGGTCCGCAATGGCTGACCGGACGACGAATCGTCGCTCCACGACGGCGGGCGCCGGCTTCGGCGCCCGCCTGGCGGAGGCCATGGCCTCCCTCGGCCCGCTCTGCGTGGGCATCGACCCGCACCCCGGTCTCCTGGAGGCCTGGGGGCTGGACGACTCGGCCGTGGGGCTCAAGGAGTTCTCCGCACGGGTTCTGGAGGCCGCAGAGGGCCGGGCGGCGGCCATCAAGCCGCAGGTGGCCCTGTATGAGCGGCACGGCTCGGCCGGGCTGGCCGTCCTGGAGGGTCTCCTCGCCGACGCCGCGTCCGCCGGGGTGCTGACCATCGCCGACGCCAAGCGCGGTGACATCGGCTCCACGATGGCCGCCTATGCGGACGCGTGGCTGTCGCCGTCGTCGCCCCTGGCGGCGGATGCGGTGACGCTGAGCCCGTATCTCGGCTTCGAGTCGCTTCGCCCGGCCCTGGATCTGGCCGCGGCTCATGGACGCGGTGTGTTCGTCCTGGCGCTCACCTCCAACCCTGAAGGCGCCAGCGTCCAGCACGTCGGCGCGGGGGAGTCGGTGGCGCGCCGGATCGTGGAGGCGGCCGCGGCGGAGAACGCGGCCACGGAAGGCCTCGGTTCGGTGGGGCTCGTCGTGGGTGCCACCGTCGGACAGGCGATCAGCGACCTGGGTCTCGACCTCGCGTCGCTCAATGGTCCCATCCTGGCCCCCGGTCTCGGGGCCCAGGGCGCCACGGCCGAGGACATGCGCCGCACCTTCGGGGCCGCGTACCCGCTCGTCCTGGGCACATCCAGTCGTGACATCCTCAAGCACGGTCCGTCCGTCGAAGGAATTGTGACGGCCATCGGCAGGACTCTGGACGGCCTGCGCTGACGCTCTGAACGCCTGGACACGCCGCTCAGCTGGGAGGCCGCCGAAATCGGTGGCCTCCCAGCTATGGTGCCGGACGTCACTTTCAGGTAGGTTCGCATCAACCGTCAGTCGCGCCCATAGCCATGGGTGCCCGGAGGTGGGAGATGCCATGAGCCTGCGAGTTCTGACCAGCACGGAACGAAGTGCCGCACTTGCGAAAGCAGCCGCGGCCCGTCAGGTGCGTGCGCGCCTCAAGGAGGCGCTGAAATCCGGGGAACTGACCGTACCCCAGGTGCTGGCCCAGGCGGAGGAGGACCCCGCCATCGCGCGGCTCAAAGTGTCCGAACTCCTGGAGTCGTTCCCGGGCATCGGCCGCGTCAGGTCCCAGGCGATCATGACCCAGTTGCGCATCGCGCCGTCCCGCAGGGTCCGGGGTCTCGGCGTTCACCAGCGCAAGGCCCTGATAGATTTTCTGGAAGACAAATAGTTCAGGCGGCCCACGGGCGGCCTATGACCAGAGGACACCGTGAGCTCACTTTCCGGTCTCACCGTGCTCGCCGGACCCACTGCGGTCGGCAAGGGCACGGTCTCCACCTACATCCGTGACAATTACCCGCAGGTCTGGCTGTCCGTCTCCGCGACGACCCGGCCTCCGCGGCCCGGGGAGCAGGAAGGCGTCCACTACTTCTTCAAGAGCGCCGAGGAGTTCGACCGGCTGGCCGAGGAAGGCGAGTTCCTGGAGTGGGCCGTCGTGCACGGCGTCAACCGGTACGGCACGCTGAGGAGCACCGTGGAGTCCGCGCTGGCGGATGGCAAGCACGTCCTGCTGGAGATCGACCTCCAGGGAGCGCGCCAGGTCAAGGCCAGCGTCCCCGACGCCCGCTTCGTGTTCCTGGCCCCGCCGAGCTGGGATGAAATGGTCCGCCGTCTGGTCGGCCGTGGCACGGAAAGCCCGGAGGAACAGCAGCGCCGCCTGGAAACCGCTAAACTGGAACTTGCTGCCGAGCCGGAGTTCGACCACACCGTGGTCAATGACGACGTCCGTCGCGCAGCCGACGAACTTGTCCAGCTGATGGGTTTGACACCGAACCCTCGCTGAAAAGCCGCCATCACGCGGCGCCTGCTCACCGGCGGGCGCCATCCTGGTTCCTCTCTGAGGGCCCGGGGACTGAACACCGAGAAGATCCTGGAGAACACCGTGTCCACCAACCTTGAGGGCATCATCAACCCGCCGATCGACCAGCTGCTGGAAGCCGCTGACTCGAAGTACGGCCTGGTCATCTTCGGTGCCAAGCGTGCCCGCCAGATCAACGCGTACTACGCCCAGCTCAACGAGGGCCTCTTCGAGTACGTCGGTCCCCTCGTGGAGACCAAGATGAACGAGAAGCCGCTCTCCATCGCCCTGCGCGAGATCAACGAGGGCCTTCTGGAGTGCAAGCCGGTCGAGAGCACCGAAGAAGCCGAGTGATCCGGCGCCGGGACACTGGCACCAGAGACTGAAACCAAGGAGACGCGCATGCGGATCGTCCTGGGTGTCGGAGGAGGGATCGCGGCCTTCAAGGTCGCATCCCTCCTTCGTCTTTTCACCGAACAGGGTCATCAGGTCAACGTCGTGCCCACGGAGGCGGCACTCCACTTCGTGGGGCAGGCCACCTGGGAGGCGCTGTCCGGCAATCCCGTGAGCACCTCCGTGTTCGAGCACGTCGAGCAGGTGAATCACGTGCGGCTCGGCCAGGAGGCCGATCTGGTCGTGGTCGCGCCCGCCACGGCCAACATCCTGGCCCGCGCCGCTCATGGCCTGGCGGACGATCTGCTCGGCAACACCCTCCTCGTCGCCACCTGTCCCGTGCTGTTCGCCCCGGCCATGCACACGGAGATGTGGCGTCACCCCGCCACGCAGGCCAATGTGGCCACGCTGCGCGCGCATGGCGCCCACGTGCTGGATCCCGACGTCGGCCGCCTCACCGGCAAGGACAGCGGACCGGGCCGGCTTCCCGAACCGCAGGCGATCTTCGCGGCGGCCATGGCGCTGGTTGCGGCTCCGGAGGAGGCCCACGACGCCGGATCGTCCGCGGCTGCGCTGGCCGGCAAGCGGGTCCTCGTCTCCGCCGGCGGCACCCAGGAGCCACTCGATCCGGTCCGCTTCCTCGGCAACCGCTCGTCCGGTAAGCAGGGCATCGCCCTTGCTGCCGCCGCCCGCGACGCCGGCGCCACCGTCACGCTCGTGGCCGCCCACGTGGAGGTCGCGCTCCCGGCGGGGGTCGACGTCGTGCGCGTCGGCACCGCCGAGGAATTGCGGGAGGTCATGACCCGGGAGGCGGAGTCCGCCGACGTCATCCTGATGGCCGCGGCCGTGGCCGATTTCCGGCCCGCTGAGCGTTCGGGCACCAAGATCAAGAAGCGTGCCGAGGGCGCCGACCCGGTGATCGAATTGGTGCGCAACCCGGACATCCTGGCCGAGCTCGTGCGCCTGCGGGATGACCGTGGCCAGGAGCAGCTCATCCTGGGCTTCGCCGCGGAGACCGGGGACGATTCCGGCAGCGTCCTGGAGTACGCCCGGCAGAAGCTGGAGCGGAAGGGCTGCGATCTCCTGGTGGTGAATCACGTGGGGGAGTCCAAGGTGTTCGGGCAGGACGTGAATTCCGTGGAGATCCTGTCGCGGACAGACCGTGAGATGCAGCACGTGGAGGGGTCCAAGAACCTCGTGGCCGAGGCGATCGTGCACCGTGTCGCCGCGGAGTTGCGCGGCTGAAAGTGGCGGTCGCACAGGCGGGTCCCGGGGCGGCCTGGACCGCACTGTCCACATAACGTCATCTGCGCGCCGGAGCTGGTGGAAGAGGCCGGTAGAGTGTACGGGTGACCTTTGCCATGCAGAATTCTTCGCACACCGGCCTCCGGCTCTTCACCTCCGAGTCCGTCACTGAGGGACATCCGGACAAGATCTGTGACCAGATCAGTGACTCCATTCTGGACGCACTGCTGGCCGCGGACCCCGAATCCCGGGTGGCGGTGGAGACCATGGCCACCACCGGCCTGGTCCACGTGGCGGGTGAGGTCACCACGGACGCTTATGTCGAGATCCCGCAGCTCGTCCGGGAGACCATCCTCGGCATCGGTTATGACTCTTCGGCGAACGGATTCGACGGGGCCCGCTGTGGCGTCTCGGTCTCCATCGGCCAGCAGTCCAACGACATCGCCGACGGTGTCTTCAACTCCATCGAGGCCCGCGAAGGCCGCACCCAGGATAACTACGATCTTCAGGGCGCCGGGGATCAGGGCATCATGTTCGGTTACGCGAGCGATGAGACCTCCAGCTACATGCCGACCCCCATCTGGCTGGCGCACCGTCTGTCCGAGCGTCTCACCGAGGTCCGCAAGAACGGCGAACTCGCCTATCTGCGTCCTGACGGCAAGACCCAGGTCACCGTGGGTTACGACGGCGACAAGCCGGTATCGGTGGAGACCGTCGTGATCTCCAGCCAGCACGCCGAGGACGCGAGCCTGGAGCAGTTGCGCAACGATCTTCAGCTGCATGTCGTCAACCCCGTGCTCGCCACGGCGGAACTGGACACCTCGGCGGTGCGCAGCATCCTGAACCCTGCGGGCAAGTTCATCATCGGCGGCCCGGTGGGTGATGCCGGTCTGACCGGACGCAAGATCATCGTGGACACCTATGGCGGCTTCGCCCGGCACGGCGGAGGCGCCTTCTCCGGCAAGGACCCGTCCAAGGTGGACCGTTCGGCGGCCTATGCCATGCGCTGGGTGGCCAAGAACGTCGTGGCGGCCGGACTGGCCCGCCGCGCGGAGATCCAGATCGGCTACGCGATCGGCCAGGCACGCCCCGTCGGCATTTACGTGGAGACGTTCGGCACCGAGACCGTGGATCCGGCACGCATCAGCGATGCCATCAACGACGTCTTCGACCTCCGCCCGCGTGCCATCATCGACGCTCTCGATCTCAAGCGCCCCATTTACGCCAAGACGGCCGCCCACGGTCACTTCGGCCGTGAGGAGCCGGAGTTCACCTGGGAGCGTCTCGACAAGGTCGCTGACCTCAAGGCCTTCTTCAACGCCTGACCCCGGTGGTGACACGTGCAGGACGGACTCTTTCCGGTCTCTGACTCCGGAACGCCGGCGCCTTCCGGCTCCGGCGCGGCAGGCAACAAGGGATGGCTCATGCCCGAGCCCCCGGAGAAGCTCGCCGCAACGTGTCCCGTCGCCCGCGTGGTGGTCGAATCACCGCTGCCCCATCTGGATCGTCCGTTCGACTATCTGGTCCCGGATTCCCTGGATGCGGACGCCGTGGCGGGGGCCCGGGTGCGGGTGCGCTTCGCGGGCCGTGAGCTCCACGGGTACATCGTGGAACGCCGCGAGGACAGTGATTCCGGAACCCGCCTGAGCGTGCTGGACAAGGTGGTTTCTCCAGTTCCCGTCCTCACCCCTGAAGTCCTCGACCTCTGCCGCCTGGTGGCGGCACGCTACGCCGGCACCGTGAGCGATGTCCTTCGGCTCGCCATTCCCGGACGGGTGGCCAGCTGCGAGAAGGACTGGACCCCGAAGGGCGGGATGCCCTCGGGAGAGGACCTCCCCGCCGACGCGCCGGCTCCGGACGGGACGTGGGCCCGCCTCGGCAAAGGCGCGGCGTTCCTCCAGCACGTTCGCGCAGGCGGCAACCCGCGCGCCGTCGTGACCGTGCCGGAAGGCTACGGTCCCCATGCCTGGCCGCAGCTGTTCGCCGAGGCCGCGGTCGCAGCGCTGCAGTCCGGACGTAACGCCCTCCTGGTGGTCCCGGACCGACGCGATCTGGACCGGCTCGCGGCGGCACTGGCCGATCACCTTCCTCGTGGGCTGACGGCGCGGCTGTCCGCGGAGGACGGACCGTCGGTGCGGTATCGAGAGTACCTCCGGGTGCTCGGAGGGTATGCGCGGGTGGTGATCGGGACACGCGCCGCGTCCTATGCGCCGCTGGGTGAGCTGGGTCTGGTGGCCATCTGGGACGACGGCGACGATGTCCACGCCGAGCCTCGAGCACCATACCCCCATGCCAGGGAACTCCTCATGCTCCGCAGCTCGCAGGGCGAGGGAACGGCGTGCATCCTGGCTGGTCATGCCCGCAGCACCGAGGCCGAGCGTCTCGTGGAGAACGGCTGGGCTCAGTCGGTCGAAGCGGATCGGACCCTCTTGCGCGCCGTGACGCCCCGCGTGGTGAACACCGCCGACTCTTACCATCAGGAGCGGGATCCTCTCGCGACAGCGGCGCGGCTGCCCCATGCGGCATGGCTGGCCGCCAAGGACGCGCTGTCACAGGGTCCCGTGCTGATCCAGGTGGCGAGGAGCGGTTACGCGCCCACCCTGCTTTGCGCCCAGTGCAGCAGCCCGCTCCGCTGTTCGAAGTGCGAGGGGCCGCTCCACGTTCCGGCGACCGGCGCCGCGCCCGAGTGCCGCTGGTGTGGCACCGTGCACCGCACCGTGACCTGCCGTGTCTGCGGCTCCCAGCGGTACACGGTCGCGGGGAACGGCGTTCTGCGCACGGCCGAGCAACTGGGACGAGCCTTCCCTGGGGCCCGTGTGGTGTCCTCCTCGGCTGGCCGGGTGAAGGATGAGGTGACCGGGGCGGGCACGCTCGTGGTCGCGACTCTCGGCGCGGAGCCCGTGGCCGTCGAGGGGTATGCCGCAGCCTTGCTGCTGGACGGGGACCAGATGCTGCGGCGGGAGAATCTCCGGGCCGCGGAGGAGACCGTCCGGCGCTGGTTCAATGCCGCGGCGCTTGTCCGGCCCGCGCGGGACGGGGGAGTCGTCATGGTCACGGCCGAGCACGAGCTCGCCGTCGGTGCGCTGGTCCGCTGGGATCCGGCGTCTTTCGCCGCCCGGGAGCTCGAGGAGCGCCGGGAGCTGCGTCTGCCTCCCGCGGTCCGTGTCGCCGCCCTCACGGGCCCCAAGGACGCGGTGGAGAACCTGCAGCATGCCCTGGACCCGCTGCTGGAAGCGGATCATGAGGTGAGGAGGGTGGGGCCGGTCCCGTTCGACGACGGCGATTACCGCACCCTCTGCTTCATCCCGTTCGCCGTCGCTTCGGAAGCCGCCCGGCTCCTGCGTGCCGCGAAGGCGGCAGCCTCGGCGAAGCGGACCCACGCGGCGGCGCAGGTGCGCTTCGACGGCCTGGATCTGCTCTAGCCGGTGAACCCTCGGTCCGTGCCATACTGGCGCTGTGACGACGAGCATCACCAGGCGACGAGATCCAGCCGCGGTCCGCCGCGTCCTTGAGAGCCTGCCCGAGTGGTTCGGAGATCCGGAGGCGATCACCGAGTACGTCGGGACGGCGTCGGACGAGAGCTATCAGAGCTTCTGCGTGGAGCGTGATCACGAGGTCGTGGGGATCGCACTGGTCCGTCGGCACTTCCCCGAAGCCGCGGAACTGCACCTGATCGCGGTGTCTCCCGAGGCGCGTCGCCAGGGTGCCGGGCGCAGGCTCGTGGAGCAGGTCTCGCGGACACTCAGTGCGGACGGCTGTCTCATGCTCACGGTGCACACCGTCGGGCCCTCGTTTCCCCACGAGCCGTATGCGCAGACCCGGGCGTTCTATCAGCGGCTCGGTTTCATCCCCTTGGAGGAACACAAGGACCTGGACTGGTCGGGCCCGACGCTGATCCTGGCGCGGATGATCGGGCCCGGACCGAACACACCGTAGAGATCCTCCGTGGATTCACTGCTTGAGATGTAGCGCCTGTGATGTAGCTCAGGTGCAGCTTCAGCGCGTCCCGTTCTCCCGGAGCCTGACCACTTCCTCCGCCGCTGACAGGAGTTCCTGCGCCGAGCGGTCCCACGAGAACCGGGCCGCCTGCTCCAGTGAGGCGCGGCTGGAGGCCTGCCACGCGCCGTCGTCCTCCAGCGCACGGACAGCGGCGGCGAAGGCGGCCGGATCCTCGGCCGGCACGTAGTGGGCCGCCTCGCCGCCCACCTCGCGGAAGATCGGGGTGTCCGCGACCACCACGGGGGTTCCGAGCGCCATGGCTTCGACCAGGGGCAGGCCGTAGCCCTCCGCCTTGGACAGCGTCACCAGAGCGGTGCCTTCGCGCAGGAAGCCCTCGTACTCCTCGTCGGTGACGCCGTTGTGGAACACCACCTGCGCTCCGTCCGGAATGAGGGCTTCGAGCTGAGCGCGGCGCTCGGGCTGAACCCGGCTCATGAGGCGCAGTGTGTAGTCCGGCAGGGAGGCCATGCCGCGGATCAGCGTCTCGACGTTCTTGTACTCCATGAAGGAGCCCATGTAGACGAGTTCCTTCAGGGGCGCCACACCCTCCTGCCGCGGGACCGCGCCCGGTTGCGGGGCGTTGCCGACGATCCGGACGGGGCGTTTCGTGAGTCGGAAGCGCTCCATGAGGGACTCGGTGGTCCGGCTGATGGTCGCGACGACGTCGGCCCGGTTGAGCAGGAGCCGCTGCGGCCAGTAGGCCTTGTGGTAGAGCCGCCACAGGAACCGGACGGGCGCCGGCAGGAATCCCGGGGGAGCGGGGTGCTCGTAGTAGATGAGGTCATGCAGGGTCAGGATGAGGCCGTATTTCCGTCCCCAGGAGCCCATGGTCTGCATGGGGCACACGACCACATCCGCGCCGAGCTTGTTGACCTCACGCGCCACGAAGAGCTCGAGCGGGGACAACGGGCTGCCGATCTTCACGTACGGGACATCGGGCAGGAGCTTCAGCTGACGCTCGTCGCTGATCAGCATCGTCACGTCGGCCACCTTGGAACAGGCCTCGATGAGGCTGGCGCCGTAGCGGCTGATGCCGTCGTGGTGGTCGGTGCGGGTGAAGCGGGCGTCGATCACCAATTTCATGCGGGGTGCTCCTGGAGGAAGAGTTCGATGGCGTGGGCGGCGGCCCCGGGCGTCTCGTAGTGGATCAGGTGCCCGACGCCGTCGATCACCACCAGCCGCGAGTCAGGGAGGACGTCATGCAGCTTCTCCTGCGCCGGCAGCGGCGCCACCTCATCGGTGGAACCCGCGATCAGCAGCGTGGGGAGCGCGATCCGGTCGGCCACCTCCGTCACGGTGCCGGACACCGAAGCCCGGAAGGATTCGAGCAGGCTTTCCCGGCTGGCGAAGTCGCTGAAGTACGCATCGTGCTGGGCGTGGATGAACCGCCGGAGGTCCTTCTGTTTGGTCCGGGCCATGGTGACGCTCATGACGCGCACGATCGCCGGGTTGGCCAGGAGTGCACGTCCCGCCTTCTCCGGGAGCGCGGCGGCGGCCCGGTAGTAAGCGATGGCGAGTTTGGTCAGGAGGGCCTTGGGGCCCTCCAGGGCCGGTGCGGCGATCGGGTTGATCAGGATCAGCGGGCTGACCTTGCCCGGGTACAGCGTGACGAAGCGGCTGCAGACCAGTGACCCGAACGAGTGCCCGAGCAGGACCGTGTCGGGGCCCAGATCGAGCGCATCCATGAATTCGGCCACGAACCGTGCGTAGCTCTCCAGCGAGTGTTCCCGGTCCCCGAAGGCCTCGGACGCGCCGAAGCCGGGCAGGTCCGGGGTGATGAAGCGATGCTGCGGCATGAGGTCCACCAGACGCAGCAGGCCATGATGGTCGCCACGGAAACCGTGGATCACCAGGATGGTGCGGCTCGTGGCCGGATCCGGGTCCACCGCTGCGTGTTCCCAGTAGTGGGCGGGCCCGCCGGGAAGCTCGACCACGGCCGTGCGCTCCCGCCCCGCGAGTGCGGGGGAGATGAATCCCGTGGTGTCCGGTCCGGTGTGGGTCCGCGTGCCGGTCTGGCCCGCCATCACTTCACCTGGTCCGGGTGGGAGCCGCTGCGGAAGCCGCGGTCGAGGGCGGCGAGCCGTTCCAGGTCGTCCTGGTCCAGGCTGAAGGAGAAGAGATCGGCGTTCTCCCGGATCCGTTCGGCGGTGCTGGCCTTCGGGAAGACGACGATGCCCTCCTGGATCTGCCACCGGAGCGCGATCTGCGCGATGGACCGGCCATGCTTGGCGGCCAGTTCGCCGAGGACCGGATCCTCCAGAAGCGCTCCACGCGCCAGGGGGCTCCAGGCCTCGGTGACGATGCCGTGGGCCGTGTGGAATGCGCGGAGCTCACGCTGCTGGAGCCAGGGGTGCAGCTCCACCTGATTCACGGCGGGCACCACTTCACGGTCCTCCAGCACGCGTTCGAGGTGCTCGATCTGGAAGTTGGACACGCCGATCGCCCGGACCCGGCCTTCGCGGTACAGGGTCTCCAGGGCGCGGTAGGTCTCCAGATACAGTCCCCGGTCCGCGACGGGCCAGTGGATCAGGAAGAGGTCCAGCACGTCCAGGCCGAGGGCCACCATGGAGTCGTCGAAGGAGCGCAGCGTCTGGTCGTAGCCCTGCTGGTCGTTCCAGACCTTGCTCGTGACGAAGAAGTCCTCGCGGCTCAGGCTGCCGTCCTCCAGCTGGGCTCCCAGCGCCTTGCCGAGTGCCAGCTCATTGCCGTACATGGCCGCGGTGTCGAAGTGGCGGTAACCGGCGTCGACGGCGGCCGGCACCAGGTCCGCGACGTCCTCCCCGGGGACCTTGTAGAGGCCGAATCCCAGCTGGGGGATCAGGACGCCGTTGTTCAGGGCGACGGAGGGGATGTGGCTCATGCCTCCGACTCTACCGAAGGTGCCTGCGCGAATCCGGGGGGCGCGCGCTCAGCTGCCCACCAGGAGCCGTGCGGTCTTCTCATCGAGGATGAGTTCCGTGACCAGTCCGGCCGCGAGCGCCCCCTTGAGCCCGTTGATCTTGCCCGGACCGGAGACGACGCACACCCGGCGCGGCGCCCGGCGCAGCTGTTCGTGACTCGGACCGGTGGAGCGGGCGTTGAGCGGAATCCCGTCGGTGGAGCCGTCCGCCCGGAAGAACACGGTCGCCACGTCGCCCACCACCTGGTGTTCGGCGAGCGATTCGAGGTCCCCGCGTTCCAGATAACCGCCGGCATACACGTGGCTCGGGTATCCGGCGTCGATCCCGCCCACACCGAACAGGGCCATGGTCATCCGGGACTGGAGGTCGAGCATGCGCGCCACGCTGCGTTCCTTCCACATCGCCTCACGGGTCTCCACGTGGTCGAAGAACGCCGGCACGGGGAACTGCTCCACCTTGGCGCCGTAGGCGCGTCCGAAGCGCCGCAGGATCTCGCTCGAATAGGAGATCCCGGTGGAGTGCGTGTTGCCGGCGCCGTTGAGCTGGACGATCACGCTGTTGTGCGTCGGGCGGCTGGTGAGGTGGCGGCTCACAGCGCTCATGGTCGCTCCCCAGGCGACGCCGATGATCGAGTTGGAGTCGACGTGCGGGGTGATGGTCCGCGCGGCGTAGAGGGCCACGCGGTCCAGGGCTTCGGCCTCCCCGACGCTGGAGGGGATGGGCACCACGTGGACGTCCACGTGGAATTGTTTTTTGATCAATTGTTCAAGCTCGGGGGCCATGTCCAGGCTGGAGCGCACCTGGATCTGGACGAGTCCCGAATCCCGCGCCGCCGCCAGGAGCCGGGACACGGTAGAGCGCGAGGTGCGCAACTCCCGCGCGATCGCGTCCATGGTGAGGTCCTGCAGGTAATAGAGCTGTGCGGCCTTGAGCACGTCGCCGTCTTTGCGCATGGATCGCCCTTCTGCACGTTTGTGCATTTTGCTTGACGGTAATTTTCAGTCCTTCCAAGAATAGTGGGGACGACGCCGTCATGGCGTCTGGAACGACGTGAAACCCAGTCCGGAGAAGCAATGTCCACGCAGCAGAACGCATCCGCAAACACCCCCCAGACCCGCCAGGCCGTTCAGGCCATCGCCGCCAGGCCGACAGCGAAGGTGCTGATCGTCGGCGGAGGCATCAACGGGGTGGGCACCTTCCGGGACCTCGCCCTCCAGGGTGTCGACGTGGTGCTCGTGGAACGCGGAGACTACTGCCAGGGTGCGTCCGGCGCGTCCTCCCACATGATCCACGGCGGCATCCGCTACCTGGAGAACGGCGAATTCCGTCTGGTTCAGGAATCCGTGGTGGAGCGCAACCGCCTCATGAAGATCGCGCCCCACTACGTGAAGCCGCTCAAGACCACCATCCCGATCTTCAGCACCTTCTCCGGCATCCTCAGCGCGCCCATGCGTTTCCTGACGCACAAGCAGGGCAAGCCGAAGGAGCGCGGCGCCTTCCTGATCAAGCTCGGCCTGAGCCTCTATGACTCCTTCTCCCGCGACGGCGGCACCGTGCCTCGCCACCAGTTCCGCGGCCGCACCAAGGCCCTCGAGGAACTGCCTCGCCTCAACCCGGGCATCAAATACGCGGCCAGCTACTTCGACGCCTCCGTGCACAATCCGGAGCGCCTCACCCTGGACGTGCTGAACGACGGCCTCAAGGCCGGAGGTGACAAGGCGCGTGCCGCCAACTACCTCAGCGTCGTCGGCGCCGCGGAGTCCGACTCCGGCGTCGTGCGTCTGCGTGATGAACTCACCGGTGAGGAATTCGACTTCAGCGCCGACATCGTGGTCAACGTGACCGGCGCCTGGGTGGACCAGAGCAACACCGCCCTCGGATCGCCGACCACGTTCATGGGCGGCACCAAGGGCTCGCACATCGTCCTGGACCACCCGGAGCTGCTCGCCGCGACCGGTGGACGCGAGATCTTCTTCGAGCACACCGACGGCCGCATCGTCCTCATCTACCCGATGGGTGACCGTGTTCTGGTGGGCACCACCGACATCAACGCCGACATGAACGAGGACGCGGTCTGCACCGACGAGGAGATCGACTACTTCTTCGACCTCGTGGCGCACGTCTTCCCGGACATCACCGTGAGCCGCGACCAGATCGTCTACACGTTCTCCGGCGTCCGCCCGCTGCCGCGCCACGACGACACCGCACCCGGCTTCGTCTCCCGCGACTACCGCATCGAGAAGCGCGAGCAAGCCTTCGGCTCCGTCCGCGCCACGGTGCTCAGCCTCGTGGGCGGTAAGTGGACCACGTTCCGCGCACTCTCCGAGCACTTGGCCGATGAAGTGCTCGGCCTGATCGGCGTGCAGCGCAAGGTCTCCACGGCCAAGCTCGCCATCGGCGGCGGTGTGGGCTTCCCGGCCGACGACGCCGGCGTGCAGCAGTGGATCAAGCAGCGTCTCAACCCGGCTGCCGGGCTCGACGCGGCTCGCGTCGACGGCCTCCTGACGCGCTACGGCACCCGCGCCGACGGCGTCATCGCCTACCTGGGTCAGGGTGAGGACCGCCTCCTGCACTCCACCCATGAACTGAGCGTGCGTGAGCTCCACTGGATGGCGGAGCACGAGCAGATCGGCCACCTGGTGGACGTTCTCATCCGCCGCACCTCCCTCGCTTTCCGTGGCCTGGTCACGGGAGAACTCCTCCGCGAAACGGCCGAGGTCTTGTCAGAACCGCTTGGCTGGGACAAGGATCGAATCGTGGCGGAAATCAACCATGCAACCACTGTCCTGGAGCGCATGCACCTGGTTCAGCTGGACAGCCTGGTTGCCTAGCCCCTCGGGGCTACTTATCCACCGGGCGCTGGCCCGGTGCGTTCAGCACCTCTCAAGGAGTCAATGATGTCTCTTGGAATCGTCTTCCTTTCGGAAGTCTTCGGTACCGCAATGCTCACCCTCCTCGGCTGTGGCGTTGTCGCCAATACCGCGCTGAAGGGGACTAAGGGCAACAACACCGGGTTCCTCTTCGTGAACTTCGGCTGGGGCCTCGCGGTCTTCGCCGGTGTCTTCGTGGCAGCCAAGTCGGGCGCTCACCTGAACCCCGCCGTGACGCTCGGTATCGTCGCGTCAGGCAAGAGCGAATTCGTCCCCGGCATCCCGGTGGACGCAGCATCCATCTTCACCTACCTGGGTGCGGAGCTGCTGGGTGCCTTCATCGGCGCCGTCGTCTGCTGGCTGGCGTACAAGCAGCACTTCGATGTGGAGCCCGACCCGGCCAACAAGCTGGGAACGTTCTCCACCGGACCCGCAATCCGCAGCTACGGCTGGAACCTCGTCACCGAGATCATCGGCACTTTCGTGCTCGTGTTCGTGATCCTGTGCTTCGGCGGTTCTCCCAATGAGCTCGGCCCGCTCGCCGTCGCGATGCTCGTGGTCGGCATCGGCGCCTCGCTCGGTGGCCCCACCGGCTACGCCATCAACCCGGCCCGTGACCTCGGCCCGCGCATCGCCCACGCCCTGCTGCCCATCAAGGGCAAGGGCAGCAGCGACTGGAGCTACGCCTGGGTCCCGATCGCCGGCCCCATCATCGGCGGCCTGCTCGCCGGCTGGGCGGCTCACCTGCCCATCGTGTTCACGGCTCTGGCCAAGTAGCCGGTCGAGAAGGAAAACGAGGAAGTCATGTCTGAATACGTCATCGCGATCGACCAGGGCACCACGAGCTCCCGGGCCATCATCTTCGACCACAGCGGGAACATCGTCTCCAGTGGCCAGATGGAGCATGAGCAGATCTTCCCGCACGCCGGGTGGGTGGAGCACGACGCCAAGGAGATCTGGAACAACACCCGCGAGGTGATCGGCAGCGCGCTGTCCAAGGCGAACCTGACCCGCCACGACATCGCTGCGGTCGGCATCACCAACCAGCGCGAAACCGCCGTGGTCTGGGACAAGAACACGGGTGAGCCCGTCTACAACGCCATCGTCTGGCAGGACACCCGCACCCAGTCCATCGTGGACGAGCTCGCTGCCGAGGGCGGCGTCGAGCGCTTCAAGGAGAAGGTCGGCCTTCCGCTGGCGACCTACTTCTCCGGCACCAAGGTCAAGTGGATCCTCGACAACGTCGAGGGTGCCCGCGAGAAGGCCGAGGCCGGCGATCTGCTCTTCGGCACCACCGACTGCTGGGTCCTCTGGAACCTGACGGGCGGCGTCGACGGCGGCGTGCACGCCACGGACGTCACCAACGCCTCCCGCACCATGTTCATGGACCTGCAGACCCTTGAGTGGGATCAGGACATCCTGGACGCCTTCGGTGTTCCGGCCTCCATGCTGCCGGCCATCAAGTCCTCCTCCGAGGTCTACGGCCAGGTGCACACCTCGCAGCTGCTGCGTGAAGTGCCGGTGGCGGGCATCCTGGGCGATCAGCAGGCCGCCACCTTCGGCCAGGCTGCGTTCCAGGCCGGCGAGGCCAAGAACACCTACGGCACCGGCTGCTTCCTGATCTTCAACACGGACACCGAGATCGTGCACTCCAAGAACGGTCTGCTGACCACCCTGGGGTACAAGCTGGGCGACCAGCCGGCGCACTACGCGCTGGAAGGCTCCATCGCCGTCGCGGGTTCGCTGATCCAGTGGCTGCGCGACAACCTCGGCATGATCTCCACCGCTCCCGAAGTGGAGCAGCTGGCGGCATCGGTCGAGGACAACGGCGGCGCCTACATCGTTCCGGCGTTCTCCGGCCTGTTCGCCCCGTACTGGCGCGCTGACGCCCGCGGTGCGATCGTCGGTCTGACCCGGTACGTCAACAAGGGTCACATCGCCCGGGCGGCCCTGGAGTCCACGGCTTTCCAGACCCGTGAGGTGCTGGACGCGGTCAACGCCGATTCCGGTGTCCCGCTGACGGAACTGAAGGTCGACGGCGGCATGGTGGCCAACGAGGCCCTCATGCAGTTTCAGGCCGACATCCTGGGCGTGCCCGTGGTGCGTCCGAAGGTCACCGAGACGACTGCACTGGGTGCCGCCTACGCGGCGGGCCTCGCCGTCGGCTTCTGGAAGGATCTCGGCGAGCTGTCCGCCAACTGGGGCGAGGACAAGCGCTGGGAGCCGCAGATGGACGACGCCGAGCGCGACCGTCAGCTGCGCCTCTGGAAGAAGGCCGTGACCAAGTCCATGGACTGGGTCGACGAGGACGTGAAGTAGTCTTCACCGCTCAGGAAAGGCCGCGCATCACCCCGAGCGGGTGGTGGGCGGCCTTTCCCGTGCACTGGAGGGCCGGGCCGCACGGCGGGGTGGAACCGTGCGGTAAAGTGGAGGATATGCACGCAATCCTTCTGCTTAGCTAGCCGTCCCTCGGCGCCGCGTCCGCACGATGGTGCAGCGTGGTGTCCCGATGTGGACGGCCGCCCCTTGAACCCTTCCGACAGCCGGGCTGTCATGGCGGGTTGAGGGGCTTTTGTGTGTGTGGAGTGGATGAGCGTGGCTGGAACGATGCCGGAGCGCCGAAGGTGAGAGAGCAAAGAGTGAGCGTAGAAGCTGAACAGACCGTGGGCGGTGAGTCCGCGCGCGAGCGTGGCTATGACTTCGCCGCCATCGAGGCCGTCTGGGCCAAGGCCTGGGACGAGAACCCCCAGTTCACCCCCGTGGACGACGGATCGCGCGAACGCCGCTACGTCCTGGACATGTTCCCGTACCCGTCCGGTGACCTTCACATGGGCCACGCGGAGGCCTTCGCCATGGGCGATGTGGTGTCCCGCTACTGGCGCCTGAAGGGCTACGACGTCCTGCACCCCATCGGCTGGGACTCCTTCGGCCTGCCCGCCGAGAACGCCGCGATCAAGCGCAACGCCCACCCGAGCGAGTGGACGTACACCAACATCGACACCCAGGCGGCGTCGTTCAAGCGGTACGCCATCTCCGCCGACTGGAGCCGCCGCCTGCACACCTCCGATCCCGAGTACTACCGCTGGACCCAGTGGCTGTTCAAGCGCTTTTACGAGAAGGGCCTGGCATACCGCAAGGACTCCCCGGTCAACTGGTGCCCCAAGGACCAGACCGTGCTGGCCAACGAGCAGGTCGTCAACGGGACCTGCGAGCGGTGCGGGACCCCGGTGACCAAGAAGTCCCTGAACCAGTGGTACTTCAAGATCACCGATTACGCGCAGCGCCTGCTGGACGATATGGACCAGCTCGAGGGCCACTGGCCCGAGCGCGTGCTGGCCATGCAGAAGAACTGGATCGGCCGCTCCGAGGGCGCCCACGTGCGCTTCGTGATCGAGGCCGCGGAGGGCCGGCCCGAGCGTGAGACCACGGTCTTCACCACCCGCCCGGACACCCTGTACGGCGCCACCTTCTTCGTCGTGGCCGCCGATTCGGATCTGGCCATCGAGCTGGTGACCCCGGAGCACGCCGAAGCCCTGGACGCCTACCGCGAGCAGGTCAAGGCACTGTCCGAGATCGAGCGCCAGTCCACCGAGCGCCCCAAGACGGGCGTGTTCACCGGCCGTTACGCGATCAACCCGCTGAACGGCGAGAAGCTGCCGGTCTGGGCCGCGGACTACGTCCTGGCGGACTACGGCACGGGTGCCATCATGGCCGTGCCGGCTCATGACCAGAGGGACCTGGATTTCGCCAAGGCGTTCGGCATCCCCGTCCGCCCTGTGCTGGCGACCGGCGAGGAGAACCCGGCGGAGACCGGCGTCGCGGCGACCGGTGAAGGCACTCTCATCAACTCCGGCGAGCTGGACGGCCTGAGCAAGGCTGAGGCGATTCCGGCCGCGATCGCCATCCTGGAACGTCAGGGCACGGGCGAGGGCTATGTGAACTTCCGCCTGCGCGACTGGCTGCTGAGCCGTCAGCGCTTCTGGGGCACCCCCATCCCGATCATCCACTGCGAGTCCTGTGGCGAGGTGCCGGTTCCCGACGAAGATCTGCCGGTCCGTCTGCCGGACGATCTGCGCGGCGAGGATCTGGCGCCCAAGGGCACCTCGCCCCTGGCCGCCGCCGAGGCGTGGGTCAACGTCACCTGCCCGGAGTGCGGCGGTCCGGCCCGCCGGGACAGCGACACCATGGACACTTTCGTGGACTCCTCCTGGTACTTCCTGCGCTTCACCTCGCCGGACTATACGGAGGGTCCCTTCGACCCGCAGGCCGTCAACACCTGGATGCCGGTCGGCCAGTACGTGGGCGGCGTGGAGCACGCGATTCTGCACCTGCTGTACTCGCGGTTCTTCACCAAGGTCATCCATGATCTGGGCATGCTGGACACCACCGAGCCGTTCGCCGCGCTCCTGAACCAGGGCCAGGTGCTCAACGGCGGCAAGGCCATGAGCAAGTCTCTCGGCAATGGCGTGGATCTGAGCGAGCAGCTGGACAAGTTCGGCGTCGACGCCGTGCGCCTGACCATGGTGTTCGCCTCCCCGCCGGAGGACGACGTCGACTGGGCAGACGTTTCGCCCTCCGGTTCGGCGAAGTTCCTGGCGCGTGCCTGGCGCCTGGCACAGGACGTCACCAGCGAGCCGGGCGTGTCCCCGGCTCAGGGTGACAAGGCACTGCGCGCGGTGACGCACCGGACCATCGCCGACGCCGAGGAACTGCTGGCCGCGAACAAGTTCAACGTCGTGGTGGCCCGCCTGATGGAGCTGGTCAACGCGACCCGGAAGACGATCGACACCGGAGCCGGCGCCGCCGATCCGGCAGTCCGCGAGGCGGCCGAGACCGTGGCCGTCATCCTGTCCCTGTTCGCGCCGTACACGGCGGAGGACATGTGGAGCCTGCTGGGCAAGGAGCCCTTCGTGGCGAACGCCGCGTGGCCGGTGTTCGATCCCGCGCTGCTGGTCGAGGACACGGTCACGGCCGTCGTCCAGGTCCAGGGCAAGGTGCGGGACCGCCTGGACGTGCCTGCCGACATCACGGAGGACGCTCTGCGCGAGCTGGCGCTGGCTTCCGAGAACGTGCAGCGCATCCTGGACGGCCGCGACATCCGGACCGTGATCGTGCGGGCGCCCAAGCTCGTGAACATCGTCCCCGCCTAGGCCGGACGAGATGCCGGAGCCGGGGGCCGGGACCTGGGGACGCTTGTTGGAGCGTCTCGAGACTCTCCGTGCCCTCGGCTCCGCCGGCTTCAAGGGTGGCCGCACGGACGGCCGCGCCGCGCGCTCCCGGAAGCCCCCGCAGCCGGCGGTTCAGGTGGCCGTGGTCACCGACTCCGCCGCCGCGCTCCCACAGGGCTGGTTCGATCAGGCCCCGGCCTGGTTCCGCCATGTGCCGATGCCCGTGATGGTGGGGGAGGAGATCTATTCCTCCGCAGACCTCGCCGAGGGCGAGGAGCGCGTCTCCGAGCGGCTCAGCCTCGCGCTGGCGATGGGGGAGACCGTCCGGACGTCGCGGCCGTCGCCCGCCACGCTGGCCGCCGCCTATCGTGAGCTGGAAGCCGCGGGTTACTCCTCGATCCTGTCGGTGCACCTCTCGGCGGAGCTATCCGGAACCGCCGACGCCGCCCGCATCGCGGCCGGGCAATGCGGTGTCCCGGTCCATGTCCTTGACTCGAGGACGGCCGCCATGTGCCAGGGCTTCGCCGTCCAGACCGCCTGTGCGCTGGCGGGAGAAGGCGCGCCCCTCGAACTGGTGACCGCCGGAGCCGAAGCCTCGCTGGCGAGCAGCACCGTTCACTTCTATGTCCCGTCCCTCGAGCAATTGCGCCGGGGTGGCCGGATCGGCAATGCGGCATCGTGGCTGGGCACCGTGCTGGCCATCAAGCCGATTCTCGGCATCGCCGGGGGCAAGGTGGTGCCGGTGGAGCGGGTCCGTTCCTCCGCCCGCGCACTGGCCCGCCTCGAGGAATTGGCGGGCGCGGCTGCGAAGGGCATCCCCGAGGAGTCGCTCGGGCTGGCGGTCCACCATTTCGGTTCACCGCAGGCTGCCGCGGACCTGGCCGGACGCCTGACGGCCTCATTCCCGTCTGCGCCCCCGGTCGTGATGAGCACGCTTCCACCGGTGCTGGCGGCCCACGTGGGCCTTGGAGTCCTGGCCATCGTCAGTGCACAGCTGCCCCCGCGCGAGTTGTCCTCATAGCCCACTCCGCGTCCAGTCCGGGTGGCATGCCCCAGTAGTTTCGGAACATGACACTGCGTGATGCCCCGGGACGATTGGAACGGATTCTCGCCGGTGATCCGGGTGGCCCCGAAACCACCCCGCAGGATCACTCGCCTTCGCTGGCCGAACGCCGCCGGTATCACCGCCGCGGGCGCTTCCGGTGGAGGATCAGCCCGAGAGCATTGACCACGACGGCGCTGTGCCTGCTCGCGCTGCTGGGCGCGTGGTGGGCCTTCACCGCCACGGCTCCGGCCCAGTCCTCCGTCGGGCAGCCGTCCGCCGCGCACGGCTCTGTGGCGTCCCTCCGGCCTGTGCCTTCAGTTCATCAGCCCGGGGCAGGCAGATCGGAGGCAGGGCGGCCGGGGGACGGCCCGACGGGACCCGCCCCCGGATCCTCCCTCATCCTGGTGCACGTCTCCGGTGCGGTCCGGCATCCTGGCATCGTGCGGCTTCCGGCCACCGCGCGGGTGTTCCAGGCGGTGGAGAAGGCCGGGGGCGCCCTGGACACGGCGGAACTGGACGCGCTGAATCTGGCCGAGCCGTTGCAGGACGGCCGCAAGGTCCACGTTCCCCAGCGAGGCGAGCGGGTGTCCGGCGCGGACGCTGGTCCCTCCGAACCCGGCGGACCTGGTGGCCCACGGGCGACCCCGGGCGCGGCTCAGGTGCATCTCAATTCGGCGTCGGAGGCGGAGCTCATGACGCTGCCGCGCGTCGGCAAGGTCCTGGCGGACCGGATCATCGCGTGGCGGGAACAGCACGGCCCGTTCGGGACCATCGAAGACCTCGATGCAGTGGATGGCATCGGGCCGCGCATGCTGGAGCAATTGACTCCTCTGCTCGTCTTCGACTCCCGGCCATGAGGGCGGACCATTTCCTGCGGCGGGCAGGGCGACGTATGACCGAGGGCGTCTCTGCCGTCCGGGCCGTGTTCCGGGCCCGCGACGAGGAACTGGAACGGCGCCTCCTGCTCAGCGAGCGTGTCCACGATGTCCGGCTGGTGCCCGTGCTCAGCCTGCTCTGGCTGGTGAGCGCGGTGACGGCGGTCCGGGATGCTGGCCTGCTGAGGGCGCTGGTCGTCGTGCTTCTGGTGGGGCTCGCTTCCGGGACTCTGTGGGGGTTCGTCAGGTCACGAAAGCGAGCAATGCCGGAGCCCGGCCGACGAGGCCGAGGTGTCGGCTTCACCTTCGGCCTGGCAGCTCTCGTGGGCCTTCTCGGCTGTGGCCTGGGCCTCGGCCGGACGGCGGATCCTGCATGGCGCCACCTCTGGGCCGCAGCCGGGACCCGGCAGGCGGTGACGGTGATCGCCGAGATTTCGGGCCATCCGGAACCACTGATGCCGGCGACCGATCACGGCGGTGGCCCAGGCCCCGATGAGCCGACCACGTCGGCGGACAGTTCCCCCTGCGGTCATGGCTGTCACTTCACCGCCCAGCTCCATCGCATCCGTCGGGCGGGGGACTGGCTTTCGCTCGATGTTCCGGTGGACGTCCAGTGCCAGACCGTCTGCGCTGGCGTCCGCTACGGCCAGACGGTGCAGGTGATCTTGCGTGTCCGGACCCGGGATGGCCGTCCCGCCACATTGTCCGGGACGGCCGTTTCGAAGCCGCGGCTCGTCGAGGCGCCGTCGGTGTTCGAGAACGCGGTCTCCCACCTCCGGCACGAGTTTCTTCTGAGAAGCCGCTCCATACCGGGGGAGCCGGGGGCTCTGCTGGACGGCATGGTGCTCGGGGATCGCAGCCGCAGGTCGCCCGAGTCCACCGCCGTGATGACCACGACCGGATTGACGCACCTGACTGCGGTGTCCGGGGCCAATTGCAGTGTGGTTTTCGCGTCCGTGGTGCTGGTTCTGCGGAGCTGGCGGGTGAGCCGGCCGGTGGTGATGGTCCTGTCTCTGATCTCGCTGGGGGTGTTCGGGGCGCTGGTGGGCCCGGACTCGAGCGTTCTGCGGGCGGTGGTGATGTCCGCGGCGAGTCTGACGGTCATGATGGGTGGGCATCAGAGCCGTGGTCTTCCTCTGCTGTGCGTGAGCGCGTCGGGGTTGTTGCTGGCCGCACCGTGGCTGGCCTGGGATCTGGGTTTCGCGCTTTCCGTCGCGGCGACGGCCGGCATCCTTCTCGCCGCCCAAGGCCTCGCGCAGTGGCTGGGTCAGCGGATGCCGTACGTGGTGGCTCTGGGGTTGTCGATCCCTTTGGCGGCGAATCTGGCCTGTGCGCCGTTGCTCGTGCTGATTCAGCCGCAGCTGACTCCGTATTCCTTGCTGGCCAACGCACTGACGGCGCCGCTGGTGGCTCCCGTGACGCTGCTGGGCACCGCCGCGCTGCCGTTGGCCGTGGTTCCCGGGCCGATCAGCGGGATGCTGATCGGCTGGGCCGGGATGGCGACCTGGGGGATCTGGAGCATCGCTGAAGGGGTGAGTCGTCTTCCGGGAGCTTTGCTGGAGTGGCCGCCGGGTGTCCGGGGTCTGGCCACCATGGCCGGATTCTGCTGTTGCCAGGTGGGATTGCTGTGGCTGTTCGCCCATCCCCGGGCGGTCGCGGGTTTCTACCGGAAGGTCCACGCCCGCCTGAGGGACGGGCCAAGTCGGCCTGCACCTGGAGTGGGCGGGAGCGGGACCTGAACCGAGCTCCGCCACCTCTGATCGCGATACGATGCTGAGGAGCCGACAAGCCGAAACAGCAGGGAGACCACCTCGATGGCGAAGGCCGCCGCATCCACCGCTTTGAACTGGCGCGACATTCAGCCCGCGCCGTTGATTCTCCTCTCCGGCCCCGAAGAGTATTTCGCCCAGCGGGCCCGTGACCTGCTGCGCAGCCAGCTCCGGCAGGTGCACCCCGACCTCGAACTGACCAGTTTCGACGCGTCCGAATACCAGCCCGGCGCGCTCCTGATGGCGTGCAGCCCGTCGCTCTTCGGGGAATTCAAGCTCATCGAGGTGTCCCGGCTGGAAGCCATGAACGATGCCTTCCTGACCGACGCCCTGGACCTGAGCGCTTCCGGTGCGGAAGACGCCGTCGTCGTGCTCCGCCATGGCGGCGGCAACCGCGGAAAGAAGCTTCTGGACGCCCTCAAGTCCCGCTGGCCTGTGGTGGACTGCCAGCCGCTCAAGCGTGACACGGACAAGAACGCCTTCGTCACCTCCGAATTCCGCGCGGCCAGCCGGCGGATCGAGGGACCGGCGGTCGTCGCACTGGTCAATGCGGTCGGGTCACAGACCGCCGAGCTCGCCGCCGCCTGCGTGCAGCTCATCGAGGACACCACAGGGACCGTCACCGCGGACGATGTGGAGAAGTACTACGGTGGCCGGATCGAGGCGACCTCCTTCAAGGTCGCCGATGCGGCCCTCGACGGCGACGCCGCCAGCGCGCTGGCCACCCTTCGCTACGCCCTGGATTCAGGCGCCGACCCGGTGCCGCTCGTCGCGGCGCTGGCGGCCAAGCTGAGGACGCTCGCCCGGGTGGCCGGCAGCCGTGGCTCCGCCGCTCAGGTGGCGCGCGATCTCGGCATGCAGCCGTGGCTCGTGGAACAGGCACAGCGGGACGTCCGCCGATGGACCCCGGAACAGCTGCGTCTCTGTGTCCGGGCGGTGGCCGAAGCCGACGCCCAGGTGAAGGGCCTGTCCCGGGATCCCGTGTACGCCGTGGAACGGGTGGTGCACCTCGTCGCGTCATCCGTCAGGAGCCGCTGAGGGACGAATCCCGTCTGCGGCCGCTCTCCGGAGGTGGCCTTGTCCGGCTCTCCGGAGAGCCTCGGCCACGCCGTGCGCACGGCGTGGTTCCCGATGCCATCTCCGCGCCAACTCACAGCCTGCCGGCCCTTAACGCAAGAGTGGCCGGTCCCTGGGGGACCGGCCACTCCGAAGCAAGTGCGGTATGTCAGCCTGGCGCGTCAGCGACCGGCCGCAGCGGTTCTCTTAGAGAGCGCTGACCTTCTTGTTGATCGCGGACTTGCGGTTGGCAGCGTTGTTCTTGTGAATGACGCCCTTGCTGACAGCCTTGTCCAGCTTACGGCTGGCCGCCTTGACGGCGGACTCAGCGGCATCCTTGTTACCAGCCTCAACCGCCTCGTTGACGGTCTTGATGAGGGTCTTGAGCTCAGACTTGACAGCGACGTTGCGCTGGCGAGCCTTCTCGTTGGTGAGGATGCGCTTCTTCTGAGACTTGATGTTAGCCACTTAGTGAACTCTCTTGTAATGACGGATGGGTCTAGAGGGCGTCAGATTGGCCATTGACTGAGCAGCGTGGGGATACCTATGGCAGCCAATCATCAGTGTCCGTCGACCTGTGCGGACACACAGCAAATGATTTTAGCAGAGACCCCGCCTGATTGACCAAAGAGGGCTCGCCGCCGAGAAAGGTCCGGGGCAGGTCCGGGCGGCTGGGACCGTCAATGCCCGGCGCGCCGCAGGCCCTCGGCCACCTGGGTGAAGCGGCGCCGGTCGAGGACCGCTCCTTCCCGGCGGATCGCCCCGGGGTCGACCCGCACCACGCGGTTGACCTTGACTTCGCTGGGCCGTCCCTCACGATCCCAGGTGCCCGTGCCGACGTCGACGTAGGCGGAGTCCAGGCGCCGGCCGTTGTTCCGGTCCTTGGACGTCAGCATGAGCGCCAGGAGCCAGGGGCCGTCTTCTCCCACCAGAAGCACCGGGCGGTCCTTCCCCTGACGGTGGTCCTCTTCATAGGGCACCCAGGTCCAGACGATCTCTCCAGGATCGGGCCGCCCGTCGGCGTGAGGTGCATAGCGCACGGCCACGACGCCGGTGTAGTCGCCCGGGTACCCGCCGGCAGCCGGGCGGGGCTTCTGGGCGTTACGGCGGGGCTTGGCCCCGAGGAGCCGGAGGATGCGTGAGAACAGGGTTGCCACAGGTCCCAGAGTACTCACGGAGCACCCACGGGCGGGCCGGACGCGCGGCGCCGTCGGCGAAGAGCGTCAGTGAGGAGAAGTGGCCTGAAACGTGGGACAATGGTGGATCTGACCCCTTGGTCCTGTGTTCCGCGTGCCGGCCTCGAGCCACAGCCCTGCGGCAGGACCGACCGAAGGCAACAGTAAGGACTCCTGAGTGTCTCCCATGGCCCGCACTGCACCGGTGCCCGCCGCCACTGATCCGGCCGTGATCCGCAACTTCTGCATCATCGCGCACATCGATCACGGCAAGTCGACCCTGGCCGACCGCATGCTGCAGCTGACCGGCGTGGTTCAGCCCCGGGACATGAAGGCCCAGTATCTGGACCGCATGGACATCGAGCGCGAGCGTGGCATCACGATCAAGTCCCAGGCGGTCCGCATGCCCTGGGAATTCGACGGCACCAGCTACGCGCTGAACATGATCGACACCCCGGGCCACGTGGACTTCACCTACGAGGTCTCCCGTTCGCTGGCCGCCTGCGAAGGCGCCGTGCTGCTGGTGGACGCCGCGCAGGGCATCGAAGCCCAGACGCTGGCCAACCTCTACCTGGCCATGGAGAACGATCTGACGATCATCCCCGTGCTCAACAAGATCGATCTGCCGGCCGCCCAGCCGGAGAAGTACGCGGCAGAACTGGCCAACCTCATCGGCGGCAAGCCCGAGGACGTGCTGATGGTCTCCGGCAAGACCGGCGTCGGCGTCGAGGGCCTGCTGGACAAGATCGTGCAGGACCTGCCTGCGCCGGTCGGCGATCCGACGGCTCCCGCCCGTGCCATGATCTTCGACTCGGTCTACGACACGTACCGCGGCGTGGTCACCTACGTCCGCGTGGTCGACGGCAAGCTGACGCCGCGCGAGCGCATCCAGATGATGTCCACCAAGGCGAGCCATGAACTCCTCGAGATCGGTGTGAGCTCGCCCGAGCCGGTGCCGTCCAAGGGCCTGGGCGTCGGTGAGGTGGGATACCTCATCACCGGCGTGAAGGACGTCCGCCAGTCCAAGGTCGGTGACACCGTCACCACGCTGCACAAGCCGGCGGCGGTGTCGCTCGGAGGGTATGAGGACGCCAAGCCCATGGTCTTCTCCGGCCTCTACCCGCTGGACGGCACGGACTACCCGGTGCTCCGCGACGCGCTGGAGAAGCTGATGCTCAACGACGCGGCGCTGGTCTACGAGCCGGAGACCTCCGCGGCCCTGGGCTTCGGCTTCCGTGTGGGCTTCCTCGGTCTGCTGCACCTGGAGATCACCCGCGAACGCCTGGAACGCGAATACAAGCTGGACCTGATCTCCACCGCTCCGAACGTGGAGTACGAGGTGACCCTGGAGGACAAGAAGGTCGTCCACGTCACCAACCCGAGCGAGTACCCCGTTGGGAAGGTCGCCGAGGTGCGTGAGCCGATGGTCTCCGCCACCATTCTGGCGCCGAACGAATTCGTCGGAGCAATCATGGAGCTGTGCCAGTCCCGCCGAGGCATCCTGGGCGGAATGGACTATCTCTCGGAGGACCGTGTCGAGATCCGCTACCGGCTCCCGCTGGCGGAGATCGTCTTCGACTTCTTCGACACGCTGAAGTCGAAGACCCGCGGCTACGGTTCGCTGGACTGGAAGGCCGACGGCGACCAGGTCGCCGACCTGGTCAAGGTGGACATCATGCTCCAGGGCGAGACGGTGGACGCGTTCAGCGCGATCACCCACCGCGAGAAGGCCTACTCGTACGGCGTCATGATGACCTCCAAGCTGCGGGAGCTCATTCCCCGCCAGCAGTTCGAGGTCCCCATCCAGGCAGCCATCGGCGCCCGCATCATCGCCCGTGAGAACATCCGCGCCATCCGCAAGGACGTTCTCGCCAAGTGCTACGGCGGCGACATCAGCCGTAAGCGCAAGCTGCTGGAGAAGCAGAAGGAAGGCAAGAAGCGCATGAAGATGGTGGGCCGCGTCGAGGTCCCGCAGGAAGCCTTCATCGCTGCGCTGAGCAATGACGAAGGCAACGGCAAGGACAAGGCCAAGAAGTAACCCATGCCCAGTGCGCTCCCTCTCGGTGACCCGGCTCCTGCGGACGGGCTCCTGGATCCTCAGGCCCGGGAGGGCGCGCAGGAGCGTGCCTTCAGCCTGTACATCCACGTCCCGTACTGCACGGTCCGCTGCGGCTACTGCGACTTCAACACCTACACGGCCACGGAACTCGGCGGCGGCGCGAGCCAGGATGAGTACGCCGGCACCGCGCTGTCCGAGCTGGATTTCGCCGCCGACGTCCTGGAACGGTCCGGCGTCCCCGCCCGTCCCGTGTCCACGGTCTTCTTCGGGGGCGGCACGCCGACCCTGCTGAATCCTGATGAACTCGGTGCTCTGCTGGGCCGTGCCCGCGACCTCTGGGGCCTTGAGCCCGGCGCCGAAGTCACCACCGAGGCCAACCCGGAGACCGTGACCGCGGAATCCCTCGCCCGCCTGGCGGAGGCCGGCTTCACCCGGGTCTCCTTCGGCATGCAGTCAGCCGTCCCGCACGTCCTCAAAACGCTCGACCGGGTGCACCGTCCGGAGCGGGTGCCTCAGGTCGTGGAATGGGCGCGCGACGCCGGGCTGAACGTGAGCCTGGATCTGATCTATGGAACCCCGGGGGAGTCGCTGGCCGATTGGGAGCAGTCACTGGACGCCGCCCTGGCCTGCGAGCCCGACCACCTGAGCGCCTACGCCCTCATCATCGAGGACGGGACCAAGCTCGCGGCACAGATCCGGCGCGGCGAGGTTCCGGATGTGGACGACGATGACCACGCTGACAAGTACGAACTGGCCGAACAGCGGCTCGCCGCCGCCGGCTTCGACTGGTACGAGGTCAGCAACTGGGCCCGCGAACCGGGCCAGGAATGCCGCCACAATCTCGCCTATTGGCGGGGTGACGATTGGTGGGGGATCGGCCCCGGTGCCCACTCACACGTCGGCGGGGTCCGGTGGTGGAACGTCAAGCACCCCCGTGCCTATGCGCAGCGACTGGGGGACGGCGTGTCCCCGGCCGCGGGCAAGGAAGTGCTCGACGGCGGCACCCGCTACCTCGAGGATGTCCTCTTGCGCGTGAGGCTGGCCGAGGGGCTGCCGACCTCCGCGCTCCACGCGGAGGGGCGCACCGCCGTCGCGGGTCTGATCGCGGACGGGCTCATCGACCCGCAGGCCGCCTTCCGTGGCACCGTGCGCCTGAGTCTGCGTGGCCGGCTCCTGGCAGACGCCGTCGTGCGCCGTCTGCTTCCGGACTGATCCGGCCCTCCCTGGCTGGACCGCTATCAGGGCATGAAAAAAGGCGGGACCCCTTCCGGGGTTCCGCCTTCCGGCTATTTGATGAGCCGCAGGTTGTACTTGTAGCGATACGGCTGGCCACGGTTGACGTGAACGCCGGCGATCACGGAGAAGACCGTCAGCGCGATCCAGATGAGCGCCGCGATCACCGCGAAGATCCCGCCGATCCAGGGGATGAGGCTGAGGATGTTCGCCACCACCGCCACCAGGGTCGGCGGCAGGGTGAAGTTCAGGGCTTCCTTGGCCTCCTGGGCGGTGAACGGCCCACGGTCCTTGAAGATCAGGTAGATCAGGAGCGACGGGATGAACCCGAGGATTCCGCCGAAATGGGCCAGCATGGCCCACTGCCGGTCCTCGCTGGAGCTCAGCGGCTCCGGGACGGCGCTGGCGCCCGTGTAAGGATGATCGCCGGGCACCTGATCACCGCTGTTCTGGGCCGGACCGCCGTTCATGCCTGCGGCACCTCGCGGCTGATCGCCCGGGGTGGGTGCACCCTGGGGCTTCGGTCCAGATGCGTCAGACACAGCTGTTACTCCTGAGATAGTTCCGGATCACGGGCGCTGCCCATGACGGCGTTCCTTACTCAGCATAGTGGCTGGGAGGTCACGCCGTGAGGAAATCGATGACCTCTTCGACGCGTCCCAGCAGGCTCGGTTCGAGGTCGGCGTAGCTGCGGACCGTGGAGAGCAGCTTCTGCCACCCGAGGCCGATGTCCTCCGCCGTGGCGTGTGGCCAGCCGAACGATTGCAGAATGCCGGTCTTCCAGTCCATGCCGCGGGGAATCCGTGGCCAGGCGGGGATTCCGAGGGTCTGGGGTTTGATGGCCTGCCACACGTCGACATAGGGATGACCCACCACCAGCACGTTGCCGCCGACGCCGGGCTTGCGCATCAGCGCGTCCACGATCCGCTGCTCTTTGGAGCCGGGAACCAGATGGTCCACCAGGATGCCGAGCTTCCGGCCGGGCCCGGGTCCGAAGGCCGCCACGGCCGCCTCGAGGTCGTCGATACCGTGCAGAGGCTCGACGACGATCCCCTCCACGCGCAGATCGTCACCCCAGACGCGCTCCACGAGTTCGGCGTCGTGCTTGCCTTCCACCCAGATCCGGCTGGCCAGAGCGGTCCGTGCCTTGGTGTCCACGTGGATCGATCCGCTGGCGGTGCGCCTCGGGCCCTGCTCGGTGGCGGGGGCCGCTCGTGGCGGCACGATCTTGACCGCTTCGCCGTCCAGCAGGAAGCCGAAGCCGAGCTGGAAGGAGCGTTCCTTACCGCGCCGGTCCTCGAGGCTGAGGATGTGCATGCCGCCGGACTTCTCCACGCGGGTCACCGCCCCGACCCAGCCGGTCTGGACGTCCTCCAGCACCATGCCGCGTTCCACGGGCACCTCGCGCAGCTGCTTCTGAGCAGGTGCGCTGAGGTCCTGAGGTCCCCAGGAATGGATGGACATGAAGCCTCCTGCTGTTCTCCGCCTGGCGATGTCCCGGGTCCGGGGCAGGCATACTAGAATTAGCACTTAGAGAGGTAGAGTGCTAAGAGAAACGCCGAAGGGCAAGAGCATGTGGAGGTGGCAGAGTGAGTGATCCTCGTCGTCTCGAAGTCCTGCGCGCCATTGTGGAGGACTACGTCCACTTCCGGGAGCCGGTGGGTTCGAAGGTCCTGGTGGAGCGTCATCAGTTGGGCGTGTCCAGCGCGACGATCCGCAATGACATGGCCGCGCTGGAGGAGGAGGGGCTGATCGCGGCTCCTCACACGAGCGCGGGCCGTATCCCCACGGACAAGGGCTACCGGCTCTTCGTGGACCAGCTCGCCTCGGTCAAGCCTCTCTCGGCCGCGGAACGCCGCGCCATCCATTCCTTCCTGGACAGCGCCACCGACCTGGACGATGTGCTGGAGCGTTCGGCGCGGCTCCTGTCCCAGCTGACCCGCCAGGTGGCGGTCGTGCAGTACCCGAAGGCCAGCCAGGCAGGCCTGCGTCACCTGGAGGTCGTGGCCCTGGGCGGCGCACAGGTGCTGCTGGTGCTCATCACGGACACGGGATCGGTCGACCAGCGCGTCGTGGACCTCGGGCAGATCCTGGACGAGGCGGATGTCGTGACCTTGCGCACGATGTTCCTTGCCGCGTGTGCGAATCAGCCGCTCGACACCCTGCGCGAGACCGTCCCGGTCCTGACCGCGACGGCGGCCCCCGGGCTGCAGCGGCCGGCGGCGGCCCTCGCCGCCGCCCTGCTGTCGCTCCTGGACTCCAGTGCGGAGGACCGGATCGTGCTGGCCGGAACGGCGAACCTGGCCCGCGCCACCATGGATTTCCCCCTGAGCATCGGACCGGTGCTGGAGGCCCTGGAGGAGCAGGTGGTCATGCTGAGGCTCCTCACCGAGATGCACCACGACCAGCACGGTGTGGCCATCAGCATCGGACGCGAGAACCCGTTCGACGAGCTCGCGGGCACCTCCGTGGTGGCCACCGGCTACGGCAAGGGCGCCGCCTCGAAGGTGGGCGTCCTCGGCCCCACCCGCATGGACTACCCGTCCTCCATGGCGGCCGTGCGCGCCGTCGCACGCTACCTTTCACGGATTCTGGCGGGGTGACCTCACCGGTCACCTGACGCCACTGCATTTCACCCAACAGAGGAAGAGAAGTACACACACGTGAGCAGTCACTATGAAGTCCTCGGAGTCCCGCGCGACGCCAGCGGTGAGGAGATCAAGAAGGCCTACCGCAAGCTCGCGCGGACCCTGCACCCGGATGTGAACCCCGGGGAGGACGCCGCCGAGCAGTTCAAGGCTGTGACGCACGCCTACGAGGTCCTCTCGGATCCCGAGAAGCGCCGGGTCTACGACACCACGGGCAACGAGAACGGCACCGACAACGGGTTCGGTGGGTACTCCGGTTCGGGCTTCGCCTTCCAGGACATCTTCGACACCTTTTTCAGTGGCGGCGGCGGTGCTCCGGGTCCGGCCTCCCGGGTCCGGCGCGGCCAGGATGCGCTGGTCGAGGTCCGCATCGACCTCAAGGACGCGGTCTTCGGCGTCGAGAAGACGCTTGAACTGGAGACGGCCGTGGTCTGCGAGACCTGCGACGGAAGCTGCTGCCAGCCGGGCACCAGCCCGGAGCGCTGCGACATCTGCCACGGCGCCGGCCAGGTCCAGCGCCCGGTCCGGTCCATTCTGGGTCAGGTCATGACCGCCGCCACGTGCCCCAGCTGCCAGGGGTTCGGCACGGTCATCAAGGACCCCTGCAACGAGTGCAACGGCCAGGGCCGTGTCCGCTCGCACCGCTCCCTTTCCATCAAGATCCCCGCCGGTGTGAGCACCGGAACCCGGATCCAGCTCTCCGGGCACGGGGAAGCCGGCATCGCCGGCGGCCCGTCCGGTGACCTGTACGTCCAGGTGAAGGTCAACCCTGACAAGACCTACACGCGTGACGGCGACGATCTGCAGGCCGCGCTGAAGGTTCCCATGACCGCGGCCGCCCTGGGCACCGACGTCGAACTGGAGACCTTCGACGGTCCCCAGACCATCAGCATCAAGCCGGGCACCCAGTCCGGCGAGGTCATCACGCTCCACGAACTGGGTGTCACCCACTTGCGCGGCTACGGCCGCGGCGACCTCAAGGTCCGCATCCAGGTGGAGACCCCCACGAGGCTCGACGCCGAGCAGGAGGAACTCCTGAGGAAGCTCGCGGGTCTGCGTGACGAGGAGTTCACCGAGGGCAAGCTCGCCAGCACCGGTGGGATGTTCGCCAAGCTCCGCGACAAGTTCGGCAACCTCTGAGCCATGAGTAACCCGGTCTTCTTCGCTCCCGCCGGTTCCCTCGACCACGTCGAGCCGTCCGGGCTCGTCGTGCTCGACGGCGCCGAGGCCCGGCACGCCGTCACGGTCAAGAGGCTTTCTCCGGGGGAGGGCGTGGACCTGGTGGACGAGCAGGGGACCCGCGTGATCGGGACCGTCGAATCGTCCGGCGACGGGGAACTGGTGGTCCGGGCCCTCGACGTCGTCCGCGAGACCGCCCCTGCGCCCCGTCTGGTCCTGGTGCAGGCCCTGGCGAAGGGTGACCGGGACGAGCAGGCCATCGAGAGCGCCACGGAGCTCGGCATCGACGGTGTGATTCCGTGGCAGTCCGACCGGTCGATCGTGCGCTGGCGTGGTGACCGGGCGGCGAAGGCGCTGGCGAAGTGGCGTTCCGTGGTGCGGGCCGCCACCAAGCAGTCCCGGCGCGCCCGCACCCCCGAGGTCGGGGACGCCGTGGATTCCGCCGCCCTCGCACGCCGGATCACGCAGGCCGGATCCGCATTCATCCTCCATGAGGACGCGAGCAGTTCCCTGTCCTCGCTCCTGGAGGACGCGGCAGGCGTCGACGGCGAGATCCTGCTCATCGTGGGTCCGGAGGGCGGCATCTCGCCGTCGGAGGTCACCGCCTTCGAAGCGGCCGGCGCCCGCACGGCGCTGCTCGGACCGCATGTGCTGCGGTCGTCCTCGGCCGGCCCGGCCGCGCTCGTGGTGGCGAACACGGTTCTCGGCCGCTGGTGAGGTGACCCGGGTTCGCGAGGCGATCCCGCACCTCAGCGGATGGTGATGGTCTTCGAATCCTGCACAGGCTGGGACGCGCCCGGAACCGTGGTGGTGACGGTGAGCTCGAATTTGCCCTTCGGCAGCTCCACCCGTGACTTGAACTGCCCCACATTGTCCTCCGTGGGGGTCAGCGTGATCCTGGAGGACGACAGCACGTCCTGCCCCGCGGGGGAACCGGCAGGCACCACCGACCAGCTCACGTCCTTCCGGGCTCCCAGCACGACGCCGCTGAACGTCAGCGTGCCGGAGCTGAGGACCGCCTCGTCCTGGGGGACCGTGATACGGACGGGCGAGAGGAACGCCGCGTCGCGGTGGAAGGAAAGGTTCAGTGGGATCGAGCCGAAGGCCTGTACGTCATTGCGGCCGTCGATCAGCAGGACGACGTCGGGCTCCGCGGAGGAGTCGACCATCCCGGACGCGCGGGCCGCGGACACCGCTGTGAAGACGAGCTGCTGCATGGCCCGCTTGGCCATGGACGGGTCGAGGTTCTTGGAGAAGGCGTCGGCGCTGACGTCCACCGTGATGGTGGACACTCCGGAGATCGACGCCGCCAGACGGTGCGGGGCCTGCCAGGCGGTGAAGTAATCGGGGTCCTGAGGCTTCTGAGCCATCATGACTTTGAGAGCCGCGGTCACGGGGTCGTCCCCGGCTCCGACTTTGCTGGGTTCGGAGAAGAGGTAGGCGTTGCCACCGGTGCGTCCGATCCAATAGACCTGGACCTGGGTGGCGGTGTCGGCCGTTCCACTCGGGGCGGCGGTGACTTCGGGGATCGAAGTGGCCAGCGATTGCGGATCCGGCAAGCCGGAGGAGACCGTTCCGGACGGTGTGGCGGTGCACGCGGAAAGCAGCGCAGCGGCGAGGGGAAGCGCGAGCAGGCGTGCGGCGTGCCGCCGTCGTGCGGTGGGTCGTGCGGTGTACAGGCCCATGGTTCCCCTCCTTCCTGTCGGCTCTCTCGATCAGCTCGTCGTGCGGGCATCGGCCAATGTTCGCGGGGAGTCGCCGGTCCCGGGACGGAGTCCGCCCACGGGAAAGGGCCTGCTGATCAGCACGCCCCGCATTCCACCTTGCCACAGGCGCCGGGGTGCTCGGACCGTTCGAGGGGGGCTGGGGAGGAAGTGCAATCCGATTGAGACCCCGCTGTGCCCAAGCCGTGACCGTCCGGCGTCCTGACGTAGACTTTCAGCAGGCCATGGACTTCATGGCCACACCATTTTCACGAAAGGGACATCCGGTCTCGAGGGCCGGCACCATGAGCGAAGAAACCATGCCATCGGGGGCCCTGTCAGGTCATACCGACTTTCCGCACAGCACGCCCCTCTCTCGGACCGAGGTCATCCTCTTCGAGACGAGCGAGGCCATGGTACGGGCGCTGGGCGCCCACGACGAGACGCTGCGCGGCCTCGAAGCGGCTTTCCCCACCGTGGTGTTCCACGTCCGCGGGAACGAACTGACGCTCAAGGGCCCCACCGAGAATGTCCAGCTGGCGAACCGTCTGATCCTGGAACTGAAGTCGCTGTCGGCGCGGGGCACTCCGGTCACGCGTGAGCTCGTGGTCCAGCTCCTGGGAATGCTGAGCGCGCGCACCGTGCCGACCCCCACCGAAGTCCTGACCCAGAACATCCTGAGCAGCCGCGGGCGCACCATCCGGCCGAAGACGCTCAATCAGAAGAGCTATGTCGACGCGATCGACCAGAACACGATCGTGTTCGGGCTGGGCCCGGCCGGCACCGGTAAGACGTACCTGGCCATGGCCAAGGCGGTTCAGGCGCTGCAGAACAAGGAAGTCACCAGGATCATCCTGACGCGGCCGGCCGTGGAGGCGGGCGAGCGGCTCGGCTTCCTGCCGGGCACGCTCAACGACAAGATCGACCCCTATCTGCGCCCGTTGTTCGATGCGCTGCACGACATGATGGACCCCGAGTCGATCCCGCGTCTCATGGCGGCCGGAACCATCGAGGTGGCGCCTCTCGCCTACATGCGCGGGCGCACGCTCAATGAGGCGTTCATCATCCTGGACGAGGCTCAGAACACGACCCCGGAGCAGATGAAGATGTTCCTGACCCGCTTGGGCTTCGGCTCCAAGATGGTGGTCACAGGTGATACGAGCCAGGTGGATCTCCCCAACGGGACCACTTCCGGACTGAAGATCGTCCAGGGCATCCTGGACGGCATCGAAGACATCAACTTCTCCGTCCTCGACGCCAGCGACGTGGTCCGCCACCGCCTGGTGGGGGACATCGTGACCGCGTACAACCATTGGGACGAGGAACAGCAGCGCGGCGTGCAGCGCCGTCGCACTCCTTCCCGCCAGGCGGCAGGCCTGGACAGCACCGCAGAGCCAGGAGCCACCGCATGAGCATCGAGGTCAACAACGAATCCGGCGTCGACGCCAACGAAGAGGACATCGTCCGTCTGGCACGGTTCATCTTCGATGAGCTCTACATCCATCCCGAAGCCGAACTCTCGGTGCTGCTCGTGGACGAGCCGACCATGGAGAAGCTCCACATCGAGCTGATGGATGAGCCGGGCGCCACGGATGTCCTGTCCGTCCCCATGGATGAGCTGACACCCGGCGCGCCGGGCCGGATCACGCCCGCGGGCATGCTGGGTGACATCGCCATCTGCCCGCAGGTGGCGCGGATCCAGGCGAAGAACGCCGGGCATAGCACCGAGGAGGAGATGCTCCTCCTGGCGACCCACGGGATCCTTCACCTTCTCGGCTTCGACCACGCCGAGCCGGAGGAGAAGGCCGAGATGTTCGGCCTTCAGCGCCAGCTCCTCTCCTCCTTCCTGGGCAAGGACGCCCCCCTGGAGACCACCGAATGACCCTGGCGGTACTGCTGCTTCTGGCGGTCGTCTTCCTGATCATCGGAGCTGTCCTCTCCGCGGCGGAATCGGCTCTCGCCTTCCTGCCCCGGCACGCCCTGGACGACCTTGCGGAATCCCGTCCCCGGCATGCTGCTCACCGTGTTCTCGCCGATGCGCAGGCCCATCTGCGGTCCTTGCGCTTCTGGCGGGTCTGGTTCGAGATGGCCGGTGCGGTCGCCCTGACGCTGGCGGTCTCCGGGCTCATCGGCAATGTGTGGCTCGCGGGGCTCATCGTCACCGCCATCATGGCGATCGTCGGATTCGTGCTGGTGGGGGTCTCACCTCGCCGCCTCGGACGGCTCCACCCGACCGCCACGGTGCGGTACACGGCGTGGCTGGTCCACTTCCTGCGGCAGATCCTGGGCCCGGTGCCGGAATGGCTCCAGCGTTTCGGGACCGCGGTGCTGCCCTCGTCTCACAGCGCGGACATCGACACGCACGATGAACTCGGCTCGCTGACCAGCGCCGAAGTGCGGGAACTCTTCGAACGCTCGAGCGATTCCGAACTGATCGAGGAAGGCGAGGCGGAGCTGATCCAGAGTGTCTTCGACCTCGAGGACACCCTGGTGCGCGCCGTCATGGTTCCCCGGACGGACATCGTCCACATCGGCAGTGAACAGACGCTGGAACAGGCGATGAGCCTCTTCCTCCGCAGCGGCAACTCCCGGGTTCCGGTGGTGGGGGAGAGCGCCGACGACGTGCTCGGAATCCTCTACCTGAAGGACGTGGCCGCAGCACTCTTCGGCCGTGGTCCCGATTCCTCGGTCGGGCTGATGGCCATCATGCGGCCCGTCCGTTTCGTGCCCGAGTCGAAAGCGGTGGCCGAACTGCTCAAGGAACTCCAGACGGAGCAGGTGCACATGGCCATCGTGATCGACGAATACGGCGGCACCGCAGGGCTGGTGACCCTTGAGGATCTCATCGAGGAGATCGTCGGGGAGATCGTGGACGAATACGATTCCGAAGCGGCCGAATTCGTGGAGCTGGCGCCGGGAACGTTCCGGGTGAACGCCCGCATGCCGATCGACCACCTGGGCGAGCTCTTCGACCGGGAGATCGAGGACGACGACGTGGATTCCGTGGGCGGCCTTCTCGCCAAGGCGCTCGGCAGGGTCCCCATCCTGGGCAGCGTGGCTTACACCCACGGGCTGCGGCTGGAAGCGCTGAGCATCGAAGGCCGGCGGAACCGTGTCCACCATGTTCTGGCCCAGGCGACGAACGATACTGAAAGAGGGGCCGCAGCGTCCCAGGAGGAAGTGAACTGATGTCGGGACGTATTGACGGGCTGATGCCCACACCGCAGGACAAGGACCACCAGGCGGGATTCGCCATTCTGGTGGGGCGTCCCAACGCCGGCAAGTCGACGCTGACCAATGCCCTCGTGGGCCAGAAGGTCGCCATCACCTCCAACAAGCCGCAGACCACGCGGCACACCATCCGCGGCATCCTGCACCGCCCGAATGCGCAGCTCGTCCTGGTGGACACCCCCGGTCTGCACCGGCCCCGGACACTTCTGGGCCAGCGGCTCAACGACCTCGTGGCGGCCACGCTGTCCGAGGTGGACGTGATCGGCTTCTGCCTTCCGGCCAACGAAGCAGTGGGCCCTGGAGACCGTTTCATCGCGCAGCAACTTGCGCTGCTGGGCCGGAAACCGGTCATCGCGATCGTCACGAAGGCCGATCTGGTGAGTAAGGAGGACCTCGGACAGCAGCTGCTCTCGGTCCATGCCATGGGTCAGGAGGTCCTGGGCGGGGAAGGATTCCGCGACATCGTGCCGGTGTCCGCCCAGGACGGTTTCCAGGTCACCACCGTCGAGGACGTGCTGATCTCCTACCTGCCGAAGTCGCCCCCGCTCTACCCCGACGGTGAGCTGACCGATGAGCCGGAAGCGGTCATGGTGGCCGAGCTGATCCGCGAAGCCGCCCTGGAGGGCGTCCGCGACGAGCTGCCCCACTCCCTGGCCGTGGTGGTGGAGGAGATCGTGCCCCGTGAAGGCCGTTCGGAGGACAATCCTCTTCTGGACGTGCGGGTGAACCTGTTCGTGGAGCGGCCCTCGCAGAAGGCCATCATCATCGGACGGGCGGGCAGCCGGCTCAAGGAGGTCGGCACGCGCGCCCGCAAGGGCATCGAAGCGCTCCTCGGCACCAAGGTGTATCTGGACCTGCACGTCAAGGTGGCCAAAGACTGGCAGCGGGACCCGAAGCAGCTGGGCCGGATGGGCTTCTGAGCAGGACTCTTCGGAGATCTGTCAGCTCAAATGCAGAAATCGGCTCTACGATGAGACGGTTCTGTTTGTTTCGAAAGGCCCTTTGAGTGACCAAGCCACCCCATGCCGCACGCCGGGCGGATCCCATGCGCCGCAAAGCGCGTGCCCACGCCGCTGACGCCAAGGTGCACGAGGCGCGCCATCTGACCCGCCCGTCCGGCGCCCCTCTCTGGGTGAAGATCACCGCGTGGGTCGTGAGTGTGGCTCTCATCGCGGTGCTCGGATTCGCCGGGTACTGGTACTTCCGTCTGCAGGGCAATCTCAACACGGCGCCCCTGACGGCGTCGGGCCGGGACAAGGGCTCCCTCAACGACGCCACGGACCGCTTGCAGATCCTGATCATGGGCACCGACACCCGCGACGGCAAGAACAAGGCGTACGGCACCTCGGACCAGTCGTCCGGCTACGGGAACTCCGACGTCATGATGCTCCTGGACATCTCGGCGGACAACCAGCGCGTCAGCATGGTGTCCTTCCCCCGTGACCTGGTGGTGTCGATCCCGCAGTGCACCGATCCCAAGACCAAGCAGGTCAAAGCTCCCCGCCCGGACGCGCAGATCAACAGCGCGATGTCTGAGGCGGGCCCGGGATGCACCGTGGACACCATCAACAAGCTCACCGGGCTCGAGATCGACCACTTCATGATGGCCGACTTCAACGCCGTCAAGGAGCTGTCCAACGAAGTGGGCGGCGTGGAGGTCTGCGTCAACGCCCCGATCGACGACCCGGATTCCCGCCTGAAGCTCCCTGCCGGTAAGTCCCTGGTCCAGGGCGATCAGGCCCTGGCCTTCCTGCGCAACCGTCACGGGGTGGGGGATGGCAGTGACATCACCCGCATCAAGTCGCAGCAGCAGTTCCTCGCGTCGCTGGCCCGGAAGGTGCGCAGCGACGGCACGCTGACGAACCTCCCGAAGCTCCTGGGCATCGCCGACACGGTCACCAAGAACCTGACGGTGGATGAGGGTCTGGCGAACCCCCAGACGCTCATCACCATCGCACAGCGTCTGCAGAAGGTGGACCTCGCCAAGGTGGCCTTCGTCACCGTGCCGTGGGAGCCTTCCGTGATCAACCCGACGGCGTGGGTGCAGCCCAAGGAACCCGATGCGGGCCAGCTGTTCAAGGCCATGCGGGAGGGCATCGACCTGACCAACCCCAACGCGCCGAAGCCGAAGCCCAAGCCGAGCGCGACCGCGTCGTCGACGCCTTCCGCCACCGCGACGAAGAAGCCGACGGTTCCCGCCGTCGACCAGTCGACCGCACCCGTGACCGTGGCGAATGCGACCGGCATCGAGGGCCGCAGCGAAGAGCTCAACACGTTCCTGCTGGCCAAGGGCTTCCTGGTGCAGGCGGCGGTCCCGGCGGACACCAGTGCGAAGACCGTGGTCTATTACTCCTCGGCCTACCGCGGTGCCGCGGTGAAGGTCGCCACCGCGCTGGGCATCCCGCAGGCCCAGCTCAAGGCCAGTGCGGACATCCTGGGCGTCCAGGTCGCGGTGGGCACCGACTTCACCTCGGGCACCGCCTACCAGACCGTGCAGCTGCCCAAGGACATCGTCGGTCAGACCGCCGCGGACCAGACCTGCGCGACGGCCTTCAGCGGCTGACCGTCCGGCAGCCGCTGCGGGAAACGGCGAGGGCCGTGAAGAGGATTCCTCTTCACGGCCCTCGCCGTTTCCCGGGCTGTCACCAGATGCGAACGCGTTCCTCCTCGGGCAGCCACATGCCGTCGCCCTCCTGGACGTCGAATGCCTCGTGGAAGGCATCGAGGTTCCGCACGGTCGCGTTGGCGCGGAACTCGTTGGGGGAGTGAGGATCGACCGTGACCCGGCGGATCGCCTCTTCGCTGCGGATCACCTGACGCCAGCTCGTGGCCCAGGCGAAGAAGAAACGCTGTGCTCCGCTGAGTCCGTCCAGCTCGGGAGCCGCGGCGCCGTCGAGGCTGGCCAGATAGGCCTTGTAAGCGATGCCGAGCCCGCCCAGGTCGCCGATGTTCTCACCCAGGGTCAGCTCACCGTTGACGTGGTGGCCGGGCGCCTCCGACGGCTCGAGTGCGTTGAACTGGTCCACCAGGCGGCGGGTCCGGCCCTCGAAGGCCTCACGGTCGGCGTCGGTCCACCAGTTCCGCAGCGTCCCGTCGCCGTCGTACTGTGATCCCTTGTCATCGAAGCCGTGCCCGATCTCGTGCCCGATGACGGCGCCGATCGCGCCGTAGTTCACCGCGTCATCGGCGTCGGCCTGGAAGAACGGGGGCTGAAGGATGGCGGCCGGGAACACGATCTCGTTCAGGACGGGGTGGTAGTAGGCGTTGACGGTCTGCGGCGTCATGAGCCACTTCTCGTGGTCGACCGGTTTGCCGACCTCGTCCAGGTGGCGGTCCACGTCGGCGCTGTGAGCGCGTTCCACGTTGCCGAGCAGGTCCGCGGGGTCGATGACCACGGAGGAGTAGTCGGTCCACTTGGCGGGGTAGCCGATCTTGGTCCGGAAGGAGTCCAGCTTCGCCAGGGCGCGCTCCTTGGTCGCCTCACCCATCCAGTCGAGGCCGGTGATGCTGCTGCGGTATGCCTCCACGAGGTTGCCCACGAGCTCCTCCATGCGGGCCTTGTGGCTCTCGGGGAAGTGCTTGCGCACGTACAGCTCGCCGATCGCCTCGCCGAGTGCATCCTCGACGACGGCGACGCCGCGCTTCCAGCGCTCCTTGAGTTCCGGGGTGCCGCTGAGCACGGTGCCGTAGAAGGCGAAGTTCTCCTGGACGAACGGGGAGGAGAGATACGGAGCGGCGGAGCCGATGATCCGTGCCGCGAGCCAGTCCCTCCAGCTCTGCGCGGGTTCGGAGGCGAGCAGCTCCAGCAGCGCCGGGAAGAACTCGGGGGTGCTGAGGACCACTTCGGACCAGACGGCAGGATCGATGCCGGCGGCTTCGAACCAGGCTCCGGCCAGAGGGAAGACCTCGGCGAAATCGGAGGCGCTGCGGAGGTTGTAGGTCTTCTGCGGGTCGCGCAGGGTGACCTTGTCCCAGTGCGCTGCCGCGATCCGTCGTTCGAGCGCGACGATGCGGGCTGCGGCGCCCTCGGGGTCCTCCCATTCGGCCAGGGTCAGGATCCGGCCGAGATGCTCCTGGTACTTGGCGACGGTGTCCGCGAACTGCTCCTCGCGGTAGTAGCTCTCGTCGGGAAGGCCGAGGCCTGACTGCCCGAGATACAGGAGCACCCGGGTGGGATCCCCGGCATCGGGGGAGGGGTAGAGGTAGAAGAGGCCGGGCACGTCCGACCGGAAGAGCTCGCCGACCCTCCGGATGATCGCTTCCGGGCCGTCGAGTGCTGCGAGGGACGCAAGCCGGTCACGGACCGGGTCCAGGCCGAGGGACTCGACCCGTTCTTCGTCCATGAAGCTCGCGTAGAGACCGCCGATCTGAGCCGCGATGCCGCCGTCGTCCTGGCCGCGGGCCGCGGCGTCCTCGATCAGTGTCCGGACCGCTTCCTCCGATGCGTCGCGGAGCGCGGTGAAGGTCCCTTCGAGGGACCGGTCATCGCGGATGGTGGTCGAGGACAGCCAGGCGCCGTTGACGTGGCGGTAGAAATCGTCCTGGGCTCTCGTCCCGGGGTCGACATGGCCGAGTTCAATACCGGAGGGGTTCAAGGGGGTATCTCTCCTACGCGCAATGGCCCTGGTCGGGCCACATGGTGGACATCGTGGTGATGCGGGACACCCTCATCCTAAGCACGTGCTAACCTGACAACGTGCATGCAGGGTTGCTTCTTCTTAGCTGCCGTGGCGAGGCCTGATTCTTTACCGATGTGAAGCTGGGCTCCCTCGTCGCGGAGTCTGTTGCGCCCGGCCATTTTGACAGCCCTCACGAGGAAAAGGCACCGGAATTCACATGCGAAATGCACAGCAGCCCTCGGGCATGCCCGTTCACCGTTACACCCCGTTCCACGAGCAGATCACCGTCGATCTGCCGGACCGGACCTGGCCGGACAAGCGGATCACCACGGCGCCCCGCTGGTGCGCGGTCGATCTGCGCGATGGGAATCAGGCCCTCATCGACCCGATGAGCCCGGCCCGCAAGATGAAGATGTTCGATCTGCTGGTCCGTATGGGCTACAAGGAGATCGAGGTCGGCTTCCCGTCCGCATCCCAGACCGACTTCGACTTCGTCCGGCAGCTGATCGAAGGCAACCACATCCCGGACGACGTGACCATCCAGGTGCTCACGCAGGCTCGGGAACACCTGATCGAGCGCACCTATGAGGCGATCACCGGCGCGAAGAACGTGATCGTCCACCTGTACAACTCCACCTCCACGCTGCAGCGGCGCGTCGTCTTCAAGCAGGACGAGGACGGCATTCTGGACATCGCCCTGCAGGGCGCCAGGCTGTGCAAGAAGTACGAGGAGACGCTGACGGACACCAACGTCACGTACGAGTACTCGCCCGAGTCCTTCACCGGAACCGAACTCGAATACGCGGTGCGGGTCTGCAACGCGGTCGCCGACATCTTCGAGGCGTCCGCGGACCGCCAGGTCATCATCAACCTGCCGGCCACGGTGGAGATGGCCACCCCGAACGTCTACGCCGATTCGATCGAGTGGATGCACCGCAATCTGCACCCGCGTGAGGGCATCATCCTCTCGCTGCACCCGCACAACGACCGGGGCACCGGCGTCGCGGCCGCCGAACTGGGCTACCTGGCCGGCGCCGACCGTATCGAGGGCTGCCTCTTCGGCAACGGCGAACGCACCGGCAACGTGGACCTGGTGACGCTGGGCCTGAACATGTTCGTCCAGGGCGTGGATCCGATGATCGACTTCTCGGACATCGACGAGATCCGCCGGACCGTGGAGTACTGCAACCAGCTGCCGGTCCCTGAGCGGTCGCCCTATGGCGGCGATCTGGTCTTCACGGCATTCTCCGGTTCGCACCAGGACGCCATCAAGAAGGGCCTGGAAGCGCTGGAACAGGACGCCGAAGCAGCGGGTGTCGAGGTGGACGAGTTCACCTGGCAGGTCCCGTACCTGCCGATCGATCCCAAGGATGTGGGCCGGAGCTACGAAGCGGTCATCCGCGTCAACTCGCAGTCCGGCAAGGGCGGCGTGGCCTACCTGCTGAAGTCCGAGCATCACCTGGACCTGCCCCGCCGTGCTCAGATCGAGTTCTCCGGCGTCATCCAGCGCCGCACGGACACCGTCGGTGGCGAAGTCAGCGCCGATGAACTCTGGAAGGCCTTCCAGGACGAGTACCTGCCCTCCAAGGACGCTGCCGGGCAGTGGGGGCGCTATGCCCTCGGCGCCACGCGCACCGAGTCCGACGAGGACGGCGCGGTGACCCTTCACGCCGCGATGCGCGTCGACGGTCAGCAGGTGGAGCGCACGGGCCACGGCAATGGCCCCATCGCCGCTCTGCTGGACATCCTGAGCAAGGACGGCGTCGACGTCCGGGTGCTCGATTACAGCGAGCACGCCCTGAGTGAGGGCGGCAACGCCCTCGCAGCCGCCTACGTCGAGTGTGCGGTGGGGGAGCGCGTCCTGTGGGGCACCGGTATCGACTCCAACACGAGCACCTCGTCCCTGAAGGCCGTCATCTCCGCCGTCAACCGGGCCATCCGGGACCGCTCCATCTGAGAACGTCCTCGCCGCCCGGCTTCACGGGCGTGGGACTGAAACACCGCCGGCCCCGGCGGCGCTCCGGCTCCCGGAGCGCCGCCGGGGGCTTTTCGGCGCCCGGAAGTGGGAGAATGGAACCGTGGCAGAGGCGAGCTTCACTTCACGTGCGTACCGCGACGACGCCGTCGTGCTGCGCACCCATAAGCTCGGTGAGGCGGACCGGATCCTGACCCTGCTCACCAAGCACCACGGCCAGATCCGCGCCGTGGCCCGCGGGGTCCGGCGGACCAGCAGCCGCTTCGGTTCACGGCTGGAGCCGTTCATGGTGGCCGATCTGCAATTGGTTCCGGGCCGCAGCCTGGAAGTGGTCACCCAGGCACAGAGCAAAGGCTCGTATGGACATGCGATCGCGTCCGACTACTCGCGCTACACCGTGGCCGCCGCGATGGTGGAGACGGCGGAGAAGCTGACCGACGTCGACGGCGATTCCGGCACGGCGCAGTACCTCCTCCTGGTAGGCGCCCTGGCCGCGCTGAGCCGCGGCGCCCATGCCCCCGGCCTGATCCTCGATTCCTATCTGCTCCGGGCACTGTCCACCGGCGGCTGGGCCCCGAGCTTCACCTCATGCGCACGGTGTGACGCGCCGGGTCCGCACACGGCATTCAACGCGTCCCTGGGCGGCATGGTCTGCGCGGACTGCCGTCCTCCGGGATCACCCGCCCCGGCGCCGGAGACCATCACCTTGCTCGCGGCACTGCTGAGCGGGGACTGGGACACGGCGGGGGAATCGACGGAGCGCTCCCGCGCCGAGGCGGCCGGTCTCGTGTCCGTCTATCTACAATGGCACCTGGAACGCAGGGTGAAGTCCTTGCAGCATGTCGACCGGTCATCCTGAACTGAGGAATTAACACACGTGTCCTTCTCTGATTCCGCCCAGCAGGGCTACGAATTCCCGTACCCCCACCCGAGTGGGGCGACGCCGCCTCGCATCCCGGCGGAGCTGGTCCCCGAGCATGTGGCGATCGTCATGGACGGGAACGGCCGCTGGGCGAATCTCCGGGGCCTGCCGCGGATCGAAGGGCACAAGGCGGGCGAGCCTGCGCTGCTCGACGTCGTCGCGGGGGCTATCGAGCTGGGCGTCAAGTACGTCACCGTGTACGCGTTCTCGACGGAGAACTGGAAGCGTTCCCCCGAGGAGGTCCGCTTCCTGATGGGATTTAACAAGGACGTACTACGCCGCCAGCGGGACCAGCTGAACCGCTGGGGTGTCCAGGTGCGCTGGTCCGGACGTCGTCCGCGGCTCTGGGGTTCCGTGATCCGGGAACTCGAGGAGGCGGAGAAGCTCACCCGTGCCAACACCCGCTGTGTGCTGACCATGTGCATCAACTACGGCGGCCGGGCGGAACTGGTGGACGGCTTCAACCGGATCGCGGAAGAGGTGGCGGCCGGACGCCTGAAGCCCGGCAAGATCACCGAGAAGACCATTCAGCGGCACCTTTACCAGCCCGATCTGCCGGACGTGGACCTGTTCATGCGTTCGTCGGGCGAGCAGCGTCTCTCGAACTTCCTGCCCTGGCAGTCCGCCTACGCGGAGTTCGTCTTCCTGGACGAGCTGTGGCCGGACGTGGACCGCACCACCTTGTACCGAGCGGTGGAGACGTACGCCCGTCGCGACCGGCGCTACGGCGCGGCGGTCGACTCGGCGGCGGTCTGAACGAGCCAGTCCATGGACTCCTTGTAGGCCTGCTCGCGGACCTGCCGGGAGGACATGAAGATGTCGTGGATGGCGCCTTGATAGCGGAAGACGGCCACCCGGCGGCTGATCCCCAGCGCCCGCTTGGCGGTCTCCTGCACATCGATCACGGCGTCCAGGGTCTGCAGTTCGTCGGTGTATCCGGTCTGGATCTTGCTCCGCTCACTCAGCATGATGAGCACCGGCGCGTCGATGTGCAGGCCGTGCTGCACGCGCGAGTGGCCGTTCATGACGGCTCGGATCCACCCGGCTCGGATGGGGAACGACTCCCGGGGCCGCCAGGCGGAGACGATGTGCCATTCGCCGTAGGCCTTGTCGCTGACGCTCTTCCAGTACGCGGGCATCTCAGGGAGCGGGAAGGCGTGCTTGGGGTCCGCCCTTGCGAAGGGCTCCACCAATTGGGCGGCGATGCTCCGGACCAGGGAACTGCCCTGCAATTCGAGCCAGGGGGAGTTCAGGATCACGCTGGCCAGGCGTCCCGGATTCCGGTCGGCCCAGAGCGCGGCGATGAGTCCACCCAGCGAATGGCCCATGAGATGCACCCGCAGGCGGTCCTCCGGCACACCTCGTAAGGCCGCCTCCTCGCGGATGACCGTGAGGGCCGCCTCGATGTCCTCGTCGTAGACGTCCAGATCATCCGTGAAGCCGGCGGTCTGATACTCGTGCAGGCTGCGGCCGAACTTGCGCAGATCCAGTGCATAGAAGCTCGCGCCGTGGTCCTCGAAGTAGTCGGCGAGTTCCGTCTGGAGGAAGTAGTCGGCCCAGCCGTGCAGATAGAGCACCACGTTGTGGTCCTCATGGTCATGGCGGAGCTCGCGGCGCTGCCGGACGGCCGCCAGCCAGGACGGCCAGTAGTGTTCACGCGCCGCGGTGGACAGTTCGCGCTTGGCCTTCCGCCGGACGAGCGTCGCGGAGACGGCGCCCTCGTCGTCCGGATTCAGGGGCAGCAGGCACTGTTCGAAGTCGTTGAACAGCACGTCCTGCTGCCACGTGCGGAGAGGCGGCGTGGAGCGCGTCATCGGGGAAGTCCTTTCACCGGGTCGGTCGTCGCTGTCAGAAGGTCCTCAGCCAGCGTCTCAGTCGATCGTAGGCCTCCTCGCGCACCGGGGCGGGGGAGAGGAAGACGTCGTGCAGCGCGCCGTCGACCCGCTCGAGGGTGACCGAGGTGCCGAGTTCCAGGGCGCGAACAGCCATCGTGTTGACGTCCAGGACGGCGTCGCTCCGCCGCATGTCCTCCCGCCACAGAGGGCCGTTGGAGCTGGAGGCGGACAGCAGGACCACGATCGGCACGGAGAGCCGCAGCCCCCTGGCCACCTTGCTCTGGCCGCTCAGGATGGCACTCAGCCAGCCCGCCCTGACCGGGAACGCGAGGGGAGGGCGGTAGCGGTCGTCCAGTTCCCATTCGCCTTCCGCCTCGGAGCTGATACTCCGCCAGTAGAACCCCCGTTCCGGGAGCCGCAGCACGGTCTTCGGGCGCACCAGGGACAGCGGGGCCAGGAGCGATCGCGCGGCGTGACGGACCACAGGGCTGCCATGCATCTCCAGCCAGGGGCTGTTGAGGATCAGGCCGTCCACCTGGCCTGGATGGCCGGCGGCCCACAGGCTGGCCACCAGACCGCCGGCGGAATGCCCCATGAGAAGCAAGGGATGGCCGGGCGCACGGTCCTGCCCGCAGATCTCCAACGCTGCTCTGATGTCCAGATCGTAGTGCGCCAGATCGGCGACGTAGCCCCCGGGAAGGTCCGGGCGCAGGCTCCGGCCATGGTTGTGGAGGTCCAGTGCGTAAAACGCGAAACCTTGAGCGGCGAAGAACTCCGCCAGTTCGCGGTTGAAGAAGTAGTCACTCCAGCCATGGAGGAACAGCACCGTTCCTCGGCGCTCCGGTGAAGAGCCGCCGGTCTTGCCCAGGTGGCGGATGAGGGTGGCGGTCTGCTGCGCGCCGTCCCTCAGGGTGCGCAGTTCCAGAGACTCGAACGACGGCCCCAGGATGTCCGGCTGCCACTCCATGTCTCCTCCTCAGAGCCGTTCCGACCCGTGTTTTCATCCTATGCCCGGGCCCGTGACGTGGGCTCATTTGTGCGGACAGGTCGGAACGGAAAAAATAGGGTCATGCGCATCTATCCCACCGTATTCCGTGTCGCCTTCTCCTGGATGGATCCCGAGAAGGCTCATCGGATCGGTTACCAGGCCATCCGGTTCTTCAACAAGGCCGGAGCCGCGGGGCTTCTCCACCGACTCAACCGCCCCGATCCGTCGCTCCGGACCAGGGTTCTGGGGATCGACTTCCCCTCGCCGTTCGGGCTGGCAGCCGGCTTCGACAAGGAGGGACTCGCGATCGAGGCGCTGGCCGCCATGGGATTCGGTCACATCGAAGCGGGGACGATCACCGGTGCAGCGCAGCCGGGCAATGAGAAGCCGCGTCTGTTCCGCCTCGTGGAGGACCGCGCGGTCATCAACCGGATGGGATTCAACAACGACGGCGCCGAGCACGTCGCGCCGCGCATCGCCGCCGCTCGTGCGGCACTGAGCCGCCGTCACCCGGGCGTACGGCCTGTGATCGGTGTGAACATCGGCAAGACCAAGCTGGTCGAGCTCGAGCATGCCGTGGAGGACTATCTGGTCAGCACCCGCGCGCTGGCCCCCCACGCCGACTACCTCGTGGTGAATGTCAGCTCTCCCAACACGCCGGGTCTCCGGCTTCTGCAGAACGTGGAATCGCTTCGCCCCCTTCTGGAGGCCGTGTCGGCGGAAGCGGATCGCAGTGCGGGCCGCCACGTGCCCCTGCTGGTCAAGATCGCTCCGGACCTCAGCGACGAGGACCTGGACGACGTCGCTCGCCTGGCGATCGACCTCGGACTGGACGGCATCATCGCCACCAACACGACCATCGGCCGGGAAGGCCTGAGCGCGCCGGCCGAGAAGGTGGAGGCCTGCGGCGCCGGCGGGCTGTCCGGGGCGCCGCTCAAGGCCCGGTCCCTGGATGTCCTGCGCCGACTGCGGGGTCAGGTCCCTGCCGACATGGTGATCATCTCGGTGGGCGGCGTCGAGACCGCTGCCGACGTCCAGGAACGCCTCGACGCGGGAGCCGACCTGGTCCAGGGCTACACCGCTTTCCTCTACGAGGGTCCGTTCTGGGCCGGCCACATCAACAAGGGCCTCGCCAAGCTCCGCCGCTGAGTCCAGGCTCAGGCTCCGCCGCCGGACCCGGATCGCCGAAAGGGTTCGGATGTCGAAAAAGGGCCCCGGCCGTGAACATCACGGCCGGGGCCCTTTCGATGGAAGGAGACGGCTGTCCGGCCGTCGCGGGGTCAGCTGGGACGCTGGCCGCGGCTGACCTGCGGCTTCGGCAGGCGTAGCTTGCGGAACTGCAGAGCCCGCATGGAGCCGTACCAGATGGTGCCGCGTTCCACGGAGCCGAACTTGGCCGTCAGGGCCTTCTTCAGTCGACGGCTCAGCAGGAAGGTGTCGACGAAGACCACCAGGAACATGACCCAGAACGCGCCCAGGACGATGAACTGCGAGTCGCTGCGCTGCGGGATCACCAGGGACGCCACCACGAAGATCAGGGCACCGAACATCAGGAACTCACCCGCACTGAAGCGGGAGTCCACGAAGTCGCGGGCGAAGCGCTTCTGCGGTCCCTTGTCACGCACCGGCAGGAAACGCTCGTCACCGGTGTCCATCGCACTGCGCACCTTGGCGCGCTGCTCGGCCACGGCGAGCCGCTCGGCCTGCTTCGAGGCTTTGCGGTCCTCAGGAACCAGGGGCCGCTTCCGTGCGGCGACCTGGTCCTTCCGCTTCGGGGTCGGGGCTCCCTTGCCGATCACAGGAGCTTCGGAACCGGTCTCCGGCTCGGCGGGCAGGGGCTCATCCTTCTTACGTCCAAACACCCCACAAGGATACTCGGTGCCGGTGGCTCGGCTGGCACGCCGCTTCGGTAGTCTTTCAGCATGACTTCTCACGAGGAAAACAGCCTGCCCGCAGCCGGTCGCCACAGCGCGGCCCTGCGCGCCGCCATCGACGAATCCTTCGCCTCCACCGTGGCGACCCTCAAGGACCTCGTCGCCATTCCCGGGATCGCCTGGGCGAGCTTCGACGCCGCCCAGCTGGACCGCAGCGCCGAGGCCGTCGCGGCCCTCGCCTCGGCCGCCGGATTCCCCGATGTCGCCGTGCACCGCGCCCTCAAAGCCGATGGCACTCCCGGCGGGCCCGCCGTCGTCGCCCGCCGCTCCGCCGCGGAGGGCAAGCCGACCGTCCTGCTGTACGCACACCACGACGTCCAGCCGCCGGGGGAGCCGGCGCTCTGGGAGTCCGAGCCGTTCGTGGCCGTCGAGCGCGACGGACGCCTGTACGGCCGCGGCGCGGCGGATGACAAAGCAGGCATCATGGTGCACCTGTCGGCCAGCGCCGCCGTCGCCAAGGTGCTCGGTGACGAACTCGGTCTCGGTGTGACGCTGTTCATCGAAGGTGAGGAGGAGGCCGGCTCGCCGACGTTCCGCACTTTCCTGGAGGAGCATCAGGCCGAGCTCGAAGCCGACGTCATCATCGTGGCCGACTCCAGCAACTGGAAGGTCGGCATCCCGGCCCTGACCACCAGCCTCCGGGGCCTCGTCGACGGCGTGGTCGAGGTCCGCGTCCTGGATCACGCGGTGCACTCGGGAATGTTCGGCGGTCCCGTGCTCGACGCGCCGACGCTTCTGGCGCGCCTCATCAGCACTTTCCATGACGAGCGCGGAAACGTCGCGATCGAGGGTCTGGTCTCGAGCGATGATTCCGACGTCGACATGCCGGAGGAGGACTTCCGGGCCGACGCCTCCGTCCTGCCGGGCGTCCAGCTCGCGGGGGAGGGCAGCCTGACCTCCCGTATCTGGACCAAGCCGGCGCTTTCGATCATCGGGATCGACGCTCCGAGCATCGACGTGGCGAGCAACACGCTGCTCCCGATGGCACGGGCGAAGTTCAGCCTGCGCATCGCTCCCGGTCAGGACCCGGTGTCCGCGATGAAGGCGGTGGAGGAGCATGTGAAGGCTCACGCGCCGTTCGGCGCGCAGGTCACATTCACACCGGGGGAGATGGGCAACCCGTTCGCCGTGGACATGCAGTCGCCGGCGGCGTCCGCCATGATGGCCGCTCTCGCCGAAGCATGGGGGACCGGTTCCGTCGGAACCGGCATCGGCGGCTCGATCCCGTTCATCGCGGAACTCGTGGAGGTCTACCCCCAGGCCCAGATCCTGGTCACCGGCGTGGAGGACCCCGATTCACGCGCACACAGCGCCAACGAGTCGCTGCATCTCGAGGAGTTCCGCAAGGCCATCCTGGCCGAGGCGCTGCTCCTGGCGGATCTGAACGGCTGAATCGGAAGCCGGTGCGGCACCGGCCGGGAAGAACGCGGGCCGTTCCCGCGTTGACTCCTATTAAGGCTGCGCCGTGATCCGCCGTAGCATAGTAGGAGAGCCAGCAGTGTCCTGGGGTCATGACAGGCCTTGGGAAAAGTGAAAGAGGAGAGATCCATGAGCACCAGCACCAGCGAGAATGTCGCTGTCACCACGGATGACGAGCTTCCCACCCACGAGGTCCAGCTCAGCGACGTAGCCGCTGGCAAGGTCCGCAGCCTCCTGGAGCAGGAGGGCCGCACGGATCTGCGTCTGCGCGTCGCCGTTCAGCCCGGTGGCTGCTCCGGCCTGATCTACCAGCTCTACTTCGACGAGCGTCTGCTCGACGGCGACGCCGTCCGGGACTTCGACGGCGTGGAGGTCGTGGTTCGCACCTCATCAAGAATGTGCGAGGCACACGGCTGTTGTGTGAGCAAAACGCGGCCCATCGCGGTAAGCTCTACATCGGGTAGTAAAACTCCACGCGGTGGTGCCAAAAAACGGCGCCACATGCTGAAACAAAGAGGAAGGGCCGTCTGTGAGTTCGCAGAACCGAACCGGCAGCCGACGCGGTAAGATCACGGCGATCACCGGCGTCGCCGTGGCCGGTGCGTTGGCATTGACCGGATGTTCATCGGAGGTCGCCAGGGGGTGGTTGCCGTCGGAGAAGGACGTCACCAATCACACTGGCCGGATCATTGACCTCTGGGTGAACTCGTGGATCGCCGCCATCGCCGTTGGGTTTGTCACCTGGGGTTTGATCATCTGGTGCATCATCGCCTATCGGCGCCGCAAGGGCACCACCGGATTCCCCAAGCAGCTGAGCTACAACCTGCCGCTCGAGGTCTTCTACTTGACCATCCCGCTCTTCATGGTCCTGGTGTTCTTCTACTTCACCGACCGTGATCAGCAGGCCATCGATGACCGGTCCAAGCCGGCCGATGTGGTGGTTGACGTCCGTGGCAAGCAGTGGGCCTGGGACTTCAACTACAAGCAGGGCAATGTCGTCCAGCAGCCGGTCTACGAAGGTGGCGTCCAGGCGCACCTCACCGGCCAGGAAGTGGACAAGGACAAGCTCCCCACGCTGTACCTCCCGGTGAACAAGAGCGTCGAGCTGGAGCTGAACTCCCGTGACGTCATCCACTCCTTCTGGGTTCCCGCCTTCCTGCAGAAGCGCGACATGATCCCCGGCAAGACGAACTACCTGAACTTCACCCCCACCAAGGAAGGCACTTACGACGGTAAGTGCGCCGAACTCTGCGGTGAGTACCACTCCGAGATGCTCTTCCGCGTGAAGGTCGTCTCCGAGACCGAGTTCCAGGCTCACATGGATGAACTCCGCAAGCAGGGCAACACGGGCGAGCTTGGCTCCAAGTACGACCGCAACCCCAATCTGAACGAAAAGAAGTAAGGGACGTCTCGTGGCTACCTACACTCAACCCTCCGGGGTCCTGGAGGCACCCGTCGTGCCGAAATCCAAGGGCCGGATCGTGGTCAACTGGATCACGTCGACCGACCACAAGACGATCGGCTACATGTACCTGATCGCCTCCTTCATCTTCTTCTGCCTGGGTGGCGTCATGGCGCTGCTCATCCGTGCGGAGCTGTTTGAACCCGGTATGCAGATCCTGCAGACCAAGGAGCAGTACAACCAGCTGTTCACGATGCACGGCACCGTCATGCTCCTGATGTTCGCCACCCCGCTGTTCGCGGGCTTCGCCAACGTCATCATGCCGCTGCAGATCGGTGCTCCCGATGTGGCCTTCCCGCGTCTGAACGCGCTGGCCTTCTGGTTCTTCCTCTTCGGCTCCACCATCGCGGTCTCCGGCTTCATCACCCCGCAGGGCGCCGCCTCCTTCGGCTGGTTCGCCTACGCGCCGCTGTCCAACACCACGTTCTCCCCGGGCGTGGGCGGTGACCTCTGGGTCTTCGGCCTGGGTCTCTCCGGCTTCGGCACCATCCTCGGTGCGGTCAACTTCATCACCACGATCATCTGCATGCGTGCCCCCGGCATGACCATGTGGCGCATGCCGATCTTCACGTGGAACACGCTGATCACCGCGATCCTGGTCCTGATGGCCTTCCCGCCGCTGGCCGCCGCTCTGTTCGGCCTCGGCGCCGACCGTCGCTTCGGTGCGCACATCTTCGATCCTGAGAACGGTGGCGCTGTCCTCTGGCAGCACCTGTTCTGGTTCTTCGGACACCCTGAGGTGTACATCATCGCCCTGCCGTTCTTCGGCATCGTCTCCGAGATCTTCCCGGTGTTCAGCCGCAAGCCGATCTTCGGGTACAAGGGTCTGGTCTACGCGACCATCTCCATCGCCGCCCTGTCCGTCACCGTGTGGGCTCACCACATGTACGTGACCGGTTCCGTGCTGCTGCCGTTCTTCTCCTTCATGACGATGCTGATCGCGGTTCCGACCGGCGTGAAGTTCTTCAACTGGATCGGAACGCTCTGGGGCGGTTCGATCACCTTCGAGACGCCTATGCTCTGGAGCCTCGGCTTCATGGTGACCTTCCTCTTCGGCGGTCTGACCGGCATCATCCTGTCCTCCCCGCCGCTGGACTTCCACCTCTCCGACAGCTACTTCGTGGTGGCGCACTTCCACTACGTGGTGTTCGGAACCGTGGTGTTCGCGATGTTCGCAGGCTTCTACTTCTGGTGGCCGAAGTGGACCGGCAAGATGCTCAACGAGCGCCTCGGCAAGATCCACTTCTGGCTCCTGTTCCTGGGCTTCCACGGCACCTTCCTGATCCAGCACTGGCTGGGTGTGCTCGGCATGCCGCGTCGTTACGCGGATTACATGCCGCAGGACAACTTCACGTTCATGAACCAGTTCTCCACCATCTCCTCCTTCGTTCTCGGCGCCTCGCTGATCCCGTTCTTCTGGAACGTGTACATCACCTGGCGCAGCGACAAGAAGGTCACCGTGGATGACCCGTGGGGCTTCGGCGCTTCGCTCGAGTGGGCCACGTCCTGCCCGCCGCCGCGTCACAACTTCACTTCCATCCCGCGCATCCGGTCCGAGCGTCCCGCGCTTGACCTGCACCACCCGGAGCTGGCCCCCGCGCACACCTCCGCAGTCTCGAAGGGAGTGGCCAAGTGAAAATCGAGTCCTGGCTCTTCGGAACCGGCGTCTTCTTCTTCGTCCCGGTCTCCATCGTCTACGGCGTCCTGACCAACTGGACCGAGTGGGTCGGCATCCTGGGCATCCTGCTCGTGGGTGGCCTGGCCGGCATGATCGGCTTCTACCTCGGATTCACCGGCAAGCGTGTCGGCATGCGTCCCGAGGACCGCGAGGATGCCGAAATCCATGAGGGCGCCGGCGAGCAGGGTCACTTCAGCCCCTGGAGCTGGTGGCCCCTGGTACTCGGCCTGGCCTGTGCCGGCGGTTTCCTCGGCCTGGCGGTCGGCTGGTGGATCCTGTTCATCGCAGCAGGCCTCGCGGTCGTGGCCCTGGTCGGCTGGGTGTTCGAGTACAGCCGCGGCGATCACGCTCACTGATCACTCGGCTCACGCCGCCGTCGTCGTTTTCGTCTGTGGGGGAGTGTGAGCCCCGTCAGGCGCCTTGCGGCGCCGTCGCCTAGTCCTGGGACTCGAGAAGATCGCGGAGGCTCTCCAGCGTGCTCAGCGCCTCCGGTGTGCCGTACCGTTCGTCGTCGAGCCCCAGCAGAACCTCGGTGCCCTGAGTGAAGTCCGCGGTCATGACCTCCAGGAGCGATCGGGCGTCCACCGGTTCCTGCCCTTGCTGGGTGATGGTCACCGGCAGCAAGGTTTCGGCGACGGCACGGACGAACTGGGCGGCCGGGCGCGCGTGCAAGCCGATGGCGGCAGCGATTCGGGCGCGGACAACGGGCACAGGGACTCCTCGGGGATTCATTAGACCGGTACAGCTATCTGAACAAGAATAGTAGCTGTCCCATGGTCCACGTTTCGTTGCGGAGAACAGCATGCCCCCCAGTGCGTCAGCCATCAGTGGAGAGATCGACAGGGAGAGCCCTGTGCCGCTCTATGAGCAGCTCAAATCGCTGCTGCTGGTCTTCATCGACACCAAGTGCCAGCCGGGCACTGAGCTGCCCTCTGAGCGCACCCTGTGTGAGCGTTTCGGTCTGGCACGGATGACCGTGCGGCAGGCACTCGACTCGTTGGCCCGCGACAATGTGGTCGACCGCATGGTGGGGGTCGGGACCTTCGTGCACCGTCCGAAGATGGACCTTCAGCTCAAGCTGACCTCGTACAGCGAGGAGATGCAGCGCCGTGGCATGGTGCCGACGTCCCGTGTGCTCAGCTTCGAGGAGATCCATTCCAACGCACACCTGGCCCGGGAGCTTGAGGTTCCCGAGGGCACCGCCGTGGTGCGCTTCAGGCGGCTCCTGCTGGCCGACAATGAACCGATGAGCGTCGATGAGAACTTCATCGTGTCCTCCAGGGCGCCGGGGATCACGGCGGGGAAGGCGCCGGTGTCCCTGTACGGCGAGCTCGAACAGAACTATGGCCTGGTGATGGACTGGGGTGAGGACATCGTCGAGGCGACGGCTGCGAGTCCCTCCGTGGCCACGCTCCTCAAAGTCGACATCGGGTCACCGCTGCTGAAGATCCAGCGGCACGCCTATGTGGCGGACACCGTGGTGGACTATTCGGTCTCGTACTACCGGGCCGATCGCTATTCGCTCCGGGTCCCTCTGCAGCGTCAGGGGAAGAAGTCGCCCCGCAACTACCGGGCCGCCCCGCCGCCGCGTCCCTGAGCCGCGCTGCCTGGCGGATGGGGGACCGGCCTGGTCTCCCACTCCGCATCCGGACACAGGCCGGCCCCCACAGCCCCGGGACAGCGAAAGGGCCCCATCCAGTTTCCTGGATGGAGCCCTTTCTGCTCAGTGCCGCTGATCTGCTCAGTGCCGCTGAGTCAGCTCTGATGCTGAATCAGTGGCTCAGGCTCTTGGTCTCCTCGCCGGACTCGACCTCGGCATGGTGGCCGTGGCCGTGAGCCGACTCGAGTTCCGCCGGAGTGACCGGAGCGACGCGATCCTCGAAGAACCACTTGGAGAACTTCGCGCGGCGGCGTTCCTTGCGGTCCACCACACCCTGTGCGTTGGGCTGTGCCGGGAGTGCCTTCGGGGATTCGAAGGCGACCAGACGGTAGCGCTTGTACTCGTTGAGCGGCTCGTGGACCTCGATGAACTCACCGTGCGGCAGGCGCACGATACGGCCGGTCTCGCGGCCGTGCAGGGCAATCTCACGATCCTTGCGCTGCAGGGCGAGAGCCACGCGCTTGGCCACCATGAACCCGATGATCGGGCCGATGAAGAACAGGGCGCGGAGCCAGTAGGTCACGTCGTTCAGCGACACCTTGAAGTGGGTGGCGATGAGGTCGGAGCTGGCGGCGGCCCACATCACGCAGTAGAACACGATGCCGGCGACGCCGATGGCGGTACGGGTCGGAGCGTTGCGCGGGCGGTCCAGCACGTGGTGCTCGCGGTTGTCCTTGGTGATCCACCGTTCGATCCACGGGTACGTGAACAGCACGGTGAAGACGATGCCTGCGGGCACCAGGGCCGGCAGCAGCACGTTCAGGCTCAGCGTGTGGTTGAAGATGATGAACTCGAAGTGCTGGCGGTATCCGCCGATCGCACCGATGACACCGGGCATCAGACGCAGCGCGCCGTCGACCCAGCCGATGTACCAGTCAGGCTGGGTGCCTGCGGACACGGGGGAGGGGTCGTAAGGACCGTAGTTCCAGATCGGGTTGATCGTGAAGAAGCCTGCCATCAGGGCGATCACGCCGAAGACGATGAAGAAGAAGCCACCGGCCTTCGCCGCGTAGACCGGGCCGAGGGGGTAGCCGACGACGTTGCGGTCGTTGCGTCCCGGGCCGGGGTACTGGGTGTGCTTGTGGACCACGACCATGAACAGGTGGATGGCGACCATCAGGAGGATGAGAGCCGGGACCAGCAGGATGTGGAGCACGTACAGGCGGCCGATGATCGCGGTGCCCGGGAACTCCCCACCGAAGAGGAAGAAGGAGATCCAGGTGCCGATCACGGGAATCGACTTGATGACGCCGTCGATGATGCGCAGACCGTTGCCGGAGAGCAGGTCATCGGGGAGGGAGTAACCGGTGAAGCCGGCGGCCATGGCCAGGATCAGCAGGACACCGCCCACCACCCAGTTGAGCTCACGCGGCTTGCGGAATGCACCCGTGAAGAACACGCGGAGCATGTGCACGGACACGGAGGCCACGAACAGCAGTGCCGCCCAGTGGTGGACCTGACGCATGAAGAGACCGCCACGGACCTCGAACGAGATGTTCAGCGACGAGTTGTACGCCACCGACATTTCGACGTTGTAGAGCGGCGAGTAGCTGCCCTGGTAGTGGGTCTCCGCCATTGACGGATCGAAGAAGAACGTCAGGAACGTGCCTGACATCAGCAGGATGACGAAGGAGTACAGTGCCACCTCGCCAAACATGAAGGACCAGTGGTCCGGGAAGACCTTGCGGCCGAACTCCTTCAGGATGCCGGATCCACCGACACGCTGATCGACGAAGTCAGTGAAGCGGCCGAACTTGGTCTCCGCCTGATAGGTGGATTGCTCAGCTGTTGAGGCGGCGCTCATGCTCGTCACGCTCCCAGTAACTCGGTCCGACAGGTTCATGGAAATCGCTCGTGGCCACCAGGTAGCCCTCTTCGTCGACTGAGATCGGCAGCTGCGGCAGCGGACGGCTGGCCGGGCCGAAGATGACCTCGCACTCGTGCGTCAGGTCGAAGGTCGACTGGTGGCACGGGCACAGCAGGTGGTGCGTCTGCTGCTCGTACAGAGCGACAGGGCAGCCGACGTGGGTGCAGATCTTGGAGTAGGCGACGATGCCGTTGTAAGCCCAGTTCTCACGTCCGGGGGAGGGGTGAAGCTCATCCGGGTTGAGGCGCATCAGCAGGACGACGGCCTTGGCCTTCGCGTTCAGCTTGCCGTGCTCCAGCTCGTTGAGACCCTCGGGGATCACGTGGAACGCCGAGCCGATGGTGACGTCCGATGCCTTGATCGGGGTGCCATCGGGGTCACGGGTGAGGCGCTTCAGCTTGCCGTCCGTGGGGGCCCACATGGTGTGTGCGAGCTTGTCGTCCGGACGCGGTCCCAGGTCTCCGAAGACGGCCAGAGCGGGCAGGGGAGCCAGCGCGACCGCACCCAGCAGGGTGTTCCGGATCAGAGGGCGGCGCTTGATGCCGGATTCCTCGATGATCGTGTCCGCGATGGCCACGGCGGCCACACGGTCATCCTCGGAACGCAGCTCATGGCGTTCCTCGGAGACTTCGTGATCAGGCATCAGGGTCTTCGCCCAGTGCACGATGCCCGTGCCGATGCCAAGCATCGCGAAGGCGGTACCCAGGCCGAGCAGCATGTTCTGCAGGCTGATGTCACGCGTCGTGGACTTGTTGGTCAGATCGATGGCGAAGTACGCCACCAGGAAGACCAAGGTGCCGATGACGGACACGATGAACAGGATGGCGACCTGCCGCTCCGCCCGCTTGGCGGCCTTGGGGTCTTTGTCGGCGAGTCGAGGACGGTGAGGAGGAATTCCAGGATCCTGGAATGTCCCCTCATCGTGCTGACCAGCCGTAGCTACGGTGCCCGAGCCTGTCGAGCTGCCGTCACTATGGTTGCCCATGGTTCCCCTTTTTCCCTCTCTGAGTTCGGCAGTTGCCGAAGATCTTCAATTTCAGCGCCGCCGTCGTGACAGCGGCAAAGTGTTCGCTCGCGCTGTTAGCTGCTGCGCGAGGTCAGCCAGATGGTGAAGCCGATGATGACGGCCAGACCCGCAGTCCACACGAAGAGGCCTTCGGAGACCGGACCCAGGGCGCCGAGGTCGGCACCACCCGGGGACGGGTTGTTCTCGATGGTCTTCAGGAAGGTGATGATGTCGCGCTTGCCCTCGGGGGAGATGTTCGCGTCACTGAAAACGGGCATGTTCTGCGGGCCGGTGACCATGGCCTCGTAGATGTGCTTGCTTTCCACACCGTGCAGGGTCGGGGCGAACTTGCCCCGCGTCAGCGCGCCACCGGCGGCGGCGGCGTTGTGGCACATGGCGCAGTTCACGCGGAAGAGCTCGCCACCCTTGGCGGCGTCACCCTTCTCATCGAGGATGTGCGCGTCGGGAACGCTCGGGCCCGGAGCCAGCGATGCCACGTAGGCGGCGAGCTGGCGGGTCTGCTCCTCGTTGAACTGCTTCGGCTTGATCTGTGCCTGCGGTCCGTTCATCTGCATGGGCATACGGCCCGTGCCGACCTGGAAGTCGACGGCGGCAGCGCCGACGCCGACGAGGGACGGACCGTCCTTGGTGCCGGCGGCGCCCATGCCGTGACAGGTGGAGCAGTTAGCCACGAACAGCTTCTTGCCCTCAGCGGCATCGCCGGCGCTGTAGCTCTGGGTCTCGGCCTTGGCCTGGTTGGCCGTGGAAGCCGCCGCGTAGAGGCCACCAGTGAAGAGCAGACCCAACAACAGCAAGGCGATTGCCGCGAGCGGATGACGTCGCTTCAGGGAGAGTGCCTTCACTTGGTGGTTCCTTTGATCGATCGTGCACTTGCCAGCCAGGCAGGTGCGTTGTTTTCTTTGCCGTGTTCCGTGCTCAAGGCACCGGTCACTTCAGGACGTAGATGACCAGGAAGAGGCCGATCCACACGACGTCGACGAAGTGCCAGTAGTAAGAGGTCACGATCGCCGAAGTGGCTTCGAAGTGGCCGAACTTCTTGGCCGCGTACGAACGCCCCAGGATGAACAGGAAGGCGATGAGACCGCCGATGACGTGCAGGCCGTGGAAGCCCGTGGTCATGTAGAAGGCGGAACCGTACGCATTCGCGTTCAGGGTCACGTGCTCGCTGGTCAGCATGGCGTACTCGGTGGCCTGGCCGGCCACGAAGAAAGCACCCATGAGGAACGTCAGGATGAACCATTCGTTCATCCCCCAGCGGGTGAACTGGAAGACGCTGCCGGTGCGGCGGGGCTGCAGTCGCTCTGCGGCGAAGACGCCCATCTGGCAGGTGAAGGAGGAGAGCACCAGAACAATGGTGTTCACCAGGGCGAAGGGGAAGTTCAGCTTCGCAGTCTCTTCGGCCCAGAGCTCACCGGAGGTGGAGCGCAGGGTGAAGTACATGGCAAAAAGGCCGGCGAAGAACATCAGCTCGCTGGACAGCCACACCACGGTCCCAACGGAAACCATGTTTGGCCTGTTCAGCGTGGGATGCGCCGGGGTACTGGGGGCATGAGTCGCTGTGGTCACATAGACATTATGTCTGCAAAACGGCGCGCTGCCCAACGCAAAGCGCCGTTTCGGCCCACTTTTTCTACAGAGCTGCGAAAACTACCGTGGTTTTCCGCACCAGGAGAGGTGCTGCAGTTCACATTGCGGGTCCGGCGGCGTTGCGTCGATAGGATCTGTACGTGAGTAACGACGTTCAGACCCCGCGAGTTCCCTGGACCTGGCCGCTCCTGATCGGCGCGCTGGTCCGCGGCGAAGATCTGCCGTCCGAGGCCACCGCATGGGCCATGGCCGAAGTCATGGACGGCGCTGCGAATCCTGCTCAGCTGGCCGGATTCCTGGTGGGCCTCCGGGCCAAGGGCGAGACGGTGGAGGAGATCGACGGACTGGCGGGCACCATGCTGGCGCGCGCCGAACGCATCTCCGTCCCCGGCGAGACGCTGGACATCGTCGGCACCGGTGGAGATGGTCTGGACACGGTGAACATTTCCACCATGTCCTCCCTGGTGGTGGTGGGCGCCGGCCGGACCGTGGTGAAGCACGGCAACCGAGGTGCCTCCACCAAGGCCGGCTCCGCCGATGTGATCGAAGCCCTCGGGGTGCGGCTGGATCTTCCGGCTCAGCGGGTCGCGGAGATCGCCGCCGAGGTCGGGATCACCCTCTGCTTCGCTCAAGTTTTCCACCCGTCGTTCCGTCATGCCGGCGGCGTGCGCCGCGACCTCGGCATCCCGACCGCCTTCAACGTCCTCGGACCTCTGACCAACCCGGCCGGTGTGACGGCCCAGGCGCTCGGCGTGGCGAATGAGCGGATGGCGCCCCTGATGGCCGGCGTGCTCGCCCGCCGCGGGACCAGGGCGCTGGTGTTCCGGGGCGACGACGGCCGGGACAAGATCACGACGTCCGGGCTTTCGACCGTGTGGGAGGTGCGCGACGGAGAGATCGAGGTCCACCGGCTGGATCCCCGGGACTTCGGGATCGAGCTGGTTCCCGTCGAGGCACTCAAGGGAGCCGACGCCGACAGCAACGCCGATCTGGTGCGCCGCTTCCTGGCGGGGGAGAAGGGGCCGGTGCGCGACGCTGTCGTGCTCAATGCGGCGGCCGGCCTGGTCGCCGCCGACGCCGGACACGACGCGCCGCTGCAGGAACGGCTGAAAAAGGCCCAGCGTGTCGCGGAGGAGTCGATCGACTCCGGTGCGGCCGCCGACGTCCTGGAGCGCTGGGTCGAGGCCACGCGGCGCTGAGTCCGGGCCTCCTTCTTTAACGGACAAGCAGACAGAGCGAGGGCTCCCGGAGATCCGGGAGCCCTCGCTCTGTCTGTTAAGGGAGTCTGTTGAGGATTGCTCCCAGGCGACGTCAGCCGTCGAAGCCCATGGAGAAGGCCTCGTCGAGATCTTCCTTGGAGTAGGAGCGGAAGGCGATGTGCGTCGTCGTGTGGACGACCGCCGGAACCTTGGAGAGCCGGTCCGCGATGACGTCCGCCAGGTCTTCGTGCTTGTTGACCTTGGCGATGGCGATCAGGTCCCAGTCGCCGGTGACCGAGTAGACCTCGGAGATCCCCTCGATGGCCGCGATCTGCTGCGCGGATTCCGGGATGGAGGAGGTGTCCGTCTTGATGTGGACGAATGCGGTGATCACGGTGGTCCTTCCTGGTGTCACGTTCCGGTGCTTGCTCTAGGGGAACTCTATTACAGGGCCTCGCGCTTCGACCGGAGCCGGGCCACCAGCAGCCAGACCGCGCGCCACCCCAGAAGCACCAGCGCCAGGAAAAGCGTGGCCACGATGATGAAGGCGAGAACCACCGTCTGCCCGGTGAGCGCACGCAGGAGCATGCCTCCGGCCAGTGCTCCCAGCCAGACTGAGACCCCGGCCGGCCAGAGGCGGAGCGGTGAGCGCCAGACGCGGGGCACGAGCCACCCGGCCGCCGCGCCGGCCAGGAAAGGCCACGCCGTGACGAAGACACCCAGGAAGCCCTGCTCGCGATGATGGGCGTCGCGCCCGATCCCTGCAAAGAGCAGGATCAGTGCGACGTCCAGGACGATCGCAGCGGTCAGGACGGTTTTCGTGGGGGAGTTCATCGCTGTCTTCCAGGGTAGGGAACTGATCAGGCGTCACGGCGCTCGAGCAGCACCATGGTTTCGTAGTGGTGGCTCTGGGGGAACATGTCCATGAGCCTGACCTTGACGGGGGAGAGACCGGGCATCCTCGCGAGGTCTTTGGCCAGGCTCACGGCATTGCAGCTGGAGTAGAGGACATGCCGGACCCCGGAGTTCTGGAGCAGCCCGGCGAGTTCGGCGCCCAGGCCGCGGCGCGGCGGATTCACGATGACCAGGTCCGGTACCGACCCGGCGTCCCGGACGAAAGTGGTGGCGTCAGCAGTGACGAAATCGGTCCTGGTCAGTCCGGCCTCCTCTGCGCTCAGACGTGCGCTGGCCACGGCCTCGGCGCTCACCTCGATGCCGGTGACCTCCCGGTCTGGCCGCGCCGCGTGAAGGGCGAACCCTCCCACGCCACAGTAGAGATCCCAGAGGGACGCCGGCGAGACCTCATCGACCCAGACCGTGCCCTGCCGGTAGAGCTCCCGGGCCACCGCGGTGTTGGTCTGGAAGAAGCTCCGCGTCCTCAGGTGCAGCGTCAGGGCGTCGAGGCGCATGGGCAGGGATTCCTGGGCGGTGAGGATGATCTCCTCCTCGCCCTCCAACGTCGCCTTGTGCTCGGGATGGATGTTGGCGGAGATCACGACGGCGGTCGGAAGTGCCGCCTGCAGCCGCGGCAGAGTGTCGCGCAGCCGTGCGAGCTGCAGTGTGCTGCGCAGCACGAAGCGGAGCATGAACTCGCCGTCCGGTGACTCCGTGAGGATGATGTACTTCAGCTCGCCCTGTCGACGAGGGACGTCATACGGGGTCAGGCCCGCCGAACTGATGAAGTCCGCCAGGACCGGGAACGCGGCGGTCAGGCCGGGGGAGCACAGCCCGCAGGCGCGCAGATCGACGCCCAGGCCGTCGGCGTCGAGAATTCCCAGGGTGGGGGAGACGCTGTCCCCGGACACGACCATCTTCGCCTTGTTCCGGAACCCGGACTCCGCCGCGGAGAAGGAGGGGAGCCACTCGACGCCGGGGAAGGCGCTCAGCTGATGGCGCAGGTGCTCTTCCTTCCGCGCCACCTGAACGAGGTACGGAACACCCATCTCGGTACAGGAGCGGCATGTTCCGGCGTCAAAGTAGTCACACTGCATAGCCCTTCCAGTGTAGGTGGACACGGCAAAGGCCGGAGCATCCTGTGCTCCGGCCCCCGACCTGCTGTCGACTCAATGACTGGTGCGATGTCCGGCGCCGCGTCCGCTGTGGCTGGCGAGCCCGAAGACGAAGAGCACGATCGCCGAACCGACGATGGCCAGGATCCACGTCTGGAGGCTCCAGAATCCGGCCAGTCCGACGTTGAAGACGATGCCCCCGATCCAGCCGCCCAGAAGCGCGCCGACGACACCGAGGATCAGAGTGGAGACCCACCCTCCTCCGTGTTCACCGGGCATGATCATCTTGGCGATCGCACCGCAAATGAGACCCAGAATAAGGAATGCCACAAAGCCCATGACGGTTCCCCTTTCCCTTGTTCCTGCTGGTACGTGGCGGGTGCCATGACCTGATTCCATTATCCGCCCGCCGGGCCGCTTATACCAGACCGTGTCAAGACGTGCGGTCAAGTGCAAGCCGGGCCGCTTGACCAGGAATGTCAGTGCGGCTTGGCATAATGACGCTCGTGGGGAAATCAACGAAAACACTCAGCGTCCTGGCCGCCTCCGTCATTCTGCTCGGCTCACTGTCCGCGTGTGACGACGGACGGAAGGGCGCCGAGTCCTATGCTCAGCAGCTGGCGGGCGGTCTGTCCGGCCTGAGCGTCGGCTCGATCCGGTTCGACGGAGTCGACGGCGCAGAGGCGGATAAGAAACTGAAGGCCATCGTGAAGGGGCTGCCGGACAACAAGCCCGCAGTGAAGGTCGATGCCGTGACGGTGGACGGGGACAAGGGGACCGCCAAGCTCTCCTTCGACTGGACCTTGTCCGGGGCTCATTGGAGTTACTCGACCGAGGCAGCGCTCAAGAAGAGCAACGGCGAGTGGGCCGCCCAGTGGGTTCCCGCCCTGGTGGCGCCGGAGCTCAAGGATGACGAGGTGCTGGAGACGGCACGTCAGGCGGCTCCGCGGGCGGACATCCTCGGTGCCGGCGGGAAGGTCCTCGTCACCAACCGTCCCGTGGTGAATCTCGGCATCGACAAGTCACGTCTCAACGGCAAGGACGCCGGCGCGTCGGCCGAGCAGGTCGCGCGACTCGCCGATGTCGATCCGGGCGGGTTCGCGGCGCAGGTCAAGGCCGCCGGGCCCCAGGCATTCGTCTCGGCGATCACACTTCGGGCAGACTCGGCCGAGGCCAAGGCGCTCACCTCGGAGAAACTCGCACAGATTCCCGGTGCGCGGACGGTGCCGGGCACGTTGCCGCTGGCTCCGAGCCGCGGCTTCGCCCGTGCGGTGCTCGGCACCGTGGGGGAGGTGACCGCCGAACAGGTGGAGAAGTCCAAGGGAGCCCTCAAAGCCGGGGATGTCGCCGGTCAGGGCGGGCTTCAGGCCCGCTACGACGCCCAGTTGAGAGGCCAGGAGGGCGTGGTGGTACGCGCCAAGGCCTCGGCGCCGGCATCCGGATCGACGACGGAGAACCCCGGGCAGGATGAAGGCCGCGTTCTCTTCCAGATCGCGGCCAAGGCCGGCGCCCCCCTCAAGACCACTCTCGATCCGCGCCTTCAGTCGCTGGCTGAAGACACGCTCAAGGACATCGCTCCCGCTTCCGCCATCGTGGCGCTGCGGCCTTCCGATGGCGCCGTCCTCGCCTCGGCATCCGGCCCGGGGAGCAACGGGTACAACACCGCGATGATCGGGCAGTACGCTCCGGGGTCGACCTTCAAGATCGTGGATTCCCTCGCGATGATCCGCAACGGGATGACCCCGGACAGCACGGTGTCCTGCACCGCCACGGCGTCCGTGGACGGCCGCACGTTCAAGAATGCTCCGCTGTACCCCGCCTCCGAGGTGGGGTCGATTCAGCTCCGTGACGCCTTCGCACACTCCTGTAACACCGCTTTCATCAACGCCCGGGACAAGGTGTCGCAGGCGCAGCTGAGCGCCGCCGCTCAGTCGCTGGGGGTCGGGCTTCCGTCCGATTCGCTCGCCTTCGACGGCTATCTCGGAAACGTTCCGTCCTCGGCCGAGGGCACGGAACATGCAGCGTCGATGATCGGCCAGGGCAAGGTCCTGCTCTCGCCGTTGGCCGCCGCCGTGATGGCCGGCTCGGTCGGCAAGGGCGCCCCGGTGACGCCGAAGCTGGTGCTGAACTCCGACGCTCCGGAGCCCGCTCCGGGCGCGACGGCGAGCAGCTCTCCGTCCCCTTCGGCCTCGGCGGCGCCCATTGAGAAGCCGATCACCGCGGCCGAATCCACGAAGCTCAAAGACCTCATGCGAGCTGTGGTCACCTCAGGCCACGCCGGGTTCCTGGCCGATGTTCCCGGAGCGCCGGTGGGCGCGAAGACCGGAACGGCGGAGTTCGGTATGGACAACCCGCCGAAAACCCACGCCTGGATCGTTGCCACGCATGGCGACTTGGCCGTTGCGGTGTTCGTCGAAGACGGGGGACTCGGCGCCGACACCAGCGGTCCGCTCCTGAAGAAATTCCTGGTGGGCGCGGCCGGCTGAGAGCAACCGGCGGGGCCGCTCAGCACTGTGGTCAGGTCCGTTCGGGCCTGGCCACAGCCATGTCGTGGATCAATGGAAGTGGATTTCGGCCGCCGCCTGACGGATCTCCTCCCGGCGGCTCTCTTCGCGCCGTCCCAAGGCGTCGAGCTCGTCTTCCTCGGCATGGCGTTCCCTCAATGTTTGCTCGGACAGCTCGCGGAGGACGGCCCCCACCAAGGACGCGAGACCACTCTTGAGTTCGTCGAGGTTCGTGTTGAGGATGAGGAGCCTCCGGTCCGAAACCTCGAGTTCCACGCCGGGGTAGCCCGCTTCGGCCAGCCGGCCCGCGATCCCGAAGTCCTTGATCAATTCCAGTTCCCGGGGGAACGGTCTCCGGGAGAACACCGCAGGGACGGTGTACCGTGCCGGCCCGCTGTCCGTGCCGATGCCGTCCGGCAACGCGGAGGCGAGAACCCCCTCGAGGGTGAGGATGGGCGTCTCCTGAATGGTCTGATGCTGGGATGTGTTCATGGCGTATCGCCTGCGTTTCTCATAAGTGTGTGCCGATTCCGTCGGTGGGCGGAGTCGAGGGGTCGGAGTCCAGGTGCTCCGTGCCGCGTGGTGCGTCCCTGGCCTACCGTTCAGTCCGGTGCGGTGTGTGGGCGCTGGTCCTCGGACGCCGTCCGATCATGTCCACCTTCGTTGTCCCAGGTTTCGACGTCGTCAGAGGCGCCGCTCGTCGCGGCTCCGTGGTCCGTGTCCTCACGCGCAGACGACGGTCCGTGTTCCGTAGAACCGGATTCGTGGGGCTGGTGTCCCTTCATGATGGGTTCCGCCCTTTCAGATGGTGGGTCACTGAAGGGTTCAGCTTGCCGCGTGGAGTTTGCGGACCCGGCGCGCCTTCAGCCTGAGTTGGAGGATCCTCGCGACACCTGCCGCAGCCACCAGCAGTCCGCCCGCGACGGCGGCCATCAGAAGCGCCACTCCAAGAGGAAGGGAACTCTCGAGTCCCAGGAACATGATGTTCACCGGGACCTGGTTGGTGAGGATGAAAATGATCAGCAGGACCAGCAGGATCAGCGCGACGACGACGGCCACCCAGACCGTGCCGGCCCGCGTCGCAGTGCTGGCCGATGGCTTCGGGCTCGATCTGATTGAGGCGGTGTCCCTTTCGACGACCGCGTCGTCTGCAGCCTCCGCTGCGGAGGACCGCGCCAGAGGATCCTGGGGTATTGATGAGGCCATGATGCGCTCCTTCTCTAGTGGTTGGAGGCTCGGCGTCACTTTCAGCCTACGCCTGATAGAGGAGGCTGCACGGTGTGGGGGAGAAGTATTTTCCGTTCCTCCCTGTGCGCCGTCAGTCGAGTTCGAACTTCATCCCGATGTGGCTGGCGACGAACCCCAAACGCGCGTAGAAGCGCTGGGCATCCGTTCGCCGAGCGTCGGTGGTGAGCTGGACAAGCCCGGCCTTGTTCAGGCGTCCGAACTCGAGCGCCCAGGTGATCATGGCAGACCCCACTCCCTGGCCCCTCAGCGTGCGGCCGATGCGGACTCCTTCGATGTTCAGCCGCAGGCGTCCGCCGCGGGAGATCCCCGGGATCAGACTGAGCTGCAGCATCCCGACGACGGTTCCCCCGGAGTCTTCGACGACTGCGAGGAACTGAGCCGGGTCGGCGTCTACCGCTTCGAAGCCGCGGAGGTAGGCGTCGTCGTCGTGCCGTTCGCGCGTCTGACCCAGGATGTCGTCATGCAGCAGGTCGATCAGCGCCGGCAGATCTTCGCGGACCGCCTTGCGGGCCGTGAAGCCGGGCAGAAGTTCGGCGGGCGGCAGTGACGGGGGAGCGGCGGTCATGTCCTCAGCGTACCGGCCTGCGATCCGCACGCGGCGGTGCTGCGGAGACCTCACAGCCCGGGGATGAACTCCTGCCTATCAGCACCGCACAGACCCCGATGACGATCAGAGTGACCGCACACATTCCGAGGACCGGAATCCAGGTCGCGGCGCGCAGGGGTGCACTCGACGCGAAAAGGATAGGCGCCCAGCGCAAGTCCGAAGAAGCCCGCGACCGGCAACGAGATCCCCGTTCCGGTGATGGACGGGACTGCGGCGGCCTGCTGGCTTGCTGTCAGTCGTTGCTTCGGCAACATATCCGGAGCCATCACGCGGTCAACCATCCTGACCTCAGTTGACGTCCAGGGAAGCTGCGACCGTATCAATAGCGGGTTCAGGCGGTGGCGAGGGCCGCAGCGGCCACGAGCGGCGCGAGGGTGACCGTCACGATGAAGACACGTTCGCTGAGGCCGAAGAACCGCCGTCGCAAGGGGCGAGCCAGCAAGGCAACGATGAGCGCCGCCAAGGACGCGGCGGCGATCGTGTCCAGGTGGCGGAGCAGGTCGGCAGCGACGGGTGAGCCAGCGATCAGCCGGCCCAGCGGGCCGATGGTCGAGTAGGCGATGGTGAACCATGCGATCGCGAGAAGGAGGTGCATCCTGCCGCGTCTGGTCGTGGTGCTTCCGCTGCGGTCGGTCGGCACGAAGGGCATGACCGCAAGGAGGGTGCCAACTCCGAGGAGCCATCCGGCCAGTGCGAGGTCCGGTCTGCCGGTGCTGGACAGCACGCCGGCGCCGAGTGCAAGCCAGGCCGCGGCCGCAGTCCACGATGCCGTGGCGGCGAGCAGACGGGTTCGCCTCTCGGAAGACGCCGCATAGTCACTGACAGTGTCGTGAATCGGGTGAATGCCGCCTGGCAGGACATGCAGCAGGAGGAAGAGCAGGAGCCGGAGTGAGAACAGGGCAACGGCAATACCGGCAAAGAAGTGCGTCATGGTGGATTCCTCGGAGTCATGGGCGGAGGTGCCGTCTCTGACGCTAAACTTTCAAGTGACTTGAAGGTCAAGGGGGAAGTGATGAGGATCAGCGAATTGGCCCGCCGCACGGGTCTGGCCCCGTCGGCGATCCGTTTCTACGAGGACCGGGACATGTTCAGCCCGGGCCAGGTCAACCGGCAAGCCAATGGCTACCGGGACTACACGCTCGAGGCTCAGCGCCGGGTGGAACTGATCCTCGCGGGCCGCGCGGCAGGGTTTTCGCTGGCTCAGATGCGGGAACGCATGACGCATTGGGAGGACATGGGTGACGATGACCGCGCGGCGCTCCTGGAAGAACAACTCGAGGTCATCGACGGGCGGCTGGCGGAACTCGTGAGCGCCAGGGAAACCGTACGATTGGCGCTGGAGACGTTGCGGGGGAGACGTTGCGGGGGAGACGTCGTGCCGAGTAGGCCGCCCGGCTGTGGTTCGCTGCGGGCACACGAGGGGCTGAAGGCGTGATGAGGGCGCGGAACGTCCAGTGGCCGAGCCCGTGCCATACTCGGGTTCATACCGTCGAAGGAGACCCCGTGTCAGAAGTGATTGCGCAGGAATCGCGTGCCGCGCGTCTCTGCCAGGGGCGTCGTCGTGTGCGATCGGTCGCGCCCGGGGGACTGTGCCGCGACAGCGTGGAGGGGGCCTGGAGCCGTGGATAAGCGCCGGTCAGCAGGGGTCACCGTTGCCACCATCATCGTCATTCTCGTGCTCTTCCTGGGCGGAGCCCTGGCCTTGCTCTGGCCGCAGTTCAATCAGAAGCCCCAACAGGGACTGACGATGAAGGCCGCCGCCACGGTCATCGATCGGCAGCTACGGCCCAGAACCGGAATGCCGGCTCGTGACTACACGCTCACTTACACCTATGTGGCGGACGGACACAGTTATCGGTCCTCCGCGATTTCGATCGATGGTGAGATCTCCGGCGATTCATTCACCGTGTGCGTCGATCCGGCCCACCCGGAGTTGAATGCCCCGCTCGTCGCAGGCGCGAAATGCGGCGATGCCAGCCTGGGAAAGTGGACCAGCACCGCGGAACGGGTCGGTTGAACCGCCCGTCAGGGTTCCGAGCGGGCCCGCGGAAGAATTCGGATCCGACGACGATCCGCCACCTTCGCCGGGCTCGGACCATGGGCCGGGGGAGAGGGCACGAGGAACAGCGCGCCGCTTATGAAGATGGCTACCGAGGCGTACTGGGGATGGGCTATTTCTGTCTGAGGGGATAGGGGTTACCGCGATTGACCGTCACGTCCTGAAACAAACGATGCGGGTGGAGCGGGATGTGTCCGGATCGCCGGCGAGCGGCCCGTCCGAAGGAAAGGCGCTGAATCAGTGCCATACCGGGGAGGTCGCGCAGTCCCGAGATTTCAGCGGGATGATCCGCCTGGGACAAACGGATTCCGAGGACCGTGGTGTCGGCCGGTTTCTGGGTCGACCCAGTTCCCGGAGCCGGTGATCCGGTGCCAACGTTTGTGGAATGCGAGGTCCGTGCCGTCGGCTTCGACGACGGCCGCGCCACACAGGTCGCAGATGTGCATGAGGACGATGTCGCCGTTCGCGGTCGTGATCGAGACCGGTCCTTCTGGAAATACAACGCCCATCGTTTTCCTCCTCGCACCGTGCCCGATCAACGCGGTCAGATTCCGCAACTGGCATCAGAGTACGTCATGCGATGGCGGCGCAGTACGTGAGTCGCAACTCCGGTCGCCGAAGGCTGGATACGCCCGGTGAGGGGGAGCGGGGGATCCACGGGGAATCGCCGAGCGATGTTCCTCGCCGCATTCCGGGAAAACTGAGAGCAGCGTGAGCGTAGCCTTGCCCTGGCATGGTATGCGCAATAACCCGACGTCGACCCGTAGGAGCGGCGATGATCTGGCAAGGATCCGCACTCGCATTGATCGGCGCGGTGTTTCTTCTCGACGGCCTGGCCCTTGCCATCTTCCGTTCAGCCGTTTCCAGGCAACACAGGCGATGGACGGAGATGCTCCGCAGGCGGTTGAGCCTCATGGGCATACGGCCGAGGCATTCCCTCGGAGAGGCGACATCTCCGGGCGCTTGGCTGACGATTGGAATATTGGCGGCACTCATGGGTGCCGGGTTCCTGTTCGCTGGATTGAATCTGCTGCTTCGTCACTGAGAATCCGCGCTGTTGCTGTGCGACGAGTTCCCACTATCGGGCGTGCTTCTCGCGGTTGATCGACGACGAGACCGTCAGTGTGGGATAGGGGCGGCTCGCGCATCGGATACGGTTCTCGGATAATTAGTTGACATAATGTAGATTATCGGTGCTTTGAAGTACGGGAGTAGAAGTAGCTGCGAGGACTCACGTACATAGACGATGTTCCGGGACTCGGTGGCGTTCAAGGTCTGCTACGCCTACGGCCACGAAGGCGTCCTGCCCGGAATCATCGATGAGCAGCCGGCATGCCGCAGCTGCTCAGGCGTTCGGCTCAATTTCGACTGCCGAAGCTGCGGCGCCGAAGACGAACTCTATGCCGGTGCACGCTGCCGGGCCTGCGTCCTCGGCGACATCGTTGACAACCTGCTAACTAATCCGGCCACGGGAATCATGGCTACGAAACTGATCCCGCTGGCAGCGCCATTGAAGTCATTGAAACGGGCCAACAGCGGGATGACCTGGATCCGGCAAAAGCACGTCACGGCCTTCCTTCGAAACCTCGCGGCCGCACCCAAAATCAATCACGACACATTCGACGAACTCCCTGATTCACGCACCCGCGAATACGTCCGGGGCCTTCTCATCGAACACGGTGTGCGGCCCCAACGCGATGCTTACCTGGTGCGCTACCAAGCCTGGGCCACGCAAGCCCTGGAACGCGTCAGTGACCCGCAGAACCTTGACGTGATCCGCCGCTACATCCACTGGCATCACCAACGGCGGATGAACCTCATGGACGAAGTTACGCGCGGCACTTTTCTTCGTGCCAAGTAGGAAGTCACCGTCGCCATTGACCTCCTCAATTGGCTCACCAGGCATGACATCAAGCTCCTCGACCTGCAGCAACCCCACCTTGACGTCTGGCAAGCCGAAGGACCCACGACCAGGCGCGTCGCTGAGCGCTTCCTCTGAACTGGAAACCCGCGACCGCGCAGCGGCCATCCTGATCCTCGTCTTCGGACAACAGGCAGAGAACATCGCACGGCTAACCTGGGACGACGTCCGCGTCACCGACGAACTGGTCACCGTTCAACTGGGGACTCTCCAGATCGCATTGCCAGATCCCCTTGCACAGCCGTGGCGAGAGCTCGCCGCAAACCCGGGCCACGAGCTGACCGCCGCGCACCCGAAGACCAAATGGGTGTTCCGCGGAGCATCACCCGGGTGCCACATCAACCCAGGACACCTCACCACACGCCTCAGCAAACTCTTCAGCACCCGCGCCGCCCGCCTGGGAACTCTCCACGAGCTCACCAAACTCGCACCCGTGGCCATCATCGCCGAAACCCTCGGCTACTCCCCCACCACCATCGAACGCCACGCCACGCCACAGACTCGGCAGTCGCTTACGCTCAATATGTCGCTGCAACAAGAGCTGTCAGACAAAGCCCCTAAAAACCCCATCACTCTCGGCCATGTCGGCGAACTCTTCCCAATCCATGTTGGCGATGTTCAGGTTGTTATCGACTCCCCAAAGTTCACTAGCAACGCACCGGAACGGTTCATGCGACAAGTCGCCCAAGTCAACAACCAACACCGGATAGTCCGGTCCTAGAGCGGCGCTGTCCACAATGAACAGGACGGCCGCTTGTTTGTCGGCTGCCAGAGCCGAATGACGGACCTGCTCCCAATCGGCGTCCTCCCAGGCATTATCGTCAACGACTTCCACATAAGCACGGAAACCGTCTTCGTTCTCAGTCTCGAGAACGGAAAGGGCATCGGCCCAAGCTTCGGCATCGGTGAAGCTCGTACGGACCAAGACTGAATTCTCTGTGCTTGGAAGAATCGGCATGCCGCTATCCAACCACGCGAATCAGGGCCGGTCAGAGAGACGACTCGATGTTCTTACCGCAAGGGTGTTAATCCCGGCCCACCAATATCCGCGCATGCCAGTTATTAGGGGGCGGTGACTGCCCTTGAACGCATCCGTCAGGCCCAGTGAACTCCGCCTTTCACGGTCTAGCCTGTGCAGCTCTGGTCGTGCGTGAAGATCTCATCTAGTCTGGCGCAATGACCAGGCATAGATCGCTGGGGTCGGCACTCTCAGCGTGCTGACGGCCTGCCTCTCGGGCTCCACGAGCCGTACCAACCAGTAGGTGCTGAGATCCTGCACGGGACGGAGCGTTCTTCAATGACAACGGATCATGAGATCACGCCGGACACGTCCGTCGGGGTGAGCTGGCTGGCACTCCTCTGCGTGCTCGTGATCATCTCCGGCTCTCTGTTCATGGTGCATGTGCTCTGGCCTGACTCGTTCGTCGACGTCGCCGTCTGGGTGGTCGTTGCCGAGGTCATCGGCGCAGTGGCCGCAGTCTTCATTCGGCAGGCTCGGCGACGACACCGGGTCGCGAGCGGCGGGATTGAGGCAATAGGAATTGTCGAGAGATCAGAGCCGTGGCGGAGGCAGGGCCAGGAGGGTTCCGAGGACACGATAGGCACCGTGGTGACAGTCGTTTTCATCGACCATGACGGCCGGATCCGCCGGACGGCGCAGTCCATCGAAGACGTTCTCAGGGTGGGACAACGGGTCAAGCTGCGCTATCTGCCAGACCGGCTCGACGTCGCAGACGGTGTCGTTCTGGTCAGCACCTATACATCTGACTAGCTTCGCTCCGCGAGGTACCTGGGCGGCCGCGGGACCCCGAGGGCTGCCTTTACGCCGTGCTCAGTCATGACCGTGACCGCCAGAGGGGCCCTCCGAGTACCTCTCTCAGGCGGGACTCCCCCGGTGGCACGCCGCGTGGTCGGATGGAGATCAGCCTTCGACTCCGACGAGAGGAACCCATGCCGCCCGGCAGCACCACAGCCCCCGAACGCCACACGTCTGGCCATGCACCGCGCGCCGGACGCTGGGGCGGCGTCTTCGCCCTGTCCTTCGGTGCGTTCGCCCTGGTCGCCTCTGAATTCATGCCCGTCAGCCTGCTCACCCCCATGGCCGCGGATCTGCAGGTCTCCGAGGGGATGATCGGCCAGGGCATCGCCATCTCCGGCCTGTTCGCCGTGCTGACCAGTCTCTCCATCTCCACCCTGATCCGGAGCCTGAACCGCAGGACACTCCTGATCAGCCTGGCGGCCCTGATGGGCGTCTCGGGCGCCCTCATCTCGCTGGCCCCTGGTTACGCTCCGTTCATGATCGGCCGGGCCTTCATCGGGATCGTCATCGGCGGCTTCTGGTCGATGTCTGCCGCGACCGCCATGCGCCTGGTGCCTGCTGCCCGTGTCCCCCGCGCCCTGGCGATCGTGAACGGCGGCAACGCCCTGGCCACCGTCCTCGCCGCGCCCCTGGGAAGCTACCTCGGATCGATCATCGGCTGGCGAGGTGCGTTCTTCTGCCTGGTACCCGTCTCGCTGATCTGCATCGTCTGGCTCTGGTTCAGCCTGCCCTCCCTTGAGGTTCCTCCGGCTCCGACCGGCACGCCCCCGCCGGGATTGAGGGACATCTTCGTCATCTTCACCCTGCTGAGGAACAGGTCCGTGGCCTGGGGCATGGCCGCCTGCGGCGCCTACTTCATGGGCCAGTTCATCCTGTTCACCTACATCAGGCCTTTCCTGGAGACCGTCCCCCGGATCGACGTGACCGCCATCTCCGTCGTCCTCCTGGTTCTGGGGGCCACCGGATTCCTCGGAACGGTGCTCATCGGGCGATTCCTCGGCCGCGGTCTGTACCGTACGCTCGCCGTGATCCCGACGCTCATGGCGGTGCTCGCCGTCGTGCTCATCCCGACCGGTGGGTGGTTCACCGCCGTCGTCATCCTGCTCGGGCTGTGGGGGCTGCTGAGCACCGCCGCGCCCGTGGGCTGGTGGAGCTGGGTCGCCGAAGCCATGCCCCGGAATGCCGAGCTCGGAGGCGGACTCATGGTGGCCACCGTCCAGACGTGCATCGCCTTGGGGTCCACCGTCGGAGGCCTGCTCTTCGACCACTCCGGTTATCAGAGCACCTTCCTGGTCTCCGCCGTCGTGCTGATTCTCGCGGCAGTCCTGGCTCTGGTGACCGCCCGCGTGAGTCCGCAACCAACCGCAGCATGAGGACGACGACGGCGATCAGCGTCGCGCTGAGCCTCACCCTCGCCGCCTTGACGGCCTGCGCTCCCCCGGCGGCGCCCGATCCTTCAGGGCCGCCGGCCACGACCAGGCGCTCCCCCTCATCTGACAGCTCACGCAAGGAGAACATCGTGGGAACCAGCCTCACCTTCACCGCCGGATCCACCGTGGTCCGGGCGACCCTCGACGAGGATTCGCCGGCCACGCGCTCCCTGTTGGCCATGCTCCCGATGACCCTGCGGTTCAGCGACTTCGGGGGCCAGGAGAAGGTCGCCTCTCCCCCGCACCGCTTCGACTACGGCGGTTCGGAGGGTATGACCCCTGAGCCCGGAGTGCTGTTCTCCTACAGGCCGTGGGGCAATCTCGGCTTCTTCTACCGCGTGGAGAACCCCGGATACTCGCGGGACCTGGCGCGGCTGGGTCACACCGACGACGTGGAGAAGATCCGCCTGCTTGAAGGGCGGGACGTCACGATCGCCGTCGGCGGCTGAACCCGCCTGGCTCGAGATGAGCCGGGAGCGGCACCTCGGCCGGGGCCGGGAGGTCAGCTGTTCAGTCGCTTCCCGGCATCCGGTTCAGGCACCGGCCCGGACGGCGTCGCCTGGCCGTACTCACCGGCGGCCCAGGACGCCAGCATTCTCAGCCCGTCCGCGGAGGGGCTGCCGGGCTCCGCGGTGTAGATCGTCAGGTTGAGCCCGGGCTCGGACTCCAAAGCCAGTCCTTCATAGGCCAGCGTCAGCTCTCCCACGATGGCATGGTTGAAGGTCTTGAAACCAGTGCCGTGATGACGCACGTCATGGCGGCCCCACGCCGTGCGGAATTCTCCGCTGAGAGTGCTGAGCTCTCCCACGAGATCCTGAAGATCCTTGTTGTGCGGATCGCGGCTGGCCTCCGTGCGCAGAATGGCCACGGTGACGTCGGCGAAGAACTCCCAGTCCGGATAGAAATCTCGGGCCCGCTCATCGAGGAATGTGAAGCGGGCGATGTTCGGCGAAGTCCCAGGCATGTCGTAGACCTCCTGGTAGAAGGCCCGGGCCAGGGGGTTGCAGGCCAGAAGGTCCATCCGGCTGTTGCGGACGAAGGCAGGTCCCTCCGTGAACGCATTGAGCAGCCATTGCAAGCTCTCATGGGGAATCCACTTCTTCGGATTCCGGCGGCGGACTGCACGACCCACCGGGCCGGTGGCCTGGGCGAGATTGAACAAATGGGCACGTTCCGCCTCATCCAGCAGCAAGGCCTTGGCGATGCCGTCCAGGACTTCGGGCGACGCTCCCCCGACCCCGCCCCGTTCCAGGCGCGTGTAGTACTCCACGCTGACCCCGGCCAGGATCGCCACTTCGCTGCGGCGCAGGCCTGCGACGCGGCGGTTCGAACCACCGGGAAGGCCGACCTGCTGCGGCGTGACCTTGGCACGCCGGGACATCAGGAAGTCACGAACCTCGGCACGAATATCCATGAATCCACGGTAGCCTCCGCACCTGCGCCCAGGGAGTCCCTCGGAGTACCCCTCTCACCAAGGACTCCCGCCACGGGGCGAGGCGTGATCTCCTGTCAGTCGCCACCGCGGTCCGACTGCTCAGAGCCACCGACCATCGGCCAGATCGGACCAGAATTCGACGTGATGTTCCGATTGCTGCTTGTCCGGGATGCCGAGGAACTCCTTCTGGAGGTAAGCGAGAAGGTCGCTGCCGTAGTGGATCACGTCCGTCTGGTGGACGGACAGGACAGGGCTGCCGGAAGGCGCCGGAGCCGCCGGGAGGAAACGGTGTGCATACAAAGGGACGAGCTTCGGTGTGTCCGCGAGATGTTCCCGGGCCTCGCGCAGAGCCGTGAAGACGTCGGAGGGGCGGTCGCCCCATTCCTCGGGCCAGAAGACGTTGTGCCGGACGTCGAACAGCACGCCGTCGACCGACGCCGAGAATCTCGCGTCGATCTCCGTGCGATCACCCAGCCAGTCGACCCATCCCGGTCCGCGAGGCACGGCAAGGCTCAGAAGACCTGCGTGATCAGGGCCGAACCGGAACGAGAAGCGGTCCTCCAGGATGCCGATCTGCGACGCCGACAGCCCGGGGTCCAGGGGCACCTTCGCCTCGCGAAGCACGTCGAGGGCTGCCTCTGCAGAATCACTCATGCGATCAATGTAGTGCGCAGGGAGCTCGCCACCCCCTACAGCCCCTCCCCTGCCTGCTTCTGCTCGTTCGCCGCTCACCTGGATCGTTACATGACAGCCGCCCGAAATATTCTGCCGAGACACTTTCGCGGACACATGCGTCCTATAGCGTCATGCCATGCCTGACAATCCTGTTTCTCATCCGCTCGCTCTCGGGCCGGTGGCCCCGCCCGCCGGCACCGTGGACGGGTTCGTCCAAGAATTCCTCAACAACCTCAACTTCCGTCAGGGTGTGGCACTGTCCACATCGAGCGACAATGATCGTTACCTGGCGCTGGCGGAGACCGTGCGCGATTACCTCATGGCGCGCTGGCTGGAGGATCAGCGGCGTCAGTTCGAGCGCCAGGCCAAGGGTGTCTGCTACCTCTCCGCCGAATACCTCCTCGGCCGTCAGCTGGACAACAATCTTCTGGCCAGTGGCCTGAACGAGATCGCGACCGAGGCGCTGGCCGCCTGCGGTATCGACATCGACGAACTCCGCCGCCTCGAGGTGGAGCCGGGACTCGGCAATGGCGGTCTCGGCCGGCTCGCAGCCTGCTTCGTCGACTCCCTCGCCACCATGAGCGTGCCGTCCATCGGTTACGGCATCCGGTACGAATTCGGCATCTTCCGCCAGACCTTCGTGGAGGGTCAGCAGGCCGAGCAGCCCGACCAGTGGCTCGCCATGGGCTCGCCGTGGGAGTTCCCGCACCCGGAAGCCGCCCAGACCATCTCCTTCGGTGGGCACACTGAGACGTACGACGACGGCGGCACCCTCCGCACGCGGTGGATCCCGGCCTGGGACGTCCAGGCGGTCCCGTACAACTACATGGTGCCGGGATACCGGAACGGCCGGGTGAACACGCTCCGTCTATGGAGCGCCGTGGCCACCAACGCCTTCGACCTGCGCACCTTCAACTCCGGTGATTACTCCGAGGCGGTGCGCGCTCAGACCTTCGCGTCCAACATCTCCAAGGTCCTGTACCCGGAGGACTCCACTCCTCAGGGTAAGGAGCTGCGCCTCCAGCAGCAGTACTTCTTCGTCGCGGCATCCATCCGGGACTTCCTGGACCGCCAGCTGGCCGATGGCTTCGACCTGAAGAACCTGCCTGAACGCGTGATCTTCCAGCTCAACGACACCCACCCGGTGATCGCCGTGCCGGAACTCATGCGGGTCCTGGTGGACGAGCGCGGACTCGAATGGGCTGAGGCCTGGGAGATCACCCGCCAGTGTTTCGCCTACACCTGTCACACCCTCCTGCCGGAGGCCCTCGAAGTCTGGTCGGTGGACCTGCTGGGACGCCTGCTCCCCCGCCACCTGGAGATCATCTACCGCATCAATGAGGAGTTCCTGCTGGCGGTGCGGGAGCAGTTCGGCAATGACGAACTGCGGATCCGTAACATGTCGATCATCGGCGAGCACCCCGAGCGCTCGGTCCGCATGGCCTATCTGGCCACCGTCGCCGGGGCCAAGGTCAACGGCGTCGCCGAACTGCACTCCCAGCTCCTCCGGGACAAGGTGCTGCCGGACTTCGCGGAGTTCTTCCCCGGCAAGTTCACCAACGTGACCAACGGCGTGACCCCTCGCCGGTTCCTCCGTCTGGCCAACCCCGGCCTGTCCTCGCTCATCTCCGACACGATCGGCTCCGGCTGGGAGACGGATCTGGATCGCCTCAAGGAACTCGAACCGCACGCTGAGGATCCCGCGTTCCGCGCCGCCTTCGCCGAGGTCAAGGCGCACAACAAGGACCGTCTGCGTGACGAGCTCCTGCTCCGTGACGGGCTGGTGGTCGGTGAGGGTCACTTGCTGGACGTGATGGTGAAGCGACTTCACGAGTACAAGCGCCAGATGCTCCAGGTCCTGCACATCGTCACTCTCTACGAGGGCGTGCAGTCCGGCCGGGTGAATGCGTCCGAGATCACCCCTCGCACGTTCATCTTCGGTGCGAAGGCCGCGCCGGGCTACGCGATGGCCAAGCGGATCATCCACCTCATCAATGCGGTGGGCTCCGTGGTCAACTCGGATCCTCGCGTCGAGGGCCGCCTGAAGGTGCTCTTCCCGCCCAACTACAACGTCACGCTCGCCGAGCGCGTCATTCCGGCCGCAGACCTCTCGGAGCAGATCTCCCTGGCCGGCAAGGAGGCTTCGGGCACGGGCAACATGAAGTTCGCCCTGAACGGCGCCCTGACCATCGGCACGGACGACGGGGCGAACGTCGAGATCCGTGAACTGGTGGGCGATGACAACTTCTTCCTCTTCGGCATGACCGAACCGGAAGTCGCCGCGCTGTGGGCCAAGGGTTACCGCCCGAGCGACTTCTACCAGGAGAACGAGGAACTGCGGCGTGCGATGGACCTCATTGCCTCCGGGGCATTCTCCGGTGGTAACCGCTCCACCTTCGAACCGATCGTCTCCAATCTTCTCTACGATGACCGTTTCATGGTGCTGGCGGACTACGGCTCCTACATCCGGGCTCAGCGCACTGTGGACGCCGCATATGCCGATCAGGACGCGTGGACCCGGTCCGCGATCCTGAACGTGGCGCGCTGCGGCTTCTTCTCGTCGGATCGCTCGATGCGCGATTACATCGAGCGGATCTGGCACACGCCGCCGTCGCTCTAGACCGGCCCGCGCACCAGTGCGCACAGCAGAGCCCCGGATGCCGCCTGGCACCCGGGGCTCTGCTGTGCCCGCTCCCCCACGTCTTCTCCCAGGCTCCCTCTTGCGACAAAGTAGTTCAGGTGCAAAACTATCTTCATCACCCGTGGTGCAGATCACAGACGAAGGAGTCTTCATGCGCATCGCCATCGCAGGGGCCGGCATCGGCGGCCTGGCCCTCGCCCTCAGTCTCGAGGCGGCAGGCCTCCGGGACGTCGTCTTGTATGAACGCAGCCGTGAGATCCGGCCCTTGGGCGTCGGGATCAACCTGCTGCCCCACGCCGTGCGGGAACTGGACGAGCTCGGACTGGGCTCCCGGATCCGGGAACTCGGCGTGGAGCCGGAGGCTCTGAGCTATTTCAACCGCCACGGCCAGCAGATCTGGTCCGAACCTCGTGGGCTGGCCGCTGGATACCGCTGGCCCCAACTGTCCGTCCACCGCGGCCGGCTGCAGCTCGGCCTCTACGAGGCGGTCCGGGAGCGTCTGGGCGACGTAGTGCGCACGGGTCACCGGCTGTCGGCGATCCGGGACTGCCCGGACGGCGTCACCGCCACCTTCACCACGGCCGACGGTCAGGTGGACGTCGAGGCCGATGTGCTGATCGGCGCCGACGGGATCCACTCGGCACTGCGTGCCCTCCGCTATCCCGAAGATGGCGCGCCCGTCTGGAGCGGGCTCACACTCTGGCGAGGAACCGCCCGGGTCGTCCCTTTCCTGGACGGCCACACGATGATCATGGCCGGCGACGGCGAGCAGAAGTTCGTCGCCTATCCTCTCGAACCGCTCGACCCGGCCACCGGCACCCAGCGCGTGAACTTCATCGCCGAGCGCCGCGGCACGGGCTCCACTGACGCCGACTGGAACCGCGCCGTCGACTCCGTGCCCATCGCCGGACTCTTCCGTGACTGGTCCTTCGACTGGCTCGACGTCCCCGGCATCATCGCCGATGCCGAGGAGATCCTTGAATATCCCATGGTCGACCGCGAGGCACTCCCCCGCTGGACCTACGGCAGGACCACGCTGCTCGCGGACGCCGCCCACGCCATGTACCCGAACGGGTCCAACGGCGGATCACAGGCCGTTCTCGACGCCCGCACCCTGGCGCATCACCTCGCCACAGCGGAGACCGTCGACCAGGCGCTATGGGCCTATGAGGAAGACCGCCGCCCTGTCACTGCCCGGCTCCTCGAAATGACCCGCCGGACTGGTCCGGAGCGAGTCATGCAACTAACTCAGGAACGCGCGCCGGAGGGCTTCGAGGACATCCATCACGTGATTCCTGCGGCGGAACTGGAAGAGATCGCGGCGTCCTACAAGCGCGCCGCGGGCTTCCACCCGGATGAGCTGAACACGCGGGCCTCGCTGAGTGTCGGGCTCGGCGCATGATCATCGACGCCGCGCGGCTCGCCGCCGTCATCTCACCGCTCCGCAGGACGCTGCTGGCCGTGACTCGATCCCGGGCGGATCTCCCGGACATCCCGGATGCACAAGTCGAGGTCCTGCGGGCCTTGCCGCGCGGAACGGTGGCCTCCCCGGGCGAGCTCGCCGCCTCCCTGGGCCTCCGCAGGTCCAGTGTGAGTAATCTGCTCGCCGCCATGGAGCGGGCCGGACTGATCAGCCGCCGCCCCAGCCCGGACGACGGGCGTGGAGTGGAGGTCCTCGCCTCCCCGGACGCCTTGCGCCATTTCGAATCCTTCGACGCCACTTCCACGGTCGTGATCCTGGAGGCCGTGGAGCGGCTGGCACCGGAAGAGCAGGTTGTTCTCGCTGACGCGGTGCCCGTGCTGGAGAAGTTGCGCTACCTGGTCGCGGAGGGCGACCAGGGGTCCGCCCCAGGCGCTTCGGGCGGTCGACGGATGACGGAGGCGGGACGGTGACGGCCCAGCCTCCTGTTCCGGGGCTGGAAGCCGCGTTCGGCGTCGAGGTCCGCGTGGGTCTCCCTGCTGACCACGGCGTGACGCGGGCCGGGCACCGCCGGGTCGTGCCGATCATCGGTGGCGGGATCTACGGCGGCCTGGACGCCGAGATCCTGCCAGGCGGCGCAGACTGGCAGCGCATCCGCCCGGACGGGGGCTGCGAGATCGACGCCCGCTACAGCGCGGTGACGCCTGACGGCGAGCTTCTGTACCTCCGCGCCGAGGGTCTCCGCATCCCCGCTCCGGAGGCGGCTGCCGCCTTGCTCCGGGGCGAGCAGCCAGGTCCGGAGCAGTTCTATTTCCGAACCACGGTCTCCTTTGAGGCATCGTCCGGACGATGGGCTCACTTGGAGCGTTCGCTGTTCGTGGCATCGGGTCTGCGCGAAGCTGACACGGTGCGCTACACCGCCTACCGGGTCACTTGACGACGGCGGCGCCGCCGTCGCGCCTCACGTCGCATCATGCGCGGACGCAGCGGGCCTCCGCAGAACCACGGCGAGCAGGACGGCCATCATCAGGCACAGCACGGCGTTGACGGCGACGGCCGTCGAGAGGCTCGCCAGAATCGGCTCCGGTCCCGTCGGAACGTCGACGGACAAGCGGGCGGTGAAGATGGCGCTCATGATCGGGATCCCCAGTGTGATCCCGATCTGCTGGCTCATGGTCGCCAGCCCGGTCGCCAGCCCCTGCTCCTCGGCGGGCAGGCCCGACGTGGACGTCACCGTGAACCCCACGATCACCACCAGATTGGCCACTCCTCCGATGAAGGTGGCGACCAGGAGCAGGACGATAGACAGCGGATCAGGACGCAGCAGCACCAGCGCAGCGGTCGCGGCGGCCTGCACGAGGAAACCACCGGCCATGGCCCAGCGGGTGCCGACCCGGCCGATCACGCGCGGACCCACCAGGCCACCCAGCACCGTGCCCAGGCCGAGCACCGCGAACGAGAGCCCCGCGCCCAAGGCGCTGTACCCGAGGACGCGCTGGAGGTAGAGAGTCAGCAGGAAGACCAGGGAGGTTTCCGTGGCGAAAGCGATCAGCCCGGCCAGATTGCCCCAGGCGATGGCCGGTCGCCGGACGGTCTGCAATGGCACCAAGGGAGCGGCAGCTCTCCGTTCCACCAGGATGAATGAGGCAAGAAGGACCAGCGCGCCAGCCAGCGGCAGCAGAGTGGACGGCGCGGCCCAGCCCTCCTCGGCCGCCTGGCTCAGACCGAAGACCAGCGCCGACAGGCCGAGCGTCACCGTGATGGCTCCCGGGACATCCAGCTTCCGGCGTTCGGCCGGGCGGCTCTCCCGGAGCACCGCGGGACCGATCGCCAGGACGGCCAGCGCCACGGGCACATTGAGGAAGAACGCCCAGCGCCAGCTGAGCAGATCGGTCAGCAGACCTCCGAGCACCGCCCCCGTGGTGAACCCGGCGGCCATGAGAGCACCATTGAGCCCGAGCGCCTTCTCGCGGAGAGGGCCTTCGTCGAAGGCTGCCAGGAGCAGGGCCAGAGCCGAGGGGATCACCATCGCCGTAGCGATTCCCTGGCCGACGCGTGCCACGAGGAGCAGCGCAGGCCCGGTCGCCAGCCCTCCCGCCAAGGATGCGGCACCCAGCAGGATCATGCCGGAGAAGAAGACGCGACGGCGGCCGAGCACATCGGCCACCCGCCCGGACAACAGGGTGAGTCCGGCAGCGCACAGTGAAAAGGCGGTGGCGATCCACTGCAGGTTCTCCAGGGCGAAACCGACGTCCGCCCCGATCGCCGGGAGCGCGACATTGAGGATCGAGAAGTCCACCGCGAGGGTGAATCCCGCCGTCAGGAGGACCAGGAGGGCGACGCGCTGGTGCGGCGTCATCGTCACCCGCGTGCCGCCGTCGAGCGTCGGCGTGGTGCCGGACGCCATCGTGTCCGCGGCAGGGCCCGAGGGAATGGTCATGCTGAGATCTCCTTACTCGTGGTCGGGCCGGTCCTGCTGGACCGGTGCTTCCACCCTGAGGCGATGTCCCGGAGGCAACCAGACCCCGTTCTGCCTAGCACTGCCAGGGACAGGACAGGCTCGTCCGCGCGAGGCAGAATGGCTTGCATGAACCCACACAGCGAGCTCGGGGACTTCCTCCGCCTCCGTCGCGCCGCTCTCCGTCCGGAGGACGTCGGCGTGCTGCACCACGGGACCCGGCGTGTTCCCGGGCTGAGGCGTGAGGAATTCGCGATGCTCGCCGGGGTGAGCCTGACTTATTACACGCGGCTGGAACAGGGCGTGAGCTCCAACGCTTCGGATGCCGTCCTGGAGTCACTTGCCCGGGCGCTGAGCCTGAGCGCCGATGAGCGCCTCCACCTCTTCGACCTGGCCCGTGCCCCGCAGAAGGTGGCGCGGCGCAGAGCGACCCGGCCGGATTCGGCCCGCCCGGGCACGCTCCGGTTGGTGCAGGCGATGGCAGGGGTGCCGGCCGTGGTCCTGAACCGGCACGGCGAGGTGCTCGCCTGGAATCGGCTGGGGCACCGTCTGCTGGCGGGACATCTCGACGCCGATTCGCCCCGATCGCCGGAGACACGGCCCAATCTGCACCGACTCCTCTTTCTCGACCCCCACACGCGGGAACTCTATTCACGGTGGCCGGACGAGGCGTCCCGGGCCGTCGCCTCCCTGCGCCTCCTGGCCGGCCGGGACGACGACGGCGCGCTGGCCTCGCTGGTGGGTGACCTCTCGCTCCGCAGCGAGGATTTCGCGCGGCTGTGGGCCAGGCACCCGGTGAAGAACTGTGTCTCGGGGGTCAAGCACCTGCGTCATCCGGAGCTGGGCGAGCTGGAACTCTGGTTCGAGGTGCTGGACTCCCCCGACGGCTCCGGCCATCGAGTCCTGATGTACACGGCGGAGCCGGGCAGTGCGTCGGAGGAATCGCTCAGGCTCCTGAGCATTCTGGTGGGCTCCGACGCGGCTGACTCAGACTTGCCTGTGGTCAAACGCGGGTCAACCGCTCCACCAGCAGCCTGAGCGGTTCCGGTTCCTCCCCGGGCCGCAGCTCGGAGGCGAGTGCCCCGGCCAGGAGTTCCTTGCGGCCGGAGGCCACGCCACAGAAGCGGTGAAGCTGCTCCTCAAGAGGCCGTCCCTGCCAAGCGGGTTGTTGCTGCAAGGTGAGCAGTTTGGCGCCGAGGCCCAGACTCTCGATGACCTGCACGGTGCGGCCGGCGCCCAGCGCGCGGATCAGTTCCTCTTCCAGGTCGGCGCGGCAGACGAAGAATCCGTGAGACGGCAGCTCCTGTTCGTGGTCGACGGGTCGTCCCGCGGCTTCGAGAGCGCGCATCACGAATCGCGCTTCACCGGCGTCGCAGAGACCCAGAATCTCGGCGCTGGGCGTGACGGCGAGAATCTGCAGGAGCACCCGGCGGACGTTCGTCACGCCACCGAGGTCCACGAGGCTGACCCGTTCGAGGTCCACACCTTGGCGCAGGGCGATCTCCCGCACCGCGGCGACGTCGCTGACGCCTTCGAGAAGCACCGCGGTGGTCCGGCGTGTCTCGTCAGCCTCCGCCCAGGTCAAACCCTCCATAGCGGCCCAGTCTGGCAGCTCGGCCGCGCGCCGACAAGGGTTCACGCAAGACCCGGAACAGAACGCCCCTTCCCCTCCACATGCTAATTTGCTAGCATTCTTGCATGGCAGAGAAGCAGCCGAAGGTGCAGTTCAATGTCTACCTTCCGCCGGAACTGATCAAGGCGGTCAAGCATCGCGCGGTGGATGAGGGCCTCTCGCTTTCGTCCCTGGTGGAGAACGCCCTCGCGGAATACCTGAAGGAGCGGCAATGATCCCGGAATTGATCGTCAGACCCATCATCTACACGTCACACCGAGACGAGTGGCTGGCCCTGTTGGAGTGCCTCGGAGCGGTCCGGTTGACCGACGACCCCGCATGGACCGTGCTCGAGTTCCGGCACGGCCGGGTCGCGCTCCACGCGGCTGAGGACGGATACCCGGACGGCGCCGTCAGCCTGGGATTCGAAACGGACAGCCTGGAGGCGTTTCTCGCTGCCGTTCCGTCCACCCCCGCCGTGCGGGTCGAGACCCACCAGGCGGGCCATGGGGAATCCGTCCAGGTCACCACGGCGGACGGCCTCCGCTTCCTGATCGATCCCACGACGCCCTCGGGTGCCGGGAACGCCGGCCTTGACACCTGGACCGAAGCCCTGCGGATCGCCGCCGACGTCCCGGTGGCGGCCGAGGAGCTCGAGCTCCTCGGGCTGCGCAGGCACCTGACCGAAACCAACGGCCAGACGATCACTTTGCGCGCCGCCGAGGGAACTGTCCTGGTCCACATCGGAGAGGCCGGAGCGCCCGCCGCCGGATTCGCCGTCGGAACGTCCGATCTGCAGCTCTGCCATCACCGCCTCCTGAACGTCGGCATTCAGCACGACATCATCGATGAGACGTTCGGCAAGACCTTGCGCGTCCCCTGCCCTGGACCGGAGGGGAGCACTCTTTGGATCTCCCAGCCGGACGAGGATCCCGTCGGCGCCGTCCAGCATCCCTGACCCAGCAGGCAGAATGGATTCATGAGTGTCATCAAGATCAACGCCATCACCGTTCCCGCAGACTCCGGCGACGAGCTCGCCAAGCGCTTCGCCGCCCGCGCCACCTCGGTGGATGGCCAGCCCGGCTTCGAGGGCTTCGAGCTTCTCCAGCCGTCCGACGGCCGCAACGTCTGGCTCGTTCTGACCCGCTGGGCCGATGAGGAGAGCTTCAACGCCTGGCGCGAGTCGGCGTCGTTCGGACACGGCCACCGCCCGTCCGGAGCCGACGACGGCGTCCGCCAGCGCCCGGTGGGCGTCTCGGCGGAGCTGTGGAGCTACAGCGTCGCGGACCTCGGCAGCGGAGAGTGACCTCAGCGAACGGTCACGGGGTGTTCTCCCGTGGCCGTTCGCCTGATCCCCCCAGGAGGACCAGGGCGGTCAGGATCAGGACGATGCCCGCCCAGGCCACCCAGGACAGCGTCTCGTGCAGGACCAGGGACGCGAGCACGGCCGCCACCACCACCTCGGCCAGTGTCACGGCCGTGGCGGTACCCGGGCCGATCCTCTGAAGGCCCCTGCCGAACAGCAGATAGCCCAGGAACATCGGGACCACGGACAAGTAGACGCCAGCGGCGATCGCTCCCCGGCCGGTGGTGAATCCGCCGCCCGTAGCCAGGAGAACCAGTAGAAGTGGAATCGCGGCGGCCCCGAACGTGGCGCCCATGGTGACCCTGAACCCCGCCCCCTGTCCGGTGAGGCGGTGCGATGTCCAGGAGTATCCCGCGTAACACGCCGCAGCGAGGAGACCCAGCGCGATGCCGGGAATCACGAGCCCCTCCCCCGCACTCTCGTGCCGGGACAGGGAAAGGGCCGCCATGCCTCCCACGCCGAGCGTCACAGCGACGGCCCAGCGCCGGCTCAGCCGCCGCCCGTCGAGCATCCATTCCAGCAGAGCGGCGAACAGTGGAGCCGCGCCGATGGTGACCGTGGTGCCGATGGCGACACCGGCCCAGCGCATCGAGGTGTAGAAGGCCAGTGCGTAGAAAGCCACCAGCACACCGCCGATGGCCACCAGCCGCCAGTGACGCCGGAGAAGACCCCGCTGGGCACGCATCGGGCCCACCGCCGTCGCCGCCAGCAGCAGTCCCCCGACGCCCATGGAGGCGGCCCCCATGGCCAGCGGACTCACCGCAGGCGCCAGTGCGGAGGCCGTGCCGGTCGTTCCCCAGAGGAGTGCGGCCGCCAAGACGTTGAGCACGCCCGCACGGTGAGAGAGGCCATCGGCCATGGGACCTCCTTCAGAGTCGCTAAAATTCCCCTGTGCCCATCCTGCATCACCTTGAGCTCTGGACCCGTGATCTGTCCGGGGCCGAACCGTCGTTCGACTGGCTGCTGGTCCGTCTCGGTTTCACCAAGGACGACCCCGCGGGCTGGATCCAGGGCCGGATCTGGCGTGACCCGGACGGGAGTTACCTGGTCCTGGAACAGTCTCCGCACGTGATGGACGTGCCACACGACAGGCTCCGTCCGGGCCTGAATCATGTGGCCTTCACCGTGTCGGGCCGCGAGCTCCTCGACGACCTTCGTCGTGATGCGGCCGCTCACGGCTGGAATGAACTCTTCGCAGACGTTTACCCTCATGCCGGCGGGCCGCAGCACACCGCGCTGTACCTCGTGAACGACTAGGGCTTCGAGGTGGAGCTGGTCGCCGGGCCGTAGCTACGGCATGAGCAGCAGTTGCAGGGCGATGATCACCATGGTGACGGCGATCGCCGCATCGAGCAGTCGCCAGGCCATCGGCCGGGCGAAGACGGGCGCCAGGAAACGCGCGCCGAAGCCCAGCAGGCTGAACCACGCCACACTCGCCGCCGCGGCGCCCGCTCCGAAGGACCAGCGGGCCTCACCGTGCGCGGCTCCCAAGGACCCGAGCAGGAGGACCGTGTCGAGGTAGACGTGAGGGTTCAGCCAGGTCAGCGCGGCGACGGTGCCCAGCGTCGCCCAGAGTCCCGTCCCTCCCGTGCGCTCGGCGGACACCAGTGAGCTCTTGCTCATGACCCTCCGTGCCGCCGTGAAAGCGTAAGCCAGCAGGAACGCCGCGCCGGCCCAGCGGGCCAGGAAAAGGATCCAGGGCGCAGCCTGGATCGCCGCCCCCACCCCCGAGATCCCCGCCAGGATGAGGACGGCGTCGCTGGTCATGCACAGCAGCACCACGGGGGCCACGTGTTCGCGCAACAGACCCTGGCGCAGCACGAAGGCGTTCTGCGCGCCGATGGCGATGATGAGCGAGAGTCCGGCGCCGAAGCCGGCCAGGAGTACGGGGAAGTCAGTCAGATTCACCCGTTCACGCTATCCAGGACAAAATCCAAAGTGAAGCTAATCATTCTTCAGGATCATTAGAATCATTCATGTGATAGCTCATCCAGATCAGCTCCGCGCACTGAGCGCCGTCGTCGAGCATGGCACCTTCGACGCCGCGGCCGCAGCACTGCACCTGACCCCGTCCGCGATCAGTCAGCGGATCCGGGCACTCGAGCAGCAGGTGGGCAAAGTCCTCCTACTGCGCTCCAAGCCGGCGGTCGCCACGGAGCCCGGCCGGGCCGTCCTGCGCCTGGCGCGTCAGGTCGCGCTCCTGGAACAGGAGACCGCGGTCGAGCTGGGCCTGGATGACCCACGGGGCGCCCGCATCCCTTTGGTGGTCAATGCCGACTCCCTGGCCACCTGGGTGCTCCCGGCCCTGGCCACCGTGCCTGGTGTGAGCTTCGAGATCCTGGTGGACGATCAGGACCACACCACGGCCTGGCTGCGTGAAGGGGTCGCGATGGCGGCCATCACCTCGGACACGAGCCCGGTCCCGGGATGCCGGGTGACGCCGCTGGGAGTGATGCGGTACCGCGCCATGGCGAGTCCGGGCTTCCGTGACCGCTGGTTCCCCGACGGCCTCGACGCGGACAGCCTCTCGCGTGCGCCCATGCTCAACTTCAACCGCAAGGACAGCCTGCAGGACCGCTATCTGCGACGGCACGACCCCCAGGCAACGCTCGATCCTCCCTGCACCCACGTGCCGTCCAGCTCGGAATTCGTGAGGGCCGCCGAACTCGGACTCGGCTGGGCCATGCTGCCCGACATCCAGACCGAAGAGGGGCTCGCGGCCGGTCGCCTGGTGGTCCTGGATGACGACGGCGCGGTCGAGGTGAGCCTGCACTGGCAGCAATGGGCGGTGGGCTCCTCAGCCCTGGACGCCGTGGCCTCCGCCCTGCGGGAGGCGGCCGGGCGCGTCCTGCGCTGACCCACGCGCCCTCACTCGCCGCGGAAGTACTCCGTCATGCCCGGGATCGCGAAGCGCAGCTTGCCGTGCCCTGCGGCCTCGATGAGCCCGGCGTCGATCAGCCGGGTGCGGTAATTTCCGATCGCGCTGGCCCTCATGCCTATCCTCTGGCCGATGTCGCCGCTCGTGGAGATCCCGTCCGGGTCCTCCGCCATGGCCTCGAGGAACTCCCGGTCGCGGGCGGAGACGGAGGCCAGGGCGGCTTCGATCACGGTCCGGTCATGACGACGGCGCGCGGCCGCCACCGCCCGGCCGACGGCGTCGTCGTCGAGCGGCCCGACCTCCGCCTCCTTCCAGAGGAAGTACCCCACCAGCTGGATGAGGAACGGGTACCCGCCGGTCGCCCCGGCGGCGCGCGCGGCCTGTTCCGCGCCCAGTGTCCACCCGCCCTCGGCGAGAGTGTCACGCAGGGAGCGTTCGACGTCGGCCAGTGCGGCGGCGTGCAGATCGATGCGGTCCGCGCGGCGCAGGAAGGTCGCCACGCCTTCGTTGAGCAGGTCCGACACCGCGGAGGGCAAACCGGCGAACACCAGGCCGATGGGGAGTGATTCGCGGATCAGGTGCTGCACATCGGCGGCCAGCAGGGCCAGCTCGGAGCGATTCGCGGCGTGGATCTCGTCCACCGTGAGGATGAGTCCGGTTCCGTTGCGGGCGAGAAGAGCGAGGAGGGCGATGGCCTGATCACGCCACTGGACCTGGTCCTCGGGTGCGAGCTGTGTGGTGATCCCGAATCCCGCGACTGAGAGCGCGGTGACCCGGCGGGCGGCCCGCCCCTCCCCCAGCTCCTGGGTCAGGCGGCGCATGTGTTCGCCGATCCGTGCCACGAAGCCCGGCGTCGCGGTCTCGGAGATCACGGCCCAGCCCGCCTCCAGCGCCGCATCCTCGGCGGCTCCGAGCATCACGGTCTTCCCCACGCCTCGCACACCTGTGAAGATGGTCAGCAGGCCGGGGGCGCCGGATCCCAGGTGCAGGCCGTAGGTGAATTCGTCCAGCAGCCCTTCGCGGCCGATGAGCTCGGGCGGCGTGGCGCCTGCGGTGGGCCGGAACGGGTTCTTCATGGGTCGAGTCTAGCGGTGAGTTTGTGTGAATTCTATGAATTCTGTGAATTCAGGAATGGCCGTCTGGCGAGATGATGCAGTCTGCTGGCGAACCGTGACGCGTCCCGCACCCGGTCAGTCAGGGCCGAACCCGGCGGCAAGGCGCCCTCGGCCTGGAAGACGACGTCCACCCGCTCGTCGTAGAGCACATCGACCAGGTTCGCCCAGCGCTGCACGGACTCCCGGTGCATGGTGTCGACCGCCGGGACCTCGGTGACGAACCACCGCCGCCAGCGCCGAGCCAGCACGAGGTGGTCCTGGACGGACAATGGTTCTTCGCAGAGCCGGGAGAACGGCGCCACGAGCGTCCCGTCCTCCGACACCTCCACGGCGAGCTGCCGGCCGCCACGGCCCAGAGGGACGCTCTGCGCGGCCCGCGGGACCTCCACTGCGGATCGGTCACGGGTCCATCCGGACAGGGGGTTTCCTCCGTCCGTTGAGAGTGAGCGGTAGTCCCGGCTTCCGGTGAGCTCGATGACGTGAAAAACGGACTCGATCGCACGGATGGTCGGCAGCGCCGCCTCGTGGAAGAGGGGGTCCGGAAGGAGGTGCTGAGGTGGGTAGTTGGACGTGGCGAGGATCCGGAGGCCTCCGGCGAGCGCCCGGGGCAGCCAGCGGTTCAGGAGATGGGCGTCGGCCACGTCGTGGAGATGGAACTCATCGAAGAGCAGCACGCGGGACTCGGCACAGTACCCGGACAGCACCTGCTCCGCGTGGGCGGGATCGGCGACGAGTGCCGTGTGCAGTCTTCCAAGGAAGGCGTGGAAGTGAAGGCGTTGCTTGGCGGGCTCGGGCAGGAGGGCGAAGTACTCCGCGAGGAGCCAGGACTTACCCCTGCCCACGCCGCCCCAGAGGTAGAGGGACCTGGTTGCTGCCTCCTCGAGCCGGTCGAGGGTCCGCAGCTGAGGGGAGTCCAAGGTGACGCCCTGCTCCTCCACGCGGCCCCGGACGGCCGCGGCATCGGGTGACACTCCGGAGTTGGCGGAGTGGCGGAGCCATCGCGAGAACATAGCGGTACTCTACAGCTATAGAGGCCCACGGTAGAGGAAGCAGTGGGCAGAGGAACCGGAGGAAGGATCGCCGTGACGGCATCGAATCGCCGCGAGGCCATCTGCGAGGCGTCTACCGCTCTCCTGGCCCGGGACGGTGCGCGCGGGCTCACTCACCATGCGGTGGACAGGCACCTCGGCCTGCCGCTCGGGTCCACCTCCTACTACTTCAGGACCCGCCACGCTCTGCTCGAGGCCACGGCGCGCTGGATCGCCCTGCAATCCAGGGCGTCCTTGAACCTGGTCCTGTCCACTGAGGTCCAGACGGGCCCGCCTGGACCCCGCCAAGCGGCCGAGGTGATCGGGGCTCAGGTGGCGGAGCTGCTGGCGGTCCGTCGGGACCAGGCCCTGGCGCGCACGGCACTCCTCGGTGAGAGCCGGTTGCCGGTCGATCTCCGGAGGGACCTGTCCCGGTGTCTTTTCTCAGCGGAGCTGGCTGAAGGTCTTCTCGCGGCCCTGGGGGCGAGGGAGCCCCGCGAGGCTGCGCGTGACCTCATCACGTTTCTGGAGGGCCTGGTGGCTGAGGAGCTGTGGACTGGTCCTGACGATCAGGACGCTCCTGGTCCGGACCCTGCCGCCCTGGCCGCCCGCTTGGAGCGGCATCTGGAGAGGCTGCTGCGCCCCGGCCCGGAGGGCTCGGACGCCTGAGTACGACGCCGGCCGGCCGGGTCACGCGATGGCCAGCGCTCCGCCCAGTCCGAGGACGGTGACCAGGAGGGTGGAGCCGGCTGCGAGCGCGATCAGTCTGCCACTGCCCGAAAGCAGTGTCCTGACGTGAACGCCCGCGCCGAGCGAGAACATCGCCGTCGCCAGCAGGAACTCCTGCAGCAGCGAGGCGACGGTCAGCACCTCTTGCGGGACCGGCAGCACGCTGCGCAGCACCGCAGCCAGGACGAACCCCACCAGGAACAGCGGGACGAGGGGAGGACGTTTCGCCGGGGTCTCCCGCGCGTCGTGGGTTCCTGCCTCAGATGTCCGCGATCCGGCGCCCAGGATGGCGGCCACGGGAGCCAGCAGGAGCACCCGGGCGAGTTTCATGCTGACCGCCAGGCCGAGCGCTCCCCCGCCCAGGAGGCCGCCGATGGCCACCACCTGTCCGACCTCGTGCACTGAGGCGCCTGCCCAGAGAGCGGTCTGCTCCGTGGAGAGACCGAGGAGTGCGGCGGCGCCGGGAATCAGGGGGATCATAAGGGTGCCGAACAAGACCACGAGAGCCACGGCGGTCACGGTCTCCTTCTCCCGGGCGTCCACGCTCGACTTCACTCCGGCGACGGCCGCGGCGCCGCAGATCGAGAAGCCGCAGGCGACCAGCAGTGCCTGCTTCCGCTCCACACCCAGGATCCTGGCCAGGCCGAGCGTTCCCAGGATTCCCAGGCCCACCACGAGCACCGCCAGCGCGGGAAGCCCCCAGCCGCGGGCGAAGAGATCGGGCAGGGACAGCTGAAGTCCCAGCAGCACGATTCCCAGGCGCAGCGGCACCCGGGAGGCGTAGGCGAGCCCGGGGTCACCCCACTGCGGCAGGATACCCACGTTCCGCGCGGCGACGCCGAGGACGATCGCGATCAGCAAGGCGCTGACCCCGGGGATCAGGTGAGCGACCAGGCAGGACACGAGGGCCACGGCGCCGGCCAGCAGGAGGCCGGAGCGTTGCAGAGGGGTAGGCATGTTTCCATGCTGTCAACGGGGTCGGAAGTCCAGTAGACGGCAATCGGGCATGGAGTCATATGCTGGTGATATGACCGTACGAGACTGGGAACTGCGCCACTTCCGGCTGCTGGACGCTCTGGCCGAGGCCGGCAGCATCGGGGCGGCGGCACGCCTTCTCGGGCTGGCGCAGCCCAATGCGTCGCGCCTGCTGGACGCCATGGAACGAAGCGCGGGCTTCCCTCTGGCGGAGCGCTCCGCCCGTGGAAGCCGCCTCACCGACCGGGGCCTGGTGCTGGCCGGACTCGCGTCTGAAGTGCTGGCGGCCGCGACGCGCGTGACTCATGCCGTGGACGCACTCGCGGGCCAGGGCGGCAGCCTGCACATCTGCTCCAGCCTGACGGTAGCCGAACATCTCATGCCCTCCTGGCTCGCCACGGCCCGGCAGCGGCTCCCCACCCTTTCCATCACTCTCGACGTCGGAAATTCCGCGTCAGTGTTCGAACGGCTCCGGGAGGGCAGCGTGGACCTCGGCTTCGTCGAGGGTCCCACCATCGAGACCGGTTTCCACTACCTCGATCTGCTGCGGGATGACCTGGTGGTCGTCGTGCCCCGGGAGCATCCGTGGGCCACGACTCAGAATGTGGGCGTCCGGGAACTGACCAGCACCACCCTGGTGGTCCGGGAAGCGGGCTCGGGCACACGCCAGGTGGCCGAGCGGGCCCTGGCGGCTCATGCCGACGGCGGGGACGCGCCGTCGCGCCTGGAAGTGGGCAGCAATGCCGCCCTCGTGGCGAGCGTCGCGGCCGGACTGGGCCCGGGCATCGTCAGCAGGATGGCCGTCGGACCGGAGCTGCTCACGGGGCGGCTCGTCGCGGTGAGTGTGCCGGGACTGGCGCTGGCCCGGACCTTGCGGGCCGTGTGGCCGTCCCGGTCCCCCCTCTCACGGGAGACGGCGGAATTCCTCGCTCTGGTGCGGTCCCTGGCCGAGGCGTGACCTACGGGTGGGTCGATGCTCCAGCCCCTCGGGGCTCCGCCCTCAGGTCTCGTAACTGTCGAAGCTGTCCTGTGCCGCGATGAGCCCGTCTCGGACCGTGAAAACGGAGAGGATACGGGCCTTCATGACGTCGCCTTCGTTCCAATACGGCAGATCCATCCGGGCCACGGCTGTCCAGGACAGCTCCACGGCCACCTCGTCCCCCTCGGCCAGGACCCGCTGCACCGTGTACTCCTGCTCGCCCACCACCAGATGCGCCTGCTCGAAGCCGCTCAGCGTCTGATCCCGGTCGCGGGTGGCCTCCTGCGGCGAGAGGGCGTTGGGCCACTCCCGGAAGAGGAAATCGGGGGCCAGGAACGCACCCAGCTCCGCCACCGGCGCCTGACGGCCCACGGCATGCACATAGTCGAGAACGATCCGGCGTGGAGTCTCAGCTGTCATAGACTGCATCCTAGCCGTGCGCCGAGGCGGTCCGCCCGAAGAGCCGCGCACCCGATGATCGAGGAGAACCGTGTCCGCGCCTGCCCCCACCCTGAGTGATACGGAGATCCGGGACCTGGTCCTCGATCTGCTGGAGTCTCCGGAGGAGATCGCGATCGTGCAGGCCGGCCATCCGGTCCTCCGGCAGCAGGCCAAGGACTTCAACGGGCAGCTCGACGCCGGGGAACTGGACGCCTTCCTGGCCCTCATGCGGGCCGTCATGCACGCCGCTCCCGGCGTCGGTCTCGCGGCGCCGCAATTGGGGATCCCCTTGCGGATCGCGGTGCTCGAGGACCAGTGGCCCATCCCCGAGGAGATCGGCGCCGCACGCGAGCGGGAACCGTTGCCCTACTTCGCGATCATCAATCCCGTCTACCAGGGCCTGGGCGAAGAGTCCGTGCCGTTCTACGAGGGTTGCCTCTCCGTCCACGGTCTGCAGGGCGTGGTGTCCCGGCACCGGCGCGTCCGCCTCGACTGGACCTCCCCGGAGGGAGAATCCTTGAGCGAGGAGTTCAGCGGCTGGCAGGCACGCATCGTCCAGCATGAGACGGACCACCTGAACGGCACGCTCTACGTCGACAAGGCCGTCACCCGCTCGATCTCCTTCAACCAGGAATACGCGCAGTACTGGGCGGCCCCCGGAGTCGAGAACGCCCGCAAGGGCCTGGGGTTCTGACGGTGCGCGCTGATGTCAGGGCGCTCCTCCGCTGCCCTCACTGCGGCGAGCCGTTCCAGCCCGGCCCCGGACCGCGCCTTCAGTGCCCGGCGGGACACAGCTTCGACGCCGCCAAGCAGGGCTACTACAACTTCCTGACCGGCAAAGGCACGTCCTTCACCGCGGACAGTGCCGCCATGGCGGCCTCCCGGGCGGCGTTCCTGGAACGGGGACACTACGCCCCTCTGGCCGAGGCCCTCGCGGGCATGGTGCGGGATGCGCTCTCCGATGCTGAAGCGGATCCGGTCGTGGTCGACGCCGGCGCCGGCACGGGCTACTACCTCCACGAGGTGACCTCCCGCCTGAGTTCCCCGGATCACTCCGCCGACGCTTCCGCTTCGCGGGCCGTGGCCTTCGACATCTCCAAGTTCGCCCTCCGCCGCGCCGCCCGTCTGAATCCCGAGGCCGCGGTGTTCGTCTGGGACGTGTGGCGTCCTCTCCCCCTGGCCGACGGCTGTGCCGACGCCGCGCTGGTGGTGTTCGCTCCGCGCAACCCCGCCGAGTTCCGCCGCATCCTGCGGCCGGGCGGGGTCGCCGTCGTCGTCACGCCACTGCCGTCCCATCTGCGGGAGATCGCCGAAGTCGCCGGGCTGCTGGACATTGAAGAGGGCAAGACCGAGAGACTCGACGCCGGCATGGGCCAGGACTTCGAACTCCTGGACCGCCGAAGCCTCGAATTCACCCTGCACCTCTCCCCCGACGACGTCGCGGCGGTGGCACTCATGGGCCCCGCCGGGCACCACCTGGATCCCGAGGCACTCAGGGAACGCACCTCGGCCCTGGGCCGGTCCACGCCCGTCACCGCCGGGTTCACCCTCTCCGCCTACCGCCCGCGACCGGTCTGAACCGTCCGGTCCGAGCCGCCCCGTTTCGGCAAGACCACGATGTCCGGCCCTGTCAGGAGGGGATTCCCGGGACGCGGTATGACTAGGATGGTTGAAACGATCGTGGGGAGTCGTCGCCGAAGGAGGCGGTAGCCTCGCCCACAGCAAAGGGGTGGCACGATGGACTGGCTCATCGACAATCTCTGGGCCCTCTGGCTCGTCACGCTGCTGGTCTTCGGAGTGATCGAGCTCCTCAGCCTCGATCTGATCTTCCTCATGATGGCCGGATCCTCCCTGGTGACCCTTTTCGTCGCCCTGGCCGGTGCGCCCTTCTGGCTTCAAGTGGTGGTGTTCTGCCTCGTGTCGCTCCTCATGATCTTCTTCGTCCGGCCGATCGCTCTCAAGCACTTGCGAAAAGGCCCGAAGGACTCGCTCAGCAATATCGACCGCCTGATCGGTGACTCCGCCCTGGTCCTGGAGACCGTAAGCCCGCAGGGAGGGCTCGTCAAGATCGGGGGCGACGTCTGGAGTGCGCGGACCGACGGCCCCAGCTTCCTGACCGGCACCACCGTCCAGGTGCTCCGCATCGACGGCGCACACGCCGTCGTCGGACTTCTCGAACAGCCCACCGCCGCGACCTGACTTTTTCAGCGGGCAAGGCGCTTGCCCGCCCCGCCAACCCAGGAAAGGTACCTGATGAGCTTCAACCCCTTACCTGCTGTACTGTCCTTCCTCCTGATCGCCCTGGTGATCTTCGTCCTGATCGTGCTGATCCGCTCGGTCCGGATCGTCCCCCAGGCCCGTGCCGGCGTGGTGGAAAGGCTCGGGAAGTACCAGCGCACGCTGAACCCGGGTCTGACGATCCTGATCCCTTTCGTGGACCGGCTGCTGCCGCTCCTCGACCTCCGCGAGCAGGTGGTCTCCTTCCCGCCGCAGCCGGTCATCACCGAGGACAACCTGGTGGTCTCCATCGACACCGTCGTGTACTTCCAGGTCACCGATGCCCGAGCGGCCACTTACGAGATCGCCAACTACATCCAGGCCGTGGAGCAGCTCACCACCACCACGCTCCGTAACGTGGTCGGCGGCCTCAACCTGGAGCAGGCTCTGACCAGCCGCGACCAGATCAACGGCCAGCTGCGCGGCGTCCTCGACGAGGCCACCGGCCGCTGGGGCATCCGCGTCTCCCGCGTGGAGCTCAAGGCCATCGATCCGCCCCTCTCCATCCAGGATTCGATGGAGAAGCAGATGCGTGCCGAGCGTGACCGCCGCGCCGCCATTCTGACGGCCGAAGGCACCAAGCAGTCCCAGATCCTGACGGCCGAAGGTGAGAGGCAGTCCTCCATCCTCCGGGCCGAAGGCGACGCGAAGGCCGCGATCCTCCGCGCCGACGGCGAGGCCCAGGCCATCCAGAAGGTCTTCGACGCGATCCACGCCGGACGGCCGGACCAGAAGCTCCTGGCCTACCAGTACCTGCAGACGCTTCCCAAGCTCGCCGAGGGCACGTCCAACAAGCTCTGGATCATCCCGAGCGAAGTCGGCGAAGCCCTCAAGGGCATCGGCGGCGTGCTGGGCAACGTGGCGCCCGACGCCGGCGACTCCACCGACGGAGCGCCGCGCCACTGAGACATCGGACTCCGGAGCGTTCGCAGTCGGCCCGCTGCCGGCCCCGTTTCGACGGGGCCGGCGGCATATGCCCCGCGGATGCCGTCCTGTGCCGTAAAATGGTGTGGTTGCGCCCCGGAGCGGGAACAAGTCCAGCTCCGGAAGCGTTGCATTCGACAGGGTATCCTCCCAGGCCGTCGAGCCGGGGTGAGTGCCGTGGAACCCGGTCAGCAGTGGAATCCGGTCAGTGAGGGAGAAGAAATGAGCGATCGCAGCCTGCGAGGCATGCGCCTTGGCGCACAGAGCATGGAGAGCGAATCCGGTGTGGAGCCGGCGCCGCGCCAGCGCGTGGAGTACCGCTGCGCTGATGGTGAGCAGGTTTTCGTGACCTTTGCCGCCGAAGCGGAGATCCCCCCGGTCTGGACGTCCAAGACCGGCAAGGAAGCGATTCTGGTGGACGGCGAGAAGCCGGTCGACGCCAATGAGAAGGCCGCCCGTACCCACTGGGACATGCTGCTGGAGCGCCGTTCCATCCCCGAGCTGGAGCAGATCCTTGAGGACCGCCTCAAGATCCTCCGCGAACGCCGGGGAGCACGCGCCAGCTGACACGGCTGGACGATGACATGACGGAAGGGCCGGAACCTGATGGTTCCGGCCCTTCCGTCATGTCGGTTGCCGTCGGGTGGGCATCCGCCCCGCGGTTCAGCGCTTGCGGCCACCCGTGAGGGCGTTCCAGCGGGCGTTGAGACCCCACTTGGTCACGTTGATCATGGCTTCCACCACGATGTTGCCGCTCATCTTCGAGGTGCCGAACTCGCGTTCGACGAAGGTGATGGGGATCTCCTTGATGACAAGGCCGGCCTTGGCCGTGCGCCACTTCAGGTCCACCTGGAAGCCATAGCCCTTGGACTCCACCTGATCGAGATCGATGGTCCGGAGCGTCGAGGCGCGGAACGCGTTGTAGCCGCCGGTGAGGTCCCGGATCGGGAGCCCGAGCATGGTCCGTGCGTAGAACGAACCGCACCGGGAGATGAGCTGGCGATGAGCCGGCCAGTTCACGACTTCGCCGCCGGGCACCCAGCGCGAGCCGATCGCCAGATCGGCGCCGTCCTCGATGGCCTTCAGAAGCTCCGGGAGCTGCTCCGGCTGGTGCGAACCATCGGCGTCGAGCTCCACCAGGACGTCATAGCCCTCGCCGAGCCCCCACTTGAAACCGGCGATGTAGGCGGCGCCCAGGCCTTCCTTGCCCTTGCGGTGCAGCACCTTGACCTGAGAATCCTCGGCAGCGATCTGATCCGCCAGGCGTCCCGTGCCGTCCGGGCTGTTGTCATCGACCACGAGGACGTCGGAGGCCGGAACCCCTGCGCGCACCCGAGCGAGCGTCTTCGGGAGGGACTCGAGTTCATTGAACGTGGGGATGATGGTCAGGACGCGCAAAGAGGCTTTCCATTCTGCTCGGGACAGCTGGCCGCGCCGTTCGGGTCACCGGGGTGCCAGCAGGGCGCAAAGTCTCATTATAAGTCACAAGCCGGAACCTCTCCGGTCAATCCGGCGCTTCCGGGGACACCGGCCCGGCTGCGCGGCCGGAAAGCCTCGCCGGAAAGCCTCGCCGGAAAGCCTCGCCGGAAAGCCTGTCCGAAAAGTCCGGCCGACAAAAGAACGGGCCCGGCGGAGAAGGACCAGTCGCAGACGGCACACACATGTCCGCTGCAACTGTTTTCTGCTACCACCAGGCCCGTTCAGACGTGCCGCCACCGTGACGCTGGGATCTCCGGCGTGGCCGGGTCCCTGAGCTGTCCTGCCGATGAGGCTGGGTGATCTGAGGGACCTCATGACCACCCGTGAAGTACAACTCTACGGTCCATTGACTGACTGTCAACCCCGGCCTTGAACTGCACGGACATGCTTCGTCGCAGTTCAGAAGGGGATTCGCAGCAGGTCGATCAACCGGTTTTTCTGAGGCTCCTCCGCTCAGAGTTCCTCGGAGCGGTGCAGCTCCACACCCTCCGAAACGGTCTGCAGGCACCGGGGTTCGGCGCCATCCAGGGCCGGGAGCAGGGGTGTGCGGGCCCGGGGATCGGTGCTCCAGGACGCCACACGGTCGTCGGCAACCTGGACCATCAGGCTGTCGACCTCCCAGACGGCGAAGTTGGCCGGAGCTCCGGGCACCAGCTGGCCGTTCAGGGGGTTCGCGTCACGGGCGGCTCTCCAGCCGGCACGGGTGTGACCGATGAACGCGGCGCGGGCGGAGATCCCCTGCCCGTCCGAGTGGTGATCCAGGCAGGCCTTGATGCTGTCCCAGGGGCTCAGCGGCGTCACGGGCGCGTCACTGCCGAAGGCCAGGGGGACGCCGGCCCGGTAGAGGTCCGCGAAGGGGTTCATCGAAGCCCAGCGAGCCCCGAGACGCTGCGCGTACATGCCGTCGGGTCCGCCCCAGGCGGCGTCGAAGGCCGGCTGCGCGCTGACGCTGACCGAGTGCGACACCAGAGCGGCGATGTGGGCCTCGTCGAGCATCTCGGCGTGCTCCACTCGATGCCCTGCCCTTCGCACCGCGGACTCCCCCAGCCGGGCCGAGGTGCGGTCGAGCGCCGCGATCACGACATCCAGGGCCGCGTCGCCGATGGCATGGAAGCCGCCCTGCAATCCGAGTTCGGTGCAGGCGATGAGATGTTCGGCTGCGGCCTCGGCGGTGAGGTACTGGGACCCGGAGGCGCCGGGAGCGTCCGAGTAGTCCGCGCGGAGCAGGGCCGTGCGGGACCCCAGCGAGCCGTCGATGTTCAGGTCACCGGCCAGGCCCAGAACCGGAACGTCCAGTTCTTGCAGGAGCGAACGCGCCTCCTCGACGTTCTCCACGGCCTGCCCCCAGTACGGCAGGATCCGTGGGCCTGCGCCGGGAACGCCGTTCCAGGCCACCGCGCTCCGGAGATCGTCCATTCCGGCGATGGCCGGACCTGACATCTCGGCGAGGGCCACATATCCCCGCCGTGCGGCCGTGTTCAGGGCCACCTTCTGGAACTCTTCGCGCTGCGCGGGGCTGAACCGGCGCACGGCCTGGCGTACGGCGGCATGCGCCTCGAGACTCAGGACGGGCCCGCCGGAGTTCCCGCGCAGTCCCGTGAGGTCCCCGGCAACGGCAAGCGCCGCGCGATTGACCAGCGCCGAGTGGACATCGATGCGGGTGAGGTACAGGGGGCGGTCGCCGGACGCCCGGTCCAGTTCGTCCAAGGTGGGAAGGGCGGAATCCGCCCATCGCGACTCGTCCCAGGAGTGGCCGAACAGGGTCTCGCCCCGGCTCAGAGTGGAGGCGAAGGCGGAGACGGCATCCAGAAGCTCCTGCGCCGTGCGGACCGCACTGAGGTCCAGGGAGGCGAGGGCCAGCCCGGTCTCCGTCAGGTGCACATGGGAGTCCACGAAACCGGGAGCCACCAGTGCCCCACGGAGGTCGATCAGTTCCATGCGGTCATCCCGCAGGGACTGGGCGGCCTGCTCCGAGCCGATCCAGGCGACCGTGTCGCCGTCAACCAGCATGGCCGTGGCGAACGGGTCCGCCGCCGAATACACGCTGCCGTTGACATACAGCCTGAGCCCTGATGCGGTTCCGGACCGTCCGTCATTCATTGCTGACCTCACACTTCCTGTTTCCTCAGACCCTGGCTCACTCGCTCAGGGATGAATAGGACACCACGCCGCGGCGTACCCGGGTGATCGCTTCGCGGCAGATGCGCTTGATCCGCGGGTCCAGCTCGGGAACCCCGGCGATCTGATCGAGCAGATCGATGACCTGACGGACCCAGCGGACGAAGTCACCTGCGGCGAGATCGCTGCCGGCCAGGACATCCTGGAGACGCCGGCCCTTGGCCCACTTGTACATCGGCCAGATGAGCTGCAGCTCGGGCTCCGCCGTCAGGGGGAGCTTGTGCCGCTTCTCCGCTTCCGAGAGCCTCTCCCACTCCCGGACCACGATCTCCACCGCGCTCTCCAGGGAGATGCTCGGCATGCGCGGCGGGATGGTGCCGTCGTCGCGCTTGGACTGGTAGAGGAGCACCGTGACGAAGGCCGCCATCTCCGCGGCATCCAGGTCGTCGAAGGCACCTTCGCGCAGAGCCTGGGCGATGAGCAGATCGCGGTCGCCGTAGATCCGCCGGAGCCGCTTTCCGGCGCCGGTGATCTGCTCATGGCCGTCCTGGGTTTCCAGGTACCCGAATTCCTCCAGGAGGCCGCAGAGCCGGTCGAAGGTGCGGGCGATGGTGTTGGTCCGTCCCTGGATCTGGGCCACGAGCGCGTCCGTCTCGGAGCGGAGGCGCCACCAGCGCTCGCCCCAGCGCGCGTGGTTCTCCCGGTCGTGGCAGCCGTGGCACGGGTGCGCGGCGAGGGCCTTCCGGAGCTGCAGGATCCGCGCCTCGGTGTCCCGGCTGCCTTCGGCCTTACGGCGCGACCTGGAACCGTTCGGGCTCGCTTTGCCCTCCAGGATCCCCCGCTTGTACAGCTCGTGGCGCATGACGGAACCCAGCGCACGACGGTCCTTCGGGCTCTTGGCGTTGAAGCTCTTCCCGATCCGCACCTGGAACAGAGGCTCCACCGGACCTTGCAGATCGCCCAGCCCGATCCGACGGAGCTGATGATCGTTGGTCAGGACGGCGGGGCGCGGCTCGTGCGCGTTGGTGTCCGCATTCAGCACGACGGCGTAGCCCTGGATCCGCTCCCCGTCCAGGTGGATGACGTCGCCGGGCATGAGCTTGGTGAGTGAGGTGACCATCCAGCCGCGGGCGGCCCGCTTGTTCTCCTTGGCCGCCTTGCCCTCCAGTCCGGACAGCTCCTGGCGCAGGCGGGCATACTCCTCGAAGTCCCCGAGGTGACAGCGCATCGCCTCCGCGTAGCCTTCCAGCGACTCCTCACGGCTGCGCACCTGGCGGGCGAGGTCCACCACGGACCGGTCGGCCTGGAACTGGGCGAAGGAGGATTCCAGGATCTCCCGTGACCGGCCACGCCCGAACTGGGCGAGCAGGTTGATGGACATGTTGTAGCCGGGCCTGAAGCTCGAGTTCAACGGATAAGTGCGCTTGGAGGCCAGTCCGGCCACCGCCTGCGGGTCGATCCCCTCGTGCCACAGCACGACGGCGTGGCCTTCGACGTCGATCCCCCGCCGTCCGGCGCGCCCGGTCAGCTGCGTGTACTCCCCTGCGGTGATACTCACCCGGGATTCGCCGTTGAACTTGTCCAGCTTCTCCAGCACGACCGCGCGTGCCGGCATGTTGACGCCGAGCGCGAGAGTCTCCGTGGCGAAGACGACCCGCACCAGACCCTCCGCGAACAGATCCTCGACGGTCTCTTTGAAGGCCGGCAGCAGGCCGGCATGGTGCGAGGCGATCCCGCGCAGCAGGCCGTCCCGCCACGCCCAGAAGCCGAGGACGTCCAGGTCCTCTCCGGGGATGTCCCGGCTGGCCTCCTCCACGCGGGAGGCGATGATCTGCCGTTCCCGCTCCGTGGTCAGCCAGAGATCCGCCGCGGCGCACTGCTGCACCGCGGCGTCACAGGCCGCCCGGGAGAAGATGAAGTAGATCGCCGGCAGAAGGCCGCGTGATTCCAGGGCCTGGATCGCCGCCGGCCGGGAAACCCGCGGCACGGGCGGACGGGACTCGGTGCGTCCGTGGGCGCGATCATGCCGCTTCCTGCCACGGACCGATTGCGGGCCCCTCCGCCCGGAGCTGCCACGGACCATCTTGAGCAGTTCCGGATTGACCTCCAGCGGCGCGGGAGGGGCGTCGTCGTCCTCAGAACCGGCACCGTCCACCTCGGCGAAGAGATCGAGCACCTGACGCCCGGCCATCACGTGCTGCCAGAGAGGCACCGGGCGGTGTTCGGACACCACGATGGCGGTGTCACCGCGCACCGCGGCCAGCCATGCTCCGAACTCCTCGGCATTGGAGACGGTGGCGCTGAGCGAGACCAGCTGGACGTCGCGCGGCAGGTGGATGATCACTTCCTCCCATACCGCACCGCGGAAGCGATCGGCGAGGTAGTGGACCTCATCCATGACCACGTAGGCGAGCCCGGTGAGCGCATCCGAATCCGCGTACAGCATGTTCCGCAGGACCTCGGTGGTCATGACGACCACGGGCGCCTGCGGGTTGATGCTCGTGTCGCCGGTGAGCAGGCCCACTTGATCGGCTCCGTACTTCTCGGCGAGCTCGCTGAATTTCTGATTGCTCAGAGCCTTGATGGGTGTCGTGTAGAACGCCTTCCGCCCCTGGCGCAGGGCACAGAAGACGGCGAACTCCCCCAGGATGGTCTTTCCGGCCCCGGTCGGTGCGGCGAGCAGGACCCCGCGGCCCTCTTCCAGGGCGCGGCAGGCGTCCACCTGGAAGTCATCGAGGTCGAAGGACAGGGTCTGCCGGAATGCCCGGAGTGCGCTGCTGCTCTCGCTGTTCCTGGCTTTGGCCGCGGCATACTTTTCGGCGGGAGTCAGGGGCTCACTCATTTGAGGCATTACTCAAGGGTATCGGCATTCCGCCGAAGACTTCGCCGGGCCACGACCGCCTGGGCACTTCGCCTTAAACAACAGGACCGGCCCGAGGGGCCGGTCCTGTGAAGAGTGCCTGAAGAGTGGCTCAGAGATTGCCGAGCTCCTCCGTCGGAGTGGCGACGTCGGCGGAGGCGTCCGTCTCCTCCGCGTGCTTGCTCTCCCGGCGGGCCCGGCGCTTGTCGTTGATCAGACAGATGCCGATGGCCAGGAAGAACAAGGCCAGCAGCGGCATGGCCAGCATGAACATGGAGATGGCGTCCGCTCCGGGGGCCGCGATGGCCGCCAGGACGAACACGGCGAACACCGTGATCCGCCAGGCCTTGAGAATGCTCTTGCCGCTGATGACGCCCAGCAGGTTGACGCCCACCAGGATCACCGGCACCAGGAACGCCAGCCCGAGGAAGAGCATGGTGTGCGTGGCGAAGGTCAGGTAGTCGTCCGCGCTGATGAGGTTGGAGGCGTTGTCAGGCGTGAAGTGCAGCAGAGCACGGACCACGTTCGGGATCACCGACCAGGCTACGTAGACGCCCACCAGGAACAGCGGAATGGCCGCCGCCATGAAGCCCAGGGTGAACTTGCGTTCCTTGCGGGTCAGACCGGGCGTGACGAACGCCCAGATCTGGTAGATCCACACCGGGCTGGAGATGACCAGGCCGATCTGGATGGCGATCCGCAACTGGAACTCGAACGGGGACGCGATCGATGCGAAGTTCATCGACGCGTTCCGATGCATCTCGTGCGCGATCTGCTCGAGAGGAGCGGACAGGGAGGCGATCACGGGCGGATACAGGAACCAGCCGATCACCGTGGTGACGGCGAGGGCGATCAGGCTCTTGAAGAGCCGGTTCTTCAGTTCCTTGAAGTGATCGAGGAGGGCCATGCGGCCCTCGGGATTCCTCCGAGGGCCCTTGCTGAGTGCCACCTCGCCTTAGGCGTTGCCGGACGGCGGAGTCTGCTCGCCGTTGTCCTTGGTGGCGCTGTCCGGGTGCTGCACGACCTTGCCCTCGACGGGCTCCTCGGACTTGGCCTTGGAGGGGCTGTCATCCTTCATCTGCTTGACTTCGGACTTCATGATGCGCATGGACTGTCCGAGGCTGCGCGCCATCTGAGGAAGCTTGGGGGCTGCGAACAGCAGCAATGCCACGATGATGATGATGACGATAGGCCAGGGGCCATCAAAAAGTCGTCCCATGTCGGGGTCCTTTCTCTTTCTTAAATCATAGGGCGCTCAAGGCCCACATCGCGCAGCTTCTGTGCCCGGTGGGCCGCTGCACGACGGACCACACGACGTTGCCGCCGAAGTTCACGGCGCTCGGATTTCCCCGCCTCATAGCGGGCCCGCATCTCCGCCGGATCGGCGTGGATGCCCAGGACTTCCAGCCGGTGCTCCGGAAGCGGAGAACGCGTACTGTCCGAGTCCAACCCGGACAGCATATCCGCCGCGGAGTCCAGCTGACGCATCATGGCGGTGAACTGCCGGAAAAGCTTGATTCCGAGCACCACGAACATCAGAACGCTGAGGGCGAGGATCGCCACCCAGAGAAGAATCCAGAACCACCACGGCATCACTCCAGCCTACCGTTCTCCAGCTGGGAATACCCTCTGAGTGACGCGGCCCCGTAGGAATCCAGGCTCCGTGCCAGCCACTCGCGCACCTGGTCCACCACGGGCTCCGGCCCCACCACGCGCACCGTGCCCCCGGTCTGGGCCACCAGGCCGGCCAGCCAGGAAGGCGACGCGACGGCGAGCTCCGCCAGCACGTCCCCGCCGTCGAGGGCCGCCGTGCGCAGCGCGTTGTACCGGGCCGCCAGCCATCGCGACTCCTCGGAGAAGATCACGAGCACGCGAGGAGCCTGATCGCGGACGCTGAACGGCACCTCATCCACGGCTCCGTCCCACAGCGAGGGGTCCACGGTCTCCTCGGTGATCTCGAGGGAGGCGATCCGGTCCAGCCGGAAGTTCCGGGCGGCCCCCGCCCGGTGGCACCAGGCGTCCAGGTACCACTGCTGATCCACGGAGCGGAGCCTGCGGGGGTCGATGAGCCTCTCGGTCAGCTCGTCCCGGCTCGGAACCACGTACTCGATGCGGACCCGGACGCCGCGTTCCAGTGCCGCGCGGAGCTGAGCCAGGTGCCGGCCCAGGTTTCCGGAAGGCGCCATGCGGACCTTGATCGCTTCGGCGAGGGCCAGCGAGTCCCCCGCGGCGCCCGCCAGGCGGAGACGCAGCGACTCGATGGCGTCGGCGTCACCGCCGATGCCAAGCTCTGAGAGGGCGTCCAGGCCCACCAGAAGCGTCCAGGCCTCCTCCGGGGAGAAACGGATCGGCTGAGCCAGGTCCAGGGCGTTGTTGATCCACACCCGCTGGCCGTCGTCCACGATGTCCATGAGGTCGTTGTGATAGCCCTCTGGCCGGCCGACCATCATGATGCGTTCGAGGTCATCGTCCAATTGGCGCCCGGTGATGCCGAACTCGGCCGCCAGCTCCGATTTGAGGATGCCGCCGTGGCGGACCAGGAACGGGATCATCCCCAGCAGACGGCGGACCGTTGTCTCGGACGAGGACTTCGGCCCGCGCTTCACCGGCGGGGACCGGAACTCGGTGACTTCGGCCGGCCGGGACAGTGCCGTGACCGCGGCCTGGAGCCGCGAGACCACGGCGTCCCGCAACCGGGCGGGCTCCACCAGCTGCACCGTGGGTGCCACGGCGGCGAGTTCGTCCAGGAAGGCCGACTCGTCCTGATAACTGAGAGTGGCGTGATCCCCGTCGACGTGCGTGGCCCGGGCCCGCCACTGCGCTCCCCCACCGTGCGGCAGCCTGACCACGGCCCGCTGCTCCGGGTATGCCTCCATCGAATCGAGGGCGGCGGCGATCGAGAAGTCCTGCGGTGGAGCGTACCGCTTTCGGGCATCGACCTCGACGGCCGTGGTGATGCGGCTCAGGCGGAACGTCCGCTGCGCGCCACGGTCCAGGTCATGGCCGACCACGTACCACTGGCCGGAGCGGTTGCCGAGCCCGTACGGCTCAAGCCGCCGGGTGGTGGCCTCGGCCGCGCCGGCCGCCCGGTAACCGAACCGGACCGGATGGCGACCGGCCAGTGCCCGGTGGAGCGCCTCCAGGGCGGCGCCACCCGTGGTGACGCGGGGCAGCACGGGCGAGGGCGCGCCGTCGTCGGGCTCCTGGCCGTCGGACAGCTTGCGGAGCGCCGCACTGCCCGCAGACCGCAGACTCGCCTGCTCCCAGAGCTGCGCGGCGAGCTGGAGCAGCAGGCGTTCCTCGGCCGTCAGATGCAGGACGGGCAGGAGGTACTCCCCCGGGTTCACGCGATAGCGGGCCCCGGCGGAGTCGTCGACATCGAACGTCTCGTCCTCCACGACCTCCAGCGGGACACCCATGTCCCGCAGTTCGGCCTTGTCCCGCTCGAACATGCGTTCGATCGCGGCGTCGTTCATCCCCTCTGCGCGGCAGTACGCGTACACGGTGGATTCCAGGTAGGCCCTGGTGTGGCCGCGGGGGCTGGACAGCAACGCGATCAGCAGATTGAGGATTCGTTCAGTCTTTCGGGCGGACACCAGTTCAGCGTACTAAAGACCGGCCCCGGCATGCGCCAAGAGCCGCCTCCCGGAGGAAGCGGCCCTTGGATCGCCTGACGGCTGTGAGCGGATGGCTCAGCGCACCCCGACGAGGTCCACCACGAAGATGAGGGACTCGTTGGGAGCGATCGCTCCACCGGCGCCACGGGAGCCGTACGCCAGTTCGGACGGGATCTCCAGACGACGGCGGCCGCCGACCTTCATGCCCAGCAGACCCTGGTCCCAGCCCTGGATGACCTGGCCGACGCCGACACGGAAGTCGAGCGGTGCGCCACGGCCCCAGGAGGAGTCGAACTCCTCGCCGGTGGACCAGGCGACGCCGACATAGTGGGTCGAGACGGTGGAACCGGGCGTCGCTTCCGCGCCGTCGCCCTCGATGAGGTCGACGATGCGGAGCTCCGTGGGAACCTCACCTTCCGGGAATTCGATCTCCGGCTTGGTGCGGTCGTAGTCACGCTGACCGAATGACATGGATACTCCTCTTCAGCTTTCGAGTGGTTGGTGGGAGTTTACTGGACGCCGAGGATGTCCACGACGAAGACCAGATCGCCCGAGGGGCGGCCCTGAGCGGCCTTGGCGCCGTACGCGTCCGCGGCCGGGATGACGAGCAGGACGCGGGAACCCACGGTCTTGCCCGTCAGGCCCTTGGTCCAGCCCGGGATGACGCCCGTCAGCGGGAAGGTGGCCGGCTTGCCGGTCTTGAAGCTCGAGTCGAAGACCTTGCCGTCGGCCAGACGAACACCCGTGTAGTTGGCCACGATGGTGTCGCTGCTCTTGACGGTGGCGCCCTTGCCCTTGATGAGGTCCTGGGCGATGAGCTGCTTGGGAGCCGCGACGCCCTTGACGTCGATCGTCGCCTCCTGCTTGTCGTTCACCGTGACCTTCGGCAGGCCCGCCGGCGGGGTGACGGCGTCACCTTCCGGCTTGGAGAGCACCGGCGGGATGTCCGTGGCACTGAAGACGTGCAGGACCAGGAGCTGGGTGGGGCCCTGACCGCCCTGGCCGGGCATGGCGATGGCGAGGTCCGAGCCCTGCTTCACGCCGAGAATCGCCTTGTAGAGGGGCTCATTGCCCTTCTTCAGCGCGTCGTTGAGCGGAAGGGACTCGTGGTTGGAAAGATAGGTGTCCGCCAGCTGGGAACCGTCCTGGCCGTTGTAGGCGAGATAGCCGACCTCCGCCTTCTGGTTCTCCTTGATCCGCTCGCCGTTGCCCTCGCGGAGCACCTTGATGGTGGTCTCCGTGACGGACAGGGGCTTGGCGAACTCCACGCGAGGGGCCTTGCCTGCGCCCTGGTCGTTGATCTTCACCGTGCTGAGCTTGGAGGTGTCGCCGGCCGGCTGGCTGCTGGGCTCCGAGGTGTTGCCGCAGGCCGTCAGCAAGAGGACGGCGGGGACGAATGCCGCGAGAATACGTCGCAATGGTCGTCTTTCCACTAGAAATCAGGGGGTCCGCGCCCCTCCGGGGAAAGGCACGCCCACCATCGTAACGGAGCAGGCTGTGAAGTCACCCGACAGCGTCAGGTCAAGGCCGACGTCGAGCACTCGCGTCGGAGCTCAACGCACGCCAGGGCGTCAGCCCATGCTCGCGATCAGCGCATCCACCCGCTCGTCCTGCGCCGCGAAGGGGTCTTTGCAGATCACCGTCTGATGCGCCCGGTCGTTGAGCTTGAGGTGGACCCAGTCCACGGTGTAGTCACGTCCGAGCTCCTGAGCCCGCCGGACGAATTCCCCGCGGAGCCGCGCCCGGGTGGTCTGCGGTGCGACAGTGCCCGCCTCACGGCTCTGTGCGTCGGTGACCACCCGGCGCGCCAGACCGCGCTGCTCCGTCAGGTAGAACAGGCCCCTCTGACGGGAGATGTCGTGATAGGTCAGATCGATCTGAGCCAGGCGCGGAGAGTCGAGGCCGAGCCCGTGACGCAGTGCGTAACGGTCCATGAGCTTCTTCTTGATGGCCCAGTCGATTTCGGTGTCGATGCCGCCGTAGTCGCCGGACCTGACCGCCTGGAGCGTCCGCTTCCACAGGTCCAGGATCTGGCCGACGTGTTCGTGGTGCTCACCCTCACGTTCCACGAAGTCGGTGACCCACTGCAGGTACTCCTCCTGGATCTGGAGGGCCGTGAGCTGCCGCCCGGTCGCGAGCTTGACCAGCACCTGACCGCTGAGATCCCGGGAGATCTCCCGGATGCTCCTGATGGGGTTCTCCATCCGCATGTCCCGCATCATGGCGCCGGCCTCCAGAGCCCGGAGGACCAGATCCACGGAGCCCGCCTTCAGCAGCGTCGTGGTCTCCGACATGCTCGAATCGCCCACGATCACATGAAGGCGCCGGAAATGCTCGGCGTCGGCGTGGGGCTCGTCGCGGGTGTTGATGATCGGGCGGGACCGGGTGGTGGCCGAGGACACGCCTTCCCAGATGTGGTCGGCTCGCTGGGAGAACGCGTACAGCGCGCCTTGCGGGGTGTTGATGATCTTCCCGGCGCCCACCAGGAGCTGCCGGGTGACCAGGAACGGGATGAGCACGTCCGCCAGGCGGTTGAACTCCCCCTTGCGTGGAATCAGGTAGTTCTCATGGCTGCCGTAGGAGTTGCCGGCGGAGTCGGTGTTGTTCTTGAAGAGGAAGATCCTGCCTTCGAACCCATCGGCGGTCAGGCGTTCCTCGGCCTCCTGGCAGAGCTCCTCCAGGATCAGCTCACCGGCCTTGTCATGGGCGATGAGCTGCGGCAGCGAATCGCATTCGGCCGTGGCGTACTCCGGGTGGGACCCGACGTCGAGATAAAGGCGGGAGCCATTGGCCAGGAACACATTGGAGGAGCGTCCCCAGCTCACCACTTTGCGGAACAGATAGCGTGCCGCCTCCTCGGGAGCCAGCCGGCGGGTGTTGCTGCCGACATAGGAGATGCCGAACTCCGTCTCGATGCCAAAAATCCGCCGGTCCATGCCGCCCTTTCCATTCTGTTCACACCAACATGCACCATCACGGGCGCGCGCTCTCACCGGCGACGCCGGCCAAGACCCCGCCGTCGGGTCCTGTCCACTGCTCCCCTGGGGTCATTCCTCCAGGAGACGCTGCAGCGCGTCCTGCCGCAGGCGCCGGAACGCCCTGCGCCGGGATCGCCAGCTGCCGGGTTCCCGGTCCAGGACCGCGACCTCCAGACCCACCGCGGCCACCGGCGCCGGAGCCTCCGGATGATCGGGCGCGCGGGCCGCGACGCCGTCGGGCTCGGTCACCGCGGTCCCGCCCGGGCCGACGACGGCTTCCGGGGCTGCCGTCGCGGCCGCCAGGGCCCGCGTGGCCAGCCTCAGGGCTTCACCCAAGGTCAGATCGGCCCGCCACCCGGACCGGAGAACCTCGGTCACCCGGTCACTGCGGCCGCCCATGGCCACGAAGCTGCGTTCGTCCGTGATGGAGCCGTCGAAGGTGAGACGGAAGATGTGATCTCCCGCCTGCGTCGCTCCCACTTCGGCGACGGCCAGTTCCACCTCGAACGGTTTCTGTTCGGCGGTGAACACGGAGCCGAGGCTCTGGGCGTACACGCTCGCCAGGCCACGAGCCGTGACGTCACTCCGGTCGTAGGAATAGCCGCGGACGTCGGCGTAACGGACGCCGGCTTGCCGCAGGCTCTCGAACTCGTTGTACTTGCCCACCGCAGCGAAGGCGATCCGGTCGTAGATCTCCCCGATCTTATGCAGGGAGTTGGAGGTGTTCTCCGCGACCAACGCGATTCCGGCGGCGCACGAGAGGACCACCACCGAACGGCCCCGGGCGATGCCCTTCCGGGCGAAGTCCGCCCGGTCCTTCATGATCTGTTCCGGCGAGACGTAGAACTGCTGTGACATCTCAGGCCTCCCGTCCCTGGGCGGTGCGATCCGACAGGACCTGTGCGGCGATGCCCTTCACGACGTCGTCCGCCACCCGCCGGCTTCCGTCGGAATCGGCCACGTAGACCACCGGCCACAGCTGGCGCACCAGATCGGGTCCGCCCGTGGCCGAATCGTCGTCGGCCGCGTCATACAGGGCCTCGACCGCGACCCGTACGGCTGCCGCCTCCTCCAGCCCGGGCTTCCAGAGTTTCTTCAGCGCGCCCCGGGCGAACGTCGAACCCGAGCCCACGCTGTGGTGTTCGTGCTCCTCGTACCGGCCGCCCGTCACGTCATAGGAGTAGATCCTCCCGGACGCCAGCGCGGGTTCGAATCCGGCGTAGAGCGGCACCACCGCCAGGCCCTGCTGGGCCATGCCGAGGTTGCCGCGCACCATGGCGGCGAGGCGGTTGGCGCGTCCTTCCAGGCTGAGGGGCGTGCCCTCGATCTTCTCGTAGTGCTCGAGCTCCACCTGGAAGAGCTTGACGATGTCCACGGCGAGACCGGCTGTTCCCGCGATACCCAGCAAGGAACTCTCGTCGGCCGCGAACACCTTCTCCATGGTGCGGGAGGCGATCAGATTGCCCATGGTCGCGCGCCGGTCCCCTGCCATCAGGACACCGCCGGCCGTCTGAAGCGCCACGATCGTGGTCGCGTGGGGCACCTGCAGGCTCGCCGCGCCCTGCACCGCCGTCGAGCCGAACGGCAGCAACTCCGGCCTGGTGGCCGTCAGGTGCTCCAGGAAGGAGGCACTGGCCTCAGCGGGCAGGCGGGCGGCGTCGCTGGACACGGCCTACTGGCCGCCCTTCTGGACGAAGCCACGGACGAACTCCTCGGCGTTCTTCTCCAGCACGCCGTCGATCTCATCGAGCAGGTCGTCGACTCCCTGGGTCGCCTCGCTGGCCTGGGCCGCGGGAGCGGCCGGTACGGGCGTGTCCGTCTCCTCGATCTGCTCCTCGCCGCGAGAGCTCGGGTTGATCTGTTCCTGGCCTGCCATGATTCCTCCTCGGATTGTCCTCTACTGCCATCCTGCCACTTCAGAGGCGGGCTTGCAGCAGCTCAGCTCACTGTTCCGGCAGGAGCGCCCGGAGGAATTCCCCGGCGTCCTGATGATGCTCGAAAAGCGGCCCCGTGAGGGCCTGTGTTCCGCGCAGCGGCTCTCGGGTCGGGATCCGCGTCGCCCTGCTCTGTCCGGGCAGACGGAAGATCACCGAGTCCCAGCTGGCGCCCGTGACGGCCCGGGGGTAGCGGCTCAGGCACATGCCCCGGAAGTACGCCCGGGTGTCCGTGGGAGGCGCCGCCGCGGCCGCCGCGATCTCACGGTCGTCCACCAGCTTGTCCATGCGCCCGTGCTTCACCAGGCGGTGGTACAGGCCCTTCTCGGGGCGGATGTCCGACCACTGGAGGTCGATCAGCCCGAGCCTCGCGTCATCCCAGGCCAGGCCTCCGCGGTCCCGGTAGCCCTCCAGGAGCCGCAGCTTGGCGAGCCATTCGACGCGGTTCGCGGCGCGCTCATCGCCCCGCTCCACCCAGCCGAGCGTCTCCTCCCAGGCCGTCAGCAGGGCGTGGGTGTGGCCGTCACCCTGGGTGGGATGGCCGGCGCCGCTCTCCTCCGCGAAGGCCCGTGCCGCCTCGTAGTACAGCCACTGGAGCTCGACGGCGGTCATCCGCCGCCCGTCGATCAGCCGCACCTGCTGTGCCAGCGTGGTGTCGTGGCTGATCTGCTGCAGCGCGGCCACGGGCTCGAACACCTGGAGCCGGGGGACCCTGCCCGCCTCGATGAGACCGAGCACCAGGGACGTGGTGCCGAATTTGAGGTAGTTCGCATACTCGGAGAGGTTCGCGTCCCCGATGATCACGTGCAGCCTGCGGTACTTGTCCGCCGTCGCATGCGGCTCGTCACGGGTGTTGACGATCGGGCGGCGGATCGTGGTCTCGAGGCCCACCTCGGCTTCGAAGAAGTCGGCCCGCTGGCTGATCTGATAGCCGCTGCCACGGCCGTCCTGGCCCATGCCGAGCCGGCCCGCGCCGCACAGCACCTGACGGCTGAGGAAGAACGGGATGAGGCCTTCGGCGATGGAGGAGAACGGAACAGCGCGCGGCATGAGGTAGTTCTCGTGGCTGCCGTAGGAGACCGCCTTGTTGTCCGTGTTGTTCTTGTACAGGTTGACCGGCCCGGAGCCGTCCTCCGCGTCCAGCGAGCGGATCGCCTCGAGGGCCACCAGGTCGCCGGCGGCATCCCAGATGACCGCGTCCCGCGGGTTGGTCACCTCGGGACTCGAATACTCCGGATGAGCGTGGTCCACATAGAAACGCGCCCCATTGCCCAGCACCATGTTCATGAGGGGCTGCTCGCCCGATTCGACGTCCGAGTAGTCCAGCTCGGCCCGGCCGTGGGCCAGGGCGACGGCCGTCGCGTCCAGGACGGGTTCGACGTCGGTGAGCTGGCTCGGGTGCGCGTGGGCGCGGGGCATCGACCAGCCCCGCGCGTCATGCAGGGGTTCCTCGTCGCTGTAGTCCCAGCCTGCGGCCGTCCGGCGGTTCCCAGCCCCGGAATCGGTCCCGGCGGCGGATTGCCGTGCCGAGGTCAGCCGTGCGTAGGCGTCGATCACCCGGGCGGAGAGCACCGTGGCGTTCGCCGATGGGGCCTGCGGCGCATGGATCCCGTACTCGGTCTCCGAGCCCATCACACGGATCACACCGCCGTCGCCGGCTCCGGGCAGCCCGGAAGCGCTCACAGGTACTGTCCCGTGTTGGTGGCGGTCTCCAGGCTCTTCCCGGGCTCCTGCCCGCCCTTCCCCTGCACGATGGTCCGGATGTAGGTGATCCGCTCGCCCTTCTTGCCGGAGATGCGGGCCCAGTCGTCCGGATTGGTGGTGTTCGGCATGTCCTCGTGCTCACGGAACTCATCCGTCACGGCACGCAGGAGATGGTCGATCCGCAGGCCCTTCTCGCCGCTCGTGAGCAAGTCCTTGATGGCGTACTTCTTGGCGCGGTCCACCACGTTCTGGATCACGGCGCCGGAGTTGAAGTCCTTGAAGTAGAGGATCTCGCTGTCACCGTTGGCATAGGTGACCTCGAGGTACTCGTTGGACTTGTCGGTCGAGTACATGGACTCCACCGTGCGCTCGATCATCCCGCGGACCGTGGCGGCGTGATCGCCGCCGTGCTCGGCGACGTCCTGCGGGTGAAGCGGCAGATCGGTGGTGATGTACTTCGCGAAGATGTCCGCGGCCGCCTCCGCGTCGGGACGCTGGATCTTGACCTTCACATCAAGGCGTCCGGGGCGCAGGATGGCCGGGTCGATCATGTCCTCACGGTTGGAGGCGCCGATCACGATCACGTTGTCCAGGCGCTCCACGCCGTCGATCTCGCTGAGCAGCTGAGGGACGATCGTGGTCTCCACATCCGAGGAGACGCCGGTGCCGCGAGTGCGGAACAGCGAGTCCATCTCGTCGAAGAAGACCACCACGGGGCTGCCGTCGCTGGCCTTCTCCCGGGCGCGGGCGAAGATCAGGCGGATGTGCCGTTCGGTCTCGCCGACGTACTTGTCCAGCAGCTCCGGGCCCTTGATGTTCAGGAAGTAGCTCTTCAGCTCGGCGGCGCCGGAACGCTCAGCGGCTCGGGCCGCGAGGGAGTTGGCCACGGCCTTGGCGATCAGGGTCTTGCCGCAGCCCGGGGGGCCGTAGAGCAGGATGCCCTTGGGCGCCTTGAGCCCGTGTTCGCGGTACAGGCCCGGGTGGAGGAAGGGCAGTTCGACGGCGTCGCGGATCTGCTCGATCTGGGGTCCCAGGCCGCCGATGTCCTCGTAGCTGATGTCCGGGACGTCCTCCAGGACCAGGGTCTCGACCTCGCTCCGGTCGACCTTCTCCAGGGCGAAACCGGTGCGGCCGTCCACGGAGACCGCGTCGCCGACGCGGACACCGCGGTGGCGCAGCGGCCCGGAGAGCCGGATGACCCGCTCATCGTCCGTGCGGCCCACCACCAGGACGCGGTCGTGGCCGATCAGCTCCTTGACGGTGACGACCTCGCCGGCCTGCTCGAAGCCGAGTCCCGCGATCACCACGAGGGCCTCGTTCAGCAGGACCTCCTGGCCTACTGCCAGCTGGTTGATGTTGACCAGTGGGCTGATGCCCACGCGCATCTTCCGGCCGCCGTTGAAGACGTCCACCGACTCCTCCACGGAGGCGTTGGCGCTGGCGCCGGGGGCGGGCTCCCGGCGGTGATTGAGCTGAGCGATCGTGGCGAAGCTGTACGGCGGCTGGCCTTCCTGCTCCAGCGCGGCCTTGAGCCGCTGGATCTCCGTCTTGGCGGTCTCCAGCATCCCGACCAGGCGGGAGTTGTTCTGCGTGGCGGAGGACAGCTGACGGTCCACATTGCGGAGCTTGTCCCGCAGCACGTTGATCTGCCGTTCGGCGATGCTCAGATGCGCCGCGTTGTTCCGGGCCTCGTTCCCGGCGTCGCCGTTCGTGCCCAGCGTGTCCTCACTCATGGTGGCCAGCCCTCTCGTGGAAAGTCCTTGTGCCGTCACCTTCGACACTAGCGCGTTCCGCCCGGGATCGCGCTCAGGTGCCCACGATGTGACTGTTCAGGCCTCCGACCTGGGATTACTCCCCGGACGCCGGCTCCTCGGGATCCTCCACCTGGGTGCCGGCCATGGCGTCGCGGGCCGCGCGGCGGAGCTTGCGGTCCGAGTACGGGCGCTCCCCGACGCTCGCCGGCGTCCAGGCGTTCATGTCCTCTTCGGTGAACTCGGTCTTGGCGCGCTTCTTCAGGGCCAGACCGTCGACGCCGTCCGCGAGACGGCGGGTGACCAGGAGGAAACCGGTGTGGCCCACCATGCGGTGGTTCGGGCGCACGGCCAGGCCCTCGAGGTGCCAGCCGCGGACCATCGACTCCCAGGCGTCGGGCTCGGTGAAACGGCCGTCGGCCCGGATGGCCTCGGCCGTGCGGGACAGCTGGGTCGCGGTCGCGACGTAATTGATCCAGACGCCGCCCGGCGCCAGCACCGTGGCGACGGCGTCGAGGCACTCCCACGGGGCGAGCATGTCCAGGACCACGCGGTCCACGCTGCCGGGGGCTTCGGCCTTGACGACCTCGTCCTGGAAGTCCCCCAGGCTGATCTGCCACGCGGGGTGGGGGCCGCCGAAGATCGTCTCGACGTTGCCACGGGCGATGTCGGCGAACTCCTCGCGGCGTTCGAACGAGTGGAGGTAGCCGTTGTCGCCCACCGCACGGAGCAGCGAGATGGACAGCGCGCCGGAGCCGACGCCGGCCTCGACCACGCGTGCGCCCGGGAAGATGTCCGCCATGGTGACGATCTGACCGGCGTCCTTGGGATAGACCACCGCGGCGCCACGGGGCATCGAGAGGACGAAGTCGCTGAGGAGCGGGCGCAGGGCCTGGTACTGCTGGCCGATGTTGTTCACGGCCACGCTGCCGTCCGGCTGGCCGATGAGGTCGTCGTGGTTGAGGAAGCCACGGTGTGTGTGGAACGCGCCGCCCCGTTCCAGGGTGATGGTGTTCATCCGCCCCTTCTCATCGGTGAGCTGGACCCGCTCCCCCACCCGGAACGGCCCACGGCGTCGAGCGGCGCCCACCGCCTGGCGGCCTTCCGCGGGGATGGCCTGGGGGGTTTCCTGGTTGCTCATGGCGTGTTCCTTCTCCTGTGCGCCGCGTCGGACGCGCGTGGGGCTTGGGCGAAATGTCCGGGAATCAACTGTACCCGTCAGCGGGTGCCGCGGTGGCCGGGGCCTTCCGGGCGTCCCGTGATCGCGGCCACGACGGTGGCCTGGCGCAGGAGGCCGGTCACACGGCCCTGCTGATCGACGACGGCGTAGCGGTCGCCGTCCAGCGCCGAGAGGTAGTCGATCAGTTCCTTCCCTCCGGCGTGCTCCGGGACGTAGGCGCCCGGGGCGAGCGGCACGCTCACGGCCGTGACCGGCGTCGTCGGCAGGAGGTCGGCGGGCACTGCGGAGATGGCGGCCGGGTCGACGACGGCCTGCGGGCTGCCATCCGGGGCGATGACCACGAAGGAGGTGCCCGGCCGGGCGATGGTGAAGAGCTGCGCCACCGGGAGGTCCCGCGGAACACCCACCGCCGGTTCGGCCAGCTGGACGGCGCGGATGGCCGGAAGCCTGCCGCGCATGCGCGCCACCCGGATGGCCTCGCCGGCCCCCATCCAGAGGAACCCGGCCACCAGCGCGGTGACGACGGCGAACTTGAAGTCGAGACCCTCTCCGAGCAGGTACGGCCGGACGATGAAGTAGAGCACGATCAGGATGACGATGATCCGGCCGGCCCAGCCCGCAGCGATGGTGCCTTTGTCCCGGTTCCCGGTGCTCTTCCAGACGACGGTCTCCACGAGGCGTCCGCCGTCGAGGGGCAGCCCGGGCAGGATGTTGAAGAGGGCGATCACGAAGTTGGTCCAGGGGAAGATCCACAGCAGGAAGTCCCCCACCCCTTCGGGATGGACGAACGCCGCGACGGTCCAGCCGAGGCCCGCCAGGACGAAGTTGGCCGCCGGTCCGGCGAACGCCACCAGGACGGACCGCCACGGCGTCGCGTCGAACTCGGTGAACTGCGTGTGGCCGCCCCAGAGGTTCAGCACGATCTTCTCCGACTTCCAGCCGAAGATCATCGCGGTGAGCGCGTGAGCCAGCTCATGCACCAGGACGGACAGGAGCAACAGCACCGCGTAAGCGAAGGCCGCGATGTAGGCCCAGACACTCTGACCCGAGCCGGCCAGCATCGGTCCGACCGTCAGCACGGTGAACGCGGCGATGATGAACCAGGAGTAGGCGAGGTAGATGGGGACGCCCCAGAGTCGGCCGAGCCGCAGCCCGTCCCGGCTTGCCACAGCACTCACGCAGTGACCATCCCGTCTTCGGGATCGAACCCCGTGTCCGCCCCCACCCAGTGCCCGTGCAGGGCACGCTGCACGGCGGAATGGTCCTTCTGGACCAGCGTGTCCCAGCGCGTGAAACGTCCGGAGAACTCCGGCAGGGGAACGGTGTGCGGAATGCCGATCGTGACGGCTCCGGACGCCAGGCCCGCACCGACGCCCGGCACGGAGTCCTCCAGCGCGACGAAGTTCTCCACGCTCAGGGCGGACTCCGTGGCCTGCATGGTCGCCATGGCCTGGAGATAGGCCTCGGGGTCGGGCTTGCCACGGGTGACGTCGTCACCCGTGACCAGGAATTCGAAGTACTTGTGGGGCAGCTTCTCCACCACCAGGCTCGCGAGCGGACGCTCGCTCATGGTGACCAGGGCGCAGCGCACGCCGTTCGCCGTCAGCGAATCCAACATCTCCTGCGCGCCGGGACGCCACGGAACCGCTTCTTCAATGCGTTCCATGACGCGGGTGGACAGCGTGGAGATGATCTGACGTTCGGGCAGACGCACGCCGGCGGCCTGCAGGATCCGGGCGCTGCGGTCCAGGGCCTGGCCCACCAGCTGCACCGCCTGGGCGTGGCTCCACGTGCCGCCGAAGCTCTCCACGAGTTCATGTTCCGCCGCGATCCAGTACGGCTCGGTGTCCACCAGGGTTCCGTCCATGTCCCACAGCACGGCCCGCAGGGCGGGTTCAGGACGGCGGTCACCGGGAGGCAGAGGTGCTGGAGACAACATGGGCCCAGTCTACGGGGCTGTGATGTGCGGGAACGTCCGCATGTCCCACCTCTTGAGCCGGGCGGAGTCCGTCGTAGGGTAGAGCCCATGGAGAACTTCGACGACCCCGAGGGTCTGCAGGACGAGGCCTTCCTTCCCCTGCACCAGGGCAGGAAGCGCAGCACGGTTCTCATTGCGGCCTTCGAAGGGTGGAATGACGCCGGTGAGGCTGCGAGCGACACCATCAAGTTCCTGAGCAAGGCCTGGCACGCCCGGAAAGTCTCGGTCCTGGAGCCGGACGACTATTACGACTTCCAGTTCACCCGGCCCACGGTCCGCACCACGGGCTCCGGGGAACGGCGTCTGCGATGGCCCGGAACCCGGATCCACCAGGCCAGCATCCCGGGTGTCCCGGTGGACGCCATCCTGGTCAGCGGTGTCGAGCCGTCCTACCGCTGGCGGGCGTTCACGGCCGAGATCCTGGCGCAGGCCGAGGAACTCGGCGTGGATCGCGTGGTCCTGCTGGGTGCGCTCCTGGCCGACGTGCCCCACACCCGGCCCCTTCCCGTGACGGTGACGACGGATGACAGGGCACTGCAGGAACGCCTGAATCTCGAGCCGTCCACGTATCAGGGCCCTACCGGCATCGTCGGCGTGCTCGGCGACCTGGCCCGGCTGGCGGGCCTACCCGCGATCTCGCTCTGGGCGACCGTGCCGCACTACGTGGCCCAGTCCCCTTCCCCGAAGGCTCAGCTCGCGCTGCTGCACCGCATCGAAGAGCTTCTCCAGATCCCGCTCGATCCGGGCGATCTCGTGGAGGACGCTGAAGCGTGGGAACGCGGGGTCAACGAGCTGTCGTCCGAGGATCCGGACATCGCAGGGTACGTGCGCCAGCTGGAGGAGGCCACGGACACCGCCGAACTGCCCGAGGCCTCGGGCGAGTCCATCGCACGGGAGTTCGAACGGTATCTGCGGCGTCGCGGCAAGGGCAACGGCCACCCGCACGCCGACCCGTCCTGAGCGGCAGCACTCCTGAGCGGCAGCACTCCGGAACGCAGACGACGACGGCGGTAACCCGCCGTCGTCGTCGTCGTTCAAGGCCCGCTCATCACGGTGCGCCGTGGCTCCGTTCTCAGAGCTCCACGCCGAGCAGCGCGTTCACGGAGTCGGCGACCAGGCTGGCGTCATTCACGCTGGCCGGACCACCGGCACTGAGTGCGGCGTCAGCCCAGGCATCCAGGGCTTTCAGGGCGCCGGGCGCATCGAGATCGTCGGCCAGACGCTCGCGCAGTGTCGCCAGCAGAGGACCCGCGGAAGCTTCCGGCGCATGGTCGAGGGCTTCGCGCCACCGGGCGACCCGCCGTTCCGCCTCGTGCAGGAGCTCATCGGTCCAGAACCAGTCGGTGCGGTAGTGGTTCGCCAGGACCGCACTGCGAATGGCCGCAGGCTCCACGCCCTGGCGGCGCAGAGCGGAGACCAGCACCAGATTGCCGCGTGACTTGCTCATCTTCTCGCCGTCGAGGCCCACCATGCCGGTGTGGGCGTAGTGCCGGGCCATGGGCTCCCCGGTGAGGGAGTACCAGTGGCCGGCGCCCATCTCGTGGTGCGGGAAGATGAGGTCCGATCCGCCCGCCTGGATGGTGAACGGGGACGGCAGGAAGCGCTGCGCGATCACGGTGCATTCGATGTGCCAGCCGGGACGGCCGCGGCCGAGCGAGCCGCCTTCCCAGCAGGGTTCACCGTCACGGGCCACGCGCCACAGCAGCGGGTCGAGGCGGTTGCGCTTGCCGGGGCGGTCCGGATCGCCGCCGCGCTCGGCGAAGAGGGGAAGCATCTCCTCTTCGCTCAGCCCGGACACGGCGCCCAGTTCCCACGCCTCGACATGCTGACCCTCGGCGTCGGCCGCGGCGACGTCGTAGTAGACGTCCCCGTCCGGCTCGCCCTCGGCGCCCGGAACCCGGTAGGCCAGGCCCGAGGCCACGAGGCGCTCGATCTCGGGGACGATCCACGGGATCGCCTCGACCGCGCCGACATAGTGCGCGGGTGCGACGACGTTGAGGGCTTCCATGTCCTCATGGAACAGCGCGGTCTGATCGACGGCCAGCTCACGCCAGTCCTGGCCGGTGGCCGTGGCCCGCTCGAGGAGCGGATCGTCCACGTCCGTGACGTTCTGGACGTAATCCACCTGGCTGCCCGCATCGCGCCAGGCGCGATTGAGCAGATCGAAGGCCAGATATGTCGCCGCATGACCCATGTGGGTCGCGTCATAGGGGGTGATCCCGCAGACGTACATCGACTGTTCGGCCTGCGGCTGGATGGTGGCGAAGGCTCCGCGCGAGGTGTCGTAGATCCTGAGCGGCGGCATGGTTCCGGGCAGTTCAGGTACGGGGCGCGTCTTCCACGATTTCACGCCTTTCAGCCTATCGCTCAGGCGGGGATGACCCCGAATCCGAGCAGCAGGTAGAGCGCGGCGCCGAGTCCGATGCGGTACCAGACGAACGCCTGGTAGCCGCGGCTGGAGATGAACTTGAGGAACCAGCCGATGATCACATAGCCGACGGCGAAGGCGATGAGCGTGGCGAGGGCGGTCTCCCCCAGGCCATACGGTCCGGCCGCCTCGGAGCCTTTGAGCACCTTGAAGAGCTGGTAGAAACCGGAGCCGAAGACGGCGGGGATCGCCAGGAGGAACGAGTACCGGGCCGCCGCCTCGCGGGTGTAGCCCATGAAGAGGCCGGCCGTGATGGTGCCGCCGGAGCGGGAGACGCCCGGGATGAGGGCGAGGGCCTGCGCGAATCCGTAGAGGACGCCGTGCTTGACCGTCAGATCCTTGAGCTGACGGTCCTGCTTGCCGAAGACGTCCGCCACGGCCAGGATCATGCCGAACACGATCAGCGTGGTGGCCACGATCCAGAGGGAGCGGAAAGTGCTCTCGATGTAGTCCTGCAGCAGGATGCCGAGGACGACGATCGGGATGCTGCCCAGGATCACGAGCCAGCCCATGCGGGCATCCGGATCGTCCCGGGGCACGCTGCCGCGCAGGGAGCCGAACCAGGCCTTGACGATCCGGACGATGTCCTTCCAGAAGAAGAGCAGGACGGCCGTTTCCGTGCCGAGCTGGGTGATGGCGGTGAAGGCCGCCCCGGGATCGGAGGCATTCGGCAGGAACTCCCCCAGGATGCGCAGATGTGCGCTGGATGAAATGGGGAGGAACTCGGTCAGGCCCTGTACCAGGCCGAGAAGTATGGCTTCGATCCAATTCATGTAGACGACCTTACGTCATGGCCTGCGGGCCCCTGCGGAGGCCGTCTCGGCCTCTCCGGCGAGTTACGTCATGGGGCAGGATTTTCCGGGGCAGGAGTGGTAGACATCTCACATGAAGGAACAGATTCTGCCGCGGTCCGTGGAACAACGTCTGTACCAGGACCGGAATTACGAGTACATGGTCATCAGTGTCGAACGCGACGAGTCGCTGCCCGAGGCGCGACGACGGGTGCTGGAACACAGCGAATACGGCAAATGGGAACTTCACCGCTCCGTCCTCTACCTGGGCGGGCATCGGCGCTACTGGATGCGGCGCAGGGTCATGAACGTCGCGCGGACGATCTGACGGGCTCACACGCACAGCCGGCCCCGGCGGGGGCACCGTGCCGCAGGCGGGGCGCCGCCCACCGGGGCCGGCCGTCAGGTGGGATTCAGCGGATCAGTAGCGTTCCAGCAGATCCGAGAGGACCCGGGTGCCGAAGCGGAGCGACTCGAGCGGCACCCGCTCGTCCACCCCGTGGAACATCCCCGTGAAGTCGAGTTCCTCGGGCAGCTGCAACGGCGCGAAGCCGTAGCCCGTGATGCCGAGCTGGGCCAGGGACTTGTTGTCGGTCCCGCCGGAGAGCGTGTACGGAAGCACGGTGGCCTCCGGGTCGTGCCGCTGGAGGGAGTCGACCATGGCGTCCACGAGGTTGCCCGCGAAAGGAACCTCCAAGGACACGTCCTTGTTCACGTAGCTGAGTTCGATCCCTTCGCCTGCCAGCTGACGGATGGTCTCGAAGACCTGCTCCTGCTGGCCGGGCAGGGTGCGGCAGTCCACCAGCGCCTCCGCCGTCTCGGGGATGACATTGTGCTTGTACCCACCACTGAGCAGCGTCGGGTTGGACGTGTTCTGCAGCGTCGCGCCCACGAACCGTGCCACGGTGCCCAGTTCCTTGAGGATGATCTCCGGATTGTCCGGATCGAACTCGACCCCGGTCAGCTCGGTCACGCCGTCCAGGAACTGCCGTGTGGTGGGGGTGAGTTCGATGGGCCACTCGTGCTGTCCGATACGCGCGACGGCGGCGGCCAGCCGCGTGACGGCGTTGTCCGTGTTGATCTGCGAACCGTGTCCGGCCCGGCCGTGCGCCACGAGCCGGAGCCAGGAGAGGCCCTTCTCCGCGGTCTGCAGAAGGTAGGCGCGCTTGCCGCCGATGGTGGACGAGAAACCGCCCACCTCCGAAATGGCCTCCGTGGCGCCGTCGAAGAGTTCGGGACGCTTGCTCACCGCATAGCGTGCCCCGTAGTCACCGCCGGCCTCCTCGTCCGCGAAGAAGGCGAACACCAGATCCCGCTTCGGCTTGATGCCGCGCCGTGCGAAGTCCCGCAGGGTCGCCAGGATCATGGCGTCCATGTCCTTCATGTCCACGGCGCCGCGGCCCCAGATCATGCCGTCCTTGACCTCGGCCGCAAAGGGATCGACGCTCCACTGCTCGCGCAGTGCCGGCACGACGTCGAGGTGGCCGTGCACCACCAGGGCACTCGCGCTGGGGTCCTGGCCCTCCATCCGCGTCACGACACTCGCTCTGCCGGGCGCGGATTCGAAGATCTCCGGCTCCAGACCCACTTCGGCCATGAGGCCGGCCACGTACTCCGCGGCCTTCCGTTCTCCGGGACCGTTGTTGTCCCCGAAGTTGGTGGTGTCGAAGCGGATGAGTTCGCGGCAGATGTCCACCACTTCCGCTTCGGCCGGAGACGTCCCCTGGGAGGGGGTGACGGATTCCTGGGTGCTCATCGTTTCGCCTTTCCGCGCCGCTGCCGAACTGATCTCTCCCAGCCTAGTGCCGCCCCTCCTGAGGTGGGCGTTCGACCGTTAACGCCCCGAAACCTGACGAAGTCCCAGCTCAGCCCGGATTTCGCGTTTCAGGGAAATGCGTGTAGAGTATTTCTCGTTGCCCCGGCGGCCTGAACAGCGGAAACGCGGTCCAGACGGCCGGATCACCCAGATGCGCGGGTGGCGGAATGGCAGACGCGCTAGCTTGAGGTGCTAGTGCCCGAATAGGGCGTGGGGGTTCAAGTCCCCCTCCGCGCACAAAGCGAAGGCTCCCGGTCCCAGACCGGGAGCCTTCAGTGTTTTCCGGGCGTCCCCTGCCAGAATGGCCCCATGACGCCGCGTCTCTTCGACCTCCGGTCCACCTGGCATCTGCCCGCGCCGGCCGGGAAGGTCTGGGACGTTCTCACCGACCTGGACCTCCGTCCGGGCGAACCGGTGTGGTGGCCCGGCTGCACCGTGGCCGCTCCCCTCGTCAGGACCGGCCCGTCCGACGCTCCGGGTGCCGATGGGCTGACGGGGATCACCGCCTTCCTGAGGTTCCATACCCCGCTCGGTTACTCGCTCACCGTCAGCATCCACCCCACGCTCTCGGTTCCGCCGCGGGAACTCGCCTTCGACGCCGGTGGGGATCTGGAGGGGCGAGGCGGGATCGTGCTCACCCCCGAAGGTCCCGAGGGTCCCACCACGATGGACATCCGGTGGACGGTCCGCCCGACCCGTCGCTGGATGAACCTCCTGGCCCCTGTGGCCGCGCCGGTCTTCGTCGCCGCTCACGCCCACACCATGCGAAAGGGCGAGCAGGGTCTGGCGAAGGCGCTCGACGAGGGCTGAGTCCCCGGAACAGCCGTCGCCCGGCTAAGGTCCCCTGCCCTTCGGCTCACACTCTCGCGGCGAGCGCCGTGATGCCGGTCCGCAGGAAGGCGAACGGATACAGCAGCACAGGCGCCACCAGTAACACGTTCCCGCCGGTCAGGTCCTGTCCGATCATGAGCCAGGGCAGCCCGAAGGTCAGGACCAGCGCACTGAGCAGGTAAAGTCCCAGTTGCCACCAGGGGTTGGGCGGCAGCTTCTTGTCCGGATCGCTGGAGCGGGTCCGCGACTTCTTCCGGCGCCGCTCAAGCAGTCCGTGGAGACTGTTCCAGATCATGCCGTTGAGCACCCAGATCAGCACCGCGGCCAAGGCGAACGCGGACAAGGACAGCACGGCCCAGTCCTCGGAGTCCGCCCAGTCGTACGGCGCTCCACCGCAGAGCCAGGTCAGCCAGGAGACGGGGTCGGCCTCGCACCGGGCCGCGTTCCTCACCGTGGTCCGGGAGGCCAGCCAGGACATCACCGTGGGAGCGCACAGCAACGCCGCGACGAGTGACGCCAGGCGGGTGACTCCGAGGCTCTTCACCATGACGCGGTGCGGCCGGAGCCGCGGGTCATCGGGCAGACCCGTGAGCACGGGCGGGACCGGCTCCCCCGCCGCCGGCCACACCGGCGCCTGCGGCGGGGTGGTCAGAAGGAGCCGGGCCAGCGGATCGATGAGTTCGATGCGGTTGCGAGAGTAGACCACATGGTCGTAGACCAGTGCCGATCGGTTGTAGACAGGATGTTCCTCCGGACCCGATCCACCGTCACCGGCACTCGCCCGGTCGAAGATCTTGCGGAAGATGGCCGAGCGGCCGTCCATGGCACGTGAGATGGGACCGGCCGGCACGAAGTCCATCTTGCCCCAGACATTGATCCACCTCGGCCGGCAGGGCACGTCGAGCCAGTCCTGGACCGGGTCACTGCCGTCGGTGCCGCCCCACTCCGCATAGCCGAGAAGATCGATGCCGCTGCCCACACTGACGAAATTGGTGGCCCTGACCGGATGATCGCTTCGCTGGAAGAGCACTTGACCGACGATCGCGGCACCCTGGCTATGGGCCACGACCGTGATGGGCACCCCGGCGTCGCCGTTCCAGGGGGCCAGCGTCTCCCTGATCCGCTGGCGCATCGCAGCGGCCTGCATCTGCTTGCGCTTCCAGACCTGGGGGTCTCCGAGGAAATCCGCGAACAGGGCGAGGAGCCGGCTGACGAAACGTCCCAGGACCGGGACCTTCGCCAGGATCATCAGGACCAGTCCCAGCGCCAGGATCCCCGCGATGAGGAGCGCGCCACCGACCGCCACCGCCGCGATGAACGGAATCAGCAGTAACCAGTTGAGCATCCTGGCGGGCAGGATCCGCTCGTGGGCGGCCGGGCGGAAGGTCCACCACACGAGCCGCAGGCAGCGCTTGTACACGGTCCAGGCCTGACTGACGGCCCACCAGAACGTGGCGCCCACGGTCGCCGGTTCGAAATCCTTCCCCCAGGACGCCTCGGTCATCAGGACGTTCAGATACTCCGCGTGGCCCGCAGCGGAGCACCCCTTGAGCACCTTCACCCGGGCTTCCGGCGCGTCGCCGACCGCGGTGGCCTGAGTGATGATGAGCGGCGGATGGTCTTCGGCGCCGTCGCACTCCAGGGCGAGGTCATGCAGGCTGAGCATGAGCGGCTGCGCCCACTCCTGAAGCGTGCCTCCCTTGAGTGCGCGGCCCATGCCATGCACGAACAGCACCACATGATCCGGAGCCTCCACCCCGGGTGGCCCGGCGACCGGGGGCTCAGGTGGATCGCATGGCCGCTTCCGTCGACTCCACATGACTCATCTTCCGTCCGGACGGCGGAGAAGGAAAGGGCGAGCAGGAAAGGGCGCAGGCGACGCGCCGGATCGAAGGGGACGCCGCTCGGGTGGAGGGGACGAGACACTTCCCCTCATTCTCAATCTATAGCGCACCAGGGGGCTTGCGGCAAGGCCCCCCGGATTGCTGCACAGTAGGGGGTTCACCGACACGACACGAGGAGACGCCTCCGTGGCAGCCAGCACCCCGTCCGTCCACCCCGAGCCCGACGACGCCACCCCCTTCACCTCCGGATCGTCCCCTGCCGCCGGCGTCTTCCGGCTACCGGAACGCCTCGCCGCCAAGGCCGATCCCACCCTGATCGCCGGGGATGAACGGCACTTCGCGGCGATCGCCGAGAATCTGGACCGCACCCGTGCCGAGCTGACCGCGCGGCTCGATGCCGCACGTCGCGCCCCAGGCCGCTCGGGACAGCAGGCCGTGGACCGGGACGCCGAGATCCGGCGGCTCACCGGACGCCTGCGCGCCCTCGAACGGTACGGGCTGGATCTGTGCCTGGGCCGGTTCATCGCCGAGGGCACTCCCGAGCCGGTCTACATCGGGCGGCTGGGCCTCACGGACGCCGACGGCGACCGCCTCCTGGTCGACTGGCGCGCCCCCGCCGCGGAACCGTTCTCCAGCGCGACGCACGCGCATCCGCAAGGGCTGGTGAGCCGTCGTCGTTACCGCTGGAGCGGAGGCCACGTGACCGACTACTGGGATGAGGCCTTCGCCGCCGAGGGGGTGCAGGGCAGTGCGTCGCTCGGCGATCTGTCCGCTTTCATCGCGAGCCTCGGGCACAGCCGCACTCCGCGCATGCGCGACGTCCTCGGCACCATCCAGGCTGATCAGGACGCGATCATCCGCGCCTCCTCACGGGGTGCGCTCGTGGTCGACGGCGGACCCGGCACCGGGAAGACCGTGGTGGCACTGCACCGGGCGGCCTACCTCCTGTATGCGGATCCCCGTCTGAGCCGCGGCCGAGGCGGCGTTCTGCTGGTCGGACCGCACCGCCACTATCTCTCCTATGTGGCGGATGTGCTGCCGGGCCTGGGAGAGGAAGGCGTGCAGGCGTGCACCGTCCGGGATCTGGTGCCGGAAGGCGCCTCAGCCCGCACCGAACGCGATCCGGAGACGGCCCGGCTCAAATCCACGGCTGACATGGTGCGGGCGATCGAGAAAGCCGTCCGGTTCTACGAGGAGCCGCCGACCCGCGAGCTGCTGGTGGAGACCCCGTATCTGGATGTCCTGGTGCGTCCCGAGGACTGGGCGGAGGCCTTCGCCGCGCCCGCCTCGGGCACGCCTCACAACGAGGCGCGCGGCGAGGTCTGGGACGAGCTGCTCGCCCTCCTGGTCTCCTCCGCCGACGACGGCGAGGTGGATCCTCCCGCCCTCCGCTCGGCTCTGGCGCGGAACGCCGAACTCACGGCCGCGTTCAACCGCGCATGGCCTCTGATGGACCCCGCGGTGCTGGTGAGCGATCTCTAGCGCGTTCCCGCGTACCTCTCCTTCTGCGCACCCTGGCTCACCCCGGAACAGGTCCGTCTCCTGCAGCGCACCGACCCCCGGGCATGGACCACGGAGGACCTTCCCCTGCTCGACGCGGCACGGCTCCGGCTGGGCGACCCGGATGCGGCCCGGCGCGCTCGCAGGCAACGCGCGGAGCAGGCCTCGGAACGGGCATTGATGGATCGGGTCGTGGAGGACCTGATCGCGTCCGACGACTCGGAGATGCTGGTGATGTCGATGCTGAAAGGCGCGGATCTTCAGGAGAGCCTGGGCGACGAAGGCATCCTCGCCGCGCCGTCTCCGGATGCTCTTGCGGGGCCGTTCGGGCATGTGATCGTGGACGAGGCCCAGGAGCTCAGCGACGCCGAATGGCGGATGATCCTGGCGCGGTGCCCGTCCGGGAGCCTCACGATCGTCGGGGACCGCGTCCAGGCACGGCACGGATTCCAGGAGAGCTGGACCGAACGGCTCCAGAGGATCGGCATTCCCGACGCGCGCGTGGCCACCCTCGGCATCAACTACCGGACGCCGGAAGAGGTCATGGCGGAGGCCGCCCCCGCGATCCGTTCGGCGCTGCCGGATGCCAACGTCCCCACCTCGGTCCGCAGCAGCGGCCTTCCGGTCCGTCGCGGCACCCCGGATGAGCTGGACACCGTGCTGAGGGACTGGCTGACGTCGAACCCCGAGGGCATCGCGTGCGTCATCGGGCCCGTCCTCCTGGAGTCCAGCAGCGCCGCGCCGGCCGATCCCCGAGTGAGCCGCCTGACGGCCGCGGAGGCGAAGGGCCTGGAGTTCGATCTGGTGGTGCTCCTGGATCCCGACGGCTTCGGGCCCGGCGTTGAAGGTGCGGTGGACCGCTACGTGGCCATGACCAGGGCGACCCGGGAGCTGGTGATCCTCAGCCGCTGACACGCGACACCCTGCTGCCCCCGCCGTCGAGGGCCATGATCAGCCGTTTCTTTCCGTGCCGGACGCCGCACCCGGCGGCACTCGCCCGGCTCTTCCGCCGGGGCGGCGCGGTGACGCCGGAAAATTCTTTGCTATTCAGTCTTGCTAGGTACCGGTAGTCAGTGATACTTTCTAGTGGTACCAAGCATTACTGAGTAGTGAAAGGAGGAACCGATGGGCAAGCAGATGACCGAGATGCTCAAGGGCACTCTGGAGGGCATCGTCCTCGCACTCCTGGCCGAGCAGCCGGCCTACGGATATGACATCACCGCACGGCTGCGGGACCGGGGCTTCGCAGACATCGCGGAAGGCACCATTTACGCCCTGCTGGTCCGGCTCGAGCAGAAGAAGCTCGTGGACGTCCAGAAGGTGCCGAGCGAGAAGGGACCGCCCCGCAAGGTGTACACCCTCAACGCTCACGGCTCGCAGGAGCTCGAGGAGTTCTGGAAGACCTGGACCTTCCTCGCACAGCACATCGAACAGCTGAACAAGACCGGAAACAAGGAGAACTGATCATGGCCGCAAAATGGATCGAAGCGCTCACCGGATCGCTCGAACAGAAGAAGCAGTACAAGCAGGCGAAGGCCCGTCTGGACGCACTCCCCGAGCCATACCGGGAGGTGGCGAACGCCCAGCACCGGTACTCCATGTACTACGGCGGGATCACGGACGGAGACACCCTGGTCCAGATGTTCCTGGACCTCGCCGATCTCTGGGAGCGGGCCGCGCTGGACGGCACCCCCATCAGCTCGATCGTCGGTGATGATCCCGTGGAGTTCGCCGAGAACTACGCCCAGTCCTACGGTGGCGCGCAGTGGATCGACAAGGAACGGGCACGCCTCATCAAGGCCGTGGACGATGCGAAGAGCCGGGAGGACCAGCCATGAGCGCGCCGGCCATCACCGTCACGGGGATCGAGAAATCGTACAAGGACCTTCCGGTCCTCCGGGGCGTCGACTTCGAGGTGGCACGTGGCAGCATCTTCGCACTCCTCGGATCCAACGGCGCCGGCAAGACCACCATGATCCGGATCCTCTCGACCCTGCTTCAGGCCGACGGCGGCACCGCCACCGTCCTGGGGCACGACGTCGCCCGCGAACCTCTGAGCGTCAGGGAAGTCATCAGTCTCACCGGACAGTTCGCCGCCGTGGACGAGATCCTCACCGGGTGGGAGAACCTGGTGCTGGTCGCCAAGCTCCGCCACGTGCCGGATCCCGGCGCCGTCGCCGACGAACTGCTGGCCGCCTTCCGCCTCACCGAAGCCGGTGGCCGAAAGGCGGGCGGCTACTCGGGAGGAATGCGGCGACGCCTCGACATCGCCATGAGCCTGGTGGGCCAGCCCGAGGTGATCTACCTGGACGAGCCGACCACCGGGCTCGACCCCGAGGCGCGCCTCGAAGTCTGGGAGGTGGTGAAGGGGCTCGCGGCCACCGGCACCACGGTCCTGCTGACCACACAGTATCTCGACGAAGCGGAACAGCTGGCCGACCGCATCGCCATCCTGCACGAAGGCCGCATCATCGCCAACGGCACCCTCGCGGAGCTCAAGCGGCTCCTGCCGGCGGCCACGGTCGAATACGTCGAGAAGCAGCCGACGCTCGAGGAGATCTTCCTCCGGCTCATCGGCCCCCAGCAGTCACGCACAGCCCAGAAGGAGGAAGCGTCATGAGCACCCACGCGCTCGCAGACACCGCGACACTCACCGGCCGCTCCCTGCGGCACATCTTCCGCAGCGCGGACACCATCATCACCACCGCGGTCACGCCGATCGCCCTGATGCTGCTCTTCGTCTACGTCTTCGGCGGCGCGCTCAAGCAGAGCACGGGGACGGAGAACTACGTCAACTACCTGCTGCCCGGCATCCTGCTGATCGCCATCGCCTCGGGCATCGCCTACACCGCGTTCCGGCTGTTCACCGACCTCCAGAGCGGAATCTTCGAACGATTCCACTCGATGCCGATCGCCCGGTCCAGTGTCCTGTGGGCTCACGTCCTCACGTCGATGGTCGCGAACGGCATCACCCTGGTCATCATCTTCGGCGTCGGGTTCCTGATGGGATTCCGCACCGGGGCGAGCGTGCTGGCCTGGCTCGGGGTCATCGGCATCCTGCTGCTCTTCACCCTCGCGCTCACCTGGCTCGCCGTCATCGCCGGCCTCAGCGCGAAGACGACCGACGGCGCCAGCGCGTTCTCCTACCCGCTCATCTTCCTGCCGTTCATCAGCTCCGCCTTCGTGCCCACGGCGACCATGCCCGGTCCGGTGCGCTGGTTCGCCGAGAATCAGCCGGTCACCTCGATCGTGAACACCATCCAGGCCCTGTTCGCCGGGCAGCCGGTGGGCGGCGAGATCTGGGTGGCTCTCGCCTGGTGCGTCGGCATCCTGATCGTCGGGTACGTGTTCGCGATCGCCGCCTACCGGAAGAAGATCAGTTGACCGTCACGAGTGATGCGGAACGCTCCGCCCGGGAATCCCTCCCGGTCGGGGCGTTTCGCCGCGCTCGCAGCGGATCGCGCGCGGGCCCGGGGGCCCGGGGTCACCAGAGTCCACGGCCAAGCTCCGCGTGCTGCAGGACCAGCCACGGGCTGAAGACGAACGGCACGGCGGTGATGGCGTGGTCCACCTGTTCCGGAAACGCCCAGGCCCAGGAGTCGACCTCGTCCGCCGACGGGGTGGGGTCCCCCGCCGCCCGGGCGAAGAAGACCGGACAGATCTCCTGCTCCACCACGCCACTGGAGTCCACCGCGCGATACCTGAAATCCGGCAGCACACAGCGCAGCTCCGTGATGTCGATCCCCAGTTCCTCCCGGCCGCGGCGTCTCACGGCCGCCTCCATCGGCTCGCCCGGCGCCGGATGGCCACAGAAGGAGTTGGTCCAGACTCCCGGCCACGCCGCCTTGGACAGGCTCCGCCTGGTCAGCAGGACCCTCCCCCGCTCATCGACAAGGTGACAGGAGAAGGCCAGGTGGAGGGGCGTCGTCGTGGTATGGACCGTCGCCTTGGGAGCCACTCCCAAGGGCTCCCCCTGGTCTGAGACCAGTTGGACGAGGGAAGTGTCGTAGCCTGAGTCGTTCATGAAAGCCTCTCGTGGAGAACACCGTGGGTGCGGGTCCGGCACAGACGCTCACCGATGCCGCGGTGCACGCTCCGGCGGAACGGCAGCAGCCGAGCCCAGTGGAACCGGGCCGCAGGGCCGCCGCGTGGGAGGAAGATCACCCGCTGGCGGCAGACGCTCTCGTGGGCGGATCCGGCCACGGACAGTTCCAGCCAGAGGCGCCCCTGCCGCAGGTTCCCGGCGCGCAGAAGGAGGGACCTTCCCTCGTCCCTGGCTTCGATGCACCAGAACGCTCCACGCCTGCCTGCCGGAGCGGCGATGCCGGACGAGCCGTAAGCCTCGACAGCACGCCACACGTCGTGGGCGCTGGAAGCGCAGCGCCATTCCCTGGTCTCCGTCAGCATCGTGCTATCCCCCGGCCGTCCGGCGCCGGGAGAGGGGAAGCGTGGCCCCCAGCATCACCACGAGGGCGGCGATGAGCGCCACGAGGGCCACCCCGGCGGAGTACCGCGGCCCCTGCCATCTCGCGACGGCGATCCAGACGATCCCCCAGACCATCGACACGAGCGGCGTCCATGCACCGCGGCGGGCCAGCGCCAGCCCGATCGCCACCACCACGGTGAGCACCACCACGGACGCCGGGAGTTCGGGCCAGACGATGCCGGCCCAGGCGAGGACCGCTGCCACGTTCGCCACCGTGGCGACGCAGATCCAGCCGAGATACAGCCCGAAGACTCCGGCACTCAGCACCCACTCCATGCTCAGGCCGGGCGTGACACCGCCGGCGAGAACGAGAAGGCGGCACAGCACGGCGAGCAGGAGAAGCATGACCACGAGCGTGGCCGGCAGGCTGCCGAGCTGCGCCGCCCAGAGCCAGGCGGCGTTGAGCAGCATGGACGCGGCGGCCCACGGCCTGATCCGACGCTGCAGGGAGTCGGCGCGGGCACGGGGTCCGAGCTGCCAGACCGCGTAGGCCAGCAGTCCCAGATAGATCACGCTCCAGATGCCGAACGCGGCGTTGGCAGGAGCCAGCGGCGTCGCAGTGCTGGAGAGGTATCCTCCGGCGGCGGAGGCGACCGGAGTCAGCCCGAACGCCCCGGACCCTCCGGCCGCGAGGACCAACGCGAGGAGCGCCGCCGCGAACGTGGCCACGGCGGCGCCGGCACCCGAGCGCGGGGACTGCATTGCCATCGACATGATGCCCTCCTCTGGACAATCGAGCGTTCCTAGACAACCATATTTGTAGATCATCGAGATATACAAGAAGCAAGATGTTCTAGGAGCGAGGCAATCTCGCCGGCTGAGTCAAGGAGCGGACATGAGCAGTGCGACCAACGTGGCGTGGAAAGCGCCGGAGCATCACCTCCCAGCGAACAGCCCCTCCCGGTCTTCGGCCCGGGCTGCCGGCGCCGACGCGGGATGGCCTCAGACATCCCGGCTGGTGGACGAGATGATCGTGGACATCATCACCGGTTCGATCGACTCCACCAACTCCCCGCAGACGCGTGGGCTGTGGCGTCACATCGCCGACTCCTTCGAAGGCGGCAAGCGCCTGCGGCCCCAGCTCGTCTGGACCAGCCACGCGGCGTTCGGTGGGACGAACGACGAGGAGTGCGCCGTTCTCGGCGCGGCCTTCGAACTCCTCCACGCGGCCCTCATGATCCATGACGACGTGATCGACGGGGACCTCACCCGTCGGGGCCGGTCCAACATCGCGGGAATCTACGGCAGGAGTGCCATCGAGCGCGGAGCGCCCGAGGATGAGGCCCGGCAGCTGGGCCGCTCCGTGGCCATCGTCGCCGGAGACATGCTGCTGGCGGCGGCCTTCCGCACGGTCCGCGGGCTGCGGTGCCCCGAATCCGTGCGCCGTCGGATCGAGGAACTGCTGGACCGGGCGGTGGCCGATGCCGCCAGCGGAGAGCTGGAGGACATCCTGATCCCCGGGGAGGCCGGCATCTCCCTGGGCGACGTCCTCGAAATGGAACGCCAGAAGACGGCGGTCTACTCCTTCGCCGCGCCACTCGCCGCCGGGGCGCTGCTGGCGGGCGCGCCACCCGCGGAGGCTGCTGCACTCGAACTGCTCGGGGAGAAGATCGGCATCGCGTACCAGGTCATCGATGACGTGCTGGGGACCTTCGGCGACCCCGGTCAGACGGGCAAGTCGGTGACTTCGGACCTGCGAGGCGGCAAGATGACCACCCTGACCGCGATCGGCCGGCGCGACCCCCGGGTCTCCTCTCAGCTGCACACCGTCCCCTACACGGACGACGACGTCGAAGCACTCAAGACCGCGCTGCACCAGGCAGGCGCGGATGACTCGGCCCTGGCCCTGGCCCATGAACTCGTCACCGAGGCGCTCCAGGACGCTGCGGACGCCGGGCTGCCCCCGCAGCTGCGGACCGACCTGACCCGCATCTGCAACCACGTCCTGCACCGGGAGAACTGATGCTCCTGTCCGTGAAGTCCAGATCCGGATCACGCCACGGAGGTCCGGCGCCCAGCCCCCTGGAGCGCTACTCCTCGGCCGCGAGCGCAGGTTCCGTCGTCATCATCCGCCGCTATTCGACGTCGTTCTCCCTGGCGTGCAGGCTTTTACCGCAACCGGTCCGGCAGCGCATCGCCGACGTCTACGCCCTGGTGCGGCTCGCCGATGAAGTGGTGGATGGTGCGGCGGCCCACGCGGGGTTCAGCGAGGATGAGGTGCTCGCATGCCTCGACGGCCTGGAACGTGAGACCTTGTCCGCGCTGGACCGGGGATACAGCGCCAACCCCGTGGTGCACGCCTTCGCGGTGACGGCCCGGGCGACCGGGATCGAGGCAGGACTGGTGAAGCCATTCTTCGCCTCGATGCGCCGGGACTGCAGCGCCGCGCCCCACACGGCCGACTCCGTGGAGACGTACATCCACGGCTCGGCCGAGGTGGTCGGGCTCATGTGCCTGCGGGTGTTCCTCAGCGCCGAGGCTGACCAGCCCGCCGGGGTCACATGGACTGAACTCGCCGAGCCGGCCCGCCGGTTGGGAGCGGCGTTCCAGAAGGTCAATTTCCTGCGCGATCTCGCCGAGGACACCGAGGAGCTCGGCCGAGGGTACTTCCCCGGCGTCCCGGACGGCAGGCTCAGCGAGGAACGGAAGCGTGTGCTGGTCGAGGGGATCCGGGCCGATCTGCGTGCCGCGCTGCCCGGCGTGAGGCGATTGCCGGCGTCGTGCCGCAAGGCCGTGGAGCTGGCCTATGCCCTGTTCGACGCGTTGACGGACCGGCTGGCCGCCACTCCTGCCGAGGTGGTGGCCCGGCACCGCGTCCGGGTGCCGGGGCGGGAGAAGGCCCGACTGGCGGGTGCGGTCCTTCTCGGGCTGGGCCCGGCGCGGGCTGCCGGACGAGGTCTCGCGGCATGAGCGCCGTGGGAGGTGAGCGCCGGCGGATCGCGGTGATCGGAGCGGGGGCGTCCGGACTGGCGACGGCCGGGCTGCTCGCCCGGGACGGCCACGAGGTGACGGTGTTCGAGCAGCAGCCCGGCGTCGGCGGTCGTGCAGGCCGTTGGACCCGGGGCGGATTCAGTTTCGACACCGGTCCCTCCTGGTATCTCATGCCGGAGGTCATCGATCATTGGTTCCAGCTGATGGGCACCTCGGCGGAGCGTGAACTGACGCTGACCCGGCTGGACCCTGGATACCGGACGTTCTTCGAGGGTGATGCGGTTCCACGGGACGTCCCGGTCGGCTCGGCGCACGCTGCGGCGCTGTTCGATGAACTCGATCCCGGCAGCGGGGCGAACCTGACGAGCTACCTCCGTGAGGCCGCGGACCTGCACGACACAGCGATGCGGTACTTCCTGTACGACGACTTCTCCTCGGCCCGGTTCCTGACGCACCCAGAGATCCTCCGTCGGGTCCGGCGACTATTGGCTGCGCTCGGCCAGAGCCTCGCCCGCGTCACCGCACGGAGATTCCGCGACCACCGGCAGCAGCAGATCCTCGGGTACCCGGCCGTGTTCCTGGGCACCACGCCGTACAAGGCCCCAGCGCTGTACCAGCTCATGAGCCACCTGGATCTGGAGCAGGGCGTGCTCTATCCGCAGGGCGGCTTCGCGGCGTTCATCGACGCGATGGCCCGGCTGACCGTTTCGGAGGGGGCCCGGATCGTCACCTCGGCCCGGGTGAAACGCATCCTCACCTCGCACGGTCCGGGCGGGGCCGCGGTCGCAGGCATCGAATGGACCGACGACGGCGGCGCCACCCACCGTCACGAGGCGGACCTCGTGGTGGGGGCGGCCGATCTGCACCATCTGGAGAATGCGCTCCTGCCCGAGTCCCTCCGCACCCACCCGGAACGGACGTGGCGGCGGCGCGATCCGGGACCGGGCGCGGTCATCGCCTGCCTCGGGGTCCGGGGCGGGCTGCCGGAGCTGAGCCACCACAATCTGTTCTTCAGCAGGGACTGGAGCACGGACTTCGACTGGATCAGCCAGACCGGATCTCGGCGTTCGCGGGCGCGCCCGGACGATCTGCCGGAGACCACCTCCATCTACGTCAGCAAGACCAGCGCGAGTGATCCCGGAGTCGCACCCACGGGGGATGAGAGCCTGTTCGTGCTCATCCCGTCTCCCGCGCGGCCGGAATGGGGCCGGGGCGGTGTGGACGGCGGGGGCGCCGCAGCGGTCGAAGCCGCTGTGGATCATGCCGTGGCGCAGATCGCGGACTGGGCGGACGTTCCCGATCTGGCGTCCAGGATCGTGGTGCGCCGCACCATGGGCCCGGCGGATTTCGAGGCGGATTTCAATGCCTGGCGCGGCGGAGCGCTCGGCCTCGCCCACACCCTGCGGCAGAGTGCGTTCTTCCGGCCTGGCAATGTCAGCCGGAAGGTCCAGGGCCTGCACTATGCGGGTGCTTCAGTGCGGCCGGGGATCGGATTGCCGATGTGCCTGATCAGCGCGGAACTCGTGCTCAAGCGGGTGCGCGGCGAACGGAGCGCCGGCCCGGCCTCGCCGGCGCCGGAGCAGGTCACTCCCCTGGAGGCTACGTGAGCTATCTGATCGCGCTGCTTGCGAGCGCCGCCGGCATGGCAGTGCTCGACCGGCGGTGGCATCTGGTCCTGTGGCGCGCCCCGAGGTCGGCCACGCTGGTGGTGCTGCTGGGCACCGCGTTCTTCCTCGTCTGGGACCTGGCGGCGATCCAGCTGGGCATCTTCCGGCACGGCGATTCGTCGCACATGACCGGGATCCTGCTGGCACCGGAGCTTCCCCTGGAGGAGCCGGTCTTCCTCGCCTTCCTCTGCTACACGGCGCTCGTGCTGTTCGCCATGGCCGAACGGATCCTCGAACGTCGGCGGAAGAGGGAGGGGTCATGAGCTACCTGACCCTGGACGCCGTGTTCCTGGGCGTCTGCTGCGCCGTGACCGCGGGCGTGACGATCGTCGCCCGGCGGCGCGAGGGACGGCACCCCGAGGCCCGGGTGAGCTGGGCCGCAGTGCTGCTGGCCGCCGTCGGGCTCCTGGTGCTCACCGCGGTGTTCGACAACGTGATGATCGCCGTCGGCCTGTTCTCCTACGACCCGGACAGCCTGAGTGGCGTGTTCCTCGGCAGGGTTCCTCTGGAGGATTTCGCCTATCCGGTGGCGGCGTCCCTGATGCTCCCGGCCCTCTGGATGCTGCTCCGTGGGCGCGAAAGGCGGCGAAACCATGACACTGACCGCTGATCTGCTGCGGAAGGTCTTCGTGGCCTCGCGCCCGATCTCCTGGCCGAACACCGCCTTCCCCTTCGCCGCAGCGTACGTCCTGACCGCCGGGACGGTGGACTGGAGGTTCGTGGTCGGGACGCTGTTCTTCCTCATCCCGTACAACGCGGCGATGTACGGCACGAACGACGTCTTCGACTACGAATCAGATCTCCGCAACCCCCGGAAGGGCGGCGTGGAGGGGGCGGTGCTGGATCCTTCGCTGCACCGGGCTGTGCTGTGGCTGGCGTGGGGCTCTTGCGTGCCGTTCGTCATCGCCCTGGTCCTCGGGGGTGGTCCGGCGAGCTGGCTGGTGCTCGCTCTCTCCCTGTTCGCCGTCGCGGCGTACAGCGTTCCCGGCCTGCGCTTCAAAGAGCGCCCGGTCCTGGATTCGATCACGTCCAGCACGCACTTCGTCTCCCCCGCGCTGTACGGTCTGGTGCTCGCGGGGTGGGCGCCGGGCGGCTCGGCCGTCGTGACGCCCGACGACGCCGCTGTCGGCGTGAGCGTGCTCGCAGCCTTCTTCCTGTGGGGCATGGCGAGCCACGCCTTCGGAGCGATCCAGGACATCCTCCCGGATCGCGAGGCGAGGATCGATTCGATCGGGACTCTGCTGGGCAGCCGTGTGACCCTCGCGTTCGTGGTGATCTGTTATGCCGCCGCGGGTCTCGTGCTGCTGATGACCGGAGGCCCTGCCCGCTGGACCGGACTGCTCGTGATCCCGTACCTGCTCAATGTCGCCCCCTACCTGGGCGTGCGCGACGAGACATCGGGACGGACCCGGCCCGGCTGGCGACGGTTCCTGTGGCTCAATTACCTGACCGGATTCGCGGTGACGCTCACGATGATCGGGCTCAGCCTGGGGATCTGAGGGACGGCGTGCCCGCCGTAAACTCTGTCCATGGCAACACTCTGGTGGAAATCCCTGCCTGACTTCGAACGCGATCTGAGGTCGGCCGACGAGGCGCGACTGGAGGTCATGCGGAAGTGGGCGGACGGGAAAGAAGATGAGGCCGACGCGCCGGGTCCTGGCCGGGCGCCTAAAGCACGACGGCTTTTCCGGCAGATGAGAGTCGCCGCCCAGGACGAGATCGCCCGACGGCGGTCCGCCCCGGATGCTTCCTGACCCGGGGCGGACCGCTTCAGGTCGTCAGAGCGTCCAGCAGTTGTTCGTCGCCGGCAGTCCTCGGAACCGGGCCTCGAAGAACGCCAGCGTCGCCGCGAAGTGCGGTGCCGCACCGCCGACATGGGTCGGCACCGGGGTGGGAACGAAGTTCACGGTTGCCCCACCGGCGCACCAGCGCTGAGCCAGCCCCTTGCCCACGCGGTACGGGATCACATCATCCGCGACCGAGTGCGTGATGAGCACAGGTGCCCCGGGACGCGCGCGGCCGATCAGCTGGTCCGCCAGCATGGTCGAGATGGGCGCCTGCTGAGCGAGCTGCGTGAAGGACTGCCCCGTCGAGGACAGGTTGGACATCTTCACGTAGCTGTTCTGTGGCAGGTTCCAGACACAGTGGTCGGAGACCTGGACTGCTTTCGCCTGTCCGGCAGCGTTGAGGAAGGCCGCCGGGTCGACGCCGTACGAACTGAACAGCCCGTCCAGGGCGAAGAGCATGAACTCCGCATACAGGCCGCCGTCCAGCGAGGTTCCGACCGCCGTGAGATCCGCCGGGACGGCCCCGGCGGACACTCCCTTGATCTGGAGTTCCGGCGCATAGGACGGGGCGATTTCCGCTGCGGCAGCAGCCGCCCCTCCCCCTTGCGAATACCCGTCGACGCCGATCGGAGACTGCGCGCTCAGGCCGGTGCCGGGAAGAGCGATGGCCGCCCGGGCCATGTCCAGTACCGCGCGCGCCTGGGAGACACGGTCCATGTAGGTGTGGATCCCCGCGGTGCCCAGGCCCTCATAGTCCGTGATCGCCACAGCGTAACCCCGGCTCAGCAGCGTGCCGACGAACACCTCTTCGTACTCCGCCGCGAAGGCGAGAAGACGAGAGGGCGCGCACTGGTCCGCAAGACCCTGCGTGCCGACGGCGAAGGAGATCAGCGGTCGCTTGCCGGGACCGGACCATGCGGTCTTGGGGGTGATCACCGTGCCGGTGACGCCCACCGGAGTCCCGGTTCGGTTGGTGGTCTTGTACATGATCCGCTGAGACGAGATGAGGGTCCCGCGCAGATTGAGAGGATCAAGATGGAAGGGCGCCGGTTCGGCCTTGATCACGGCTCCGTTCTGGGCCGGCAGTTGAGTCGGCGCTTGGTAGAACGCCGGCCGGGTCGCGTCGCCAAGATCGGTCAGAGGTGCTGCCTGAGCCGGCGCGCCCGGCAGTAGCGACAGGATGGTCAGCAGAGAGACGGCGGCCGCTGTGGTGACGCGGCGGGTCAGCGATGTCATGGTGGCCTTTCGGGACGTCATTGTTCCGTGAATGTCTGGCCCACGAATCCGTGAACCGGGTTAAGGCGCGGTGATAACTTGAAACCTACTGGGCGGTAACTTGTCGGTCAAGAGTGAGACCGAAATTTCACTTGCCGTTGACGAGGCCTCACTGACGCGCTCGCGGAGCGCCCAGCTCCGGCCCGCTAGCATGGGGTCTCATGATCGTATGGATCAATGGCACCCACGGGTCCGGCAAAACGACGACGGCGCCGCTGGTGCAGCGGCTCATTCCCGGCTCGCGGGTGTTCGACGCCGAGAAGGTCGGCGAGACGCTCATGGACCTCTCCCCCGGGTTGCCGGAGACCGATAACTTCCAGCACTGGCCGCCGTGGAGAACTCTCGTGGTGGAGACGGCCCGTCAGGTGCTCGATTACACCGGTGGAACCCTGATCATCCCGATGACCGTGCTGGTCGAGGAATACTGGCGCGAGATCAGCACCGGCCTGGCCGGGCATGGCATCCCGGTGCGGCAAGTCGTCCTTCACGCGGACCCGGAAACACTCCGGGAACGCATCGACGGGGACACGATCCTCGGACCCGATTCACCGTTCAGGCTGAAGCATCTGGAGCCCTACGCCCTGGCCGCGAGCACGTGGCTCCCGGGTGTTGCGGAGATGATCGACACCACTCACCTCACCCCGGCTGAGGCAGCGCGGCGGGTCGTCGAGGCGGCCGGATAGCGTCACCAGGCCGCCTCACCAGCCCCGCAAGCGGGCCTTTCGCCGGGGCGGCACTTTCTTTTTCACCCCGCCAGGTTAAAACAATTCATGGATTAAACCTACCGGTGCGCTTCACTCCCGGATAGTCTGGACGCGTCGTCCGAGGCAGCTTGACCGCCCATGGCCAGCCCAAACGGTGCTGATCGTTGTGACGCCGATTCGACTGCGACCAGTCGCAGCATGACATCTTGGGGGAAGAATGTTCAAAAGAAGATCTCTCGCGGCCATTGCGGTCTCCGTAGGGATGCTGGCAGTCGGACCGATCTCGTCAGCTCACGCCGGGACTACGCCGGACGCCGACAAGTACGAGGGAACGACGCTGTGTGGTTCCTACCAGAATGGGGGCTCAGGCTACGGCTACAACATGGAGAAGAACATCCCGGTCTCCAGCGCAGGGTGGAGCCGACTTCTCCAGAATGACCCCTATGGCCTGAAGGTCGGAGACAATATCTGGGCCAAGACGAAGACCCAGCTCGGTTCGGTCTTTCCTCTGCATAACTATTCCCACGTCACCTACCAGACGGTGACCAACACCAATGGGACGACGTATCAGCTCCGCGTGAACAACAACCTGAACCGGGCGATGAACAATCTCACGTGCGGATCCACCTTCCACCTCGGTTCGCCCAAATCGACCATGTCCGACCCCGTCGCCCTGCATTCGGATGCGCCCGCACCCGGACACTTCAAGGTCATCCAAGTCCGCACGAACGGCGTCTCCTTCATCGGCACTGAAGGTGTCATGAAGGGGGCCGTGATGAACTTCCGCATCCGATCCGGCGCCTCCCGGACCTTCCTCAATGTCCATGCCACCGGTCCGGCTCTCAACTGGGCATCTGTCGAGAACTGGATGCGGGAATTCATGGAGAGTCAGGCCGACGCGACCTGGGCCGACTTCGCCACCCGGATCGGGAAAGTCCAGTAGGACGGCCTGAACATCCAGTTCCTCAGCACCATCCGGCAACAGCTTTCCATCATTCGCATAACACTCACCGATCAAGGAGATTCCATGATGAAAACCCTCTGGAAGAAGTCGGCCGCAGCGATCATGCTGGGCGCTGCACTCACAGCTGCCGCGGCAGCTGCACCCGCCCAGGCGGCAGTCCCCAAACTCTCCAGCACCATCAAGCTGTGCTCTTCGTTCCCCCATAACGGCTATGGCGGAGCGGTCTCCTATAGCGACCGGGCATCGAAATGCGCGCAGGTCTACACCGACACCACCCTGAACGTCAGGACGGGCCCCGGCAGTGGATACTCTTACGCCAGCTACACCCTCCGCGCAGGTCAGGTCTACGAATTCGACTGCTGGACCTACGGCGAGTGGGTTGACGGCGACAACATCTGGTTGAAGGTGTACACCGCCGGTGGATCCCGCTGGGTCACCGATCGCTACGTCTACACCGGACCGAATGTCACCTCCATCATCGGACGGTGCTGATTCAGGGAGTTCGCCGTTGAGAACCCGGCCACGCGCCCATCGCGCGGCCGGGATCTCGGCGTCGCCGGACACAACATTCCAGTGACGAGTAAGAGCCCCGTCCCGGAGGACGAGGCTCTTATCGTTCATCATGTATCGCTCGCCGCAGGCCCATGGACGTTGTCCAGGGTTCGCATACGGCATATTCGGTGCCCGAGGTGGGACTCGAACCCACACACCTTTCGATACCGCATTTTGAGTGCGGCGCGTCTGCCAATTCCGCCACTCGGGCGAGCACCGAAGCGGTCCGCAACATCACGCGGGCCGCATACGCGTGATAACTCTACATGGCGATAGGCTAAGAGCGTCAAATTGCCCATCAGGGCCACTGGCAACGGCGCCATAGACCTGACACTGTTGTCCCCGTTCCCCTCGTTAAAGGAGACCCTGTGAGCGAATCCCCTGCCCAGGACACCACTGAAATCACCACCGGCCCGGCCAAGCGCATCGTCGTCGCCGAGGATGAGACCCTCATCCGCCTCGACATCATCGAGATCCTCCGCGGTGAAGGCTACGACGTCGTCGCCGAAGCCGACAACGGCCAGCGCGCCGTCGAGCTCGCCGAAGAGCACAAGCCGGATCTGGTCATCATGGACGTCAAGATGCCCGTCATGGACGGCATCAGCGCCGCCGAGCAGATCGCGAAGGCCCGGATCGCCCCCGTGGTGCTCCTGACCGCCTTCAGCCAGAAGGAACTCGTGGAGCGTGCCCGCGAGGCGGGCGCCATGGCGTACGTGGTCAAGCCCTTCACCCCGGCCGACCTGATCCCGGCGATCGAGATCGCCCTGTCCCGCCATGAGGAGATCAAGGCCCTCGAGAAGGAGGTGGGGGACCTCAAGGAGCAGTTCGCCACCCGCAAGCTCGTGGAGCGCGCCAAGAGCCTCCTCACCACCAAGATGGGCCTCTCCGAGCCCGAGGCCTTCCGCTGGATCCAGAAGACCTCCATGGACCGCCGCCTCAGCATGCGCGAGGTCGCGGAGACCATCATCAACCAGGTGAACTGAGCTCCCGCTCAGCCGACCGACGACGACGGCGGCGGCGCACCCCCACCGGGTGCGCCGCCGACGCGCAGCGGCGATTCGTCGTCTCCACACTTCGCCGTTCTCCCCCGCGTGCCGTTCTCCCCCGTGCGCTGCTCTCCCCTTGCTGAGTACGCTGTCGAGGGGCCGATTCCGCTACCAGTCGTCGCGTACTCGGGCTCTCGATAGCGTACTCGGCGCACGGACCCGGGAACGCCCGAGGGGGCGGCCCTTCCGGACCGCCCCCTCGGGGAACTCAGCGAGACGCTACTTCTTTTTCTTCTTCTTGGCGGGCCAGGGGCCGATGGGCTCCCGACGGCCCTCCTGACCGGCACGGCCCGTGTCGGCCAGGTCGCCCACCTTGTGGACCTTGATCGAGTTGGTGGAGCCGGCCTGTCCGGGAGGCGAACCGGCGGCGATGACCACGAGGTCGTCGTCCTGGACCAGTTCCAGATCGGTCAGGAAGGTGTCCACCTGGGCCGTCATGGCGTCCGTGTGGTTCACCATGGGCACCTGGATGGGCTGGATGCCCCAGGTGAGGGCCAGGAAGTTGCGGACCTGGTCCACCGGGGTGAACGCGAAGATCGGCTTCTTCGGGCGCAGGCGGGACAGGCGGCGTGCCGAGTCACCGGACTGGGTGAAGGTGCAGATGTACTTGGCGTCGAGCTGGTCGGCGATCTCCACGGCGGCCAGCGTGATGGCGCCACCACGGGTCTTCGGCTTGGAGCCGAGGGCGGGAACCAGGTCCAGCGCCTTCTCCTCCGTGTACTCGATGATCCGGGCCATGGTCTTGACCGTCTCGATCGCGTACTTGCCCACGCTCGTCTCACCGGAGAGCATGACGGCGTCGGCGCCATCCAGCACGGCGTTGGCGCAGTCGGAGGCCTCGGCACGGGTGGGGCGCGGGTTCTCGATCATGGACTCGAGCACCTGGGTGGCGACGATGACCGGCTTGGCCCAGCGGCGGGCTTCGGCGATGGCCTTCTTCTGGACGACCGGCACCTCTTCGAGCGGCAGCTCGACACCGAGGTCGCCACGGGCGACCATGATCGCGTCGAACGCGTCCACGATGTCGTGCAGCTGATCGACGGCCTGCGGCTTCTCGATCTTGGCGATGACCGGGATCTTCCGGCCTTCCTCATCCATGATCTCGTGCACGCGGGTGATGTCCGTGGCGTCACGCACGAAGGACAGAGCGATCATGTCGACGCCGCGCTGCAGCGCCCAGCGGAGATCCGTCTCATCCTTCTCGCTCAGCGCGGGAACGTTGACGGCGACGCCGGGCAGGTTGATGCCCTTGTTGTTGGACACGAAGCCGGGCACGGTCACCTCGGCGACCACCTTGACCTCGTCGACGCTCACGGCGCGCAGGGCGACCTTGCCGTCGTCGATCAGGAGGGTGTCACCCGGACGCACGTCCTCGGTGAGGCTCTTGAGCGTGGTGGAGCAGATCTCCTTGGTGCCGGGCACGTTCTCCGTGGTGATGGTGAACTGGTCCCCCACCTCCAGGTAGTGCTTCTCGTCGTTGACGAACTTGCCCAGGCGGATCTTGGGACCCTGAAGGTCGGCCATGATGCCCACGGCCACCCCGAGCATCGACGAAGCCTTGCGGATGTTCTCGTAGTTCACATCGTGCATGGAGTGATCGCCGTGGCTCATGTTCAGGCGGGCCACGTTCATGCCCGCCTGGATGACCTCGAGGGCCTTCTCATAGGTGCCCAGGGCGGGGCCGAAAGTGGCCACAATCTTTGCGCGTCTCATATACCTAACCTAGTTCATCGCTTTTTACGGAAGGTTGACTTCTGCTGAAAATCTCGTGCAGGCCTTTGGGCCTAAAGCAGCGAGATGGCTCGATCGGTGGGTGCCACCGGGGCCGGGAGGATGGTGCTCCCGGTGAGGAAGCGGTCCACCGCGGCCGCGCACGCACGGCCCTCGGCGATGGCCCACACGATCAGTGACTGACCACGGCCGGCGTCGCCGGCAACGAAGACGCCTTCCGTGTTGGTCATGTACTCGGCGTCGCGGCTGACATTGCCGCGGCCGTCGAACTCCGCCTTGATCTGCTCGGTGATCCCGGCCGGCTCGGCGCCGGTGAATCCGAGAGCGAGGAAGACCAGGTCGGCCGGGATGATCCGTTCGGTGCCGGCCTTGGGCAGGCGCTTGCCGTCCACGAATTCGGTCTCCGCGACCTTGATGCCGGTGAGGCGGCCATCCTCGCCCACGAACTCGACGGTGGACGCCAGGTAGGTGCGCTCACCGCCCTCTTCATGAGCACTGGCCACCTCGAACAAGGTGGGGAACAGCGGCCACGGCTGGTGAGACGGACGCTCCGCCGGCGGCTGCTTGCCGATCGCCAGCGTGGTCACCGATGCGGCCTGCTGGCGGTGGGCGGTGCCGATGCAGTCGGCGCCGGTGTCGCCACCACCGAGGATGACCACGTGCTTGCCGCGGGCGTCGATGTGGTTCTCCGGCTGCTCCCCCGCCACCACGCGGTTGGAGGGCACCAGGTAGTCCATGGCGTAGTGGACGCCGGACAGCTCGCGGCCCGGGATCGGAAGATCGCGGGGCACGGTGGCGCCGGTGGTCACGACGACGGCGTCGTAGCGACGGCGCAGCTGCTCCCACGTGACGTCGACACCCACGTTGACGCCCGGACGGAACCGGGTGCCCTCGGCCTTCATCTGCTCCAGACGGCGGTCCAGGTGCTCCTTCTCCATCTTGAAGTCCGGGATGCCGTAGCGGAGCAGACCGCCGATCTTGTCGTCCCGCTCGTAGACGGCCACGGTGTGGCCCACACGGGTGAGCTGCTGAGCGACGGCCAGGCCCGCCGGGCCGGACCCGACCACGGCCACCGTCTTGCCGGTCAGGCGGGTGGGCGGCAGGGGCGTGACCCAGCCCTCCTCGAACGCCTGATCGATGATGGAGACCTCCACCTGCTTGATGGTCACCGCGGGCTGGTTGATGCCCAGCACACAGGACGACTCACACGGAGCCGGGCACAGCCTGCCGGTGAACTCCGGGAAGTTGTTGGTGGCGTGCAGGCGCTCGATGGCCTCCTGGCCACGGTCCCGCCACACGAGGTCATTCCACTCCGGGATCAGGTTGCCCAGCGGGCAGCCCTGGTGACAGAACGGCACGCCGCAGTCCATGCAGCGGCCGGCCTGGCTCTTCAGGACACCCTTCTCCTGGGCCTCATACACTTCCTTCCAGTCCATGATGCGGACCGGAACGGGGCGGCGAGGCTGGGTCTCGCGTTCGCGGACCTTCAAAAAGCCACGGGGATCAGCCACCGGTTACCTCCAAAATACGGGACCAGACCTCTTCGCCATCCGGGTCGAGACCCTCTTCGAGGGCGTCCAGTCGAGTCTGCAGTACGGCCGCGTAGTCGCGGGGCAGGACCTTCGTCACCCGTGCGGCCGTGTCGTCAAAGTTCTCCAGCAGGCGTGCGGCCAGCTGGGATCCGGTCTCCTCCGCGTGGCGCTTGAGCAGGCCGTGCACGATGTCACGGTCCTCGGCGTCCAGCTCCAGGAGCTTGAGTTCGCCGTTCTCCAGCGCGTCCTTGTTGACCTTCTCCGGGCGGAGGTCCAGCACGTAGGCCGTTCCGCCGGACATGCCGGCGCCGAAGTTGCGGCCGGTGCGGCCGAGGATCAGCGTCTGACCACCGGTCATGTACTCGCAGCCGTGATCGCCGATGCCCTCGACCACCGCGGTGGCGCCCGAGTTGCGGACCAGGAAGCGTTCGCCGACCTGCCCGCGCAAGTAGATCTCGCCGCTCGTGGCGCCGTAGCCGATCACGTTGCCCGCGATCACGTTCCGCTCCGCCGGGAACACGTTCTGGCGGTCCGGACGGACGATGATGCGTCCACCGGAGAGGCCCTTGCCGACGTAGTCGTTCGAGTCGCCGTCGAGCCGCAGCGTGATGCCGGCCGGCAGGAAGGCGCCCAGCGACTGACCGGCGGTGCCCGTGAGGGTGATGTCGATCGTGTCCGGAGCCAGCGTGTCCACACCGAACGTCTTGGTGACGACGTGACCCAGCATGGTGCCGACCGAGCGGTCCGTGTTGACCACGCCGAGCGTGATCTTGACGGGCTCGCGGCGCTCCAGGGCATCGGCCGAGAGGCGGATGAGCTGCTGGTCGAAGTGCTGGTCCAGCTCGTGATTCTGACCCGTGGTGTTGCGCAGCGGGGCGTCCTCGTCGAAGTCCAGACCGTTCAGGATCGGATCGAGGTCCAGTCCGGAAGCCTTCCAATGCGTGATGGCGGCCTCCTTGTCCAGGTACTCGGAGTGCCCGATCGCCTCGTCGAGCGTCCGGAAACCGAGCTCGGCGAGGATCTCGCGCACCTCCTCGGCCAGGAACTCGAAGAAGTTCACCACGAACTCCGGCTTGCCCGTGAAGCGGGACCGCAGCTCCGGGTTCTGAGTCGCGACGCCCACCGGACAGGTGTCCAGGTGGCAGACGCGCATCATGATGCAGCCGGAGACCACGAGAGGAGCCGTGGCGAAGCCGTATTCCTCGGCGCCCAGGAGCGCCGCGATGACCACGTCACGCCCGGTCTTGAGCTGGCCGTCCACCTGGACCACCACACGGTCACGCAGGTTGTTCAGCATGAGGGTCTGCTGGGTCTCGGCCAGGCCGAGCTCCCAGGGCACACCCGCGTGCTTGAGCGAGTTGAGCGGCGAGGCGCCGGTGCCGCCGTCGTGCCCGGACACCAGCACGACGTCGGCCTTCGCCTTGGTCACGCCGGACGCCACGGTGCCGATACCGACCTCGGAGACCAGCTTCACGTGGACGCGGGCGGACGGGTTCGAGCGCTTGGCGTCGTAGATCAGCTGCGCCAGGTCCTCGATCGAGTAGATGTCGTGGTGCGGTGGCGGGGAGATGAGTCCCACACCGGGCGTCGAGTGACGCGTGCGGGCCACCCACGGGTACACCTTCTGGGCCATGAGCTGTCCGCCCTCGCCCGGCTTGGCGCCCTGAGCCATCTTGATCTGGATGTCATCGGCGTTGCTGAGGTACAGGCTGGTGACGCCGAAGCGGCCGGAGGCGATCTGCTTGATGGCGGAGCGGCGCTCCGGATCCAGCAGACGGTCGACGTCCTCGCCGCCCTCACCGGTGTTGGACTTGGCGCCCAGCCGGTTCATGGCGATCGCGAGCGTCTCGTGCGCCTCCTTGGAGATGGAGCCATAGCTCATGGCGCCCGTGGAGAAGCGCTTCACGATCGAGGAGACCGATTCGACCTCCTCGAGGGGCACGGACGGCCGCAGGCCCTCCTTGAACTTGAGGAGGCCGCGGAGCGTCATGAGCTTGCCCGACTGGTCATCGATGCCGCGCGTGTACTCCTTGAAGATGTCGTAGCGGCGCTCACGCGTGGCGTGCTGCAGGCGGAAGACCGTCTCCGGGTTGAACAGGTGGGGTTCGCCGTCACGGCGCCACTGGTACTCGCCGCCACCGTTGAGCGGGCTGTGCGGGAGCTCGATGCCCTCTTCCGGGTACGCGAAGCGGTGCCGGGTGAGGACTTCCTGGGCGATCACGTCCAGGCCCACGCCGCCCAGCTGCGAGTGGGTGCCGGAGAAGAATTCATCCACCAGGTCCTGCGAAAGCCCCAGGGCCTCGAAGGTCTGGGCGCCGCAGTACGAGGCCACGGTGGAGATGCCCATCTTGGACATGATCTTCAGGACGCCCTTGCCGAGGCCCTTGATCAGGTTGTAGACACCCGTCTCCGGACTGACGCCGCGCAGCTCGCCGGTGCGGATGAGCTCTTCCACGCTCTCCATGGCGAGGTACGGGTTCACCGCGGACGCGCCGTAGCCGATCAGCACGGCCACGTGGTGCACCTCGCGGACGTCGCCGGCCTCGACCACCAGAGCGGTCTTGGTGCGGTTCGCGCTGCGGAGCAGATGGTGGTGCACGGCGGAGAGCAGCAGGAGCGACGGGATCGGGGCCCACTGGGCGTTCGAGTCGCGGTCGGAGAGCACCACATACTGCACACCACGGTTGATGGCGCCGGAGATCTGCTCGCAGATCTCCTTGATGCGGGTGCGGAGCGCCTGTTCGCCGCCCTCGGGGCGGTAGAGGCCGCGGACCTTCATGGCCACGCGGTCGCCGTCGGCGTTCTCCATGTTCGCGATCTTCGCGAGCTGGTCGTTGTTGATCACGGGGAACGGCAGGGCGATCTGCGGCTTCCGGATGAGCCCTGTGTCCAGCATGTTGCCATTGGGCCCGACGGCGCAGCGCATGGAGGTCACGAGCTCTTCGCGGATGGCGTCCAGCGGAGGGTTGGTCACCTGAGCGAAGGACTGCACGAAGTAGTCGAACAGCACACGCGGACGCTCGGAGAGCACGGCCACCGGGGTGTCCGAGCCCATCGCGCCGAGCGGCTCGGCGCCGGTGCGGGCCATCGGCCCGAGCAGGATCTTCAGCTCCTCGGTGGTGTAACCGAAGGTCCGCTGACGGATGTTGACCGACGCCGGGGTGTGCACCACGTGCTCACGATCGGGAAGGTCGTCCAGCTTGACGAGGTTCTGCTCCACCCATTCGGCCCAGGGGTTGGACGAGGCGATCTCCGCCTTGACCTCTTCATCGGCGATGATGCGGCCCTCGCCGGTGTCCACCAGGAACATCTTGCCCGGGGACACGCGGCCCTTCTTGACCACCTTGGACGGCTCGATGTCCAGGACGCCCACCTCGGACGCGAAGACGATCATGCCGTCCTCGGTGATCCAGTAGCGGCCCGGACGCAGACCGTTACGGTCCAGGGTGGCGCCGACCAGGTTGCCGTCCGTGAAGGACACGGCGGCCGGGCCGTCCCACGGCTCCATCAGCATGGAGTGGTACTCGTAGAAGGCGCGGCGGGCCGGATCCATGGCGGTGTGGTTCTCCCACGCCTCCGGAATCATCATCATGATCGCGTGGCTGATGGGCCGGCCGGACAGCCAGAGAAGCTCGGCCACCTCATCGAAGGACGCGGAGTCCGAGGCGCCGGGGGTGCAGATCGGGTACAGGTCTTCCGGGGAATCGCCGAGCAGCGGGCTGGCCAGCTGTGACTGGCGCGCGCGCATCCAGTTCCGGTTGCCCTTCACGGTGTTGATCTCACCGTTGTGGGCGATGGTCCGGAACGGCTGTGCGAGCGGCCAGGACGGGAAGGTGTTGGTGGAGAAACGCGAGTGCACGATCGCGAGCTTGCTCTTGAACCGGGTGTCCGAAAGATCCGGGTAGAACGGCTCGAGCTGGGCCGTGGTGAGCATGCCCTTGTAGACGATGGTGCGGCTGGACAGCGAGGGGAAGTAGACACCGAAGCGGTTCTGAGCCCGCTTGCGGATGCGCCACACCCGGCGGTCCAATTCATCGCGCCCCAGCTCCGCGCCGTCGGCGGCCGCGAAGAACGGCTGGGCGAAGAACGGCATGCAGGCCCGGGCCATCGACCCGACCAGTTCCGCGCGGATGGGGACTTCGCGCCAGCCGATGACCCTCAGGTCCTCTTCGCGGGCGAGGCCCTCGATGCCCTGGCGGGCGGCCTCGGCCTCGCCGGCGACGGCGGGGAGGAACGCGGTGCCCACGGCGTACTGGCCCTGAGCGGGGAGCTCGAAGTCCAGGACAGCACGGAAGAACTCGTCGGGGATCTGCGTCAGCAGACCTGCGCCGTCGCCCGTTCCTTCGTCCGCGCCCACGGCGCCACGGTGCTCCAGGCTGCGCAGAGCGTGGAGGGCGTTGGCCACGATGTCGTAGCCGGGTTCACCGCGCAGGGTGGCGATGATGGCGAGGCCGCAGGCGTCCTTCTCCTCCTCGGGGCGGTAAAGCCCCGCGGCGGCAGGCTGAGCCGCGAACCGCACGAAGGGGTTCTCCGGCTGCGCGGGGGCTGCCGGTTCCACTTCGGGTGCGTGGTTCCGCGTATGAGTCATGACGGAGCGTCCTTCCTCCTGGTCGAGCTGCTGGAGGGGACAACATTGGCCCCAGTCGTTCGCACATCACTGTGACGCGCGCAACAAGGCGATTGATACTAGCGATTGTAGGTCACCAGCGGTCACCGAACGAATGGTTACACCCCTCGTGCTGGGGGCGGCATCCGGCCCTCGCCCGTCGTGACGGGGCGGCAGGACCGTGAATTGCTGGATTCAGTTCCGGGACTCCTGGTCGGTGGACGAGGAGGAGGCTTCCGGGCCCGCGGACTGGGGGGTGGCGTCCGCTTCGGGCTGGGCTGCTGCAGGGTCTTCATCGGTTGCAGCATCGCTCGGTGTTGCAGCGACACTACCACGAGGACCAGCATCTGAGACGGAACCTTCCGCATCCTGGATGGTAACTTTCGCTTCATGACTGTCCGCCGGCTCTTCCGCCTCCGGCTCGCGGCCCTTCAGGTAGGGCGTGTCGCTCTTCTTCGAGCGTCCGAAACCGGCGATCACGAAGTACAGGAGCGCCGCCACGAGGACGAAGATGCTGGTCCAGACGTTGAGGCGGGTGGTGACGCCGAAGAGCGTCACCTGTTCGGCGTCGTCGATCCGCAGCAGTTCGATCCAGACGCGGCCCAGGCAGTAATACGCCGCATACAGGGCGAAGAGACGGGCACGGCGGAAGTGGAACCTGCGGTCCAGCAGCAGGAGGATCACGACGCCGATCAGGTTCCAGAGGCTCTCATAGAGGAAGGTCGGGTGGAACAGGGTGCCAGGGGCCGCGTCAGCGGGGAAGTTCGGGTTCTGCGGATCGATCTGCAGACCCCACGGCAGGTCCGTGGGGGCGCCGAAGAGCTCCTGGTTGAACCAGTTGCCCCAGCGGCCCACCGCCTGAGCGAGAAGCAGACCGGGAGCCGCAGCGTCCATGAACGCGCTCAGCTTCACGCCGGATCGGCGGCAGCCGATCCACGCGCCCACGGCGCCCAGGACCACCGCACCCCAGATCCCCAGTCCACCGCGCCAGATCTGCGGGATCAGGCTGAGGTCACCCGTGCCGTCGAAGTTCGGGCCGAAGTACTGCGCAGGGGACGAGAACACATGGTAGAGACGGCCACCGATGATGCCGAACGGGATCGCCCAGATGGCGATGTCCCACAGGCTGCCTTCCGGCGTGCCACGGCGCTTCCAGCGGACCGCGGTGAGCCACAGGCCCACCACGATGCCGAGCAGGATGCACAGGGCGTACGCCCTGATGCTGAACGGCCCCAGCTCGAACCCCGACCAGCTGGGGCTGGGGATGCTGGCTGGAAGCTGGGACGCCATCAGGGCGGTCTGCATACCGGGTTCCTATCCGGCCGGGGTGAATCCGGCGCTGAGTTCCTGAGTGAGCTGTGCGACGGCGGGGACGCCACCGTCACGGAGGGCGGAGACCAGGGCGGAGCCCACGATCACCCCGTCCGCGTAGGAGGCGATCTCACGGACGTGCTCGGCCCGGGACACGCCCAGCCCGACGCAGACACGCTCGGCCCCGGCGGCATGGGTGGCCGCCACGAGGCTCTCGGCGAGGTTGCTCACCGCGCCGCGGGCGCCCGTGACGCCCATGACCGAGACCGCGTACACGAAGCCGCGGCTCGCCTGGACCGTCATGCTGAGGCGCTCCGGCGTGGAGGACGGGGCCACGAGGAAGATGCGGTCCAGCGAGTACTTGTCCGAAGCGGCGATCCATTCGGCCGCCTCGTCCGGGATCAGGTCCGGCGTGACGAGGCCCGCTCCCCCGGCCTCGGCGAGCCGGCGTGCGAACTCATCGACGCCCAGCCGCATGACCGGGTTCCAATAGGTCATGACCACGACGGCGGCGTCGCTGGCATCCGTGATGCCCTTGACGACGTCGAAGACGCTCGCCACGTGGAAGCCGTTGGCGAGGGCCTCGGTGGTCGCCGCCTGAATCACCGGGCCGTCCATGACGGGATCCGAGTACGGGATGCCGATCTCGATGATGTCCGCGCCGTTCTTCGCCAGGGCGATGCCGGCGTCGATGCTGGTCTGGACGTCCGGGTAACCGGCGGGCAGGTAGCCGATCAGGGCGGAGCGCCCCTCGGCCTTCGCCTTGTCGATGGCGGCCGCGGCCTTGGAGTGGATCATGCCGGGGACTCCTCACCCGTGGTGCTCTGACGTGTGGAAAGGGTGGTGCCGCGGACGTTGCCGTCCTCGTCGAGCATGCCGAACCACTCCGCGGCGGTCTGCACGTCCTTGTCGCCACGGCCCGAGAGGTTCACCACGATGATGACCTCGCTGGGGTCCTCCTTGCCCTCGGTCAGCCGCTGACCGACCTTGATGGCTCCAGCCAGGGCGTGGGACGACTCGATGGCGGGGATGATGCCCTCGGTCTGCGACAGAAGCTTGAAAGCGTCCATGGCCTCGGTGTCCGTGATCGGCTCGTACTGCACGCGTCCGATGTCGTGGAGGTAGGAGTGCTCCGGGCCGACGCCCGGGTAGTCCAGGCCGGCGGAGATCGAGTGGGACTCCACCGTCTGGCCGTCCTCGTCCTGCATGAGGTAGGAGCGTGCGCCGTGCAGCACACCCGGGCGGCCCAGCGTGATCGTGGCCGCGTGACGGCCGGTCTCGACGCCGTCGCCGCCCGCCTCGAAGCCGTAGATGGCGACCTCAGGGTCGTCCAGGAATCCGTGGAAGATGCCGATCGCGTTCGAGCCGCCGCCGATGCACGCGCAGACCGCGTCCGGCAGGCGCCCGGTCTGGGTCAGGATCTGCTCGCGGGCCTCGTCGCCGATGACCTCGTGGAAGAAACGGACCATGGCAGGGAACGGGTGCGCGCCCGCCGCGGTGCCGAGCAGATAGTGGGTGTTGTCCACATTGGTCACCCAGTCGCGCAGGGCCTCGTTGATGGCGTCCTTGAGCGTCTGGGAGCCGTTGGTCACGGGGATCACGGTCGCGCCCAGCAGCTGCATGCGGGCCACGTTGAGGGCCTGGCGACGGCAGTCCTCGGCACCCATGTAGACGACGCACTCCAGGCCCATGAGAGCGGCAGCCGTGGCCGAGGCGACGCCATGCTGGCCTGCTCCGGTCTCGGCGATCACCCGGGTCTTGCCCATGCGCTTGGCCAGGAGCGCCTGCCCCAGCACATTGTTGATCTTGTGGGAGCCGGTGTGGTTGAGGTCTTCGCGCTTGAGGAAGACCCGGGCCCCGCCGGCGTGCTCGGAGAAGCGCTTGGCTTCGGTGAGCAGGCTCGGACGGCCGGAGTAGTTCTTGTTCAGCTCGGAGATCTCCGCGAGGAAATCGGGATCCAGACGCGCCTTGTTGAAGGTGTCTTCCAGCTCGTCCAGGGCGGCGATGAGCGATTCGGGCATCCAGCGGCCACCGTACTCGCCGAAGTACGGGCCTTCCGCGTGACGCAGCGGGCCGTGGTCGGCGGCGCTGCCGCCGTCGGTCTGTGCCGTGGGCCGTCCCGCCAGGAATGCCTCAGCGGGGTCCCCGAAGGACTGCTCTTCAGCCGCGCCCTGCCCGGGGGTCTGCGATGCGTTCTCCGCCATCGCGCTCACCGTCCTCTGTGTTTCAGTTCGGACCGACGACGCCGCGTGGGCATCGCCGGGCGTGTTCGTAGGGCTGTTCAGCCTCGCCGGGCCGGCATGGCACGCGTGCCGGCTTCCCGGAATTCCTGCAGCAGCGCGCGGGGATCCTCGGTGGTGACGAGTGCCTCGCCCACCAGGAGTGCCTGCGCGCCCTGCGAGGCGTAGTGCACGGCGTCCTCGACACCTCGGACACCGGACTCCGCCACGGCGATGGCCCCGGTCGGAATGGCGGATGCCAGACTGCCGAAGACCCCGCGGTCCACCTCAAGGGTCTTGAGATTGCGGACGTTGACGCCGATGATCCGGGCCCCGGCTTCGGCGGCCCGGTCGATCTCCTCGAGCGTGTGGGTCTCCAGCAGCACATTCATACCCAGTTCATGGGCCAGTGCGCTGAAGTCCCTGAGCTGAGCATCGTCCAGTGCGGCGGCGATCAGCAGGATCAGATCCGCGCCGTGGGCGCGAGCCTCCCAGATCTGATACTCATCCACCGTGAAGTCCTTGCGCAGCAGCGGGACGTCCACCTGGGCGCGCACGGCATCGAGATCCGCGAGGCTGCCGTTGAAGCGGCGCTGCTCGGTCAGGACCGAGATCACCGACGCTCCGCCCGAGACGTACTGCTCGGCGAGAGCCGCAGGATCGACGATGCCGGCGAGGTCGCCCTTGGAGGGGCTGCGGCGCTTGATCTCCGCGATGACCTTCAGTCCGGCGTCGGGCTGTCCACCGCCGAGAGCCGCCCAGGCGTCCCGGGCGGGTGCCGCGGCACGCGCGGCGTCCTCGATCACAGCCTGGGACAGCCTGCGGGCCTCAAGGTCTTCGCGGACCCCCGCGATGATGTCGTCGAGGACAGTCACAGATCAGTGGCTGTTCTTGAGCTTGCTGCCGCCGACGCCGTATCCGGCCTTGCGCATGGCGTAGCCGGCCAGGAGGCCGATCACCATGACGCCGATGCCGCCCCAGAAGACCGGCGCGCTGGCCAGGACGTAGGCGATGGACGAGACCAGGGCGCCCACCAGCATGATGGCCACGCAGGTCCAGGCAGCCGGGCTGTTGCCGTGTCCGATCTCGTCCGCGTGGGACCCGGTGGACTGGCCGGCGGAAACAGTGGCTTTGCTCATGGTGATACTCCTCAAGGATGAAACTAACTACATTCTGCCATTGATTGTGCAGGTCGCGGCGCAGCAGGGCCGCCGTGCCCACATGCCGGAAAGGACTAGCTGGGGTCCTGTCCCTTGCTGAGCTGATCCCAGCTGTCGATCGCGTCCAGCGGCGCGTCGTCGGCCGCTTCCTCGGCGACCGGGGAGCGGCTGCCCGCGGACTTGACGGTGGCCCGCGTCCGTCCGCTGGCGCCGTCGTACTTGGTGCTCCCCGCCCAGTGCCGCGAGGCCAGCATCAGCCACGCGGCGCACACGATCAGCAGCGCGCCGAAGATCACCGCGACCAGAGGGAAGGCCGTGAGGCTCACCTGCGCCGGTCCGTTCGCCACCCCGGTCTGACGGCCGATCTCGCCCTGGGCCGCTGAGCGCGGATCGTTCAGCACCGTCAGACCCGCAGAGACGATGCCGATCCCGGACAGGGCGATCGCCACGGCGACCACCCAGCGGGCCACCCGCCCGGCGATGCTGCTGGCGATGGCTCCGGCCACCGCCACCACGGCGAGGGCGGTCACAGCCGTGGCCGCCTTGCTGCCGGCGACGTGGATGTCCGGCATGCGGACACCACTCTGAGCCAGGACGACGTTCACCCAGCTCTGCGTGGTGGTGCCGAAGACCGCGACGGCGCACAGCACCGTCACGAGCACGACGGCGCCCTTGCGTGACCAGCTGGGAGCGGCGGCGCTGCTCATCACTGGCCTTCCGTGAGCGAGGAAGCCAGACCGGGCGCCGCATCATGCAGCGCCGAGGCGAGGTGTGCGGCACGCAGCGGCGCGGCCGCCTTGTTCACGGTCTCCAGGGCCTCGTCCGGTTTGTGGGAGTCCGCCACGATGCCGCCTCCGGCCTGCACGTACGCCTTGCCGTCCAGCAGCAGGGCGGTCCGGATCGCGATGGCCATGTCCATGTCCCCGGCGAAGTCGAGGTACCCCACCACTCCCCCGTAGACGCTGCGCCGGTGCGGCTCCAGCTCGTCCAGGAGGCTCAGTGCCCGCGGCTTCGGCGCTCCGGAGAGCGTGCCCGCCGGGAAGGTGGCGGCCAGCACGTCGTAGGCCGTGGAGCCCTGGGCGAGCTGTCCCACCACGGTGGAGACCAGGTGCATGATGTGGCTGAACCGCTCCACTTCCATGAACTGCGTGACGTCCACGGTGCCTGCGGTGCAGACCCGCGAAAGGTCGTTCCGCGAAAGGTCCACGAGCATGAGGTGCTCCGCGCGTTCCTTGGTGTCCGCGAGGAGTTCCTCGGCCAGGGCGACATCGGCGTCGTGCGTCTTGCCACGCGGCCGGGAGCCGGCGATGGGGTGCGTGATGACTTCACGGTCCGTCACCGTGACGAGGGCCTCGGGGCTGGATCCGACGATCGCGTACTCGCGGCCCTCCGGGTCCTCGAAGTTGCAGAGGTACATGTAGGGGCTGGGGTTGCTGTTGCGCAGCATCCGGTAGACATCCAAGGCGGTCGCTTCGCAGTCCAGTTCGAAGCGGCGCGAGATCACCACCTGGAACACCTCGCCGTCGCGGATGGCCTCCTTGCCGCGATCGATCGCCTCAAGGTACTGCGCTTCCGGCCAGCGGTGCTGCACGGCGGCCTGATAGTCGCGGCTCGGGGCCAGGGCGGACACGGCGGCGGCGGCCGGACGCTGCAGGCGCTCCAGCATGGCATCGAGGCGGCGCACGGCGTCCTGGTACGCCTCGTCCACGCGTTCCGGGCTGTCGTCCATGTTGATGGCGTTCGCCACCAGGAGCACGGAGCCGTCCACATTGTCGTGGACCGCGATGTCGCTCACCAGATTGAGCGCCAGCTCCGGCAGATTGAGGTCATCCTGCGGCGGATGAACCAGGCGTTCCCAGTGCCGCACGGTCTCCCAGCCGACGAAACCCACCAGGCCGGAGGTCAGCGGCGGCAGATCGGCATGGCGCTCGGTGCGCAGAGCCTCCAGCGTGAGGCGCAGAGCCTCGGCCGGATTACCGGAGGTGGGCACGCCCTGGGGCGGCTCACCCTGCCAGAACGCCTCGCCGTCGCGGGTGGTCAGCGTCGCCCGGCTGTGCGCGCCGATGAAGGAGTAACGGCTCCAGGATCCGCCCACGGCGGCCGACTCGAAGAGGAACGTCCCGGGGGTGGCCAAGCCGTCGGCGTCGAGCGCCAGCTTGCGGTACAGGCTGATGGGCGTCTCCGCGTCGGCCAGCACCTTGAGGGTCACCGAGATCACGCGGTGCTCCCGCGCCAGAGCCCGGAACTCATTCAGGCTGGGGGTGAGGGCGGTGGTCTCCAGCACTAGCGTGCACCTTCCGTGGTCGCTTCATCTGCGGTCTGGGCGTCAGAGGGCCGGTCTTCAGACAGCCGCTCATCAGACAGCTGGGGCCCGACGACGGCGGGCAGCTCCCGGCCGTCGAAGCAGGTCCGCGTCCCAGTGTGGCAGGCCGCGCCCACCTGATCGACGCGCACCAGCAGCGCGTCGCCGTCGCAGTCGAGGGCGACGGACTTGACCCACTGCACGTGGCCCGAGGTGTCCCCCTTGCGCCAGTACTCCTGCCGCGAACGGGACCAGAAGGTCACCCGACCGGAGCTGAGCGTGCGGCGGAGCGCTTCGTCGTCCATCCAGCCGAGCATGAGGACTTCACCGCTGTCATGCTGCTGGATGATGGCCGCCACCAGGCCGTGGCCGTCGCGCTTGAGACGCGAAGCCACCTCGGGGGCCAGTTCGGTGGCCGTGGACGCGCCGGGAAGAGGGGGAATGGGCTGTTCAGACATCGCAAACCAGTCTAGTACGGCGGGAGGTGGCGGCCCGCCTTCCGCCGGCTTGGTGACATCCCCTCCCCGGGCCCGCCGCCCGGTGCGCAACGCCGCGTCTCGCAGAGCGTCATGCACCGCCGGGAGCCGGCTCTCGTGTTACGTTCACAGTGATGCGTTTTGTGGCCCCTTCCCGAGAATTCCTGGCCGAGACTTTGCTCGCGGCCGGTCCCGACGCGCCCACCCTCTGTGAGGGCTGGAAGACGCGGCACCTCCTGGCGCACCTGCACCTGCGGGAGAACAGCCCGCGGGTCGCACTCGGCCTTGCGGTGAAGGCTCTGGCGCCCGCCACGGACCAGGCGATCGACGAGCTCGCCGCCACCCTGGACGATGACGCGTACGCCCGGCTCGTGAAACAGTTCCAGGCCGGTCCCTCGCGCTTCTCGCCCTGGGGCATACCCGCCGTGGCCGAACTGGCCAATCTCGCGGAGTACTTCGTCCACGCCGAGGACGTACGCCGCGCCGGCGACCGCTGGGCGCCCCGCGCCCTCGACGACGCTTACGCCGAGGCCCTCTGGACCGATCTGGTGAAGCGCGCCGCACTGCTGTACCGGGGCGTGGATCTCGGGATCGTGCTCGTCCGCCCGAACGGCCCCCGGCACGTCGCCCGTCGCGCGCCGGATTCGGTGGCCATCCTGGGCGACCCCGCCGAGCTCATGATGCACGCCTACGGACGCGCCTCGCATGCGCTCGTCTCGTTCGAAGGCCAGCCGGACGCCGTCGCGCTGCTCCGCTCGGCCACGCTCGGAGCCTGAGCCGGGGCCAGACGTCGGCCTCGGCACTCGTGAACAGCAGAGGGACCCTGCCGCTGGGCAGGGTCCCTCTGCTGTATCACCGGGGCACTCAGCCATCGGTGGGCACTCAGTCCCCGAAGGTCACCGGACTTCGTACCCGGCTTCCCGGATGGCCGTCTTGACCTGGGCGATCATGTCGTCGGGCCCGAAGTGGAACATCGAGGCGGCGAGCACTGCGTCCGCGCCCGCTTCGATCGCGGGCGGGAAGTGCTCCGGGACGCCCGCACCGCCCGAGGCGATCAGCGGGATGTTCACCGCGGCCCGCACGGCGCGGATCATCTCCAGGTCGAAGCCGTCCTTGGTGCCGTCGGCGTCGATCGAGTTCAGCAGGATCTCCCCCACGCCGCGGTCGGCGGCCTCCCGGGCCCAGGCGATGGCGTCGATGCCGGTCCCCTGGCGACCGCCGTGGGTGGTCACCTCGAAGCCGGACGGGGTGCCGTCGCCCGCACCCTCCGGGACGCGGCGCGCATCCACAGAAAGCACGAGCACCTGGGAGCCGAAGTGCCGGGTGATCTCGTCGATCACGTCGGGACGCGCGACGGCGGCGGTGTTGATGGACGCCTTGTCCGCGCCGTAGCGCAGGAGCTTGTCCACCTCGGCCACGCCGCGCACGCCGCCACCCACGGTGAGCGGGATGAAGATCTCCTCCGCGGTGCGGCGGACCACGTCGAACGTGGTCTCCCGGTTCCCGGAACTCGCGGTGACGTCCAGGAACGTCAGCTCATCGGCGCCGGCACGGTCGTAGCGATGGGCCAGCTCCACCGGATCCCCGGCGTCGCGGAGACCTTTGAAGTTGACTCCCTTGACCACGCGGCCTGCGTCGACGTCAAGGCACGGGATGACGCGGATGGCGACTGCCATGGTTCCTCCTGGGTTCTCGTCCGGTGGCTCAGATGCGGCAGGCGTGGATGCTGCTCACCAGGATGGCGCGGGCGCCCAGATCGTAGAGCTCGTCCATGATCTGGTTGGTGGACTTCTTGAGCACCATGGAGCGCACGGCCACCCATTCGGAGTCGCGCAGCGGGGACACGGTCGGGGACTCGAGCCCAGGCGTCAGCGCCGCGGCCTCCTCCACCAGGTCCTTGCGGATGTCGTAGTCCACCAGGACGTACTGACGGGCCACGAGGACGCCCTGGAGACGTCGGATCAGGACGTCGGCTGCCGGGTTGTGCTCCCCGGGACGGCCGATCAGCACGGCCTGGGACTTCAGGATCGGCTCGCCGAAGATCTCCATCCCGGCGGCCTTGAGGGTGTTGCCGGTCTCGACCACATCGGCGATCGCGTCGGCCACGCCGAGCCGCACCGAGGATTCGACGGCGCCGTCCAGACGGACCACCTTGGCCTCGATCCCGAGATTGGCCAGGTAATCCCGGAGCAGGCCGTCGTAGCTGGTGGCCAGACGCTTGCCGGCCAGCTGCTCCACCGTCTGGAAGTCGCCGACCGGACCTGCGAAGCGGAACGTGGACGCGGCGAAACCGAGCTCGAGCATCTCGACGGCGTCCACCTGGGCGTCCAGAAGGAGGTCCCGGCCGGTGATCCCGACGTCCAGGGTTCCCTGCCCCACGTAGACGGCGATATCGCGGGGCCGGAGGAAGAAGAACTCCACGTCATTGTCGGGATCGACCATGACGAGTTCACGGTTGTCCCGGCGCTGACGGTAGCCGGCTTCGGCCAGCATCGCCGCGGCGGCTTCGGAAAGGGATCCTTTATTGGGAACTGCTACACGCAACATAGGTCTTCAAGCATCTTTCGTGTCCGGGCCCTCGGCCCGCAGTGGTCTGTGAACTGGAGAGACGTGTGCCGTCCCGTCCTGCGGGAAGGCAGGGCCGGGAACGACGCCAGCCGCCGGGCGCTTGCCGCGCCGAGCGGCTAGAGATGCTTGTAGACGTCTTCGAGGGTCAGGCCTTTGGCGACCATCAGGACCTGGAGGTGGTACAGCAGCTGGGAGATCTCCTCCGCGGCTGCCTCATCGGATTCGTACTCCGCCGCCATCCAGACTTCGGCGGCCTCTTCCACAACCTTCTTGCCGATCCCGTGCACGCCCGAATCCAGTTCGGCGACAGTACGCGAACCTTCGGGCCGGGTGACGGCTTTTTCGCTCAATTCAGCGAAGAGCGCCTCGAAATTCTTCACGTCTCATACCCTACTGTGAACCGGGCCCCCGGCCCGAAACGGGCCGGGGGCGTTACAAAACGGCCAGGGGTGATCTTCCCCACCCCTGATCTGCCTCAGTCCTGCTGGGCCAGCGTGGAACGCAGTGTCAGCGCGGTGGCCACCGCCGCTTCCAGCGCCTCGCGGCCCTTGTCCTCGGACGAGCCCGGAAGCCCGGCCCGGTCCAGCGCCTGCTGCTCGTTGTCACAGGTCAGGACGCCGAAGCCCACCGGCACTCCGGTGTTCACCGACACCTGGGTCAGGCCGAGAGTGGCGGACTGACACACGTAGTCGAAGTGCGGGGTGCCACCACGGATGACCACGCCGAGCGCCACGAGGGCGTCGAAGTGCGGGGCCAGGCGCGCCGCGGCGACGCTGAGTTCGAACGTGCCTGGGACGGTGACCACCGTGACGTCGGTGAGCCCGGCGTCGTCGGCCGCCGCCTGGGCGCCTGCCAGCAGACCGTCCATCACCTCACGATGCCAGCTCGCGGCGATGACGGCCACGCGCAGCGGCTGCTGCTCCGCGCCCGCGTCGAGGGTGATGGTGGGTGCTCCGTGGCCGCTCATGCGGTGCTCACTTTCTGTTCGTGCTGGGTGGTCATCAGGAATTCGCTCCGGGGATCTCCACGTCCGGGATCTCCAGGGTGAGCCGGTGGTCCATGCGGTCCTTCTTGGTGCGCAGGTACCGGACGTTCTCCTCGCGGCTGGGCACCTCGGTGGGGACCATCTCCACCACCGTCACACCGGCGGCCGCGAGCCGCTGTTCCTTGTCCGGGTTGTTGCTGAGAAGACGGATCTCCGTCAGCCCCATCTCCGCCAGGATCTGGGCCGCCGCCTTGTAGCATCGCGCGTCCACGGGCAGGCCGAGCTGCTCGTTGGCCTCCACCGTGTCGAAGCCGGCCTCCTGCAGGGCGTACGCCTTGATCTTGTTGGCCAGGCCGATGCCGCGGCCTTCCTGGCCGCGGAGGTAGAGCAGCGTGCCGCCCTGGTCGCGGATCAGGTTCAGCGCCAGGGCGAGCTGTTCACCGCAATCACACCGGTACGAGCCGAAGACGTCGCCGGTGAGGCACTCCGAATGGAGCCGCACCAGCGGCGCCTGCCCGTCACTGGGCGGGTTGGGGGAACTGACGGCCAGATGTTCCACTCCGGTTGCCTCATCGGTCCAGGCCTGGGCCACGAACTCCCCGAAGGCCGTGGGCAGTTTCACGATGGGCCCCGAGCTGACGGGGTGCTTCCCACTGTAGTGTTCCGGACTCATTGTTCCTCCTCTTGTTCCACCATGCTGCGCTCTGTCATGCCTGCTCGCCTCCGGACCGGAGGTACGCCGCGAGATCGGCGATGGACACCAGAGGACAGCCGTGGGCCGCTGCGAACTCACGCAGCGCATCCAGGCGCATCATCTCGCCGTCGTCGTGGACGATCTCGGCGATGACCCCCGCCTCCTGGACACCGGCCAGACGACAGAGGTCCACGGCCGCCTCGGTGTGTCCAGGGCGTTCGAGCACTCCACCCTTAACGGCTCGCAGCGGGAAAATATGCCCGGGCCGGGTGAGTTCGTCCGGCCGGGTCTGCGGGCTGGCCAGGAGATTCACCGTCAGAGACCGGTCCGTCGCCGAGATGCCGGTGCTCACACCGGTCGCCGCGTCGCAGCTGACGGTGTACGCGGTGCCCTTGGCGTCCTGGTTGTCCTCCACCATGGGCGGCAACTCCAGCCGGTCCGCCTGCTCCCCGGTCAGCGGCACACAGATCACCCCGGAGCTGTGCCTGATGGTCCAGCCCATCAGCTGCGGCGTGGAGTGCTGGGCGGCGAAGATGATGTCGCCTTCGTTCTCACGGTCCTCGTCATCCACCACGACGACGGCGCGTCCCGACGCGATCGCGGCGATCGCGTCCTCGATGGGGTCCAGGCCGAGCGGCCCGGTGCTCGTGCCGCTCACCGGCGCGCTCCGTCCAGGAAGGAGAGCAGGCGCTCGGCATACTTCGCCAGGACGTCCACCTCGAGGTTGACGCCCTCCCCCGGTTTCTTGGCGCCCAGCCCGGTCTCGGCGAGGGTGATCGGGATGAGGCCCACCTCGAACCACTGCTCGGGCTCGGACGCCGGGCTGACGGCGGTGACGGTGAGGGAGACGCCGTCGATCGCAATGGAGCCCTTTTCGGCGACATAGCGGGCCAGCGGGGTGGGGATGCTGAAGCGCAGCCGGTCCCAATTGCCCTGGTTCTCCCGTTCGAGGAGGGCGCCCACACCGTCCACGTGGCCCTGCACCACGTGCCCGTCGAGGCGTCCTCCGGCCGGCACGCAGCGTTCGAGATTGACCTGGTCGCCGGGCTCGAGCGAACCGATCGTGGTGCGGACGAGGGTCTCCCCCATGACGTCCACGTCGATGCGGCCGCCTTCACGGGTGATGGCGGTGAGACAGACGCCATTGACGGCGATCGACCCGCCCAGACCGAGGTCGTCGGCCAGAGTGGGGACGTCGAGGGTCAGCACGGCGCTGCCGTCCTGCTGCTGGAGCGCGGCGACGGTGCCGCGCTCGGCGATGATTCCGGTGAACATGGTGCTTCCTTAATGCTGCGGCGCGGCCGGTTGAAGGTGGAGGCGGAGGTCGCGGCCCAGATGCCGCACAGCGCCTCCGTCGGAGTGATCCCAGTCCCAGGACTGGGCTTCGGAGAGGGTGTGGATGCCCAGCCCGGCCACGGAGTTCTTCCCCGAGCCGAGGAGGGTGGGCGCCTGGTAGACCACGAGTTCATCCACCAGGCCCGCGCTGAGGAAGGCCCCGATGATCCGGCTGCCTCCTTCGACCATGACGTGGCGGACGCCTCGTTCGAAGAGTTCGGCCAGGGCCTCGGAGGGATTCCGCGTCGCCAGATGGACGGCACGGCCGTCATCGCCGAGGATCGCCGCGTTCTCAGGGATCGGATGCAGGCCCATCACCGCGCGGAGCGGCTGATGCCCGGCGAGCGAACCGTCCGGGGTGCGGGCGGTCAGGCGAGGATCGTCGATGGCGACGGTGCCGGTCCCGACCAGGATCGCGTCGATCCGCTGCCGGATCGCATGATTGTCGCGCAGTGACTCGGGGCCGGAGATCCACTGGCTGGTCCCGTCCTCGGCGGCGATGCGCGCGTCCAGCGTCTGGGCGATGTGCAGGGTCACGAACGGGCGCCGCTCGACGACGGCGGCGAACCAGCGGGCGTTCAGCTCGCGGGCTCGTTCGGCGTCCAGTCCGCTCTCCACCTGGATCCCGGCGGCGCGAAGTGTCGCGGCACCTCCTGCCGCGGGATCGTGGGGATCGTCGATCGCGTAGATGACCCGGGACAGCCCGGCCTCGATGATCGCCTGGGCGCACGGCCCCGTGCGGCCCTGATGATTGCATGGTTCCAGGGTGACCAGGATGGTCCCGCCCGTGACGTCGATGCCGTGCTCCCTCGCAGTCGCCAGTGCGTCCGCTTCCGCGTGGGCAGTCCCCGCGCCCCGGTGGTGGCCCACGCTGAGAACGCGGCCTTCGGGGTCGAGGATCACGGCGCCCACGAGGGGGTTGGCTCCCCGCGGGCCGTTGAGCGCGGCGTCCAGGGCCTGGCTCATCGCGGTCCGTTCGATGTCGCTGAAGGGGGCTCCGCTCTGCTGCCGGCCGCCCATTCAGCGCACCTCCGCCGTGGCGGCCGCGCCGTCGTCGTGGGTGTATCCGGGAGGCGCCTGCGCCTCCCGTTTCTGCGCCCGCATCCAGACGAAGAACCCGACCAGTGTGAAGACGCCGTAGAAGAGGTACATGAAGCCGCTGGCGTAGTACCCGGCGCTGAACAGCAGGGGCACGCCCACGATGTCCACGGCCACCCAGATGAGCCAGAACTCGGTCCAGCCCTTGGCCATGCCGAAGGTCGCCAGAAGCGAACCCACGAAGGTCCACGCATCCGCCCAGACGGGAGGGTAGGAGCCGAGCAACGAGAACAGAGGAGTCAGAAGGCCCGTTCCGAGGAAGAGCGCCACCACCAGACCGACACGGGTCCGGGCGCCCGCCCAACGGGGCACCAGCGCCACGCCGTGACTGTCGGCATCGCGTTTGCCCTGCCGCCAGCGGATCCATCCGAAGACGGCCACGGCGATGAACATGACCTGACGGCCCGCCTGGCCCCACAGCGTGGCGGGGGCGGCGGCGCCGAACACATTGCCCAGGAAGACCGTGAGCAGGAGCAGATTGCCCACGATGCCCACGGGCCAGGCCCAGACCCGGCGGCGCATGCCACCGAGGGCACTGGCCAGGCCGAAAACATTACCGAGAACTTCACGTAGCAGAAGCGCCGTCCCACCGAGTGGGATCTGCGCTTCGAAGAGCCACCGCAAGAGGTCCATGTCTCACCCTTTCACGAGAACCGCGGCGGCTCCGGGGGCGACGACAAGGACGCACGGGACAGACCCGTGGCTTGTGTTCGTGCTTCTCCCATCCAGACTTTAACTGTCGGTGCCGGAATTTCACCGGCTCAACCGGCAAGCCGATGAAGGCCTGACGGGTCGCGGACTATAACCGCCGGTTCGGACTTTCACCGACCCCGGAGCACGATTGATCAAATTGTGTCTGCTCCCTCACCATGAGGCGATGGAGCAGGATTTCATATTCTCATAAGTCCGGGGGCCGCCGGTTCATTCCCGGCGGCCCCCGGAAACATTTCGTCAGGAACGGGTCAGGAACGGGTCAGGAACGGATTCCGGACCAGGCGCTCTCCGCCACCTCACGCAATCGCGTGATGGCACGCTCCGGATCCTCCGCCCCGTACACCGAACTGCCGGCCACGAAGACGTTCGCCCCGGCCTCGGCGGCACGGACGATGGTCTCCTCCGTGACACCGCCGTCCACCTGCAACTGGACCGCCGCCCCGCTGCCGTCGATCGCGGCGCGTGCGCGCCGGATCTTGGGCAGGGTGACGTCCAGGAAGCTCTGCCCGCCGAAACCCGGTTCCACGGTCATCACCAGGATCATGTCGAACTCATGGAGCAGGTCCAGGTACGGTTCCACGGGGGTGGCCGGACGGAGGGCCAGGCCCGCCTTCGCACCACGGGCACGCAGCTCACGGGCGAGCTTGATGGGTGCGGTGGCCGCCTCGGCATGGAAGGTGACGGACGCCAGGCCCGCGTCCGCGAAACCGGGAGCCCAGCGGTCCGGATCCTCGATCATGAGATGAGCATCCAGCGGGATGGGGCTCACCGCCTGGATCCGGGACGCCACGGGCAGGCCCAGGGTCAGATTCGGCACGAAGTGGTTGTCCATGACATCCACGTGGACCGCGTCGGCCGAAGCGATCCTGTCCAGCTCCGCCTGGAGGTTGACGAAGTCGGCGGACAGGATGCTCGGGTTGATGCAACAGCGCATACGTTCTCCTTCTGGGGCTGGACGCTCAGGCCTGGGCCGGGGCGGGACTCTTCTTGCGGAGCAGGGCCAGGAACATGGCGTCCGTCCCGTGCTGGTGGGGCCAGAGCTGGACGTATCCGCCGTGTGCGGCGGACAGTGACTCCACGCGAGCCACCCCGTCGATCACGGGTCCGGCATCCAGGAGTTCCAGGTCGTCGCGGCGCTTGAGGACGTCATCCACCACCATGCGCGTCTCGGCGAGATGCGGAGAGCACGTCACATAGGCGACCACGCCTCCGGGGCGCGTCGCCTGGAGCGCCGAGTCCAGAAGCTGCCGTTGCAACGGGCCGAGTTCCGTCAGGTCCTGAGGCGTGCGGCGCCAGCGGGATTCCGGGCGTCGGCGCAGCGCGCCGAGTCCGGTGCACGGGACGTCGACCAGAACGCGGTCGAACTGCTCCGGGAACTCCTCGCCGACCTTCCGGCCGTCACCGGTGCGGACTTCCCAGCGCTCCTCCGGTACGGGCTGGAGGGCCTTGCGGACCAGTTCGGCCCGGTGCTGCTGCGCCTCATTGGCCAGCAGCGACGCGTCCTGGTCGATCGCCAGCGCGGCGAGCAGGGCCGCCTTGCCACCGGGGCCGGCGCACAGGTCGAGCCAGCGCTCGGGGCCGCCGTCGCCGCCCTCCACCGGTGCGGCCACCAGGGCACGGGCCACGAGCTGGGAACCGACGTCCTGCACTCGGACCACGCCTTCGCGCACGGCGGGGATCCTGGCGAGATCGCCACCGGCGGACAGCCAGGAGCCGTCGAGGAGAGGACCGGGTTCGGCTCCGCTGCCGTCGAGATCGTCCGGAGCGGCGAGGGACGGGAGCTCGACGAGGTTCACCACGGGTGCCTCGTTGTCGGCGGCCAGGAGGTCCTCGATCTCGGTCACCTCGTGACCGTGGCCCACCAGCGCCTGCCGCAGAGCACGCACGATCCACGCCGGGTGGGCGTGCCGCAGCGCGAGCTGATCCACGGCGTCGGGCGTCCGGGACGCGATGTCATCCAGCCATTCCTCCAGGCTGTGGGCGCTGACCTTGCGCAGCACGGCGTTCACCAGGCCCGACGGGCCGGCGCCGATCACGGCACGGGTCAGTCCGACGCTCTCGTCGAGGGCGGCGTGCGCGGGGACGCGCATGCCGAGCAACTGGTGAGCACCCAGTCGCAGCACGTCCAGCACGGCCGGATCAAGTGCCGCCAGCGGCCGGTCGACGCACTCCGCCAGGATCGCGTCGTAGCTGCCCTGACCCCGCAAGGTGCCATAGGCGAGTTCCGTGGCGAAGGCGGCGTCCCGGCGTTCCAGCCGATGGTCCCGGATCAGACCGGGCAGCACGAGGTTCGCATAGGCATCCGCGCCGGATACCGCCCGGAGCACCTCGAAGGCGACCAGGCGGGCCGGATCGGCGCGCCGGGAACGCTGCGACGGCGCCGCGCTGCTGAACTGCCGGCCACCGGAACCGTTGCCTCTGTGCCGTTCGCGGCCCTGGGCGTTCCTGCGACCGGAATCCCGGCCACCGCCGGAGCGGCCTGCTCCCCCGCCGCCTCTGGACTGGGGCGTGCCCCGCTGCTGACTCATTCGAAGGTCACTTTCTCCAGGGCGGCCAGGCCACGGGCCCAGTCGCGGGCTGACATCATGCGTTTACCGCTGGGCTGCACCTCAAGCAGCTCCAGCCCGTGGCTGCCGGTGCCGGCCACCACGGATTTGCCCACCAGGCGCAGCGTTCCGGGAGCCAGGTCCCGGACGTCCGGGCGCGGTACCAGGGCGCCGATCTTGAAACGCTGCCCGTCGAGCAGCGTCCAGGCTCCCGGTTCGGGGGTCACCCCCCGCGCGCGGCGGTGAAGGGACACGGCCGGAAGGGACCAGTCGAGCCGGCCGTCCTCCAGCGAAAGCTTGGGAGCCAGGGTCGGCGTGCCCTCCTGCGGTCGGGCTTCGGCCCGCCCGGAGGCGATGGCCGACAGGGTCTGTGCCAGGAGGATGGCACCGCTCACCGAGAGTCGCTCCAGCACCGCGCCGCTCGTGTCATCGGGCCGGGCCGACTCGGTCATGGTGCCGAACACGGGACCGGTGTCGAGGCCCGCCTCCAATTGGAAGGTGGAGGCGCCCAGCACATCATCGCCATGGATGATGGCGTGCTGCACGGGAGCCGCGCCGCGCCAAGCAGGCAGCAGGGAGAAGTGCAGGTTGATCCAGCCGTGTTCCAGGGCGTCGAGGGCCGGCTGAGGCACCAGACCTCCGAAGGCCACGATCGCCCCGATCTCCGCACCGGTCGCCACGATGCGCTCAGTCACCTCGGGCGTGATGCGTGCGGCCTTGATGACCTCGAGGCCCAGCTCTTCGGCGCGCTGCGCGACGGGCGAAGGAGTAAGGACGCGCTTCCGGCCCAACGGGGCGTCCGGGCGGGTCAGGACACCCACCACCTCGAAGCCCGAGTCGATCAGGCGGTCGAGCGACGGGACGGCGACGGCGGGCGTGCCCGCGAACAGGACCTTCACAGCGCTTGCCCGAAGGCGCCGCGGCCACCGGAGGCCGACGACGGCGCCTTGCTGAAGGAGGAGGCCACCGAACCGGCGCGCTGATCCACCGTCGCCCGCTCGGCAGCCGAGTATTCGCCGCTGCGCAGGGCCTTGAGCGCTCGACGCCGCTCCTCACCGGACAGGCGGTCGATGAACAGGATCCCATCCAGGTGGTCCGTCTCGTGCTGGAAGCACCGGGCCAGCATCCCCTCGGCGGTCAGTTCCACCGGGTTGCCGTCCCGGTCGATCCCGCGCACCGTGGTCTGCCGGAACCGGCGGACCGGAGCGGAGATGCCGGGCACGGACAGGCACCCTTCCCGCTCGTCCGGCTGGTGGTCCTCGCTGTTCACGAGCACGGGGTTGATCACGTGGCCCTTCACGCCGTCGATGTTGAAGGTGAAGATCCGCTGCCCCACACCCACCTGCGGCGCCGCGAGCCCGGCCCCGTGGACGTCCTCCATGGTCTCGAGCATGTCGTCCACCAATTGATGGACGGCTGGTGAGATGTCGGTGACTTCCTCGGCCTTGGTCCGGAGGACCGGATCGCCGAGAGTCCTGATGCCGAGAACGGCCATGGAGTGGACCTCCTGTGTAAGGTGCTGACGGATCGCTGTGGCGCCCTGCGCCACCCTGTCTATTCTACGGACCGGCGGCAGACGCCACGGCTGACGAGTCCCGGGAGCGCGCTAGGCGCGCGGCGGGGCGAGCGGAAGCAGTGCCGAACTCTCCTGAAGCAGATCCTGGTTGAGCTGCCACACCCTCTTCAGCGCACAGAACTTCCACCAGTGATGCTTGAGGACTTCGGGGTTCGCCCGCTGGGGCCGGACCTCGGTCTCCCCCACGGCCACGGCGATGAGCAACGGACCCGCCCCGTGCTGCCAGGCCTCCCATTCTCCGAGTTCGGGATCCACCAGGCTCTCCTCGGCCTTCATGCCGGCCACCAGCTGCATGACCACCTTGTCATCCAGTGCCTTGACCTGGCCGTCACGCGTCGTTCCCTTGGTCTTGTAGTCGATCAGGCAGGTGCGGCCGTTGATCTCCGCCACCAGATCCAGGGTGCCGGCATAGCCGACCTCGTGATTCCACACGGTGATCTCGGGAGCGATCGGCCGGACGTCGTACGCCTTCCACCATTCATCGAAGCGGTCCGCGAACGCCTGCTCGCCGTTCTGAGCCAGAAGATCGCGCGCGCCGTCGACGTCGTGCTCGCGATCCAGACGGCGGAGCGCCACCTGCTCGCAGTAGTTATGGACGCGGTCGCCTCGTTCGGCCGCGGCGTCACGGTAGACGGCGGCGGCATTGGCGGCCCGCTGCACCGCCTGGCGGAGCTTCGCGGGACTGTTCAGAGCGGATTGGAGCGTCACGTCCTGGGCCAGGGCGTTCGCACCCATGTAGCCGAACCAGCCGTCCAGGCCGTGCGGCTGCTGGGCGATCACGGTGGTGATCGACGGGACGACAGGTTCTTCACGCGTGCTGCGCGCATACATCCGGCCCGTATCGGTGGCCCGGGCAAGCATTGGTGCGGTCATGTCTTCACTTTCCCATAGCCTGCCGACATTCCTTCAGGCGGCCCCGGCCGCGGGGAACGTGCTCCGGAGGGTCGGACGGGCTGGAGGCGGTGAATCTGAAGGACGCACCATCCGTCCCGGCCGACGTCTTCCTTGCTAGCCGGACCTTACTGCCCGGAGTCCTCGTCCTGGAGCAGCCAGACGGCATCCTCATACACCGATGATGTCAATCGTGCGAGCCGCCGGTTGGCGGCAGCCGCTTCGGAGTCGGTCAGGAGATGCCCGTGATGCGGACTGATGACCACATCATTGAGGCTGCCCATGCCCCCAAAGGCGCTTCTCACCCGTCCCGGAGCTCGAGGGTCGCCGCTCTGAAGCAGGGACACGCAATGATCGGCCCAGGAACTCCAGCGTGTCACGCCGTACTTCTCCAGGAGCCGCGCCAGGGCCGACAGCTCACGCCCGAGCCGCGCGACGCGACGGCTGCGCTGTTTCCGGCTCATGAAACCGGCACGCGGCTGCGGAGGCGCTCGGCTCCGGTCTGATGATTTGTCTGTGCGTCGCTCTTCACGTCAGTCCCTTCCGTCAACGAGTGGTGCGCACAGCCTAGTCGGCGAACGACAGGACACCGGCCTCGCCGCCAGGAGCGGCATCGCGTGCGCCGGGGCCATACCCACGGAAGAGCTGAGGCAGGAGCACGGTGAAGAATCCACCTTCATCGGAGTCGATGAGCGACCACGAAAAAGCCCCTTCTCCTGCGAAATCTCGCGGGAGAAGGGGCTTTGCAAGGGTGGGCGATACTGGGTTCGAACCAGTGACCTCTTCGGTGTGAACGAAGCGCGCTACCACTGCGCCAATCGCCCTTGCGTTCTGCAACGCTTAGAAACTCTAGACCATGATCGAGCCGAACGCCAATCGATGATTCCGACGCGCGGAAGGCCGCGGGATTTGAACAAACAGGCCTCCGTCCTATAGAGTTTTTCTTCGTTGGAAAGCGGCCTTCTCCCCTGGTGGGACAGGGCCGGAAAACCTTCTGCGGACGTAGCTCAGCTGGTAGAGCACCACCTTGCCAAGGTGGATGTCGCGAGTTCGAATCTCGTCGTCCGCTCGCAGGACACTGTCTGAAGGGAAACCTTCTGCACGGTGGGTTGGCCGAGAGGCGAGGCAGCGGCCTGCAAAGCCGTATACACGGGTTCGAATCCCGTACCCACCTCGGTGAAAACCCTGGGTCCACTTCGGTGGATATCTAGGGGCGATTGGCGCAGCGGTAGCGCGCTTCCCTGACACGGAAGAGGTCACTGGTTCGATCCCAGTATCGCCCACGGACACGCAAGTGTTCCATGCGGACGTAGCTCAGCTGGTAGAGCACCACCTTGCCAAGGTGGATGTCGCGAGTTCGAATCTCGTCGTCCGCTCCACCTTCTCCCCCGGCCCTTCTGCGGTCAGGATGAAGATCTGAAAGACCACCTTCGGGTGGTCTTTTTCTTTTCCCCTCTTTCCACTATGCTCGTGGATCGAACGGGGCGTCTGGCCCCGCCAACGGAAAGGAGGTGCCTGTGTCTGTCTTTGACGATCTGAAGGGCAAGGCCCAGGATCTGGTCCAGGGCAACGAGCAGGCCATCAAGGATGGCATCGAGAAGGTCGGCGACTTTATCGATGAGAAGACCGGTGGCAAGTTCGCTGGCCAGGTGGACGCAGTCCAGGATGGCGCTTCCAACTTCGTGGAGAACCTCGAAGGCAAGGACAACGCCTAGGCCGGAAGCCTGAGGCGCCCAAAGCATTTGTCAAGCGAGGCGCCGGTACTGCCGAGAGGCAGCACCGGCGCTTTGGCGTTTAAGGATGCCTTCCGGACGACGGCGACGGCGGGCGGCCGCGGGCGCCGTCAGACCGCGGGTTCGTGCTGCTGCGCCTCACGAGCCAGGGCCGTCAGGCGGGAGACGGCGCGGAAGTACTTCTTCTGGTACCCGCCGCTCATCATCTCGGGCGTGAAAAGCTGGTCGAAGGACACACCGCTCGCCAGGATCGGCACGTCCTTGTCGTAGAGGCGATCGGCCAAGACCACGAAGCGCAGCGCCACGGCCTGCTCCGTCACCGGGGTCACGCCCTTCCAGACCACGGCCTCCACACCGTCCAGCAGCGCGCGGTAGCGGCTCGGGTGCACACCGGCCAGATGCGAGATCAGGCTCGGGAAGTCGTCGACCGCCACGGTCTTGCCCTCGAACTCGGCCTTCATCCGGGAGTTCAGCTCGTCCGCACGCACCGGCTGGGGCGCCGCCGGCAGCCCGCGGTGCCGGAAGTCCTCGCCGTCCACCCGGATCACGTCGAATTGATCGGAGAGGACCTGGATCTCCCGCTGGAAGTCCACCGCCGCGAAGCGGCCCTCCCCCAGCGAGCCCGGCAGGGTGTTGGAGGTCGCGGCGAGCTTCACGCCGGCGTCGGCCAGTTCGCGCATGAGACGCGACATCAGCACCGTGTCACCCGGATCGTCCAGCTCGAATTCGTCGATGCACACCAGCTTGTAGGTGCTCAGCGCTTCCACCGTCTTCCGGAAGGAGAGCGCCCCCACCAGATTGGTGTACTCCACGAATGTGCCGAAGGCTTTCGGGCCGGGAACGGCGTGCCAGAGCGAGGCGAGCAAGTGGGTCTTGCCGACGCCGAACCCGCCGTCCAGATAGATCCCGGCCCGGCCGGATGCCTTCTTCTTGGCGAACAGCTTCCCGAACAGACCGCCCGAGGTGTCGGCGCCCACTCCGGCAGCGAACTCGCGCAGGGCCTTCACCGCGGCGGCCTGGCTCGGGTGCGCGGGGTCGGGGCGGTAACTGTCGAACGACACCTCCCCGAAACGGTAGGTGGGAGCGAACCCCGCCAGGATCTCATCGGCGGAGACGGCAGGGGTCCGGGTGGAAAGCTGTTCGATCTGCAAGGGTTCCATTCCTCCAAGGCACGGCAGCCCGGGCGACTGAACCGCAGTGCCCAGGATACCGGGCGATGGCCGTCCGGCCACGGCGGGCCGCCTGACAGCCGGGGAATAACGACGACGGCGCAGTGTTGCCCCATGTGAACACTCACCTTCCCTGGGGAGCCGGCGTGGTTAAGGTTGACTCAACGGCACAGTCCCGTCCCCGGGGCGCGAGCCGATCCTGTCCCCGAAGAAAGCCAGGCTGACCCATGAGCATCGCCCCTGAAGAGAACGTCAAGTTCGCCAGCTACGCACACCCGGAACGCCTGGTGTCCTCGGACTGGCTCGCCGAGCAGATCGCCTCCGGCGCGGTCGGTGACGGCAGCCTCGTGGTGGTCGAATCCGATGAGGACGTCCTGCTGTACGAGACCGGGCACATCCCCGGCGCCGTCAAGATCGACTGGCACACCGACCTCAACGACGAAGTCACCCGCGACTACGTGGACGGCGCCGCCTTCGCGGAGCTCGCAGCGTCCAAGGGCATCTCCCGCGACTCCACCGTGGTCATCTACGGCGACAAGTCCAACTGGTGGGCGGCCTACGCCCTCTGGGTCTTCACCCTGTTCGGTCACAAGGACGTCCGACTGCTGGATGGCGGCCGCGACAAGTGGATCGCCGAGGGCCGCGAGCTCGTCACCGAGGTGCCCGCTCCCGCCGCCGGCGACTACCCCGTCGTCGAGCGTGACGACCAGCCCATCCGCGCCTTCAAAGAGGATGTGCTGGCTCACCTGGGCAAGCCCCTCATCGACGTCCGCTCCCCCGAGGAGTACAGCGGCGCCCGCACCCACATGCCGGCCTACCCCGAGGAAGGCGCGCTGCGCGGCGGCCACATCCCCACCGCGGCCTCGGTCCCGTGGGCCCGTGCCGCCGCAGAGGACGGCAGCTTCCGCTCACGCGAGGAACTCGACGCCATCTACGGCGGCGAAGCCGGTCTCGCCCCGGGTGACGAGGTGATCGCGTACTGCCGCATCGGCGAGCGGTCCAGCCACACCTGGTTCGCGCTGAAGTACCTGCTGGGCTTCGAGAACGTCCGCAACTACGACGGCTCCTGGACCGAATGGGGCAACGCCGTGCGGGTCCCCATCGTCAAGGGTGCTGAGCGCGGCGAGGTTCCGGCCGGCTTCTGAGCTGGGCGTAGGATTGTTGCCCATGAGCAGCCAGCTTCCCCCAGCCCAGCTTCCAGCAGCACTCTCCGAGATCGTCGAGGAGTTCCAGGCTCTTGAGGAGCGGGACCGCCTCCAGTTGCTCCTGGACTTCTCCCGCGGCCTGCCCGAGCTTCCCGCACGGCTGAAGGACCACCCGGAGCTCCTGGAGCAGGTGGTCGAATGCCAGTCGCCGCTCTTCCTCACGATCGAGGCGGAGGGCCGCGGGTCGGACGCCCGGATCGAGCTCTTCTTCCAGGCTCCTGCGGAGGCCCCCACCACTCGCGGGTTCGCGGGGGTTCTCAACGAGGGTCTGAACGGCCTGACCGCGGCCGAGATCCTGGCCGTGCCGGAAGACATGCCGGAACTCCTCGGCCTGACGCGCGCGGTGTCCCCGCTGCGGATGCGCGGCATGACCGCCATGCTCGGCAGGATCAAGCGCAAGGTGACGGCCTACGTGGCGCAGTCCACTGCCGTCGCGCCGTCCTGATCGGCGATGGCGGGTAAGAAGCACAGCACCGGGACCCCGGCCACCCTCGCACTCGAAGCGGCCGGGGTCCCGTTCACCCTGCACGCGTATGAGCACGATCCGCGCGTGACGAATTTTGGGCTCGAAGCCGCCGAGGCACTCGGCTTCTCTCCCGAGCAGGTCTTCAAGACGCTCATGGTGCAGCTCGCCGACGGCATGGCCGTGGGCATCGTTCCGGTGAGCGGCACGCTGGACCTCAAAGCGGTGGCCGGGGCGCTGGGACAGAAGAAGGCGGCGATGGCGGATCCCGCCGCCGCGCAGCGCCGCACCGGGTACGTCCTGGGAGGGATCTCGCCCCTGGGGCAGCGCAACCCGTCACCCACGGTCCTGGACGACTCGGCGTTCGGTCACGTCACCATCCTGGTGTCGGGCGGACGCCGAGGGCTCGACGTCGAACTCGCGCCGGAGGATCTGGAACGGCTCACCGGGGCCGTGCGCGCCACCATCCGCGCCTGAGCCATCCGCGCCCGGGCGGACGACCCGCCGGATCAGGGGTCAGACCGCTGCGGCCGGCCCCTTCCGCTCCTCCAGCTGCGCTGCGAGCCAGTCCCGGACGGTCGTGTTCCAGCGATCCCGGTCGACATTCCACTCCCGCGTGTGCCGCGCGAGCTGGAACGGCACGAAGGTCACCATCTCGGGGTTCTTCTCCGCCAGTTTCTCCGACGGCCCATAGGGGACGAAGTCGTCGTCCACGCTGTGCAGGATCAGCGTGGGGGTGCGCAGTTCGATCGAACGGGTGACCCAGTCCATGGACTTGAGGTCCACGGGCGCGGACAAGCCGGTCAGCCGTCGGCCCAGAGGATGGGACAGCATGAACTGCCCATAGCGCCCCACCTCGGCGGGGATGCGGTTGAGCCGCGCCTGGAAGGCGAGCACGTCCACCCAGTCGATCACCGGAGCATCCAGGACCAGCGCCCTGATGGCATGCCGATTGCGGGCCTGATCCGCGGCCTGCAGGGACACGGCACCGCCCATCGACCAGCCGAACAGCACCACATCGGTGGCGCCGTGGTCCAGCGCATAGGTGATGGCCGCCTCGACCTCCCGCCATTCGGTGGAGCCCAGACCGTACCGTCCCGCGTCGGAGGGCGGGGCGTCGCCGTCGTTGCGGTAGGAGATCATCAGGCTGGTCAGGCCGAGTTCCTGGACCACCGGCAGGGCCCTCAGCCCTTCCATCCGCGTGGCGCCCCGGCCGTGGACCATGATCGCCCAGACCTCCTGGCCACCCGGCGCCGCATGCTTGCGGTGCTCCCCGGCGCTGACCTCCGGCGCAGGGACCAGCCAGGCGGGGAAATCGCCGATCTCGTTCCGGAGCAGCACCTCGTCGAAGGGGAGGCCGAGCGCGGAGGGGTCCGGATACGTGGCTCCGCCCCAGCGGCCCCAGCGCACCCGGTCCAGGCTCCCGGAGTAGATCTCCTCGATCTCCCGCTGCACGGTGCCTTCCAGCGGCGAATAGGACGTGATCCGGCCGATCCTCGCCAGACCGGCGTCGCCGTCGAAGTGGAAGCTGTAGACGCCTTCCACCGTGCTCTCCGCCGTGGCACGGAAGATCGCCTCGGGGCCCCGGTCTCCCTGGACCACCGCGAGCAGTTCCTCCCCTTCGCTCTTCACACGGTCCGGGGTGATGATCCGGCGTGCGAAGTAGGCCGCCAGGGCGGAACTGCCCGCACCCAGCAATGCCGTCGCCGCCAGGGCCGAGGCGACGCCGAGGCCTGCGATCCTGAAGAAACCATGGCCACGTGCCGTGCTGCTCTGTTCTTCCATGACATCCATTCTGCTGGCTGTGGCCGGGAATCTCCTGCACCGGACTAGTCTTGTCACATGATTCAGCCAATCGTCATCCTGACGGAAACCACACTTGACGAGTCGGACCGCACCAGTCTGGAGGAACTCCTGGACGGTGGGGAGTTCTCCGCGAAGCTCCTGGTCCAGGCCGACACGCAGCGCCACCTCCTGGTCGATTTCGTCGAGCACCTCTCGCTTCTCGAGTTCGCCGAGGCGTTCCGCGAGCTGGGCACCAAGGCGCAGGACCCCGCCGACGCGCGGCAGGACGCCTCTCAGATCCTGGAGCGGTCACTGGCCGCGCTGGACGGCCTTTTCCAGGAGATCGAAGGCACGGTGGTGGACGAAGGCTCCGCCGTGCAGGCGCTCGTGGACGCCGTCAAGGCCACCGACGCCGCTCAGGCCGTCGTGTTCACGAAGCCGCACGCCGTGCTGGACACCTTCCACGCGGACCTGGCCAGCAAGGCGCAGAACGCTCTCGGGCTGCCGGTGCTGCATCTGTATGCGGGTTCGGGATTCATCGGGGACTCCTGAGCGTTAACACGTACACCGAACAGATCATCGGAGTGAGGAGCGCATCATGGACCGCCCGGGAAACGGCGCAGAGGTCGTCAAGAGCGACCAGGAATGGCGTCAGGAGCTGACACCGGAGGAATACCAGGTCCTCCGCCAGGCCGGTACGGAACGGGCCTTCACCGGCGAGTACTGGGACACGAAGCAGGAGGGCGTCTACAGCTGCCGTGCCTGCGGCGCGGAGCTGTTCACCAGCAAGGAGAAGTTCGACTCCCATTGCGGTTGGCCGTCCTTCTTCGCACCGCTCGCGGACGGCACGGTCCGGTACCTGCGGGATTCGACCCTCGGCATGGAACGCGTCGAGGTCCGCTGTGCCAGCTGTGATTCCCATCTGGGACACGTCTTCGAGGGCGAGGGCTATGACACGCCCACCGACCAGCGGTACTGCATCAATTCGGTGTCCCTGAAGCTGAGGCCTGCCGAATAGATCGACTCCCCGGACCCGGACGCACTTCCTGTGCGTCCGGGTCCGACTGCTTTCCAGGGGTATCCGGGTGACCAGCGTGAGGCACTTCCACGGTCAGTGGGCCTCAAGGCGCGAGAACCTCGGCATGCATAAGAACTACTGATGCTTGGCTCGAATTTGCAACAGACATGATTGTTCACGGCTACGCTGAATCCAGATGTCACGGTGTGGCGGATCACACACGATCCCCCGCACTTTCCCTCCGGGGAACAGAGGAATAAGGAGCCTGGCCATGACCGCCACCACCATCGAGACCACCTCCCGCGTCACCGCCGAGCACCCCGCCTGGCAGCGCCTGAAGACCGCCGTGAGCAGCGTGCAGCCGTTCCAGTCGAAGAACGGCGCCATCGAAGAGCCGGCGAACCACGCCGCAGCGGCCGAGGCTGTCGACACCGTCGTCGCAGCCGTCGCCGAGCTGGCCCCGCTCTTCCCGCACGACGCCGAGTACCTCACCCTCCTGCAGAAGGACCTGAAGGCCTGGGCCGCTGCCGGCTTCGGCGAGCCGGACTTCCTCGACTCCCTCATGGCCTTCCAGCCGCAGGAGCACCGCATCGACGGCCTCCAGCACCTGGTGGTCTTCCCGATGTACACCCAGAACGGCAGCACCCAGCGCCTCCTGGAAGCGGTGCTGGTGGACGTCCTCTGGCCCGAGTTCATCTCGGAACTGGAAGCCGGCGCGTACTCCAACAAGCTGTTCGTCCCGCTGAGCTTCGTCGACTTCACCGCCGGTTACGACACCAACTCCGCAGTGCTCTTCCCCGAGTCCGTGGCCGTCCGCGAAACCCCGGCCTTCACCTGGGGCGCCATCTTCCAGGACCGCGAAGCAGCCCGCTTCCGCCGGGTGCTGAAGGCAGCTGCCGAGATCACCTCGCTGGACCTCCCCGCAGACGCGGCGGAGCTGATCGAGGACCAGCAGCTGACGCAGGAGGCCTTCATCATGTGGGACCTCATCCACGACCGCACCCACATGCGAGGCGACCTGCCCTTCGATCCGTTCATGATCAAGCAGCGCATGCCGTTCTTCCTCTACTCGCTGGAAGAGCTCCGCTGCGACCTCACCGCCTTCCGCGAGTCCGTCCTGGTCGAGAAGGACGAGAACGCCAGCCCCGAGGCGCGCAAGCACGCGAAGCTCGTCCAGTACGCGGTCATCTTCGACCGGATCTTCCGCTTCTCCATCACGGGCTCCCGTGTCCGCAACTACGACGGCCTGGGCGGCCAGCTGCTCTTCGCGTGGATGCACCAGCACCGCGTGCTGCACTGGACCGACGGCAAGATGAGCATCGAGTGGGACAACGTCGCGGACGTCGTCGTGGCCCTCGGCGAGCAAATCGAGGAACTCTACTGGCGCTCCATCGACCGCCCGAAGGTCGCGCACTGGATCGCCGCCTACGAGATGATCACGGCCACCGTCACCCCGCACCCGGCCTCCGTGTGGGCCAAGGGACCCGACGCCCTGCCGCTCACCGGCACCCCGCGCGAGATCACCGATCAGGTCATGGACGACGAGTTCCCGCTCTCCATGTTCTTCGAGGCCCTCGAGAAGAAGATGCGCCACGTCATCGAGTCCACCGCGGGCATCACCGGCGCCACCGCGCTGGCCTGAACCACGGCACCCGGAACGAGAGCCTAGACTCGAGATCATGAACAACCTCACCGTTGTCGTCGCCGGCGGCAGCAGCCCTTCCGGGGTTGCTGCCGCCACGGCGTTTTCCCAGGCCGGCCACCGCGTCTACACGATCGGTTCGTCCCCGGACCGCATCGAATCGGCTGCGGCCGCCGCCACCGGGGCCTCCGGCCACACCGTCACCCCCCTGGTCTGCGACTTGGCCGACTTCGACGCCGTCCAGCGGCTCGCGGCACAGGTCACCGACGAATCCGGCGGAGTGGACGGCGTGCTGCACCTGGTGGGCGGCTGGCGTGGCGGCACGTCCCTGCTGGACCAGAGCGACGAGGACTGGGATTTCCTGCACCGCCAGGCGGTGCAGACCCTGCGCAACACGAGCCGGGCGTTCCTTCCGGCCCTGCTCGCCTCCCCCACCGGCCGCTTCGTGATGGTCGGCTCCACGATCGCCGAGCACCCCACGGGCAAGGGAGCCAACTACGCCGCCGCCAAGGCTGCGGCGGAAGCCTGGACCCTCGCCGTGGCGGACGCATTCCGCACCGAGGAGACCGGCCGCGCGGCCGCCGTCGTGCTCGCCGTGAAGTCCCTCGTGGACGAAGCGCAGCGTGCCGCCCACCCTGAGCGCAGATTCCCCGGCTACACGGATGTCACGCAACTGGCCCAGGCCGCCCTGGACCTCTTCGGCCAGGATGCCGCGGATCTGAACGGCACCCGCCGGATCCTGCCCGCCTGGAACGCGTGACCGGTCCGTCCCCACTCTCCACTTTCCCGCGAACAGAACAGGAAACACACGCCACCATGGCATCCGCACCCCTGCATGACGTCACCAGCCGGGGCTTCGCCTCGGACAACTACTCCGGCGTGCACCCGGAGATCCTGGAAGCCATCGCCCAGGCCAACCACGGGCATCAGATCGCCTACGGCGAGGACCAGTACACCGCCCGGCTCGGCGAGGTCCTGGAAGGACACTTCGGCGCCGGCATCGAGTACTACCCGGTCTTCAACGGCACCGGCGCCAATGTGGTGGCACTCCAGTCGCTCATCCCCCGCTGGGGCGCGGTCGTGTGCGCCACGACGGCCCACATCAACGTGGATGAGAACGGCGCCCCCGAGCGCATGGGCGGCATCAAGCTGCTGGCCGTGCCCACCGACAACGGCAAGCTGACCCCCGAACTCATCGATCTGGAGGCCTGGGGCTACGGTGACGAGCACCGCGCCCAGCCGCTGGCCGTCTCCATCACCCAGAGCACCGAGCTGGGCACCGTGTACACCCCGGAGGAGGTCCGCGCGATCGCGGACCACGTGCACGCCAAGGGCATGAAGCTGCACATGGACGGTTCCCGGCTCGCCAACGCCGCCGCCACCCTCGGCCTGCCCCTCCGCGCCTTCACCCGCGACGCCGGGGTGGACATCCTCTCCTTCGGCGGCACCAAGAACGGCCTGATCTTCGGCGAGATCGTGGTGGCGCTGAACCCGGAAGCCGCTCCCGGCCTGATCTACCTGCGCAAGATGAGCATGCAGCTGGCCTCCAAGATGCGCTTCATGTCCGCCCAGTTCATCGCGCTGCTCGAAGGCGACCTCTGGCTCCGCTCCGCCAGCCACTCCAACGCCATGGCGCAGCGCCTCCGCACCGCCGTGGAAGACCTGCCCGGGGTGGAGATCACCCAGGAGACGCAGTCCAACGGCGTCTTCGCCATCCTGCCGGAGGGTGTGGCGGATGCCGTGCGCTCCAAGTTCCGGTTCTACGACTGGGACGCCGGCCGCCGCGAGGTCCGGTGGATGTGCTCCTTCGACACCACCGAGGCCGACGTGGACGCCTTCGCCGCCGCCCTGCGCGCGGAGCTCGGAGCCTGACCGGCCGACGCCGGACCCCGGCATCGTGATGCCGGACAGTTGGCCTCGGCGCCCTGAGACGGGGCTCGGAGGCCTCAAACTCGCATCGTGCGGGCGTGGCTCAATGGAGGCACGCCCGCACCGCAGTATTCTCGTGCCGTGAACGCCAATGCCCCGTTGCCGTCGGGCTTCAACAGAGCACTCTCCTCGCTGAAGGCCGCGCGCTCCCGCGCGGAACTCCGGCTCGAGGAGATCCCGGCTCCGGCACGGCTGGCGCCCTTCGCCGTGGCCCTCGGCGCGGAGATCTCACCGTCCGCGCTCGGCCCCGGCCACGCCGATGCCGAAGGGCTCGCGGACCTGGCCACGGGCCGGTTCATCCTGCTCCACGATCCGGCGGGCTCCGAGGTCTGGGGCGGTGACTTCCGCGTGGTCACCTTCATCCGGGCCCAGATGGACGCCGAGATGGGCAACGACGAGCTCCTGGGCACGGTCGCCTGGGCCTGGCTCGTGGAGGCGCTCCAGAATCACGGCGCCGACCACAGCTCCGCGGGAGGCACCGCCACCCGCGTGCTGTCAGACTCCTTCGGCACCCTCGCCGAACGGGGCAGCACCATCGACATCGAACTCCGGGCCTCCTGGACCCCCGCGGACTGGCAGGTGCAGAACCACCTCGAAGCCTGGGCGGACATGGTCTGCTCCTTCGCCGGCCTCCCGCCGCTTCCCGAGGGTGTCACCGCCCTCCCGGGACGCCGTTTCTGACGACCGGGCGGCCCGTGGACAGCACCCGGATAAACTGAAAGCACCATGACTCTGAAGCGAAACCTGACCACGGCCGGCGATCCGGCCGCTGACACAGTCTCCCCCGACCTGGATGACCTCGTCCTCGAGGCGCCGGATGTCGTCGAACTGGACACCCCTCGCGAGGGCGTCCCCTTCGTCATCAGCACCGATGCCGGGCTGCAGCGCTGTGCCGCCGCCCTGGCCGCCGGGACCGGGCCGGTCGCCGTCGACGCCGAGCGCGCCTCCGGTTTCCGCTACGGCCAGCGGGCGTTCCTGGTCCAGATCCGGAGGGAGGGCTCGGGCACCTGGCTGATCGATCCCGAGCCGTTCGAGGACCTGGAACCCCTTCAGGACGCGCTGGAGGGCGCCGAGTGGATCCTGCACGCCTCCACTCAGGACCTGCCCTGCCTGAGCGAACTCGGCCTCTGGCCATCCGCACTCTTCGACACGGAGCTGGCGGCCCGCCTGGCCGGACTCCCCCGCGTCGGACTGGCTGCCGTGATCGAGCAGTTGCTCGGCTTCCGGCTCGCCAAGGAGCACTCGGCCGCGGACTGGTCCACCCGTCCCCTGCCTGAGCCCTGGCTGAAGTACGCCGCCCTGGACGTCGAGGTGCTCATCGAGCTGCGTGAGGAGCTGATCGAGCTCCTCACCAGCCAGGGCAAACTCGGCTTCGCCCTGGAGGAGTTCCAGGCGATTCTGGACGCCGGCGTCGCGCCTCCCCGTAAGGAACCCTGGCGGCGGACGTCCGGCATGCACCAGATCCGTGACCGCCGGCAGCTGGCCGCCGTCCGCCAGCTCTGGCTCGAACGGGAGGATCTGGCCCGCAAGCGCGACGTCGCACCGGGACGCCTGCTGCCGGACTCCGCGCTCATCGCCGCGGCCCGCGCCATGCCCACCACGGTTCCTCAGCTGATCGCGACGCGTGGCTTCGACGGCCGCGCGGCGCAGCGCGAGGCGCCACGCTGGCTCCGGGCGCTCATGTCGGCCCGGGACACCGAGGATCTGCCTCCGCTGCACCTGCCCACCAATGCCCCGCCTCCCCCTCGCGCCTGGGCGGACAAAGACCCCGTGGCGGCCGCCCGCCTGGCCGCCGCACGCCAGGCCCTGACCGACCTCGCAGCGGAGTGGGACATGCCCGTGGAGAACCTGCTCACGCCGGATCACCTGCGGCGTGTCATGTGGCGGCCGCCCACCGAGCCGGACGCCGACAGCGTGGATGACGCACTCGCGGAACTCGGCGCACGGAGCTGGCAGCGCCGGCTCACGGGCCCCCTGCTGCTGGAGGCGATCCAGCATCCGGACTCCGCGCAGACACCCGGCCGGAAGCCCTTGCCCAAAGAAGTTACTGACGAGTAACATAACGTTGAACGCGTCCGGCGCCCGCCGGACACCAGCGTGCCGCCCGTCCGCCGGGCGTTGAACTCAACGAGGAGCAAGCGTGAGCCGCATCCGCAAAGGCCTGGCCGGCCGCGATGTCGTCTTTGTCGACGGCATTCGCACCCCTTTCGGCAAGGCAGGAGACAAGGGCATCTATGCCGAGACCCGCGCCGACGACCTGGTGGTCAAATGCATCCGTGAACTGATGCGCCGCAACCCCGGTCTTCCGGCGGAACGCGTGGACGAGGTGGCCATCGCCGCCACCACGCAGACCGGCGACCAGGGACTGACCATCGGGCGCACCGCAGCGCTGCTCGCAGGGCTCCCCCAGTCGGTCCCGGGATTCGCCATCGACCGCATGTGCGCCGGCGCCCTGACCGCCGTCACCACCACCGGCAGCGGGATCGCGTCCGGCGCCTACGACGTCGTGATCGCCGGCGGAGTCGAGCACATGGGCCACCACCCCATGGGTGTGGGAGCCGATCCCAATCCCCGCTTCCTCTCCGAGCGGATCGTGGACCCCGCCGCCCTCAACATGGGCAACACGGCAGAGAATCTCCACGATCGCTTCCCGGCCATCACCAAGGAGCGCGCCGACGCCTATGCCGTCGCCTCACAGCGGAAGGTCGCCGAAGCCTACGAAAGCGGCGACATCCAGGCCGGCCTCGTCCCCGTGGCGAGCAAGAAGGCCGGCGCCGGCTGGACCCTGAACACCGCGGACGAGCCTCCCCGGCCCGGCACCACCCTGGAGGACCTTGAGGGTCTCCGCACCCCCTTCCGCCCGCACGGCCGCGTCACCGCCGGCAATGCGGCCGGACTGAACGACGGCGCGACGGCAGCCCTGCTCGCCGACGCCGGCACCGCCGAGGAGCTGGGCCTGCCCGTCCGCATGCGCATGGTCTCGTACGCCTTCGCCGGCGTCGAGCCGAGCGTCATGGGATACGGCCCGGTGCCCTCCACCCTCAAGGCTCTGGAGAAGGCGGGCCTCGGCATCGAGGACATCGGGCTCTTCGAGATCAACGAGGCGTTCGCGGTCCAGGTCCTCAGCTTCCTGGACTACTTCGGCATCGCCGACGACGACCCCCGGGTCAACCGCTACGGCGGCGCGATCGCCCTGGGCCACCCCCTCGCCTCCTCCGGCGTCCGCCTGATGAACCAGCTCGCCCGCCAGTTCGAGCAGGACCCGGGCGTCCGCTATGGCGTGACCACCATGTGCATCGGCCTCGGCATGGGCGGCACGATCATCTGGGAGAACCCCCACCACCCCGACTACGGAACCGACGCACAGGCAGGAGAGGCAGCATGAGTCTCGATGACTTCACAGAACTCGCAGGGCTCTTCAGCACGGAGACGGTGACCCACTCTCTGGTGCAGGACGTGCCTCTGCCGGGCGCGGGGACGCTCGCCCTCGTGACCCTGGACAACGGCCTGGATCACCGCAAGCCGACCACGCTGGGGCCGAACACCCTGATCGAGCTGGGCCGGACCCTCCAGGCCCTCGCCGAACGGGCGGCCAAGGGCGAGATCCAGGCCGTCGGCATCACGGGGAAGCCGTACTTCCTCGTGGCCGGCGCCGACCTCACCGCCGTGTCCGCGATCTCGGAGCCCGAGCACGGTCTGGCCATGGCCCGCCTGGGACACGAGGTGTACGGACTGCTCAGGAACCTGCCGGTGCCGACCTTCGCCTTCATCAACGGCCTCGCCCTGGGCGGCGGCCTCGAGATCGCCCTCCAGTCCACCTACCGCACGGTGAGCGCCTCCGCCGGCGCGCTCGGGCTCCCCGAGGCCTTCCTGGGCCTGGTCCCCGGTTGGGGCGGCGTGTACCTCCTGCCACGTCTGATCGGGCCCGAGAACGCCGTCAAGGTCATGATCGAGAACCCGCTGAACAACAACCGGACGCTCAGCGGCAAGCAGGCCGTCGAGCTCGGCGTCGCGGATGCGCTCTTCGATGCCGCCGACTTCCTGGAGCAGTCCCTGGTCTGGGCCGGGCAGGTCCTCCGCGGCGACGTGACCCCGGAGCGCACCCACGCCGTCGACGCCTCCGATCCTCAGGTGGCCGAGCGCTGGCAGGCCGCCGTGGACGCCGGACGCGCCTTCGTGACCCGGAAGATCTCCGATGCGGCTCCCGCTCCGGGCAAGGTCCTGGACCTGCTAGAGGCCAATCGCACCCAGACGCAGGAGGAGTCCGCCGCGGCAGAGTGCGAGGCTCTCGCGGGCCTCATGCAGACCGGCGAGTTCCGCTCCACGGTCTATGCCTTCCTCGATCTGGTGCAGAAGCGTGCCAAGCGACCGGCCGGTGCGCCGGATGCGAAGCTGGCGCGGCCCGTCACCAAGGTCGGCGTGGTCGGCGCGGGCCTGATGGCCGGTCAGCTGGCGCTGCTCTTCGCGAAGCAGCTCAAGGTGCCGGTGGTCATGACGGACATCGACCAGGAGCGCGTGGACCGCGGGGTGTCCTACATCCACGGTGAAGTCGACAAGCTGCAGGCCAAGGGCCGCATGTCCGCCGATGCCGCCAACCGGACCAAGGCCCTCATCACCGGCGCCGTGGACAAGCAGGTGTTCGCCGACGCCGACTTCGTGATCGAGGCCGTGTTCGAAGAGCTCTCGGTCAAGAAGCAGGTGTTCGCCGAGGTGGAGGCCATCGTCTCCCCGGAGTGCATCCTCGCCACCAACACCTCGAGCCTGTCCGTCACGGAGATGGCCCGCGATCTGGAACACCCGGAACGACTGGTGGGCTTCCACTTCTTCAACCCGGTGGCCGTCATGCCGCTCCTGGAGATCGTGCGGGCGCCGAAGACGTCGGACGAGACCCTGGCCACCGCGTTCCAGCTGGCCAAGAACCTGAAGAAGAGCGCCGTGCTCGTCAAGGACGCCGCTGCGTTCGTGGTCAACCGCGTGCTGCTCCGCCTCATGGGCGAGGTCACCGCGGCGTTCGACGAAGGCACTCCGGCCGACGTCGCGGACAACGCCCTGCGTCCCATGGGTCTGCCCATGACGCCGTTCACGCTGGGCGCCATGGTGGGCCTGCCGGTCGCGCAGCATGTGCAGGAATCCTTGCACGCTGCGTTCGGTGACCGCTTCACGGTCTCGGCCAATCTGCAGGCGCTCATCGACAACGGTGTGAAGGGTCTGTGGGCTCCCACCGACGACGGCGGCCAGGAGATCCCGGAGCGCGTCATGGCGCTGATGAGCTTCGGTGATCGGCCGTCGACGGCTGAAGAAGTCCTGACCCGCACCCAGGACGCCCTGGCCGAGGAGATCGGCCTCATGCTGGAGGAAGGCGTGGTGGCGGGTCCCGAGGACATCGACCTCTGCATGATCCTCGGCGCCGGCTGGCCCATGTTCCTGGGCGGCATCACGCCGTACCTGGACCGCGTGGGCGCGTCCGAGCGCGTCAACGGCAAGCGGTTCCACACGGCCTGAGCCAGGCATCCTGAGCCGCGCGGGCGGAGGGGGCGACGGCGCAGCGAACGACGACGAAGGGGACGGCACCACCGGGTGCCGTCCCCTTCGTCGTCGTGCCGGGTCTAGAAGAGCGCCACCTTGGGCACCGGCGGGAAGATCTCGTCCAGGACGGCCAGATCCTCGGGGCTCAGTCGGGCCTCGACCGCGCGTGCGTTCTGCTGGACCTGCTCCACCTTCGTCGCACCGGCGATCACGCTGCTGACAGGCTCCTGGGCCAGGAGCCACGCGAAGGCGACCTCCACCTCGGTGAGTCCCCGTTCCCGGGCGAACTCCGAGTAGCGGCCCATCTGCTCCCAGTCGGCGTCGCGCACCATGTTCTGCCGGGTGTGGCTGAGGCGCGAGCCTTCGGGCACCCGGTCCGGCGCGTACTTGCCGGTGAGGAACCCGTTGGCGAGCGGGAAGTACGGCAGAACACCCAGTCCGTACGCCCGAGCCGCCGGCAGGACCTCGAGTTCCGCCCGGCGGTCCAGCAGGTTGTAATGGTTCTGGCTGGAGATGAAGCGCTCGGTGCCGAGCGAGTGCGCCAGGAATTCGGCCTCCGCGATCTGCCAGCCGGCACGGTTCGAGTGGCCGATGTACCGCACCTTGCCGGCGGTCACCAGGTCATCGAGGGCGCGGAGCGTCTCCTCGACGGGCGTCCCGTCATCCGGGGTGTGGAACTGGTACAGATCGATCCACTCGGTCCCGAGACGCCGCAGGGACGCCTCGACGGCGTTGACGATGTAACGGCGGGATCCGCGGGCCCCGAAGTCCGCGCCGTTGACCCCGTTCATGTCCATGCCGAATTTGGTAGCCAGAACGACTTCCGAACGCCGGCTGCCGAGGGCCTTGCCGAGCATCTCCTCGCTCAGGCCGGGTGTGGCGCCGTACACGTCCGCGACGTCGAAAAGGGTGACCCCCGCGTCCAGCGCCGCGTGGATGACGGTGTCCGTGCCTTCCTGGGTGAAGCTCGGCGTGTTCGGCCGGCCCAGGTTGTTGCACCCGAGGCCGATGGTGGAGACGACGAGTCCGGATGTTCCCAATCTGCGGTATTCAGTCATACAGTCAGCCTATCCAATGGCCCCGGAAGCGCCACAGGCCCCTCCGGACACGCCGGAAGGGCCTGTGTTGAGCGGGCGAAGGCTGCCGGCAGTCCGCTCAGAGACTGAACGCTGTCCCGGGCCCTGCCGGGTGACGGCGCTTGAGTGCCTCGGGCTCGGAATACGGCGCGACGCCGACGCTCAGCTTGGTCGGGTCCAGATCGGCTTCGCGCGCCACCGACACCACGGCCTTGACGGCCTTGGCCGGTTCGGGCGAGATCAGGAAGATGTTGAGCTTGCCGTTCGCGATGGCGCTCCGGTCCACCACGCCCAGCCCGCGCCAGGCGAAGTGGCCGGTCAGCGCGGCGACGGCGGAACGCTCCAAGTAGCGGTCCCGCTCGGTCCCGTCCTTGCTCTTCAGCGCGAACTGGGCGACCACCCAGTGCTGCTCCTCGACCGGGATCTCGGCAAAGCCGTCCTCGGCGCACTGCGCGCTGAAGGCCTCCAGCAGTGCCACCGCGGCCTCGTCGGACTCCACGGACTGCACGTCGTCCTTGCTCACATGGCCCACGACGCCGTGGTTGACCACCACCACGCCTTCCTCCTGCTCGTACCAGGCCTCGCGGAAGCTGAGGACACCGTCCTCGTCACGCCGGTAGGCGCGCAGCAGTTCATTCATCGTTCTCTCCGTCTTCTGGGATCCAGTCATCGTGCCATTCACCGGTTCGGGTGGCTTCCAGTCCGCGGGCCAGCCAGGCGTCCGCCACGCCGGCGAAGGGCGCCTGGCGGGCCTGCACGGCGGCGAGGACGTCGCGGCACGAGTCCTCCGTCGCCTTCACCAGCCAGGCCGGATAGTGCATGCTCACGCACCGCTCGGCGAACTCGTCCTCGTCATCGATGTGGCTCGTGCCGTCGGCGAAGAGGATGACGTCCAGGTCCATGTCCACCACGTGGAATTCGGTGACCGCGGGCCGGATGCGCTTGAATTCGTGTCCGACCGCCATGTCCACATAGACCCGGAAGTCACCGGGGTGGTCATCGTCGTAGAACGTCGCCACCCAGTCCCCCTCGCGGGGCACGAGCAGGACGTTGTGGCTGTGCGTGTAGAAGGCGGCGCCGGGCCGGGAGCAGAACTCGCCCTGGGCCTGATAGATCCACCAGCCGTGGTCGTCCTCGCCGAGGTAGCGGCCCGGCACCACCCAGTGCGCGGCGCCGTCCCACTTGCGGTTACGGGCCACGACGAGCTCACCGGGGGCGACGTCGAGCGGGCCCCGGCCGGCATCGGCCGTCACAGGGCCGGGATGCTTCCCGTGCTGGGCGCCTGCTGACCGGGGAGGGGGCGAGCGAAGGGGACCTTCGTGCCGAGAACCTGCGCGACGACGTCGTGCGTCACCTGCTGCGCCGTGAGGCCGACGCGCTCCAGCACCTGGCCTCGCGTGCCGTGGGCGAGGAACTCCACCGGGAGCCCGACCTCGTTCAGGGCGGTGTCCACTCCAGCGGCCCGCATCTCCTGGCGGATCCGGGAACCGACGCCGCCCGCCCGCACGCCGTCCTCCAGGCACACCACCAGCCGGTGGCGCGCCGCCAGGGCGATGATCGAGCGCGGGACGGGGAGCACCCAGCGGGGATCGACCACCGTCGAGGTGATGCCGTGGGCCGCGAGCCGTTCTCCGACCTCCAGGGCGAGCTCGCTCAGCGCGCCCACCGAGATGAGCAGCACGTCATTCTCCAGCCGGCCCTCCTCGGGGCGGGCGAGGACGTCCACGCCGTCCTTGAGCCGTTCCAGGGCGTTGACCTCGGGACCCACCGCGCCCTTGGAGAAGCGCACGACGCTCGGGGCGTCGTCGATCGCCACCGCCTCGCGAAGCTCCTCGCGGAGCCGGCTCGCGTCGCGGGGCGCTGCGAGGTGCAGGCCGGGGACCGTCTGCACCATGGCCATGTCCCACATGCCGTGGTGGCTGGGGCCGTCCGGTCCGGTGACCCCGGCGCGGTCCAAGACCAGCGTGACCCCGGCCTTGTGGAGGGCGACATCCATGAGGAGCTGGTCGAACGCGCGATTGAGGAACGTCGCGTAGACGGCCACCACGGGGTGGAGGCCGCCGAACGCCAGCCCTGCCGCCATGGTCACGGCATGCTGTTCGGCGATGCCGACGTCGATCACCCGGTCGGGGTGCCGGGCCGCCATCTCGCTGAGGCCGACGGGGATCAGCATGGCGCCGGTGATGCCGACGATGTCGTCACGCTCGTCGGCGATGGCGGCGATCTCCTCGCCGAACACGCTGGTCCAGGAACGGGCGCCCCCGCTGGAGGTGGGCAGCCCGGTCTCCGGGTCGATGACGCCCACCGCGTGGAACTGGTCGGCCTCGTCGGCGCGGGCGGGCGCATAGCCGCGGCCCTTCTCCGTGATGGTGTGAACCAGGACCGGACCGCCGAAGTTACGGGCGAGCCTCAGGGCCTCCTCCACGGCTTCCTCGTCATGGCCGTCCACGGGGCCGATGTACTTCATCCCGAGGTCTTCGAACATCCCCTGGGGGGCCCACCAGTCCTTCACGCCCTTCTTCGCGGCATGCAGGCTCTTATAGGTGAACTGCCCCACCGGGCCGCCCTCCTGCAGGCGCGTCTTCCACCAGTTCATGGCGCCCTCGTAGCCGGGCTTGGCCCGCCAGGCGTCGATCGTGGGGCGCAGCGAGGCGAGGTAATCGGCGAAACCGCCGACGGTCGGGGCATAGGAACGGCCGTTGTCATTGACGACGATGACCACCTTGCGGTCCTTGTCGGCCGCGATGTTGTTGAGGGCCTCCCACGCCATGCCGCCGGTCAGGGCGCCGTCGCCGATGACGGCGACCGTGTAGCGATCATTCTCACCTTGGAGCTTGCGAGCACGGGAGATGCCGTCCGCCCAGGACAAGGACGAGGACGCATGCGAGGACTCGACGATGTCGTGTTCGGACTCGCCGCGGTCCGGGTAGCCCGAGAGGCCGCCCTGCTGACGGAGCGTGCCGAAATCCTGGCGGCCGGTCAGCAGCTTGTGCACATAGGACTGGTGACCGGTGTCGAAGACGATGGAGTCCACGGGCGAGTTGAAGACCCGGTGGAGCGCGATGGTCAGTTCCACCACGCCCAGATTGGGACCGAGGTGGCCGCCCGTCTGCGAGACGTTGCTGATCAGGAACCCGCGGATCTCGGCCGCCAGCGGTTCGATCTGATCCTGGTTCAGCCGCTGCAGGTCATGCGGTTCCCGGATACCTTCCAAGATGCCCAAGGGCCCTCCTTCTCCCGCCGGTTGTGCTCTCCCACTTTACCGCCTCCCCGGACAGGGAGACGTCGTGACTTCGCCGGAAACGGAAGACCCCGCCACCCTCGGGTGGCGGGGTCTTCCGATCCGGAACGTACGGACGCTAGGCCGAGATCTGGCGCAGCACGTACTGTTACGTGCTTCCAATCCGCGACGGTTGTTATCCGTCTTGAGCGCATTGAGCTATCTGCGTAACGACCCTGGGCAATTATGGTGATGTACTCAGGAGCCCAGATCCATATCGAGCTTCTTGATACAAGAACGTCTACCGTAAACGTAGGACGTTGACCCGCCTAAGTCAGACAGTCGAAGTGCTTCGATGACGGTTCCAACCACCTTTGGCCGAGCGATCGAGCCGTTGCTCAACGAGCACCCGCGGGCCACTGACAAGAACTCGACCGATCGCTTCTGTCTGCCGCAAGAGGGCGCATACAGCAGTCATTGGCTACCACTCGTAGAACTTAGAGAATGAACATTGACAGTCTAATCCGACAGGTTGGTCACAGAGCTTGCACTCCACTGAGATGAGCATGCGGTCCCAGTTCCCACGGCGTTACGATGTCAGCGGGGGAACCTAGTCTTCCTTATATATTCCTTGAGGAGGTCGCGTGCCAGTATCCGGATCCGCGCCGAAACCTGGGCCTCGACTGCCCACAGCGCTCACGTACGTATATCCACACGGACAAAGCCAGGATGACGCGGCTCAATCTCGGTGCTGCCAGCCCGCCCTAGCCCCGTACCAGTGGCACGCCTACTACCCAGTCAAGGACGCTGAGCTCGACAAATTGAGACAGTGGTACCACGATCTCCCAGCCGTACCGCGGGACACGATCTTCGGAGTGCTTGAGGACCTGTTTGACACAGCAGCTGATGGGCTTGCCGATCCGCAAGACGACGGCGAACCAATTAAGGTGATGCGGGGAGCTGCAGACTCATACGAACTCCGGGCACTGCTTGACCCAGATGTCCCGAAGGTCAACACCGAACACTTCAGGCACTACCATTACGAGCCGGCCGCCCCATGGCAAGACGTTCTGGTGGCACTGCATGCTCACCTGAAGAACGTCGCAGGTACACCTGGAGAGGTGCATGAGCGCCAGAACGTTCAGATGAAGTTCGCCTACGCGCGTTGCGACGGGGGCCGTTCGAAGGCGTGGAATCTCCCGACGGACACCGAAGGGCTTGTGGAACGGCTACTCGGCCTGCACGCCAAAACCTAGATAACTTTGCACAAGGTGTAGCTTGTATGGAATCATCGGAACATGGCTACCGATCACGACCACAGCATCGGCACAAAGAGCGCGAGGCGTCGCGCCAAGTACCTTGCTCGCCAGAACCGCGAACTGATCGCACAGCTCGTCCAGATCCGGAAGGACGCGGGCCTCAAGCAATCCGACGTGGCTGAACTCCTTGGGCACACGCAACAGGCCGTCTCAGAATTTGAACGGATGCTCACTGCTGCATCACTGAGCAGGATCTCAAACTACGCTCACGCGGTCGGCGCTCTCGTCACTCATTACGTGGCCAAGGACAGTGGGCAGCTCGAAGCTCACGGTGACCGCTGGATTCAGTTCGTGGAGCTGCCCCCAGTGCAGCACAAGGTATTGTCCGGGCATGAATTTGTCAAAGCCCTTTATGAGCCAATCGTCACCGAGACTGCTTTCCAAGATCAGCTTGTTTCGGGATCGGCCAAATTTACCAAATTCTCGGTGACTTTTGCGAGCAACAGTCCTCGCACTGACTTTGCCCTAGCCGGATGACATTCACAGAACGCCCTCGACGCATAGAGGACGCTGGCGAGCTCGTCCATGCCTTCGACCTCCGCGCCGTAAATGAGAAATCATTTTCAGCCCGTCGGAGCGCACCGGGATCTGCCCAAGAGCCAAGCCAAAGCGTCCATTTCGAAGTTGGCATTAGCGAAGAAAACGAACTAGCCACCCAGTTTGCCTTCCAGTTCGTTGACGAGGGCTGCGCCATCGAGAGCGTATTCACCGCGATATGGGCAGCCAGTGAACCCGCGACTGTCTCCGGCATAGCTATGGGCGAATTTCTAGAGCGAGTCGCCATCATGGCGATTTACCCATACCAGCGCGAGGCTCTGGCTACCTACGCAGCTCGCCTTCGCGTTCCGGTGCCGACACTCGGACTGATTCGTCAGGGAGATGTGAACCTTCAGATCAACGTCGACTCGCTAAACGATTTCTTGAAGGACAAAGTCTTCCTGCCCGCCACCGAGCTCTAGGTGTCGGGGTCACTATGCTAGTTGACGCCGAACGTGGCATGGGTCTGCCGTAGAAGCAGGTGACGGTTGCCGTTCGACCACGTGATCCGCGTTCCTAGTTCTCATGGTCTCAAGATCTACGGGCTTCAAACGAACTTAGCGTGGTCGGCAGCGCCGGTGGTGGCAGGTTCGCTCAATCCAGGTCATGATCACTATCTGCAGCTCCTCACTGGCGATCCGGTAGCCCCAGTTAAGGATGCTTTTATGCCATCGACTGAAGAACCCTTCCATTGCCGCAATATCCCCAAAGGATACGGCTCTTGCCATCGATTCGCCACGACGGCGGCTGATCAAGGAACGCCCCGGTTTACGACTTCGAGGCATACCGCCGAGGTCCGCGTAAGCGGGTTTGCAGCATGCCGGAGCTCCAGAGCATCGTCACATGCAAGATTGGAGTCGCTGAGCCGACCGGTTGGAAATTACGGCTGCTCGTACTCTCCCCACTCTTCGTGCCCGAGCGGGGCCTCGTTCAGCTCGTCTCGGCGTGCTCGCCAGTCGGGAAGGAACCGGTCCATCAGAGCCACGAACTTCTCACCGTGCCCACGCTCCAGCAGATGCATCAATTCGTGGACGACGATGTACTCCAGGCCCCGGGGATCCTTCTTCGCCAACTCAGGGTTGAGCCAAATTGTCCGCGAGGTCGTGACGCATGTTCCCCATTTGGTCTTCATCCGTCGTACGACGAACTTGGCTGCTTCGACCCCTAGGATCGGCTGCCACTTTTCCAGCACCGCCGGCACCGCGGCCTTCAGCTCACGGCGGTACCACCGATCCAGTGCTCCGAACCGCCCGGAGGCGTCTGTACCAGGTGGAGTGATCACCCAGAGCGTATTGCCCGTGGCCTCGACACCGTACGCACCGCTCGACTTAGAAACGTCGAGGAGATACCGCTGCCCCCACACATAGTGAGTCTCCCCCGAGACCATCTTGCGTTCTGTCTGCCTCTCCGCGTTCTGGAGCTGTTCCCGCCGACGCCTGATCCAGGCGAGCCGCTGCACTACCGCAAGACGAATAGCGTCCTCAGTCGTCCGCTGCGGGGCAGCTACCCGCACCCGGCCCACCGGGGGGTAGACCGCGATATGCATGTTCTTGATGTCCTTGTAGACGACATCGACGCCAAGGCCCGCGACGGTGAGGTAGGCGTTATCGGTACTCATCATTGTTCTTCAACAGTTCGATGAACTCTGCCAGACAGTCCTCTTCGATCCTGGGGAGTTCCTTGCGCAACTCACGGGCGAGTGCGCGTTCCTTCATCTTGCCGGAACCGGCGTCGGCCCATCCGTGTTCCTTGCTGGACTGGATCCTGCGATGCAGCGCCTCGGAGTCGACAACAAGATCGATCGGTAGCCATGGGAAATCAACGATCGCCCGGCGCGCTGGAGTATTTGCCCATTCCGGGTAGGTTTTGCCGCCTACTACTTCTCGGGTGCCGACCTTCTTCGTCAGCTCGATGAGTTTGCGGAGGTAGTCCCCGTAGTCCTCGGCGTCTTCCTTCTGCTTCTCGATGAGTGCGTCGAGAAGGTCGGACATGTGCTCGTAGTAGCGCGGGTTCATCGCGTGTTCGTCGACGATCGTTTTGCGGACGTTGTTGATAATCGTCTCCGCTGTGGCCGTGCTGCTGCCCCTAATTCCAGGTGGCAGCATGTCGAGAGCGTCGGGCCCGCGATCGACGATCAGTTGGACCAGGGTCTTCTCCAGGTCGGCGACCTGCTCGACGGGTTTGGCATTGATGTAGTTGTCGAGCAGTTGGCGCATCCCTGCCTCGTACTGCTTCATGTCGATGTTCTCGCCGGCTCCGGCCTCGACCTCGCTCTTGACGGCGGTGTAGTGGGCAACCTCGTCCTTGATCGACGCCATCTCAGCAGCCGTGTAGCCGGCGGCTTCCATGTCGCTGGCGACGGCTCCGAAGGCGCGTACGATGGTGGCAACGGACTTGTAGAGCAGAACGCGTTTGGGTTCGTTGTCTTTGATCTGGTCGGCGTCGCCGGGCGTAGACGCAACGAAGTAGTGCTGGTATTCGAGCGTGCCTTTGGGCGGAGCTACCGGCTCGCAAAGAGCACGGATGGTGTCGAGGGCCTCCTCGAGATCTTTGCGGTCCTGCTCAGTGCGGTCGCTGATCAGTCCGTCGACATCATCGGCCTCGTACTCGCCGAAGGCTTCGGAGGTGTAGTCGGTGACTGTCTTGTCGAGCGACTTGAACAGGTCGCGGTAGTCGACGATGTACCCGTAGGTCTTGTCGTCGCCGTCGAGACGGTTAACGCGGCAGATCGCCTGGAAGAGGCCGTGGTCGCGCATTCTCTTGTCGATGTACAGGTACGTCGCACTCGGCGCGTCGAAGCCGGTCAGGAGCTTGTCGACCACGATGAGCAGCCGCATCTGACCAGGCTCGTTGACGAATTTCTTTTTCGCGTCGGTCTCGAACTCTTCAACCCGACCGATGGCTTTGTCGGGATCCCCGCCGAAGTAGTCGGCGAGCATTTGCCGGTAAATCTCGTATTTGCGGAGCTCTTCCGTATCGCCCTCGCCAGCGTCTTCCTTGGAGATCACGGTCGGATTAGGCTTGTAGCTGGTGACAATCGCGACCTTGCCCCTGAAGCCGTTCTTCACGAAGGCCTCGTAGAAGGTGCAGGCCTGATAGACCGAGTCGCTCACCAACATCGCGTTGCCTCGGCCGCTGATCAGCCGCGGCTGGGTCTCCATGTCCATGAGGATGTCCTGGACGATCTGTGCCGAGCGGGGCGCAGAGGAGAAGACCTTCTGGATCGTGCCCCACTTCTGCTTAAGCCGAGCCTTCGACAGGTCGGTGAGGTTGCGGGTCTTGGCGTTGAACCACTTGTCGACCGCCGCGGATCCTTGGAGCTCCTGTTCGACCTTGCGGGCCTCGTACTTCAGGTCGAGTATGACACCATCACGGACGGCCTCGTCGAACTTGTAGGTGTGGATGAACGACCCGAACGTCTCGATGCTGGTCTTCTTGTCGCTCTTTAACAGTGGCGTGCCGGTGAAACCGATGAACATCGCCCCCGGCAGCAGGTCCTTCATGATGCGGTGCATCTTGCCGCTCTGCGTGCGGTGGGCCTCGTCGACGAAAACGAAGATGTTGCCTTTGGCCGTGAAACCGTCGGGGATCTTCGTCTTGAGGTCCTTCGCAAAGTCCTCGGCGTCCTTGTCCCGGGCCTCTTCGCCGGTGCCGCGGAACTTGTGCACTAGGGAGCACATGAGACGCGGGTTCGACGTGTTGAGCATCGCGAGCATGTCTGCGCCCGACTGGGTGCGGACGATCTTCTCCCCGACCCCGGAGAAGCCGTCTTCGATCTGCTCGTCCAGCTCAGTGCGGTCGGTGATCACTAGGACGCGGGCATCGTGCTGGGTCTCCAGGAGCCATTTGGCCAGCCATACCATCGTCAGGCTCTTGCCCGATCCCTGGGTGTGCCAGATGATGCCGCCCTCGCGTTTGGCGATACGGGCCTGAGAGGCCTTGACGCCGAAATACTGGTTGTGGCGCGGGGACTTCTTCACGCCCGCGTCATAGACAATGAAGTCGTGGAGGATCTCCAAGAACCGCTCTTTGGCGCACATCTGGGTGATCGCGAGGTCAAGATCAGCGTTCTCGTCTTCCTCCTTCCACCGCAACCAGTACTTCTCCGGGGTCTCGATGACCCCGTAGTGCAGACCCTCCACATCGTTGCCGGCGAACAGCAGCTGGACCGTGGTGAAGAACGGACGGACGAAGTCATGGCGCTGGTTACCGATGTTCTGACGGATACCACTGGCCACGCTCACCGTTGAGCGCTTCAACTCCACCACCCCGAGCGCGATCCCATTCACATAGAGGACGAGATCGGGTCGCTTCGTATGCTGGCCCTTGACCGTGACTTCTTCAGCCACGACGAAGTCGTTCTTCGCCGGATTGGTCCAGTCAATCAGGTGCACTGAATGGGTGGTCTCATCGACATCGGTCTTGACTTTAGCGCCGTATCTGAGTAGCTCATAGACTTTACGGTTCTGGTCGTACAACGAAGAGCCGCCGCCGAACGCTGCGGCGGTCAGGAGCTGATGTGCCGCGCGAGAGACTAGAGCTTCGTCGTACCCGCGACCGAGCAGGTAAGTGCGGAGCTTAGCTTCATCGACATTGCGGTTGTCCTGATCCTTCAGGTTCCCACCGTAGGTGTAGTCCAGCTTGTCTTGGAAGAGCTTGACCACCCGGCGTTGTGTCTCGTGCTCCTTCTGACCGACCGTGCTCATGCTTCCTCCGTCACTCTCAGGCGGGTTCGCCCCGTCAACAGCTCCTGCATCATCCCGACCTTCACCGCACGTGCAGACTCCAGACGACGCCTCAGCGCTTCGATCTCTGCGTCAGCGTACTGCAAGATATTCGCGATCTCGCGTTGCTCATCGATATCAGGAAGTCGGAATCGAAGTGCCGAGAGCGCACTCGCGCCGATGTGCACCACCGCATCGCCCTGCCCGCGACTCGCCTTCTGCGCGGCCAACTGTGGAGTGTTTAGGAGCGACCCAACGAAAACAGGATCGAAGCCAGTCCCACGCAAGACGATGATGTCTCCACCGGCTACTGCAGCGGCATCGCCTACGTAGGCAACGGTCATGCCGATCTCAGCCTTGGTCTCACCAGAACCAGCGAAAAGCAGGTCGCCTGACCTGATCGGCAGAGCCGACATCGCCACGTCAGGATCTACGAATGAAACCGTTTCGCGAGCATAGTTCCGATATGCCGTGTAAATCTCACCGTACCGAATGCACGGAACACCGGAGGATCGCACCTGGTCTCGATTGATTCCGCGGCCTTTGAGAAATACCCCGAGTACACCAAGCTCGACCTCACACCAGTCACCCATAAAGCCGGGAAGGCGTGTGCGGCCGGTAAGGAGTTCCTGCATCATGCCCTGCTTGACATCCCGCTTCTTCGCGATCAGACGCTCCAGCGATACCGTTAGGTCGTCCGCGGAACGCAGTGTCGCGGCGATAGCGGCCTGTTCATCAAGCGGCGGGACAGGCAGCGGAAGCCGAAGAAGATTCTCTTTGGTCAGATGAGCCAGGCTCGACTTCCCAACAATCGCCTGAAGTGCCCCTGTAGCGACAAAATACTCAAGATATGCCGCAGCCAATTCGGGTTCGTATCCTTGCTTGGGGCGCAAGCGATGGAGGGTGTTGAGGTAATAGGCCTCTGGAACTTCATCGCGCCAGACGCTGGAACGTCCGATCTCGCCGCCTTCGCAAACAAGCAGGTCGCCCTTAACCAGACGCAGCTCACGAATATCAGCATCGTTCAGCAGCTCGATAGCCGCTACCGAGGGATCGATATGCCCCCAGCGCACGCCCCGATTGTTGATGCAAACCTTTGGGACTCCCCTCGCAACCGCCGCATCCACCCTCTTCCCAAGTTGGACGGAAAACTCGTCTCCAAATGTCGATATGCCCCACGCGGTCATGCAAGGATCTCCAAGTCAGCAAGGAGGCGCGCTACCTTTTCGCCAAGCTGACTGACCAATGCGTCCAGCCCGCCGATCGTCGCCTCGTACCGTCCAGCAAGCATGCTAAGCCTCGCGATCAGAATCTGACCGAGCGCCACCACTTCACCATTAATCTGCCGTTGGAGGGTCGTCCCCCACTTAGCATCGATGACGAGGTCCTGCACTTCAGCCTCGGTGAGTATCTTGTACTTGGCGAGAGCCCTCTCGTTGAGTGCGGTTGTAGCGTCCTTGACGGCCTCCTTAGCCTTGTCCTCAGCTCGATACAACACTCCGACTTCAGTGAACGCCGCAATCTCATCGGAGTCTCCACCAGAACGTTTGAGTTCCTTGAGGTACTCAGCCGCAGCCTTCTTAGGCAGCTTGCCCTCCTCTTCGGCAGCGTCGAAGAGCAGCCCGCCTTCGGCGGCGTTCTCTTCGATGTATTCGGCCACTAAGAGGGTTGCTGCGTCGCGAGCCTCGGTCAGGCGGTCGAGTTCGGCCTGTTCGGCTGCGAAGTAGCGAGCGATCACGTGCTCAGGTGGAAGGAGGTCCATCACCCAACGTTTCGCTTTCGCACCGGTGCCGAAGACGATGTGGGCGTCTTCGTACTTGGGCTTGTTGTTCTTGTCCTTCCACATGCGTGCGGCGCGCGGCTGCACGGCCTGGATCCAGCCTTCGCTGGCGATCAGCGACACATCGTCGTGCATGACGTCGTTCCAATAGCTCATGAGCTGCTCGTAGACGCCGTATTCGTCGATCAGCGGTCGTGGCCGGAACGCATCCAAGAGCGCCTCGGAGATCTCGTGGATGAGCTCTGCGGGTCTAGCGGTCGGTTCGATCGCCTCGAGCAGGTCTCGCTTGCTTGCCCACCACTGCTGCACCGTATTCGCGGTGTCGAGTTCGAAAGCCTCGTACTCGCCGGAGATGGTGACTGTCGACCGGATTTCGCTGGGCTCGACCTTCAGCTCCGAGTAACCCTCGCGCTGCGGTGCGAAGAGTTCACTGCGGAGGTTCGGGAACGCGTCCCAGTAGGCCTGGAGTGCATCGAGGTCACGGTTGGGAATGCCGCCGTGCATGTGCGCGCGGAGGTCCTGGATGTCCTCGGGTTCGGAAGAGTCGATGTAGCGCGGGATGTTGAGGTTGTAGTCGTTCTTCGGATCCGCGATCTCGCCGATCGGCACCATCCGGGAGTAGCGGGCGATCTCCTTGCTGCTGTTGTAGGCGTCGACGATCTTGTGCATGTCGCGCGGGCGCAGCCGGTTCTTGGGACCGTCCTTGGCGAAGCCCTTGCTCGCGTCGATCATGAAGATGCCACTGCGTCCCTGGGCGTTCTCCTTGTCGAGCACGATCAGGCAGGCGGGGATGCCGGTGCCGTAGAAAAGGTTCGCCGGCAGGCCGATGATTGCCTTGATGTAGCCGCGCCTGATCAGCCCGGTGCGGATCCTCGCCTCAGAGTTTCCGCGGAACAGCACTCCGTGCGGGAGGACTACGACGCCCTTGCCTCGGGGCCGCAATGACTTGACCATGTGCAAGAGGAACGCGTAATCGCCGTTCTTGTCGGGCGGGGTGTCGAAGCCATCGAAACGGCCGAAAGAGTAGTCGAAACCGTTGGTCCAGGTCTTGTGAGAGAACGGCGGGTTTGCCACAAGATAGTCGAATGTCTGGAGGTTGCCGTTGTAAGTAAACTTCGGGGTGGCCAGGGTATTCCCTTGGCGCAGGTCGTGAGTCTCGTTGCCGTGGAGGATCATGTTCATCCGCGCCAGCGCCCAGGTGGCATTGTCGTTTTCCTGGCCGTAAATCGTCAAGCCGTTGGGGGCGGCGTCCGCAACTTTGATCAGCAACGACCCGGAGCCGCAGGTCGGGTCGTACACGGTGGTGGACTTCGGGGTGCCCGCCGGGATCTGGAGCAGCTGCGCCATCACGCGAGAGACCTCTGACGGGGTGTAGAACTGCCCCTTGCTCTTGCCGGACTGCGTGGCGAAGTGCCGCATGAGGTACTCGTAGGCGTCGCCCAGGAGGTCGTCACCCTCGGCCTTGGAGCCAGTGAAGTCCATGTCCTGGAAGATGCCGATCAGGTTCGAGACCTTGTCCTGCAGTTCCTTGCCCGAGCCGAGCTTAGCGGGGTCATCGAAGTTGGCGTTGTTGATAACGCCCAGCAAGTCGTTCTCTTCGGCGAGACGCCGGATGGCGACGTTAACCTTCTCCCCGACGTCGGGCTTTCCCTTGAGCGAGATCAGATAGTCGAAGGAGCCGTCGTCGGGGACATAAATCAGCGCCGACCTGTCTGCCTTCGCCTTGTCAGAGACATACTTCACGAACAGCAGTGTGAGGACATAGTCCTTGTACTGGCTGGCGTCCATCGATCCGCGCAGCTCGTCGGCGCTGCTCCACAGTGAGGAGTAGAGGTCAGATTTTTTCAGCGCCACGGTTGACTCTTTCTACGTTCATTCAAGTATCACGAGCCGAGAACAGGCCTCACGGACCGCCAATTCTGTTCAGTGTCTTCCACTGCCATCGTCCTCATCTGAGATCGCGGCCCAACGCCAAATGCCGCACCGAGCCGAAGAATTACGGTGCGCTCGTGCAAAATTTCATCACAGTCCCCGAAAAGGTGCGTCGACGACCAGATCCGCTGGTACCCGAGCAGATCGGCTCGAGCTCCTCTGATTTGCCTCAGCGCGTACTGATGGGTTCCTCAGTCGACACCGGGTACACAACGGGTCCCATGTAATTCTGGTCTCAGGCGAATCTCTGGCCCAAGCCAAGCAATAGAGCCCTGTCGCCGGGGCATCCCGGAGACAGGGCTCTATTTCGCTATGTTCAGCTACCGCTAATTTGCCGCAGCACGTACTGGAGGATGCCACCGTTGCGGTAGTAGTCAGCCTCACCGGGGGTGTCGATGCGGACGACGGCGTCGAAGGACTTGCTCGTGCCGTCCTCCTTGGTGGCCGTGACCTTGAGGGTCTTCGGCGTCACGCCTTCGTTCAGCTGGGTCACACCCGAGATCGAGAACGTCTCGGTGCCGTCCAGGCCCAGAGTCGCGGCGTTCTCGCCCTCCGGGAACTGGAGCGGCAGGACGCCCATGCCGATCAGGTTCGAGCGGTGGATGCGCTCGAAGCTCTCGGTGATGACGGCCTTGACGCCCAGCAGCGCGGTGCCCTTGGCAGCCCAGTCACGGCTGGAGCCGGAACCGTACTCCTTGCCGCCCAGGACCACCAGCGGGGTGCCCGCCTCACGGTAGTTCTGCGCCGCGTCGTAGACGTAGGCCTGCGGACCCTCGGGCTGGGTGAAGTCGCGGGTGAAGCCACCCTCGACGCCGGCGCCGTCGTTGAAGTCGGCGAGCAGCTGGTTCTTGATGCGGATGTTCGCGAACGTGCCGCGGATCATCACCTCGTGGTTGCCACGACGGGAACCGTAGGAGTTGAAGTCCTTGCGCTCCACACCGTTGGCCAGCAGGTACTGGCCCGCCGGGGTGTCCGACTTGAAGGAACCGGCCGGGGAGATGTGGTCCGTGGTGACGGAATCGCCCAGCTTGAGGAGCACGCGGGCCCCCTCGATGTCCGTGACGGGCTCCGGCTGCGACTTCATGCCCTCGAAGTACGGGGGCTTCCGGACGTAGGTGGAGTCGTCGGCCCAGGCGAAGGTGTCGCCGGCGGGGGTGTCGAGCGCCTTCCAGCGGTCGTCGCCCTCGAAGACGCCCTCGTAGCCCTTGGCGAACATGCCCTCGTCGATGGAGGAGTCGATGACCTGCTGGACCTCGACCGGGTTCGGCCAGATGTCCTTCAGGAACACGTCGTTGCCCTGCTCATCCTGGCCCAGCGGATCGACGTCGAAGTCGAAGTCCATGGTGCCGGCCAGAGCGTACGCGATGACCAGCGGCGGGGAGGCCAGGTAGTTCATCTTGACGTCCGGGTTGATGCGGCCCTCGAAGTTGCGGTTGCCGGACAGGACGGCGGTGACGGAGAGGTCGTTGGCCTGGACGGCCTCGGAGATCTCCGGCTCCAGCGGACCGGAGTTGCCGATGCAGGTGGCGCAGCCGTAGCCGACGATGTAGAAGCCGAGCTTCTCCAGGTACGGCGTCAGGCCGGACTTCTCGTAGTAGTCCGTGACGACCTTGGAACCGGGGGCTACCGAGGTCTTGACCCACGGCTTGGCCGTGAGGCCCTTCTCCACGGCGTTGCGTGCCAGCAGAGCCGCAGCCAGCATGACCGAGGGGTTCGAGGTGTTGGTGCAGGAGGTGATCGAGGCGATCGACACGGCACCGTGGTCCAGCTCGAAGCTGCGGCCGTCGGCGGTCTGCACGGTCACGGGCTTGGACGGACGTCCGTTGGCGCCGTTGGCGGCGGATGCCACCACCTTGACCTCGTTGTCCTCGGTCATGTGGGAATCCGGGCTGAAGGACGGGGAGTCGGAAGCCGGGAAGGACTCGTCCAGCGCCTCGTCGACACTGCCGTCGGCGAGCGTGACGTAGTTGTGGATGTCCTTGCGGAACTGCTCCTTGGCGTCCGTGAGCTCGATGCGGTCCTGGGGACGCTTCGGGCCGGAGATGGACGGCACCACGGTGGACAGGTCCAGCTCGAGGTACTCGGAGAAGCGCAGCTCGCGGGACGGATCGTGCCAGAGGCCCTGCTCCTTGGTGTAAGCCTCCACCAGGGCGACGTTCTCCTCGCTGCGGCCGGTGAGGCGCAGGTAGTCGAGCGTGACGTCGTCGATCGGGAACATGGCTGCCGTGGAGCCGAACTCCGGGCTCATGTTGCCGATGGTGGCGCGGTTTGCCAGCGGCACGGCCGCGACGCCCTCACCGTAGAACTCGACGAACTTGCCGACCACACCGTGCTTGCGCAGCATCTCGGTGATCGTCAGCACCACGTCCGTGGCGGTGGCGCCGGCCGGGATGGAGCCGGAGAGCTTGAAGCCGACCACGCGCGGGATGAGCATGGAGACGGGCTGGCCCAGCATGGCCGCCTCGGCTTCGATGCCGCCGACGCCCCAGCCGAGGATGCCCAGGCCGTTCACCATGGTGGTGTGCGAATCGGTGCCCACGCAGGTGTCCGGGTAAGCGCGGAGCTTGCCGTCCACCTCACGGGTCATGATGGTGCGCGCCAGGTACTCGATGTTGACCTGGTGCACGATGCCGGTTCCCGGCGGGACGACCTTGAAGTCGTCGAAGGCCGTCTGGCCCCAGCGGAGGAACTGGTAACGCTCCCCATTGCGCTGGTATTCGATCTCCATGTTCCGCTCGAGCGCCCCGGCATTGCCGAAGGCGTCGATCTGCACGGAGTGGTCGATGACCATCTCGGCGGGCGCCAACGGGTTGACGCGCTTCGGGTCACCGCCCAGATCCTTCACGGCCTCGCGCATGGTGGCCAGGTCGACCACACACGGCACGCCGGTGAAGTCCTGCATGATCACGCGGGCGGGGGTGAACTGGATTTCCGTGTCAGGCTCGGCTGCCGGATCCCAGGCGGCCAGGGCGCGGACATGGTCGGCGGTGATGTTGGCACCGTCCTCGGTCCGGAGCAGATTCTCCAGAAGGACTTTCAAGCTGTAGGGAAGGCTTTCCGCGCCTTCCACAGAGTTCAGCCGGAAGATTTCGTAATCGGTGCCTTTGACGTTCAGTACGCCCTTGGAACCGAAGCTGTCCACAGTGCTCATATAGCAGGACTCCTCTCGCAACACTTTCATCTTTGTCGCGTCACAGAACGCATGCTAGTTAGGTCTGCCTAACCGTTCCGGATGGCGGTCGCCACCCGGTCAAAGCTTCACTGACCGGCGATGTTGACCATCCACGTGACGCCGAAGCGGTCCACGACCATGCCGAAGGTGTCGCCCCACATCTGCCGTTCGAGCGGCATGACCACCTGACCGCCGTCGGCAAGCGCCTCCCAGTAGCCCTGGAGCTCCGGGGCGTCGTCACCCGAAAGGCTCACCGAGAAGCCGGCGTGCCCGGTGAACTGCATCTGGTTGGGTGTGTCCGCCGCCATCAGCGTGAAGCCGGACGGCGTCTTCAGCTGCGCGTGCATGATCTTGTCCGCTTCAGAAGGGTCTTCCGAGGCGTGGAACTCTCCGAAGGTGTTGAGTGTCAGCTCACCGCCGAGAGCGCCCTGATAGAACTCCATGGCCTGCCGGGCCTCGTCCTTGAAGTTCAAATACGGGTTGAGGATCGCGGACATGACGGGCTCCTTTCGCGGCGCCGCCATGGCGCCCCACGGTCAAGCTACACCCGGCACCACCGGCCCGCAATGGCCCGCGGAGTCAGCCTTTCGGCAGCAGCAGGCCGACCGTCTCCAGGTGGTGCGTGTGGGGATACAGATCGAAGGCACGCAGCCCGGCCAGCTCCCAGCCCTGGGCATCGAAGAACTTCACATCGCGGGCGAACGACGCCGGATCGCAGGACACGTAGGCGATGGCACGGGGGCCGGAATCCACCAGTTGCTGGACCACGGTCCGGCCCGCGCCCGCACGCGGCGGGTCGAGGACGACGGCGTCGAGGCGCCGGGGGCGCTGACGCAGGACCCGTTCCACCTTGCCCTGCACGATCTTCACGTGACGCTGCCCGTGGAAGTTCTTGCGCGCGTCACGGCTGGTGCCGGGCGCCCCCTCCACTGAGAGGACCGCACCGCTCTCCCCCACGGCCGCCGCCAAGGGAGCGGTGAACAGGCCGGCACCCGCGTACAGGTCCGCGACGGACGCGCCTTCCGTGAGGAAGCCACCCTCGCCCAGGAATCCGGTCACGGCATCCATGAGGGTCTGCGGAGCGCGCCGGTGGATCTGCCAGAACCCGTCGCCGGTCACCCGGTATTCGAAGCCGTTCACGCTCTCCCGCACCCAGGACCGCCCGCGCCAGCGCAGCAGTTGCTTGCTGGCGGGATCCATGACGGCGACGGAGACCCCGTCCGGAATCTGCGCGACGGCGCGGTTCAGAGCCTTGCCCTGCTCCTTTTCCCCCAAGCCCTCCTCCGGCCAGAGGATGACCAGAGGCTGCGAGCCGTTGGCGGGCGCCGCGACCTCCACCCGGGCGACGCCCTTCCAGCGGCGGTCCCACAGGCCGAGGGCCACGATCTCCTCGGATGCGAGCGGCATCGATTCGACGGGCAGCACCTCCTCCGAGCGGTGAGCATGCATCCCGAGGCGCCCGTCCGCGGTGACGGCGAAGGCCATCCTGGTGCGCCAGTGCAGGCCGCGGCCGCCGTCGTCCTCCACGGCTTCCACCTCGGTGACCCGGTCCAGCCCGGCCAGACGCTGCAGTTGCTCGGCCAGCACGGCGGACTTGAGCCGCCGCTGAGCGGGAAGCGTCGCATGGCCGAACTCAGCGCCGCCCACGGGCTGCGCGGAGTTCCGCGCGGCCTCCAGGGCCGACGCCTGCCGCCACGGGTGCTCCTGACGGTCCGCGGAGGCCTCCAGGACCTCCACCACGTCGCCCCGCCAGAAGCGGGCGTCCGGGGCAGCCTCCGTCAGCCGGACCCGGACCTGCTCCCCCGGCAGACCGTGCCGGACGAACACCACCCGCGAGTCGTGACGGGCCACCGTGTGGCCACCATGCGCGACGGGCCCGAGGGTGAGAGTGACGGTCTGCTCTGCGGAGTGTGGATTCACCTGAGTTCCTGCAATTGCTGGGCTTCCTTGGACGATTTGAGCTGCCACGGCACGCTGGCGACCATGACACCCGGTTCGAAGTGCAGACGGGTCTTGATCCGCAGGGCGGTCTGGTTGTGCACCAGCTGTTCCCACCACTTGCCGACCACGTACTCGGGGATGTAGACGACGATCAGATCGCGGGGCGAGTCCTTCCGCATGTTCTTCACGTAGTCGAGGATCGGGGTGACGGTTTCTCGGTAGGGGCTGGCCAGGACGGTCAGCGGCACCGGGATGTCGAGCTTCTTCCAGTCCTCCACCGTCCGGGCGGTCTCCTCCGGGTTGATGTCCACGATCACCGCGTCGAGCTTCCACGGGCGTGAGGCGCGGGCGTAAGCCAGTGCGCGCAGCACGGGCTTACGGACGTGGGAGACCAGCAGGACGGCGTGGACACGGGACGGCAGGGCCCGGGGTGCGGAATCCTCGTCGACCGCCAGTTCCTTGGCCACGTTGTCGTAGTGCGCCCGGATGCTCCACATGATGAGGAACAGCACCAGCATGGCGAGCAGCGCGATCCACGCCCCCTGCTCGAACTTGGTGATGAGGACGATGGTCAGCACCAGGGCGGTCATGCCGAAGCCCACCATGTTGATGGTGCGGGACTTCATCAGGCGGAGCCGGGTCGCCTTGTCCCGGACCTTCTTCAGTTCACGGCCCCAGTGCCGGACCATGCCGAGCTGGCTGGCCGTGAAGGAGATGAACACGCCCACGATGTAGAGCTGGATCAGCTTCGTGACGTCGGCGTTGAAGGCCAGGATGAGGATCAGGGCGCCCGCGGCGAGGGCCAGGACGCCGTTGCTGTACGCCAGACGGTCGCCACGGGTCTTGAGCTGCCGGGGCAGGTACCCGTCCTGGGCCAGGATGGACCCGAGCACGGGGAAGCCGTTGAAGGCGGTGTTCGAGGCGAACACCAGGATGACACCGGTCGCGGCCACCACGATGTAGAACGGGATGGAGCCCGCACCGAACACCGTCTGGGCGATCTGGCTGATGGCCGGATTCTGGATGTACCCCTCGGGCAGCGGCTTGCCGTCCTTGAGGAACTCCGTGGCGGGATCCAGGACGATGTGCACCTTGGTCGCGTTGGCCAGGAACAGGATGCCGGCCAGCATCGTGGTGGCGATCACGCCGAGCAGGAGCAGCGTCGTCGCCGCGTTCTTGCTCTTGGGCTTCTGGAAGTTGGGGACGCCGTTGCTGATCGCCTCCACACCCGTCAGGGCCGCGGCGCCCGAGGAGAAGGCCCTGAGCAGCAGGAACGCTCCCGCCAGGCCCACCAGACCCTGGTCGAAGTGGCTCTCGGGGACGATCTCGAAGGCGGCGGACTCCGCCTGCCCCAGCGTCCCGGTGGCCGCCTGAATGGCTCCCACGATGGACATGCCGATGATGGCCGCCATGAAGATGTAGGTGGGCAGGGCGAAGACCGACCCCGCCTCCTTGATGCCGCGCAGATTGACCAGCGCCAGCACCGCGACGCCGAGCGTCGCGATGAGGGCCTGGCTGCCGTGCAGCGACGGCACGGCCGTCGCCAGGTAGTTGGCGGCCGAGGACATGGAGACGGCCACGGTGAGGACGTAGTCGACCAGCAGGGCCGAGGCGACCGTGAGGCCCGCGAACTTGCCGAGGTTCACGTTCGCGATCTCGTAGTCGCCACCGCCCGAAGGGTAGGCGTGCACGTTCTGGCGGTACGAGGCCACCACCGTGAGCAGCACGATGGCGACGGCGAGGCCCACCCACGGGGAGAGCGCGACGGCGGAGACCCCGGCGAGAGCGAGGGTCAGGAGGATCTCATCGGGGGCGTAGGCCACGGAGGACAGGGCGTCCGAGGCGAAGACCGGCAATGCGATGCGCTTGGGAAGCAGGGTGTGGGCCAACCGGTCGTTACGGAACGGCCGGCCGACGATCACCCGCTTGACCGCATTCAGAAGTGACAGCACCTGACTACGGTAGTCTGCGCGGTGCCCCTGTGTCATGACGGAGGGAAATCTCCTGGCCTCCGCGGCACGGATGACGCCCCGCACCGGATACATTGGTGTTCTGATCCGTACGGATGCACACCGGGCATCCGCAGAATTGAAGGAATGGTTCGTGGCGCATTTCGTCATCATGGGCTGTGGCCGTGTGGGCGCGACCCTGGCCCACACACTGGAGGACTCCGGCCACAGCGTGGCCATCATCGACCAGGATGAGCGGGCCTTCCGGCGTCTGCGCAACGGCTTCCAGGGCCGCAAGGTCACCGGCGTCGGCTTCGACCGGGACACGCTGCGGCATGCCGGCGTGGAGGACGCCTACGCGTTCGCCGCCGTCTCCAGCGGAGACAACTCCAACATCCTCGCCACCCGCGTGGCCCGCGAGACGTTCCACGTCCCCCACGTGGTGGCCCGCATCTACGACCCGGGACGTGCGGAGATCTACCAGCGCCTCGGCATCCCCACGGTGGCCGCCGTGAAGTGGAGCGCCGACCAGGTTCTGCGCCGCATCCTTCCCGAGCAGTCCATCACGGGTGACTTCCGCGAGCCGTCCGGACGGCTCGTCCTCACGGAGCTCGCCGTGGACCACGGCTGGGAGGGCCGCCCCCTGAGCGAACTCGAGGAGACCGCGGAGATCCGCGTCGCCTACCTGAGCCGGTTCGGCGAGGGAACCATGGTGCACTCCGATTCGCGCTTCCAGGAGGGCGACAGTCTGCACGCCATCGTCCCCGTCGCGCGGCTGGACGCCGTGACCCGGATCCTCTCCAAGGCACCCGTGAAGGAAGCAGAGTGAAAGTCGTGATCGTCGGCGCCGGCAGCGTCGGAAGTTCCATCGCCCGTGAGCTCCTGAGCCACCAGCACGAGGTGCTGCTGATCGACCTCAAGCCCGAGGTGATCGGACGCAGCGGCCTGCGCGGCGCTCACTGGCTGGTGGGCGACGCCTGCGAACTGAGCGTGCTCAAGGAAGCCCGTCTGGACGACGCCGATGTGGTGGTCTCCGCCTCGGGCGATGACAAGGTGAATCTGGTGGTCTCCCTGCTGGCCAAGACCGAATTCGGTGTGGGCCGCACGGTGGGCCGCGTGAACAACCCGAAGAACGGCTGGATGTTCGACGACTCCTGGGGCGTGGACGTCGCGGTCAACACGCCGCAGCTCATGACGGCCCTGGTGGAGGAGGCCGTGGAGATCGGCGACGTGGTCCGCCTGCTCACGCTCCAGACCGGTGTCTCCTCCCTCGTGGAGTTCACGGTCCCGCATGACGCGTCCTTCATCGGCTCCACGGTGGGCGACATCGACTGGCCGCAGGACGCCACGCTGGTCGCCATCCTCCGGGACCAGGCGCCCATCGCACGTGCACGGCGAATCCTCGCCGTGCACCGCCGTCGTCGTGTCAGCTCAGTCGCCAGGACCCCGGTCAGGAGTCCTGTGCGCGCTCCTCCGCCGGAGCCGCGGGCCGGCTGAGAAGCCAGGCCAGCCAGAGGCCCAGCACGTACAGCGGCGTGCCCATCAGGAGCCGCGTGGTGCCGAGGGCGGTGAGTCCGGCGTCGCCCATGAAGTAGAGCGGCAGCTGGACGGCCAGGCGCAGGCCGAAGATCGCGATGATCACCCAGGTGGCCAGGGTGTAGCGCCTCAGCCGGGCAGGTTCCTTCCGCCAGTGCACGCCCTCGTTCCGCAGGAAGCCGAACAGCAGCCCGGCCAGAGGCCACTTGACGATGATGGACACCAGGAGCGCCACCAGGTAGGCGCCGTTGGTGAAGAAGCCCGGCACGTAGAAATCGGAGGCCTTGCCGGTGCTCTGGGCGACCCACGCGGAGATGGCCACACCGACCACGCCGGCGAGGGCCATGGTGAGCTTCTGCTTCTGGATCAGACGGGCGACCGCGAAGACCGCGCTCGTGCCCAGGGCGACCCCGAGGCCCCAGCCCAGGGACTCCGTGACGGTGTACAGCACCAGGAACACCAGGCCCGGCAGGATGCTTTCGCAGATGCCCTGCCAGCCTCCGGCGGTCCGCAGCAGGTCCACCCGGCCGTCCTCGTGGTGGTGGACTCCGGCCGCGGCGGCCACGCTCCGCGCGAGGTCCTCGCGTCCCGCCGGGTCCGCCTGGCCTTCAGGGCGGTTCCCGGCGCGGTGGGCCGCGGTGTTCGGGTCCTCAGTGGTCATGGGTGGTGTGGCCTTTCTGGTTCAGTCCGTGCGACCTGTCCGGTCCGCCGTCAGTCCGCTCGGTGTCCGCCGGCCGAGATGATCTCGTAGCCGGGGTTGATGATCGTGGCCAGCCCGCTCCGCGAGGTCAGCATCCCCCGGACCCGGAGTGTGGAACCCGGCTCGATCCCGCCCACCGAGCGACGGCCCAGCCAGAGCAGCCTGATGTCCGCCGCTGAGCGCCCGCCCGCCGGAACGGGAAGGTCCGGACCGGTCACTTCTCCCAGACGTGCGGTGAAGCGCGGCTTGCTGCCTTGAGGCTCGAAGGTCACGGAGGAGATCCGGCCGACCCATTCGCCACGGACCCGGGCGACGGGTCCGTGGCCGGGGATGTTCGGTTCCGGCATGGGGATCAGCCGATCTCGGTGATCTCGGGCCCTCGTTCGGGAGCCTGGAGGGAGGGCTTGCCGTCCTCCTCCTGCGGGGCATCCTGGGAGACCTTCGGCATGGTGAGGGGCAGCAGCTCACGTGGCGGCATCGGGCTGTCTCCCCGCACCACCACGAGCGCGCGGAAGAGCTCCTCGAGTTCCGTGGCCGCTTCCCGCTGGATGGCTGCGGGGCCGCTGAAGACACCGCGCAGGAACCAGCGCGGCCCGTCGACGCCCACGAAACGGGCCACGCGGTAGCCGGCCGTGCCGTCCGGGGCCTCGGCGGGTACGCTCGCGATCAGTTCGGCGCCGAGGGTGCCTTCCAGTTCGTCGATCTGGCCGCCCTGGCTGCGCACGGACTCCGCGATCTGCTCACGGATCTCCGGCCACAGGCCTTCGGACCGGGGTGCCGCGAACGCCTGCACCTGCACGGAGGACTCCCCCATGTCCAGGGACACGGCGATCACGCGCTGACTGGACTCCTCGACCTCGAGCCGGAGCTCCAGGCCGGGGCGGGCGGAGACCAGGATCGCGCCGAGGTCCAGGTATTCCTCCCGGTCCTCGATCTCATGGACGTCGAAGGGACCGCTCTCGGAGCGGCCCTCGGTGTCCTGTTCCTCGATCACGGAGTCACTGGGGGTGAGAACTTCGTCGGATTCACGCTGGGATTTGCGGGACCTGCCGAATAGCATGCGGGATTCTCCTCAGAGTCTTCGTGTCAGGGGCGCCGTGGTGCCGTGGTTGTCTGGGTGCTCTCAGGCGTGTGCGCCGGCGAAACCGCCGGTGGATCCGAAGCCGCCAGCGCCGCGGACCGAGTCCGGCAGTTCGCTCACGGCGACGAAACGCGCGTGCTCCACGCGCTGGATCACCATCTGGGCAATTCTATCGCCGCGGCGCAGATCGATGGCCTGCTCGCGGTCCGTGTTGATCAGGGTGACGGCGATTTCGCCCCGGTAGCCCGCATCCACGGTCCCCGGAGCGTTGACGATGCTCAATCCCTGTTTGGTGGCCAGCCCGGAACGGGGGTGGATCAGTGCCACGTACCCGAACGGGAGGGCGATGGACACTCCGGTCGGGACCAGGCGCCGCTCCCCCGGCTCGAGGTGAACGTCCACGCGTGCCCGCAGATCGGCGCCGGCATCGCCGGGCTGGGCGTACGACGGCGGTTCCAGGCCGTCGTCGAGCATGCGGAGTTCAACGTCCAGAGTGTGCGGTTGCGGTTCAGTCACGGACTCAAGCCTAGTACGGCCGCCCGGCCACCGGCTCTCCCGGCGCAGACAGGCCTCGGGACTGCCCGTGGTGGGCTCCCGGGGCGGAATGCCGAGGTGAGCCCTGAGATGAAAAGCTCTGAGATGAAAAGCCCAGGGAAAGGTGCCAAGCTAGTGCCATGCCCTCCACGAACACCGGTCCAGCCATGCCCTCGGACGCTTCCACCACCCCCGTGCTCTACAGTGAGCGGCTCTGGCCCGGGCCCGGCGCCTGGATCATCGTGGCGGTCCTGTCCCTCGCCGGCATCCTGGTGCTCGCGCCGATCGGCTGGGGCTATGGCATCGCGGCCGCGATCGTGCTCTTCCTGCTCATGGGCGGCGCCCTGTACGCCAGCACTCCCCGCGTCGAGGTGACCGCCGGGGAATTCCGCGCCGGCAAGGCCGTGATCGACCGCGCCTTCCTCGGCGACGTCGAGGCGTTCGTCCAGGACGAGGCCTTCCAGGAGCGTGGCCCCCGGCTCAACGGCCTCGCGTACCTCTGCATCCGCGGCTGGGTGGATCCCGTGGTCCGGGTGGAGATCAACGATCCGGACGATGAGACGCCGTACTGGCTGGTCTCCACGCGGAAGCCGCAGCAGTTGCTGGCCGCGCTGGCCTCCTGAGAGAGAACCACGGCGTCCTGGACGCTCACACGGCGAAGGGCCGGTGCATCATGCACCGGCCCTTCGCCGTCGTGTCAGACCCGCCGCGTCTCATCCTTCACAGTCGACGCAGTAAGCGAGCCCGTCCTTCTCCCGGGCGATCTGGGAGCGATGCCGGACCAGGAAGCAGGAGGCACAGGTGAACTCGTCCGACTGCTCCGGAAGGACGGTGACCTGGAGTTCTTCGTGGGACAGATCCGCCCCGGGCAATTCGAAGGAGTCGGCGAGATCAGCCTCATCCTCGTCCACCACGGCGGACGTGCCGTCCGCACGGTGCGTGGTCTTCAAGGCTTCCAGGGACTCGTTCGCCCGGTCTTCCTCGGTCTTGCGGGGCGCATCGTAATCGGTGGCCATGTGGTGTTGTTTCCCCCTTATGAGAAATCGGGAAGCCACCCTCGGGTGGCCAGGAACTACAGCGTCAACGTCGAGAGGGCGGATTTTGTGCCCGAGCCCGGACACGCGCCCGATTCTGGCGGAGATCCGGCCTTAAAGCCAGTCAATACGGGGGAAATTTCGCGGCACGCCCTCGAATCTGACCCCGATGCCGCCCCGGAGATGGCAGAGTTTCGATTGACGGCCACGCACACATGGAGGTATCAGGATGCAGGAGCTGCGGCTTCTCGGAGTTCACGACGACGGTGATCGCCTCTTGCTCAGCGACTCCGGCGGGGAACGCTACGAACTTCCCCTCGATGAAGCGCTGCGCCGCGCCATCGCCCGCGCGTCCGCCCGCCCCAGCGCGCGGAACGGCTCCACCCCCGGCCTCAGCCCCCGTGACATCCAGGCCCGCATCCGGGCCGGCGCCACGGCCGCCGAGGTCGCCGAGGAGTCCGGTCTGCCCCTCGCCAGTGTCGAACGGTACGAGGGCCCGGTGCTCGCCGAGCGCGCTCACGTGGCCGGCCAGGCCCGCGGCGTCGAGGTTCCGGGTCACCTGGACGACGGCGAAGGCTACCGGAGCGCCTTCGGCCAGGACCGCGCGTTCCTGGGCGAGATGGTCGAACACCGCCTCAAGCAGCTCGGCGTCCCCGTCGACGGCCTCAACTGGGATTCCCGGAAGGTCGCCCACGGCATGTGGGAGGTCACCGCGGACTTCGACATCCCCGAGGCACTCCGGAGCCAGCTCGGCGAAGAGCCCCCGGCCCGCTGGAGCTACTCGCCACTCACCAAGACGCTGCAGAACGCCAACCGCTGGGCTCAGCACCTCAGCGAACTCGAGCCCCTGGCTCTCCACGTGGACAGCCCCTGGGGCAGCCGCCGTCTCTCGGCCGTGCGGGACCACCCGTTCGACGTGGAGGCCGACGCCACCGACGAGCAGCCCTCGCCCGAGGATCTGCTGAACGACTCCGAAGGTCTGGTGGATCTCCTGAACTCCCGCCGCGGTCAGCGGCTCGGCGTCGACGAGGAGAGCGACGACACGCTCGCCCTCCTGCTGTCTCAGGGCATCCCCGCAGCCCATCCCCGGCCCTCTGCGGTCGAGGAGGAGGACGACGAGGACGACACGCCCGCCGCGGAGGTCCCCCGGCTCCGGCTAGCCCTGCCCGAGGAGGACGAGTCGGAGGACGACGGCATCTCCCTGTCCGATGGGGTCAGCACCCACACCCGGGAGATCCGCATGGTCCCCCCGGCGGACCTGGACCGGAACGCCCGGAAGGGCGGCCCGAGCCTGGCCGACGAGATCTTCGCCAACGCCACGGACGAGGAGACCGAAGCAGGAGAACGCCACCCTCAGCGGCAGCGTTCAGTGCTGCGCGGCGCCAGCTTCCACAAGGACCCCGACGACTTCGCCCGCGCCGAGGCCGAACGGCGTCAGCGCGAGGAGGACGCCCGGCGTGAGGACGGCGACCGCCAGCGGGGCTCCGGCTCCGCCAAGGACGGTTCCACCGACGCCGAGGGCAAGTCCGCCGAGAAGCCGGCCAAGCGGCGCAGCGTGCCCAGCTGGGACGAGATCGTCTTCGGGACCAAGGGCGACAACTGATCGCCTGACCGCCCCGGAGACCCCGCGGCCTTCCGTCTGACGCAGCCGTTCAATACGCGAGCAGCCCGTTCCGTCAACGGCACCCGTTCCGTCAGGAGCGGCGACGGCCCGTCGCGCCACGGCTCCCGGCCTTGGGACCGTTCGCCAGGAAGCTCAGCACCGGCACTTCCCGCTCGGCCTTGGTCAGCGAACCGTGCTGGCCGACCATCTCCATCGCCTCAGGCCTGATCCTGCGCAGATCGAAGAACGCGACCTGCTCACGCGCCAGGATCAGGAGGTCGCCGATCCGCGGCAGGACCTCGTCCCGGACGGCGCCGAAATAGCCCTCGGCGACGGCCTGAGCCTTCTCCAGGACCCAGATCCGGTCGCCGAAACGGTCTTCCCAGGCCTGGCGGAGCGCGGAGGCGTCCCGGCCGTCCTCCAGATGAAGATGCAGCATGCGGGGTTCGCCCGCAGTATGACGGACACCCTCCACGAGCTCCGGGAAGGCCGAGAAATCGATCCGGCCGCTCCGCGGCACATCCACCATGCCGTGATCGGCCGAGACCAGCACCCGGGTGCCCTGCGGGAGGCGCGCGGCGAGCTGCCGGAGGGTGAAGTCGACCTCTTCGAGAGCCGAGAGGAATTCCGGCGAATCCACGCCGTGTTTGTGCCCGGCCTTGTCCACGTCATTGAGGTAGAAGTACACCAGACCGGGCTTCTGAAGAATGTCCACGGCGGCGCCGATCCGGCCCGCCAGCGTGCCCGAACCGTGGAACTCGGTCCCGCGCAGCGCGGCGTTGGTCATGGACGAACTCTCGAACCGGGGCAGACTGACCGTATGCACGGGAACCTGGCCCGCTGCCCGCTCGAACACGGTGGGCAACGGCTGCCACTCCGCTGGATCGACGCGGGCGTCCCAGTTGCCCAGCTGGTTGACCACCTTGCCCTGGGCCGGATCCAGGACGTCGTAACCGACCATGCCATGCTGACCCGGTGCCTCACCCGTTCCGAGGCTTGCGAGCGAACTGGCCGTGGTGCTGGGGAACGCCGCGTCCAGGCGTGCGGGCAGACCGGAGTCCCCGGCCTGCGCCAGGGAACGCATGAAGGGCACGTGGGCCGCGTAGCGTTTGAGGACCTGGGCGCCCATGCCGTCCACGAGGACCAGGCACACCCGGTTCGCGGCGGGGATCCCCAGGGCGTTCGGCAGTCCGGTGGCGCCGGCCGCGGAGGCCGCGCTGCTGAGCAGCTCCGCGATGCTGCGGCGGCCGTACGCGGGGCGCGGCGGCAGCGCCGTCGTCGTCGTTTCCGTCACTGGCGGTGGCTGCTGCGTGAACCGAGGCGTCCCGAGAGCGCGGCCAGGCCGCGCGCGGGCTTGCGGACCGGCGCGTGAGGCGCCCGGTCACCGCGCGGCTCCGGCACGGCCGGGGTCTCGAGAAGGTCGCCGACGCGCTGGCCGGTGCTGGCGGAACGGAGGGAATGCGCGAAGTTCCGGGCCTGCTTGAGCGACTTGGGGCCGTCGGCTTCGGCGCTCACGCGCAGCACGATGTCCTCGGCGCTGCTGGTGCCGTTGAGTCCGTGGTCGGCCTCGCACTGCGGATCGCCACAGGAGGCGGGCATGAGGTCCAGACGGCGTCCGCCGGACCAGGCGATGGACAGGGTGAGTTCACGCGGCTGCTCCTTGCCGCTGTACTCCTGAGGCTGGGCATAGACGAAGCCCAGCACCACGCTGCGGATCTGGTGCAGGGGCACCGTCTCGGTCGAGACCTGCGCCATGACCTGTTCGCCCTGCTCATCGAGCTGGTGGTCATCCACGTGGACCACCACCAGGACATCCCGCGTGAGCACCAGCGCCGTGACATGACGGCGCACCTCGGCACGGTCGAAGTGGGTCTCCAGATGCACCAGCTGCTGGAGCGGGATCTGTCCGTCCAGGGCGTCCTGGATGACGTCCATGACCAGACGGGGGTAGAAACCCGCCCGGTCCACGGCGGCCCGGAGGTCGCTCAGAGGATGTGCTTTTGAGGCGCTGCTGGGCTGGCTCATGAGACCCATTTTCCCATGAGCCGGCCGGTCCACGCGAATGCGGCTTCCCCCAGGGGCCGCCCCTGGCCGTGACGTGGCACGGCTCACTGGTTCCGCAGAGCCCTTCGGGCACTGTCGGTGCGCTGCGCCGCGTTGGCGATGTGCACCGTCGCCGACAGGACGTTCAGTCCCTCCTGCCCCACCAGGACCGGCGTGAACTCCAGGAGCGCGATCTCCGGGTGGCTGTCCTTGAGCTCCGCCACCCGGTGCAGCAACTCCGCGAGTGCGTCCGTGTCGACGGCGGGCAGCCCCTCGTAGCCGTTGAGCTTCGCCGAGGCCTTGGGGGCGTTCACGAACTCACGCGCCTCCTCTTCACTGAGGGGCGGCACCCGGTAGGCCCAGTCGTCCAGCAGCTTGACCGCGTCGCCGGCCAGCCCGTAGGCCACCACGGGGCCCAGCAGCGGATCCTCGATCGCACGCACCGTGCAGGCCTGTCCCACCCCGGCCATCGACTGCACCTCCAGGTCCGTGGCCCCGTACACGGCCAGGACGTCCTTCATCTGCGCGATGTTCCGGGCCAGCGACTCCGCGTCCTGGATGTTCAAGCGGACTCCCCCGAGGTCCAGGCGGTGCCGCAGCGTCGGGCTGAGCGTCTTCAGGGCCACCGGCCAGCCGAGTTCCTCCGCCGCTTCCTGGGCCTCCGCCACGGTGCTGAACGGACGGGACGGGAGCACGCTGATCCCGTAGCAGGCCAGAAGCGCCTCCAGCCGGTCCTGGTCGAGGGCGACGAGCTGGGGCCCGCGCACGGGCCCCAGCCACTCCGCCAGGAGTGAGGCGGCCTGCTCCCGCGAGTCCCGCGAAGCCAGGTCACCGGTCATGTCCGGCGCGGCCTCGGCGGAGAGTTCCCGTTCCCTCCACCGCACGTAGCCCGCCACGGAAGCCAGGGCGGCGAGTGCGGCGCCGGGGCTCTCGAAGGCGGGCAGGGCCTGCCGGCCGTCGGGCGTTCCGCCGAGTACCCCGCTCTCCCGCAACGCGGGGTCGAAATTGCCCGGGAAGACCGCCACCAGCGGCTTCCCGCTGTCCCTCGAAAGCGCCACCAGGCAGTCCACCAGGACCTGATGCTCCAGGCCAAGCGAGGGCAGTAAGGTGACCACGATGCTGTCCACCGTGGCATCCACCTGGAGCGCCTGAACCTCCCGGCGCAGCCGCGCCAGGGCCGCCGACTGACCGCCGTGCAGCGCCAGAGCGCCCTGCACCGTGCCGACGGTGAGCCCGTGCCCTTCGGCGGTGTCGGCCACGATCCGTGCCAGGTTCAGCGAGTTCGAAAGGATCCCCACGCGTCCACCCCGGGGCAGCGGCTGGGCCTCCACGAGCTGCGCCACGTCCAGCAGCTCCTCCATGGTGCTCACCCGGATGACCCCCGCCTGCCGCAGCATGGCGTCCAGCGCACGGGCCGGGGCCTGGGTGGTCCGCACCGCGTGCCCCGGGGGCAGCCTCAGGCCGATGGTCTCCGGCTTCGCGACGATCACCGGCTTGCTCCGGGCCAGCCGCCGGGCGATCCGGGAGAACTTGCGGGGGTTGCCGAAAGACTCCAGGAAGAGGCCCACGGCGCGGGTGCGCGGATCGTCCTCCCAGTACTGCATCACGTCATTGCCGGAGACATCCGCGCGATTGCCCGCGGACACGAAGCTGGAGATGCCCACCGCACGCCGCTGGGCGGTGGCGTACAGCGAGATCCCGACGGCGGCCGACTGGCTGAAGAGCCCCAGCCCACCGGGCGCGGGCATGCCGGGCGCCATGGAGACGTTGAGCGCCACGGCGGGATCCGTGTTGATCAGCCCCAGGGACGCCGGGCCGATCACGCGCATGCCGGCCGCTCTGGCCTGGCGCACGATCTCGTTCTGCCGCGCGAGGCCCCGCTCGCCGTCGTCCGCGAAGCCCGCCGTGATGATCAGCACGCCGCGCACCCCGGCCGCGCCGCATTCGGCCACCACACCCGGCACCTCCTCATAGGGAACCGCGATCACGGCCAGGTCCACCGGCCCGGGCACCTCGGTGATGCTTCCGTAGCTCAGACCGCCGCCGACTTCCAGGGCGGAGGGGTTGACCGCGTGGACGGTCCCCGTGAAGCCGCCTTCCACCAGGTGCACCATGACCTCGTGGCCGATCTTGCCCCAATGGCGGCTGGCGCCGATCACGGCCACCGAGGCGGGCGCCAGGAGTTCCTGGACGCTGCGGGCCTCGGCCCGGTGCTCCCGCGACTCCATCACGGCGCGGGACTTCACGGTGGGGTCGATGTCGAAGCCCACCAGGATCACGCCGTCCTCGAGCTGGCGCTGGACCTCGTAGCCGGCGTCGGCGAAGACGCTGAGCATCTTGCGGTTCTCCGGCAGGACCTCCGCGGTGAATCTGCGGATGCCGTTCTCCAGTGCCGCCGCGGCCAGGTGCTCCAGGAGGATGGATCCCAGGCCACGGCCCTGGTGCCGGTCCGAGATGTTGAATGCGACCTCCGCTTCACGGGTGCCGTCGAGCCGGTCGTACCGGGCGATGCCGACGATCTCTCCGGCGATCGTGATCACGAGGGCGACGCGGTCCCGGTGGTCCACCTCGGTGAAGCGCTTGAGTTCACTCCGGCTGAGTTTGGCCTTGTAGCTGAAGAAGCGCAGGTAGATCGACGACTGCGACTGGGACTGATGGAAGGCCTGCACGGCCTCGGCGTCGGAGGGGGCGATGGGCCGGATGTGACCGGTCCCACCGTCGCGCAGCACGACATCGGCCTCCCAGTAGTCCGGATATCCAGCATTGTCAGCCGCGCGCGCCATAGGCTTAGCGTAGTCGTCGCGCCATCGGGGCGCGCTGCACCAAACACGAGGTCTTCCGTACATCCATGGCGCGCCGCACCACCACCCGGGGCACACAGCCCCTAGAGCCGTTCACCGAGAACATCGTCGAGATCGACGTCACCACGGAGATGGAGACGTCCTTCCTCGAGTACGCCTACTCGGTGATCTATTCCCGTGCCCTCCCGGACGCCCGGGACGGCATGAAGCCCGTGCAGCGGCGCATCCTGTACATGATGAGCGACATGGGCCTGCGCCCCGACAAGGGCCATGTGAAGAGTGCCCGCGTGGTGGGCGAGGTCATGGGCAAGCTGCACCCCCACGGTGACGCCGCGATCTACGACGCCATGGTCCGCATGGCCCAGGACTTCTCGCTGCGCCTGCCGCTGATCGACGGGCACGGCAACTTCGGTTCGCTCGACGACGGCCCGGCCGCACCCCGCTACACCGAGGCCCGCCTGGCGCCGGCCGCCATGGCCATGACCGGGAATCTCGACGAAGACGTGGTGGACTTCGTCCCGAACTACGACAACCAGCTCACGCAGCCCGAAGTCCTCCCGGCCGCCTTCCCGAACCTCCTGGTCAACGGCGCCTCCGGCATCGCCGTGGGCATGGCCACCAACATGGCCCCGCACAATCTGGTGGAGGTCATCGCAGGCGCCCGGCATCTCCTGGAGCACCCGGACGCCACGCTGGACGACGTCATGAAGTTCATCCCCGGCCCGGACCTCCCCGGCGGTGGCCGGATCGTGGGTCTGGACGGGATCCGCGACGCCTACGCCGCAGGCCGTGGCAGCTTCAAGACCCGGGCCAAGGTGACGGTGGAGCAGCTGTCCGCCCGCCGGACGGGCCTGGTGGTCACGGAACTGCCGTACATGGTGGGTCCGGAGAAGGTGATCGAGAAGATCAAGGATGCGGTCAACGCCAAGAAGCTGGCCGGGATCAGCGACCTGGTGGACCTGACGGACCGCCAGAACGGCCTGCGCCTGGTGATCGAGCTGAAGAACGGTTTCAACCCGCAGGCCGTCCTCCAGCAGCTCTACCGTCTGACGCCGCTGGAGGACTCCTTCGGCATCAACAACGTGACCCTCGTGGACGGCCAGCCGCGCACACTGGGCCTCCTGGAGCTGCTCCACGTCTATCTGGGCCATCGCCTGGACGTGGTCCGCCGACGCACCGCCTTCCGCCTGGGCAAGAAGAAGGACCGGCTCCACCTGGTGGAGGGTCTGCTGATCGCGATCGTGGACATCGACGAGGTCATCCAGATCATCCGCTCCAGCGACGAGGCCTCCGTGGCCCGCGAGCGGCTCATGTCCATCTACGACCTCTCCGAGGCGCAAGCCAACTACATCCTGGAACTGCGTCTCCGGCAGCTGACCAAGTACTCGCTGATCGAACTGGAGAAGGAACGGGACGAACTGCGCCGGCAGATCGCTGAGCTCGAGGAGATCCTCGGCTCGGACGCCCGGCTGCGCGAAGTGGTCTCCTCCGAGCTGGCGGAGGTCGCCGAGCAGTACGGCACGCCTCGGCGCACCGTCCTCCTGGAGAAGGAAGATGTGCCGGTCAAGGCCCTCGCCGCCGCTCCTGCGGGTAAGAAGGCGGCCGCGCAGCAGCTTCCGCTCGAGATCGCGGACGAACCCTGCTGGGTGGTCCTCAGCGCTTCCGGCGTCGTGGCCCGTACGGACTCCGCGGAGCCCCTGGCCGATCCGGGCACCCGCTCCAAGCACGACGTGTTCGTCTCCACCGTCCGCAGCACGGCGCGCGGCGAACTGGGCGCCGTGACCGACCTGGGCCGCATGCTGCGCATCCAGGTCATGGACCTGCCCGTCGTCCCCATGCCCGGCGGGGCTCCGAACCTCGCCACCAGCGTCGCGGTCAAGGACTTCCTGCCGCTGCCCAAGGGCGAGAAGGTCATCGGCATCGTCCCCCTCAATGAAGTGGTGGCCCTCGGGACCGCACAGGGCGTGGTCAAGCGCCTGCAGCCCGACTACCCCCTCAACCGTGAGGACTGGGAGGCGATCAGCCTCAAGGACAAGGACCGCGTCCTCTCGATCGCCCCCGCCCCGGACGACTCCGAACTGATCTTCGTGTCACGCTCCAGCCAGCTGCTCAGGATGGGCGCCACCGCGGTCCGGCCTCAGGGGCGCACGGCGGCCGGCATGGCGGGCATCAAACTGGCCGACGACGACGAGGCGATCTTCTTCGGCGTGGTCGCCGCGGGCGATCCCTCCGCCGTCGTGGTCACCATCGCGGGATCGTCCGACGCGCTGCCCGGCACCAGCCCCGGCGCCGCGAAAGTCAGCGATTTCGCGGAGTTCCCGGTCAAGGGCCGTGCGACCGGCGGTGTCCGGGCACATCGATTCCTGAAGGGCGAGGACCGCCTGCTCCTGGCCTGGGCCGGCCATGGTCCCGCGCGCGCGTCCAGTGCCGCGGGAGTCGCCCGGTCCCTGCCGCAGGAGCACGGCCGCCGCGATGGTTCGGGCGTGCCCCTGAGCCAGTCCGTGGATCTGATCGGCCCGAGCCTGGGCTGAGGACGGCCGTCCCCGCCCAGGCCGCCGACCGGCCCGCGGGCTTCCCTGGCTATGCTGGACCCATGGCGATTGAACCGGATGTGAAGGACTGGACCTGGGTGACCGAGAGGGTCTGCCCCGAATGCGGCTTCGACCCCGGGAACGTCCTTCCCGCGGATGTCGCCCGGGAGATCAGGACTCATCCGGCCCGGTGGGAGGCCGTTCTGGCCCGCCCCGATGTCACGGTCCGTCCGGACGAGTCGACGTGGTCGCCCCTCGAGTACGCCGCGCATGTGCGGGACGTGCTGGAGCTCTTCCGGGAGCGGCTGCACCTCATGCTGGGCCGTGATGGGGTGGAGTTCGCCAATTGGGACCAGGATGCCACCGCGGTGGCCAAGGAGTATCGCCAGGAGAGCCCCCGGCGCGTCGCGCACCAGATCGCCGAGGAGACGGACCTGACCGCCCGCGCGTTCGAGGAGGTCCCCGAGGATCTGCTGACGCATCGCGGCGTGCGGAGCAACGGCTCGCAGTTCACGGTGGGGTCGCTCTCCAGCTACTTCCTCCACGACGTGGTGCACCACCTGCACGACGTCACGGCGTAGCGGGCACCGCCTTCTCCCAGACGGGGGCGCGGTTCACCACGCGGTAGCCCACCCCTTCATAGAGCGCCAGCGCCCCGGTGCCGTTGCCGGAGTCCATGTCCAGCGCGGCCGTGGTCATCCCGTCGGCTGCGAAGCGCCGGACGGCGTCCTCCAGCAGCCCGCGGGCGAGTCCCCGGCCCCGGTGTTCCGGGTGGACGCCGATCAGCTCGGTGTAGCCCTCCACCCGACCGTGCAGGCGCTCGATCTCAGGATCGTGGCTGCCCAGGTGATAGGCCACCGGATCCCCGCTGCGCGTCTCCCGCACCACCGTGCACCACGCTCTCCGCACCTCGGGGTTCCCCACGCGGCGAGCCCAGGACTCCTCGGAGCGCGGTGCACTCCCCCAGTGACCGGCGAACGCGAGATTGTGCAGGACGCGGATCGCCTCGTCCAGCTCCGGCGTCCAGTTCAGCAGTTCATACCCGGGTGCCAGAGGCCGCTCCGGGGGCACCCGGTCCAGGCCGCGGTGCATCTCGTGGAACCAGCGCACGACCCCGAACCCCGCGGACTCCAGCAGCTGCGCCGGGCCCTCCACGTGTTCCTCGTGCTGGGCGCGCAGCGCGGTTCCGGGCAGACCACGCTCGGCGGCGATCCGGCCGGCCCGCTCCTGCTGCCAGCCGAGGACGTGCTCGCCGATGCCCCGCCGTCGCCAGTCGGGGTCCACCCCGCCTTCGCTGCGGACGACGGCGCCGTCCCCCACGGCGGTGAGCCGACCGTGGGCGCGCGGCACGCCGTCGTCGTCGAAGGCGAGGATCGCGTCGGATTCCGCGTCCTGCAGCTCGAAGAACGTCTCAAGGTCCTCCGCCTTCTCGTACCAGGTGTGCCGCTCCGCCCCGGCGATCCGGGCGATGAGCTGCGCCCACGCCGGAATGTCGGTCCGCCGCGGCGTGCGGACCAGGAGACCCCCGAATTCCTCAGTCATCCGGCCAGCCTATCCCGGGCCGTCCGGTCAGGCGCGGCGCAGCGAGCCGTCCAGCGGTTCCCGGAGTCCCAGGTCCAGCTGTCCGGCCAGGCGCGACAGATCCGGTTCGCGATGCGACACCACCACCAGCGTCTCCCCCTCCAGCGAGGTGAGGAGATCGGCCAGGAGGGCATCGGCGGCCTGGGCGTCCAGATGAGCGGTCGGCTCATCGAGCAGGAGCACGGTCGCCCCCGCCAGCACGGTCCTCGCAACGGCAAGCCGCTGCCGCTGTCCACCGGAGAGGAAGCTCCCGCCCGGGCCGATCCGAGTGTCGAGGCCATCCGGCATGCTCCGGACCACTCCGTCGAGGCCCACGCGGCGGAGGCTCTCCCAGAGCATCTCGTCACCGTCGGCCTCTCCGCGGGGCCGGGCCAAGGACAGATTGCCCCGCACGGTCGAGTCGAAGACATGCGACTCCTGCGGGCACCAGGCGATGCGCCCGGAGACGGTGACGGACCCCTCACGGGGCGGCAGGAATCCGAGGAGGGCGGCGAGCAGCGTCGACTTGCCACTGCCCGACGGACCGGAGATCCCCAGCGACCGCCCCGGCGCGGCCGAACCGCTGAGCCCGGTGAACACGGCGTCCGTGTCCGGCCACGCGACCGCCAGTCCGTCGAAGGACAGACCACTGGCCACCGCGAACGGCTCCACCGTCCGGGTTCCGTGCGACTCCTGGACGGGTTCGGGAGCGGTCGCGGCGGTCAGGCGCTCTTCCAGACGGCGGAGCGCGGGCTTCAGGCGGCTCGCCGACAGATGGGCCTGGAACGGTTCCTGGAGCGCCAGCAGCATGAAGGCGACCACGGCGGTGCGTTCCGCAAGCTCCTGTCCCGTCCCGAGGACCACCGACTGGACCACGACGGCGGCCGCACCTGCAGCGCACGCCAGGACCGTGAGCGCCAAGCCGGCGCCCTCCGCCCAGGCGGCGCGACGGAAGGCACGGACCATGGCTCCGGAGAGCCGTCCCGCCTCCACGACGGCACGCTCACTGAGGCCATTGCCCCGCAGATCCTTCCCGGCCTGCAGAGCGGCCGTGACCCAGCGCAGCAGGGCCGACTTGCTGTCCAGCACGGCGCGGCTGGAACGACGATCCGCCCACAGCGCGACCGCGGGGGCCAGGAACAGCCCCACCAGACAGACCAGGAGCGTCACCGGAACCGCGGCCGGCAGGACCAGCGCGGTGCCCACCAGCGCGAGAACCGAGGTGCCCAGGGCGATCCACCGGGGTCCCAGGACCCGGGGCAGGATGTCCCGGTACTCATCGACGTCCGCCACCACGGTGTCCAGGACGTTGCCGCCCTGCATGACCCGGCGGATGCCCAGGGACCGCCCGGAGAGACCCTCCCAGACCTGGCCGCGCAGCCGGGTGGTCAGGCGGAAGACGGCGTCGTGCATCGCCAGTCGGTCGCAGTACCGCAGGACCGCGCGGCCGATCCCGAAGAACCGCACCCCGACGATCGCGGCCATGAGGTACAGGATCGGCGGCTGCGAGCTCGCCCGGACGATCAGCCAGCCGGACAGGGCGGCCAGGGCCACGGAGAAGAGCTGTGCCAGGACGCCGAGCGCCGCCGCACGCACGAGTCGCCAGCGGGAACCGGCCAGCAGGGAGCCGGTCGCAGGCCCGGGTGTGACGCCGGACGGCGGCACCTGAGCGTTCGGCGACTCGGCGCCGTCGTCGTGCCGCTCACCGGGGGGAGTCCGGATTGCTGCCTCGGGGCCGTGGCCAGTGGCCGTGGCCTCCTGCGTCCGCGCCGCCTCGCCGTGGACCGGGACGCTGTCGTCCGCCAGTGCCAACGTTCCGGGGTCGTGGCTGACCAGGATCACGGGCAGCACGGCCGAGAGTTCGCGGAGCGAAGCGCGGATGACCTCGGCGCGTTCCGGGTCGAGGTGTGCCGTCGGCTCATCCACCAGCAGGACCTCGGCGCCGAGTTCCGCCAGCAGGAAGGCCCGCGCCAGAGCGACACGGCGCTGTTCGCCGGGGCTGAGGTCCGCGATCCGGAGATCCAGCAGGTCGTCCGCGGCGGCCAGTCGCACACTGCGCTCCAGCTGCTCCGCGGTGGCACGCTCCCCGCCCCAGAACAGCAATTCGTCGTGGACCCGCTCCCGGAGGAACTCCGGATGCTGGGGCGCATAGGCCACGGTGAGCGGGGCGGACACCGCGTCCTCCGGACGGTCGGCGTCCCTGGTTGTCCCGCCGAGGCGAAGGACCGTTCCCACCGCCCCGGCCGCCGGTTCCAGGGTGCCGGACAGGGCCGCGAGCAGGGTGCTTTTGCCGCATCCGCTCGGGCCGGTGAGGGCGGTGATCCGGCCCGGGCGCACGGTGGCGGTCACGGGTCCGAGCGTGATCCCGCGGTCCGGGAACGTCACGGCCAGCCCGTCGAGCGCGATCCCGGGCGCGGAATCGGAGGACACCCGCTCCACCTGCGTGCCGGCCGGCTCCGGAGCGTCGAGGACCGCATCCGCGGCGGCCAGCGCTAGTTTGCCGTCCTCACTCGCGTGGTAGGCGGAGCCCATCGCCCGCAGTGACTGGTAACACTCCGGAGCCAGGATGAGCGCGAGGAGACCCGCCTCAAGAGGCATCTGCCCGTGGACCAGTCGCACGCCGATCGTCACGGCCACCAGCGCCACGGAGATGGTCGCGATCAGTTCGAGCGCCAGCGCGGAGAGGAAAGCGGTCCGCAGCGTCGCCATGGACTCCTTACGGTGCTGCTCGCCCACTGCCTCCAGCGCCGCGCGCTGGTCCTTCGAACGGCCCAGCCCGAGGAGCACCGGCAGACCCCGGGCGAGTTCCACCAGGTGCGAGGACAGGACGTCCAGCGAACGGTAGGCCTTCGCGAGGCTCTCCTGGCTGTGCCTTCCGATCAGGACCATGAACAGCGGCACCAGCGGGATGGTCAGCACGATGATCAGCGCGCTGAGCCAATCGGCCAGCAGGATCCGCGCGCCGAGGATCAACGGCACCGTGGCGCAGTTGACCAGGCTGGGCAGGAATTCCGTGTAGTAGCGGTCCAGTTCGTCCAGCCGGCGGGTGGCCAGCAGCGCGTCGGCTCCCCGTCCGCGGGACGACGCCGGCCGGCGTCCACCGAGGAGCGCTCCGAGCAGGCGGGTCCGCAGGCTCTCCTTGACCTCGACGACGGCGGACCGCGCGGCGACCGACTGCCCCCACGCGGAGCCCGCCCGGAGCAGGGCCCCGAGCACTCCGCCGATGACCAGCGTGACGAGCGTTCCGCCGTCGTCGGCCCGGCCCGCGGCAAGCAGGGCGATCCCGCCTGCCAGGGCCTGGGCCAGCAGCACCAGCCCGAGGGCATTGACCGCTCCGAGGAGGCCCATCAGGTAAAGGGGCCCCCTCGGCCCGGGTGGGAAGGGTGATGTCCTGGTGGCCGCCATGCGCTAGGACTGCCTGGTGAGCGCCCGCTGCAGGACGGCGGGGAGCACCGTGTGGGACTGCGGGATCAGATCCGCGCTGATCCGGCGGCGGAACACCCAGTAGGTCCACGCCTGGTAGGCGATGACGAGCGGCAGGCCGATGCAGGCGACCACCGTCATGAGGCCCAGGGTGTAGTCGCTGGAGGAGGCGTTCGAAATGGTCAGGTCGAACGCCGGGTCCAGGGTGGACGGCAGGACCACCGGGTACACCGCGGAGAAGATGGCCGCCGTGCCGCCGGCCAGGAAGACGCCCAGCAGGATGAAGGCCCTGCCCTCCTGCGCCTTGCGCGCCAGGAGCCAGGCGCAGACCGCCGCGACCACGGCCAGCCCGGTGAGGGCCCAGCTCCACCACTTGCCGTGCTGGAACTGCACCAGCAGGACCCAACCTGCGATCGGGACCAGGCCGAGAGGCAGCCAGCGGATCAGCCAGCGGCGTGCACGGTGCCGGATCTCGCCGTCGGTCTTGAGCATGAGGAACGCCAGGGCGTGCACCAGCGCGAACAGCACGACGGCGAAACCGCCGAGAATCGCGGGCGGGGTGAGCCAGGCGAAGGCTCCGCCCACGCGGTCACCGTTCGCATTCAGCGGCAGGCCCGTGGTGCTCAGCGCGAGAGCCGCCCCCACGCCGAACGCCGCCACGAAGGACCCCAGGGCGATCGCCCAGTCCCAGCTCGTGCGCCAGCGGTCCGTGTTGATCTTCCCGCGGTATTCGAAGGCCACGGCGCGGAAGATCAGGCCCAGCAGAACCAGCAGGAGCGGGAGGTACAGGGCGGAGAACAGGGAGGCGTACCAGTTCGGGAAGGCGGCGAAGGTGGCGCCGCCGGCCGTGAGGAGCCAGACTTCGTTCCCGTCCCAGACGGGGCCGACGGTGTTGAGCAGGACGCGGCGTTCCTTGTCGTTCCTGGCGAACAGCTTCATGAGCATGCCGACGCCGAGGTCGAAACCTTCCAGGAAGAGGTAGCCGGTCCAGAGGACGGCGATGGCGATGAACCAGATGGTGGGCAGGGTTTCCATGCTGTCTCTCCTCTCAGTAGGCGAAGGCCAGGACGTCGGTCTCCCGGCGGGAGCCTCCACGTCCGTCGTCGGGGGTGTCGTCGTCAGGCGTGTCGTCGTCGTGGTGCGCGAGCTCCGGCATGGCCGAGGCCACGCCGCCGCGGATGTAGGTGGTCAGGAGCTTGATCTCGACCACCATGAGGACCGCGTAGACCGTGGTCAGGGCGATGAGCGAGGTGAGGATCTCCGCCGCCGAGACACCCGGCGAGACGGCCGCCGCGGTGTACATGAAGACGGGATCGACTCCGTTCATATCGGGATTCGGGGCGACCACGAACGGCTGACGGCCCATCTCCGTGAAGATCCAGCCCGCGGCGTTGGCTCCGAAGGGGGCCAGGATGCCGAACACGGCCAGCCGCATGAGCCAGCGGCTCGCGGGCACGGTCCCCCGCCGGGTCAGCCAGAGGGCGGCGACGGCGGCGAGAGCGGCCAGTCCGCCGAAGCCGATCATCATCCGGAAGCCCCAGTAGGTGACCTCCATGACGGGGACGTACTGGATCTCCTTGCCCGCCCTGTCGCCGAGCTTGGGGTCGTTGGGCAGGTGGGTGCCGTATTTCTCCTGGTATTCCGGCACCAGGGAGTTCACACCCTTCACCGAAGTGGTGAAGTCGCCCTTGGCCAGGAAGGAGAGGAGGCCCGGGACTTCGATCACGGCCACGATGTTGGAGCAGTCCTTGGAGCCGAGGTCGCCGACGCTGAGCACGGAGAACTGGGTGCCGTCATGGCAGGCAGCTTCGGCGGCGGCCATCTTCATGGGCTGCTGCTCGAACATGAGCTTGCCCTGCAGGTCACCGGTGATCGAGGTGCCTGCGAAGGAGATGGCTGCGACGACGGCGCCGATCCTGAGCGAGCGCAGCCAGACGGCGTGGTCGGTCTTGTCACGGCCGGGGACCGAGCGCGCCTCGCCCACCACTACGCGACCGGAGGCGTCCACCGTGTCGATGCCGTCGGTCCGGCGCCGCCAGAGGTGGTACCAGGCGATGCCCAGGAGGAATCCGCCCGCCACCGCGAGGGCGCCCATGATGGTGTGGCTGAAGGCCACCACGGCGGTGTTGTTGGTGAACACCGCCCAGGCGTCCACCATGCGTCCGCGCCCGCCCTCCAGGGTCACTCCCACGGGGTGCTGCATCCAGCTGTTGGCCACGATGATGAAGTACGCGGAGATGACGGAGCCGATCACGGCGATCCAGAGGCAGGCGAGGTGCACGCCCTTCTTCAGCTGCTTCCAGCCGAAGATCCAGAGGCCCAGGAAGGTGGACTCGACGAAGAAGGCGAGGAGGGCCTCCATCGCCAGCGGAGCGCCGAACACATCACCGACGAAGCGGCTGTACTCGCTCCACGCCATGCCGAACTGGAACTCCTGGACGATGCCGGTGGCCACGCCCATGATGAAGTTGATGAGGAAGAGCTTCCCCCAGAACTTGGTCATGCGCAGGTACTCGGCCTTGCCGGTGCGATGCCAGAGCGTCTGCATGAAGGCCACCACGAGGCCGAGGCCGATCGTGAGCGGCACCATCATGAAGTGATACACGGTGGTGATGCCGAATTGCCACCGCGCGACTTCCAAGGCGTCCATGGATTCCTCATTCCCTCGTCGAGGCACAACTTCTACGTTTCGTAGAAAACCTTCTTCTACAGAGTGTAGAACAAAAAGGGCCGTTGCGCCGCTCCACGTGACACGCGAGACAGAGGCTTCTACTGGACGTAGAAAAACGGGCCGAAACAGGATAGATTTATAGCTGCGCACCCACTGGGGACAACCGTCTCCCGAGGGTCATCATCAGCATTACAGAGGAGATGGACGCTTTCAATGGCAAGCCTCGGGGATCTTGAGCGATCCGTCATGGACCTGCTGTGGGCCGGGCCGGAGGCCACCACGGCCAACGACCTTCGTGATCAGCTCGCCAGCACCGACGCGGCCAGCGGAGGCAAGGAACTCGCCGTGACCACGGTTCTCACCGTGCTCTCCCGGCTGGAGAAGAAGGGGCTGGTGGCCCGTGAACGGGGAACCCGCCCGCACCGCTACCGTGCCGTGTCCACCCGCGCCGAACACACCGCCGAACTGATGCGGGAGGTGCTGGGGTCCGCTCCGGACCGCGAGGCCGTCCTGGCACGCTTCGTGGGATCCGTCAGTCCCGCCGAGGCCGATGCCCTCCGCCGCCTGCTGAACGTGGATCCCTCCTCGGACATCCCGACCAGCAGCTGAGGCATGCGGTGCTGATCACCGCCTGGTTCCTGGCGGTTCTCGCGATCATCCTCGCCTGGCCGGCGCCGGTCCTCCTGGCCCGGAGTTCCTGGCCGTCCCGCTCCCCCTTCGCCGCCGTGGTCCTCTGGCAGGCCATCGGTCTCGCCGGAGGGCTCTCCATGATCGGCGCCATGCTCTGCTACGGGCTGGAACCGCTCGGTGACAATCTGGTCGCAGGACTGCGTGCCCTGGCGCTGGTGATGCTGGGCAGCCAGTCGACCGAAGACCTGGGGTTCTGGCACGCCTTCGCCCTGTCGACGGCAGGCGTCCTGACCGTGCACCTGCTCTTCACCCTCCTGCTCACCTATGTGCGCATCAGCACCGAACGACGCCGGCACCGCGAGCTCCTCGGCATTCTCAGCCGGCCGCACGGCGACTCCGGGACCGTGGTGATCGCCCACTCGGCGCCCGTGGCGTACTGCCTTCCCGGTGGCGCCCATTCGATCACGGTCCTGTCCGACTCACTCATGGAGGCCCTGGACGAGCGGGAACTGAACGCCGTCCTCGCCCACGAAGGCAGCCACCTGACGCAGCGGCATCACCTGCTGCTCTGGGCCTTCGCCGCCTGGCGGGCCGCCCTGCCGTGGCTTCCCACCACCCGCGTCGCACAGCGCGCGGTGAACGAGCTGCTCGAGATGCTCGCCGACGACGCCGCCTTGAAGGTCAGCGACGCCGGCACCCTGGTGCGCGCGGTCGTCGTCGTCGCGGATGGGCAGCAGCCGCGCCGCACCCCCCTGGAATCTGAACCGGTTCTGGCCGGTGACGACGCCGCCGTCTCGGCGACCACCGTGGCACGGGTGAAGCGGCTCCTCGGTGGTGCTCCCGCGCTCCCGGCGGCACAGCGCCTCCTGGTCCTGGCGTCCTCGGTGCTGTTGCTCCTGGTGCCGACGGCCCTGCTGATCGTGCCGGGGCTCATCCACTTCTAGGACGTCCAGCTCCGGCCCTCGGGCTCCGTCCAGGCTGGAAACGCTGAGCCCGGTCAGGCGTCGATGCGCTCCCGGTCGAGGTGCTGCGCTCCGGCGACGATGAAGTCCTTGCGGGGCGCCACCTCGGAGCCCATGAGGAGTTCGAAGACCCGTTCGGCGCTCTCCGCGCTGTCGATGCTCACCCGCCGCAGGGTGCGGTGCCGGGGATCCATGGTGGTCTCGGCCAGCTGATCGGCGTCCATCTCGCCCAGACCCTTATAGCGCTGGATCGGTTCCTTGTACCGCTTGCCCTCCGACTGGAGACGGTCCAGGAGCACGTGAAGCTCCTGCTCGGAATAGGTGTAGATGACCTCGTTCGCCTTGGAACCGGCGTTGATCACCTCCACCCGGTGCAGGGGCGGCACGGCGGCGTAGACCCGGCCGGCCTCCACGAGGGGCCGCATGTAGCGGTAGAAGAGGGTGAGCAGCAGGGTGCGGATGTGCGCGCCGTCCACGTCGGCGTCGGTCATGAGGACCACTTTGCCGTAGCGGGCGGCGTCCAGGTCGAAGCTGCGGCCCGAACCGGCGCCCACCACCTGGATCAGGGCTGCGCACTCGGCGTTGGAGAGCATGTCCCCCACGGACGCCTTCTGGACGTTGAGGATCTTGCCGCGGATGGGCAGCAGCGCCTGGAAGTCCGAGGAACGGGCCAGCTTGGCCGTGCCCAGCGCGGAGTCCCCCTCCACGATGAACAGCTCGGAGCGATCCACGTCACTGCTGCGGCAGTCCGCGAGCTTGCTCGGCATGGTGGAGGACTCCAGGGCGTTCTTCCGCCGCTGCGTCTCCTTGTGCACCCGCGCCGAGACGCGGGACTTCATCTCGTTGACGACCTTCTCCAGCAGGAGTGCCGCCTGAGCCTTGTCATTGCGGTTACTGGACGTCAGGCGGGTGGTGATCTCCTTCTCCACCACGCGGGAGACGATCGCGCGCACCGCGGGGGTGCCCAGGATCTCCTTGGTCTGGCCTTCGAACTGCGGTTCGGCGAGGCGGACCGTGAGGACGGCGGTCAGGCCGGCCATGACGTCGTCCTTCTCCACCTTGTCGTTGCCGGCCTTCAGCTTCCGGGCGTTGGCCTCGACCTGCTTGCGGAACGTCTTCAGCAGCGCCTGCTCGAAGCCGGCCAGGTGGGTGCCGCCCTTGGGGGTGGCGATAATGTTCACGAAGCTGCGCACCGTGGTGTCGTAGCCGATGCCCCAGCGCAGGGCGATGTCCACCTCGCAGTGACGCTCCACTTCGGCCAGCTGACTGTGTCCGTGCTCGTCGAGCACCGGCACCGTCTCCTTGAAGGTCCCGGAGCCGTTCAGCCGCCAGATGTCCGTGACGGCGGAGTCCGCGGCGAGGAATTCGGCGAACTCGGAGGTCCCACCGTCGTGGTGGAAGACCTCCTCATACGGCCCGTCGGCGCCGGGGGTTCCGGCGAGGCGGCGCTCGTCCCGGACCGTGATCTTGAGCCCGGGCACCAGGAAGGAGGTCTGACGGGCCCGGCCGGTGAGTTCGTCATACAGGAACTTGGCGTCCGGGGTGAAGATCTGCCGGTCGGCCCAGTACCGGATGCGGGTGCCCGTGACGCCGCGCTTGGCCTTGCCCACCACGTCCAGCATGGAGTTCTCCAGGAACGGCACGAACTTCGCGTCCGGCTTCGGCTTGCCGCTGCCGTCCTCGAAACGGCCGGGCTCACCCCGGCGGAACGACATCTGATAGGTCTTGCTGCCGCGGTCCACTTGGACGTCCAGGCGTGCGGAGAGGGCATTGACCACGGAGGCGCCCACGCCGTGCAGACCACCCGAGGCGTTGTAGGAGCCGCCGCCGAACTTGCCGCCSGCRTGCAGTTTCGTGAACACGACCTCGACGCCGGTGAGCCCGGTCTTCGGCTCGATGTCCACCGGGATGCCGCGGCCGTCGTCGTGCACCTCCACCGAGTTGTCGGCGTGCAGGATCACCTTGATGTCGTGTCCGTACCCGGCCAGGGCCTCATCGACGGCGTTGTCGATGATCTCCCAGAGGCAGTGCATGAGGCCACGGGAATCGTTGGATCCGATGTACATGCCCGGGCGTTTGCGGACAGCTTCCAGCCCTTCCAGGACGGAGAGGTGCCGGGCGTTGTATTCCGAACTCGGTGACACGGGTGGTGGACTCCTTTGGGGCCTGAAGACGCTCTTTTCAGAGTAGCGGCAACGGCCACCCTCCCCGCGCAGGCGCACCGTGAGAGACGCCACGACGAGACGCCCGACTACGCGCAGAGCGAAAGAGACCGAATTGTGGCATGTTCCGGGCCTGTCCGCTGGTTATATAGACGTACAGAACTTTCAAAGGAGGCCCCGATGTCAACAGCAATTGCGGAACGTACGCTCAACGCGGCTGACCGTTGCGACCGTTGCGGCGCCCAGGCATTTGTCCGGGTGGTGCTTGAGGCCTCCGGCGGGGAGCTCCTCTTCTGCGGGCACCACGCCCGCGCCGTGGAAGCGACCCTGAAGCCCCTGAGCCGTGAATGGCACGACGAGACCTCCCGTCTCCTGGAGAAGGAAGTCGTCGTCGACTAGGAGTTCCGTTCCAGTGGACGTTCCGTTCCAGGCATCGCGCCTGAAGCAGAACGGCTCTGAAACTGAACGAAACGGAAGTGCCCSGTCCCCTGAGGGACCGGGCACTTCCGCGTTCGGGGGCTGACTCATCGGGGCCGGTCGTGTCCGGACCGGCCCCTGCGAGTCAGCCGGTCAGAAGGCGCTCCGGTTCAGCGGCTCCACGGTCCCGTGAAAATGCCGCCGGGCGCTGCGCTGGTTCCAGGCCTGGAATTCCGTGCCGGACCATTCGCCCGCGGGCGCCTCGTCGCGGATGCCCACGGCGACCGTGGCGGGCAGATACACCGGAGCTTCGAAGGTGACATGCCAGCGGATGCCCGCCTCGCTGTCGTGACCGGATTCGGCCAGGGCGCGCGCCACGGAGTACATCCCGTGGGCGATCGACGTCTTCATGCCGAGAGCCTTGGCGCTCAGCGCGCTGAGGTGGATGGGGTTGTAATCCCCGGATACCGCGGCGTAATCCCGGCCCGTGTCCACACCCAGACGCCACTGTCCCGTGGGCACCGGAGGACGGAACTCCTCCCGCTCGGCCGCCGGGATGGCGGTGTCCACGCCGGGGAGGAAGACCCCCTTGGCCAGGTACCGAGACGTGCCGCGCCACAGCAGGTCCTCCGAGCCGGGTTCGAGGACCTCCGCCACCATGTCCACCAGCGTTCCGGACCGGTGGGCCAGCAGACCTGCCGCGTGGGCACGCACCGTCAGACCGGTCCCGAACGGGACGGGGGCGAAGTGCTCCACCGTGTTCTCCAGGTGGACCAGTCCGAGCAGCGGCAGCGGGAAGTCGTCCCGCGTCATGACGCTCATGGCCACCGGAAACGCGAGCGTGTGCACGTAGGCGGAGGGCAGTTCGGTCCGCACCGTCCCGTGCACCAGGCGCTGAAACGCCGTGACACGGTCGACGTCGGCCGTCACCGAGTGCACCTCGTGGACGGCGCGCGGCACGGTGACCGGCTGGCCCTTCTTCAGCAGACGCTGCTTCGCCGCGGTCCCGGCGGCGTTGAGGTAAAGCCTGGCCAGCGACGGCACCTCCTGGAGGATGACCGTCTGCTCGCCGCTCATGCCCCCACCAGATTCTGGCCGCACACCCGCAGCACCTCGCCATTGACCCCGCCCGCGGCGTCGCTGGCGAGGAAGGCGATCGCCTCCGCGACGTCACCGGGCTGACCACCCTGCTGGAGGGAGTTCAGGCGGCGCGCCACCTCACGGGTCGCGAACGGGACACGGGCCGTCATCTCGGTCTCGATGAAACCGGGGGCCACGGCGTTGATGGTGCCGCCGAGCCGGGCCATGCTCTCCGCGGTGGCCTGCACCATCCCGATCACGGCCGCCTTCGACGCCCCGTAGTTGGTCTGGCCGCGGTTGCCGGCGATGCCGGACGTGGAGGCCAGGCTCACGATGCGGGGCCGGTCGCTGAACAGCTCCGACTCGAGGAACACCTCGTTCATGCGCAATTGCGAGGCGATGTTGACCGCGATCACGCTGTCCCACCGGGCCGGATCCATATTGGCCAGGAGCTTGTCCCGCGTGATGCCCGCGTTGTGCACCACGATGTCCAGGCGGCCGAAACGCTCCTCGGCGACGCGGAGGATCTTCGCGGCCGCGTCGGGGGCGGTGATGTCCGCCTGCAGGGCGATGCCGCCCACCCGGTTGGCCACCTGGGCCAGCTGCTCCCCCGCCGCCGGAACGTCCACGAGGATGGTTCGTGCGCCATCACGGCTCAGGGTCTTCGCAATCGCGGCGCCGATGCCCCGCGCCGCGCCGGTGACCACGGCCACCCGGCCCTCCAGCGGGCGGACGCCGCCGTCCGGGCGGGCCTCCGAGCCGGTGACCCGGAGGAACTGCCCGTCCACGAAGGCGGACCGTGCCGAGAGGAAGAACCGGAGCACCCCGAGGGCTGCCGGGCTGTCGGCGGGGACATCCTCTTCGAGCACCATGCCGTTCGCCGTGGCCCCGGCACGGAGTTCCTTGGCCAGGGACCGGGTGAAGCCGTCCACCGCGCGCCGCGCGGCCGACGTCGCCGGATCACCCGCGGCGCCCGGTTCCCGGGAGATGGTCACCACACGGCCCGAGGGGCGGAGCTGACGCAGCAGCTGACCGGCTTCCTGCACCGGAGCCGACAGGTCGTCCGGATGGCTCAGGCCGTCCAGGACCAGGACGAGCGCGGCGAGTTTCTCCGAGCCGCCCACGGAGCGCCGGACGTCGAGATCCCAGGCCAGTAGCTCGGCCGCGACCCCATCGGCGCCCGCCCCGCGGCCCAGCACCACGACGGGCCCCTCCAGCAACGGCTGGCCCGGCGTGTAGCGGCGCAAAACGGCCGGCTGCGGCAGTCCGAGCTTCCGGGCGAGATCACGGCCGAAGCCGCGGCTGACGAATTCTGTATACTTGTCTGCCATGTTCCGTTCCTGCCGCTCAGTATGCTTCGAGGATCGCGACGACGCCCTGGCCGCCGGCCGCGCAGACCGAGACCAGGCCGCGGGCCGGTCGCCCGTCCACCCGGCCCTTCTCGTGCAGCGCCTTGGCGAGGGTGGCCACGATGCGGCCACCGGTGGCCGCGAAGGGGTGCCCTGCCGCCAGCGAGGAGCCGTTGACGTTGAGCTTGGCGCGGTCGATCGACCCGAGCGGCGCGTCCAGGCCCAGACGGTCGCGGCAGAATTCCGGGTCCTCCCAGGCCGCGAGGGTGCTGAGGACCGTTCCGGCGAAGGCCTCGTGGATCTCGAAGAAGTCGATGTCGTCGAAGGTCAGGCCGTTGCGGGCCAGCAGGCGCGGGACCGCGTAGGCCGGGGCCATCAGGAGCCCTTCCTTGCCGTGCACGAAGTCGACGGCGGCCGCCTCGCCGTCCAGCACGGTGGCGAGCTTGGGCAGCTCGTGGTCATCGGCCCACTCTTCGGAGGCCAGCAGCACGGCGGAGGCCCCGTCCGTGAGCGGAGTCGAGTTGCCGGCCGTCATGGTGGCCGGGGCGGGCAGGCTCTTGCCGAAGACGGGAGAGAGCTTGGCGAGCTTCTCCAGCGAGGTGTCCGCCCGCAGGTTCGAGTCGCGGCTCAGACCTCGGTAAGCGGTGACGAGGTCCTCGAAGAAGCCGCGGTCGTACGCCGCCGCGAGGTTCTTGTGGCTGGCCAGGGCGAGCTCGTCCTGTGCCTCGCGCGTGACTCCCCATTCCGCCGTCGTGATGGCCTGGTGCTCCCCCATGGAGAGCCCGGTGCGCGGCTCGCCCGTGCCCGGCGCATTGGGCGCCAGGTCCTTGGGCCGGAGCTTCGACAGCGCCTTGAGCTTCTGCTGGGCCGTCTTGGCGCGGTTCAATTCGAGCAGGATCCGGCGGAGGCCCTCGCTCACGGCGATCGGCGCGTCGGAGGCGGAGTCGACACCACCGGCGATCGCGGAGTCGATCTGCCCGAGCTTGATCTTGTTGGCCAGGCCCAGCACAGTCTCCAGTCCGGTGGCGCAGGCCTGCTGAAGGTCATAGGCCGGGGTGTCGGGCGCCAAGGCTGAGCCCAGGACCGCTTCACGCGTCAGGTTGAAGTCCCGGGAGTGCTTCAGCACGGCTCCGGCGGCCACCTCTCCGATGCGCTCGCCCTGGAGCCCGAAACGTGCCACGAGTCCGTCCAGAGCCGCCGTCAGCATGTCCTGATTGGAGGCGGTGGCGTAAGCGCCGTTGGCGCGGGCGAAGGGGATGCGATTGCCGCCGACGACGACGGCCTTCCGTACGGTGGTCATGTTCCGCTCCAGTTCTGCACGGGCTGTTGTGGGGCACCCGTGCGGCAGGGGTTTTTCATCGGTGAGTTACTGATACCCAGCGTACCTGATACGCTGAGTATCGTGAACCCCGTCACACAGCAGCGCGCCGCGTCCCGGCAGGCCCTTCCGGCCGAGCCGGAGAGCCCCGGCGGCGACGAAGCCACCGCCAGTACCGACGGCCGTGCCGCCCGCTGGCAGCACCACCGCCTGCAGCGCCGCGCCGAACTCATCCGGGCCGCCCGCCGGGCGGTCCACCGCCTCGGCCCCGAGGCCTCCATGGAGGACATCGCGTCCTCGGCCGGCACCTCCAAGTCCGTCTTCTACCGTTACTTCGGCGACAAATCGGGCCTGCAGCAGGCCGTCGGCGAAGTGGTCCTGGACCGGATGCAGGCCAGGATCCGCGAAGCGGTGCAGGAGGCCCCCTCACCCGCCGAGGGCCTGTTCGCCATGGTGAACGCCTATTTGCAGATGGCCGAGACGTCACCCAACGTCTACGCCTTCGTGACGCAGCGCAACAGCGGCGAGAACGGGGGGCCCGGCCCGGCGCAGGACGCCACCTTCGGGCACTTCCTCAACGCCGTGACGGACATGATCGCCCAGCCCATGGCGGAACTCCTGGCCGAGCCGGGCGCGCTGCTGGACTACTGGCCCCGCGCGGCCATCGGCCTGGTGCGCGCCGCGGGCGAGCAGTGGCTCCAGAGCCCGCCCGGCCCCCAGCGCCCCAGCCAGGCGGACATGGCCACGACGGTCACCTCCTGGCTCGTGGACGGCGTGCGGCCCATGGTCGCCCCACCCGCTCCCACGGACCGGCATCACGCAGACCAACACCACGAATCCAGGCACGCGGGCACCACACCCCGGCCTGCCCCGATCCCCGGAAAGGAAGAGCACCATGACTGAAGCACTCCAGAACGTGCGCCGCAGCGAGAAGCAGGATGCCGGCAAGGAACCCCGCGTGGATGTCGCGCTCCTCGGTGAGCGCCTCCTCGGCGCCTGGGCGGAGGTCCGCCGCGAGGCGCGGGCCCTGGCCGGCAAGGAGGAGTTCCACAAGATCGAAGGCATCACCCACGTGGACCACCGCGCCCGGGTGTTCGAGCAGCTCAAGGGACTCGTGGAACACGGCGCCGTGCACCGCGCCTTCCCCGCACGGTTCGGCGGCTCGGACGATCATGGCGGGAACATCGCCGGCTTCGAGGAACTCGTGACCGCCGACCCGTCCCTGCAGATCAAGGCCGGTGTGCAGTGGGGCCTGTTCGGCGCGGCGGTGCTGCACCTCGGCACCGAGAAGCACCATGAGAAGTGGCTCCCGTCCATCATGTCCCTGGAGACGCCGGGCGCGTTCGCCATGACGGAGATGGGCCACGGTTCGGATGTCGCGAGCATCGGCACCACCGCCACCTATGACCCCGCCACGGAAGAGTTCGTGATCAACACGCCCTTCAAGGCGGCCTGGAAGGACTACCTCGGCAACGCTGCGAAGGACGGCCTCGCCGCCGTCGTCTTCGCTCAGCTGATCACCCAGGGCGTCAATCACGGCGTGCACGCCTTCTACGTGCCGATCCGCGACGTGGAGACCAAGGAATTCCTGCCGGGCATCGGCGGGGAGGACGACGGCGTCAAGGGCGGCTTGAACGGCATCGACAACGGCCGCCTGCACTTCACTGGGGTGCGGATCCCCCGCGAGAACCTGCTCAACCGCTATGGCGACGTCGACGCCGACGGGAAGTACTCCTCCCCCATCGCCAGCCCGGGCCGCCGGTTCTTCACCATGCTGGGCACCCTGGTCCAGGGCCGTGTCTCCCTGGACGGTGCGAGTGTCGCCGCCAGCAAGATCGCGCTGGCTTCCGCCATCCGCTATGCCAGCCAGCGGCGGCAGTTCAACGCGGGCTCCCCGGTGGATGAGGAAGTCCTGCTCGACTACCAGCGCCACCAGCGCCGGCTCTTCACCCGGCTCGCCACCACGTACGCGGCCAGCTTCGCCCACGAGCAGCTGCTCGAGAAGTTCGACGCCGTGTTCTCCGGCAAGCAGGACACCGACGAGGACCGCCAGGATCTGGAGACGCTGGCCGCGGCCCTCAAGCCGCTGAGCACCTGGCACGCCCTCGACACCCTCCAGGAATGCCGCGAGGCCTGCGGTGGCGCCGGCTTCCTGATCGAGAACCGTTTCGCCTCGCTCCGCGCGGACCTCGACGTCTACGCGACCTTCGAGGGCGACAACACGGTGCTCCTCCAGCTCGTGGCCAAGCGCCTGCTGGCGGATTACGCCAAGGAGTTCCGGAACGTGGACTTCGGCGTCATGGCGCGCTTCGTGGCGGCCCAGGCGTCCGACGTCGCGCTCAACCGCACCGGCCTGCGTCAGGTGGCGCAGTTCGTCGCCGACACCGGCCTGCCGCAGAAGTCCGCGCTGGCCCTGAAGGACGAGGAGAGCCAGCGGAACCTGCTCACCAGCCGCGTCCAGAGCATGGTCTCCGAGGTCGGCGCCGCGCTCAAGGGAGCCAACAAGCTCCCGCAGGCCAAGGCCGCGGCCCTGTTCAACGAGCACCAGGATCAGCTGATCGAGGCGGCACGCGCCCATGCCGAGCTCCTGCAGTGGGAGGCGTTCACCGAAGGCCTCCGCGGTATCGAGGATGCCGGCACGCGCGAGGTCCTGACCTCGGTCCGCGATCTCTTCGGGCTCTCTCTGATCGAGAAGCACCTCTCCTGGTACCTCATGAACGGGCGCCTCTCCATGCAGCGTGCCCGGACGGTCGGCGATTACATCAACCGCCTGCTGGTGCGCATCCGTCCGCATGCGCTGGACCTGGTGGACGCCTTCGGCTACGGCCAGGAGCACATCCGCTCCACGGTCGGCAGCGGAGCAGAGCTGGTCCGGCAGGACGAGGCCCGGTCCTACTACCGCACGCTGCGTGCCTCGGGCGATGCTCCGGTGGACGAGAAGGTCCTCCTGGAGCGGGCCAAGCGGAAGTAGACCGCCAGGCGAAAGCCCCCTGCGTCGGACGGCGCAGGGGGCTTTCGCGTGGAGTCGGCAGTGCCAGGCTGTCAGTCCTGCGGCAGCACCGAGCGGTAGACGTCCAGGGTGGTCTGCGCGATCGAGTCCCAGGAGAAGTTCTCCTCAGCGCGGCGGCGGCCCGCTTCACCCATCGCACGCGCCTTCGCCGGGTCGGAGACCACCTGATTGAGCGCGGCCGCGAAATCGTCGACGAACTTCTGCGGATCCAGCGGTGTCCCCGTGCCGTCGGTGACCTGCTCCAGCGGCACCAGCAGGCCCGTCTCGCCATGGGCCACCACCTCGGGGATGCCGCCCGTCGCACTCGCCACGACCGCGGCGCCGCACGCCATGGCCTCGAGGTTCACGATGCCCAGCGGCTCGTAGATCGACGGGCAGGCGAAAGCGGTGGCGTGGCTGAGCACCTGGATGAGCTCGCGGCGCGGCAGCATGCGTTCGATGAGCACCACGCCGTCCCGCTCGGCCTGCAGCCCGGCGATCAGCTCAGCCGTTTCGGCCGCGAGTTCGGGCGTGTCCGCAGCGCCCAAGCACAGGACGAGCTGGACATCGGCGGGAAGCTGCTGCGCCGCGCGCAGCAGATACGGGACGCCCTTCTGGCGGGTGTTCCGGCCGACGAAGACCACGCTGGGACGTGAGGGGTCGATGCCCAGCGCGCGCACGGCGTCGTCGTTCTCATCGCGTTCCCACAGGGAGACGTCGATGCCGTTGTGCACCACGTGCACCTTGGCCGGGTCGACGTTCGGGTAGCAGCGCAGGATGTCCTGCCGCATGCCCTCGGACACGGCGATGATGGCCGCAGCCGCTTCATACGAGGTCTGTTCCACCCAGGAGCTGAGACGGTATCCGCCGCCCAGCTGCTCGGCCTTCCACGGGCGGAGCGGCTCCAGGCTGTGGGCGCTCAGGACGTGCGGGATGCCGTGAAGCAGCGAGGCGAGATGGCCTGCCATGTTGGCGTACCACGTGTGGGAGTGGACCAGATCCGCGCCGGCGACGTCGGGCACGATGCTGAGATCGACGCCGAGTGTCTGGACGGCGGGGTTCGCGTCCTTGAGCTCCACGGGGGTCGCATAGCTGCTCACCGTGGCGCCGTGGAAGTCGGAATCCCGGGCCGCGCCGAAGGCGTGAACCCTGAGATCGACGTGCGAAGCGAGGACACGACTCAGCTCGGCAACGTGCACTCCGGCGCCGCCGTAAATATCCGGCGGAAATTCTTTGGAAACAATATCGATTCGCACGTTTACAACGTAGTCCCAAGTGCCCAACTGATCTAGTGTGAATCGTGTTCGGTGGTCTACATGACGGCCGTCACACTCGGATCGTACGCAGGAGTACCCATATGGCACTGAAAAAAGTCCTTGCAATAGTCCTGGCCGGCGGAGAGGGCAACCGGCTCATGCCGCTCACGGCTGACCGGGCCAAACCGGCGGTGCCCTTCGCGGGCAGTTACCGACTGATTGACTTTGCTTTGTCAAACCTGGTGAACTCCGGTTATTTCAAGATCGTGGTGCTCACGCAGTACAAGTCCCACAGCCTTGACCGGCATATTTCCGAGACGTGGCGCCTGTCCACCCAGTTGCAGAATTATGTGGCCTCGGTGCCGGCGCAGCAGCGCATCGGCAAGAGCTGGTTCCTGGGCAGCGCCAATGCCATCTACCAGTCCCTCAATCTCATCCACGATGCCCAGCCGGACATCGTGGTGGTGGTCGGAGCGGACCACGTGTACCGCATGGACTTCCAGCAGATGGTGGCACAGCACATGGCGAGCGGCGCCAAGGCGACCGTCGCGGCCGTCCGTCAGCCTCTCGAGATGGCCAATCAGTTCGGCGTGATCGAGGTGGACCAGGAGGACGCCTCCAAGATCTCCGCCTTCGTCGAGAAGCCTGCCAGCACGCCGGGGCTCGCCGCAGCGCCGGATCAGTTCCTGGCGTCCATGGGCAACTACGTCTTCGACGCGGACGCCCTGGTCGAGGCGCTGACCCTCGACGCCGAACGCACCGACACGAAGCACGACATGGGCGGGGACATCATCCCGTACTTCGTGTCCCGCGGTGAGGCCGGGGTGTATGACTTCACCACCAATGAGATTCCCGGCGCCACCGAACGCGACCGCACCTACTGGCGTGACGTGGGCACGATCGACTCCTTCTACGACGCCCACATGGACCTGATCTCGCCCGTGCCGGTGTTCAACCTGTACAACCGGGACTGGCCGATTTTCACCCGGCAGACCATCTCCCCGCCCGCCAAGTTCGTGAAGGGCCGCAACAACACGGTCGGCACGGCGCTCGATTCCATCGTGGCCAACGGCGTGGTGGTCTCCGGCGGCATCGTGGAAGGCTCGGTGCTCTCCAACGACGCCTACATCGAGGCGGGCGCCCGCGTGCTCGACTCCGTGCTGATGGACAACGTCTACGTGGGTGAAGGGGCGATCGTCCGCCGCGCCATCCTCGACAAGAACGTCCGGGTCCCCAAGGGCGCCACGATCGGCGTCGACCCTGAACTGGACGAGGCCCGCGGCTTCAAGGTCACCGAGTCCGGTATCACCGTGCTGTCCAAGGGTCAGCCGGTGCCGGAACCGGACGAGGAGGAGCTCGCCCTCTCCCGGAGCCTGCGGGGCACCGTTCCGGAGAGCGTCAAGGCCGCCGTCGAGGAGTACGACGAACTGAAGGCGGCCATCGACAAGGTCTCGCTGGTCCAGACCGAGACCACGGAGATCCCGGCCGGCACGGCCGGCACCGACGAGGACGACGCCGATGCCAAGGTGACTCTGGACGCCAAGGGCTCCTGAACCTCACCATCCCGTCAGTGACGACGAGCGGCGGGCGGCCCGACGAGGACGCCCGCCGCTCGCTCGTCCCGAGCACCGGGCCAGGCGCACTAAAATAGGGGAAATGACCACCCCCGAACTCACCCCGGATGAGATCGAAGCCTGTCTCAAAGTCCTCAACTCGATTCACGTGTACGACGAGGACGATCCGGACTACATCGCCGTCCGCCGCGCCACCGGCAAGATGTTCAAGGCCGTGAAGCGCCACCGCCGCAACGAGAAGCGTGATGCGATCGCCGAGGCGGATCGCGCCGTCATGGCTCTCACCGCGACCGCCGCCCCGGACCGGATCGACGACGAGACCCGGGGCAACAAGCTCTCAAGCTCCGCCACGGGAGAGATCGCGGGCCACCTCATCAGGTCCCGCCCCTGCTACATCTGCAAGCAGCACTACACGCAGGTGGATGCGTTCTACCATCAGCTGTGCCCCGAGTGCGCCGCCATGAGCCACGCCAAGCGGGACGCACGCACCGACCTCACGGGGCGCCGGGCGCTCCTGACCGGCGGGCGCGCGAAGATCGGCATGTACATCGCGCTGCGACTGCTCCGCGACGGCGCCCACACCACCATCACCACCCGGTTCCCCAAGGACGCCGCCCGCCGCTTCGCCGCGATGGAGGACAGCGCCGACTGGCTGCACCGCCTGCGGATCGTCGGCATCGATCTGCGCGATCCGTCCCAGGTGATGGCTCTGACCGACTCCGTCGCGGCGGCCGGACCGCTCGACATCATCATCAACAACGCGGCGCAGACCGTACGCCGTTCCGGCAACGCCTATCAGCCCCTGGTCGAGGCCGAGGACGAGCCCCTGCCCGCCGCTCTTCAGGAGGGCAACGGCGGCCCCGAGCTGGTGACCTTCGGGCACGCCCACGACAAGCACCCGCTGGCTCTGGCCTCCAGTGTGCTGGAACACCCGGTGCTGGCGGGCGATGCGATCACCTCGCTCGCCCTGTCCACGGGATCGGCCTCGCTAGAGCGCATCGCGGCGGGCACGGCCATCGACGCCGGCGGCCTGGTCCCGGACCTGGCCACGATCAACTCCTGGACCCAGGTGGTGGACCAGGTGGACCCGCTGGAGATGCTGGAAGTCCAGCTGTGCAACGTGACGGCGCCGTTCCTGCTGGTCAGCAGGCTGCGGGACGCCATGCGCCGGTCCACCGCCCGTCGCAAGTACGTGGTCAACGTCAGTGCCATGGAGGGACAGTTCTCCCGGGCTTACAAGGGGCCGGGCCACCCGCACACCAATATGGCGAAGGCCTCCCTGAACATGATGACCCGCACGAGTGCCGGTGAGATGTTCGAGAGCGACCGGATCCTCATGACCGCGGTGGACACCGGCTGGATCACGGACGAACGCCCGCATTACACCAAGGTCCGCCTGATGGACGAAGGATTCCACGCGCCGCTGGACCTGGTGGACGGCGCGGCCCGCGTCTACGATCCGATCGTCATGGGCGAAGCCGGCGAGGACCAGTACGGGGTCTTCCTGAAGGACTACAAGCCGTCCCCCTGGTGAGCACCTCACCCGGAAGAACTGGCGGCGGCTGGCCGGTGGAGACGCCACTTCACCGGCCGTGACCGCCTCACATGGTTAAATGTTCGGGTGCAAAACCAGAATCTCAAACTCGTCGAGGCGCAGGACCGCTCCGCCGCGGTGAAGACGCTCAGCTATGACGTGACCCTGGACGTCCGCGACGCCGAGAACCCGGCTGCGGCGTGGTTCCCCAGCGAAAGCGTCATCACCTTCGAAGCCCGCCCGGGCGGCTCGACGTTCCTGGATTTCATCGGGGACAGCGTACAGGCGGTGTTCCTGAACGGTAAGAAGCTGCCCGTCGACGAAGTGGTGGACGGCAGCCGGATCCGCCTGGACGGCCTGCGGGAACTCAACCAGGTGACGGTTCTGGCCCGTGCGCTGTACAGCCGCTCCGGCGAGGGGCTGCACCGCTACGTGGACCCGGTGGACGGCAAGACCTACCTCTACACGCAGTACGAGCCGGCGGATGCCCGACGCGTCTTCGCCAACTTCGAGCAGCCGGACCTCAAGGCCCGCTACACCTTCCACGTCACCGCCCCGGCGCACTGGCACGTCGCGTCGAACGGCGCCGAGACGGCCCGCACTCCCCTGGCGAGTGACGCTCAGGCGGCCCGCTGGGACTTCGACGAGACCCTCCCGATGAGCACGTACATCACCTCGGTCCTGGCGGGACCGTACTTCAAGGCCGAGGACAGCTGGACGGGTACGGACGCCGACGGCGAGCCGCTGGTGGTCCCGCTGGCGCTCTACTGCCGCGAGTCCCTGGCCGGCTCCTTCGACACGGAGGAGCTCTTCGCCCAGACCAAGCGCGGCCTGGACTTCTTCTCCGAACTCTTCGACTACCCGTACCCCTGGGGCAAGTACGACCAGGCCTTCGTGCCGGAGTACAACCTCGGGGCCATGGAGAACCCCGGCCTGGTCACCTTCACGGAGGAGTACGTCTTCGCGTCCAAGGCCACCCAGGCGCAGTATGAGCAGCGCGCCAACACCCTGCTGCACGAGATGGCGCACATGTGGTTCGGCGACCTGGTCACCATGCAGTGGTGGAACGACCTGTGGCTCAAGGAGTCGTTCGCCGACTTCATGGGCACACTCGGCGTCGACCGTGCCAGCGACTTCACCACGTCCTGGGTGAACTTCGCCAACCAGCGCAAGGCCTGGGCCTACGTCCAGGACCAGCTGCCCACCACCCACCCGATCGTGGCGGACATCCCCGATCTGGAGGCGGCCAAGCAGAACTTCGACGGCATCACCTACGCCAAGGGAGCCGCAGTCCTCAAGCAGCTGGTGGCCTATGTGGGCTTCGACGCCTTCATCGAGGGCGCACGCCAGTACTTCCGCAAGCATGAATTCGGCAACACCACGCTCGCGGACCTGCTGAATGAACTGGACGCGGCCTCCGGCAAGCAGCTCGCCGACTGGTCGCGGGCCTGGCTGGAGACCTCCGGGATCTCGACGCTGCGGCTGGAGATCCAGGACGACGACGGCGTCATCACCGCGGCCGGCATCGTCCAGGACGCGGTCGACCCGGTCACCGGCGCCACTGCCCTGCGCCCCCACCGCCTGCGTCTGGGCCTGTACGAGCCGGATGAGAAGGGCCGCCTCGTCCGTGCCGAGGTGCTGGACCTGGATGTGGACGGCGCCGAGACGGAGGTTCACGCCCTGGCCGGGCGCACCCGCCCCGCGCTGGCCCTGCTCAACGACGATGACCTGAGCTACGCCAAGATCCGCCTGGATGACGCCTCCTACGAGACCGTCACCGAACACCTGGATCTCCTGGACGATCCCATGGCCCGGGCGCTCTCCTGGAATGCCGTGTGGAGCGCCACGCGGGACGGCCTCCGCCCCGCGGTCGAGTACCTCCGGATGGCGATGCGCTTCGCCCACACGGAGGGCACCATCGGCGTCCTCCAGTCGGTCCTGAGCAACGCCGTCCTGGCGGTCAACCACTACGTGCCGGCCGCCGACCGGGAGCAGGTCCGGGACGAACTGACGGTGACCGCCGTCGAACGCCTGCAGAACGCTCCGGCGGGATCCGACGAACAGCTCGCCTGGGCACGGTGCGTGATGGCGCTCAGCCTCAACAGCACCAAGGCTCTGCACCTGATCACCGGTCTGCTGGGCGGCGGCCGCCGGGTGGACGGGCTGACGCTGGACACGAAGCTCCGCTGGGCGGCGTTGCAGGCTCTGGCCGCGCACGGCCGCCTGGACCGGACCGCGCTCGACGCCGAACTGGCCCGCGAGGACAACGCGGACGCCCGCGCGGGACACGCGCTGGCCGTGGCGGCCCGTCCCACCGCGGAAGCCAAGGCCGAGGCGTGGGACGCCTGCGGCCCGGACACCCAGCTCTCGAACCGCAACTTCAGCGCGACCATCGCCGGCTTCATGACCGGGTCGGCCAGGCTGCTGGCGCCGTACGAGGAGCCGTACTTCGCGCGGCTCACCGAGGTGTGGAGCTCCATGAGCATCGGGATGGCGAGCCGCCTGGTTCTCGGGTTCTTCCCGGACGCGCAGGACCTCGTCGACGGTCAGGCACCCGCTGAGCACCCCACCGTCGTGCGGTGCGATGCCTGGCTGGCGGACCACGAGGACGCACCTCGCGCCCTCCGCCGGCTCATCCTCGAAGAGCGGGACAAGCTGGTCCGCTCGCTGAAGGCGCAGGCGGCGGGTTCGCGCGCCTGATCGGTTCCGGCGAAGACGCGGCAAGGGCCCGGCGGATCGTCCGCCGGGCCCTTGCTGTATCCCGTGGCTCAGCCGAGCAGACGCAGAGGGATCTCGCGCTCGACGGCGGTGCCGCCGGCGTCGAGCTCGACGCGGAAGGCCTGGCTGCCGGCCCGCTCGGCGAATCCGTCGCTCAGCCCGCCGTCCCGGAAGACCAGCGCGGCGTAATCGTCCACCGCGCAGCCGGCCGGCAGGGAGCCGTCGGCGACCCACCCCAGGTACCGTTCACGGCGTCCCGGCTCGCCGCGGTAATGCGGGCACGCGCTCCCTCTCAGCAGGCCGAGTCCATCGTTCAGGGGTGCCAGGGGACCAAACGAATCCGTGGAGGACGCCTCGTACCAGCAGTTCATCCCGGCGCTGATCCCGGCAAGCACCGTGCCCTGCGCCGCGGCCTGCTCCACCAGCTCTGAGACCCCGTGCCGTCTCCACAGTTCCAAGAGGTTCACGGTCGAGCCGCCGCCCACATAGACCACGTCCTGGTCGAGGAGCATGGCCGGGTCCGTGTAGCCCCACGGGTCACGGCAGAAGAGCGAGAGCACGGACGTCGTCGCGCGCCCGCGGAAGGCGTCCTCGAAGCGCCGGATGTAGCCGCCGTCGTCGCCGCTCGCGGTCGGCACGAAGCAGACTTTCGGCTGGGACGAGCCGCTCAGGGCGAGGATCTGATCATCGATCAGCGAGGCGCCGTCCTTCGCCATGGAGAACCCGCCGCCACCGAGAGTCACCACTGTGCCTCTCATGGCACCCGGTGCAGCCACTCGGGAGTGGAGAACTTGCTCGCGGCGAGCTCGCGTGCGGCGGCCAGCTCGGCCTCGCCGAGTTCGGCACGGACGGCGCCATACCGCTCCGCGAAGACCTCCATCATGACGTCGATGATCGCCAGCCGGTCCAGGCCCGCCTGGTGCTTCAGCGGATCGACACGCTTCTTCGCGCTCCGGGTGCCTTTGTCCGAGAGCTTCTCCTGCCCGATCCGCAGGACCTCGACCATCTTGTCCGCGTCGATGTCGTAGCTCATGGTGACGTGGTGCAGCATGCCGCCGTTGGCCAGCCGCTTCTGCGCGGCGCCGCCGATCTTGCCCTGGTCCGTGGCGATGTCGTTGAGGGGGACGTAGCGTGCCTTCACGCCCACCCGCTCCAGGGACTCCAGGACCCAGGCGTCCAGGAAGGCGTACGACGCCTCGAAGCTCTGCCCGTCCACCAGGCTCTGCGGCAGATAGAGCGAGTACGTGATGCAGTTGCCGCCCTCCATGAACATGGCCCCGCCGCCGCTGATGCGGCGCACCACGTTCACGTGGTGCCGGGCGACGCCTTCAGGGTTCAGTTCGTTGCGGTAGGACTGGAAACTGCCGATGACGACGGCGGTCTCCTCCCAGTCCCAGAAGCGCAGGGCGGGGCGGCGCTCCCCTGCCCCGACGGCCCGGGTGAGGACCTCGTCGAGGGCGACGTTCACCTCGGTGGGCAGGACGCCGGGGCCGATCAGCTCCCACTCGTGATCCCGCCAGGTGCTGGCCAGACCCAGGGCCCGGCGGACGGCCGTGGCGACCGACTCGGGGCTGAAGCCGAAGAGCTGGGAGTTGACGGGCAGGGCGTCCTTGATCCGGCCTGCCAGGACACTGCTGGGCGAGTCCGCGGGCGCGCCTTCCAGTGCGGCGTTGATGGCGTCCAGGGCCTCGTCCGGTTCCAGGAAGAAGTCGCCGCTGATGGAGACCTCCGCCAGCTTCCCGTCGCTCACCCCCAGGTCCGCGACCACCAGTTTTCCTCCGGGAACCTTGAACTCACCATGACGCTTGGGCATGTCATCCAGCCTATCGCTCTGGCTGGTCCCTTAAAGCTGGTCCCTTAGGACGGCCTGCCCGTTAACGCCGGAAGGGGCCACAGCCGAGCTGTGGCCCCTTCCGGGAAGGCAAGGAGATTACTTCTTGCCGAAGCCCTTGAAGCGAGCGTTGAAGCGCTCCACGCGGCCGGCGGAGTCCATGATGCGCTGCTTGCCCGTGTAGAACGGGTGCGACTCAGAGGAAACTTCCACGTCGATGACGGGGTAGGTGTTGCCGTCTTCCCACTCGATGGTCTTCGAGGAGGTCGCGGTGGAGCGGGTCAGGAACTTGACGCCGGAAGCCAGATCGTTGAAAACGATGGCCTGGTACTTCGGGTGGATATCAGACTTCATCTTGGGGCCTTTGTTCGCGCCACTGGATTTTGCCAGCGGCAGGGATGATTCGGTGGCCATGACGGCCAGCTGTCAACTCTACAGCATCGGCCCCCGGCCGGGCCAACCGAAGAGGTCAGTTGATGATCTCCGCGCGCTCGTCCTCCCGGATCGCGGCGAGCCGGTCACGCCAGGCCTGCAGCGCCTCCGGGGTCAGGCGCGTCCAGTCGGTCACCTCTCCGACGATTCGCAGCGGCTCGGTGCTGCGGTAGGAGCGCGTGGGGTTGCCGGGGAACTTCTTGTCTGTCACGTTCGGGTCGTTCTCGAAGTCGCCGGTGGGCTCCACCTCGTAGACCCGAGGCTCACCGTCCCCGGCGGCGAGTTCCGCGGCCAGCCCGGCCCCGTCCCGGAGCGCGGTGAAGTAGATGTGATTCATCACGATCTCCGGCTTGTAGTTGGACCGGAACCCCGCGGTGAGAAAGTCGCCGGCTTTCAGATCGGCCTTGGTGCCGTGAAAGAACGGCCCCTCATCCAGTGCTTCGCTCATGAGACCACGGTAGCAACGCGGGCCTGGTTTCACACCGCCCTAGCGCGCCCGCAGCTCCCAGAACGCGACGGCGGACGCAGCCGCCACATTGAGCGAGTCCACACCGGGGCGCATGGGGATCTCCACCGCGACGTCGGCGGCCTCCAGAGCCGCGGGCGTGACGCCGGCGCCCTCGGTCCCGAGGATCAGGGCGAGCCGTTCCGGATTGCGCGCCGCGAGGGCGTCGATGGTCAGGGACTCCGGCGTGAGCTCCATGGCGGCCACCGTGAAGCCCGCAGCCTGCAGCTCGCCGACGCCCTCCGGCCACGAATCCAGCCGGGCCCACGGAACCTGGAAGACCGTGCCCATGCTGACGCGGATGGACCGCCGGTACAGCGGGTCGGCGCACCGCGGTGTCACCAGCACCGCGTCGATGCCCAGGCCCGCGGCGCTGCGGAACATGGCGCCGAGGTTGGTGTGGTCCGTGATGTCCTCCAGCACGGCGAGCCGCCGCGCGCCGTCGAGCACGTCAGCCAGCGCACGGGGCTCGGGGCGCTCCATGGCCGCCAGCGCTCCGCGGTGCAGATGGAATCCGGTGATCTCCTCCAGCACGGCGGACTCCCCCACGTAGGCCGGGACGTCCGGGAACCGCTCCAGGAGGTCTGCGAGGTCCTTGATCCACTTCTCCGTGAGGAAGAAAGACCGCGGCCGGTGACCGGCGGCGATTGCACGGCGCACCACGCGGGAGGACTCAGCGATGTACATTCCGCGCTCCGGCTCGGTCTTCAGGCGCAGCTGAACGTCGGTGAGGTTGCGGTAGTCGGCGATCCGGGGATCCGAGGCGTTCTCAAGGGCGATGAAGGGCACCCAAGGATTATGCCAGCAGCTTGCCCAGCATCACGGCCAGGGCGACGAGGCCCAGTACGACGATCACCGTCCGGAGCACCGTGGGCTTGAGCTTCTGCCCGATCCTCGCCCCCAGCAGTCCGCCGATCAGGGACGAGACGGCGATGAGTCCCACCACGGGCCAGCTGATCCGGTCGAAGGCGAAAAGGAGATAGGACGCCGCCGCGACCACGTTCACGGCCAGGACCAGGAAGTTCTTCATCGCGTTGGCCTGCTGCATGGTGCCCGCCATGAACACCCCGAGGATGCCCACCAGGAGGACGCCCTGCGCCGCCACGAAGTAGCCGCCATACACGCCCGCCAGGAACACCAGGACCAGGAGGAGGACCCCATGGTTCTTGTCCCTCAGGGCATTGCCGGGCACCTGCTCACGGTTCCTCACCCAGCGCTGCAGCCGGGGCTGGAAGACCACCAGGAGCAGCGCGCACACGATCAGCACCGGCGCGACGTACTGGAACACCTCCTCCGGGAGATGCAGCAGCAGATACGCTCCGGTCACACCACCCAGCAGCGATGCCGGCATGAGCGTGGCCAGGGACCGCCAGCGGCCCTGCAATTGCTTCCGGTAGCCGAGGGCGCCGGAGACGTTGCCGGCGATCAGGCCCATGGCGTTGCTGATGGAGGCCGTCACGGGAGCGGTCCCGAGCGCGACCAGCACCGGGAACGTCACCAGGGTTCCGGAACCCACCACGGTGTTGATGGTCCCGGCCCAGATGCCCGCAAGGAAGATCAGCGCGCCATGCAGCCACTCCATGACGGGCGGAGCCTAGCTGCGGGCGCGGGCGGTGTACCGTCCCGCGTCCTGCGTGACCGTGAGCGGCAGGCCGAACGTGGTGCTGAGGTGTTCCTCGGTCAGGACGTCCGCGATCGGACCGGCCGTGACCACCTCGCCGTCACGCAGCAGCAGCGCATGGGTGAACGACGGCGGCACCTCCTCGAGGTGATGCGTCACCAGGACGGTCACCGGGGAGAGCGGGTCGGCGGCCAGCTTCGACAGCTCGGCGACGAGCTCTTCGCGGCCGCCGAGATCCAGCCCGGCGCCGGGCTCGTCCAGAAGCAGGAGTTCCGGGTCCGTCATGAGTGCCCGCGCGATCTGGGTGCGCTTGCGCTCACCCTCGCTCAGGGTGGCGAACTGACGGTTGAGAAGGGGACCCATGCCCCAGGCGTTCAGAAGGCGGAACGCGCGGCGCTCATCGGCGCGCTCGTAGCCTTCGCGCCAGCGGCCGGTCACGCCGTACGCAGCGGTGACCACCACATTCAGGACGGTCTCGTCCTCCGGGATGTGGCTGGCCAGAGCGGCGGAGGAGAGCCCGATCCGGGGGCGCAGTTCGAAGACGTCCACGCGGCCCAGGCGCTCGTCGAGGATGTCCACCGTGCCGTCGCTCGGGTGCATGCGGGCGCCTGCCAGCTGGAGCAGCGTGGTCTTGCCCGCGCCGTTCGGACCGAGCACCACCCACCGCTCGCCGTCGTTGACCTGCCAGGAAACATCGTTCAGAAGTGTTTTCCGGCCCCGGCGCACCGAGACATGGCTCAACTGGAGGACTTCGCTCATGACATAAAACCCTAGGGTAAAAGTGGGTTCCATGGATAACCGCAACGCTGGCTACCATGGCTGAATGCAGTCACACTTCTCCGCCCTCGCGTATGCCCCGGAACTCTCCCCCGCAGCCCTTCAGGAGGCGTCCGCCGTTCTCGCACGGCACGGAGCGGTGGAGGGCGAGTGGCGGCCCGTCGCGGCGGAGGGCTTCCAGGCGGCCGAGCTGACCGTCGTCGCCCCTGCCGATGCGGATGCCGCGTCCGTGGTGCCGGAGCAGTGGATCGTCTCGGCACGCGAGGCGCTCTCCGAGGCATCGCTGAGCATGGACGTGGCGGTCGTGCCGTCCGCGCTGCGTTCCGCCGAGCGGAAGTTCCTCATCATGGACGTGGACTCGACCCTCATCCAGCAGGAGGTCATCGAACTCATCGCCGCCCACGCGGGGAAGGAAGCCGAGGTGGCCGCGGTCACCGAGGCGGCCATGCGGGGCGAACTCGACTTCGCCGAGAGCCTGCACCACCGCGTCGCTCATCTGGCCGGTCTCCCCGTGTCGGTCTTCGAGGAAGTCCGCGCCGCCGTCCGGTTCAGCGAGGGCGCGCAGCGTCTGGTGGACGCCTTCCACGCCGCCGGGCACCGGGTGGCCGTGGTCTCGGGCGGCTTCAACCAGATCCTGGAGCCGCTGGCCGGCGAACTCGGCCTCGACTACTGGCTGGCCAACGACCTGGAGGTCCAGAACGGCGTGCTGACCGGCCGGGTGGCGGGCGACGTCGTGGACCGCGCCGCGAAGGCGAGCCGTCTGCGCGAGTGGGCCCAGGCCTCCGGCGTGCCGCTGGAAGCGGCGATCGCGGTCGGCGACGGCGCGAACGACCTGGACATGCTCGCCACGGCCGGTCTCGGCGTGGCCTTCAACGCCAAGCCCGCGGTGCAGGCCGCCGCGGATGCCGCCATCAACGTGCCGAATCTGGATGCCGTGGCGGTCCTGGCGGGTGTCCCGCTGGCCTGAGCCGGATCTCCAGGCCGGACCAGCCCAGACCAGTCCGAACGACGACGGCGGCCGCACCCACCGGGTGCGGCCGCCGTCGTCGTCTCAGCAGCGGGCGTTACTTCTGGAAGTGTCCCGCGCCGCCGGCGTACTCGGTGTGGCCCGTGGGGACGTCGGCCGTCACCATGCCGGCCACCTCGACTCCGAACTCCTCCACCGTGAAGAGCTTGCCGGCTTCGGCGCGGCGCTCGGCGATCGCACCGGGACGGGCGCGGTCCAGCAGGGTGGCCGTCACGGTGCCCTCGATCATGTCGCCGGAGATGACCACGAAGCTGATGCCCTTGGCCTCAAGCGCCGGGATGAACTCGCGGAGCGCGGTCTCACCGGCACGCTTGCTGCGCGCCACCGGCTCGTACTCCGGCATGGTGGGCACGGTGTCGATGAAGTGGGCCTGGTGGCTCGTGACGAACACCACGCGGGACCCGGCCGGCATGACGGCCGTGGCGGTCTCCAGCATCTTGACCTGCGCGTCGCGGTTCAGGCGCAGGGCGTAGTCCTCACCCAGGCCGGACTCCATGCCACCGGAGGCGTTGAGGACCAGGATGTCCAGGCCGCCGAAGTTCTCCTGGGCGGCGTCGACCAGTGCCTGCGCGCCGTCTTCGGCGGTCAGGTCCGCGGCGACGGCCACGGCACGGCCACCGGCCTCGGTGATCTGCTGCACCACCTTGTTGGCCCGCGGGGCCTTCTGACGGTAGTTGACCACCACGGCCGCACCCTCGGAGGCGAGGATCTTGGCCACTTCGGCCCCGATGCCGCGGGACGAGCCCGTGACGATAGCTGTCTTGTTGTCCAGAGTTCCCATATGTGCTCCTTGGAATCAGGGAAGAAATTGAGGCGGAATCGCGCGAAGCGGAAGAATCAGTGGCCCATGCCCAGTCCGCCGTCCACCGGGATGACGGCGCCGGAGATGTAGGCGGCCTCGTCGCTGGAGATCCAGCGGACCACACGCGCCACCTCCTCGGCCTCGGCGAAGCGTCCGGCGGGGATGGTGGACAGGTAGTTCTTCTGGGTGTCCTCGGGGAGTTCGGCCGTCATGTCCGTGTTGATGAAGCCGGGCGCCACGACGTTGGCGGTGATACCGCGCGAGCCGAGTTCGCGGGTCAGCGAGCGGGCCATGCCCACCAGACCCGCCTTGGACGCGGAGTAGTTGATCTGCCCCGGCGAGCCGTACAGGCCCACCACGGAGGAGATGAACACCACACGGCCCTTGCGCAGGCGGATCATGCCCTTGATGGCGCGCTTGAGGACGCGGAACGAACCCGTGAGGTTGGTGTCGAGCACCGAGGTGAAGTCGTCCTCGCTCATGCGGAGCAGCAGGGTGTCCTTGGTGATGCCGGCATTGGCGACCAGGACCTCCACGGGACCGTGGGCCTCTTCGACCTGCTTGAACGCGGCATCGAGCGAAGCCTCGTCCGTGACGTCCGCCTGGACTCCGAGGATCCCCTCCGGCAGTTCCGTGGCGGTCCGGTACGTCACCGCGACCTTGTCACCATTGGCCAGGAACTCCTGGGCGATGGCCAGTCCGATGCCCCGGTTTCCGCCGGTGACCAGGACGCTGCGGCCCGTGGTGCTCTGCTCGCTCATGCACGCTCTCGCTTCCATACTCATCATTCGATACGGATTGCATCCTATCGGTCCGCTCGTTTTTGGGCTCATGGCACACGGTGCGAGAATGGATGTGAAGCATATTGGAGCGTGAGTGAGAACCGTGACGAACCAGCAAGGCGGAGGACGGCACCACCGGTCGGCCCAGGACGCCGAGGTCGTGAGCATCACCGACGCCGGTGCCGCGCATTCCGATGAGATCCGCTCCCGGATGATCAAGTACGCCGTCGCCATGGGTATCCGCATGGTCTGTCTGGGTCTCCTGTTCGTGCTGGACGGCTGGTTCAAGCTGATCGCCGTGGCCGGCGCCGTCTTCCTCCCGTGGTTCGCCGTCATCATCGCCAACGGCGGGGACAAGGCCGAGACCCCCAGCGACCACCTGATCGGAATGCCCCTGCAGGCGGCGCTTCCGGCCGAGCCGACGGAGGATGCCGCCGATCCGGCCGGCTCTGATCCGGCTGACGCCCCCTCTTCTGATTCTGAGGATTCTCCCGAGGACGGCTCCGGCATGATCATCCAGGGTGAGATCGTCGAGTCCGGCCCGGCCCCCACTCCGCACCGGAAGCACCAGGAGGGCGACGCCGCATGAGCTTCTTCGACGCACTGAGCCAGGCTGGGCCAGGACGGAGTCCCCAGGCGGCCCCCGAGGCGATCTGCTCCCGCAAGGGCTGCCGCGCCTCCGCCGCCTGGCAGGTGCTGTGGAACAATCCGAAGATCCACACGCCGGAACGCCGCAAGGTCTGGCTCGCCTGCCAGGAGCACCGCGACTGGCTCGAGGACTATCTCCGGCAGCGCGCCTTCTGGAAGGAGACGGTGCCGTTCGACCAGTCCTCGGCGCAGTCCTCCGCCCCCGCCACGGACCCCCACCCGGCAGGAGATCCGGCTTAGATGTACCGCTTCCTCTTTTCCCGCCGCTGGATGGGCTATTTCGTCCTGGCCATCATCTTCGCCATCGCGTGCGTGTTCCTGGGCCGCTGGCAGATGGACCGCCGCGCCGAGACGCAGGCCAACATCAACCGGATCGTCGGTAACTACAACTCCGTCCCGGTGCCGTTCAGCCAGGCGAAACCGCTGTTCGTCCACATGGACACCGCGCGCGAATGGTCGCAGGTGACCCTGCACGGCAAGTACCTGCCTCAGGACCAGCTGATCGTCCGTAACAGGACCCTGAACGGCCAGCCCGGGTATCAGGTCCTGGTGCCGTTCCGGGTGGATTCCGGGGACACCGTGATCGTGGACCGGGGATTCCTGCCGATCGGCAACAAGGAGAACGGCAGGCCCGACTCGATCCCCGACGCCCCGCGCGGCGAGGTGACCGTGGTGGTGCGGCTGCGTCCGTCCGAGCCGGCCCTGGACCGCGGGGCTCCCACGGGCCAGATCGCCTCGATCGACCTCGGCCAGTACGCCGGACAGGTCACGTACCCGCTGCTCACCGGGGCGTACGGCAGGATGGCGTCGGAATCCCCCGCACCCCCGGTGGCCCCGATGCAGCTGCCCATGCCGGACACGGACGAGGGCACGCACCTGTCGTACTCACTCCAGTGGTTCGCCTTCGGTGTGCTCATGATCCTGGGCTTCGGTTATGCCGCGCGTCAGCAGGCCAAGAACGACGCCCTGGATGCCGAGGACGCCGAGCTGGCGCGCGCGGCCGCGGCGGCAGGCGAGGCGGACGACGACGGCGCGCAGGACGGCGGGGAGCCCGGCCCGGACTCCGCTCCGGCGCAGGGAGCCGCGCCGCCGTCGTCGCACACGGCGGCGAAGTACTGGCGGCAGAACCGCAAGAACGCCGAGCGCAAGACGGCTCAGCGGCGCGCAGCCGGGCGCCGGACCGCCGAGGACGAGGAAGACGCCATCCTGGACGCGCAGGGCTTCAAGTAGGCGGAGCTTCAGGGGCTGACTGAAAATCCCCGGTCTTCCGGACATTCCCGTGCGCTGCAGCAGCGGGGAATGTCCGGAAGATCGGGGATTTCGGCGTCCTGACGCCGGGCCGCAGGATCAGGCCAGCGTGATCAGGTCCAGGTAATCGGCGTTCCAGAGGTCCTCGACGCCGTCCGGGAGCAGCACCACGCGCTCCGGGTTGAGCGCCTCGACAGCGCCCTCATCGTGCGAGACCAGCACCACGGCGCCCTGGTAATTGGCCAGGGCCCCGAGGATCTCGGCACGGCTGGCCGGATCCAGGTTGTTGGTGGGTTCGTCGAGCAGCAGCACATTGGCGCTGGAGGCCACGATGGTCGCCAGGGCCAGACGGGTCTTCTCACCACCGGAGAGCACACCGGCGGGCTTGTCCACATCGTCACCGACGAACAGGAACGAACCCAGGATGCTCCGGACCTCGGTGTCCGTCATGTGCTGCGGCGCGGACGAGCGCATGTTCTCCAGGACGGTCCGGTCATGGTCGAGCGTCTCGTGCTCCTGGGCGTAGTACCCGATCTTGAGCCCGTGCCCGGCGATGACCTCGCCCGTGTCCGGCGCGTCGACGCCGGCGAGCATGCGCAGCAGCGTCGTCTTGCCGGCGCCGTTCAGCCCCAGCACCACCACGCGCGAACCGCGGTCGATCGCCAGATCCACGTCCGTGAAGATCTCGAGCGAACCGTAGGACTTGCTCAGGCCTTCGGCGGTCAGTGGCGTCTTTCCGCACGGCGCGGGATCGGGGAAGCGCAGGGCCGCCACGCGATCCGAGGCACGCACCTCCTCCAGACCGCCCAGCATGCGCTCGGCGCGCTTGATCATGTTCTGCGCGGCGGTCGCCTTGGAGGCCTTGGCGCGCATCTTGTTCGCCTGGTCGAGGAGGACGGAGGCCTTCTTCTCGGCGTTGGCACGCTCACGACGGCGGGCGCGCTCGTCGGTCTCGCGCTGCTGGAGATAGCGCTTCCAGCCCATGTTGTAGTAGTCGATCGTGGAGCGGTTCGCGTCCAGGTGGTAGACCTTGTTGACGGTCGCCTCGAGCAGCTCCACATCGTGACTGATCACGATCAGGCCGCCCTGGTGGCTCTTGAGGAAGTCCCGCAGCCAGGCGATGGAGTCGGCGTCGAGGTGGTTGGTGGGCTCGTCGAGGAGCATGGTGTCCGCACCGGAGAAGAGGATGCGGGCCAGCTCGACACGACGGCGCTGACCGCCGGAGAGCGTCTTGAGCGGCTGATTCAGGATGCGCTCGGGCAGGGCGAGGTTGGCGGAGATGGTGGCCGCCTCGGACTCGGCCGCATACCCGCCGCCGGCCAGGAACTCGGCCTCGAGCCGGTCGTAGCGGTTCATGGCCTTCCGGTGCACGGCCTCGTCCTCGCTGGCCATCTCGACCTGCGCCTTCTTGAGCTTGCGCGTGATGACGTCCAGCCCACGGGCGGAGAGGATGCGGTCCCGCGCGAGCTGCTCCATGTCCGGAGTACGGGGGTCCTGCGGCAGGTAACCGATCTCCCCAGCACGGTTCACGGTGCCTCCGGCCGGCACCCCCTCGCCCGCCAGCACCCGGGTGAGCGTCGTCTTGCCCGCGCCGTTGCGGCCCACCAGGCCGATCTTGTCGCCCTTGTCGATGCGGAACGTCACCTGATCCATGAGCAGGCGCGCTCCAGCGCGCAATTCGAGGTCTTGGACGCTGATCACGTGAGTGCCTTCCGGTGGATTCAGGGGTGCCCGCTGCGCCGTCTGCGACAGCGCGTGTGCACGTCACGTGCAGGGGGCCTCATCGATTCTACCGGCACCTGCCTCACGCCCCGTCACCGCCGTCCGGTCCCCGGAGCCGGGACCCTGGAGGAACCCCATCAGGGAATCCGGATTTCTTAGGAGGATCGTCACAAAATAGGCCCTCTCAAGCGGTTCTAGGGTGGAGCGCATGGCACAGCTGAAAGAGGAGACCGTGATGGATCAGACGTCCACAGCCGCGAGTGAGGCCCGCACGCCTGAGCGCTGGGGGGCCAGGGATCTCGCACTCGTGGCGGTGTTCGCGGCCCTGGTGGCGGCGTCGGCGCTCGTCCCGGGCATCAGCATCGGGGGCGTCGGCGTGCCGATCACCATCCAGACCCTGGCCGTGGTGCTGACCGGACTGGTGCTCGGCGGTCCGCGTGCCATCGCCGCAGTGGGCCTCTACGTGGTGCTCGGCCTGGCCGGTCTCCCGATCTTCTCCCAGGGCCGCGCCGGCCTGGGAGTCCTGGCGGGTCCCTCCGCCGGTTACATCATCGCCTTCCCCCTGGTGGCGGGCCTGGCAGGTGTCCTGGCGACCCGGGTGCTGCGCAAGCGGCTCAAGCCCCGGACGCTCTGGTTCTTCCTGGCCGCCTTCGGCAGCAGCCTGCTGCTGACCCACACGTTCGGCCCGCTGGGGATCATGATCAACGGGCGCACGAGTCTGTCCGCCGCGTTCCTGGCGGACCTCGCCTTCTACCCGGGCGACATCCTGAAGAATCTCGTGGCGGCGCCGGTGGCCGTCGCACTGCACCGCGCCTTCCCGGACATCCTGCTGCGCCGCGCGACCGCGCAGCGTGACGTGGCGGCGATCCCGGCCACGCGGAACTGAGCGGGGATCACGGTTCCATGAGCGCTCTCGAACTGCGCGACGTCGTCGTCCGGATCCCCTCCGACGACGAGCGGCCGGCCCGCACCATCCTCGAGGTGCCCTCGCTCCGCCTCGATGAGCCGCGCATCGGGGTGCTCGGCGCCAACGGCTCGGGCAAATCGACGCTGCTCCGTCTGCTGAACGGTCTGCAGGAGCCGAGCTCCGGCACCGTGACGGTGCACGGCCGGGACACACGACGCGAAGGGCGCGCCGTCCGGGCCGAGGTGGGCTTCGTGTTCACCGATCCCCTGAGCCAATTGGTCATGCCGACCGGCCGGGAGGACCTGGAACTCTCCCTGCGCCGCACCGTGCCCCGCAAGGAGCGCCGTACCCGCGCCGAGGAGATCCTGCGCCGCTTCGGCCTCCTCCACCTGGCGGACCAGAGTGTCTACGAGCTGTCCGGCGGCGAACGGCAGCTCATGGCGCTGGCGAGCGTGCTGGCCGTGGAGCCCCGGGTCCTGGTGCTCGACGAACCGTCCACCCTTCTCGACCTCCGGAACCGGGAGCTCCTGCGCTGGACCCTGTCCGGCCTGCCGCAGCAGATCGTGCTCGCCACTCATGACCTGGAGCTGGTCCTGGACATGGAGCGGGTGCTGGTGGTGGAGGACGCCCGGGTGGTGTTCGACGGCGGAGCGGAAGCCGCCGTCGCGCACTACCGCAGGCTCTGTCTCGCCGAGCGCGCATGAGCGCCGCACGCTATCCCCTGGGCGACTACGTGCCCGGCGAATCGTGGCTCCACCGGGCGCCCCTCGGCGTGAAGTTCCTGGGGGTCCTGCTCCTGGGCCTGGGCACGTTCTGGCTCAAATCCTGGGGTGCGTCCGTTGCGGTTCTGGCACTGATGGTGCTGCTGTTCGCCTCGGCCCGGCTGGGCGCCCGACGGCTCCTGCGCCTTCTGTCCGGGCCGGCTCCCCTGCTCCTGGCGGTATTGGTGTTCCAGTGGTGGCAGCTGGGTCCCGCGCAGGCGGTCAGCATCGTGGCGAACGTCTACGCGTGCATCGTGGCCGCCTCGCTGCTCACCCTGACGACACCCGTGCCCGCGCTGCTGGACGGCGTGGTGTCCGCGGCCCGTCCACTGAAGCGGATCGGCGTGGACCCCGAGCGGCTGGCCCTGGTCATCGCCATCACGCTGCGCAGCATCCCCTATCTGATCGGCACGTTCTCCGCGGTGCGGGACGCCGCCCGCGCCCGTGGCCTGGAGAGGAACCCGAGGGCCCGCGCCATGCCCGTGCTGATCGCCTCGGTGGCGTACGCCCAGAGGACGGGTGACGCCCTGGCCGCGCGCGGGCTGGGCGACGCCGTCACCCCGGAGAATCCCACCCGGGATCCCGCCACTTCCTGAGCGAAAGCTATGAATTCCATCGTTGCTGGAACCATTTTCAACTGATTCCGTTGCTTAATCGCGAGTTTTGCCACAGAATCGGAAGATGAGCCGTGGAAAGAACGCCATCCAGCTCGACGAGACGTCGAAGCGATTGGTGGAACTCCTTCAGGAAGACGGGCGCCGGTCCTATGCGGAACTCGGCAAGGCCGTCGGCCTGAGCGAGGCCGCCGCCCGGCAGCGCGTGCAGAAACTCATGGACGCCGGGGTCATGCAGATCGTGGCCGTCACGGATCCCATGAGCCTGGGCTTCCACCGGGTGGCCATGATCGGGGTGAAGACCACTGGTGACACCCGCCGCGTGGCCGACAGCCTGGCCCAGCTTCCGGCCGTCTCCTATCTGGTGCTCAGCGCGGGGTCCTTCGACATCCTCGCCGAGCTGGTGTGTGAGGACGACTCAGACCTGATCGACCTGCTCAACAGCCAGATCAGGACCATCGACGGCGTGGCATCCACGGAGACGTTCGTCTATCTCGAACTCCGGAAACAGAAATACGGTTGGGGAACACGATGAGAACACCTTTCAGCCCTGAGGGACCGCACAACACCGCAGAACTGCAGGAGAAGGCGGCCAGGCATCTCTGGCCCCACTTCACCTCCCGCAAGGTGCTCAATGACGGCATCCCGGTCGTCACACGCGGCGAGGGGCACCACATCTACGACGCCGACGGGCGCAAGTACATCGACGGCCTCTCGGGCCTGTTCGTGGTCAACGCCGGCCACGGCCGCCAGCGCATCGTGGACGCGGCGGCCCGGCAGATGAAGCAGCTGGACTTCATGCCGATCTGGTCCTACGCCCATCCGGCCGCGATCGAGCTCTCCGAACGGCTCGCCTCCTACGCGCCCGGTGAGATGAACAAGGTCTTCTTCACCACGGGTGGCGGCGAGGCCGTGGAGTCCGCGTTCAAGCTGGCCAAGCACTACTGGAAGCTGCGCGGCAAGCCCATGAAGCACAAGGTGATCTCCCGCGCGGTCGCCTACCACGGCACCCCGCAAGGCGCCCTGGCCATCACAGGCATCCCGGACATGAAGAAGTTCTACGAGCCCCTGACGCCGGGCGGGCACCGTGTGCCGAACACCAACTTCTACCGCGCCGCCGAGATGGGCGCCCCGAGCGACGATCTCGAGGCGTTCGGACAGTGGGCCGCGAACCGGATCGAGGAGTCGATCCTCTTCGAAGGTCCGGACACCGTGGCCGCGGTCTTCCTCGAACCGGTGCAGAACTCCGGTGGCTGCTTCCCGCCGCCGCCCGGCTACTTCCAGCGCGTGCGCGAGATCTGCGATCAGTACGACGTGCTCCTGGTCAGCGATGAGGTCATCTGCGCGTACGGCCGGGTGGGCGACTTCTTCGCCTCCAAGGCCCTCGGGTACGAGCCGGACATCATCACCTCCGCCAAGGGCATCACCTCCGGCTACCTCCCGCTCGGCGCCATGATCGTCTCGGACAAGGTTTCCGAGCCGTTCAACTCGGTGGAGAACACCTTCTATCACGGCTTCACCTTCGGAGGGCACCCGGCTGCCGCCGCGGCCGCGCTGGAGAACCTCGACATCTTCGAGGAGGAGGACCTCAACGGCCGCGTCCGGGAGAACTCCCCCCTGTTCCGCGCCGAACTGGAGAAGCTGCTGGATCTGGACATCGTGGGCGATGTCCGTGGCGAGGGGTACTTCTTCGGCATCGAGCTGGTCAAGGACAAGGCCACCCGTGAAACCTTCAACGCGGAGGAGTCGGACCGCCTGCTGCGCGACTACCTCTCCCCCGCACTCTGGGACGCCGGGCTGTACTGCCGCGCCGACGACCGCGGTGACCCCGTCATCCAGCTCGCGCCGCCGCTGACCATCGGCCCGGCCGAGTTCAGCGAGATCGGCGGCATCCTCCGCTCCGTGCTGAAGGACGCCTCCGCGAAGATCTGACCTGGCCGCCCCGGCATCCGATCCCGCCCGCGGGTTCACAGGCCACGGAGCACCGACCTCGGCGTCGGCACTCCGTGGCCTGTGCCGTGCCGGTGGCCGGTCAGGCCGGCAGGCGCGGCACCCGCGGATCGCCGTTCAGAATCCACTCGCTCAGCATCGCCCGGCTGACCTTGCCGCGGCTGGTCAGCGGGATCTCCCGCAGCTCGTGGAACGCCTCGGGCAGCATGCGGGGATCCACGAGATCAGCCAGGCCGATCCGGAGCTGCCCCTCTCCCAGACCGCGGTGCCCTGTCCGGACCGCCGCCACGAGCCTCTCGCCGCGGAGCGGATCGTCGACGCCGGTCACGAGGGCGAACTCGACGCCGGGCAGGGCGCCGACCGCCCTTTCGATCTCCTGCGGGTGGATGACGAGCCCGCCGGATTCGATCATGTCCGAGGCCCGGCCCAGGAAGTGCAGGATCCCCTCGCGGAGGAAGCCCTGGTCGTGCACCGTGGACCACTCGCCGAACCGTGTGAGGCCCTGTTCGTCCGTTCCCCAGAGATAGCCTTCGCTGACCATGGCGCTGCGCACCGCGATGGAGCCCGTGTGCCCGTCCGGAACCGGCACGCCGTCCGCATCCAGGATCGCGACTTCGACGCCGGGGAACGGACGCCCCACGCTGGTCGACGCCAGCAGATGATCGGTCAGCGGGTCCTGCGGCGACAGCCAAGACCCGCTGACAAAGCTCAGTTCCTGGGCGCCGTAGTACTCCTGGATCCGTGCGGCCGGAGCCCAGCGCCGGGCCGCCTCCAGGGTCCGGGGATCCAGTTTGGCGCCGGCCACGACGATGCTCCGCAAGGACGAGGCATCCGCGCCCGCCAGGATCCCGCGCTCGGCGAGCACTCGCAGCATCGACGGCACCAGCACCAGGCGGGTGACGCCGTCGTGCTCCACGGCGTCGTGGACCGCATCCACGTCGAACGAAGCCAGGGTGCGGAATTCCGCACCGGCGTACAGGCACTCGGACAGGGCGTACAGCCCGAGCCCGGACGACATCGGCCCCGGAGCCAGCGTGACCTCGTCCCGCGTCAGGCCGAAGAATTCCGTCGAGGAGGCGAACGAGGCCTCCCACGAGCCCCGGGTCCGGACGGTCCCCTTCGGCAAGGTCGCGGTCCCCGAGGTCAGAGCCAGGAGGAAGGGGCTGTCCGCCGGACCGTCCACCAGCTCACCGCTCCGCATGGCCTCATGGTGCACGACGACGGTCTCCCGGCTCGGCGCGCCCGGAACCACGGCGCGGCTCCGCCCGGCTCGCGGGGCCAGGGCGTGCGGCGCGCCCCAGTGGGCGGCCACCTCGGCGCGGATCCCGTCGGCGACGTCGTCCGGAAGGCCGGCGTCGAGCACCACGCAGCGCCGGGTGCCGCTCACCCCGGCCACCCACCGCAGGATGAAGCCGAGGGTGTTCTGCTCCTGAATCACGCTGTATCCACCGTCCGGGACGCCGTCCAGCAGGGTGGCGGCATCCCGCAGGAGCTCCTCCCAGCTGAGGCTTTCACGGCCGACGCGCACGGCAGGGGCTGCCGGGGATTCGTGGGCCCAGGAGCGGAGGCGGGAGAGGAAGGGCACGGCAGGATTTTACCGGGCCTGGCCTCTGACCGCGCGTTACTCTTGGGGCATGAGTTTCAATGAAGGCAGTCAGCTGGATTCCTCCCAGGTGGAGGACCGCCGTGGGATGAGCACCGGGGTGAAGGTGGGCGGCGGCATCGGCGGCGGCCTGCTGATCCTGGTGCTGGCCCTGCTGGGCTTCAACACGCAATTGCTCGGCGACCCGACCGGTGGCGGAGAGCAGCCTCCCGCGCAGAGCCAGCAGTCGGGGCAAGGAGGCGTGTCTCAGTGCCGCACGGGCGCCCAGGCCAATCAGCAGCTGGCCTGCCGGATCACCGGCACCGTGAACAGCCTGAACTCCTTCTGGCCGACCTACCTCCAGCAGTACGGCAAGCAGTACCCGCGCCCCAAGACCGTGCTGTTCTCACAGCGCACCCAGAGCGCCTGCGGCCCGGCCACCACCGAGGTGGGTCCCTTCTACTGCCCCGCGGATCGCACCGCGTACTTCGATCCCGGCTTCTTCCAGGAGCTGGTCACCCAGTTCGGTTCCTCCGGCGGGCCTCTGGCACAGGAGTACGTGGTGGCTCACGAGTTCGGTCACCACGTTCAGAACATCATCGGCACCATCGACTACGCCCAGCGGGACCCTCAGGGTCCCCAGTCCGGCGGTGTCCGCGTGGAGCTGCAGGCGGACTGCTTCGCCGGCATCTGGGCCCACTACGCGAGCACACAGCCGACGGCGGATGGAGGGCAGCCCTTCCTCAAGCCCCTGACCCAGAGTGACATCCGGGACGCACTGTCCGCCGCCTCCTCGGTGGGCGATGACCGGATTCAGAAGGCCGCCACGGGGCGCGTCAGCCCCGAATCCTGGACCCACGGCTCCAGTGCCCAGCGCCAGAAGTGGTTCCTCACGGGGTATCAGTCCGGCGACCTGAACAAGTGCGACACCTTCACCGGACGGGTATGACGGATCGCGCGCGCCGCTGAGACACAGCGGTTCCGCGCAGCGGCCCGGAGTGCCGGACCACCGGCTCTTCGACCCGGCCCGCCCGAGCCTGAGGCCGACGTGCCGAGCAGCCGACGACCAGATGGGCAGCCCTCCCCATGGACCGCCCGCCACCATGAAACTATAGTGATTGGAGAAACCCTGGACATTGCTCCGGGACGAAGATCTGCAGGGTGCCATCTCCCGGCAGTCGGCAGGCGAACACAGGGGGATGACGATGAGCGGTGGCTTCTACGGAGCCGATGTCCAGGAATTGAGGAAGCTGGCCACCAAGGTCCAGACATCGGGGAAGACACTGGAGTCGCAGGCCCGCATGCTGTCCGCGGCGGTCGGCTCCGTGTCCTGGCCAGGCCCGGACGGCAAACGTTTCCGTCAGCTCTGGGACTCGGAGCACTCACAGACCATGAGCCGGGCGGCGGGCTTTCTCGCCACGGCGGCAAAGTCCCTCCAGCGCAACGCCGATGAGCAGGAACGCAGCAGCGCCGCGTCCGGAGGTACCGGTAACGGCACACCTGCCGGGCCCTCCGGAGGCACCCAGGGCACGCCCTCGGTCAATGACCTGACCGGGAAGTCCCCTGCCGAGATCCAGACCTGGTGGAAAGGCCTGAGCGAGGCGCAGCAGCAGGACTTCATCCGGCAGCACCCTGTGGAGGCCGGAAACACGAACGGGATCCCCTTCGACGCCCGCGTCAAGGCCAATGAGATCAACGCCCAGAACCGCATCGATTGGCTGAAGAACCATGATCCCGAGCCGAAGATCAACCCGTGGCTGACCATCGGTGGAAAGCCCTACATTGATCAGGTCGCCAAAGACCACGAAGCCTGGGCACTGCGCCAGAGCGGGCTCGGCTATCTGCAGTCCGTGGTCGACGGCAAGGTCCATCTGGCCGCTTACGACCCGGCACACGACTCCATCGTGGAGATGGTTGGAAACTACAACGCGGACACCAAGCATGTGATCACCTACGTGCCCGGCACCACCACCAACGAGTCATCCTTCTACAACGGCGGGGCCCAGGACATGGCCAAGTATCTGGTCCAAACCGACTCCAGCAAGTCCACCGTGGCCTTCGTCTACAAGGGCACGGAGTTCCCCGACGGCGGCTTCGTCGAAGCCTTCCTGCAGGAGGCCAAGAGCGATGAGTTCGTCGCGAAGACGGCCCCCGTGCTGGCCGGATTCCAGAATGCCGTGGACCTCGAGAAGCCCAGCGGGGCGGAGAGCGTGGGGATCGGCCACAGCTGGGGTCTGCGCAACGTCACCGGCTCGGAACTGAATGGCGCACACTACGACAAGGTGATCGCGCTGTCGGGTGCCGCCATGCCGCCTGGCTGGTCCCGGGACCCGGATACCGAATACTCGAGCTACACCTACCCGGACGTGCTCCAGATGGCGGAGCACCTGGGTGTGGTCGGAGACAATTACCCCATGCGGGACCCCGCCTTCGACCGCCACGTCTACTCATCCCCCGGAGGAACCACCGGTTTGGACATCGTCAACGATCACAGCCTCATCGCCACGACCGGCGCAGACAATCAGACAGCGCTGCGTGACATCCAGAAGAAGATCTACGGATGACCCGGCACCACCCCGCCGGCCGCGCCCGGCCTCTCCTGCCGGGCGTCGCCCTCGCCCTCATTCTCACCGCCTGTGGAACACCTGGAGGAAAGCCGACCATGGACAAGCCGACCCTCGAAGAAGCCAAGAACACCGTGCTCTCCCTCGAACGGACGATCCTGGACTCCGTGCCCAGCGGCTCTCAGGGGACACGGTTCCTCAACGAGAAGTCCAGTCTCATGGCGTGCCAGGGCGAGCAGAAGCTCTGGTCCGGCGCTGGTGAGGTCACCCTGGTGGGCCAACCCGACAAGGCGGCGGTCCTCGCCAAGGTGAAGTCCGAGTTCGGCGGCAAGGATGGCTGGACGCTGACGGACAAGACCGACCAGGATGGGCAGTCCGCCGTGGACCTCCTGCACCGAGACGGGACCCACTTGATCGTTGGCTTCTCCTCGAACCCCGACCGGCTGCGCGTCGACGCCTTCAGCGCCTGCTTCGATTTCCCGGAGTACAAGTACGGCGAGGAGTACTGAGCGGAGAGCGACCGTACGACGACGGCGGCCGTCCCGGAAACGTCCGGGCCGGCCGCCGTCGTCATGCGATCAGTGGCCGGCGTCGTGCCAGCTGTGACCCTCGCCCACCTGGACGTCGAGGGGCACGGAGAGCTCGGCCGCGTTGCCCATCTCCCGGATGACCAGCTTCTCCACCTGCTCGCGCTCCCCTGCGGCCACTTCCAGGACGAGTTCGTCATGGACCTGAAGCAGCAGGCGGGACTTGAGGCCCTCCTCCTGGAGAGCGCGGGCGACGCCGAGCATGGCCCGCTTGATGATGTCCGCGGCGGAGCCCTGGATCGGCGAGTTGAGCGCCACGCGCTCCGCGATCTCCCGCAGGTGACGGTCGGTGCTGGTCAGGTCCGGGAGGTACCGGCGCCGGCCCTCGATGGTGGCCGTGTAGCCGTCCTGACGGGCCTGCTCGACGACACCACGCAGGTAATCACGCACGGCGCCGAAGCGGTCGAAGTAATCCTTCATGAGCGTCCGGGCCTCGTCCACCGAGATCTCCAGCTGCTTGGAGAGACCGAAGCTGGTGAGCCCGTAGGCGAGACCATAGGACATCGCCTTCACCTTGGAACGCATCGCGCTGGTGACGTCCTCCGGAGCCACCCCGAAGATGTGCGATCCGACGTACCGGTGCAGGTCCTCGCCGTCGCGGTACGCCTGGATGAGTCCGGCATCCTCCGAGAGGTGCGCCATGATGCGCATTTCGATCTGGGAGTAGTCGGCGGCCAGCAGGCATTCGTAGCCGTCCGAGACCTCGAAGAGATCACGGACCCGGCGGCCCTCCTCGCTGCGGACGGGGATGTTCTGCAGATTCGGGTTGTTACTGGAGATGCGACCCGTCGCGGCCACGTTCTGGGCGTAGGTGGTGTGGATCCGGCCGTCCTCGGCCACGGACTTGTACAGGGTCTCCACCATCTGGCGCAGCTTGGACGCCTCCCGGTGGGCCATGAGCTGGACCAGGAACTCGTGACCGGTCTTCTCCAGCAGGTTCTTCAGGCTGGCGGCATCCGTGGTGTAGCCGGACTTGATCTTCTTGGTCTTCGGCAGGCTCAGTTCCTCGAACAGCACCGTCTGCAGCTGCTTCGGCGACCCGAGATTCACCTCGTGACCGATCGCGGCGTACGCGCCCTGCTGGGCGATCTCCACCTGACGCGCCAGATCGTCGAGCTGGTGCTGCATCTTCTCCAGGGAGACCGAGATCCCCGCGATCTCCATGTCCGCCAGGACACGGGCCACGGGAAGTTCCAGGGTGAGCAGCAACTGGTCCGCCTGGCGCTCCACGAGCAGCGGGGCGAGGTGGTCACTCAGGGCGCGCACCGCGGCGGCCTGGCGCACCAAGGCCTCGGCGCGCGCCTGAGCCGCCGTGCCGTCGACGTCGAGCCCGAGATCCAGCTGCCCGGCAGGGACCGCCGGCGCCGTCTCCAGGGTGACCTTGAGGTGGTGCTGCACCAGTTCGGCCAGTTCGTAGTTGCGGCGGTCCGGCTGGATCAGGTACCCGGAGATGGACGTGTCATCCACGACGCCTTCCAGCGTCAGGCCGCGGGCGTGGAGGGCCTTGAAGGCCTCCTTGTACTCGTGGATGGCCTTCTCCTGGCCGCTGTCCGCGAGCCAGCCGGCCAGAACGCCCTCGGTCTCGGCATCCAGCTCGGTCAGGTCCAGGTACCGGGCGGATTCGCCGCGCAGGATGGCGACGGCGCTGGCCTCCTGGCCGATCCCGCCAGCCACCGAAGCGACCGCCAGAGCGGCCGGGACACCGCCGCTGTCGCCGGCCAGGAAGGTGCGCAGCGACTCGGCGTCGGCGCCGATCTCGAACGGCGGCAGCTCGATGCCTTCGTGCTGCACGCCCTCGGTGTCTTCGCCGTACAGGGCGAACAGACGGGTCCTGAGCGTCCTGAACTCCAGGGCGTCGAACAGTTCCTCCACGGCGTCCTGATCCGGGCGCGGTGCGGCCAGCTCGTCCAGCGCGACACCCAGGTCCAGATCGGTCAGGAGGCGGTTGAGCCGGCGGTTGCGCTTGACGTCCTCGAGGTGCGCGCGGAGGGAGTCCCCCACCTTGCCGCCGATGCTGTCGATGTTCTCCAGGATGCCCGGCAGCCCGCCGTACAGATTGATCCACTTGGCCGCGGTCTTGGGACCCACGCCCGGGACACCCGGCAGGTTGTCCGCCGTCTCGCCCACGAGTGCGGCGAGGTCGGAGTACTGGTCCGGGCCGACGAAGTACTTCTCCCGGACGGCCTCGGCGTCCATGCGCGGGATGTCCGAGACGCCCTTCTTCGGGTACAGGACGAAGACGTTGTCCGTGATCAGCTGGAAGGCGTCGCGGTCACCGGAGACCAGGAGGACCTCCCAGCCCGCCTCCTCGCCCCGCGCGGCGAGGGTGGCCAGGATGTCGTCGGCCTCGTAGCCGGGCATGCGCAGGGTCTTGATGCCCCAGGCGCCCATGACCTGGTCGATGAGGTCGATCTGCCCGCGGAACTCCTCCGGGGTGGCATTCCGGCCGCCCTTGTACCCGTCGTATTCCTTCTTGCGGAAGGTGGTGTCATCCGAGACGTCGAACGCCACGGCGACGTGAGTGGGCTGCTGGTCCTTGATCAGATTGATCAGCATGGACGTGAACCCGTGCACCGCGTTGGTGTGCTGGCCCGTGGAGGTGGCGAAGTTGTCCGCCGGAAGGGCGAAGAACGCCCGGAACGCCATGGAATGCCCGTCCAGCACCAGAAGCCGGTTCCGGGTGCCCGGGGAGGCCTGGTCCGCCGTGGCCGGAGCCGTGGACTCAGGGGTCTCCGCCGGACCGGTGGACGTGGTTGCTGCTGCCGCGCTCTTGGCTGTTTCACTCACCCTGCCAGCGTAGTGGCACGCCCGGACATTTTCACCCGGCCACGGCCGGGATCGCGGCCGTGGGGTGGCTCAGGAGGCGGGCTTGAGGGCGTACCGGAGTTCCAGGACGTTGCCCACGGCGGCACTCTCCAGCAGTTCGAGCTGCCGCACCCCGCCGGTGAGCGGCAGGATGCGTTTCCCGGACCCGAGGACGACCGGCATGACCGTGAGGATCAGCTCATCCAGATGCCCGGTTGCGGCGAACTGGGCGGCCAGCTCACCGCCACCCATGACCCACACGTCCTTGTCCCCGGCGTCGCGCAGGAAATCCGGCACGAACTCCGTCACGGGTCCGCGCACCAGGGTCACGTCGCCGCCCGGGTACACGGGCATCTCGTGATGGGTGAAGACCCAGACCGGGGTGCCGCTGTAGGGCCACTCGCCGTCGAAGTGATCCAGGATCCACTGGTAGGTGGTCCCGCCCATGACCAAGCAGCCGACGCCGGCGTAGAACTCCTCGATCCGGCCTTCGGAGCCGGTCTCCTTCGCATTCAGGAGCCAGTCGAGTGAGTCGTCGTCCGTGGCGATGAAGCCGTCCAGGGACACCGCCGTGAAGTACTGGAATTTCCCCATGACCCTCATGCTAGCCCGCGGGCGCCGGAGCCGGGATCCCCCGGAAGACCTACTTGCTGAAGTACGGGACGATCAGGTAGATGCCGAACAGCACCGCGATCCCGCAGGCGCCGAAACAGAGGTAGGCGAGTGACCGCGCCAGGCGAGGCGACTTCTGCTCGGCGTCGGCCGCGATGGCGGTCAGGCGCACGCCCAGGGAGTACAGCACCACCAGGATGACGGCGGAGACGAGCGTCGCGCCCGCGACCTGCAGCAGTTCCAACCACTTCATTCCTGGACCTCGCTGTTCGTCGCCTTGCCGGACTTGGCGGACTTCTTCTTTTTCTGGAAACGGACCGCCGTGCCGGCCTCTTCGACCTCGACGGCGTTGGCGTGACTCACGTGCGACTTGCGGGAGTACACGAACATGGCCACGATGGTCCCGATGCCGACGGCGATCGCGATGGCCGTGCCGACCGGGCCGGTGCCGACCAGCAGAGCCGTCAGCGCACCGACGATCGCAGCCGCCGGAAGGGTGAAGAGCCAGCCCGTGGCGATCTTGCCGACCATGCCCCAGCGTACGGTCGTGCCCTTACGGCCCAGACCGGAGCCGATGACGGAGCCCGACGCCACCTGGGTGGTGGAGAGCGCGAAACCGAGATGGGAGGAGGCCAGGATGGCGGCCGCCGTGCTGGTCTCCGCGGAGAAGCCCTGGGCGGGTTTGACCTCGGTCAGACCGGAGCCCATGGTCCGGATGATGCGCCAGCCGCCGGAGTAGGTGCCGATGGCGATGGCGAGGGCACACGCCGCGATGACCCAGAACTCCGGCCCCGAGCCCGCGGGCTGCGTCCCGCTGGCGATCAGCACGAGTGTGATGATGCCCATGGTCTTCTGAGCGTCATTGGTGCCGTGGGCCAGGGCGACCAGGCTGGACGTGAAGATCTGGCCCGTGCGGAAGCCGCCGCGCTTCTGGGTGAGCTTGTCGCCCGTCTCGGGGTCGTGCCGCGAGGTCAGCGCATAGGCCAGACGGGTGCAGATGTAGGCGACGCCGCCGGCGATGACTGGCGCGAAGACCGCCGGCAGGATGACCTTCAGCATCACCGAGTCGAAGTTGACCGAGTAGACGCCGATGCCCACGACCGCGGCGCCGATGAGGCCACCGAACAGCGCGTGCGAGGAACTGGACGGCAGGCCCTTGAGCCAGGTGAACATGTTCCAGAGGATGGCGCCCATCAGGCCCGCGAAGATGATCTCCGGGGTGATGTGGACGCCATCGGAGCCCTCCCGGATGATCCCGCCCGAGACGGTCTTGGCGACCTCGGTGGAGAGGAACGCGCCCACCAGGTTCAGCGCCGCAGCGAGAGCGACCGCCGTCTTGGGTTTGATGGCGCCGGTGGCGATGGGGGTCGCCATGGCGTTCGCCGTGTCGTGGAAACCATTTGTGAAATCGAAGAACAGAGCCAGCACAATGACCAGCGCTGCCATGAAGGTGACGTCCACCCGGGCCCAATCTGTATGTCGTGAGTCAGCCGCAGCGCGCAGGGACGCCACATCGCTATGTTAAGGGCAGTTGACGGAAGCATGAAAATCCGATGAACGGCCCGTGAGTGCTCAGGCCTGGAGTTCCTCCGGGGACAGCCGGAGCGAGGGGTCCAGTGCCGCCGCGATCTGGCGCTCCAGGGCCGAGAATGCGGTCTGCGGGACGGCGATGAGACCGTCGAGTTCCTTGCGCACCCGCCGGTAGGCGGCCTGGCGTTCGGGCGCCGTCGAGCCGGGATCGACGGCGATGTTGAGCAGCTGCCGCGCCCGGGAGAGGCGCTCACGCTCCTCGGCGGAGAACGCCGAGTCCTTGAGGCGCTGGGCATTGCGCTCGGCGACGTCGAACGCATGCCCGTAGGCGAGCACCGCGTCACGGTACGCCTGGAGATCCTCACGGCTCAGCTCCTCCTGACCCACGGGCCGCAGGGAGTCCGCGAGGCGCTTGGCCTTCAGGTATTCCACGGTCAGGGGCTCGCGGACATCGCTCATCCCGGGGAAGTCGATCATCCGGGCCACGTCCAGCTCGTATTCGAGCCAGCGGGCGTTGACCGCGTCATGGTCGGCGAGGAGCCGGGCGATGTCCTGGGCCTGGGTCGCAGCGGGTCGAGCGTCCTCCTGCGGTTCCCCGACGGGCTGCTCCTGAGCGCCGTCGCTGCGGGACTCCGGAGGAAGACCGGCTCTGAGACGCTCGAGTTCCATCTGACGTCGATGACGGATCTCGCCCGCTTGGGAGAAGCGGCGCCACCACCCGGCGCCGACCGCGCTGAGCGGAAAGATCAGCCACCAGAACGCGGCAAGGAACCCCCAGATCGAATCCATCCTCACACGCTACCGGAGCAGAAGTATGCTCAGAAGCATGGCCCGCTATTTCGACATCCATCCCCTGGACCCTCAGCCCCGCCTCGTGCAGCAAGTGGTGCAGATCATCCGCGACGGTGGCCTGGTGGCCTACCCGACCGACTCCTGTTACGCCCTGGGCGCGGCCCTCGGCAATCAGGAGGCGCTCAACCGCATCCGCCAGATCCGGCACCTGGACGACAAGCACCACTTCACCCTGGTGTGCAGCAGCTTCGCCCAGATGGGGCAGCTCGTGAACATCGGCAACGACGCGTTCCGGGACATCAAGGCGGTGACTCCGGGCAGCTACACGTTCATCCTTCCGGCCACCAAGGAGGTCCCGCGCCGCCTTCTCCAGCCGAAGAAGAAGACGGTGGGCGTGCGCATCCCGGACCACCGCGTGACCCAGGCGATTCTGGAGGAGCTCGGGGAACCGCTCCTCTCCTCGACGCTTCTCCTGCCCGGCCAGGAGACCCCCATGGTGGAGGGCTGGGAGATCAAAGAGGAACTGGACAACCAGGTGGACGCCGTGATCGACGCCGGCGAGTGCGGCGCGGAACCCACCACGGTGATCGACTACTCGAGCGGATACCCGGAGATCGCCCGCTACGGCATGGGCGATCCCGCGCGCTTCGAATAGCCCGCGGCCGTCCTTCTCCCTCCCGCGAGGGAACAGTTGATGCCCCGACACGGCGTGTTTCGGGGCATCAACTGTTCCCTCGCGGGGAGGGCGTGGCGTTCACACTCGGCGCCACCGAGCCGCAGGGCTTCTCATCACCACCCCAGATCATATACAATCCTGGGCAACCGAACTGAGACCTCCATCACACGATGGACGCCTCTGATCAACGGATGGGAATCACGATGCATGCTCCCGTACACGGCGCCTCTGGGCAGCCCGTCAGCTTCCAGCGCAGCCACGACTTCGAAGCCTTCCGAGAGAGTGTCTCCTCCTCCTTCGTCCCCTTGAAGGTCTCCGGCCCGGAGCACGGGGTGTTCTTCAGCAGCATCCGCTCCGCTTCCGCGCTGGACTTCCACCTGACCGAGCTCACGGCGGGCGGTCATCAGGTGGAAAGGACCCCTGAACTGATCCGGCAGGGCGGCGAGGACTACTACAAGGTCAGCCTCGTGCTGGCGGGGTCGAGCCTCCTGATCCAGGACTCGCGCGAAGTGTTCCTCCAGCCCGGGGATCTCGCCGTGTACGACACCTCCCGGCCGTACTCCGTGATCTCCGAAGAGCAGACCCGCGTCCTCGTGGCCATGTTCCCGAAGTCCACCTTCGAGCTCCCCGAGTCCCAGATCCACCAGATCTCCGCCGTCAATCTCGCCGCTCCAGGGCAGCTCGGCAGCCTCGCAGCCGCGCTGCTGGCCAAGGTGTCCACGAGTCTCGACCAGCTGTCGGGCCCCTTCGGCGTACGGATCGCCAACTCCTGTCTGGACGTCCTGGCCACCGCGTTCGCCGGATCGCTGGGGGCCCAGCGTCCCGTCGTCGACCCGCGGGAGAAGCTGCTGGCCGACATCCACGCCTACATCGAGCGCAACCTCGCCTCGCCGGACCTGACCCCGGGCGCCATCGCGGCGGCCCACTACATCTCCACCCGGCATCTGCACGGGCTCTTCCACTCCCAGGGCGTCACGGTGTCCGCCTGGATCCGCCAGCAGCGCCTCGCCCGCTGCCAGCGCGAACTCTCCGACCCCTTCCTCGTGTACCGCTCGGTGGCGTCCATCGCGGCGTCGTGGGGCTTCCCCGACCCGGCCCACTTCAGCCGCACTTTCAAGTCGACCTTCGGCGAAAGTCCGCGCGACTTCCGGATGCGCTTCGCCGCCTGACCGCCGGACGACGGCGGATGCGCCGCCGACCTCGTGCACCGCGGCATCGGCCGGGAGAGCACTGTGTTGGCCGGGAGAGCACAGCCCTTGACCATGCCTGAAGCCTTCCCTCCCCCACCGGGCCGGAACGCCTAGCGTGGGAGGGACAGTGGGCGCCGGCCGGACCGGCGCCCGGCATCGCGGAAGGACCATTTGATGGCGCACGGGCACACGGACACGACTCTTCACACCCACGGGGAACGGACCACGGAGCCACGCGAAGTGGCGCATCCCCTGGACCCGCTCACGGCGGCGGAGATCGCACAGACCCGGGCGGTTCTGGAGGGCGCCGGACTCCTGGCGTCCACCGTCCGCGTGCCGCAGCTCCTGCCACTGGCTCCCGATCCCGCGTGGCTCGACACATGGCAGGCAGGCTCACCCCTGGAGCGCCGCGTCGAGATCGTGCTCCTGGATGTCGCCACGGGCGAGGCCACGCGCGCCGTGGTGCTCCTCGGCGAACCGGGATCGGACGAACCCGGGAGCGTGGAGTCGGTCCGCACCATCGACACGGACACCGAGGGCCAGCCGCAGTACCTCTTCGAGGAGTACGAGCGGGTCGAACGGATCGTGAAGGATGATCCGTCCTGGCAGGTCGCCATGGAACGCCGCGGACTCGGGGACCGCCGGGAGCTCGCCTTCTGCGCCCCGCTGGCCCCGGGGCACTTCGGCCGCGAGGACGAACGGGGCACGCGTGTCATCCGGTCCCTCACCTTCCTCCGGGACCACGAGGGCGACAGCCCCTGGGCTCACCCTGTCGAGGGACTGGTGGTGCACATCGACCTCACCCGCGAGCGCGTCATCCGCGTGGACGACGAAGGGGACGTGCCCGTGCCTGAGGCTTCGGGCGACTACTCGCTCTCCGCCTGGGGTCCGGCCCGCGAGAGCCTCAAACCGATCGAGATCACGCAGCCGGAGGGCCCGAGCTTCCGGGTGGAGGGCTCGAAGGTCACGTGGGAGAACTGGTCCTTCCGGGTGGGATTCAATGCCCGGGAGGGGCTGGTCCTCAACGCCCTGGATTTCCGGGATGGGCAGCGGGAGCGAAGCGTCCTGCGCCGGGCCAGCGTCCCCGAAATGGTGGTCCCCTACGGTGACACGGCGGTCGGGCGCTACTGGATCAGCTATTTCGACGCCGGCGAGTACCTCCTGGGGAAGAACGCCAATGCGCTCACCCTCGGCTGCGACTGTCTCGGGGTGATCCACTACTTCGATCAGTTCGTGGCGGACGATCACGGGCATCCCGTGAAGATCCCGCACGCGGTCTGCATGCACGAGGAGGACTACGGGATCCTCTGGAAGCACACGGACACCGAGGGCAACACGGAGGTCCGCCGCTCCCGGCGCCTGGTCATCTCCTACTTCTCCACCATCGGCAACTACGACTACGGCTTCTTCTGGTACCTGTACCTCGACGGGACGGTCCAGCTGGAGGCGAAGGCCACCGGAATCGTCTTCGCCGGTGCCGGACATCCTGGCGCCGAGAACCCGCACGCCCCCGAGGTGGCCCCGGGTGTCTTCGCCCCGGTGCATCAGCACCTCTTCTGCGCCCGCCTGGAGACTGCTGTGGACAGCCCGGAGAACTCGCTCTACGAGGTCGAGGTGCGGGGCGTCCCCACCGGCCCGTCCAACCCCTACGGCAACGCCTTCACGTGGGACGAACGACTCCTTCCCACGGAGTCCGCCGCACGGCGGAAGGCGGACCCCTCGGTGGGGCGCGTCTGGGAGGTCCGGAGCGGCTCCGCCACGAACGCCGTGGGCCGTCCCACCGCGTACCGGCTCCACCCGCACACGGGGCCTGTCCTCATGGCCCAGCCGGAGTCGACGGTCTTCCAGCGCGCGACCTTCGCCACGGAACACCTGTGGGCGACGCCGCTCCGGAGCGATGAGCGCTTCCCGGCGGGCGACTTCCCGAACGCCAACCCCGGCGGAGCGGGTCTCCCGGCCTGGACGGCGGCCGACCGCCCCCTGGAGGACGAACGTCTGATCCTCTGGCACGTCTTCGGCCCCACCCACGTCCCGCGCACCGAGGACTGGCCGATCATGCCCGTGGACTACTCGGGCTTCAGCCTCAAGCCGCACGGTTTCCTGGACCGGAACCCCGCCCTCGATCTCGCGGACGGTGCGAAGAGCGCCGGCGCCGGATGCTGCGGTGGAGAGCAGGCCTGCACCTGCCACTGAGCATGGCGCGCGACGACGGCGGCGGCCCGGCCGCCGTCGTCGTCATCCGTCCGGTGATCATGCGCTGCCGGACAAGGCGCGCACGCTGGGAGCCGATGACCGGCAGGTCCCCCGGACCTACCGTGAAGTAAGCACCGTCCATCAGGAGGAGGAACCATGGAACAGTACGACGAACTGCTGAACGCCGTTCAGGCCGGTGACGGCGGTCGGGAGATCCGCGACGTCGCCACAGGAGAGGTCATCGGCCGTGCGCCCGTGGAGGGCGTGGAGGACCTCGGGGCCGCGATCGCCCGGGCGACGGCGGCGCAGCCGGCCTGGGACGCACTCGGCCACGAGGAGCGGAGCCGGCTGCTCCACGCTGCCGCGGACGCGGTCGAAGCCCACAGCGAAGCACTGGCCCGCCTCCTGTCCCGCGAACAGGGCAAGCCGCTGGACGGTCCGAACGCCCGCTTCGAGGTGGGCGCCTGTTCCGCCTGGCTGCGTGCTGCGGCGGACACGGTGCTGGACCCGCAGGTTCTGGTGGACGACGAGAGCGGCCGGGCGGAGCTGCACTATCGCGCGCTCGGGCTCGTCGCGGCGATCGGTCCGTGGAACTGGCCCCTCATGATCGCGGTCTGGCAGTTCGCCCCGGCGCTGCGCATGGGCAATGCGGTGATCGTCAAGCCGTCCGAGTACACGCCGCTGAGTGTCCTGGCGCTCGTGCACGTGGTGAACTCCGTGCTTCCCGCGGGCGTTCTGGAAGTGATCAGCGGCGACCGTGAGGTCAGCGCCGCCCTCGCGGAACACCCCGCCATCAGCAAGGTCATGTTCACTGGTTCCACCAAGACCGGCAGCTCGATCATCCGCAGCTCGGCGGACACCATCAAGCGCCTGACCCTGGAGCTCGGCGGGAACGACGCCGGGATCGTCCTGGACGACGTGGATCCGGCCGCCATCGCGGAGGACCTCTTCTGGGGCGCCTTCATCAACACCGGACAGACCTGCGCGGCCCTCAAGCGGCTCTACGTCCACTCCTCCGTCCACGACGCGGTGGTCCGCGAGCTGGCCGCCGTCGCCGCACGCACGCCGATGGGCCCCGGGCTGGAGGAGGGCAATCTGCTCGGCCCGGTGCAGAACGAGGCGCAGTTCCGGATCGTCCAGCGGCTGGTCGAATCCGCGAAGGCCTCCGGGGCGACCCTCGCCACCGGCGGGACTCCCCTGGGCGGGACGTTCTTTCCCATCACGATCGTCACCGACATCGCCGACGACGCCGATCTGGTCCAGGAGGAACAGTTCGGCCCCGCGCTCCCGGTGATCCGCTTCGACGACGTCGAGGACGCCATCGCGATGGCGAACGCCGCGTCCGTGGGACTCGGGGCATCCGTGTGGTCCTCCGACCGGGAGCGTGCGCTGGGGCTGGCGACGAGGCTCCAGGCCGGCACGGTCTGGGTCAACGGCCACGGCGGCCTGCACCCGATGGTGCCCTTCGGCGGGGTGAAGCAGTCCGGCTACGGCCTGGAGTTCGGCGTCGAGGGTCTCAAGGCCGTCGCCGCGAGCCAGGTCATCCGAAGCTGATACCCGGCGCCGGATCATCCCGACCACGTGAAAGCCCCCGGGAGGGATCCTCCCGGGGGCCTTCACATGCCGCTCAGACGAATTCGAGGTTCTCCGGGTGGACCGTCATGGACACCAGGCGGCCGTGGGCGCCGAAGGTGAAGTGGGTGGGGACCTCACCGGTCTCGTCAAGGCCGAAGAGCACGCCGTGTGAGCGGATGGCGGAGGCGTCCCGGTGGTCGGCGATCGTCACCGAGGCGCAGGGGATGACCTTCTCCCGCCATGCGAAGACGTAGATGCCGGGCCGCACCTCCCAGACGGAGTTCTCGTCCGTGTCAGCCAGGCCCTTCTCGGGTCCGGCCAGGCACTGCCAGGTGTACCACTGCTCGGAGAGGTAGATGTGCTCGTAGGCGTGCTCGGGGCTGTAGTCCCACACGACACGGCGGCCGATCAGGGACGACGTCGGGGCGGGCGCCGCGCCGCTCACCTCGGCGCCCGCGATCACCGCGGGGCCGAAGTCGTGCCGCACGCGGGTGGCACCAGCCGGACGGTCCTCGTCCAGGATGGTGCTGAGCACGCTCAGCGCGCGCCCATCGCGCAGATCCAGCACCAGCGACACGGCCTGATCCGGACGGAAGCGGTGGTGGAACTGGACGAAGTAGAGGCCGTCGTCCACGAGGAAGGCCTCGTAGGCGTCCTTGCCCTGATGAGCTTCCAAGGAGTCCCCCGGGCCGGGCTGGTAATCCCAGGACACCTCGCTGTCGGTGAACTCATGGGTGACGCTCGTCCCGCGCTCGTCGGTCACCACGATCACCTGGCCGGCCAGCCCGGCGTCATGCGGGGCCTTGTTGGCGTCGAACCCCGGGGCGAGACCGTCCAGGGGAAGCCAGGTCGAGGTGTCGGAGAGCGAGGCGCCCGGAATCGTGCCGTGTTCCGTCATGATGCTCCTTCGAAACTGCCGTGCTGAAAACAGCGTGTCCACGCCCGGCGGGCTGCCGGGCCTGCCTTCAGTCTGCTCCCGTGGCCCGCGCATTCCCATGGGTGTCCGCGCCCTGCACTTGCCCAGGGGTGAAGAGCCTCACGTCCACTTGCCCGGGCGGGCATGGCAGTAGCCGTTCAGCGCAGGCCCTGACGCCACCACCGCGAGAAGAGTTCAGGATGAGAGCCATGAACTCGATCACTGACCTCTCCGCGGACTCCTCGTCGGCGGCATGCGCGTGAACACCGGGCTGAGCGGCCGGTTCGCAGTGGTGACCGGCGCGGCGAGCGGCATCGGCCGCGCGGTGTGCGCTGCGCTCCTGGCCGAGGGCTGCCCGGTGGCCGGGCTGGACCGCGACCTGGCTGCCCTGGACCGCGCCGCTCGGGAGTTCGCCACACTGCCGCTGTCATCCGACGGGTCGCGCCTTCCGGCGTCCGACGACGGCGATCCCGCTCCCGCTGCCCGTTTCGTGCCGCTGTGCCTCGATCTCTGCGACGAGAACGCGGTCGAGGCGGCGTTCGCTTCCCTGGACGAACGTTTCGGCTCGCTGGATCTCCTGGTCTCGTGCGCCGGAGTCTCCGGCCCCATCGGCACGCCCCTGGAAGACACGGATCTGCGGGAGTGGCGGATGGTGCTCGACGTCAACCTCCTGGCCCCGTTCCTGGTGCTCAAGCACGCCCTCCCACTGCTACGCGAGGGGCGGCAGCCCGCCGTCGTGCTCCTGGCGAGTGATTCGGCCGTCGTGGCGGCGCCCGGCATGGCCCCCTACTGTGCGTCCAAGGCCGGGCTGGTGCAGCTGGGGCGAGCAGTGGCGGTCGAGTGGGCCGGGCATGGCATCCGGGTCAATTCCCTCTGCCCCTCCGTGGTGGACACCCCCATGAGCCGGACCGATCTGGAGAAACCCGGCGGCTTCGCGGACGCCGGGTTCCCGGTGCAGAGCCCCGAGCAGGTGGCGCAGCAGGTGCTGTTCCTCCTGTCTCCGCGGTCGAGTCCCGTCAACGGGACCTCTCTGCTCAGCGACTTCGCCTACAGCGCCCGCAGCGCCTTCCCGGCCTGACGTGGCCTTTCCCACCTGACTTTTTTGGAGGACACCATGCTTTGGAGGACACCATGACCGCTGCTCCTGAAACGAACACCGAACCCGGGGCCTCGTCGCAGGTCGTCCTGATCACGGGCGGAGGCACCGGCATCGGCGCCGCGATCGCCCGAGCCTTCGCAGCGGCGGGCGCGACCGTGATCGTGGCGGGCCGCAGGGCGGAGCCTTTGCAGGCGATCGCCGCTGAGGTCAACGGCACGGCGCTCGTTCTGGACGCCTCCGACGCGGAGTCCGCGCAGGACGGCGTCGCCGAGATCGTCCGTCGGCACGGACGGCTGGACGTCCTGGTCGCGAACGCGGGAGGCCACGGCTTCTCCTCCGCCCTCGACACCGACGACGCCGCCTGGGACGCCGCCCTGCGCGCCAATCTGAGCACCGCCTTCGTCACGGCCCGCGCCTGCCTCCCTGAACTCATCCGCAGCTCGGGCCGGATCGTGGTGATGTCCTCCCTCGCCGGGCTCTTCGCCGGCCCCTCGGTGGTCGGCTACACCACCGGAAAGCACGCCCTGATCGGCCTGACCCGCAGCCTCGCCCGCGACTACGGTCCGCACGGCGTGAGGGTCAACGCCATCTGCCCCGGCTGGGTGCGGACCCCCATGGCCGACGCCGAGATGGACGATTTCGCGGCACAGGCGGGCATCGCCTCCCGGGAGGACGCGTACCGGACCGTGACCCGCAACGTCCCCCTCGGCCGTCCCGCAGAACCCGAGGAGATCGCCTCGATCGCGCTGTTCCTCGGCTCCTCCGCCTCCTCATACATCACCGGCGCCGTGCTCGTGGCCGACGGTGGCGCGCACGTGGTGGACGTGCCCACGATCGCTTTCGCCGACGCCGGCCTCTGACCGGCCGCTCGCCCCCATCCCCTCGCATCCGCCTCACCGTCAAGGAGACACAGCGTGGAAAAACTCTCAGCATCAACAGGGTCAGCGTCAACAAGCCCGGCATCGACAGGCCCGGGCTCCGGTCTCAGACGAGGAACCCTCGGCACACCCGGTGTCGTGTTCCTCGTGCTCGCCGCCGTCGCCCCGCTCACCGGCACGGTGGTGGTGGCCTCGCTCGCGATCGCCCTCGGCAACGGCGGAGGAACACCCTTCGCGTTCCTCGTGATCGCCGCCCTCTTCCTGATCTTCGCGGTCGGCTACGCCCAGATGTCCCGCGTCCTGGTCAACGCCGGAGGCTTCTACGCCTTCGTGCTCAACGGCCTCGGGCGGACCGGCGGTCTCGTGGCGGGACTCATCGCGACCCTCGGCTACAACTTTTTCGTGGTCGGCACCATCGGGACCAGCGGCTTCTTCATGCAGACGATCATCGCCCAACTCACCGGCCTCGACGTGCACTGGTACGTGTGGGGTCTGCTGTCCATCGTGGCGTCCTTCCTGCTGGCCCGCCGCGGCATCGACATCAGCTCCGCGGTGCTCGGCATCGCCCTGGTGCTGGAGACCCTGGTGCTCGTGGTGTTCGATGTCTCCGTCCTGGTCCGCACCGGCTTCAGCGTGGAGGCCTTCTCCCCGGATGCGATCTTCTCCGGTTCGCTGCCCATCGGCCTCCTGCTCGCGGCGACGGCGTTCCTCGGCTTCGAAGCCACCAGCCTCTTCGGCGAGGAGGCCAAGAATCCCTCCCGCACGGTACCCCGCGCCACCTACATCGCCGTGAGCATCATCGGCGTGGTCTTCGCCCTGACCAGCTGGGCCGTGGTGAGCGCCACGGGCGTCGCACAGGCTCAGAGCGCCTCGCAGGAGCACCTCGAATCCGGCGATCTGCTCTTCAGCCTGGCCGGCCAGTACCTCGGCGATCCGCTCGTGAAGGTCATGATGGTCCTCCTGCTCGTGAGCCTCTTCGCGGCGATGCTGGCCTTCCACAATTCGGCGGCCCGCTATCTCTACGCGCTGGGCCGCGCCCGGGTGTTCCCTTACGCCCTGGCCCGGACCAACGCGGGAGGGTCCCCGGTGGTGGCGTGCGTGGTGCAGGCGGTGTTCGCCGTCGTCGTGGCGGGGGCGTTCGCGCTCGCCGGCCTCGACCCGATCACCTCACTGGTGCCGAGCATGATCGGTTTCGGCACGCTGTGCATCATGGTGCTCCAGGTGCTCGCGGCCCTCGCGATCATCGTCCACTTCCGAAGGCAGCGGGACCCGCGGATCGGCCGCACACTCGTGGCTCCGCTCATCGCCATGCTGGGTCTGGGAACGATCGTGGTCCTGGCGATCATCAACTTCGACATCGTGGCCGGCTCGGACGCTCTGGCCGTGCGGCTTCTACCGCTCCTGCTGGTGGTGGCCGTCATCGTCGGGCTGATCCTCGGGCCGTACCTGAAGCGCAAGCGGCCTCAGGTGTACGCGGCGCTGGCGGAGGACATGGACAAGGCGGGGCTCGACGACGCGGAACCCGAACCACTCCCCTCACCCGCCGCGTAACCACGCAACCGCGCGACCACACGAGAGAGCAGCTGATGCCCGGATACACGCCGTATCCGGGCATCAGCTGCTCCCTCGCGGTGGACGGGAGGTGAGCGCCGTCAGTTCTGGTTGCTGAACGCCGCGTCGAAGGACTGCGAGCTGGGCTCGAAATCGAAGCGCTTCAGGGCGGCCAGCGCCTCCGGAGCCCCCTGGAGCCGGTCCATGCCGGCATCCTCCCATTCGACGGAGATGGGGCCGTCGTAGCCGATGGCCGTCAGGGCGCGGAAGGAGTCCTCCCACGGCACGTCGCCACGGCCCGCCGAGACGAAGTCCCAGCCGCGGTGCGGATCACCCCAGGCCAGATGCGAGGACAGGATCCCGGCCCGGCCATTGCCCATCCGCATCCGGGTGTCCTTGCAGTCCACGTGGTAGATGCGGTCCGCGAAGTCGGTGATGAAGGAGACGGGGTCGATGCCCTGCCACATCATGTGGGACGGGTCCCAGTTCAGCCCGAAGGCCTCACGGTGCCCGATCGCCTCGAGCGCGCGCTGTGTGGACCAGTAGTCGTACGCGATCTCGCTCGGGTGGACCTCATGGGCGAACCGCACGCCGCACTCGTCGAACACGTCGAGGATCGGGTTCCAGCGGTCCGCGAAATCCTGGTAGCCGGCGTCGATGACCTCGGCCGGGACCGGCGGGAACATCGCCACGTACTGCCAGATCTTCGATCCGGTGAAACCCACCACGGTCTTCACACCGAGCTTCTTCGCCAGCCTCGCGGTGTTCTTCAGCTCCTCCGCGGCGCGCTGCCGCACGCCTTCGGGGTCGCCGTCGCCCCACACCGCGCTGCCCACGATCGCCTGGTGCCGGAAGTCGATCGGGTCGTCGCAGACCGCCTGACCCTTGAGGTGGTTGGAGATGGCCCACAGTTTCAGGCCGTGCTTCTCCAGGATGCCGAGCCGCTCGGCGATGTACTCGTCATCGTCCCAGCGGGCGGCGTCGAGGTGCTCGCCGGACACGGCGATCTCCAGGCCGTCGTAGCCCCAGCCGGCGGCCAGGCCGGCCACCTCGTCCAGGGTCAGGTCGGCCCATTGTCCGGTGAAGAGGGTGAAAGGTCGTGCCATGCTCAGGCCTCCTGGGCGGTTCGGGATGCGGGATCAAGATCGACGACGGCGCCGCGCGCCTCGGCGGACCGGGCGGCGGCGTCCAGGACGGACTGGACCTGCAGGCCCTCGGCGAACGACGGCGACGGTTCGCCACCGTCCCGGATGGCGAGCAGGAAGTCCCGCACCTGGTGGGTGAAGGTGTGCTCCCAGCCGATCACGTGGCCCTGCGGCCACCAGGCGCCCACGTAGGGGTGCTCCGGTTCGGTCACGAGGATGGTGCGGAAGCCCTGCTCCTCCACGGGATCCGCGCCGTCGAGGAACTGCAGTTCGTTGGGGCGTTCCAGGTCGAAGGCCAGCGCGCCCGCGCTGCCGTAGACCTCGATCCGCAGCGCGTTCTTCCGGCCGAACGCCATCCGGGACGCCTCCACGGAGGCGACCGCGCCGCCGTCGAGCGCGAGGGTCAGCCAGGCCGCGTCGTCCACGGTGACGTCCTCCACGCCGTCGGGTCCGGGACGCCGGGGCACGAACGTCTCCAGCCGGGCCGAGACACCGGTCACCGGATGGCCGGTCAGGAACTGGACCTGATCGATCGCGTGGCTGGCGATGTCGCCGAGCGCCCCGCTGCCGGCCGTCTCGCGGCGCAGCCTCCAGGACATGGGCGCCTGATCGTCCGCCAGCCAGTCCTGAAGGTACGACGCCCGCACCTGCCGGATATCCCCCAGCCTTCCGCCGCCGATCAGCTCTCGTGCATACGCGAGAGCCGGGACGCGGCGGTAGTTGAAACCGATCATGGACTTCACGCCGCGCTCCGCGGCACGCGCCGCCGCCTCCACCATGGCCTGCGACTCCTCCAGGGTGTTGGAGAGCGGCTTCTCGACCAGGACGTGCTTGCCGGCCTCCAGCGCGGCGATGGCGATCTCCGCATGGGTCCAGCCCGGTGTGCAGATGTCCACGACGTCGATGTCCGGCCGGGCGATCACCTCGCGCCAGTCGGTGGCCGACTCCTGCCAGCCGAACCGTTCTGCGGCCTCCGCCACCTGGGCGCCGTCCCGGCCCACCAGGACCTTGCGTTCGAACGCGGGAACGTCGAAGAACGAAGCCACGTTCCGCCACGCCTGCGAATGCGCCTTGCCCATGAAGGCGTAGCCGATGGCCGCGACGCCGAGCGGCCGGGAATCCGCGCTCATACGGTCCCCACCAGGGTGGCTGCCAGCGGGTCCCAGTCCTCGGGCAGCGGCGCGGAAGGCTCCGCGGAGCTCTCGACCGCCAGGAACTCGCCGCGCTCCACGGAATCGGAGATGGCGATCATGGTGTCCAGGACGTGGAAGGCCAGCTCACCCGTGGCCCGGTGCGGAACTCCGGCCCGGAGCGAACGCGCCAGGTCCAGCACGCCCATGCCGCGTCCGTGGGACGCGCCGCTCGCCGGGATCACGGTCCAGTCGTCCTCGCCGGGACGGATCAGCTTCAGCTCGCCGTCGAAGTTGTTGGGGTCCGGGATCAGCAGGGTCGCCTCGCTGCCGGTCACCTCCACGTAGCCCGTGCGGACATGCGGGGACTGGAAGCTGAAGACACTTTGCGAGGAGGCGCCGCCGTCGAACTCGATCTGTGCGCTGACATGGGTGGGGACCTCGACGTCGAAGGTCTCGCCGGCCAGCGGACCCGTAGCGACCGTCCGGCGGCTCAGTGCCGCCGATCCCATGGCCGCCACGCGCCGGGCGCTGCCGAAGGCCTGAACCAGGGCCGTCACGTAATACGGCCCCATGTCGAAGAGGGGGCCGGCTCCGCGCTGGAAGAGGAAGGCGGGATTGGGGTGCCAGAGATCGGGACCGGGATACTGCATGACGGTCTGCGCCGTCAGCGGAGTGCCGATGTCCCCGCGTTCGATGAGCCGCCGCGCGGTCTGGAGCCCCGCGCCCAGGAAGGTGTCCGGTGCACAGCCGACCCGCACGCCCGCGGCGGCCGCCGCCTCCAGCACTTCGCGTCCGCTGTCCCGGTCCAGGGCGAGCGGCTTCTCGCTCCACACATGCTTGCCCGCGCCGATGGCCTGCAGGGCCACCTCGGCATGGACCGCGGGGATCGTCAGATTGACGATGATCTCCACGTCCGGGTGGTTCAGGGCCAGGTCCGGCGTGCCGTGCTCCGTGATCCCGTACTCCTCGGCCCTCGCCCTGGCGGCGTCCGGGAAGAGATCCGTGATGGCGACCACCCGCACGTCGGGGAAGGTGGTGAGGTTGTCCAGGTACTGCTTGCTGATGTTCCCGGCGCCGATGAGTGCGACGCCGACCGGGCCGCCGCTCATGCGCCGGCTCCGGCGTGGTCCGCGTTCTCCGGACGCCCGGCGCCGAGATAGGCCAGCGAAGCGGCGAGGCCTTCGAAGATGTCCCCCGCGTAGTCGTCGAACTCCACGACACCCACTTCCAGGCCGCTCGCAGCGTCGATCACGTCCCAGATGTCCACGTCGCCCTGTCCCGCGGGGAGCTGCGTGGCGGTGATCCCGGCCATCTGCTCGGGGTCGAATCCGTCACCAGGGAGGACGGTGATGGGGCCGTCCTTCAGGTGGACGGCGATCACGCGCTCGCCGATCCTCCGGAGGAATGCGGCGGGGTCCTGGCCACCCGCGGCCACCCAGTACGCGTCCACTTCCAGGACCACCTCGGGATCGAGCAGGCCCGCGAAGAATTCAAGGGCCGTGGCGCCCTCCAGCGTGGAGCCGATCTCCCAGTAGTGGTTGTGATAGCCCACGCGGATCCCGTATTCCGCGCCCTTCTTCGCCGCAGCGTTCAGACGCTCGGCGATGTCCCGCACGCTCCCGGCGTCCTGCCACTGGGCGGGTTCGATGAACGGGTCGATGACCGTGCCGATGCCGAGTTCACGGGCCGCGGTGAAGATCTGGTCCTGGTCCGCAGACAGCAGAGGTGCATGGCCGGTGGGCGCCGTGAGGCCGTTCTCCCGCAGCGCCGGTCCGAGCTGTGATGCCAGCGCGGCGAAATCGTAGGGTTCCACCTGGGTGAACCCCAGCTCGGCGAGCCGCCGGAGGGTCCCCGGAAGATCCTGGCTGAGCGCTTCGCGGACGCTGTAGAGCTGCACGGAGTAGGACATGAGTGGGGTACCCCTTCTGACTGCTGATGGACATCCTGTGACGTGGGTCATCCTCGGCCCAGGCTACGCCCCACGCTAGGGGTCACTTATGACGGAAGTCAAGCAAAAGTATTCTTCTGTCCAGAAAAAGAGACCCCGACGGCTCCGTCCTGTGCTAAGTCTTATGCATGACCAGTAGCTCCCCCGCCGCACCCGGCACCGTGGACCCCACCGCCCCGAGCGGTCCCGGCCAGCTCTTCCAGCTGCTCCGGGACGGCAAGGCCCGGACGCGCGCGGAGATCATGGAGCTCACGGGACTGGCCCGCACCACCGTGGTGTCCCGCCTGGACGCGCTGCTGGGAGCCGGACTGATCGAGGCGGCGGGCGAGGCCGCCTCCTCGGGCGGCAGGCCGCCGTCGCGCTTCGCGTTCCGCGCCTCACGCCGGATCGTCCTGGCCGCGGACATCGGCGGCGCGCACGCCACACTCGCCATCGCCGATCTGGGCGGCACGATCCTGGCGCGCTGCTCCCAGCCCCGGGACATCGCGGACGGGCCGGAGTCGGTCCTGGCGTGGATCGCCGCCACGGGGCGGGAGCTCATCCAGGATCTCGGCCGGGACGAGGAGGAACTCGCCGGGATCGGCATCGGCCTCCCCGGCCCGGTGGAGCACGAAACCGGCCGGCCCGTGAATCCGCCGATCATGCCCGGCTGGGACGGATTCGACGTGCCCGCCCGCCTGGCGCAGGAGTGGCAGGTTCCGGTGCTCGTGGACAACGACGTGAACATCACGGCCCTCGGCGAACAGCACACGCACTGGAGCAGCCACCGGGAGTTCCTCTTCGTCAAGCTGGCCACGGGCGTGGGGTCCGGCATCATCGCCGGGGGCCGGCTCCAGCGCGGCGCCGACGGCACCAGCGGGGACATCGGCCACGTCCGAGTGCCCGACGGCGAGGACGTCCCCTGCCGCTGCGGCAACACGGGCTGCCTCGAGGCGGTGGCCTCCGGGCCTGCCCTGGCGGGAAAGCTGCGCGCCCAGGGCCTGGAGGCCGAGCGCGGCTCGGACGTGGTCGCCCTGGCCGCACGCGGCGAGGTGGCCGCGATCCACGCGCTCCGCCAGGCAGGCCGAGACCTGGGCGAAGTCCTCGCATTCTGCGTCAACGTCCTGAACCCGTCCGTGATCGTGGTGGGTGGCACGCTGGCGCAGGCGGGCGACCCCCTGATGGCCGGCGCGCGGGAAGCCGTGTACCGCCGCTCCCAGCCGCTCGCCACCCGGCACCTGCGGATCGAACCGTCACGCGCCGGAGCCGACGCGGGCATCCTCGGCGCCAGCCGCCTGGTGATCGAGCACCTCCTGTCCCCGGAATCCATCGAGGCCGCGATCGCCCGGAGCTGAGCCTCCGGACGGACGCCACGCGCCGCCCTTCCGGCTGTGGGTCTCCAACGCGGGATTTCCGGTGACACCGTCGCGAAACCCCTTGACGCGTCGGGCGGCACATGAAAATCTGCTCATGGCTTCTTGCGCGCTACTTATGACTTTTATTGTGCAAAAGTCCCTCACATTCCGTGAGCTTTCCCTCACCTCCCCGAAAGGAACCACCTGTGACTCAGGAACCCATCCGGCCCGACGCCGAGCAGCAGCTGAGGGTCGGCGTCGTCGGCATCGGCTGGGCCGGCCAGCAGCACCTGGAGGCGTACTCCCGGATCCCCGGCGTCCGCGTGGTGGCCCTCGCCGCCATGGAGGCCGAGCCGCTGGCGAAGCTCAAGGAGGAGTACGACGTCCCCGCGACGTACGCCCGCTGGGAGGACATGCTGGACGCGGGCGGCCTCGACGCCATCAGCGTCGCCGTGCCCACCTTCCTGCATGCGCCCATCACCGTGGCCGCCCTGGACCGCGGGATCCACGTCCTGAGCGAGAAGCCTCTCGCCAAGGACGCCAAGGAGGGCCAGGCCATGGTGGACGCGGCCCGTCGCGCCGGGCGCGTCCTGGACGTGGCTTTCAACCACCGCCGCCGCGGCGACATCGGGGCACTCAAGACCGTGATCGACTCCGGTGAGATCGGCCGTCCGTACTACGCCAAGGCGGCCTGGCTCCGCCGCAAGGGCATCCCCACCCTGGGCAGCTGGTTCACCAACCCGGCTCTGGCCGGCGGAGGACCGCTGGTGGACATCGGCGTGCACGTGCTGGACTACTCGCTGCACCTGCTCGGCGAGCCGAAGGTGCTCTCCGTCAGCGCCACCACGCATTCCGAGCTGGGACACCGCGGCCTGGGCGGCAGCGGCACCTACCAGGCGACCTCCACCGAACACCGCTTTGAAGTGGAGGACTTCTCCTCGGCGTTCCTGCGCCTGGAGGGCGGCGGCGCGCTGCTGATCGAAGCCGGCTGGGCGAGCTACCGCAACCCCGACGACGAGATCAACTTCCTGGTCTACGGCACCGACGGCGGCGCTGAGCTAAGGGTCTCCGGCGAGCCGATGCCGGAAGCAGGGCATCTGACCGTCTACAAGGACACCGGTGAGGAGAGCGCCGATTACGAACCCGCAATCGGCCCCAACGGCATGCACCAGCAGGTGGTGGAGGACTTCGTGTCCGCGGTCCGCTCCGGCCCCGAGGTCTGGGGACTGCACGACGGCTCCGTGGCCCTGGGCCGCGCCCGCATCATCGACGCCGCCTATCTTTCCGCCCGCGAGAACCGGGAGGTTCAGCTCTGATGACCCGTGCACTGCGCATCCTGGTGTGGAACGAAGGCGTCCACGAATCGCTCAATGAACCCGCCCACATCGGCGAGATCTACCCCGACGGCATGCACGGGGCCATCGCCGACGGCCTGCGGGAACTCCTCCCCGGAGCGGAGATCTCCACGGCCACCCTGGCGTCCACCCCGGAGCACGGGCTGACGGAGGAGGTCCTCGCTTCCACCGATGTGCTCCTGTGGTGGGGCCACATGGCCCACGGCGAGGTGGACGACGCCGTCGTGGAGCGGGTGCACCGCCACGTGCTGGGCGGCATGGGCCTGCTGGTCCTGCACTCCGGTCACTTCTCCAAGATCTTCATCAAGCTCCTGGGCACCAGCTGCTCGCTGGCCTGGCGCAACGACGGCGAACGGGAACTGGTGTGGAACGTGAAACCGTCCCATCCCATCTCCGAGGGCGTGGCCAATCCGATCATCATCCCGGAGCAGGAGATGTACGGCGAGCTGTTCGACATCCCCGATCCCGACGATCTGGTGTTCATCAGTTCCTTCGCCGGAGGCGAGGTGTTCCGCTCCGGCGTCACCTTCACCCGGGGCAAGGGCCGGATCTTCTACTTCAGCCCGGGCGACCAGGAGTACCCGGTGTACCACCACGCCGAGGTCCGCAAGGTCCTGGCCAACGGCGTGAAGTGGGCGGCGCAGCCGGGCCTGGAGCGCCGGGAACCCGGGGTCTCCAATCTCCAGGCCGGCTGGTACGAGCCGGCTCCGGTGGTCTGATTCCGGCCCACCTGATTCCGGCGACCTGACTCAGGCCGGCTGATCCCGCCGGCCCGGGCAGGGCAGCACGAAGGGCCGGTCACCAGCAGGTGACCGGCCCTTCCGCCGCCGTCGTCGGACGGATCCTTCGAGGAGGCTCCCGTCAGAGACTCAGACGAACGCCCAGAGCAGGCTCGCCATGCCGAAGCCGACCACCGAGAGCACGGTCTCCAGCACGGTCCAGGTCTTCAGCGTGTCCTTGACGGACATGTTGAAGTACTTGGAGATGATCCAGAAGCCGCCGTCGTTGACGTGGCTCGCGATGATGGAGCCGGACGAGATGGCCATGACCAGGAGGGCGAGCTGCGGCTGCGAGTACTGTCCGGAGGTCAGCGCCGGGGCGAGGATGCCGCCCGTGGTCACGATCGCCACGGTCGCGGAGCCCTGGGCGATGCGCATGCCACAGGCGATCACGTAGGCGGACACGATGAGCGGCAGACCCGCCTCGGACAGCGAGGTGGCGACGGCCTTGCCCACGCCGGTGGCGGCGAGCACGGCGCCGAAGAACGCGCCCGAACCGACGACCAGCAGGATCATGCCCACGGGGCGCAGCGAGGAGGAGCTGAGTTCGGAGAGGTCCTTGGACGTCATCCCGTTGCGGATGCCCAGGAGCCACATGGCCAGCAGCACGGCGACCGTGAGCGCGATGGCCGGGTTGCCGAAGAAGATCAGCACGTCGCGGAAGCCGCCCGCGGGGAGGAACACGTTGCCGAAGGTGGCGCCCAGGATCAGGATCATGGGCAGGCCGATGGTCAGGGCGACGATGCCGATGTGCGGCTCACGCCCCTTGGCCTCCTCGGCCTCCGGGACGATCCGGTCCTCCGGCACGGTGACCATGACGCGCTTGCCGATCCAGGTGCCCCACAGCATGCCGCCCACGAACCAGGCGGGGATGCCACAGGCGAGGCCCATGATGATGATCCAGCCGAGTTCCACGTGGAAGAGGCCCGCGGCCGCCACCGGGCCCGGATGGGGCGGCAGGAACGCGTGCGTCACGGACAGACCGGCCAGAAGGGGCAGGGCGTAAAGCGCCAGGGACTTGCCGCCGCGGACGGCGGCCACATAGACCAGCGGCGCCAGCACGAAGATGCCGATGTCGAAGAACACGGGGATGCCGAGCACGAAGCCCGTGATGCCCATGGCGAGCGGGGTGCCCTTCTCGCCGAACACCTTCACCAGGCGTCCGAGCAGCACCTCCGCGCCGCCGGAGCGTTCCAGGATGGCGCCCAGGACGGTGCCCAGGCCGATGATCAGGGTGATGTGACCGAGGATTCCCGCGAAGCCCTTTTCAATGAGGGCGTCACTGCTCTTGATGGGCGAACCCACCAATTGCTCGACGGTCACGCCGCCCACCAGGGCGACGAGCACACCGGTGCCCACGAGGGCGATGAAGGGTTCCACCTTCACCTTGATGATGAGGAAGAGCAGGAGGGCGATGCCCACACCTGCCAGCAGGAGCAGTCCTCCTGTGTCGTGACGCAGCCACGACAGGAATCCATCCATGTTCTCTCCTTTGAGCTTTCTCGCCTCGGGGGGCCGGGGCGCGGATGATCTATTGGGGGGTCGGGTGATCCGGATATCCGGGTCAGGTGGTCAGACGGTCAGATGGTCAGAGGGCTCGGACGAAGTCCCGGGCGCGGGCGGTGATGTCGTCCCAGTTCCCGGCGTCGACGGCGGCCGGCGGAACCACGGAGGTCCCGCAGCAGACGGCCAGCGCGCCGGCGTCGAGGTAGCCGCGGGCGTTTCCGGCATCCACCCCGCCGGAGGGCAGGAGCTTGATCCCCGGGAACGGGCCCTGCAGATCCTTGAGGTACTGCGGGCCGAGCTGACGGGCCGGGAAGATCTTCACGATCGAGGAGCCGAGGTCCAGAGCGGCGGCCACCTCGGTGGGCGTCATGGCGCCCAGGCTGATGGGCACCCCGGCTTCACGGGCCACGGCGGCCACCTCGGGGCGCAGACCCGGCGTGACCAGGAACTGCGCACCGGCGTCGATGGCCTGGCGCGCCTGGTCGGCGGTCATCACGGTGCCCACGCCGACGACGGCGCCATGGTCACCGGCCGTCTCGGCCGCGCGGCGGAGGTGCCGGGTGACGTCCGGGGTGGTGAAGGTGAGTTCCAGGGTGCGGATGCCACCCTGGGCCAGTGCCCCGGCGAGGCGCGCGGCGTCCGGAATGGTCTTGGCGCGGACGACGGCGAGGGTGCGGTCCTCCGCAAGAATCCGTTCGAGCTCCGAGTTGTTCATCGCTGTGCTGCTGTTCCTTCCGGGGTTCGGCGGAGTGCGCGTCCCGCGCGGGCCCCGGTGGGCCGGCCGCCGGCGATGGCCGCCGTGCCGTTGACGAAGACGTAGTGGATGCCCTCGGCGGCCTGACGCGGCTGCTCGAAGGTGGCGGTGTCCCGGACGGTCTCCGGGTCGAAGAGGACCAGGTCCGCGGCGTAGCCCTCGCGGACCAGGCCCCGGCGGTTCAGCTTCAGCCGGGCCGCGGGCCGCCCGCTCAAGTGGTGGACCGTCTCCTCCAGGCTGAGCAGTCCGAGTTCCCGGCAGTAGTGGCCGAGGTACCGCGGGAAGGTGCCCCAGGCGCGCGGGTGCGGCTTGCCGCCCACCAGGAGCCCGTCGCTGCCACCCGTGTGCGTGCGGTGCACCATGATGGCGCGGACGTTCTCCTCGTGCCCCACGTGCTGGAGGATGCCGGTGCCGCAGCGGTCGTCCAGCAGGATCCCTGCGAAGACGTCGAAGGGTTCGCGGCCCTCCTCGGTGGCGATCGCCTCGATGGTCCGGCCGACGTAGCCGGCCAGGTCCTGGTTCTGCACCCCGCTGATCTCCAGGGTGTCCCATTCGGCCACCACACCGTGGCAGCCGTCTGAACCGTTGACTTCGACGTCCTCCCGGATCCGCGCCCGGGTCACCGGATCACGCAGGCGGTCCAGGGTGGCGTCCGTGCCACCGGCGGACGCCCAGCTCGGGAGGATCGCGGACAGCGTGGTGGCTCCGGGGAGGTACGGGTAGGTGTCCAGGGTGATGTCCACCCCGTCTTCCAGCGCCTGGTCGATCAGTGCCAGCAGTTCACCGGCGCGGCCCTTGTTCTCCGCGAAGTTCATGGTGGCGTGGGACAGGTGCAGCGCGCATCCGGTGTCACGGCTGAGGCCGATCATCTCGGCATACGCGCCGAGGGCGCCCTTGCCGTAGGACCGGTGGTGCGGGGCGTAGAAGCCGCCCAGCTCCCCCACCGTGCGGCACAGGGCACCGAGTTCCTCGGTGGTGGCATACATGCCGGGCGTGTAGGTCAGACCGGAGGACATCCCGACGGCGCCCTCCTCCATCGCGGTCTTCACGACCTGCCGCATGCGGTCCAGGTCGTCCGGGGATGCGACACCGTCGTCGAACCCCATGACGAGTGCCCGGACGGTGCCCTGGGGCACCAGGTAGGCGGCATTGGTCGCGATGCGCCCGCCGTCGGCGTCCGGCCGGTCCAGACGGTCCAGGTATTCACGCACTGAACGCCAGTCCCAGGCGAAGTCGTCCGGGTTGTCGTTCCAGCCCGCGATCTTCTGACGCACCCCGGCGAGGGTGGGATCGTCCACCGGGGCGTAGGAGAGCCCGTCCTGGCCGAGGAGTTCGGTGGTGACACCCTGGCTGAGTTTCGCGTAGTGGTCCGGGGTGACCAGGAGCTGAAGGTCCGAGTGGGCGTGCATGTCGATGAACCCGGGACTGAGAACCAGCCCCGAGCCGTCAATGACCTCGCAGGTGGACTCCACGTGCTCCCGGAGTTCCCCGGGCCCGGCGATCCGTGCGATCTCCTCGCCGCGCACCAGGACGTCCGCGGGACGGCGGGGCTCACCTGTGCCGTCCACCAGGGTGACGCCGGTGAAGAGGATGCCTGTGCTGTGTGCCGATGACATGGCCGCTCCTAGAAGAAGGTCCGCACCGCGCCCACCACGGTGGGTGAGGAGGTGTCGCGAGTGGAGTCCAGCACCGGGATGAGGGTCCATTTGTCCAGTGCCGTGCAGGGGTGCGAGAGGCCCAGACGGATCACCTGACCGGGCCTGATGTCCAGGTCCTCGGGGAAACGGAGGAAGGCGTGCTGATCGTTGACGGCCGTGATCTCGGCGCCCGCCAGGGGAACCCCTTCCTCGCCGAGCCCCGCGCTCAGCACCTGAGGCACGGGCAGGCCCTCGTCGAAGGGCAGATCCCGCTTGCCGCCCTCCAGGATGGCCAGGCCCGGCTCCGGTTGCGACACGACGCGGACCCAGCCGTGCATGGCGGAGCGGAACGACTGCGGGCCGTCCGGATCCTGGCGGGAGAAGGGCGAGATGCCGCGGTAGAAACCGTCGTCGTGAACGATGTACGCGCCGCTGCGGATCACGACGTCCACGTGGGGCGCGCCATCACCGCCACTGGTGCGGACCGGGCCGAGCACGTCCACCACGTCGTCGAAGTAGGCGCTGCCGCCGGCGGTGGCGATCAGTTCGTCCGCGTCGTAGAGCCCCTCGGCGAGCAGCGCCTCGTGGAGCGCGACGACGTCGGCGAGGTAGCCGCGCACGGCGGCCAGGCCGGCGTCGTCCGCGGTGTGGGCCAGTGCGCCTTCGTAGCCGCCCACGCCCACCAGTCTCAGCTGAGGGGAATCGTGGACCGCACGGGCGATGGCCAGCGCCTCCTGGTGGGTGCGGGCGCCCGTCCGGCCACCGTGGCCGCCGCGCTCCACGATGACGTCCAGCGTGCCGTGGCCCGTCAGTTCCCGGTCCAGGAGCGCGACGGTGTCCACGGAGTCGACCCAGGAGACGATCCGGGATCCGTCCGCGGCCTGGTCCGCGGCCCAGCGGATGGCCTGGGGGTCGGTCAGGCTGTTGGCCAGCATGAGCCGGGTGAAGCCGAAGTGGCGCGCCACCCGGAGCTGAGCGGCGTTGGCGAGGGTGATGCCCCAGGCGCCGAGGTCCATCTGCCGTGCCCACAGCTCCGGCGACATGGTGGTCTTCCCGTGCGGCGCAAGCAGGATGCCGCGCTCCTCGCACCACGCGGCCAGCAGCCGTGCGTTGAAGTCGAGGGCATCGCGGTCCAGGGTGAGGAGCGGTGTCTGGAGCTGGTTCAGGCCCAGTCCGCGGCCGGAGAATTCCGAGATGTCCAGACCCTGCAGGGCCGCCGGCACGGCCTTGTGCCGGAAGTCGAGGATCTCCTCCCCCAGGCTCTGGACCCGGGCCGGGTCGTACATGGTCTGACTCACTCTTCCACCTCGTCCTCGTGGTCGGTATCCTGGCGCTCACCTGCCGTGAGAAACCCGGACGATCAAGCGTTGCGTATTTTGCAATCCGCATTGCAAAACTTCTGGATTCATGTTTAGCATTGCTCTGGTGCCGCGTCAACGGATGCGGCCGGAATCGTGTCTGCAGACCGTCGCAAAGGAGCCGAGATGCCACGAGCCATCTGCCTGGGAGAGACCATGGCCATGCTGACCCCGGGCGGCAACGGGAGCCTGGAGACCACGAACACCCTGCACCTCGGAGTGGGTGGCGCCGAGTCGAATGTGGCGCTCGGCCTGGCCGCCATGGGCCTGGAGACGGCCTGGATCAGCCGCGTCGGCGACGACGGCTTCGGACGGCGCATCCTGCGCGAACTCGAACGGCATCACGTCCGGACCGACGGCGTCCAGCTCGACCCCGACCGCCGCACCGGGCTCTACGTCAAGGTCCCCGGAGACGCCGGCGAGGGATCGGCCATGCTCTACTACCGCAGCGGTTCCGCGGCCTCGGCCATGGATCCCGCGCTGCTGGAGGCCCCGGCCGTCGCAGCCCTGCTCGCCGACGCGGATCTGATCCACCTCAGTGGCATCACGGCCGCCCTGAGCGACTCCTGCCAGGACCTTCTCCTGGCCCTGCTGTCCCGGCCGCGGGAGAGACAGCTGATCAGTTTCGACGTCAACTGGCGCCCGGCGCTGTGGGAAGGCCGGGACTCCTCCGCACTCCTCCGGCTGGCCGATCTGGCGGACATCGTCCTGATGGGCAACGACGAGGCCCTCCTCGCCTTCGGCACCCAGGACGAACAGGAACTGCGCGCCCTGCTCCCCGATCCCGCCGTGCTGGTGCTCAAGAACGAGGCCATCAGCGCCATCGCCCTGGGGCGCGACGGCGAGCGCTGGGAGGTGCCCGCCCTCCGCGTCGAGGTGGTGGAGCCGGTGGGAGCCGGAGACTCCTTCGCCGCCGGCTATCTGAGCGGCGTGGTGTCCGGACTGGAGCAGCCCCTCAGCCTGCGCCGCGGCCATGTGGCCGCCGCGTGCACGCTCACGGTCCACGGCGACCGCGGGCCTCTCCCCGCCGATGAGGACCTGGACCGCATCCTCCGCTGCCCCGACAGCGAATGGGCGGCCGCCTCGGTGACGCAGGGCCGTTTCCTGGTGGCACAGTCATGAGTCAGAGTCTCCTGAGGGCCCTGGATCTCCTGTCGGCGCTGGCGGCGGGACCCGCAACCCTGGACGAACTGGCCTCCACGGCGGAGGTTCACAAGACCACGGTGATGCGTCTGCTGCACAGCCTGGAGGACCGGAAGTTCGTGGTCCGGGACGCCCAGCAGAAGTACCGGCTCGGGTCGCGGCTGTTCGAGCTGTCCAGCCTGGCGCTCGAACAGCGGGACATCCGCAGCTCGGCGCATCCATACCTGGCACGCCTCAACGAGGCCACAGGTCACACCGTGCACCTGGCCGCCCCGGAGGGCCGGGACATCGTCTACATCGACAAGCTCGAGTCCCGTCACCCGGTGCGCATGTACTCCCGGATCGGCCTGACGGCGGCGCTCCACGCCGCAGCGGTCTCCAAAGTGATCTTCGCGGATCTGCCACTGGAACAGCGGAAGAAGCTGGCCGACAGCCTGGAGTACCGCCGGTACACCGAGAACACCATCACCGATCCGGCGTCGTTCCTGCGGGAACTGGACCGGGTGGCGGGACAGGGCTGGGCACTCGACGCCGAGGAGTTCGAGGAGTTCGTGCACTGCGTCGCCGCGCCCATCCGGGATGCGAGCGGCCGGGTGGTGGCCGCGGTCTCCTGTTCCGTGCCGACCGTCATGCTCGACCGGGACGGTCTCCTCGGTCTGCTCCCCGCACTCCAGGAATGCACCGGAGCCGTGTCTGCGGAACTCGGCTACACCGGTCCCTGACGAAATTCACCTCGACCCTCACTTATTGATCCCCACCGAAAGGAACCATCAGCATGAGCCCCAAGGAAATCGTCTTCACGGAGAACGCCCCGGCGCCGGCCCACACCTTCTCCCAGGGTGTGAAGAAGGGCGGCCTGTTCCAGGTCTCCGGCCAGGGCCCCATGGACCCCGCCACCAACCAGTACATCGGCGACGGCGACGTCCGCGTCCAGACCCGCCGCACCCTGGAGAACGTCAAGGCCATCCTGGAAGCGGGCGGCTCCTCCGTGGAGGACGTGGTGATGTTCCGCGTCTACCTGACCACCCGCGACGACTTCTCCGCCATGAACGACGTCTACGGCGAGTTCATCCAGGAGAACGTCCCGAGTGGTCAGCTTCCCAGCCGCACCACGGTGTTCGTGGACCTGCCGCATGAGGTCATGCTCGTGGAGATCGACGCCCTCGCCGTCACGGCCTGAGCCGTTCGGACGATCTGAGCCATGCGAAGGGCCGGAGCGGGGTGTCCCGCTCCGGCCCTTCGCTGTTTCCTGAACCGCGGGACCCTGCTCAGCCGTCCGACGCGCGGCGCTCCAGCAAGGCCCGGGTGCGGTACGGCATGGTCTCCTCCAGTGAGACGGCGGTGCTGGACCTGACCACCCCGGACACGCCGACCAGGGACTGCGTGACACGGTTCAGGTCCGAAGTGTCCCGCGCCACCACTTTGACCAGGAAGTCCGCGTCACCGGTGGTCTTGTGGATCTCCACCACCTCCGGGATCTCCTGGACGCTGCGCACGGCTTCCGCGCTGTCCGCCTGGGCGATCTCCAGGGAGACGAACGCCACCAGCCCATACCCCAAGGCGGACGGCGGCACCCTCTGCGTGAACCCGAGCAGCAGCTCCTGCCGGTTCATCCGCTGGAGCCGGGCATGCACGGTGTTCCGCGAGACGCCCACCAGCTGCGCGAGTCGCAGGACCGAAGCCCCGGGCTCCTCGTCCAGCGCGAGAAGGATGCGGGCATCCAGGGCATCCAGCCCGCGAGGGTCATTCACCGGAGCTTCACCAATCCTCTTGTCAGAAATACCTGGTTTTCGGGATTCATCTTGGCATTCATCCCAGTGGAAGCGAAGGAGCTTGCGCGGATGTCCCAGAATTCCGACCATTTTGTCATGAGCATCATGCAGGCCCGTCGTCCTCAGGACGCCTCCACCGCACGTCCGGAATCCCCCGCAGTCCCGTCCGCGGTTCAGCCGGCGGCCCCGTCGGCCGCCCCGTCGGCCGCGCCCGGGCCCTCCCGGCATGGCGTGGCCGAGGATCTGCTCGGGCTCGTGACGGGAACCTTCATCGCTTCGCTCGGCCTGTACCTCCTGCACAGCAGCGGCACGGTGACCGGCGGGACGGCGGGGCTCTCCCTGCTCCTCAGCTACGCGGCCGGCGCCCCCTTCGGAGTGGTCTTCCTCCTGGTCAACGCACCGTTCTTCGCCCTCGCCGCTTGGAAGAAGGGCTGGAACTTCACCCTCCGCACCATCGTGTGTGCCCTCGCGGTCTCCGCACTCACCTCCCTGCACCCGCTGGCACTCGGGCAGATCCACCTCGACCCGGTCTACGGCGCCCTCGCCGGAAACCTGCTGTCCGGCGTCGGCCTGCTCATCCTGTTCCGCCACAAGGCGAGCCTGGGCGGATTCAACATCCTGGCGCTGCTCATCCAGGAGCGGGTGGGATGGCGCGCCGGCTACGTGCTCATGGTGGCGGACCTGCTGGTGATCCTGGACGCCCTGACGGTGGTCCCCTGGCCACTCGTGCTGCTCTCGGCCGCGGGCGCCGTCGTCCTGAACATCATCCTGGCCTTCAACCACCGGCCCGGGCGCTACACCGGGATCTGAACCCCTCCGCCGTCGTGCGCCCGCTGCGTTCGGCTCAGGCTTTGCGGCGGCCCAGTGCGGGACTCAAGCGACGGCCGAGCGCCGACACCGCCCAGACCAGCAGGAACGACGCCACCAGCAGCAGACCGGCGTCGCCCAGGTCGATCGACGCCAGGAACCCAGTGACCGGGTCCGCCAACCCCAGCAGCTCACGGAACAGAGCGCCGAGGGTGATCGCGGCGACGAACAGCGCGGACACGGCCGACATCCCGGTCACCACCAGATTGAAGCGGAGCCGCTGCAACGGCTGGGCGAGGGCGTTCCGGTAGAGCGTCATCATCGCGGCGCCATTGGCCGTGTCGAAAAGGGTCATGGCGGCGGAGAAGGCAAACGGCATGGCCAGCAGCGCGACGGCGGGCACACCGGCCAGGACCGCCGAGGCGGACGTCACCAGCAGTCCGACCGTGGTGGCCGTGTCGAAGCCGAGCCCGAACAGGAACCCCACCGCGTAGAGGTGCCGCGGTGCGCGCACCGCCCGCAGCGGGGCCGCCACCAGGCGCGCCGCCAGGCCCCGGGGCTCCAGGTCCTGGGCGCTGACCGGCCGCCCCTCCCGGACGAGCCGGGCCGTCCTGGCCGTTCCGAGGAAGGCGCCCGAGTTGACCAGCCCGAGTGCCAGCAGGAAGAACCCGGACACCGCCGCTCCGATGCAGGACAGGACCACGTTCGCCGTGCTGCCTTCGGCGAAGAGCTGCTGCGTCGATCCCACTCCCAGCACCACGAGCGCGCAGGCGAGCACCACCACGGTGCAGTGGCCCAGGCTGAACGCGAGACCCACGCCCGTGTGATAACTCCCCTGCGCGGCGAACCGACGGCTCGAATTGTCGATCGCGGCGATGTGGTCCCAGTCGTAGGAGTGCTTCACCCCGGCCAGGTACGCCACCGCACACAGTCCCAGGGCGGCTCCCGCCTGGGCGCCGCCCGCGGCCAGGAGGAACGCCCCCGCCAGAAGGTGCAGGGCCAGGACCACGGCCGCGGCCCGAAAGGTCTTGTGTCGCATCTCAGTACTTCCTCAGGTCAATACTTCCGGAGCTCCAGCGGGTCCTGTCCGTGCCAGTGCCGTCGCATCCATCCCAGGGCACGGTGCAGCACCGCTTCCGCGGACTGGGTGCTGCCGGCCAGGGCACGCAACACGAAACCCGGCACGGCGAGGCGCGTGATCCCGAGAAGCGTTCCGGAAGACGCCGGTTGGGCGATGACGCCGAGCTCGTCGCGCAGCCGGCGCACGGCGTCGTCGTCCGCCCGGGGGTCGACCACCAGCAGCGTGGCCAGATGTGAGTGCCCACCGAGCATGAGGCGCGCCGTGCCGCCATGCTCCGGGCGCAGCAGCAGATTGTCCGACACCGCCAGCCGTCCCCCGACGTGGACGCGCGTGCGCAGGGACACCTCGTCGAAGCGAAACGGCGTGCCGTCCGGCGCCCAGCCGTGCGTCACGGTCTCCGCGAGGGCGAGCGACGCCGTCGGGTGCATCCACACCTCGGTGTCCTGGTGGTAGCTGGCGGCCTGGTACGCGATGAGGCCGTCCGGGACCGATTCGAGTCGCGCCCCGGCCCCCAGACGGAACTCCTGACGCAAGCCCGCGGGCCCCTGCGGTGTGCGGTACACCTTCGTGGCCGATTGCGTGGTCAGCAGCAGCGAACTGTCCTCACCCAGCTCGGCGCCGAGCAGATAACGGTCCCCTCCCAGGTAACCGCCGCCCGGATTGATCGCCGTGACCATCACCTGCCGGGCGCGATCATCCGATTGCGGCCCGCCCGGATCGAGCGGCCGCAGCATCCGCAGGGCGCCGGCGTGGTACTGCTCCGCCACCACGGACCGGCCCTGCCTCGCCTCCAGGCGGAGGCGCAGTTCGCCCGTCAAGGGAACCTCCCTCAGCGAAGCGGCCCCCTTGGCCGGTGGCTTCCCGCCCGGCCCCGCCGGTGCCGTGATCACTGTCATGAGAGATCCGTCATCAGCACGTCCCGGCGGATCCAGTTCAGCACGTAGTCCAGGCCGTCGTCGGTCTTGAGATTGGTGAAACAGAAGGGGCGTTCGCCGCGGAAGGACTTCGAATCACTCTCCATGACCGCCAGATCGGCGCCCACGTGCGGGGCGAGGTCCGTCTTGTTGATCACCAGAAGATCGGATTTGATCATGCCCTGACCGGCTTTGCGCGGGATCTTCTCGCCCTGGGCCACGTCGATGACGTAGACGGAGAAGTCCACCAGCTCCGGGCTGAACGTCGCCGAGAGGTTGTCTCCACCCGACTCGACGAAGATCAGTTCGAGCCCGGGGTGGCGCTCCTTGAGGTCCTCGATGGCCGCGGTGTTCATGGACGTGTCCTCGCGGATGGCGGTGTGCGGACAGCCACCGGTCTCCACGCCGACGATCCGGTCCTCCGGGAGCACGCCGTTGCGCGCCAGGATCTTCGCATCCTCGATCGTGTAGATGTCGTTGGTGATGGCGGCCATGGAGAATTCGTCGATGAGCGCACGGGTCACCCGCTCCACCAACTGGGTCTTCCCGGCGCCCACGGGGCCGCCGATGCCGATGATCACGGGATCGTTCATGGTCATGCTCCTCAACTGGCGAACATGCGGGCACGCTGGTGTTCGTGCCGCATCTGATGGATTTCAAGGGCTGGGGCCGCGGCTCCGAAGTGCCTCTCGTCCGCGGTCCGGGACAGCTCGACGGCGGCCGGCACCCGGGCGCGCAGCCCTGCCAGGACGCGCTGCCCGGAGAGCTGGCCCAGGGGGATGGCCCGCACGGCGTTGTACGCGAGCGACGTGAGAGCGGCCGAGAGGTGGGCTTCCACGACCGCGTCCTCTGCGAAGCCGAGCCCGGCGGCCGCCAGGGCGAAGGACAGGACGAAGTGCCCCTGACAGTGCCCCTCGGCCACGGCGTCGGCATACGCGGCGACAGGCGGTGAGGGGAAGGACTCCGCCGCGATCTCCAGGAGCCGCCGGCCCATCCGCAGGCTCGCCTCGCGCAGCTGGCGCGGGATGAGCAGTGCGCCGAGTTCGGCGTCGAGTTCGTGGAGCCGGTCCCGCGACGCTCCGGCGGAATCGTCCCCGAGGCCCGCGGCCAGCCGGCACGCCCGGCGCACCGCGATGGCGTCGGTGAACGTGAGCTGCGTGCTGAGATAGCCTTCCAGCCAGGCGAGCAGCGTGGCCTCGTCCAGCACCTCCCCACTGTCCAGGTACGACTCCAGGCCGAAGGAGTGGCTGAACGCACCGGTCGGCAGGGCCGAGTCGGTGAGCTGCAGAAGAGCCGCGAGACTGGGGGCCGGCGCGTTCATCAGTGCGTGTGCTCCGCGTGCCGGAAAGGCACGGCCATGACGCGTTCCTGACGGCTGTACGGCACCTCGTGGTGGTCCAGGAAGTCGGCCACCGTGTGGTCATACTGGCACACCATGACGTCGGCGCCATGGTCCGAATCGGCTCCGAAGAACTGCGCCTGCAGATGCCGGTTGCCCAGCGAGTGGGCCGTGAACAGCGCCTCACCGATGGTCCGCGGAGCGATCACCAGCACGTCGCTGGCCTCCACCGCCACGACGACGGCGTTGCCCTCCTCCGCGAACAGCACGTCGCCGTCGCGCAGATCGGGAGAGCCGGTGGGCAGCCGGATGCCCAGCTCCCGGCCGTGATCACTGGTCACGCGCTGGATCCGCTTGGCCAGATCGGCCACGGGAAGGATGACTTTCTCCCGGTGGCCGGACGGGAAGGGGTTCTCCTGGTCATGGATGTTCCCCAGGATGCTGGTCACGATCATCGTTGTCCTCCATTCTGCGCTCCATTCTGCGGGCCACGCCCCGCGTGCGGTGCGTGGCGTGGCGGCCCGGATCGCCTCGTTGAAACCGGTTCCGGACCGACGGTCAGAACAGGAAGTACCGCTGGCCCAGAGGCACGGTGTCCACCGGATCGCAGGTCACGGCCTCACCGTCCACTCTGACTTCGTAGGTCTGCGGGTCCACCTCGAGCCGCGGCGTCTCCCCGTTGAACGGCAGGTCCTGTTTCCGCAGGGTGCGGATGCCGTGCACCGGGCGGATGACCTTCTTCAGTCCCAGGGTCTCCGGCACGCCGGCGTCGATCGCAGCCTGGGAGAGGAAGGTGATCGAGGAGGCCTGCACGCTGCCACCGTAGGCGCCGAAGGCCATCCGCAGGGTCTGCGGCTGCGGCGTGGGGATGGAGGCGTTCGGGTCACCCATGACGGAGTTGGCGATCGTGCCGCCCTTGAGGACCAGGTCCGGCTTGACCCCGAAGAACGCCGGATCCCACAGGACCAGATCGGCGAATTTGCCCACTTCCACGCTGCCCACCGAATCGGCGATGCCCTGGGCGATGGCGGGGTTGATGGTGTACTTGGCGACGTACCGCTTGATGCGGAAATTGTCGGCGCCGGTCCCGGTGCCAGTGCCGTCGCCCGCCGGCGTCGTGCTGCCGTCCGGGTTGAGATGTCCTCGCTGGGCTTTCATCTTGTCGGCCAGCTGCCAGGTGCGGGTGACCACTTCGCCCACGCGGCCCATGGCCTGGGAGTCGCTCGACATGATGGAGAAGACGCCCAGATCGTGCAGCACGTCCTCCGCCGCGATGGTCTCGGGGCGGATCCGGGAGTCGGCGAACGCCACGTCTTCGGGGATGGCCGGGCTCAGGTGGTGGCACACCATGAGCATGTCCAGGTGTTCCTCCGCCGTGTTGCGGGTGAAGGGGATGGTGGGATTGGTGGACGCCGGCAGAACGTTCGGCTGGGCCGCGATCGCGATGATGTCCGGGGCGTGTCCGCCTCCCGCGCCCTCGGTGTGGAAGGTGTGGATCACCCGGTCCCCGATCGCGGCGACGGTGTCCTCGACGAAGCCGCACTCGTTCAGGGTGTCCGTGTGGATGGCCACCTGCACGTCGAACTCGTCCGCGACCCGCAGCGCCATGTCGATAGAGGAGTGCGTCGCGCCCCAGTCCTCATGGATCTTCAGACCGATGGCCCCGGCGCGGATCTGCTCGGCGAGCGGCTCCGTGGTGCTGGCGTGGCCCTTGCCGAGGAGCCCGATGTTCATGGGCAGACCCTCCGCCGCTTGCAGCATGCGGGCGATATGCCAGGCTCCGGGCGTGACGGTGGTGGCCTTGGTGCCTTCCGCGGGGCCGGTGCCGCCGCCGATCATCGTGGTCACGCCCGAAGCCAGCGCGGTGGGGATCTGCTCCGGGGAGATGAAATGGATGTGGGTGTCGATGCCACCGGCGGTGAGGATCTTCCGCTCCCCCGCGATGATCTCGGTGGAGGCGCCGACCACGATGTCCACGCCATCCTGGATGAGCGGATTGCCGGCTTTGCCGATCGCCTGGATGTGACCGTCGCGCAGCGCGACGTCGGCCTTGTAGATGCCGCTGTGGTCCACGATCAGCGCATTGGTGATCACGGTGTCCGGGACGTCGCCGCCGTCGCGGGTCACCTGCCCGTTCTGGCCCATGCCGTCGCGGAGCACCTTGCCGCCGCCGAAGACCACCTCCTCGCCGTACACCGTCAGGTCACGTTCCACCTCGGCGAACAGCCCGGTGTCCCCGAGCCGGACGCGGTCACCGGTGGTGGGACCGTAGAGCTGGGCGTACTGGGTGCGCGGGATCGTGAGGTTGGGCAGGCTGCCTTCTGCTCCCTCGCCCGACGACGACGGCGCGTCCTCGTTCCCGTCGCTGTTCCCGTCGCCGCTGGGGCCGCCGTCGAGCGGCCCTTCCGTCAGGCCGCGGAGGCCGTAGACCTCGCGGGCTCCCGCCAGTGGGACGAGCCGGACCGTCTTGGTGTCGCCGGGCTCGAAGCGCACCGCGGTCCCGGCCGGGATGTCGAGACGGCGGCCGTGCGCGGCCTGGCGGTCGAAGTCGAGGCCGCGGTTGGTCTCGGCGAAGTGGAAATGCGAGCCGACCTGAACCGGCCTGTCACCCGTGTTGGTGACGTCGATCTCCGTCACGATCCGGCCCGCGTTGAGGGTGATGGAACCTGCGGCGACCAGGGTCTCGCCGGGAGTGAAGAATGCCGGGTGGTTGTCAGAGGCACTGTTTTCAGGGGCGCTGTTCTCAGGGGACATGGCTCGGCCTAACGGATCGGTTCGTGGACGGTGACCAGCTTGGTGCCGTCCGGGAAGGTGGCCTCGATCTGGACGTCGTGGATCATCTCGGGCACTCCGTCCATGACATCCTCGCGGCGGAGGATGGTGGCGCCCCAGGACATGAGATCGGCGACGGAGCGGCCGTCCCGCGCGCCTTCGATCAGCTCGTAGCTGAGGATGGCGATCGCCTCGGGATAGTTGAGTTTGAGCCCGCGCGCCTGTCTGCGCCGTGCCAGATCGGCGGCGACCACGATCATCAGCTTTTCCTGTTCACGTGGGGAAAGGCGCATCAGCGGGCTCCTTGCTGAGTGGGGCCGGATCGGAACACCGGACGCCCAGGGGTGGGATTCCGATCCTAGAAAGGGCGTGTTTCGGCCAGGTACGGCAATGTTTCCGGAATGTTTCCAGAAGCAACGAGTTTCCTGAAGACGCCCTGGGCGCCGCAGTCTCCGTGCTCGTGACCCGGCCGTCGCCACCACGCGACGCAGGGCACTGCCGGAACCCCTCCGGCAGTGCCCTGCATCCGATTTTCCTTTGTCAGCGTGGATCGGCCGGGAGGACGTGCGCGCCGCTGCGGTCCGTCGCCAGAGCCAGGGAGGAGACGTAGCGGATCTCGCCCTCGGGTCCGTCGACGGCGGAGCGGCTCATGTCCGGCCGTTCGAATTCCAGCCCCGTGACGTGGCACAGCAGCGTCTCACCCGACGGGTTGCCGTGCTCATCGAACATCGGGAGGTCCACGCCGTCGTCGGTCCGGCGCAGGTAGTACTTGCCCCGGGTCAGGATCGCCATGAGCGGTGTGGCGACGAAGGCGACCAGGACCGCGACCACCGGGGAGAAGGGCTGGATCGCCGGGCCGAATGCCCCGAAGAACACCGCGATGGACAGGCCCGCCGAGAGGAGCATCGACACGAAGCCCACCGGGTTCACCGCGTACAGCATGCCCCGTCGGAACTCCGGCACCTTCGGGGAGATTTTCAGGAGGTACTTGTTGATCCCGATGTCGGTGGCGACCGTGACCACCCACGCCATGGCGCAGTTCGCGTAGAAGCCGAGGATCGCGTTGAGGAAGGAGAACATGTCCGCCTCCATCAGGACCAGCGCGATGCCGACGTTCACGATCACGAACACGAGCCGGCCCGGGTACCGGCGGGTGAGCCGGGTGAAGGAGTTGGTCCAGGCCAGCGAGCCCGAGTAGGCGTTGGTGACATTGATCTTGATCTGCGAGATCACCACCAGCACGACGGCGAGCGTCATGGCCAGCCACGGTGGCATCATCTCCCGGTAGACACCCAGGAACTGGTGGACCGGCTCGTTGGCCGTTGCCGATGCCGCGGGGTCCAGGCGTGCGACGAGGTAGACGGCGATGAACAGGCCGACCGCCTGCTTGAGAGCGCCGAACACCACCCAGCCCGGACCGGCGAGGATGACAGCCCGCCACCAGGAGCGGCTGTTCTCGGGCGTCTTGGGCGGCATGAAGCGCAGGTAGTCGATCTGCTCGGCGATCTGCGCCATGAGGGAGAGGCAGACGCCGGCGGCGAGCATGGCGGATGCGAGGTCCACGCCGCCCTGGCCGGACGTTCCCTGATAGCTGAGGAAGGCGCCCAGTGAATCGGGATGCGCGGCCACCAGGTACACGAGCGGCACGACCATGAGCAGAAGCCACAAGGGAGTGGTCCAGACCTGGAGCTTCGCGAGGGCGTTCATGCCGAAGATGACGAGCGGGATGATCAGCACGGAGGAGATCAGGTAACCGAGCCAGCGCGGAATGCCGAGGCCCAGTTCGAGGCCCTGAGCCATGATCGAGCCTTCGAGGGCGAAGAAGATGAACGTGAACACCGCGAAGATGACGTTGGTCAGGATGGAGCCGTAGTAGCCGAAACCGGATCCGCGGGTGATGAGGTCGAGGTCGATGTTGTACCGGGCCGCGTAATAGGCAAGCGGGAAGCCGGTCACGAAGATGATGACCGCAGCGATCGCGATGCCGAGGAGCGCGTTGACCGTGCCATACGCCATGCCGATATTGGCGCCGATGGCGAAGTCGGCCAGGTAGGCGATGCCGCCCAGCGCACTGGTGGCGACGACGCCGACACCCCACTTCCGATACGAACGCGGTGCGAAACGGAGGGTGTAGTCCTCCAGGCTTTCGCGGGTGGCGGCCTGCGCTGCGGAGTCCTGGAGTGCGAGTCCCTGATCTTCCGGCCCCTTCGGCGTGGGCCGTCCTGGGTTGTCGCGGTGCGACGTGAGAGTGTCCTGGGTCAAGAGCTGCCTCCTGGTCGATGGCTTAGGTTCCTGACCTGCACGCTACGGAGCCGTCATGCCCCGGCCGTGACGTCGGCGTTTCGGCGAGGTATCGACGTGTGTCGCCACGGTAAATCCGCGTTTCCTGGAGGTTTCACGGGCATGGCGGATCGTGAGGCGTCGGCTGCGATGACTCGGCCGGCTCTCGATCCTCTGGTCCGCTGCTCCCCGGGTACCCCGATCCACTGCTCCCCTGATCTCCGGGTGCCCTGATCCGCGGGTACCCGCCAAAGATTCACGCGGCAGACCTCGACGGCGCGGGACGTTGCCCACAGTGATTCCGCCGTGGAGTCCGTCCCGGATCGAGATACTTCGGAGGAACGAACCACGGAACGCCGCGTCTCATGTGGATTTCCCAGTCTTCCCGGTGAATCACGTGATGGTGATGGCTGCACAGGAGCACTCCGTTGGCCACGCTCGTCGGACCGCCTCGGGACCAGTACTCGACATGGTGGGCTTCGCACCACGTCGCGGGCATGGTGCAGCCGGGAAACGCACAGCCCAAGTCCCTGGCCACCAGGGCTTTCCGCACCGCCGGAGGGAAGACCCTCGATGCCCTCCCGATGTCCAGAACCTCCCCTTCGCCGCCGAGCACCACCGGTATCAGCTCGGCATCACAGGCCAGACGCCGGATGGTCCGGGCGTTGACCGGCCCCGTGAACACGAACGAACCCGCCTCGGGGACGACCTCCCGTTGACGCCCCGTCCACGGCGGCCACCCCGGGTCGACCCCCGGGCCAGGACTCGCTTCGTCCTCCGTCGGCTCGAGAGGTTCCGTCGGTGGGAACCCGACGCTGTCCGGCCGTGATCCGGGCACGTCGCCAGGCCGGCCCTGCGGGTCGTCACCACGGCCTCCTGCTGTTGCCGCCACCGGGGACACTCCGGTGTCGTCAGCCTGACCTCGCACCTCGCCGCCTCGCCGTCGTGCAGCGCCGAGCTGTTCGAAGAGCCGATCATAGGGAATCGTCACCATCACCTGTGGACGGAGTCCTCCGTTCCGGGGCAAGCCGCCGCTCGCGAGGGCAACGCGACAGGCGCCGACCAGCCCCTCCAGGAGCTTCTGCGCCCGGGAACGGCGGTCTTCGAAAGCCGAGCCAGCCGTCCCACTCGCGCCGTCCTCATCGTCGACTGCCCCATCACACGCGTCCACCTGCGCGCCGCCGGCGCCACTGTCCAGCCGCGGATTCGTGCTCGCGTTCATGACCGTCACCAGGTGCTCGAACTGTTCCGTGGTCGCGAAGATCTCCAGGTGGTGCAGCCCTCTGACCGCTTTCCGGACGAACGCACCCTGGCGCCGCCCGAGTTCCTCCTCCGACGGCTCGTCACCGTCCTGGTGGAGCCCGTCCACCCAGCGACGGGACAAGATGCGGACCGCGTCCTGGTCGTACGACCGGGACGCCTCCACCAAGGAAGCCTCCATGGCAATCTGCGCCTCGGGCGCTGCCACGTGATGCACGGAGTCCAGGGCCAGGGCGATGACGGTCGCGGTCCGGGACGAGACTTCACCGCGGGCCACCAAATCGGCCAGCCGGGGCCTGACGGGCGGCAGCGGCTCGCCGTGCAGTGTCCTGCCCGGCACCACCATCCGGGCCAGAGCCAGACGGCGTCGGGCTTCCGAAATGCCGATCCTCAGCACACCACGAAGACACTCCGCCGGATTCCGGAACTCCGCACCCTTCGTCCGCCGCTCGATCCCGCGCCCGGACCTCCGGATGGCACCGTCCACTCCGGACTCGCCCCACTCATCCTCGACGGCTGCTGCGGCCCGGATCTGCAGTGATTCCACCACCCGGGACAGCTCCTCCACCCGCCGCGCGAAGGCCATCGTCCCCTCCCACGACCCCTCGGCCGATCCCGCGAAACGTCCGGCCGACGTCGAACCCGCCTCGCAGAGCGCCTGCGTGCAGTCTTCGACCACGGCCGAGAGCTCGCCCAGCGTCTCCGCGTCGGTTGAGGTGGGCGACTCCCCCACGATCGTTTCCATGACCCCACTCTTCCGGAGGGGTCTGACATTAATTCACTGCTGCATGACAAATTCGCTGAGTCATGACAGAAATTTCCGCCACGGAGGCCAAGAGTCAGCCCAGCAGCCCCAGCTCCGCGAGCGCGCGGGCCACGCCGTGTTCCGCCGGGCGGGCCGTCATACGGTCCGACACCGCCACGAGGTCCGGCGCCGCGCCCTCGACGGCGATCCCGATGCCCGCGTACTCCACCATCTCCAGGTCGTTGGCGCCGTCTCCGATGGCGATGATGTCCTCCCGGGCCAGTCCCAGATGATCCTGGACCACCCGGATGCCCACGGCCTTGTGGGTTCCCGCGACGAAGATCTCCCCGGCCCCGTCCCCGAGTGCCGAGAGCGAGCTCGGCACCAGGCCCACTTCCGGACCGAGTTCCGCGATCACCCGAGTCAGCGGGGTGTCCGAGGCGAAGCAGGAGACCTTGGCGAAGGAGGTTCCCCGCAGGTCGTCGGCGTACTGCATGGGACCGAGGATGTCCGCCGCGGGGTCGACCGTGGCACTGTGCCGCCCATGCCCCCGCTCACGGCCGGCGAAGATGGGGGCCAGCACGTCACGCAGCCGCTGGTCCACCCCATGCCGGCCATGGAGGGCGTGTGGAGCCTCCAGGATGTAGGCGGCGTGATGGGCGTCGAGTGCCTCGATCACGCGGTCCGCCAGGCCCTGCTCAAACCGCGTGTCCCGCAGGACCTCCCCGCCCACGTCCACGCGCGCGCCCGCACCGGAGACGACGCCGTCGAACCCTGGTTCCAGAATGCGGTCCGCGATCATGGCCAGCGGCCGTCCGGTGCAGAGGAACACCTGGTGGCCGATGCTCCGGGCCAGCTGGACGGCTTCCACATGCTCCTCCGGGACCAGGCCGTGATCCGCGTAGGTGCCATCGATGTCCAGGAACACGGCACGGGGCCGGAAAGGCTGCTGGCTGCTCACGCGGGGACTCCTCGGTTGATGTCGGCCCTTCCGATCCTATCGGCAGGAGGTTCCTCGCGGAGGGCGGCTCATGCCCGGATGCCCGACGACGACGCCCCGCCGCACGACTCCCGGGTCACCCCACGGCTCACCCGGCGCCGTCGTCGCCGGCCAGCGCCCAACTCACCTGGGCGCGGCTCAGCCGAGCGGACTCCCCACGAGCCCCCAGGACGGTTCCGGCTCGATGCCGAGCAACGACAGGATGTGCGGGTGGACGTCCGCATGATCCACGTCCCGGCGCTGGCCCGGACCCCCGATCCCCGGGCCCGCGGCGCACATCCAGGCAGTGCGCTCCTCGTCGCTGTCCCCGCCGTGGTGTCCGGCGTCGCGATGACCGTGGTCGGTCAGCACGATCACGGTCCAGTCCTCCTCGGAGCGGGTGGGGCGCTGTTCGATCGCCGCCAGCATGACGCCGATCTGCTGATCACAGCGTTCGATCGCCTCCTGGTACCTCGGCGTCACACCCTCGTGGTGCCCCACCATGTCCACCAGGAGCAGATAGGCGAAGGTGACCGTGGGGGCTTCGTGGAGAAGCACGCGGGCCACCCGCGAGGTGACCGCCTCGTCCATGACCTCGATGGTGTCCAGATCGCCCTCTTCGGAGTCCACAGGCAGGCCCGGACGGTAGCCGCCCGGAGCGAAGACCGGGCCTCCCGCGGATTCCGTGACGAGCGGTCCCCAGGCCGCTGCGGCGAAGGTCGTCGCGCCGGGGATCAGTTCCCGCACGCGACGCAGGAAGTCCGGGTACTCTTCCAACCGGTGTCCGCCGAGCTGGTTGTCACGGATGCCGTGCAGATCCGAGTAGACGCCGCTCGCCACCGTGGACCAGACGGGCCCGGAGATGGTGGGATTCCGGTGGTCCACGCGCACCGGCACGAGGAATCCACGGGCCGCCAGCCCGTCCAGATTCGGAGTGCGGGCCGCCAGCAGGCTGTCGTGCCGGCACCCGTCGACGCCGATCACCAGGATGTGCTGCTTCTTCGCTGCGGTCATGTCGTCTGCCGCCTTTCGGGGTTCGGGGCGATGCGGGGCCGAGAAGGGGCCCGGCGCGGTGTCTGAGGCGGGGCCACGCCCACTCTCGCAGGCCGGACGCCGGACCTCAAGGAGGCCCGGCACCCGGCCCGGATCGAGGCGTGCGTGCGGATCAGCGGGTCGAGATCTCGCTGACGGCCAGATTGCCCCACGTCTGGTTCGCAGCCTTGACCACCAGCCGGATCTTGCCCGTGGTCACACCGGTCGGCAGCTGGACGGCCTTCCGCTCCACCGTGCCGGAGTTGCCGGTCCAGGTGATCTGGGCGTTGGCGAGCTGGGTGACCCAGGCCGTGCCGTTCCAGCTCTGGACGTCGACGGTCCTGATGCCCTGCCCGGCGCCGAAGGTCGTGGCGAGCTCCACCGCCTTCACGGTGCGCGGGCTGGCGAACTGCAAGGTGATGTCGCCGGGGAACTGCACCCCGCTGGACGGGCTTGCCCAGACCGCCAGGTCACTGCCATCGGCGACGGCGGCCGGAACGGTCGACTGGCCGTTGCCGAAGCTCGTGGTCACGGTGGGGGCCGCCTCGTCGAGGCCTGCTCCCGCGGTGGACTGCACGGCGCCCAGATCGACCATGCCGGAGTGCAGCATCGTGCCACGGACGTCGCGGCCGCCGTCGAACGGGATGTCGAGACCCTGGGCCGTGACGGGGGATCCCGCCGTCGGGGTGTAGCCGACCAGATCATTGATCGAGGTGGCGGCTCCGGGCGCGCTCAGTCCGGCCGTCCCGGTCAGGGCTGCATGGTCCCCGGCCGGGACGGGCCCGCTCTGGTAGAAGTTGCGGTCGTACCTCACGGCGGCGGAGTCCCGATAGGCGAGATTGGCCCCGTTGTAGATGATGTTGTTGCGGAAGGTGACGTTGGAGACGGAAGTGTTCCACACCTTGACCATGCTGAACTGCGCCCGGTCGGGGTTGTTCGCGATGAACGGGGTCAGGGGCGTCCAGATCGTGTTGTTGTAGATGTCGATGTTCTTCGCGTTCGTGGACAGGGCGAAGATCTGGTTGCCGTCGCCCTGGCTCACGTTGTGGCGGATGGTCGCCTCGGCCGGGCCGGTACCTGTGGAGACGGCGATGAAGAAGCCACCTTCGTTGTCGTGGCTGTAGTTGTACTGCACCAGGCTGCGGTGAACGGAGGCGTCGGCGTCGAAACCGTTTCCGTCGCTGGACAGCCCCCAGTACTTGGTGCCGGACACCTCGTTGAACTCCACCACGGTGTCATCGGCTCCGGCCCACCAGATGCCCACATTTCCGTGGTTCTGCGCCGTCTTGTCCACCCGGTTGTGGTCGATCCGGGCGCCCTGCGCCTGCATCACGGTGATCCCGCCGGCGGAGATGTCGTGCACGTTGTTTCCCGTGACGACGACGCCGGTGCTGGGCGTCCAGGCACGGTAGCCGCCCGCGGGAACCGGCATGAAGTCCCAGAGTTCGTTCCAGCCTTCGCGCTGCATCCAGGAGGACCAGGTCACGATGCCGTAAGAGCGGGAATCCGCCACTTCATTGCCCTCGATCCGCAGGCCGCGGTAGAAGGTGGGCGTGGTGGAGCCCAGCGCGGAGACGATGATGCCACCCACGGACGGGTTGGACGAGTCGTTGCCGCTCGTGGCCCCCTGGATGCCGTGGACGTAGCTGTTCCTGACGGTCACGCCGTCCACCGCGCCGTAGTCCCGGGCGGTCACCTGGATGCCGATGCGCGGTGTGGTGCCGCCGTTGCCGTTGGTCACCTCGAGACCGTCGATGGTGACGTCGTGCTCGTTCTCCACCTTCACGGCGGCGTCGACCGCGCCTCCGCCGTCGATCCGCGGCTTGGCGCCTGTCCCATAACCGCCGACGACGATCGGCTGGCCGGGCGCCCCGGACCCGTGGGTCGCGAGCTGGCCGGTCCACTGGCCCCCGGCCTTGAAAAGGATGCGGTCCCCCGGGCCGAACGTCTGGGACGAGACCTTCGACAGGCTCTTCCACGCGGTACCCGGAGTCAGGCCGTCCGCGGTGTCACTGCCCGCCGGGTCGATGTAGTAGCTGGTGGCGGCCTGCACCGCGGCCGGCACGGCGGCAGGCGCCGCGACCGGGCCTGGCGAAGCCACGACGGGAGCCAGGCCCGCCGCTAGGAGAACACCGGTGCTGGCAAGGATGGCACCGATGGTGCTGGTCCGTCGCTTCATGACACTCCTCATCGAGTTCAATAATGAAAGGAGTTTTAATTAAGTACAGGCGAGCAGGACCGGCGTCAAGGGTTTTCCAGGGGGCTCGGGAAGAGCCGGCCAGGCGGGCGGAGCCTCAGGACGCGGCGGCCATGGGCGCAGGCAGCGCGCTCTCGACGTCGTACAGCTGATCGTCCACGAGGTTCAGCGCATGCCGCAGAGCTCCGGACACGACCGCCCTCTCCCCCAGTGAGGACAGGCTGAGCTGGGGCGCCTCGATGCACAACGGCGCGAGATACCGGGCGAGCGGTTCCAGCAGGATCTCCCCCGACCTCGACACCCCGCCCCCCAGCACCACGAGTTCCGGATCCAGGGTCAGGACCAGCGCGGCGATGCCCTCGGCCAGGTCACTGGCGTAGCGTTCCACGGCCCAGCGCGCCTCGGCGTCGCCGGACTTGGCCGCGTCGAACACCGTGGCCGCGACGGACTCGCCGGGCATCCCTTCGCTGAGCCCGGAGAAGGCGGCCAGTCGCGACGGCGCCCGGTGCCAGCCCACCAGCGGGAGCGCGCCGATCTCGCCGGACAGGCCCCGCGCCCCGCGGTACAGCCTCCCATTGATGAACAGCCCGGCGCCGGTCCTCATGCCGCAGTGGATGTAGGCCACCTCGCTGTACCCGGCGGCCACGCCCTTCCAGGCCTCCGCCATGGCCGCGAGATTGCAGTCGTTCTCCACCACCACGGGGCACGAATAGTCCTCGCCCAGCGCACCCGCCAGGTCCACACCCTCCCACCCGGGCAGAGCCACGGAGTGCGTGACCACCCCCGCCGTGTTCACCGTGCCGGTGGTCCCCACGCAGACGGCGGAGAGCCCGGAGGAGGCGAGGCCGGCATCGGCCACCGCCTGGGCCGCGGCCGACCGCGCCGCCTGGAGCCGGGTCTCCCGGCCGTCACCCGGGAGGACGGACACGGAGGAGGAACCCACCGGCTCCCCCGCCAGATCGGACACGACGGCGCGAACGGTCACGGATCCGATGTCCACACCCATGACGTGCCCCGCGTTCGCGCGGAACTCCACCAATCGCCGCGGACGCCCCACCTGGCCGGACTCCGGTTCGTGGGAGATCAGCCATCCGGCGTCGAGGAGTGAGTCCACGATCCCTTCCACCGTGGGGCGCGACAGCCCGCTTTGGGACGCGAGCTCGGTCAGGCCGGCCGGCCCATGCTCGCGGAGCAGCTTCATGGTCAGGACCGCGTTCTGCCGTCGCAGACGAGAGGTGTCACCTCGGCGTAATTCCACGTTCACTCCTTCTCAAGGTCTTGACAGTTCCGTTCCCGGGACCTCAGATTAAAGAAACCTCTTTTAATTTCTATGGTCAGGGGAACCACGTGCAGTCTGCAAATCCAACCGCGTCCGCTCCTCGAGCGGACGCACCCACCCTCGCCGTGATCGGAGCGGGTCTCCGCAGCACGGTCTACGCGGGGCGGGCGAAAGCCACCGGAGCGGCGCGGATCGTCGCCGTCGCGGAGCCGGACCCCGCGCGGCGCGAACGCTTCGCGCTGGAGCACGGCATCCCCCCGGAGAACGTTTTCACCCGCTGGGAGGATCTTCTGGCGGGCGGGCGGCTGGCCGACGGGGTCATCATCGGGACCCAGGACCGGATGCATGCCGGCCCCGCCGTGGCCGCGGCCGGGAAGGGGTATCACATCCTCCTGGAGAAGCCGATCGCGCCCACCGAGGAGGAGGCCACCCGCATCCTTGCGGCCGCGGAGGAGAACGACGTCATCCTCGCCGTCTGCCACGTCATGCGGTACTCGCCGTACACCCGGACCCTGCGCGGCATCCTCGAACAGGGCACTATTGGTCAAGTGATCAATGTGCAGCACCTGGAGCAGGTGGGCTGGTGGCATCACGCTCACTCCTTCGTCCGCGGCAATTGGCGCAAGGAGGCGGAATCCGCCTCGCTCCTTCTGGCCAAAGCTTGTCACGACGTGGATTGGCTTGCCTACATGATGGGGGCGATCCCCCAGCGTGTCTCCTCCTTCGGCGCGCTCACCCACTTCACGCCGGAGGCTCGCCCCGCGGGCGCCGCCGACCGCTGCTGGGACTGCCCGCTGGAAGCCGTGTGCCCCTATTCGGCGAAGCGTCTCTATCTCGGCTGCCTGGGCGACCCGGAGAAGGAATTCTGGCCGCTGTCCGCCGTGACGGAGGACGCCACCCCTGAGGGCGTGGAAAAGGCGCTGCGCACCGGCCCGTACGGCCGCTGCGTCTACGCCTGTGACAACGACGTGGTGGACACTCAGACCGTGTCCCTCGAGTTCGGCACCGGCGCGACGGCGACCATCACCGTGACCGCTTTCGCGGCCCTGGAGCACCGCAAGACCCGGATCTTCGGGACCCACGGTTCGATCGACGGCGACGGGCGCCACCTCCGGATCCACGATTTCGTCTCCGACACCTGGACCGAGGTCGACACCGGCGGAGGAGACGAAGCCTCGATGGCAGGCGGGCATGGAGGCGCCGATCAGTCCCTGGCCGATGCCTTCTTCGACGCACTCCGCCACGACGACCCGTCCCGGATCCTCAGCAGCGGCCGGGAGAGCCTCGACACCCACCGCGTGGTCTGGGCGGCCGAGGCCGCCCGGAAACAGGGGACGGTCGTCACCATCTCGCCCATGCCAGACCCCTCAGCAGCACCCCTTCACTCAGCAGCACCCCTTTCAATGACGAAACAGGAAGAATCGGAGTACACAGCATGAAGAAGCAGACCGTGCGGGTCCTCACCGCCGTCGTCCTGGCCGGCGCGCTGGCCACCGGGGCCTCCGCCTGCGGCCAGAAGAACAATCCCGCGGCCGAACGCACCCTGAGCTACCGCTCCATCTGGAGCGCCGACGAGCCGCAGGCCAAGATCCTCAAGAGTGCCCTGGACGACTTCGCCCAGCAGGAAGGCGTCAAGGTCGACGTCAAATTCGTCGGGCGCACGGGCGGGGATGCCCTGACCACCGAAATGGCGGCCGGGAAGGGCCCGGACCTCTTCGACGCCGGATCGGACAACCTCCCGGCCTGGCGGGCGCAGAACCTGGCGGCCCCCGTGGACGATGTGCTGAAGATGCCGGTTCCAGGCGAGAACGGCAAGACGGTCGGGGACCTGGTGCCGGAGGCCCTCCAGAAGGCCGCCTCGGATGACAAGGGCCTGGGATTCGTCCCCCACACCGCCATCTCCACCGCCGTCTGGTTCGATGCGGCCAAGCACCCCGAACTCCTGTCCAGCCCGCCGAAGACGTGGGACGAGTTCATCTCCTACCTGGACAAGGCGAAGGCCGCCGGGCGCACCCCCATCTGCCAGGACGGTACGGTGCCGTTCTACAACGTCTACTGGCTCTACTCCGCCCTGGTGAACGCGGGCGGCGCGCAGAGCCTGCTCGATCTGCAGAAGACCTCTGACGCCTGGGACAAGCCCGAGGTCAAGGCGGCCGCCGGCAAGGTCGAGCAGTTGGCCAAGGGCGGGTACTTCCAGCCGAACTTCATCGCCACCAAATACCCGGCAGCCCAGAACGACTGGATCAAGGGCAAGTGCGATCTGAACATCAACGGCTCCTGGCTCGCCAGCGAGGTCGCCTCGGCCACGCCGTCCGGCGCGCAGATCCGTTCGTTCCAGCTCCCGGTGGGCGGCAAGGAGTCCGTTGAAGCCGGCGCCCTGGGCCTCGGCGTGAACGCCAAGGGCAAGAACGCCGAGGACGCCAAGAAGTTCCTGGCCTTCTTCGAGCAGTCGAAGTACCAGAAGCGGATCGCCGAGGAAGGAAAGAACATCCCGGCCCGCAGCGACGTCCCCGCCCCGGAGGCGCTGTCGGATGTTCAGAAGGCCCTGGCCGGGGCCAAGGACGTGCATCTCACCTACGACACCGCGGCCGGCAACAAGGCCTGGTGGAACGACATGTTCCTTCCGCTGGACGACCAGCTGCTCCAGGGCAGGATCGGCGCCGATCAGTTCGTGCAGCAGGGCAAGCAGAAGTCCGCTCAGATCATGGCCGGACAGAAATGACCAGTCGCCTCGCAAGCGCCGAGGCTGTCCGGCGGAGCAGGACCGCCCCGGCGGCGGCTGAACGCAAGCCGCTCCTCCCCTCCCGGGAGAAGGTCTTCTGGGCCTTCCTGGGACCGGCTCTGGTGCTGTACACGCTGCTGTTCGTGGTGCCGTCCTTCTTCGGAGTCTGGGTCAGCCTCACCAAGTGGGCCGGCCCCGGTTCGGACATGACCTGGCGCGGCCTGCAGAACTACGTCTCCCTTCTCGGCAACGAGGCGTTCCTCCGCTCGTTCGCCAACACCCTGGTGCTCGCGGTGGTCAGCGGGACTCTCGTCTTCGGCGTGACCTTCCTGAGCATGGTGGTGCTGCGCCAGCTGAAGGGCCGGGCCTTCATCCGCTCCGTGGTCTTCCTACCGGTGATCATCTCCCCCATCGCGGTCGGCGCGGCCATCGGCTTCCTGCTGAACCCCGACGGCGTGGCGAACCGGATCCTCGGATTCTTCGGTATCGCCCCCATCGGCTTCCTCGGGCCGGACACCGTGTTCGCCTGCATCATCGGCGGTGTGGTCTGGTCCTCCACGGGCCTGTACATCGCCCTGATGCTGTCCGCCATGGACGCGATCCCCGAGGACCTCTACGAGGCGGCTCTACTGACCGGCGCGTCGAAGTGGCAGCAGTTCCGGTTCATCACCCTGCCCCTCTCCTGGGACGTCTTCGCGGTCGCCTCGGTGCTCTGGGTGGTGAACAGCCTCAAAACCTTCGAGATCGTCATCGCGTTCACCACGGGTGGCGCGGTCGGTGTCCCGCCTCTCCAGGCCCGCACGGTGGCGGTCCAGCAATACAACTCGGTGGTGGTCAGCGGCGGTGTGCCGGATCTCGGTGCGGGTGCCGCCATGGGCGTGATCGTGACCGTGCTGACCATCATCCTCATCGTCCTGGTCCGCCGGATCACGGCCCGCGAACAGGTGGAGCTCTCATGAGGAAACTCGGCCGCTTCTGCGGCAACGTCTTCGTCCCGTCGGTGACCGTCGCAGCGCTCTGGGTGTGGGTGATCTTCAACCTGGTCCTCGTGGCGTGGATCGGCATCCAGTCGCTCAAGACCTCCGGGGACATCATCCAGAACCCGTTCGCCTTGCCCACGGATCCCCAGTGGAAGAACTTCGGCACGGTCTGGGAGCTCGGGCAGTTCGCCCAGGCGGCGCTGAACAGTGTGGTCGTCACGGGGCTCGGGGCGCTGCTCATCGTGGCGATCTCCGCACCGGCCGCCTACGCGCTGGCCCGCTCCACCAAGAAGGTGGCCGGGCCGCTCACCGCGTACTTCGCCGTCGGGCTCTCCATCCCGCTGCAGACGCTCGCGGTGCCGATCGTGGTGGCGAAGCTGGGCCTGAGCAGCTTCATGGTGGACTGGGTCACCGGCTGGTGGGACGACCGGATCACCCTCCTCATCTTCGAGGTGGTGTTCTCGCTGCCCTTCGCGGTGTTCGTCCTGACCGGGTTCTTCCGTTCCCTCCCGCACGAGGTCGAGGAGGCGGCGGAGGTCGACGGCGCGGGCCCCTTCACGCTGTTCCGGCAGATCGTGCTCCCGCTGGCCAAGCCGGGGCTGACCACCGTGCTGGTGCTGAACGTCATCGGCCTGTGGAACTCGGCGCTGCTGGTGATGCTGATCGTCTCCGACCCGGAGCAGCGCACCCTGCCGGTGGCGCTGCTGAACCTCTACTCGGCCATGCAGTACAGCTCCGATTGGGGCGGCCTGTTCGCCGGCATCGTGATCCTGGTGTTCCCCATGGTGGTTCTCTACCTGTGGGTGGGCCGGCGGATCATCGACGGCATGACCGCGGGCATGGGCAAGTAGCGTGGCCTGAATCAGGCCACGTGCCGCCGTCGCCGGATCAGTCCGGCGACGGCGGCGCCCACCGCTCCGATCAGCAGCGCCAGGAGCACGTAGCGCCAGGACATCCCGGCCGGGCCGAGGGCCGCAAGGAAGGTTTCCCCCGCCGCCATCAGCGCGTCCTGCGGATTGCGGAGGAGCACCCGGGAACCCGCCGCGCTCATGACACCGGTGAAGAGCGCGGGCACCACCCAGAGCAGGAACAGAGACACGATCCAGGCCGCCACCCGGCCCACGCTGTGCACACCGCACCACATCAGCACCGCACCCACCAGAACGGCCGGAAGCCACTCCAGCAAGGGCAGCGGCGACGCCATCCGGAAGATCCCGTCCTGGGCGTGAAGCAACGTGCTGACCCACGAATCGAGCACGAGAGCCCCCAGGGTCAGCCCCAGGGCCGCGCCCGGCGCCGGCGCGCGGGAGACGAGCACCGCGACCACCAGGCCCACCACGATGGACCCGATGATCACTCCCAGGAGGGTGCCGAAATACAGTCGGCTCCGCGAATCCACTGATAGGCCCGGAAGCACCTCGGACGCCGTCTGAGCGGTGGCCGCTCCCTGCACGAGCAACAGCCCCGCACCCGCCAGGAGGACTCCCTCACGTCGGCGAGGCCGTCCAACGCTTCGCAGCAGCACCCCCGCCAGGGCCGACCCGGTCACCATCAGGGAGACGAGCAGAATCAAGGAGTACTGACTGAACGGCAGGGCGACCAGCGGCATCGAATCAGCCGACACAGAGCCAGACCAGAGGTTCTGGAGCGGCAGCCGCATGCCCTGAACGAGCCATGGCAGCAAACCCACCACGGCACAGACGACGCCGAGCACGAAGCACGCCCAATTCGGCAGACCGGAGCGACCGGAGCGGGTGCGCGGGCGGAGGCCTGAGGCCGTGTCCGTGGAGTCCATGTCCCGATCATGGCATGAGAGTCCGGAAGCGGACTTGTCATTCCGCCTGGTTCAGGTCCGCCTGATCGGCCTCGCAGAGACACACCGCAGGACAAGGGAGTCGGTCACCTGAAGCCCCTGGCCGCGCGGCTTCCATTTCACGTACGCTTCCAGAGTCGCGCCGGACCCCTCGGGCGATACCAGAACAGGGGGACGCATGGGAGTCACTGCATCGCGCCCGGCACCGCGGCCGGAAGTCCGCGAGCAGCAAGCATGAGTGAACTGGAAGCCCGCTTCGACGCGCTGGTGTCCAGCGTCGTCGTGCCCGCGCTCAAACCGCTCGGCTACCGCAAACGGAAACTCAGCTGGACGCGCCAGACACCTGCCGCCCTGCACGGGATCACCCTGCAGCGCAGCCAGGGCAACACTCCGGGGCACCTCCGGTTCTACGTCGAGGTGAGTGCGTATGTGCCGGACTTCGCGCGGGCCGTGGGCGCTACCGTCCCGGACCGGCCGGAGAAGGCGACGCCGCAGTACAGCCGGCGCTTCGAATCCGTCATCGACTGGCCCGGGCAATGGATCGACCTGGAATCCTGGACGGACACCGAGCTGCACCCAGCCTTCGGCGGAGCCCTGGCACGGATCCACCAGCACCTCGACGGGATCGATTCGGCCGAGGCACTCGCCGAGGCGCTGCGCGCCACCGGTCCCCTGAACCTCGATCTGTTCGCCTGGTGGTGCGCCACAGGGAACACCGAGGAGCGAGCCACACAGCTCACAGCGGCTCAGGAGGAATTCGGGCTCGAGGAACGCTGGCCCAGGCTCCTGGCTCAGTTCGAGCGCACCGCCGCCCGGTTCGGCATCGATCACCTGAGCGCGTAGAGCGGCGGACACCCCCGCGGGTGCCTTCGGCGGGCGTGTCGGGGCCCATGGGCAGGTCTGCCCATGGGCGCCGACACGGAGTTCGTCTATCCTCTTGAAGAAAGCCAAGGGGGAAACATGTTCTACGGAGCGGATGTCGGCGCACTGCGCGCACTCGCCAAGCTCATGAAGCATTCGGACCGCACCATCGCCGTCGTCGAATCACAGGTCACGTCAGCGCTGTCGGCGGTGGTCTGGAAGGGCCCGGACGGGGACGCGTTCCGGAAGGAATGGACGTCGCAGCTCCGTCCCGAATTGCGGAGGACGGCACAGGCGCTCCAGCGTGAGGGCAAGGCATTGCTGCGCCATGCGCAGGAGCAGGAGGACGCGAGCCGTCCGGGTGGCGCCTCGCCCGGGGGTGGCGGCTCATCGGGCGGCGGTGGCGGTGGCGGATCGTCCGCCGGGAACGGCGACGACCACCCGTTCCGGCTGTCCGACTGGTTCAACGCCTACACCGATCCGAATTACCAGAACGCCCCCTCGTCGATCGAGTGGCTCATCGACCAGGTCATGCCCGGTGAGGGCGAGGGCCTGTCCGGCCTGGTGGATCTTCTCCGCAACGGCTGGGACGGCGCCGGGCTGCCGCCCGAGGCTTTCGACCAGATCAAGCGGGCTTCGACGGAGATCGACGCGGCGGTCAAGGCCACGGCGGAGGCCGCTCCCAGCTTCCTGAAGCCGATCTCCAAGTGGGTTCCTGTCCTGGACGTCGCTCTGGCCGTGGGCGACGGGGTCCTCGCCATCCAGTACCAGGATCCCATGGCGCTTCAGGCGGCCTGGCGGGATGCGCAGTTCGGTCTCCTGTCCACGGCGCTGGAGGTCACCGGCGTCGGCGCCCTGGCGGGCCTCGGCGTGGATGCTCTGGGGCTCGCGTTCTCCGTGACCGAAAGTGTGGTGGGCAAGCCGATCCCTCAGTGGTCTTACGACCTGAACGTGGAGGCGATGCCCGGTCTCCGTGAGATCCCCCAGGCCATGCAGGACTGGACCCGCGAACACATCGATCCGCTCCTCAACCCCGACCTGGCCCGCAGCTGATGCGCGCCTCAGCAACCCCGGAGGAAGCCACTATGACCACGACACCCGGTGCCCCGCCGTCGTACACCACCCACGAGCTTTACGCGCTGTCCGAACCGTTCCTGAGGACTCCGTCCGCCCAGGGTCCCGGGGCGGTCTTCGGCTTCCCCGGACCGGAGCCCGACCCGGCGCTCTACGCAGCGGGCCTCAGCACACTCGCTCTCCGGAACAGGCTCAGCCCGGGTCCGGGACCTCGGACCGTGGACCCCGGGACGGCGGTGATCGCCCGGCTCCTGGAGACGTCCCCCGCCTGGCTGCGGCTGTACCTCGCCACCGACGGCGGGCGGCAGGCGATCCGGATCGCCCTCGGCCCCCAGGGGCACGCGATCTTCACCCAGGACGGAACAGGATCCCACTCCGTCGATCTGCTGGCTTCCACGGGGAACCTCGCCGATGACCTCGCGGAGATTCTCGGCGCAGTCATCCGCCCCCTGGCGGCGCGCGGCGACGCCGTGCTGCTGGCGTCCAGTCCTGGCGACGACGGCGAACGCCCGGTGAATCTGCGGATCACGTCGGGGATGTTCTCCCTCGCGGCCGGTCCCGTGAACGCCGACGGACGGCTGAGTGACGTCGCCATTGAGGAGGCCGGAGCCGCCGCCCGGGCCATGGCGTCCCGCCTGCTGGACCCTGTTCCGGCCGGAGCCTGACCTCGCAACGCTGAGAGTCAGACGGCAGGCCGGCCGGGGGCCGCTCCAGCGGCCCCCGGCGGCCCCAGCGGCAGGGTGACCTCCAGCTGGAATCCGTCAGGGACGTGCCCGGCCCGGACGTTCCCGCCGTGCGCCTCCACGATGCCCCGCACGATCGCCAGCCCCAGGCCCGCGCCCGAGGACAGCGCGGACGGCTCGTCGGCGCTCCGGGCGGTGTCGGCCCGCCAGCCGACGTCGAAGATCCGCCCCAGGTCCTCCACGGACACCCCGGGACCCTGGTCGAGCACGGTCAGGACCAGCCGGTCCCCGTCGACGGTGTCCGCGGAGATCAGGATCTCCGAATGCTCCGGCGCGTGCCGGATCCCGTTGCTGAGCAGATTCCCCAGCACCCGGCTCAGCTCCCGCGGATCCGCCCAGAGCACCCGGCCCTCGACGCCCCGCTGCGAGATGCGGATGCCCTTCCGCTCCGCCAGCGGCTGGACGTCCGTGACGGAGTCGGAGACGAGGTCGAGCAGTTCCACCAGTTCGGGCCGCAGCTGCAGCGTGCCTTCCTGGAGCTTGGACAACTCGAACAAATCCTCGACCATCCTGGTCATCGCTTCGGCCCTCGACCGGATCTGGCGTGCGGATGCCCCGGCGTCCTCCACCACACCGTCTTCCAGCGCTTCCGCGAGCGCGCGGATCCCAGTCAGCGGCGTCCGCAGATCGTGCGAGATCCCGGCGTAGAACTGCCGCCGCGCGGCGTCGAGCTTCTCCAGCTCGGCACGGGCGGCGGCCAGCCGGCGTGACGTCTCGGCCAGCTCCGCGGACAGCGCGTTGAACTCCTGCCAGCCCGGCGTCCCGGCCACGACGACGGCGCCGTCCCCCACCCGCTGTGCCGACGCCAGGAGCGCGTCCACGGACCGCCGGGCGGTCCGTCCGGTGATGAGCACGGCCGCGGTGACGCTCAGGAGCGCGGAGACCCCGAGCACCCAGACCAGCACGGTCAGGTCGTGAGGCGAGAAGAACATCTCCACCAGCACCGCGAGCGTGGAGCAGGCGATCGAGAGGACCACCGAGACGATCACGATCGCGAACTGGGAGGCGATGGAACCGCGCCTGTTCCACCGCAGTGCCAGCCAGGCCAGCAGGCTCACGGCACCGGTGCACACCGCGGTGGTGGCGACGATGAGCAGCAGATCCGCCGGGCTCAGCATGACGGCTCGATGGTGAAGCGGTACCCCGCACCCCATTCGGTGAGCAGGTAGCAGGGGTATCTCGGGTCGGGTTCGATCTTCTCGCGCAGCCGCCGGACGTGAACGGTGACGGTGGACGGGTCGCCGAAGCCCCAGCCCCACACCTCCCGCAGGATCTCGTCCCGGCTCACCACCTGTTCGGGATGCTGGACGAGGTAGAGGAACAGCTCGTACTCGCGCGTGGTGAGAGCGATCTCCCGCTGGTCGGCCCAGACCCGCCGGTGCGCGGGGTCGATCCGGAAACGGCCTGCGGTGAACGCCGCGGGCGCGCTCGACGCCACCCGTCGCCGTACCAGGGCGGCCACCCGCAATTGCAGCTCCCGCAGGGCGAAAGGCTTGCTGAGGTAGTCGTCAGCACCGTGTTCCAGGCCTTCGATCCGGTCCTCCACGGCGCCCATCGCCGTGAGCATCATGATGGGCACATCGGAGAAGGTGCGCACTTCACGGCACAGCTCGTCGCCACTGAGCCCGGGCATCATGCGGTCCACGATCAGCACGTCCGGCACCTGTTCCCGCAGGGCGTCGCGGGCGCTCACACCATCCGCATGCTGGGCCACCGCATAACCGGCCGCGCGCAGATAGTCGCTAACGATCATGCGGACGGTCGAGTCGTCCTCCACGACCATCACGCGGGCTGTTCCAGGGTTCATAGTCGAAGCTTAGCCTCGCCCTGCCGCCTCCGGGCCGCGGCGATTCTTACCGTTCTGAAAGCTCTCTTACGGCGGTGAAAGGACCGGCCCGCACGGTCCCGGCGGCTGCTTGACTCAAGGACAGCGAGTGGCCGCCACCTGACGGCGTCCGCTCCGTGACCGGACCATCCGAACCTCTCAGAAGGAAGAACATCATGCGTACCAAGGCTCTCGTCGGTGCAGGACTCCTCGCTCTCGCCCTCTCCCTCTCCGCGTGCGGCGGCGCGGCGGGCACGGCGTCCTCCCCTTCCCCCTCGTCCAGCATGTCCGCGGCGGCCGGGGGCACGCCGTCGTCGATGTCCTCCGAGTCCGCCATGCCGATGGCGATGCAGAAGGGCGAATTCGCCGGCCTCAACGGCAAGTCCGTCAAGGGCTCCGTCTCGATCGCCGACGGCAAGGTCACCCTGTCCGGCTTCTCTTCGGATGAGGGCCCGGATCTGCACCTGTACCTGGCGTCCGGGACGGACGAGGCCGCGGTCGGCGGCGGCACCCGGCTCGGCAAGGTGTCCTTCAACACCGCGTCCCAGACCTTCACCCTCCCCGCGGGAGCCGGCTCCTCCCAGTACGTGGTGGTGCACTGCGACAAGGCGAAGGCCGTCTTCGGCGCCGCCAAACTCTCGTGATGAGCTCGATCAGAGCCGGATTCGCCACCCTCGCCGCCCCGGTTCTGACCGGCGCGGCGAGGGTGGTCCTCGGGATCCTGTGGCTGAACGAAGGAATCACCAAGTACCGGGCCGGTTTCGGCCGGGCAGACATCCTCCTGGTGGCGGGCAGCGCGTCGGGCAACAGCCGGGTGCCGGGATTCTTCCAGTGGTTCGCCGAGAACACCCTGGGCCGGGCGCCCGAGGTCTTCGGCGTGGTCATGCCGCTGCTGGAGACCGGGCTGGGGATCGCTCTGATCCTGGGAGTCCTGACACTGCCCGCCGCCGTGGGATCGGTCTTCACCCTCATGACCTACTGGATGGCGGATCAGCTGATCGGGCAGTATCCGGTGATGGTCCTGCTCTCGCTCTGCGTCGTGCTCTGGCCGCTGAGCGCATCGCGGTTCTCGCTCACCTCGCTGCTGCTGGCCGGCGTACGACGCCGGAGCGCCGGCCCGGGCGAACGCCTCCCCTCCCGGCCTCCCAGCGGGTCTCTCCCTGGCTGGTCTCACCCCGCATCGCGGCTGCGCCGCTGGCTCTGAGAGCACAGCCACCGCATAGGGACGGCACAGTCGCCTCACGAACCGACGGGGTGTGCTGGTGTGCATGACCTCCAGCCCAGCCTCCCTGTCCTCCGGTTTCTCACCTTCCCTCGGCCGCACGGCCCGGCGCACCTCGCGGTGGGGGCCGTGGCCGATCGGTCTGTTCCTTCTCGGGCTCGGTGCCGCGGTCCTCACGGTGTGGGACGTCTGGTCCGGGTCCCGTTCCGAGTACTACGCCTCGATCGCCCTGTCGATGAGCCAGAACTGGCAGAACTTCTTCTTCGGCGCCTTCGACCCGTCCGGCACGGTGACCCTGGACAAGATCCCGGGCTCCTTCTGGATCCCCGCGCTGTTCGTCCGGTTCTTCGGCTTCTCCACTCTCTCGGTCATCCTGCCCAATGCACTGGCCGCGGTGGCCTCGGTCCTCCTGGTGGCGGTGACCGCCCGGCGCGTGGCCGGGACGACCGCCGGGCTGGTGGGTGGAGCGGTCGTCGCGACCACTCCGATCCTGGTGGCCGTCTCCCGCTCGAATCAGCCGGAGACCTTCTTCGTCCTGGGGCTGGCCCTCACCGCCTGGGCCGCCGTCAGGGCGGTCGAGCAGCGGAGCCTCGGCTGGCTGCTGCTCGCAGGGGTGTTCGTGGCGGTGTCCTTCCAGACCTACATGCTGGAGGCCTGGGCCGTCTGGCCCGCGCTCGCCGCCGCCTACCTGTGCACCAGGCAGCCGTGGTGGCGAAAACTGTGGCACACGGCGGTGGCCGGGGTGACGAGCCTGGCACTGTCGCTCGTGTGGATCGTGGCGGTGGCCCTCATCCCAGCCTCCGACCGGCCCTATGTGGGCAGCACGCTCCACAACGACCCCTGGGAGATGGTGTTCGGCTACAACGGGCTGGGCCGCTTCGGGGACGGCGCGGCGGACTCCGCGTCGTACAACTCGTTCACTCCGCCGTTCTCCGGCTCGGCCGGCGTTTTCCGGCTCTTCAACGAGCAGCTGGCCGGGCAGATCGGCTGGCTGATCCCGGTGGCCGTGCTCGCCGTCGTCGTGCTGCTGATCCTGCGGTTCCGGCTCGCGGTGACCGTGTTCCTGGGCGTCTGGATCCTGACGTTCGCCGCCATGTTCTCCGCCGTGGCGGGAATGCATCAGTTCTACACGGCGGCGCTCGCGGTGCCGATGGGCCTGGCGGTGGGCCTGGCCGTCGGAGCCGCCCGGCGCCGGAACGTGGTCTGGGCCCAGCTGGCGCTGCTCGCCACGGCGATGGTGACCGCCGTCTCGGTCGCACTCGTCTACGGCGGGTACTCGGTGGCGGTCGCCGCGGTCCAGGTGGTGCTCGGCCTCGGCGCCATGGCACTGATCGTCCTGGAAAAGCGGCTCGTCCTGGAAAAGCGGCGTGGAGCGGTCATCCGGGTCGGAACCTCGTTGCTCCTGCTGTGCGGGCTGATCCTCACCCCGGCCGTGTGGTCCGCGGTGACGATCGCCCATCCCAGCTCCATCAATCCCGTGGCCGGAGGGGTGAGCGCCATGGGCGGCGGGATGGGAGCGCCGGGCGGCAACGCGGCCCGCTTCGGTGGCGCGCGGCAGGGCTTCGGCCAGGGCCAGGGTTTCCCGGGGACGCCGCCGTCCGGTTTCCAGGGCGCGAACGCCTTCCCGGGTGGATCCCGTGCCCCGCAGGGCGTCGCCGGCGGCCGCGACGGCACCGCCTCGGCCGCGCTGCTCAGCTATCTGCGGGCCCACCGGGGCGATGCGAAGTACCTCGTGGCGACCTTCGGAGCCCAGGAGGCGGCGGGCCTCATCACCGGGACGGGCGGCGAGGCGGTCCTGCCGATCGGAGGGTTCAGCGGCAACGATCCGGTGCCGACCCTGGAACGGTTCCAGGCCCTGGTCGCCTCGGGTGCCCTGAAGTACGTGCTCGTGGGGAACGGCGGCGGATTCGGCGGCGGCCCGGGCGGCACTTCGGCCACGGGAACGGCCTCGGAGATCAGGGCCTGGGTGGAGGCGAACTGCACCGCGGTCAGCGCCGACGGCGTCTCCGGCCTCTATGAATGCACGACGACGGCGGACGGCGCCTGAGCCGGACTCGGGCCGGTGGGGCCGCACGCTCCGCCGGCCCGCGCCCAGCGCCTTCCCGCGGCCGGTCCGCGGCCGGTCCGGATGACATGATGGGACCACCGACGAAGGAGATGACGTGTCCGGATTGATCGATGCCGCCCTGGACGAGGACGGCGCCCTGACTGCTTCCACGACCCTGCCCGGTGAACGGGACGTGGAGGTGCTGTGCGAGCCCGGGGACGAGAAGCTGAGCCTGGAGCAGCTCATGGAGATCGCCGAGTACGCGCTGCGGCCGTTGGATCACGGGACGTTCAGCACGGCCGAACGGGAGATCCTCGACGCGCTCGACGCCGGGCCGGGGACCGGCGCACCCACGCTCCGCCTGGACGGGGTGATCATCGAGCCGGGGGCCGTCGTCGTGCTCCTGTACACCGCAGAATCTCCGGCCGGCGAGTCCACCGTCTATTGCACGCTGGGCGCCGACCACGGCGTGGAGAGCATCGAGGTGGCCGAGGACGAAGGCCCCGCCTGAGGGCTCGTCTGTTCAGGCGGGAAGCCGCTCAGGACCGGATCCTCTCGACAGGCTGCCGGAGGATCGTGCGCTGCTTCTCGGGAGCGGTCCTCCGGAAGTCACTGAGATAGATCTCGTGATGCTTTCCGCGCAGGGCCAGCCCCTCCGCCGGGGCGAACTCGTGATGCAAGCGGTCCAGGACGGAGCCTTCGTCGTCGAACGAGCTGAGGTGCAGCGTCTGCACGCAGAGCCCTTCCGCGAGCGCCTCGAACCGGACGTCGTCCAGGCGGGCCGGGCGGTTCTTCGACCCGGCCTGCTCCTTGGCCGCCAGCACCTGGTCCTCGTCGATCCACTCAGGCACCAGCAGCATCATGGTCCAGTCCCACTGGGACTTGTCCCGGGCCGTGGTGAAGGCGTCCAGGTCCTCGGCCCACCACAGTCCCTCGAGCGGGGGGACCACGTAGTCACGGCCTGTCGTGGCGCGGCTGCCGAACTTCAGTTTGTAGGCCACCGGGTACAGGGACTCGACGGCCTGAGTGAAATCGGGCGAGGAGTTGGGGTCCCCGTGCCCGTCGATCATGAGGTACCGCCGCTCCGGGATCGTGAGGATCCGGAACGCGCCCTTCGGCGCCTGGTACGAGTCCAGAGTCTTCTTGAGATCGATCTTGTCCATGGTGTCCCCTCACTCCGCGTCTCGGTCTGTCAGTCGTCCAGCAAAGCCGCCGCGAACATCGGCCGCGCCGCATCGGCCGCCGGCGGATGGAACAGACCCGCGGTGGAGTCCCGCCACAACCGGCTCAGTTCGTGGCCGTTGTCGAAGCCGCTCCCTCCGGCGCACAGGAGCGCCGTCTCCGCCGAGCGGCGTGCCGCGGTGGCCGCATTGAGCCGCGCGCTCACGAGGCGCAGCGGCCAGCCGGCGCCGTGATCGACCAGCTCGTCGACGTCGCGGGCGTACGTGTCGAGCTGCGCCGGAACCGCCAGGTACTCCAGGTGGGCATCCGCCAGCCGCGCCCGGTATTCCGGCACCTCGGAGAACGGTGTCCCGCTCTTCGCCGAGCTGCGGCGCTTCAGGCCCGCGGCGCCGAGTTCCAGCGCGCGCCATGCCACCCCTGCGTACACGGCGCCGATCATGAGCTGGAAATGGCTCGTGATGGCGAAGGTCAGCAGATCCGGGACGCGCCCGGGCGGGAGCTTCCGCACCACTTTCCCGGCCTCCATCGGCGCGCCCTTCAGGATCGTGGCCCGGCTCTGCGAGGCCCGCATCCCGAGCACGTCCCACTGATCGGAGACCTGGATCCCCGGGGCGTCGCGTTCGATGAAACCGTAGATGAGCCGGGGGTTCTCCGGATCCGAGGAGTCCAGGCCGTGAGCCAGCAGGCGCGTCCACACCGGCGAGAGGGACGTGAAGATCTTGACGCCACTGAACAGATAGCCGCCGTCCTCCTGCGGTGCGGCCACCGTGGTGGAGCCCTGCAGCACCCAGTCGTTGGACGGTTCGCTGATCCCGAAGGCGAAGACCTCACCGGCCTGAGCCTCCTCGAAGACCCGGGTGAGGGAGTCATCCCCGCGGGCCCAGAGTGCCCGGGCCACCCCGGTGCACATGAGATGCATGTTGATGGCCAGTGCCGTGGCGGGAGCCGCACTCGCCAGGCGCTGCTGCAGGCGGGACACCTCCTGCAGGTTCAGGCCGGGGCCTCCGAACTCCTCCGGCACGAACAGGGTCAGATAGCCACGATCCCTCAGCTCGGCGAAGTCCTCGTCGAAGAACCGGTTCTCCCGGTCATAGACGCCCGCCCGTTCGCGGAAACGCTCCAGAAGGTCCTGGGGCAGGTACCGCTCGGCCAGTTGTGCCTGCCGTGTCTCCCGATCCGTCACGGTGTTCCTCCATCATCCGCGCGGGCCAGCAGCACCGCGCCATTGTGCCCGCCGAACCCGAACGACGTGGACAGCACACTGTCCACGCGCACGGAACGGGCGGTTCCGGTGACGACGTCCCAGTCGGGGAACTCGGGATCGTCAAGGTTCAGAGTGGGCGGCAGCAGTCCGTCACGCAGGGTGAGGACCGAGATGACCGCCTCCACCACGCCCGAGGCGCCCAGCAGGTGCCCGGTGAGGGACTTGGTGGCGCTGATCGGAATGGTGCGCGCCGCGGGGCCCAGTGCCGCCTCGAACGCGAGGAGTTCCGCGGTATCCCCGGCCGGCGTGCCCGTCCCGTGGGCGTTGAGGTGCCCGACGTCGGAGGGCCGGGCGCCCGCATCGGCCAGGCAGTCGCGGATCGCCTGCGCCGCGCCGAGTCCCTGCGGATGCGGCGCGGTGGGGTGGTACGCGTCGCTGGACGCCCCGAAACCGGCCAGGCGCGCCAGCGCCGTCGCACCCCGGGACGCGGCATGCTCCGCCGACTCCACCAGGACGGCCGCCGCACCGGCGGACATGACGAAGCCGTTGCGGGCCCGGTCGAACGGCCGGCTGGCAGCTTCGGGTGCGTCGTCGTAGCCGGTGGCCAGGGCGCGCAGATTCGCGTTCGAAGAGAGGTTCACCCCGTTGAGGCAGTCCTCCATGCCGACCACCAGGACGGCGTCGGCGTAGCCGTGGCGGATCCGGCGCAACGCCTCACCGAGGGCGATGGTCCCACTGGCGCACGTGACCGAGAGACCCTGTGCCGGGCCGCGCAGCCCATGACGCTGGCTGAGCAGGGCCGCGGCCGCGTCGGGTGCGCCGTGCATCGACAGCGTCAGCGGAACGGCGCGCGGGCCCCGCGCATCGAGGATCCGGGTGGCGTCCTGCATCGCGTCCACCGGCCCCGATCCCGTGGCCGCGATGACGCTGACGCGCGCGGGATCCCAGGGCGGCTCCCCTCCGAGGGCGCCCGCTTGGGCGAGCGCCTGGTCCGCCGCGGCGATGGCCCACTGCTGCACCGGGCTCAGGCGCCGGAGCAGGCTCCGCTCCAGCACGGTCTCCGGGTCGAAGCCCCGGACTTGTCCCCCGATCCGCACCGGGAGCCCGTCGAACTGCTCCCCCTCCAGGCGGGCAATGACGCTCCTGCCGTGCGAGACGGAATCCCACAGCTGCTCCGCGCTGAGTCCGCTCGGCGTGATGGCCCCGAGACCGGTGACGACGACGTCGCGTGGCGCGCTCACAGCCGGACCGCCCCGTCGCCGTCGAGCAGCTCAGCCGTGGCCGGGCGGCGGATCTTGCCGCCCACCGTGCGCGGCAACCGCGGCACCAGATACCAGCGGCGCGGCACGAACTGGGGTGCCAGACGATCACGGGCCCACACCTGAAGAGCATCCTTGGAGGGCGCCTCCTGCCCCTCCAGGACCAGGGCCACCACACTGCCCAGACGAGTGTCAGGCTGAGCCACCGCGCAGACGACGCCGACGCCCGGCATGCCGTCGAACGCCCGCTCCACGTCGGGCAGGGCGATCTTGTGACCGCCGCTGACCACGATGTCGCCGTCCCGGCCCAGCAGCTCGATGCGTTCCCCGTGAACCCGGTCCCCCACCCGCCGGGCCTGGTCGTGGACCGTGGCCCAGCCGTCCTCCTGCCGGAGGACCGCATCCGTGGTGCCGGCCAGGTAGCCGTCCGAGCAGGCGGCGGCACGGACCCAGAGGGTGCCCGGCTCGCCGTCCTGCAATTCGGCTCCCGCCACGTCCCGGACGCTGACCTCGATGCCGGGATACACGGAGATCGCGGTCCCGTCGCCGTCCCGGCTGTCCCCGATGAAACCGATCTCGGCGGCTCCGTAATAGCTGATGAGGCGAACGTCCGGAAGGACGTCCGCGAGCCCCGTGCGGAGGGCCGATGACAGATTGGCCCCGCCCGTGACCACCAGGTCCAGAGAGGCGAACCGGCCGGGATCCCTCCGGGCCGCGTCGGTGATCGCCCGGACCACGGCCGGGACGGCCACCACGCGGGTGACCGCGCCGTCCGCGATGAGGCGGCCGAGCCCGATCGGATCGAACGCGTCGGCGACCTGGACACTCCCGCCCGTGGCCAGGCATTCGATGACGGCGTAGAGCGTGAGGCTGTACGACACCGGGCCCGGGGCCAGGGTGCTCACCCCGGGCAGCGGTTCCAGATGGGCACTGGAGACGGCGACGTTCTCGCGGTACTGCCGCCGGGTCTTCAGGAACGCCTTGGGGTTGCTGGTGGTCCCGGAGGAGAAGAGCAGCAGGAACGCCTCGTCGCCGTCACGGACCGTCGGGGCCGGGGCCGGCTGCAGGCTCTGCTCCAGCGTCCGGAAGTCCTCCAGGCTGAGGAGGGTCCCGGGCCAGCCGCGTTCGTCCAGCGCCGAGGCGAGGTCCGTGGAGTCACTGATGACCAGGCCGATCCCGGTGGAAAGGATCACGCCCACACGGTGGCTCAGTGGCCAGCGGGGATCGATCGTGGCGGACACCGCGCGGTATCCGGCCAAGCCGGCCATGATCCGGGCGGTGTGGAAGGCGGACCCCACGCTGACGGCGGTGATCGGGATTCCGGACGTCTCCGGGGCGGGGCTCGGCGGAGCGGGTTGCGCGGAGTGCAGGGACTCCACCGCGGCGAACACCCGCCGGGAATCCTCCACGAGATCGCGGTAGCTCAGCCGCCCGTCGGCCCCGGCGAGGGCGAGCCGCTCCGGGTGGTGTTCCGCGACGTCGAGCACGGTCCGGGTGATCGGCACCTGTGTCCTTCCCTGGTGGTCATCCCGGGACGGGCGGATCTGGCCGGCCTCCGGTTCCGGGCCAGTTTACCAAGGGGCTTCACCCGGGGGACGGCCCACGGAAAGCCGGCCCGGAACCGGCCCGGAGCACCGCAGCGCGCCCGCGTTCGCCGTCGGCCGGCACCCCGGTTTCGCGCCGGAGACGTCCTGCGACCTTCGCATTGGGACCTTTAGGCATAGCTAACCTAAGCTTGCTCAGGACCCTCCCCAGGATTCCCACTCCTTTGCACGTAGAAAGCAGTTCCCATGAAGTTGCGTAAGAACGCTCTGGCGGGCATCGCCCTCGCCGCGACCGCCGCACTCGGCCTGGCCGCCTGCGGTTCCGGCAGCTCCGCACCCTCCGCGGGCGGCTCCGGAGATTCCAAGGTCTCCGGCGAGATCACCGTCTACAACGCCCAGCACGAGTCCCTGACCAAGGAGTGGGTGGACGCCTTCACCCAGGAGACCGGGGTCAAGGTCACCGTCCGTCAGGGTGACGACTCGGAGATGTCCAACCAGATCGTCCAGGAAGGCGCGGCCTCCCCGGCCGACGTGTTCCTCACCGAGAACTCCCCGGCCATGGCCCAGGTGGAGAACGCGGGGCTGTTCGCGGACGTCGACAAGGCCACCGTGGACCAGGTCCCCGCCGCGTACCGCCCCTCGACCAACAAGTGGACGGGCATCGCCGCCCGCTCCACCGTGCTGGTGTACGACAAGAAGAAGATCTCCGAGGACAAGCTGCCGAAGTCCATGCTGGATCTCGCCAAGCCGGAGTGGAAGGGCAAGTGGGCCGCCTCGCCGTCGGGCGCCGACTTCCAGGCGATCGTCGCCGCGCTGCTGGAGCTGAAGGGCGAAGCCGCCACCACCGAGTGGCTCAAGGGCATGAAGGAGAACTTCAAGGCCTACAAGGGCAACAGCACGGCCATGAAGGCCGTCAACGCCGGTGAAGTGGATTCCGCTCTGATCTACCACTATTACTACTACGGCGATCAGGCCAAGACGGGCGAGAACTCCAAGAACGTCACCCCGTACTTCTTCAAGCACCAGGATCCGGGCGCGTTCCTGTCCGTGTCCGGCGGCGGCGTCCTCAAGTCCGCCAAGAACCCGGCCGCGGCCCAGGCGTTCCTGAAGTTCATCACCGGCAAGAAGGGCCAGGAGGTCCTCAAGAACGGCACCTCCTTCGAGTACGCGATCGCGTCCGGTGTCGAGTCGAACCCCAAGCTCGTTCCGATCAAGGACCTGCAAGCCCCCACGGTGGACCCGGCCAAGCTGAACTCCACCAAGGTCACCGAGCTGATGACGCAGGCAGGACTGCTCTGATTCCGTGACCGCTGATTCAACGGTTTCCGCCTCGGCAGAAGCCACCGTCTCGACGCCGCAGGCGGGCAAGGGCAACCGCCCTCGCCCGCCTTTCGGCGTCTCCGTGATCTCCCTGATCGCGATGCTCATCGCCCTGCTGTCCCTCGTCCCGCTGGGCTATGTCGTCTACATGACGGCGGCCACCGGCTGGGACACCGCGGTCTCCCTGATCTTCCGTCCCCGGGTGGGCGAGCTCCTGCTCAACACCGTGCTCCTGGTGGTGCTCACGGTCCCGCTGTGCCTGATCCTGGGCGTGGGCGGGGCCTGGCTGGTGGAGCGGACCACCCTCGCCGGCCACCGGTTCTGGGCCGTGGCGCTGGCCGCGCCCCTGGCGATCCCCGCGTTCGTCAACAGCTACGCCTGGGTTTCGGCCGTCCCGTCCCTTGAGGGCATCTGGTCCGGCGTGCTGATCTCCACGCTGTCCTACTTCCCGCTCGTCTACATTCCCGCGGCAGCAGCCCTCAGCCGCCTGGACCCCGCCCTGGAACACTCCGCGGCGTCGCTGGGCCTGGGCCCGTGGGCGTCCTTCTTCCGGGTGGTCCTCCCGCAGCTCCGCGTGGCGCTGACGGGCGGCGCGCTCCTGGTCTCGCTGCATCTGCTGGCCGAGTACGGGGCTTTCGCCATGATCCGCTTCGACACCTTCACCACGGCGATCATGATCCAGTTCCAGTCGACCTTCAACGGCACGGCCGGCAACATGCTCGCCAGCGTCCTGGTGTTCCTGTGCCTCCTCCTGCTGCTGGCCGAGGTGCGCGGCCGTGGTTCCGCCCGCTACTCGCGCGTCGGATCCGGAAGCCAGGGCGCCGCGCTGCGCCTGCCCCTGGGCCGCTATCAGCTGCCGGCTCAGCTGTCCCTTCTTGCGCTGGTGGTGCTCGCCTTCGGGCTCCCGCTGGGGCTCGTCCTCCGCTGGGCCGTGCAGGGCGGAGCCGCCGTCTGGACCGCGGACGAGTTCGTCCCGGCGCTCCTCCAGACCCTCTTCTACGGGGTCGTGGGGGCGGTCGTCACCATCGTGGTGGCATTCCCGCTGGCCTATCTGGCGGTGCGCAACCCCACCTGGTTCAGCAAGACGCTCGAACTGTGCAATTACGTCACGAGTTCCCTGCCCGGCATCGTGGTGGGCCTGGCGTTCGTGACGGTCACCATCCGCCTGGCGCCCGCCGTCTATCAGACCACCGGTGTGCTGATCGCCGCGTATGTCCTGCTGTTCCTCCCCCGGGCCCTGGTCAGTCTGCGTTCCGGGCTGGTGCAGGCCCCCAAGGAGCTGGAGGAAGCCGCCCAGGCGCTGGGCAAGTCCCCCTTCACCGCGTTCCTGCGGGTCACCCTCCGGCTGACCGCTCCCGCGGCCGCCGGTGGCGCCGCCCTGGTGTTCCTCGCCATCGTCAACGAGCTCACCGCGACCCTCCTGCTCTCCCCCAACGGCACCCGCACCCTGGCCACCGAGTTCTGGAGCAAGAGCAGCGAGATCGACTACGCCGGCGCCGCCCCGTACGCCCTCCTGATGATCGTCCTCTCCGCCCCCATGACCTACCTCCTATTCCACCAGTCCAAGAAAGCAGCCGGACAGTGACCTCCCCCTCCTCCGCACACTCCGTGGCTCCCGGCGTCGCACCGTCTGTTGCCGGGACCACCGACACCCACCTCGCGATCGACGGCGTGGTGAAGAACTTCGGCAGCCAGGAGGTGCTGCGCGGGATCGACCTCGCCGTCGCGCGCGGTGGGACCACGGCCATCGTGGGCCCGTCGGGCTCCGGAAAGACCACACTGCTGCGCCTGATCGCCGGTTTCGAACGGCCCGACGCCGGCTCCATCAGCCTGAGCGGCGCCGCGGTGGCCAGCGGCGGGTCGTGGGTTCCCGCCCACCGGCGGAGCGTCGGCTACGTGGCGCAGGACGGCGCCCTGTTCCCGCACCTGACCGTCGCGCAGAACGTGGCCTTCGGGCTCGCGGGAGAACTGGGCGGCCACCGCTCCTCCGCAGTCAAGGCCCGGATCCGGGAACTGCTCGAGATGGTGTCCCTGGATCCCGCCCTCGCTTCACGGCGCCCTCATGAACTCTCCGGCGGACAGCAGCAGCGCGTCGCGCTGGCCCGTGCCCTGGCGCGTGAACCGGAGGTGATGCTCCTGGATGAGCCGTTCTCCGCGCTCGACGCCGGCCTGCGGGTCGCCACGCGGCGCGCCGTGGGCGAGGTGCTCCGGACCGCCGGCGTCACCACGGTGCTGGTGACCCACGACCAGGCGGAGGCGCTGTCCTTCGCCGATCAGGTGGCCGTCATGCGCGACGGCGCACTGGCCCAGGTGGGCAACCCGTTCGTGGTCTACACCCGCCCCGCCGACCGCGCCACGGCGGAATTCCTGGGCGAGGCCGTGGTGCTGGACGCCTGGCTGGAAGGCTCACTGGCCATGTGCTCGCTGGGCGGTATCCCGGTGCGCCGCCCTCCGGCACAGGGCAAGGTGCATCTGATGCTGCGCCCGGAACAGATCCGGATCGCGCCGGACGGGCCCATCCGTGGCACCGTCGTGGACACGGACTACTTCGGTCCCGAGACCACGGTGCGGATCCGCCTCAGCCCCCGCGCCGCCGCGGCAGGCGGGCCGGAGATCCCGGGCGGCGGAGAGACGATCACCATCCGGCACTGGAACGCGTCCATCACGCGACCCGGCACGGAACTGTGCCTGCGCGTCATCGGTGAGGGCGTCGCCTTCCCCTGGGGCTCGCCTCAGGCCTGAGCACGCTTCCGGCGGGCCTTCGGCAGCACGATCCTCATGACGGTTCCCTCGGCGCCGGTCCGGGCGATTTCGGCCCGTCCCCCGGCCTGGGAGGCGATCTCCCGGACCAGGGCCAGTCCGATGCCGTAGCCGCGCCGCCCGGTCCCCGCGGAGTCGCTGCTGCTGTGAACGAAGCGCTCGAAGATCCGCTGCCGGTCGACGTCGGAGATCCCGCTCCCGGTGTCCGCGACAGTGAGCGTCACCTGCCCGCGTTCCTCCGCCACGGTGACGTCGACCCGGCCGCCGTCGGGTGTATGGGCCAGAGCGTTGTCCACCAGCGCCAGGAGCGCACGCCGGAGGCTCTGGGGACTGATGACGACGGCCGCTCCGGCCTGCCCGGAGTAGCCCAGGGTCACGCGCCGCGCGTCCGCGAGGTGCGTGGCGCCCTCGACCACTTCGGCGGCCAGGGCGCCCACGTCGACCGAGGGCGTGTCCGGCGTCGGCTCCCCCGCCGTGGCCGCCTCCAGCAGCCCGTCGACCAGCTCGGTCAGAGCCGCGGTGTCCTCCCTGATCCGGGCGAGTGCGAGGCCGGTCGGCGAGTCCGGGCTGCTGGTCCGCTGCGCCAGCTGGACACGCGCATCGAGGATCGCCAGTGGTGTCCGCAGCTCGTGGCTGGCGTCCTGTACGAAGCGCCGTTGACGGGCGAGCGCGTCGGCGAGCGGCCGGATGGAGCTGCGGGCGCTGAGCCAGCCGACCACCCCGGCCAGGACCACGCCGACGAACCCCACCACGATCATGTCCCGGATCAGATCCCCCGTGTCCAGGGAGACGAAGACGGCTCCCGGCTCCGCGTGATCCGCGGACGGCCCGCCGGCCTTGCTGAAGAGATACACGGTGGCCACGGCGAGCAGGCAGAGCACCAAGGCGCCGCACGCCACGCTGATCCGCACGGCGATCCGCAGCGCGGCCCGGCGGAGCTCGGCCCGGTCCGGTCCGGAATTCCTGCTGTCAGTCATGAGGGTCGCCGATCTGGTAGCCGAGGCCGTGGACCGTGCGGACCGCCGCACGGGAGATCTTCCGGCGGAGATGATGGACATGGGTGTCCACCAGGCCGGAGGTGTCCGTGGGCTGGAAGACGGCCGTCAGAATCTCCTCCCTGCTGAAGACCCGGTCAGGTTCGGCCGCGAGAAGCGCCAGCAGCTCGCTCTCCTTCGCCGTGAGCGAGGCGCTGAGGCCATGCACGGAGCGCGCCCGCCTCGCGGCGGGGTCGAGGTCCCAGTCGCCGAACGTCAGGGATGACGGCGGAGCCTCGTAGGTCCGGGTGAGCGCACGGAGCCGGGCAGCCAGTTCCGCGGCGTCGAACGGCTTGGTCATGTAGTCGTTCGCCCCGGCGTCGAGGCCTCGAACCTTCTCCTCCGTGGCGCCCAGGGCCGTGAGCACGAGGATCGGGGTCGGCACGCCGTGCCGGCGGAGGGCCGTGATGACGGCGATGCCGTCCAGCCCCGGCAGACCCCGGTCGATGATCAGCGCATCCCAGCTCTGCGTGAGTCCGAGGTGCAGCCCCTCGCGGCCGTCGACGGCGAGGCGCACCAGGAAGTCGGGAGCGAGGAGTTCGGCAGTCAGGGGGCCCAGCGCCGGGTCGTCCTCCACCAGGAGCACGGACGGCGGAGGCGAAGGGTTCACAGGACCATTGTCGGCCCTCGCCGCCGCCGGGTGCACTTCTCAGCCGCGTCCGACGCTGCGGCGTGTCATCCGCGACACGACCGGCAGGGCCAGGAAGCGCGGAACGAGGGTATTCCAGAGCCACGTGAACGCGAGCATCGCCGCGCCGGTCACCAGGAAGGACGCGAGCACGTCCGTCGGGTAATGCACTCCGATGTAGAGACGCGACCAGGCCACCACCAGTGCCACGGCCGCACCGGCCCAGGCCGCGATCCTGGCCCAGCGGGTTCCCTGCAGGAGGAAGCACACGGCGAAGACGAGCGCCACGGCCAGGCAGGTGTGGCCGCTGGGGAAGCTGTTGGATCCGGTTTCGGGGGCCAGCGGGTCCAGCAGCAGGGCGGGGTTGGGCCGCGGGCGGGCCACGATCAGCTTGAACACCTGGGACATGCCCCAGCCCCAGCTCACCGCGGAGGCGAAGAGCAACGCCCGGAGGACCTGCAGCCTGAGCAGGAGAACCCCCGCGACCACCGCGATGATCAGCACCCCCGCCACCGGGCTGAACAGCTCGTTCAGAGCCATGGCCACCGCCGTCAGAATCGCTTCGTGATGCCGGCTGAGGTCCTGGTCCACCCCGAGTTCGGCGCCGCTCAGGGCGGGCAGCAGACGGATGCAGACACCCAGGGTGAGCGCGGCCAGGGCGAGGGCCGACGACGCCGGAAGCCAGTGCCGGGGCACGCTCAGCCGGGGGAATCCTCCGGGGCGCGGGGACCGGGCGGAGCGGGTGGGCGAGGGCTGCGGGGCCATGGATGTTCCTTTCGAACCGTGCATGGCTCCGATCGTGGCAGGGCGTCCCTCAGAAACTCTTAAGAACCGGTGCGGCGCAGTGGAGCGGTCACACTGTGCGGGGACCGCAAACCCGCCCCTTGCGCGTCCCACTCCCCAGGGGTCAGGATCGCGGTATGACCAAGTACCTCATTTCGTTCCCCAGTGACGCGATGGTGGTCCCGGAGGAGGACCTCCCCACCGTCGTCGCGGAGTCCCACGCCGTCATCGCGGAGGCGCAGGCCGCCGGCGTTTACGTCTTCGGCGGTGGCATCAACGAGGAGGTGGAGCCGGTGCGCATCGGGGCTGACGGGTCCATCAGCCCAGGACCGTATCCGGGCCTCGACATCCGCGGCGGCTTCACGATCCTCGAGCTCCCGGACCGCGGGGCCGCCGAGGCCTGGGCCGCGAAGATCGCCGCCTCGTGCCGCTGTCCGCAGGAACTGCGGGAGTTCATGTACGACCCGCTGAGCTGAACTGAGCAGAACAGAACTGAACTGAGCAGCACAGGGCTGAGCAGAACGTGAGGGCGCCCGCCCCGCTCTTCAGGCGAACCGTGCTCAGGCGATCCAGGGACGGGTGAAGCCCAGGACCCGCTCGCCGTCGCCGTCGGCCAGTGAGACGCCCACGAAGTTCCGTGCGGCGTCGGAGGTCTGGTTCCTGAAGACGAAGCCGGTCCGGGTGGCCAGATCGGCGATCACGGCGCCCGCGCTTGCGGCGGACTGAGCCTGCGAGAACGCACCCGCCGTCCGGCTCAGGTAGGCGTCGAGCAACGGCCCGTAGGCGCCCGTGGCGGTGGGGCGTTCGACGTTGGACACGAACTCGCTGGCCACCGCGGCCGGCTCGATCACGCCCACCTGCACCCCGAAGCGCTCGGCCACCACGGCGAGTGACTGCATGAATCCCTCGACCGCGAACTTCGCTCCGCAGTACGCGTCGGCGAACGGCTGTCCGACGGCCCCACCCACACTGGTGACGGTGAGGATGCGGCCGCTCCCCCGCTCCCGCATGCCGGGCAGCACCAGCTTGGCAAGGTTCACCGGAGCCAGGTAGTTGATGTCCAGCTGGGCCTGGATCTGTTCCATGGTCAGCTGCTCCGCCGTCGCCACGCTGCCGCGACCGGCGTTGTTGACGAGGACGTCGATGCGCCCGTGCTCGGCGAGCACGTCGCCCACCACCCGGGCCGCCGCCTCATGATCGACGACGTCGAGCTCCCGGACATCCAGCTCCACTCCGGCGTCGTGGGCGGCGGCCTTCAAAGCGGTGGCGCGGGAGAGATCCCGCAGCGTGGCGACCACGGTGAGGCCGCGGCGGGCCAGGTCGACGGCGGCGTGCAGGCCCATGCCTGACGAAGTGCCGGTGATGAGTGCGACATCGGTCATGCGGTCATCGTACGCCCGCCTGGCGGTTCCGACGATCAGCCCGCGGAGCGGCGCAGCCCGGCCAGGTGCACGCCGAGAGCGACGCCGGTCCCGATGCCCAGGCTGATGACCGCGGCAGTGCCGAAATGCTCCGCGGCGTTTCCGCCGCCCATGGCCTGGAGGATCCCGAAGAACACCGGGATTCCGGGCAGCAGTGCTCCGGTGATGCCCATCAGCGCGAGCACCTGGGAGGGATAGCCGGTCCGCTTCACGAGGGCCGCGCTCAGGACACCCAGCACCACGGCGGAGAGCGAACTGGCCCATACGGCGGGCAGCCCGACGGCCAGGAGGAGCACCTGGTTGACGGCGCCGGTGACGAGCCCCAGGAGCGCGGCGGGCCGCACGAGCGGGAGCCGCCCGCCGTTCGCAAAGGCATTGGCCACGGCGCCCAGGGCGGAGAACACCAGGACCAGGTACCACGGCAGCGTGGGAAGCGCGTCGAGCCGAGGATGGGCCATCCCCAGGAGCTCTCCCAGCGCGAAGGTGAATCCGCCCCCGATCGCAATGCCCCCGGCCGCGACGGCGACACCCGCCACCCGGGTCATCGCCGACAGATGGTCCGATTCGATGGCGTCCGTGACGGCGCCGATGATCTGGGGCAGCGGGAGCAGCAGGAGCCAGTTGACCGCGATCGCGGCAGCGGCGCCCACCGGGTCCACGAATCCGAGCTGGACGAGCGCGGTGGCGAAGGCCCCCGCGGCGCAGCTCTGCACGGCGATGGCGAACAAGCGCGGCAGGCGGAGACCACTGATCGCCACACCGGTCAGGGAGGTGATCAGCTGGACGAGCGCGGCGGACACCCAAGCCTGCCAGCTGACGCCGATCTGCATGCTGATGAAGAACGCGAGCAGTGTCAGGCCGAGGGTCACCACCCACCAGGGCGTGGCGGTGTCCCGGAGGCGCTCAACCTCCTGCCGCGCCGCCGTGAGGTGCTCGCGCGCCGCCGACGGATCAGGCCAGTGCCGGGCGTCCTCCACGGTGCTGTCCGCGAGACGGCCGAGATCGCGCGCCCGGGTGCAGTCGATGGCATCAAGCGAGCGGGCCGCGCCGGACAGTGAGACCGTGGCGCCGTCGTGGGTCACCGCTTCCAGCAGGAGCATCCGGCCGAACGAGTTGAGGACCAGCCCGTCCAGCCCGAGGCCGCGTCCGTAGCGCTCCAGCGCGCTTTCAGTCTGGCGCGTGTTCTGACCGGATTCCAGGAGCCCGTGGCCCAGCGCGGAGAGGAAAGCCAGCCGGAGACGGACCTGCTTGGCGGAGAGGCCGGCGCGGGCTGATTCCTGCGAGGCCGGGCCGGAGGATGACGCTGCTTCCATGGCTCGATCCTATGGGGATCCGGGCCGGCGCGCGGTCGCCGCACACGGAGAAGGCCCCTGTCCTCGAGGACAGGGGCCTTCTCACGCTGCGCACGCACAGTGCTCGGCCCGGCGGGCCGGGCGCGGACTACTCGGTGGTGTCCGCGATGTAGACGTTGCACTGGGCCTCGTGAGCCACCGAGTTGGCGACGCTGCCGAGGACCCGGGCCAAGCCCTTCATACGGCGGTTGCCCACCACGATCACGCTGGCTTCGTGCTCCTCGGCATGGGCGATGAGTGCCTGCGCCGGGGTGCCGACCACCGAGAAGGACTCGATCTGGACGCCGTCGGCCGGGAGGCTCTCCGCGACCGTGCGGGCGGTCTCGGCGGCCTTCTCCTGGCGGTCGCCGAAGAGGACGGCGCGTTCGTAGTTGGCGCCGTGCAAGGAAGCCTTGTTCCCCTCGTACGCGGTGACCACGTGCAGGGCGGCGCCGAAGCCCTTGGCGAGCCGCAGAGCCTGTTCGGCGGCCCGTGCTGCGGTCTCGGTTCCGTCCACTCCGACGACGATGATCTCCGGCATGCTGGTGCTCCTTCTCAACGATGATTGCCTGCTCAAAACGGTACCGTGCGGAGGCTCCCGGAGCGCGAGGATTTCAGTAACATTCCCTGGATGACGGTCCCAAAGTGACGGAGAAAACACGTGCGAGGGCTGCTCAGTGCAGGCTTCGGCCGGCATCCGTGCCCGGCGGACGGCGACGGCGATCCCCCGCCGTCGCCGTCCGCACGCTCACCCGCCGATCAGCACCGTCGGAAGACTGGCCGTGGCCGGTGATTGGGGGAAGACGCTCGGGGCAGGGGCGGACACCGGATCCAGTGCGACCGTCACCGGCTCCGCACCCACCTGGACCAGCCGGTCCCGCACCTGGACGTCCAGAGGGCCGCCGGAGTCGACGCTCAGGGTGATCCGGCCCGGCGCGAGCCGCACGGACAGCACCGAGCCCCGCATCCTCAGGCGGAACGCGAGCCCTTCCCAGCCTTCGGGCAGACGGGGGTCGAAGAGCGGGTGCTCCCCCTGGTCGCGGAACCCGGCGAAGCCGTTGACGAGCGCAGCCCAGACCCCGCCCGCGGAGGCCGTGTGGACGCCGTCCACCGTGTTGTGGTGCAGATCGTCCAGGTCGATGAACGCCGCCGTCGTGAAGTGCTGCAGCGCCATGTCCTCATAGCCGACCTCGGCCGCCATGATCCCCTGGACGCACGCGGAGAGCGTGGAGTCCCCGGTGGTCAGCGGGTCGTAGAAGTCGAAGGCACGCTGCTTCTCCTCGGCGCTGAAGTCCTGCCACTGCAGGAACATCGCCAGGACCGTGTCCGCCTGCTTGAGCACCTGGTGCCGGTAGATCACCAGCGGATGGAAATGCAGCAGCAGCGGGTACTTGTTCCGCGGGACGTTCCAGTCCCACGGCTCCAGGGTCATGAAGTCGGCGTCCTGGGCGTACACCCGCAGATCGGTGTCGTAGGGCAGCGTCATGCGCTCGGCGGCCTCGGACCAGAGCTGCCGCTCCGTCACTCCGGCGAAATGACCCTCGACGGCGGCCGCTGCCCGCAGATTGAACCGCGCCATGACGTTCGTGTACAGGTTGTTGTTGACCACGGCCGTGTACTCGTCTGGGCCGGTAACGCCGTGGAGATGGAAACGCCCGTCCTTACCGAAGAAGCCCAGGGACGCCCACATGCGGGCGGTCTCGGACAGGATCTCCGCGCCCTCACCGGCGCGGAACTCCTCGTCCCCGGTGGCCCACACGTACCGGGCCGCGGCGAAGGCCACGGCCGCGTTGATGTGGAACTGGGCGGTTCCGGCGGCGTAGTACGCACTGGCCTCCTGGCCGTTGATGGTCCGCCAAGGGAACAGGGCGCCGTCCACACTGAGCTCGGCGGCGCGGGCCCGGGCGGCGGGCAGCATGGAGTGCCGGAAGGCCAGGACCTTCCGGGCGGCGTCCGGGGAGGTGTAGCTGAGGTACGGCATCAGGTACACCTCCTGGTCCCAGAAGTAGTGACCCTCGTAGCCGGAGCCGCTGACGCCCTTGGCCGGGATTCCGGAGACTCCGGCCTGGGAGGTGGCCTGGCCCAGCTGGAAGAGGTTCCACCGCACGGCCTGCTGAAGCTCGGGCTGGCCGGAGAGTTCGATGTCCGCCGTCGACCAGTACCGGGCCCAGTGCTCCGCCGATTCCGCCGCGAGCTCCTCGAACCCGAGGAGTGACTCCTCGGCCCAGGTCATGAGCGCCTCCGGCGCGTCCGGTCCGACGGCGTAGGAGACCCGCTTCTCCAGCACGAACTCCTCGCCCGGGTCGACCGGCAGGACGTACCGGACCGCGCTGCGGTCGGCGTCCGTCTCCGTGGAGAACGGCGGCACGGCGCCGGGCGCCACATGATCGACGGCGACGGCGATGCTCTGACGCGACTCCGCCGTCGTCCAGGCGAGACGCAACGAACCGCGTGCGCCCTCGTGGAGCGCCGGCATGAGCACCCGACCGGCGTGGCGGCCCGAGCGGCGCGGGTCGTGGTCGGAGTGGTCCTCGGCCGGCTGGTCCTGCCGGTTCACCACCTGGGAGGTGGCATCCAGGACGATCCGGCGGTCCGCACTGAGCCGCAGTTCCACGGCCAGGGAACCGCGATGGTTCTGCCCCACCACCCGGCGTTCGGTGGTGGTCACCACCGCACCGGAGGCGCACTGCCACACGATGGTGCACTCGTACAGACCACTGGCGAAATCCAGGGTGCGGCGGTAGTCGAGGACGGGGACGGTCCCGAGGCTCAGTTCCTCACCGTCCACGCGGAGCAGGGTCTCCTGGGCGTCCGGCACGTACAGCATGCGCTGGCCCTGCTTGGCGAAGCCGTAGGCGTTCTCGGCGTGACGGATGTCGAAGGTCTCGTGGAACCCGTTGATGAAGGTTCCCGGGAGCAGCGCGTCGGCGGCGGACGCATGGGCGCCGCGCACACCGAGATGACCGTTGCCGAGGGCGAAGACGGTTTCGAGTGCTCCCTCTGAACCGGCGGCGTGGGAGGTTTCCAGCAAAGCCCAGGGCTGGGCGGGGAATCGGGTGCGGTCTGCGGAGATGAGAGACATGGGGAAGCTTTCAGACGCGGGGGCGGTCAGGTGGTCCGGACACCGGGGGGAAGCGGCCGGGGGTGGTCGTGGGGACGGTTCAGAGCAGTTCGTCGAGATCGGAGACCACCAGCGTGGCTCCGGCGGAGCGCAGAACGTCTTCTCCCGCTCCCCGGTCCACTCCGATCACGGCGCGGAACCCGCCTGCCGCCCCGGCCTCCACACCGGAGACCGCATCCTCCACCACGGTGGCGGCAGACGGCTCCACGCCGAGCAGCTCGGCGGCCCTGAGGAAGGTGGCCGGATGCGGCTTGCCGGGAAGCCCTTCGCAGGCCGCGACGTTGCCGTCCACCACCACGGGGAACAGCTCCGCGAGTCCGGCGGCTTCCAGCACTGCCGGGGCGTTCCGGGAGGACGACACGACGGCGAGCTTCACCCCACGTTCCTGCGCGGCGGCCACGAAACGGGACGAGCCGGGATACGGGGCGATGCCGTCCTCGATGATCTGGGCGAACAGCCGGTTCTTGAGGTTTCCGAGGCCGCGGACGGTGCGCTCGGTGGGCGCGTCATCGTCCTGCCCCTCGGGCAGCGTGAGGCCGCGGGAGGCGAGGAATTCGCGCACTCCGTCGTACCGGGGGCGCCCGTCGATGTGCGCGTAGTAGTCGGCGTCGGTGTAGACCGGCCCGACGCCTTCGACGGCCAGGACGTCCTCGAACAAGGTGCGCCACGCCTGCTCGTGGGCGAGCGCCGTGGGGGTCAGGACGCCGTCGAGGTCGAAGAGCAGCGCCTCGGTGCCGTCCCAGATCGACGTGTTCAGTGATGTGGTCATTGGGGAGTCCTCACGGTTGACGCCGGGGGCGGCGGGTGGTCTTGCGTTCGATCAGAGTGACGGGCAGGCGGTGATCCTGGGGGTCCCCGTCTCCTCCCTGAAGTCTTTCAACGAGCAGGTTCGCGGCGAAGGCCGCCTGATCCGCCACGGGCTGGGCGACGGTCGTCAGGCCCAGGACGGTGCTCATCGGGTGATCGTCGATGGCGATGAGCGAGACATCCTTCGGCGCGGAGAGTCCGTGTTCTCGGAGTGCCTTCAGTGCCCCGAAAGCGGCCTCGTCGCAGGCCGCGAAGACGGCTCCGGGCAAGCCCCGGTTGGCGATCAATTCGGTCATGGCCCGGTACCCGCCTTCGATGCTGGACGGTTCTTTGATGATGCGGTCAGGGTGCACTTCAAGATGCTGGTCCGCCAGGGCCTGCGAGAAACCTCTCAGCCGGTCGCCCGAGGTGCTGACGGTTCCGCGATCGTCCTCGCTCGCCGCCAGGATGGCGAAATCCCCGTGCCCGAGATCCATGAGATGGCTGGTCGCCACCTGGGCCGCCTGCACGTCATCAATCCCTACGGTGTCCCACGGTACGCCGCTCAGTCCCATGCTCGCCACCTCCAGCGGCGAGGCGGCCAGGGCCTCCACCGCGGCGCCGCCGAGGTCGACGCCGAGCAGCAGGACGGCGTCGACGCGCTGAGCCAGAGAATCGAGATCGCCGAAGATCCGGTCGCGGACGTCGGCGCGGCCCCGCAAGCTGATGAGGACCGAGTCCAGCCCGCTGTCCGCGAACACCTCCTCGGCCGCTTCGACGGCGTGGGCGAAGAACCAGGTGGTGGCCGTGGGCACGATGATCGCCACGGAGCCGGTCCTGCCGCCCGCGAGTCGCGCCGCGGCGGACGACGCACGGTAGCCGAGTTTCGCGGCCGCATCCTCGACGCGTCGCTGGGCGTCTTCGGACACGTGGGGAAGGCCGCGCAGAGCCCGCGACACGGTGCAGATGGACAGGCTGGAAAGCACGGCGACATCCCGGATGGTCGCGCGGCTGCGCTCAGTCAAGGAACACGGCCTCAACCCTTTCACGTGGCACTCGATCAGCGCGGTGGAAACTGCGCCGAAAGAGATTGTAAGCGTTTACACTAAACGCTTACAACGCACGGGCGAAGGATGTCGCGAAGAGGGTTCGAGGACATGGCGTGGCTTGCCGGGCCGCCGAACTGGAAGCGGGTTCGGCCCGGTCGGTGAGCTCAGGTGCGTGACCGGCGTCGAACATTCTGCCCGCGTGAATCGAGGTCCCGCACCTCCGAGAGTCAGGGCCTTGACGCCGCTCGTCCCCGTCGTGTGGCTGACACCACCAGAGCGATGCCGCAGACCAGGGCCACGAGCAGGCCGCACAGAAGGAGGAGCTTCTCCACGCCGAACATCCCGGTGACCTGGCCATACAGGGAGTCGGGGATCGTCCCCTCAAGTCCGTCGAGGTGCCCGTAGCGGATCAGGTAGGAACCCAGCCCGAGAGCCGCGAGAAAGAAACCTGCGACACACGCGGCGGCCAGTGCGATCTTCACGGTTTTGCGGGTGCCGTTGTTCATCGATGCCTCCTGGCTGAAGGATACGGGCCACGGATCGGGAGGGGAATGAGCCGTTTCCGGGCAGCGCCCGCGGCGCGAGTCTCTCGGCGCCGACAGGAGGTTTTTGTGGGCTGCTGACCGCTTCGGCTTGACGCTCGTGTCCGGTCAGCAGCCCTCCGAGCACCAACAGCCCGATTCCCAGCGGCGGGAGACGAGAGGCCATCCGTCGCGACGCGAAATCGCTTCCGGAAAACCTGCGCGCCACGGTCCTTGTCGGCCTTGCCCCCCAGAGTCAAAGGCCGACAAGATCTCCTTCAAGCCCCCAATGACCATGAAGGTGATCCCCTGCGCGTTCCTCCCACCGATGAGTTTCCCCCTCAGGTGCTCGCGAGACGCCAACGTCTCGGTGCCTTTACGTTACACCACCTGTCGTAATCGTGGAATGGTGTGACTCACATGACGACGGCGGGTCTCCGACGGCCCACCTCGGCCGATCAGTCGCGCCCCTCGGCGAGTCCACCGCCACCGCCGATGAGCGACATGACCTGACCCACCGTGCTCTCCATGATCTCGGGCAACTCACTCCACCGACCGGTGAACGCGACCAGTTCCTTCGTCCCAAGGCCCGCGGACACGATCAGCCACGCCACCGATTCGGGATCGGCATCCGGGCGAAGGCGGCCCGCGGACTTCGCCCGCTCCAACTGGCCGACCACGAACGCCTTCCACGTCCGGAAGGGGTCGATCCGGCGTTCCGGATAGAGATGCCGTGACTCCTGCGCGATTCTGATGCCCGCCCGGACGATCGGCCGGGAACTGATGTTCACGGCCACCGCGTGAAACGTCGCGCGGAGCACGTCAAGCGGATCACTTGCGACCAGCGCGGCGGTCCGTTGCGCCTCCCGCATGCTGTCGCCTTCCGCAGCCAGGAGCGCGGCGCCGACCTCAGTGACCGAACCGAAGTGGCGATTCACTTCCTCCACCGGCGCGTGCAGGACCCGGGCGACGTCCTCCAGGGTCACCTCCACCAGGGGCGCGTCCACGAGCAACGATGCGGCCGCGGCGAGAATCTCCCGCCGGCGCGCTGCGTCATCCAAATCGGCAGCGTCATCCAAATCAGCTGCGTCATCCAGATCATCGGTCATGCCCACGCCTCAGCCCTCACCGAAGTAGGCCAGATCCGCCACGCCCTCGACGCCGACCGATGCCAAGGACCGGACGCGCACCGTCCGCAGCGGCCGGCCGTTGATCACCACGGTGCCCTGGCGGTCGAGTGTCGTGACGGCGTCGAACGGCCCGGGTGCAATCGGTCCACCGCTTCGCACGGTGATGGTCATCGTCCGCATCCAGAGGTTGCCCACTCGGCTGCGGTCCGTCGATTGGGCCCGGTACACCAAGGCCTGCGCCAGCTGGCCCATCGTGACCAGGAAGTCGACGGCGGACGCGTGCGCGGAGGCGTGCCGGTCCGACGCGCCGACCGCGAGAACGTGCCGTGATCTGAGCTCACGGACCGGCCCATAGAGGCGATCCACCGACGAGGTGATGGAATGGCCCCGATAGTCCAGGTCACTGATCGTCCCAGCGTCCGACGACGGTCTGCTTGCGGCCACGGCGAGCCCCAGGTCGACCTTCATATTGCCCACACGAGCCGCGCACCATTCGAGAGCCCGTCCGTCGAGAGTGCGCCTGCTCATCTCGAGGGTGACCGGGACTTCCGCCAGACGGTCCCACGGCTCGCGCCCGGCCCGGATCCTCACATACGGAACCCAGTACTGGGAGTCCATCCGGCCGTTCGCCAACCAACGGGAGCGGGCCTTGGCAAGTGCCGCCAGGGGGAGCACCAGGGCGTCGACCGAGCTCAGATGAGGTTGGCGCGCAGCCCCGCCCGGCCCTCTCGACCACAGCACCGGATAGGTGACCCGCCCCTCCCAGGACGCCCCTTCGCCGTCGTCGTCCTCCGTGAGCTCATGCTCCACCTGGCGATACCCGCCGCCGAAGTACCGATGTTGCGCGGGCCCGAGCTCCTCTTCGAGGCTCGTTCCGCCAGGCTTCTCCCCCACGATCTCTCCTTCGCCTCGCAGAGTTGCGTTACAGCACCTTCCCTATATTAATTCACCGGATGGAGGTCCGGCCAGTCGCACAGACCGCTTGCTAGACTGGCTGCATGGCAACCAAACGAGGCCGGCCGCTCGACTCCGATGTCAGCGAAGCCCTGCGCCAGGCCGCCGAACGCATCATGCGGAACTCGGGTTACTCAAGCCTCACCGTCGACGGTCTCGTGGCGGAAGTCGGCACCACCCGACCGACGTTTTATCGCAGGTACCGTAACGTCGGTCATCTCGCCTTCGAGGTCATCCAGCATCGCTTCGGCGTGAACGAGATCGAGGACACAGGCGCGCTCAGCACCGACCTGCTCCGGCTCCAGCGCCAGGAGGTCGCCATGTTCGCGGACCCGCTGCTCCGGAACAATCTCCCCGGCCTCCTCGAGACGATCCGGATCGACGAATCGATACTGGACCTCTACCTCACGCAGTTCATCGCGCCTCGGCGTGCGAATGTTCAGGCCGTGCTCGACCGGGCCGTCGCCCGCGGCGAGGTGGAGGCGGCCCAAATCGACCTCGACTGGATCTGCGACCTTCTGCTGAGCCCGCTCCTGACCAAGGCCCTTCTGCCGGTGGGCGCCGGCCTCACGGACGAACTGGCCCGCCGGACCGCCGATCTGGCGTTCCAGCAGGTCACCGAGGGCAGCGTCGCGGTGGCCTGAGGCCGGCTGAAGCCGGCACCTCGTCGGCCGATCAGTCCCGAGTGCTCGGCGGAAGTGCCCCGCGCGCCTCGAAGTAGGACCGAGCGTACTCATCGACCAGTTCGGGACGGGCACGTACCCACCGTTCGACGTAAGTCATCGCTTCCCGTGAACCCCTGCCCGGCTGAAGCTGTATCTTGAGCTCGAGCTTCGTCAGGGTGGAGCCGCCCACCGTGCCGCGGATGAGCAAGGGATGGAATCCGGGAGCGTCGGGAGCATCGGTGACGCGACGGAGATCGATACCTGTGCGGTTCCCGAGGACGTCGGCCGCACGGGGATGGAAGCGGCCCGTCAAGGTGATCGACGTCATGGCCTCCAACGGCAGACGGCGACCCCACACAAGCCGACGGTAGCGGACACCCTGCTCGCTGAAGTATTGCCGCGTGGCGATGGCCGCGACGCCGAGGTAAACGAGGAACAGCCAGATCACGTTGAGACCGAGGCTGATCGCTTCAAGCACCCCGGCCGGGTAATGCCCTCCACCGCCGTCGACACGGTGGCGTTCGGCGTGCGCCAGCACGAACGGGTCGAGATGGATGATGCTGGGCACGGCGCTGTTCTACGCCGTCACCAATGCGGACTTCGACACCGAGTCCTACAAGACCTTCGCGGAAGGGTACTTCCTGGCCCGCGACGGCATGAAGTGGTTCTGGGATCAGTACACCACCGACGAGGCCCAGCGGGCGGAGATCACCGCATCACCCCTGCGGGCCACCGAGGACCAGCTCGCGTTCTTCCCGCCGACCCTGATCATCACGGCCGAAGCCGACGTGCTCCGCGACGAAGGCGAGGCCTTCGCGGCCAAACTCCGCCGCGCCGGCGTCGAAGTCACGGCAGTCCGCTACGGCGGCATCATCCACGACTTCGTCATGGTGAACTCACTCCACGACACCCCGCAATCCAAGGCCGCGGTCGCCCAGGCGGTCGCGCACCTCAAGGAGCGCCTCGACGTCCGGGACGGTAGCGGCGACTCTGCGACGTGATCGGTTGAGTGAGCAGGACCATGAGCCGGAGAAGGCTGCTAAGGACCCACATGTCGCTGTGGGTCCCTAGTGCTTCAGCGGGGCATCATGGTCAGGGTCAAGGCGCTATCGCTGGTTTCGCGGGCACAGATTTCGGTTGGCCGCTCAGCCGGCAGCGGTCACGAGGTGGCCATCGCGGGCCACAACCACGCCCCGCTTGAGCACCAGGGAGCGTGGCACCGGCTGCACCACGACTTCGGCAACGGCTTCTCCGGGGAGCACCACGAGATCCGCAACTTCCCCAGTCACCACTTGTTGAGCTGCGGCGCCGAGTGCCTGGTGACCGAGAGAGGTTGCCAATCGGGCTGCGAGTTCGAGGTCGTCGTCGGTGCGCCAGTAGCTCTTGTAGGACATCATCATCGCCCGCGAAAGGATGTCCCCATCGCCCCACGGGGACCACAGGCTCCGCGAAGAATCGGAGCCGAGGCACATCGCTACGCCAGCCTCGTGCAGGCCCTTGACATCGGGCACGGGAAGCAGTCCGTGGACCCCGATGGAGAAGGCGATGCCCGCGTCCGCGAAGGCGTGGCTGAGCCGTCCGAACTGCTCCGCGCTGGGTTCGGCCAGGGCGAACACGTCGCACATGCTCACGTTGCCTGCCATGCCGAGTGCTTTGGTGCGTTCGGCGACGCGCTCCACGAGCCACACGCCGAGCTCTCCGACTTCGTGGGCGTGGAAGTCGGCGGTCACCTGGTATTTCTCAGCGAGCCCGAAGACGAGGTCGAGTACTTGGGCGGCGTCGCGTTCGACGGCTGCGGGATCCAGACCGCCGATTCCGTCTGCTCCGTCCTTGAGGGCTTGTTCGAGGAGGTCCAGTGTCCCTGGGGTCCGCAGGATGCCGAGCTGAGGGAACGCGATGACGCTGATGTCCGCGAGTGGGGCCAGCTCTTCTTTGAGTTCGAGCATCGCATGAAGACCCTGCAGATCGATGCCCGGGAACACGTCAGCATAGGCGCGGATCGTGGTCGAGCCCGCAGCGATGCTCTTGTGGAGGAAGCGGCGTGCGCGGTCTTTGATTGAGGACTGCGGAAGCTTCCATTGCTCCAACGTGTCTTCGAACATCTGATCCATGGTGATGTCGACGGAATGACGTCGGGCCCAGGGCTCGCCCCACATGCTCTTATCAGCGTGCGAGTGGCCATCGACGAATCCGGGGAGCACGAGTTGACCGGAGAGGTCGATCACCTCATCCGTGCTCGCGGCTTGCGCGGATCCGGCCGGAATGATCTGAGCAATGAACCCATCCTCGATCACGATGTCTGAGGCTTCCGCGCCCTCGATGCGACCGTTGAGGAGTAGTGTGCGCACAGCAGTACCTGCTTTCGTCAAGGAATGAAGGGTGAGCGTCAGCCCAGGCGGGCGGCGATCTTGCGCTCGGCGTACCCGGCGAGCTGGTAGAGGAAAAGTGAGATGAGCAGAACGGCAGCCACGCCGCCCCAGACGAAGTCATAATCCGACATCGTGGCCGCAACGGTCATCGAAGCGCCGAGACCAGTCCCGGTGGCCAGCCACTCGGCAACCATCGCTGCGCCGACTGAGAGCGGAAGCGCAACCTTGATCGATGCGAACAAGGCCGGCAATGCGTACGGGATCAGCAGTTTGCCGACCCTCTGGAACCTCGTCGCACCGGTCACAGTGAAGAGATCCACCGCGCCTCCCGGTGCGCTGCGCATAGCGAGCAGGAGGTTCACCAAGGTGGGAAAGAACGTCATCATCGTGATCAGGACGGTCACCGCAAGGATCCCGCGCCCGAATACCAGTGCCAGCAGCGGCATGGCGGCCACGATCGGCACGGAGCGTAGCACGATCGAGACCGGCATGATGAGCGCTTCGATCGTGCGGAACTCGTGGACGATGACGGCCATGACCACGGACAGCGCCGTTCCGACGAGGAATCCGATGCCCGCGTCGATCGCCGTTTGCCCCAGTGACGCGGCCAGAGCGTCGAGCGCGCTCTGTTGCTGCCCACTTTGGCTGATGATCACAGAGGTGGGGTCCGCGAAGTAATGAATGACGTCGCTGGGACCCCTGGCGACGAGGCCGCCACCGGGGACGATCGCGGCCATTCCCCACCATGCGACTGTCACCACCCCGATCGTTCCGAGCACGGAGAGAACGGTACGCGCTACGGTCAGTGGCCAAGGCAACTTAAGTCCTCGCCGCGTGGCTGCTCGGGCCGCGATCGTGGAATTCGCCTGACCGACCCATGGCATCGTCACACGCACGATCCACGGGATGGCCAGAAACGCGACGGCGGCCAGCGCGGAAGTGACCAGGGCCAGGGCCCAGGCGCGCGGGACGTCGAATGCCCCTTGCGCTTGGATCATCGCCACGCCGAGTCCTTTGCTGCCGCCCATGTACTCACCGATGATCGCTCCGAGGATCGCGCTGGGAGCGGCGATCTGAAGTCCCACGACCAGGCTGGGAATCGCGGCGGGGAGCCGCACCTTCCGGATCGCGGTCCAGCTCGATCCGCCGGCGGCGTGCACCAGGTCCAGCGCACTTTGATCGACGTTACCCAGGCCCAGAATCACGGCGATGAGCGTGGTGAAGACTACGGCCTGAGCGGAGAGAATGATGCCGGGCACGTTATCGGAGAACACGATCACCAGGATCGGCGCGACGGCGATGAGTGGAAGGGCGATCGCTCCGACGGCGATCCGCTCAAGCAGTGCCTGCACCCTGGGAAACGGAAGGGTGAGGAGCGCCAGGATGATCGCGATGCCATTGCCCCATAGATACCCCAGCCCCGCCGTCGTCATGGTCTGCGCGATGTTGGCCGGATAGGAACCGGCATCGGCTCCGATCTGCTGGATGACGGCGAGAGGGGCCGGGACGAGCGGTGTGATCAAGGAGCCGACCTGCCACAGGGCGATCAGCATCAGCACGGAGAACAGCGGCGCAAGCGAGCGAAGACTCGCCCGTGTCCGGCGGCTCCGCCCGACGTCGGAGGTCCCGGGCACGGCGGTCATCGCCCTGCCGCCTCGGCGTGGAAAAGCTTGCGGGACAACCGGTCGCACAGCGCGTGGAATTCTGGATCCTCCAAGATGGCCGCAGTACGGGGCCGTGGTAGATCGATCGGCACGATGTCGATGATGGTCCCGGGCCGCGGGGACATGAGAATGACGGTGTCCGAGAGCAGCACCGCTTCGGCGATTCCGTGCGTGACCAGGACCGTTGTGGTGCCGCGTTCGGACCAGATCCGCTGTAGTTCAAAGTTGAGATTCTGACGGGTCAGGTCATCCAGCGCGCCGAAGGGTTCGTCCAGCAGGAGCAGGTCGGGCGCGGTGACCAGGCTGCGCGCCAGCGACACTCGTTGTCGCATGCCACCGGAGAGCTGGGCGGGGCGGGCGGCGCGAAAGGTCGATAGCCCCACCAGTTCGATGAGGTCCTGGACTGTCTGCTCGTCCTTGATACCGGCAATTTCCAGTGGCAAGCGTACGTTGGCTTCAACCGAGCGCCACGGCAGCAGACCGGCGTCCTGGAATCCGACGCCGATGCGGTGCCGGCGTCGAAGTTCTCGCGGAGAGGTGCCGTGCACCTCAACAGCCCCCGACGTGGGGGCCTCAAGGTCGGCGAGCACCCGAAGCACCGTTGACTTGCCGCACCCCGACGGACCGAGCAAGCCGATGAATTCCCCTCGTCGAGCGGTGTAGGTGAAGTCCGCCAGAGCCTGAACACTGGTCCCGTTGGTGTTGAAGGTCTTACTTAGGCCCTGGATGCGTAAACCTGGGTCGGCGATGTCGTTCTGCATGGAGATCTCCGTGCTCTCGTGGCTCAGTTCAGGATTCGAGCAGTTCGTTGGTGAAGAGGGACTTATCCGCTTTCACACCGATGAGCGCAAGGCTCTCGATCGTCTGTTCGATCAGCTTGTCTGACATGAGGAACAGTTCTGAGCTGTCTCCTCCGCCCACGAAGGGAGCCAGGGCATCCAGGTTGGCCGTCTGGTCCTTGACGTTCAGGCCGACTTCCTTGCCATACAGCTTCACGGTCAGCTCGGCAGCGGCCTTGTGATCGGCGAGCATCTTCGTGGTGCCCTCGCGGGCTGCCTGCAAGAACGCCTTCGCTCGTGCCCGCTTGTCCTTGTCATCGAGGGTCTCCTGGGTGACGAAGAACACCTGCTGCATGCGGTTGAGACCGAAGTCGGCCGTAGGCATGACGTAGGTGTCGATCCCATTGTTCTTCAGCGCAACCGGCTGGTTCGAGGCGAATCCGAGTAGCGCATCGACCTCGCCGACTGCTAGCGGTGCGGGGTCGAACTGCGTGGGCACGAACGTCACCTTGCTCGGATCCACACCGTTGCGCTTCATGAACTCGATCATCAGGTTCTGGCCGCTCAGGGTGGACCCGAGCTTCTTGCCCTCGATGTCCTTCGGGGTCTTGATCGGCTTGTCCGCACGCGAGATCCAGCACTCCGGGCTCTTACGCAATCCGGCGCCCACGATGCGGAGCTTCACCCCATTCTTAATGGCGGAGGCCACATTCTCGGGGATCGATTCCAGGCCCACATCGAGCTTCCCGGTCGCGACCAACGGCACCACTGGCGAGTTGGGCCCGCCGGGCTGGATCGTCACGTCAAGCCCCGCCTTGGAAAAGAACCCTGCATCCTTGGCGATGAAGAGCCCAGAGTATGCGACGTCGGGAATCCAGCCGAGTTTCGTGGTGAACGGAGACAGACCGCCCCCCGAAGCCGAGGGGCCTGCGGACGAGCAGCCCGCCAAGGCCAGAGATGAGGACCCTAGCGCAAGAGCACCGGCACCAAGAGTGCCCAATCGGAGGAATGAGCGGCGGTCCACGGAACGCGAGAAATCTGAAGAGTGTGACATTGCGGTCTCCTAGGGAAATTGGGTACGCCACATGGCATGGGGGGATTGGGAATATGGCTGTGCATACTCCAGAGACCGGGGAGGCGACAGCCGCCCGGGTGGATCCGGATCCTAGATGGACTAGAGCAGGAGCTGGGGTTTTGTCGAAGGGTCCTCCGCGCGCAGTTGCTCGAGAAGGACGTCTCCCCAACCGCTGCGGACGAATGCCTCCGTCTCTCGGATCGTCGAGTCGAGATGCGCTTGCATGGCCCGTTCCGCCCCGTCGGCATCGCGTTCGCTGATGCGGGCGGCAATCACGCGATGGTCGTTCTCCCACTCACCGAGGACACCCTGCCGTAGTCCAATGGTCAGCGTGACGCTCTCGAGGGGATCCAGTCGTTCGCCGAAGAGAGTATTCGCGATGGCCTGGATCTGCTTGTTGTGAGAGGCCTCCCCCACTGCGCTATGAAATCCGAGTCTGTCATGCAGTGTCGGCCCGGTAGGGTCGGCGATCTTCTGCAGTCGTGCGATCTCCTCAGGGGTGGCCCGAAGGGCCGCGGCCCGCGCCGCCTCTCGCTCGATTCCGCGGCGGGTGAGCAGGTGGTCGATGAGGTCCTCGACGCTATGCATTTGCAAGGCTTTTTCGAAATACACCTTGCGGTGACGGTCGCTCTGGAGAACGCCACTCACGCGACGCCCCTCGCCCGTCAAGACGCGACCTTTGCGCCCCAACGACTCTGTGAAACCACGGGAATCCAGACCAGTGAGGAGCCGGTTCACCGTCGACTCGCTGGTATCGAACCCTTCGGCGGCGAGTTCGCGACGGATCAGACGAGAACCCGCCGGAGCCGGCTGGTTCCGTAACACGGAGAGTATGACCTCTTCCACATCGGATAGACCTCTCATGCCTGCTCCCTCGCTCGGTCGACACTCTGAGAATATTCGCCTCCAGTTGGTCTGTCAATAGTGACAGACGTAATCCAGAGCTGACAGATTTCGATTGCAGGCACCCTCGCTACACTTGCCCCCCTCCCCTTGGCCATCGTGCGTGCTCGGAGTTGCCCTTCCTGACTTCCGGACACCCGAAGCCACAGGCTCCACATCATTCCCTGGCCTCACCCGGCGGCGCCCATTTGTCCCTGCGGCCGGCTCCTGTTGCGCAATGTCTCCGATCTTGAGACCGAAACGGTCGCCCCCGAACCGTGACTGGGCGGCCTGGTACCCGCGCACTGAGCGGCATGCAGCCTGCTCCGGCAGGACCGAGTTCGCGCACAGTCCTATCGCATAGTTCCTATTGCTCTTCTCCAGGCGTCCGGGCCTCTAGGTGAGACTAATGTTCAGGCGAGCTCTCCCACCCAGAGCGCAATTGATTTTCCGGACGTCCGAGCCATCCGGGAGAGTGTCCATATTCAGATGCTCCGCTCAGGCGCTGCACAGAAAGGGCAGCCTATGCTGTGGCATCTCCGATGTGGAGTGTTGTCATCCCCTAGTGGCCCTGGCTGCCCCCCCCATTTGCCAGGGCCACACTCAGTTTCATTCATGGAAGTCTGAGGTCCGGACTCCAGGCGTGACTCCGTCCGCCAGTGCCCGATCGCGCAGACAGGGAGGAGGATCCTCACTGTTGCAGGCTACGAGTGCAAGCTCGGCCCTTCAGCGCTTTCGGCAAAGGGCCAGTGCGGCCGCTACACCTTCTGGACAAGCACGGTCTGCCTGCGAGTCGAAAGACCTGAGGTTGCGGGAACGTCCCGGTGCAGCATCTCAGATGGCGGTGTCGTTCCCGTGAGTCGCCACGTCCGTGACGGCTCCTTGATGGATCACGTGGCGGAGGTGGCGCTCGGGTGAGACGAGAACGCTGAGATCCTGCTCAGGGTCGCCGTCCAGGACCAGCAGATCTGCGTAAGTTCCCGGTGCGAGCGTGCCGATCCGTCCCTCCAGCTTGAGGAGCCGTGCAGCCGTGCTGGTGGCGCTCCGGATCACGTCAAGAGGCGGCTGGATGCGCCCGCGAATGGTGAACTCATCGAGCTGGCGGGCCTGCAGGGCGCCGAGCAGGTCGCTTCCATAGACCAGGTTCACACCGGCCCGGTGCGCCTGTTCGAGTGCGTGCATCGCCGCCGCCCGCACTTCTTCGAGCTTCTTCAAGGAGACCTCCGACAGCCCGGAGGCGGAGCCGGCCTCGTACATTGCCTCGTAGGTGATGATCGTCGGAACCAGGAAGGCGTCATTCTCCACCAGCAGGCGAATCGACTCCTCATCGATGAGGTTGCCGTGTTCCACACACCGCACCCCGGCTCGCAGCGCCTGGTTCACCGCGCGAGGGTGATAAGCGTGAACCGTGACGTAGCGGTTGTGGTTTTCGGCCTCGACGACGGCGGCACGGATCTCCTCGGAGGTGTACTGGACCGCGGAGATCTCATCGGACGGGGAAGCCACCCCGCCGGAGACCAGCATTTTGAGGTGGTGCGCGCCCTTGCGGAACTCATCACGGGCGGCGTGCCTGACGGCTTCGACCCCATCGGCGATGCGCCCGAAGTCAGGCTTGTGCTGACAGCACGGCTGGGAATCATCCAGCGGTGCACGGAAGTCGCCATGCCCACCGGTCTGGGACAGCGCTTTGCCGCCGAAGATCAGGCGCGGGCCCACGGCGAGGCCCTCCTCAAGGGCCCGGGCCATGCCGTAGTCGGCGCCGCCGACGTCGCGCACCGTGGTGAATCCTCGGCGGAGCATCTCGCCGGCCGATTGCAGAGCCCGGACCGTGGTGTACCCGGGAGTCCACGTCGCCCGGTCGATCACATCGGTCGATGTCACGGTGAGGTGAACATGGGCGTCAACCAGTCCGGGCATGACCGTACCGCCTCGGGCGTCGATGATGCGGGCGTCGCCCGAGGGTTCCGGCGGGGTCCCGACGCCACCGCCGGCGATTCGCCCATCGACGACGTCGAGCCAGGCTCGTTTCTGCCGTTCCCCTGTCAGAGGTTCGAGGGTATGGGCGTTGATGATGCGGATGCGCATGGTTGATCCTAAAAGTGTCGAAGGAGCGGTGGAGGGCCTGTCCGGCCCAGCGGATCAGGCGTGAACGGGCACGTCTTCGTTGAGGCTCCTCCCGGAGGTGCGTTCACCGAAGATCACGACGATCGCCACGGCCAGGGCGAGGGCCCCGACCAGTACGAAGAAGACATTGGTGAAGCCCAGACCGGCGTAGAGGTAGCCGATGGCGACCGGAGCGGCGATGGCTCCCACCCGGCCGATGGCGGATGCGGTGCCCATGCCCGTGGCACGGATGGCTGTCGGGTAGAGCTCCGCCGTGTAGGTGTAATACACGGCGGCCACACCGTTCGTGAAGGCTCCCAGCATGGCGCAGCCCAGAAGGAGCATCTCGTTCGAATTCGCCACAGCAACGATGATCGCGGCGACTGTCGCACCCGTTGCATAGAGGGCGATGAGCCACTTGCGCTCCATCCGGTCGATCAGGAGACTCGCAACGTAGTATCCGGGAACCTGCGCGATGGCAGTGACCAGCGCGAAGACGAAGGAGCCGGTCAGGGTGAAGCCCTTGGCCGCGACCAGCAGCGCGGGCAGCCAGGTGGTGAAGCCGTAGTTCACCGCGGTCAGAAGGAACCAGAGCGCCCAGATCACTGAAGTGGTGCGCGAAAGAGACCCCTTCCACAGCGCCGGAATCTGAGCGAAGGGGCCCCGCTGCGCCACCACCGGGCGAACGGCGGGCGATTCCCCACTGCCGGCCACTGGGGCGGATCCGGTCTGGCCGCCAGCCCTTTGAACGGGGTCGACGTCGGTTCCGCGCTCCAGGCTCTCAATGACGGCGGTCGCTTCAGCGACACGCCCTTTGGCGAGCAGGTACCGGGGCGATTCCGGGAGCGAGCGGCGCCACCAGAGCAAGGCGAGCACCGGCAAGGCGGTGACGACGGCGGCGATCCTCCAACCGACTTCCGGGTTGGGCGAAATGATGATGGGCGCGAGCACGCCGGCCAGGATGTAGCCGATGGCCAGGAAGCCTACAGTCCGGGACACGAACTTTCCCCGCACTTTGGCAGGAAGGAACTCGGAGATGTAGGGCGCGATGATGACGGTTTCAGCGCCGATGCCCACGCCGGCGAGGGCTCTCCAGATGAACAGTTCGGCGACGGTGTGCGCGGTGCCCATGAGCAGACTGCAGGCGCAGAAGATGAGCAGCGAGGTCATCATCAGACGGCGGCGGCCGAATCGGTCGGCAAGCACACCGGCGAGGAGCGCACCGACCAGGTATCCGAAGAACAGGGAGGAGAGAAGCCATCCCGAAACCGACGAGGGGATCTTCCAGATCACGATCAGCGCGGCAAGGGCATAGCCCATCAGGGCTCCGTCGAAGGAGTCTGAGGTGTAGCCGAGACCTCCCATCACCATGAGTCGGCGATGAGGCTTCCCGGGCTTCAGGTTGTCCAGTCTCGCGAGAAGAGCCGCGTGCTCTGCGGCTGTCGCATCAGGGGAAATGGCCATGGTGAACTCCATATCGTTCAGGCGGATTGATGCAACAGTAGATGCATCGAAAGTGATATGCAACACTTAGAGCATGACAATTGTGACCATCCTCACCCTCCGCCTGGCTCCTTCCCGCACTCCGGATGTCGTCAGCTACTACCAGTCCGCACGCATTCTGGAGTCGTCAGGGGCATCGATCGCGCGGCTCTGCGTCAGCACGGAAGATTCGGGTACCGTGATCGTTATCGCGGAATGGCCAGACAGGGGCGCCTACGAAACATGGCAGGCCTCGCCGGTACGCGGTGCGTTTTCTCAAGGGATCCTGGAGGCCGCGGGCGGTGCAGTGTCATCGACCAGTGAGGTTTTCCAGGTGGCAGAGGCTTGAGATCCGTTCATGGACATTGATGAGGAGGGCGCCGAGGTGACGGTCGAAAGCATGCTCGCGCAGCGGGCGGGCCGCGCAAACCTTGGCGCACGCGCCGAACGAGTCGTTCAGCTGCTCCTCCAGATGCCCCAGTTCGGCTCTTACGCCTCCGCGCGGGAAGTCGCCGAACGTGCCGGGGTGAATGTCTCCACCGTCGTCCGCACCGCTCAACAGCTGGATTACGACGGATGGACCGATCTGCGCAACGCGCTGCGCGGAGAATATCTCCACTCCCTCGTGGCGAAGGAAGCCGAACGGCCCCTCTCCCGGGACACCGCGGCTCAAATGCTGCGGCGGGACACCGCGAACATCACCGCCGCCTCATCACAGGAAAACCTCGACTCCATCAACGCCGTGGCAGAGGCGATCAGCTCCGCCCGCCGAACGGTCGTGATCGCCACCGGATCAGCCACCGGGCCTGGCCAGATCCTCAGTTATCTCGCCTCGATCTACGGGTACGACATCCGTCTTGCCGCCGGCCCCGCCACCGAGCAGACAGTCGCGGTCTCGCAGCTGGATGAACGGGATTGCCTCGTTGTCCTGAATGTCTGGCGCCTCACCCGGACACTGCGTTCGCTGACCCGGCTGGGACACGAGAACGGAGCCACGGTCGCCGTCCTGACCGACCTGCATTCCTCACCACTCAACGAGGACTCCGATCACGTGGTGATCACGCCGATGGAAGGTCTCGGAGCCAGCCCCTCCCTCACCGCGATGGTCGCCGTTGTGCAAGCAATCCTCGCGGAGCTCGAAAGGACCGCCACCACCTCGTTCGCACGCGTGGAACAGGCGTGGGACGCCCTCGGCCTGATGGAAGACCAAGCCTAGGCGGCGTTGAAACCGGGTCTCACCTGTGGTCAACAACCTCGCCATTCAAGGTGCGATGACAACGCCAGAGCTGTGCGCGGCTCTCGGTTGGTCGCGGACGGATGTCTCTCGAGTCACTGCGAAGTCGTTGGACATCAGACCGGTTGCGGAAGAGGTCAGAGCACATGGTGGTCGAGGGCGCCCACAGTCTGAGGCATCGGACTCAGGCCGGGTTGGAGCCTTGTGGTCGCGCTACACTCGTCCGATGAATGGCACTCGAAAGGCGCTAACGGTCGCGGATGGCACCACTCTTTCGTACCGAGTCTTCGAAGGCTCCGGCCCTGCGATCGTCATCCTGCACGGGCTGGCCGGGAGCAGTCACGAATTTGTCCCAACTGCTCAAGCTCTCGCCCCACGCAAAGTGGTCCTGATCGATCAGCGAGGGCACGGCTTCAGCACACGGATACCTTCCGACACTTCGCGAGAGGCCTTTGTCGACGACGTCGTCGCAGTCATCGATGCTGAAGAGAATGAACCGATAGATCTCGTCGGGCAATCCATGGGAGCACACACCGCCTTCCTTGTCGCAGCGGCGCATCCAGAGCTCGTGCGTCGGCTCGCACTACTGGAATGCAACGAAGGAAGCGGCACGGCAGAAGATTCTGCTGCACTCGGTGATTTCTTCCGCTCCTGGGAAGTGCCCTTCATCACTCGGGCGGTGGCGACGGAAACGTTAGGACGAGGACCGTTGGCGCGGGCTTGGGCCGACGACCTGGAAGAACGCAATGGCGGGCTTTATCCCCGATTCGACGCGGACGTGATGGAGCGGATCTCGGTTGAACTGAACGTTCCGCGCTGGAGCGAGTGGGAGAGCGTCTCCGCTCCCACGCTGGTCGCGTACGCCGACAACGGCATGTTCAGCGAGGAACAAAAGAAGGCCTTTCTCGCCCGTGGTAAAAACGCCCGCCGCTACGATCTCACGAATGCGTCACATGACGCGCACCTGGATGCTTTTGAACAATGGGCTACCGAGCTTCGGGCCTTCGTGAATCCCTGAGACCAGGGAAACGGCTCCCTGCCCTCACTCCCGACCGCCGCTAGAGCCACCTGGACGTGCCCGGCCGACTCTGGTGGGAGCCGCTCTCGAGGCGATTCGCTCCTTGACTGCACAGTCGTCACGAGTCAGAAGAACTGGTCCAGAAGCCGGTAGAAGCCGAGACGATGGTCGTCGGGCTGATCCACCCCATAGCGGGACAGAAAGCGCTCCGCGTGGACCTCCCCATACTGCGGATTCTGGTCGCTGCACATACTCCTGGTCGCCAAGGCAAGGTCCGCGTACCGATCAGCACGACCCAGCCGACCGACGTCGAGCACTCCCGTCACAGCGAACGTTTCTGGATCAAGGACGACATTCGGAAGGCAGAGGTCACCATGACACACCACCACGTCCTCCGACGAGGGCGCGGTGGAATGCAGTTCAGCCAGCAACTGGGAAGAAGTCCGGCCGTTGTAGTCCGGTTCCAGACGCGCTTGATCAAAGCTTCCGCTCCTGACCGCCGCCTCCGCGGCCGGAAGCAGACGTTCAAGGCTCCGATCGAAAGGGCAATCCATGACCGAAACGGCATGAAGACTCCGGGCCACATCGGCCAAGGCGTCCACAACCTTCAGGCGCTGCCCTGCTCCCCAAGGCTCAGCCGCAGACCTGCCTCGCAACGCCTTCGTGACCAGCCACGCCGCGTCATCCCTGACTCCCATCTCGACCGCTTCTGGAGCAGGAAATCCAATCCGAGCCAGCCATGCGAGTCGTTCACCTTCGGCAATCAGGTCGTATCCCGTCAAGTCGTCGCTGACCATTCGGGCGACCTTGACGTAGAGCCCCTGAGAACCTTCTAGTTTGAACACCCAAGCACTTGAGCACCCTACCGTCACCGGAACCCAGTCATGCTCTGAATATGACCGGCGAAGGGACAGCAGCAAAGACTCCACCCGACGATCATAGGTGCCGGAAAGTGGGTGGCATCGAGCGATGTGTGATGCCGTTTTATCACGGCCCCGACCCACGTCAGCAGCGCAGCGGGCGTCGGCGGAGAAGGTGGAACGCTCCGGCAGCCCGGAGTTGAGGACACCGAGTGGAGCCCGCGCCGAAAGGACCAGATTCCGGCCCCACTCGTGGGCACAGCGACCCGCTCTCGGCCGAGAACTACGCGCTCATAAACGCTGAAGGGCCGGTCTCTCGACCGGCCCTTCATCTGTGGAGGTAAGGGGATTCGAACCCCTGACCTTCTGCATGCCATGCAGACGCGCTACCAACTGCGCCATACCCCCATATTCACTTGTCCGCCGCGTCAGGAAATCGTTCCCCGCCGCTGCAACTCATATAGCTTAGACCACCGACGCCGGATCACCCAAATCGGGTTCTGACCTGCGCATCCACCCGCGCGGGTGCGCGCCGGCCAGGAGCTCAGCGATGCCCATCCAGCGACGTCATCACCGTCATCAGCAGACTCTTCAGCTTCTCGGAATCCTCACGGCCGAGCCCCACGATCTCACCCAGGCGGCCGGGCACCTCGGCCACCACATCACGGAGCGCCAGCCCCTCGGGGGTCAAAGACACCAGAACCCGACGTTCATCCTCGGGCGAGCGGTGCCGGGTCAAACGCCCGGCCGCCTCCAGGCGCTTGAGCAACGGAGTGAGGGTGCCACTGTCTAGACGCAGCCGCTCCCCCAGCTCGCCGACACTCAGCGAACCCTCCGCCTTCCACAGCGCGAGCATCACCAGATACTGCGGGTAGGTGAGACCCGACTCGGCCAGCAGCTCCCCATAGGCGCGCGTCACGGCGCGCGATGCCGCGTGCAGCGGGAAGCACAGCTGCGCGTCGAGGTCGAGTTGTTCGTAGGACATGCCTCCATTCTAGATTGCGCATTTGTATTTTGCACAATATAGTTTTGTACATGACTACAAAAGCTCTCTACACCGCCACCGCCGTCGCCCATGGAGACGGGCGCAACGGCCACATCCAGTCCTCGGACGGCCTCCTCGACGCCCCGGTCCGCACTCCGAAGGAACTCGGCGGCGCCGGCGGGGCCACCAACCCGGAGCAGCTCTTCGCCGCCGGCTACGCCGCCTGCTTCCACTCGGCGCTCAAGCTGGTCGCCGCGCAGGCCAAGCTCGACGCCGGCGAGTCCGAGGTGGTGGCCGATGTCTCCCTGCACTCCCTCGACAACGGCGGCTACGGCCTTTCCGTCCGCCTCGAGGTCGACCTCCCCGCACTCCCCCGCGAGCAGGCTCAGGAACTGATCGAGAAGGCCCACCAGGTCTGCCCGTACTCCAACGCGACGCGCGGCAACATCGACGTCGAACTCGCGGTGGCCTGACATGACCGTCCTCGCCGTCGTCGGCCTCATCCTCAGCGGCATCGCCGCGCTGGTGCACGTCTTCATCTTCTGGATGGAGTCCTTCGCCTGGACCTCCCCGCGAGCGCGCGCCGTGTTCAGCACGAGCGAGAGCGAAGCCTCCGCCACTCGTGAGCTGGCGTTCAACCAGGGCTTCTACAATCTGTTCCTGGCGATCGCCGTCATCCTCGGCATCATCCTCGTGGCCGCGGGCCAGCCGGCCGTGGGCAACACCCTCGTCTTCACCGGCGCCGGCTCGATGGTGGCCGCCAGCCTGGTCCTGCTGCTCTCCAGCCCGGAGAAGGCATCCGCAGCGCTCAAGCAGGGCGTGATCCCCGCGCTTGGCGTCATCTCCCTCACTCTCGGCATCACCCTCTGACCTGGAAGGAACCCCATGACTGACTTCACCACCACCGAGATCCAGCTCGCACGCCGCCCCGAAGGCTGGCCCGTGCCGGAGGACTTCAACACCGCCACGGTCACGCACCCCGAGCTCGCGCCCGGACAGGTTCGCGTCCGCAATGAGTTCATCTCCGTGGACCCGTACATGCGCGGCCGGATGAACGACACCCGCAGCTATGTCGCCCCCTACCCCCTGGGCGAGGCCATCGCGGGCGGCGCCATCGGCCGTGTGGTGGAGTCCGCGTCCGAGGACCTGCCCGTCGGCACCGTGGTGCTGCACCAGCACGGCTGGATGGACGGGGTGCAGGACGCCGCCGAGACCTTCCGCGCGGTCCCCGAAGTCCCGGGTGTCCCGCTGTCCCTCCGCCTGCACATCCTTGGCATGACCGGCCTCACCGCGTACGTCGGTCTGACCGAGATCGCGAACCTCAAGGAAGGCGAGACCGTCTTCATCTCCGGCGCTGCGGGCGCTGTCGGCACCGCCGCCGGCCAGATCGCCAAGCTCCTGGGCGCCAAGCGCGTCATCGGCTCCGCCGGCTCCCCCGAAAAGGTCGCGCTGCTCACCGAGAAGTACGGCTACGACGCCGCATTCAACTACAAGGACGGCGACGTGCGCGAGCTGCTCGCGGCCGCCGCGCCGGAGGGCATCGACGTCTACTTCGACAACGTCGGCGGTGACCACCTGGAAGCGGCCCTCGATGCTTTCAACGACGGCGGCCGCGCGGCCCTCTGCGGCGCGATCTCCGCGTACAACACCACGGAGCGCACGCCGGGTCCGGACAACATGGCCAATCTGATCACGCGCGGTCTGCGGCTTCAGGGCTTCACCCTGGGCTCCTACCTGCACCTCGGCCAGGAGTTCTCCGAGCGCATGAACAGCTGGTTCAGCGAAGGCCTGATCAGCTACGACGAGACGGTCGTGGACGGCATCGAGAACACCGTCGAGGCGTTCCTCTCCATGATGCGCGGCGCCAACACCGGCAAGATGCTGGTGAAGATCTGATTTGAGCTGATCTGATCCCGCGGGCCGACACCCGGCCTTTCGCGCCCGAAGACCCCTGCTTCTGTTGGGGGCCCACTGAAATTTCCGTGGGTCACCCGCAGAAGCGGGGGTCTTCCTGCGTCAGGACCTCCCGTTCACCCCGGAGAGCACGGAAGGGCCCCGGAACCTCTGCGGTTCAGGGGCCCTTCCGTCACGACTCGCCCTCCCCAGTGCGGCCGGGACTGACGGACGGGACTACTTGGTCCCGCCCAGGTGTGCCGCCCACGGGTAGTAGACGTAGTCGAACGACGCCGGCGCGCCGGAGATGCGGTTGTTCATCCAGACGTCGTTGCGGAGCTCCACGCCGGGGAACATCGGGGTCATCTCATCGAGCAGCTTCTTCTCCGCCTGGGACACCACGGACGCGCGCTGCGCGGGATCCTTGGTGGCGCGGGCCTGCGCGAAGAGGGTGTCGATGCCGCTGTAGCCCGACTGGTTGAACATGCCACCGGTGACTGCCGTGGCGGCCAGCCAGTCCAGCGGGTTCGGGATGCCCGGCCAGAACTGCGTGTAGAGCAGATCAGTGGAACCGCGGGTGGCCGGATCGTACAGGTAGTTCGAGTACCCGGTGGCCGGGACCACGTTGAGCTTGAACTTCAGCCCGATCTTGTCCGCGGAGTCCTTGATCGAGACGCCCAGCTGCTGGGTCTCGGCCTGTGCCGGGACCACCAGGCTGATCTCCTTGGCCTTCACCTCCGCCGGAACATCCGCCAGCAGGGCCTTGGCCTTCTCGATCTGCGAGGTTCCGTCCGAGGTGACGGTCCCTGCGAGCTTGTTCAGCTCATCCTTCGCGAAGCCGTACACGGTGGGAGGGGTCTGGAGCTTGCTCGGAGTGCCGAGGCCGCCGAAGACGGTCTGGCCGATGCCCTTCCAGTCGATGGCCAGCTGCAGCGCCTTGCGGACGTTGGCGTTCGCCAGGGCGCCCTTCGGGTTGGCCACCACCAGCGTGGTCTCAAGCGGCGCAGCGCCGACGTAATACTTACCTGCCGACGAGGCCTTCAGCTGCGCCACACCCGAGGTGGGCACGTTGTACGTGCCGTCGATCTGCCCGGCCAGCAGGCCCGAGGTGATCGCGTTGTCATCCGTGAGGAACGTGAAGTCGATCTGCTTCACCTTGGGCTTGAGGTCCTTGTTCCAGTACCCGTCGTAGCGCGTGGCGGAGATCGACTGGCCCTGAGTCCATTTGGTGAACCGGAACGGACCGGTGCACATGAGCCCGGTGTCCGGCGACCCGAACTTCTTGCCCGCCTTCTCGTGGAAGGCCTTCTCCACCACCACTCCGGCGGAGCTGGCCATCTCCTCATTGAAAAGGTAATCCGGCTTGCTGAGTTTGACGGTGACCTGATGCTCACCGGACTTCTTCACCGACGCGACATTCCCGTAGAGGTAATTGGAGAAGGACGTCTTGTCCACCAGGTTCCGGTCCAGGCTGTAGGCCACATCATCAGCGGTCATCGGCTTGCCGTCCCAGAAGGTGACGTCGTCCCGCAGCTCGTACACCCAGGTGAGCGGGTCGGGATTGGAGAACGACTTCGCCAGGCCCGGTTTGATCTGGAAGTCCGGTGTCTGCTGCAGCAGGTTCTCGCACATGTTCGAGTTGATCATGTTCGGGGTGTAATCGGCCGCGTGATAGGGATCGACCGTCTGCGGCTCGCCCTGGAAGACGTTCCACGTGACCTTGTCGACTTCGGCGCCGCCCGCGGGGGTGAACGTGGTCAGGCCGTCCGTTCCCGGCGTCGTCGTCTGCACGGCTTTGCTGCTGCAACCGGCGAGCGCCACGACGGCGAGGAGGCCGACGGCGACCGCCGATGCACTGCGGCGCCACAGGCGGAGGGGAGATGGGTGGTGCATGGGTGGCTCCTTGATGAGGGTGGTGCGGGGAACGGGGTCGGTCAGGATCGCGCGGAGACGGTGGACGGGTCCCAGCCTTCGCGCGGGACGCTGTCACGCAGAAGGCGGGTGTACGGATGCTGCGGATGGTCGAGCACCTCGGCCGTGGGCCCTCGCTCCACCACCGCGCCGTGGCGCATGACGATCGTGTCGTCGCAGACCTGGCGGATGACGGCCAGGTCGTGGCTGATGAACAGGTAACTCACGCCGCGCTGCTCGCGGATCTCGGAGAGGAGGTTGAGGATCTGAGCCTGGATGGAGACGTCCAGTGCCGACACCGCCTCATCGAGGATCAGGATCTCGGGTTCGGCGGCGAGCGCGCGGGCGATGGCCACGCGCTGCCGCTGACCACCGGAGAGCGCCTTCGGCAGGGCGCCGAGCTGGCGTTCGTCCAGACCCACCAGATCACCGAGTTCGCGGACCCTGCGCCTGGTCTCCTCCCGGTCCAGCCGGAAATGGACGCCCAGCACCTCGGCGAGGCAGTCGCCGACCCGCTGGCGACGGTCCAGCGAGGTGTACGGATCCTGGAACACGATCTGGATGTTCCGGCCCCGTTCGCGCAGTTCGCGGACGGTCCGGGCCGGACGGGTCCGGTCCTCCCCTCGGAACAGGATCCTTCCGGCGCTGGGCTGCTCCAGGCCGATGATCATCCGGGCGGTCGTGGTCTTGCCGGACCCTGACTCCCCCACGATGCCCAGGGAGCCTCGCTCCCCCAGCTCGAAACTCACGCCGTCGACGGCGGTGGCTTCGTGCCTGCCTTTGCCGAAGGTCTTGGTCAGCTGCTCGACGACGAGCAGAGGCGAGGTGTTCACAGGGTCTCCTCCCCCGATGCGGCGGACGACGACGTACCGGCCGGCATGGACGCGGACACCCCGGCCAGCAGACGGCCATGCAGCTCCGGCATGCGGAGACAGCGGCTGTCCCCCTGCTCGCCGATCCGCAGCAGAGGCGGCACCCCGGCACGGCACGCCTCCTGGACGAACGGGCAGCGCGGGGCGAAGGCGCAGCCGTCCGGCGCCTCATAGGCCGTGGTGGGATGACCCGGCAGGGCCGGAAGACGCACGGCCCGATGGGTGATCTCCGGCCGCGCCTGCACCAGGGCTGCCGTATACGGGTGCAGCGGGTCGTGGTGCAGTCTGGACGCCGACTGACGTTCCACCACCTGCCCGGCGTAGAAGACCACCGTGTCGTCGCAGACCGCACTGGCCAGTTCCAGATCATGGGTGATGAAGAGCATCGACATGCCGTACTCGGCCTGCATCCTCTTCAGGATCACCATGACCTCAGCCTGCGTGGTGACGTCCAGTGCCGTCGTCGGCTCGTCCGCCAGGATGAGGCGCGGCCGGACGGCCACCGACGCGGCGATCATGACGCGTTGCAGCAGACCACCGCTGAGTTCGTGCGGGAACTGACGCAGACGGCGCTCCGGATCGTGGATCCCCACCTCCTCCAGGAGCGCGACGGCGCGGGCCTCCGCGGCCTTCCGCGTCACCTTCTGATTGGTGCGCAGGGCCTCGGTGAGGAAGTCGCCGATCCTGCGGACAGGATTGGTGTGCGCCCGCGCGTCCTGGAAGATCATCGAGACGTCACCGGCACGGTACTTGCGCAGCGCCTCGCCCCGCAGATCGAACACTTCCCGGCCATCGAAGCGCACCTGCCCCGAGACCTCGGCCCCGGGTGGCAGGAGGCGTGCGATGGTCCGGACGGTCATGGACTTGCCCGAACCCGATTCACCGACCAGCCCCAGGGCCTTGCCCTCCTTCAGTTCGAAGGACACGTCCCGGAGAACCGTCCTCAGTTCGTGGGCCACGGGCAGCCGGACGGTCAGGCCGTCGACGGCGAGCAGCGGGCCGGATGGCGGGTTCATGCGCGGGCCTCCGAGCGTTCCGTGAGACGGTCGCCGAGCACATTGACGGCGGCGACAGTGATGACGATGAGGGCGCTCGCGAAGAGCGCTTCATCCGGGTGACCCCGCAGGATGCCGGACATCCCGGTGCCGACGGTGGCACCCCAGTCCGGTGTGGGCGGCTGGACTCCCAGGCCGATGAAAGACAGTCCGGCCAGGTCCATGAGGGCGAAGCCGAAGGCGAGGGTCGCGTTGGCGACGATCAGTCCGGCGATGTTCGGCAGGATGTGGCGCAGGGAGATCAGGACTCCCCGGACGCCCTGGACCCGCAGGGCCGCGACGTAGGGCAGATTGCGTTCGCGGAGCGCGGCGCTGCGCACGATCCGGCCGATGTACGGGATGTACGCGATGGCCAGCGCCGCGATGGCGGCGGTCAGCCCGGCTCCGAAGAGCGCGGTGGCGAGGATGGCGAGCAGCAGTCCGGGGAAAGCGAACACGGCATCCATCACACGCACCGACACCTGGTCGAACCAGCCGCCGAACCACACGGCGGCCAAGGCGAGGCTGGTGCCGAGGACCGTGGAGACGAGCACCACCAGGAAGGGGCCGAGCAGGGCGGTCTGCGCGCCGGACAGCAGGCGGGCCAGGAGATCCCGGCCGTTCCCATCCGTGCCGAGCAGATGGTCCCCGCTGGGGTCCTGATAGGCCTCGGACAGGCTGACGGCATTCGGATCGGTGCGCACCAGCAGGGGGCCCAGCACCGCCAGCAGGACGATGACGGCCAGGACACCGAAGGCGATGCGGCCGGACACCCCCAGGGTGCCGGAACGGCGCAGACGGCGCGCGCTCCGGGCGATCATGCGCCGATCGGCTGCGGCGGTGGTCATGAGGCGCTCCTTCCGAGCGAGACCCGAGGATCGAGAAGGGAGTACAGAAGATCGATGACGGTGTTCAGCACGATGAACGAGCCGACGTAGACCAGGCAGATCGCCTGCACCACGGGGAAGTCCTTCTGCTGCACACTGGAGACCAGGAACTGGCCGAACCCGCCGAGCTGGAACACCTGTTCCACCACCACGCTGCCCGCGATGAGGCCGGCGATGGTCAGGCCGGCCACCGTGAGCACCGGCATGGCGGCGTTGCGGATCACGTGGCGCTGGACGATGAACCGCCGCGGCAGTCCACGGCTGATCGCGGTCTGCACGTGGTCGGCCTGAAGCTCTTGCCGGATGGCGGCCTGAGCGAGGCGTGCCACGAAGGCCACCGAAGCCAGGGCCAGGCCCAGGGCCGGGAGCACCGTGTGATAGACGGCGTCCAGGCCAGGCGTGCCGGCGCCGAACACCGGGAACCAGCCGAGGTTCACGGCGAAGACCAGGATCAGCAGCACGGCCGCCACGAAGGTGGGGACGGCCATGATCGCGGTGGCCACCCCCATGGTGGAGCGGGACACGATCCCCGGCTTGAGACCTGCGAAGACACCGATGGCGAGCCCGAACACGAGCACGATCACCGCTGCCATCGCCACCAGGAGCAGGGTGGCCGGAGCCCGGGCCGCGAGCAGTCCGGAGACCGGCTGGTTGTAGATGATCGAGGTGCCGAAATCGCCCTGCAGCACCCCGCCCAGCCAGCGCAGGTACTGGAGCCACAGCGGATCGTCGAGGTGGTACTGGGCCTTCAGCTGCGCGATCCCTTCGGGCGGGAGGGACCGGCCATGCGTGAGGAACGTGAGGGGGTTGCCGGGCGCGGCGTACAGTGCCCCGAACACCACCAGACTGGCCACGAATAGCGTGGCGAGCAGGCCGCCGATCCGCTGCGCGATGAACCGGAGCAGTCCCCAGTCGAAGCTGCGCGGCGCGGTCGGCTGGGAGGCGGCTCCGGCGTCGGTCTGGGCGCTCATGCGAGGAGCCTCTCGGCCGCGGCGTGCTCCCGCTGATCCGTCGTGTCCTGCGCCAGGTGCACGGTCCTGCCGCCGACGACGGTCCGCACCACGCGCGCTTCGAGGAGTTCCTCGAGCGGGCGGTTGAAGACGTCCCGGTCGAGCACGATGAAATCGGCATGGAGCCCGGCGGCCAGGCGGCCGTAACGGTCCTCGGACCGGCAGGCCCAGGCGGCATCCCGTGTCGCGTGCTCGATCGAGTCCACGAGAGGCACCGCGTACTTCGGCAGATTCGCCTCCCGGGCCGGGTCCAGGGCGGAGCGGCGGGTGGCGGCCACATACATATTGGGCAGCGGGGACTCGGGTGACGTGGGCGAGTCCGTGCCGAAGACCAGGGGCGCGCCCGCGTCGCTCATCTCCGGCCAGGGGTAACCCCGCTCGATCCGGGCGTCCCCGAGCTGGGCACGCCAATTGTCCTGAATGGCGGGGTCCGCGTGGACGGGCTGCATGCTCGCGGTGATGCCGAGGGCGGCGAGTCGCTCAATGTCGGCCGGGTCCGCCACTTCCAGGTGTTCGATCCGGTGGCGTCGTTCCGCGGGACCGTTCACCGCGATCGCCCGCTCGACCGCAGCGATCGCGATCCGGATGGCTTCATCGCCGATGGCGTGCATGGCCACCTGAAGCCCGGCGGCGTCGGCGGCCACGACCACCGGTGCCAGCTCTTCGAGGCTCCAGACGGGGTCGGCGGTGCTCCCGTCGGCGTACGGTGCACCGAGGGCGGCCGTGCAGCCGTCCACGGTCCCGTCCACCATGACCTTGATGCCGGCGATCCGCAGCCACTCGGAGCGGTGCTCGGCGGCGAGACCGGCGGCCTTGTCCACCTGGGTGAGATTCTGCACGGGATCCCCGGTGGGCTGGACACGCCAGTGTGCCACGATGCGCGCGGTGAGGGTCCCTTCGCGTTCGGCACGCTGCATGGCGGCGAGGTCGCCGTCGTCGAGCGCCATTTCGGTGGTGGCGGTGACGCCCGTCTGGCGGTAGCTGTCCAGTGCTGCGGCGAGGGCGTCGTCACGGTCAGCGTCACTGACCTGGGCGTCCAGCACGGGCCACACGAGGCGGTGCATGGCGGTCTCGTCGACGTAACCGGTGGCGTGTCCCTCCGCGTCGCGATGGACGGTGCCGCCGGGCGGGTTCTGGGTGTGGGCGTCGATGCCCACCATGTCCAGCGCGGCGGTGTTGAGCCAGATCGAGTGGAAGTCGTAGGCCTGCGCGAAGACGGGACGGTCGGAGACCACCGTATCCAGCTGGAGGCGGTCGGGCGCACCGCCCGGCAAGGCGCCGTGATTCCAGCCGTGAGCCCGGATGACCGGGGCGTCAGGGTGGGCGCGGGCCCACTCACCGATCCGCCGCTGGATCTCCTCCACGTCCGTGGCGCCCCAGAGGTCCACCTGGACCGCGGCCTCTCCGGTGCCGACCACGTGCGCATGCCCGTCCACGAAGCCGGGCAGGACGGTGGCGCCGTCCAGATCAACGTCCTCGGCCTCATCACCGCCGAGGCGGCGGGCCGTCTGCTCGTCGCCGACATAGGCGATCCGCCCGTTGACGACGAGCAGTGCCTCCGCCCACCGGCGCCTGTCCGCCGTGAAGAACCGGGCGTTCCCATACAGTTCGGATGCCAACGCTGTCCTGCTTTCCTTGACCGCTGATACGTGTCCCCCGGCCGCTCCACCAGGTCCGGATGGTCGATCCGTGCACCCGGGGTGAGCCGTGCCGTGGAACCTGCGCCAAACCTAGGGAAGTAAAATGTTTTACTCAAGGAGTTTTCGCGTCACCCGACGCCCCGGTCGCGAGTCCGGGAATGAAAAAGGCTGAAAATGACTGTGATTCAGCTCACTAGCACCGCTTCCGGGTCGATGATCCAGGCACGTCTCACAACCGTCGCAAGGCGTCACAATCGACCGCGCGGCTCGTGAAAAGGTCCGGGCGGAGCTCGCTGCGGAGCCGCCCGGCATCGCGCGAGGCGGCACGGCGACTTTCAGGGCGCTGCAAGAGAGCGGTGGAGGGACCTCAGAACGCTGAGGCGGCGCCGCAGATCACGACGCCGGATGCGACCAGCGCCGAGGGCGGAGAGAACGACGCGGACAGCGTCGTGGATCACGCCGGGCTCCTCACGGGAGCAGGACGGCATCGATCCGGGAGAGATCGGGTCCCGCCCGGGCCGGGGTCACCGGGAGGGCGTCAGCCGTCCTTGCGGCGCACCATCTCGGTGATCCACACCGGGGCGAAGGGAGAGGTGCAGCCCGGTGGAGTGGGATAGTCCTTGAGGACCTCGAGCCGCTCCCCGATGTCCAGGGCTCGGGCCCGCAGTGCCGGATGTTCGATGCCGATCTGAGCCAGGCAGTGGTTCATCGCCCACTGGAGTCGCTCGGGCGCATCCTTCATCCGGGCCTCGATCACGTCCAGGAGTCCGTCCAGGTCCAGACCCTCGGGCTTCTTCGCCACGCGGTCCACGGTGAGCATCCATCCGGCGCTGGCCACCACGGGATCCGGGTCTCCGAACCAGGCCAGGCGCAGTTCCTCGGTATGCGGGGATTTCTTCACCACGTAGTTCACCAGCCAGTCCTGCACCTTGGGCGCACGGGCTTCTCGCAGCATGGTGTCGAGTTCGTCGCGGCTGAAGTCCTTGGGGCGGCAGATCAGCAGCGAAAGCAGCCTGGCCGCGGTGTCTCCTGTGGCCCAGAGCTCCCGCGCCAGGTCCTGCTGGACCTTCAACCGCTTGGCGATGGCGCGCAGCTTGCCCAGGTTCACGCCATGGTCGTCGCCATGCCGGAGATTGACCTCCCGGGCCCGGGGATCCTCAAGGGCCGCGAGTTCCTCCAGGAGCCCGGCCACGGTGGTGGCTTCCATCGTTCCGGCCATCGTGTCTCCTGTCCCGGTGAACGTTCAGCAGTCCGGACGAACCACCGCGTGATTCAGCCTACGCCGCGCGAGGGCGCCCGCGTAGAGAGCGCGGGAACACAGCGGCGGATGTGCGCCGGCCCGGTCAGACCTTCTTGACCACGCTCGACTTCAGCTGCATGGGACCGAAACCGTCCACCTTGCAGTCGATGTCGTGGTCGCCAACGCCGTCGATCAATCTGATGTTCCGCACTTTGGTGCCCACCTTGATGGCCGTCGGACTGCCTTTGACCTTCAGATCCTTGACCACCGTGACGGTGTCGCCGTCCGAGAGCACATTGCCCACGGCATCCTTGATGACCTTCCCGGCGCTCTCCTCGGCCGGAGCAGGCTCCCATTCGTGAGCGCACTCGGGGCAGACCAGAAGCGCGCCCATCTCGTAGCTGTATTCGCTGGAGCATTCGGGGCAGGGAGGCAGGGTTTCACTCACCGTCAGATTTTATCCGGGCGGGGGCTCCTCTCCGCACCGAGCTCTCGTCCCCGCAGGGGCCGGCCGCAGACGCGCTGCAGCCGGCCCGGCTGCGGAGCCTGGCTCACCGGCCGGTGATGGCACCGGCCAGGCGCTTGACCCCTTCGCGCAGGGTGTCCTCGTCCTCGAGCGAGAAGGCCAGTCGCAATTGGGAGAGGCCCGGCGCCCCGGTGCCGAAATCCGGGCCGTCGTAGAAGGCTGTTCCGGGCACGAAGACCACCTTGGCGTCGATGGCCGCGTCCAGCACCGTGTGGCAGGAGACGCCGTCGGGCAGGTCCAGCCAGGTGAAGAATCCTCCGCGCGGCACGCTCCAGCGGGTCCCCGCCGGCATGTGCTCCTCCAGCGCCTCCCGCACCGCCGTCGCCCGGCCACGGTACAGGCCACGCGCCGTCGTGAGCGCGGACTGCCAGTCATGGCCCAGCACATACTCCTCAATGAGCGTCTGACTCAGCACCGACGCGCAGATCGTGGTGGCCTCGGATGCGAGCTGCAGCGGACGGCGCAGCGGCTCCGGCGCCACGGCCCAGCCCACCCTGAGTCCCGGGGCCACGATCTTGGAGAACGAGCCGAGGTAGATCACGTTCTCCGGATCGAGCTGGTGCATGCTCTGCTGCGTTTCGCCGTCGAAGGACAGCAGTCCGTACGGGTTGTCCTCGATGATGGGCACGCCGGCGCGCCGGCACACCTCCACAACCTGGGGGCGCCGCTCGGCGGACAGGGTGATCCCGGTGGGATTGTGGAAGTTCGGGATCGTGTAGAGCGCCTTGACCGTCCGGCCCTGCGAGCGCAGGCGGGCGATGGCGTCCTCCAAGGCCTCGGGGCGCAAGCCGTCCTGATCCATGGCGACATGCTCGACATCGACCTGCAGGCCCGCGAACACACCGAGGGCGCCCACGTAGGTGGGCCCCTCCGCCAGGATGACGTCACCTGGATCGCAGAGCAGCTTGACGACCAGCTCCAGGGCCATCTGGGAACCCGCGGTGATCTGGACGCTGTCCGCGTCGACCGGAATGCCTTCCGCCGCCATGACACGCACGACGGCGTCGCGCGCCCCGGGCGTGCCGGTGCCGGAGCCGTACTGGAGGGCTTCCATGCCCCGCTCGGTCACGATCCGTGAGGCGGTCGCCCCCAGCTCGGCGAGCGGAAGCACCGTGAGATCCGGGTTTCCGCCCGCCAGCGAGATCACGCCGGGCTGCATGGAGACCTCCCAGAAGTCGCGCACCGGGGACGGGCGATAGCCCGCCGCGCGTGCCGCCGGCCGGAGGAAGGTGGGGGTTGAGCTCATGTTCGCCTCATTCATGGTGGGAGCGGGGCCGGCGTCGTCGCCGGCCCGGGCTGGTTTCAGTGATAGTCGACGGCGGACGCGACCGCGCCGCGCGGGAGTTTCAGTTCGGAGTCCACGAAGCTGTGGAGGATGGCGTGCATGCGGGGCACGGTCATGCCGAAGGTGCCGTTGATGGTCTGGAACGCGAGGCCGTCCGTGAGTCCCAGGACGGAATTCACCACGTCCTCCACGGCGCGCTCGGTGACGGCCTGGCCGGAGTCGAGGACGTCCTGGATCGCCTCGGAGAAGAGACTCTGCCAGTACCGGAGCCGGTCGTTGACCTTCTCCGCCAGCGTGGCGTCCAGTCGCGCGGCGGCGTAGAGCTCGAACCAGAAGCCCCACGCGTCGGTGAAGTCCTTCTCCCCCATGACCGCGTAGTCGATGAGTCCGCGGAGCTTGCGCGCGGCGTCTCCGCCACCGTCCCGGGAGGCGATCTGCTGCCATTCGGCCTGAGACTCCTCCATCCGGTGCTCCACGCAGGCCTCGATGAGCTTGTCCCGCGTGCGGAAGTAGTGCTGGATCATCCCGACGCTGAATCCCGTGGCGTCCGAGACTGCTCCGAACGAGCAGCCGGACAGCCCGGATTCCACGATCACGGACGCGGTGGAGCGCAGGATCTCCACCCGGCGTTCGGCGATGGCCTCCTCGGTGACGGCATTGCTCCGGCGACGGACCACGGTGCCCATGGACTTCCTCCTGACGATTGCAGTGACATTCAGAACGCTAGCGGATCGCCCTTGACAGTGACTCGCATCACTCAAATAATAAGTTGAACTTATTGAAGTTTTCAACAGCGCTCCGCCGCCTCCCCTTCAGCCGCCAAGGAAGACCCCCATGAAGAAATTGACTGAGAAGAAAATGACCGAGAAGAAGACCATCTCCAACCGCCTGGTCCGCCGGACCGCCCTGACCCTCACGGCCCTCGCGCTCGTGGCCGGAACCTCCGCCTGCACCAACAGCGAGACGCCGACGGCGGCCGGCAACCCGGGAGCCTCCGGCACCAACGCGGCCGGCGGAGTGGGCTCGGGCGGCCGGGCGGCCGCGGAAGCGGTGCAGGCCGATCCCGCCGTCGAGGCCCTCGTCCCCGCGGCCCTCAAGCAGAAGGGCTCCCTGAGCCTGGTCACCGATCCCACCTACGCCCCCATCACCTTCACCGACAGCAGCGGCGCCTTCGTGGGCCTGGAGCCCGACCTTGCCGTCGCCGTCGGCAAGAAGATGGGCCTCAAGGCCGACTTCAGCAAGGGCGATTTCAACGGCATCATCGCCGGCATCCAGGCCAAGCGCTACGACGCCTCCTGGGCCGCCTTCTCCATCACCGCGGACCGCGCCGCCCAGGTGAACATGGTCAGCTACATGAAGGGCGGCACTTCGGTCATGGTGAAGAAGGGCAACCCCTCCGGCATCAAGCAGGTCGAGGACCTGTGCGGCAAGACCGTGGCGGCCCAGACCGGGACCACCCAGGCCCTCGCCGTCCTCCCGTCCTTCCAGAAACAGTGCGCGGACGCCGGCAAGGGACAGATCACCCCGCTGATCCTCCCCCAGCAGGACAACGTCAACCAGGCCGTCTCCACCGGCCGCGCCCAGGCCATGGCCGCCGACAACGCGCTGGTGGCCTACTACTCACAGCTCCAGCCCGACGTCTTCTCCTCGGTGGACAGCATCCTGGTGGAGCCCGCCCTCAGCGGCGTGATCACCAACAAGGCCGACGACTCCCTGGCCAAGGCCTTCCAGAAGGCCCTCAGCTCCCTCATGGCCGACGGCACCTACAAGAAGATCCTCACCGCGTGGGGCATGTCCGCCTCGGAGATCCCGGCCTCCGAGATCAACCCCGTCAAGTGACCCGCGCCGAACCCAGGAGCACCCCGTGACCTCTACCAGCCCCGGAACCGTGACCGAAGACCACGGCCGGATCGATTACCTGGCCATGTCCGGGCTTCCCGTCCTGAAACGACGGCGCCCCGGGCAGGTGGTGTCCATCATCGTCATCGCCTTCCTGATCATCCTGATGGCCGGCACCCTGCTGACCAATCCGGGATTCGGCTGGCCCACCGTGGGCAAGTACCTCTTCGACACCCGCATCCTCGCCGGGCTGCTCCTGACCCTGGAACTGACCATCATCGCCGAGATCATCGGCTTCGCGGTCGGCATGGTCCTGGCGGTCATGCGGATGAGCCCCAACCGGCTCATCTCGGGAGTGGCCGGCGCTTACATCTGGTTCTTCCGCGGGACGCCGCTGCTGGTGCAGCTCCTGTTCTGGGGTTTCGCCGCGGCGCTCTTCCCCACGATCGGGATCGGCATCCCCTTCATCGGGCCGAACTTCGTGGAATGGAACACCAACGACGTCATCTCCCTCATGGGTGCGGCCATCCTGGGGCTCGGCCTGAATGAGGCCGCCTACACGGCGGAGATCATCCGCGCCGGCCTGCTCAGCGTGCCTCCGGGCCAGACCGAGGCCAGCCGCGCCATGGGCTTCAGCCACCTGCGGACCCTTTGGTACGTGGTGATCCCCCAGTCCATGAAGGTGATCATCCCGCCGATCGGCAACAACGTGATCTCGATGCTCAAGACCACCTCGCTGGTGATCGTGATCGGCGTCGGTGATCTGCTCTACAACGCCCAGCAGATCTACGCTCAGAACCTCAAGCAGATCCCCCTGCTGATCGTGGCGAGCATCTGGTACATCGCCCTGACCAGCGTCCTGAGCTGGTTCCAGTCGCGGCTGGAGAAGAAGTACTCCAAGGGCACCGTCCGTCCGGCCAAACCGGCAAAGAAGGAGGCCCGCTGATGGCTACCGTCGAGTTCCTCAATGTCCACAAGAGCTTCGGCTCCGTGGAGGTCCTGAAGGGCATCGACTTCCGGGTGGAACCGCAGCAGGTGGTCTGTCTCATCGGCCCCTCGGGATCCGGCAAGTCGACCCTGCTGCGCTGCGTGAATCACCTGGAGGTCACCTCCGCCGGCGCCATCCTGGTCAACGACCAGATGATCGGCTACAACGTGCACGGCGACCGCCTGGTGGAGGCCTCCGACGCCGAGATCGACCGGCGCCGCTCCCGCATCGGCATGGTCTTCCAGAGCTTCAACCTCTTCGGGCACATGACCGCCCTGGAGAACGTGATGTTCGGCCCCACCAAACTGCTCAAGACCCCCAAGGCGCAGGCGGAGACCGAGGCACGGGAGCTGCTGGCGAAGGTCGGCCTGGCCGAACGCGCCAACAACTACCCGTCCCAGCTCTCCGGCGGCCAGCAGCAGCGCGTCGCCATCGCGCGGGCCCTCGCCATGAAACCGGACCTCATGCTCTTCGACGAACCCACCTCGGCCCTGGACCCGGAGCTGGTGGGCGAAGTGCTGGATGTCATGAAGCAGCTGGCCGCCAGCGGCATGACCATGCTCGTGGTCACTCACGAGATGGGCTTCGCCCGGGAAGTGGCGGACGTGGTGGTCTTCATGGACAACGGCGTGATCGTGGAGCAGGGCCTCCCGGACGACGTCCTCCTGAACCCCCAGCACGAACGCACGCGCTCGTTCCTCTCGAAGGTCCTCTGACCAAGGCCCTCGGCCTCATCCCCTCGCCACCTCGACCGAAAGCCCCCCATGCGCACCCTCACCACCTTCCACCGGTCCGCCGCCCAGGCCCACCCGGTGGTGCTCCACCATGCCACGTTCCACACCCTGGAGGACGGGTCTTCGCCGGAGGCCCTCCTCGTCTTCGGCCAGGACATCGCCGCGAGCGGCACGCTGGAGCACTGCCTCGCGGCGGCGGCCGCCCTGAGCCCGGCGGCGCCGGAGATCGTCGACCTGGGCGGCGCCGTCGTCGTTCCCGGCTTCATCGACGCCCACGCCCACCCGCTCATGTACGGGCAGCTCATGACCTGGGTGGACTGCGGCCCGGAGAAGGCCGGCTCCATTCCGGAGATCGTCGCCCTCCTGCAGGAGGCCGCACGCGAGCTGCCGGAGGGCCGCCCCGTGCGCGGTTACGGCTACGAGCACCGCAATCTGGTGGAGGGCCGTCATCCCACACGCCACGAGCTGGACCAGGTGGCCACGGACCGCGAGGTGTACCTCATGAACGCCTCCGGCCACGGCGGAGTGGTGAACAGCTTCACGCTGGAGCTGCACGGAGTCACGCGGGACACCCTCAATCCCCCGGGCGGTGAGTTCTTCCGCGACGCCGACGGCGAGCTGACCGGCGAACTGTCCGACGCCGCCTGCAATGTCCTCACCGGCGTGCACGGGGTGAAGGTGGGCCATCACGGACCGAACTTCCATCTCGCGGATGCCCCGGAGGAGCACCTGCGCCAGCTGGCCGCCGCCCAGGAGAAGTTCCTGGCCGGTGGTGTCACGGCGATCGGGGACGCCCAGGTGTCCCGCCGCGAATTCGACATGTACCTCCGACTGGCCGAAGCGGACGGCTTGAAGACCCGTGTGAGCATGTACCTGCTCTCCCACCTGCTCGACGACGCGCTGGAGATGGGACTGCACGGCGCCTTCGGCAACGACATGCTCAGCTTCGCCGGGATCAAGCTCTACGCGGACGGGACCCTGGGCGGCTGGACCGCATACTTCCCGGACGGCTACGTCGGCGATCCCTGCCGGACCGGACAGCTCTATCACGAGCCCGCCGAATACCGGGAGCTGATCCGCAAGGCCCATGCGGCGGGCATTCAGACCGCCACCCACGCCCAGTCCCCCACAGCACTGGAAATGGTCATCGGCGCCATCGAGGCCGCTCTGGAGGAGCGCCCGGACGAGGATGCACGGCACCGGATCGAGCACTGCGGCCTGCCGACCCCGGAGCAGATCGGCCGGATGTCCACGGCGGGCATCTTCCCGGTCAACCAGCCGCAGCACTACTACAACTGGGGCGAAGGCGTCACGGCCGCCATCGGCACCCCGGGCGAACGGTTCAACCCGCTGGGCGAGTTCGTCCGGGCCGGAGTGCCCGTCACGATCAGCTCGGACGCCCCCGTGGCGGACCCCCTGCCCCTCGAGGCGATCCAGGCGGCGGTCACGCGCGTCACCCGGCGCGGGCACCGGCTCGGCTCCCTCGACCTGCGGATCAGCCGTGAAGAGGCGCTGAAGGCGCACACGCTGACGGCCGCCCAGGCCATCGGGCGAGAGTCCGATCTCGGTTCACTGGCCGTCGGCAAACGCGCCGACTTCGCCATCCTCTCCGCGGACCCCCTCACGGTCCCGAAAGAGGAGATCTCCCGGATCCAGGTCCTGCAGACCTGGGTGGACGGCCAGCGCCGATTCCTCTCGGGTGCCCGCACCGCAACCCCCGCCCAGCACGCGAACCAGGACTGAGACATGAACACCATCACCTCCCCCGAGCAGCAGCCGGTAGAGACCGGAGCCCACGCGAACACCGGACTCGCAATCATGACCACGCTGAGCAATTACGGCGTGGACACCATCTTCGGCATCCCCGGAACGCACAATCTCGAGTTCTACCGGCATCTCGCCCCGCTGGGGATCCATCCCGTGACGAGCCGCCACGAACAGGGCGCCGGGTACGCCGCAGACGGCTGGGCCCAGCAGACGGGTCTGCCGGGCGTCGTCATCACCACCTCCGGCCCGGGCCTGCTCAATGCCCTCTCCGCGGCCGGCACCGCCTATTGCGAGTCCCGCCCGCTCCTCCTGCTCTCGCCCGGCCCCGCGCTGGGTGACGAGTTCGCGGACCGCGGCGCGCTCCACGAGACCAAGGACTCGACGGCCGCCGCCGGGGCGATCGTGGAGTGGAGTCTCCGCGCCACCTCGGCGGAGGAGGCCGTGGAGGCGATCCACCGCGCCTTCCAGCTGTTCCGTGGCACCCGCCCGCGCCCCGTCCATCTGGAAGTCCCGCTGGATGTCCTGGAGGGCCCTGCGGCTCTGAACGGCCGGCTGCTCGCCGCCCGCCCGGCGCCGGCCCCCACCCCCGCGGACGACGACGCCGTGGCCACCGCCGCGCGGCTGCTCGCCGCCGCCGTCCGGCCGGTCATCCTAGCCGGCGGAGGCTCGCTGCCGGGCCGTGGCGCTCTGCGCGCCTTGGCCGAAACCCTGCCGGCACCCGTGGTCACCACGCTGAACGGAAAGGGAGCGCTTCCCGAGTCCCACCCGCTGTCCCTGGGGTCGGACATCCGGCTGCCCGCCGCGCAGGAGCTCTGCAACGAGGCCGATGTCCTGCTCGTCGTGGGGTCCAAGGTGGGCGAGGCGGAACTCTGGGGCGGCGAGGTCGCGCCCCGGGGAACGGTCATCCGGGTGGACATCCTGGAACGTCAGATGGACACGAATCTGCGTGCCGACGTGCGCCTGGTGGGCCACAGTGCGGCGGTCCTTCCGCAGCTGCTCGCCGCCGTGCGGACGGCGCCATCGGACATGGAAGTCGCCGGCGGCGAATCGCGTGGCACCGGCCTGAACGACCGGCTGTCCGGCCTGCGGGCCGAGCTCAAGGAAGCGGGCCGGGCCATGGCGCCGGACCTGGCCGCCCTGGCCTGCGAGATCCAGGCGGCGGTCCCCGAGGACACCATCATCGCCGGGGACTCCTCGCAGATCACCTATTTCGGCACCTCCACCTTCATCCCGCAAGACGAACCCCATTCCTTCCTGTACACCCCGGCGTACGCCACACTCGGCTACGGTCTCCCGGCCGCCATCGGAGCCAAGGTCGCCGCCCCGGAGCGTCCCGTGGTGGCCGTGGTCGGCGACGGCGCCCTGATGTTCGCGGTGCAGGAGCTGGCCACGGCGGTGGAGCAGGGCCTGGATCTCGTGGTGGTCTGCGTGGACAACGGCGGGTACGCGGAGATCAAGCAGAACGAGGCGGACCGCGGCATCGCTCCGGTGGGCGTCGAGCTGCGCCAGCCGAATTGGGCGGCCCTCGCCACGGCTTTCGGCGGGCACGGCGTTTCGGTCAGCGCCCCCGGCGAGGTGCGTGCCGCCGTCGAGCAGGCTCTCGCAGCCGGCGGAGTCCAGCTGGTTCACGTGCCACTGGACATCTTCCGCGCGGCTTCGGCATGAGAAAACCCTGGCGGGCCGCTTCTTCTCCTGCGGCCCGCCAGGGTGATCTCCGTGCCAGGGCTTCTCAGACCCGGGCGAGAGGCTGGCGCAGGTTCTCCGCCAAGGGGCATTCGAAAGCGGAGCCCCGGCCGTAGCCGACCGCGTTGAGATACCGCATGACGATCCCGTAGGACGTCATCAAGGACGTGCTGGTGTAGGGGATGCCCTGCTCCGCGCAGGTCCTCCGGACCATCGCGGCGGCCCGGCGAAGCGCCGGACGGGGCATGCTCGGGAACAGGTGGTGCTCGATCTGGTAGTTCAGGCCGCCCATGAGGACGTCCATCGCCCAGCCGCCGGAGATGTTGCGGGAGGAACGGACCTGACGGGTGAGGAAGTCCACCCGGTCGTTCTCGGCGAACACCTTCATGCCCTTGTGGTTGGGGGCGAAGGTGGCTCCCATGTAGAAGCCGAAAACACCCTGCTGGATCAGGACGAAGCCGATCGCCAGTGCGGGCGGCAGGAAGATGAAGGCCAGCACCGGCACCACGCAGATGCGGGTGGTGAGGATGGCCAGTTCCAGCGCTCGCCGATCCACCCGTCCCTTGCTCAGCAGATGCTTATAGGAGTCCACTTGCAGGCTGAAGCCCAGGAAGGGCAGCAGGAAGAAGAGGAAGTACCCTTGCCGCTTGGCGATGAAGTGCAGGAACGCGGGACGCTTGGCCGCAGCCTCGTCGTAGAACACGACGACGCCCGGCCGGATGTCAGGATCCTTGCCGATCATGTTGGGGTTGGCGTGGTGCCTGGTGTGTTTCTGCTGCCACATGGCGTAGCTGATCCCGGAGAGGCCGGTGGCCACCAGCCGGGCGAACCAGTCGTTGGCGCCCCAGGAGGCGAACACCTGGCGGTGCGCGGCCTCGTGGGCCAGGAAACCGAACTGTGTCATCAGGATGCCCAGGCCCACGGCCAGCAGGAGCTGGAAACCGCTGTGACCCAGGAGCCCGAATCCGGCCCAGGCCGAGGCGTAGGCCAGGACGAGGATCGAGAAAACGGTGAGGTAGTAGCCGCGGCGACGGACCAGAAGACCGGCCCCTTTCACCTGTCCCTGCAGTTCTACGAAACTACCGACCACGGGGTTGGACCGCACGGGTCGTTGGGCGAGGTCATTCTTCATTTGTTGCCGCCAATAGCTGGGAGGCTCGGCGCGACCCTCTCTTGCGGGGCACCATTCCCTCTCCTCCAGTCTACGCTGGTATACCAAGAATCACTGCGGAGGCATGCGCAGGGCGCCGTCCATGCGGATGGTCTCGCCGTTGAGGTAGTCGTGCTCCACGATCATGGTCACCAGACGGGCGTATTCCTCGGGGCGGCACAGCCGCTGCGGGAAGGGGACGCTCGCGGCCAGCCCGGCGCGGTACTCTTCGCTCACGGTGGCGAGCATGGGCGTGTCCACGATGCCGGGTGCGATGGTGCAGACGCGGATTCCGTGACGCGCCAGGTCGCGTGCGGCGGGAAGCGTCATGCCGACGACGCCGGCCTTCGACGCCGAGTACGCCACCTGCCCGATCTGACCTTCGTATGCGGCCACGGACGCGGTGTTGATGATCACCCCGCGCTGCCCGTCCTCATCGGGCTCCGTCGCCGCGATGGCCTCGGAGGCGTAGGCGAGGACGGTGAACGTCCCGAGGAGGTTCACGTTGAGCACCGTGGCGAACAGCTGGGGGTCGTGGACACCGCCGCGGCCGAGGATCCTGCAGCTCGGGGCGATCCCCGCGCAATTGACCACGGTGCGCAGCGGCAACCCGGCGGAGGCCTGCTCGACGGCGGCCCGCACCTGAGCTGCGTCGGTGACGTCGGCAGGGATGAACGTGACCCCGTCCGGCGCCGCGGCCTGTTCCAGTTGCTGCGGAAGGTCCAAGGCGAACACCCGGGCCCCTTGCTGCACGAGGGCGGACGCCGTGGCCGCTCCGAGGCCCGAGGCCCCTCCGGTGACGAGGGCTGCTGTGGCGGTCAGTTCCATGGACCCGGCTCCTTGACGTGGACGTGGGAGCCTCGGGCGGGTCGTGCCGTGCCGGAGGTCCCAGACTGATGTGGGGCGGCTTCGTGAGCGCCCTCACAGGACACTTGGCAGGCTAGCAACTGTCCCGTGCCCGTGCCAGAGGAACCGGCGGCCCACTTCGTGAAGCGGGTCCTTGGGAATAAATCATCTGGAACTATAGTATTTACCTACCAGGCCTTGTGGCCGGAGTCACAGATCTCTCGTGGGAGTCGGCTCCGGCACCCGCGCAACCCTTCGCATTCAGAGGGTCCGCGGGGATAGGCTCATGGGGCACGGCGTCCGAAATGCCGGCGGGGACTAGCCGAACCACCCCCTGCCGGTGGAAAATGAATGCGTGTAGAAAATTAGGTCCGGTCTCCACCGGGCCTCGTAGCTGAAGCGAAAAGGACACGTTCAATGGCGACGACCACTAAACAGGGCTACCGGGTCACCAACCCTGCAACCGGCGAGGTCGTGGAGGAGTTCCCCTTCTCCACCGATGCTGAGGTGCAGGATGCCCTGACCAAGGCCCAGACCGCCTACGAGGACTGGGGATCGCGGACCATCGAGGAGCGCGCCGCCGTCGTGCAGCGTGCCGCCGAACTGTTCGAGGAGCGCAAGGAGGAGCTCGCCCGCATCGCCGCCACGGAGATGGGCAAGCCGTTCCACGAGGGTGTCGAAGAGGCCGAGTTCTCCAGCGCGATCGTCGGCTACTACGCCGAACACGGTCCCGCATTCGTCGCCGACCAGGAGGTCCCCACCCTCGCCGACGGCAAGGCAGTCATCCAGCGCCTTCCCATCGGCCCGCTGCTCGGCATCATGCCGTGGAACTTCCCGTACTACCAGGTGGCGCGCTTCGCAGGCCCCAACCTGGTGCTCGGCAACACCGTGCTGCTGAAGCACGCCGAATCCTGCCCGCGGTCCGCACTGGCCATCGAACAGATCTTCCGTGACGCGGGCGTGCCCGAAGGCGCGTACGTCAACGTGTTCGCCACGCACGATCAGATCTCCACGATCATCGAGGATCCCCGCATCCAGGGTGTCTCCCTGACCGGCTCCGAGCGCGCCGGCGCCATCATCGGCGCCCAGGCCGGCAAGGCCCTGAAGAAGGCCGTGCTGGAGCTCGGCGGTTCCGATCCGTACGTGATCCTGGATTCCGATGACATCAAGGAAGCAGCCGCCACCGCCTGGGGCACCCGCATCTACAACACGGGCCAGGCGTGCAACTCCAACAAGCGCATGATCGTCATGGAGGACATCTTCGATGACTTCGTCACCGAGCTGACCGAGCTGGCCAAGGCCGTCAAGCCTGCCGACCCGCTGGAGCCGGGTGACAACTCCTACGGCCCCATGTCCTCCCGCCGTGCGGCCGAGGATCTCGATGCCCAGGTGCAGGATGCCGTCGCCAAGGGCGCCACCCTGCACGCCGGCGGTGTTCTCGCAGAGGGCGAGAGCGCGTACTACTCCCCCGCCGTCCTGACCGGAGTCACTCCGGACATGCGCGCGTTCCAGGAGGAGCTGTTCGGCCCGGTGGCCGTGGTCTACAAGGTCACGTCCGACGAGGAAGCCCTGGAGCTGGCCAACAACACCCCGTTCGGTCTCGGCGGCGCCGTGTTCGCCAAGGATGAGGATCGCGCCCGCCAGATCGCGGACAAGCTCCAGGTGGGCATGGCCAACGTCAACACCCCGGCCGGCGAGGGCGCCGAGCTCCCGTTCGGTGGCGTCAAGCGCTCCGGTTTCGGCCGTGAGCTGGGTCCGCTGGGTATGGACGAGTTCGTGAACAAGCGCCTCTACTTCGTGGCCAACTGATCACTCTCAGTCCCGGATCAGGGGCGGTGCGCCGGTCCTCCGGAGCACCGCCCCTGATCGTTTCAGGTGGCCCAGGTCCACGCGGCCGCCGGCGATTCCGCCCACCGGGCCGGCCGCCGTCGCACCCCGTCACAGGAAAGACGGCCCCTCCCCGCAGGGGGCCGCGGAGTTGTACCATCGAGCCACGAGGGGGCGCATCATGGCGGCTTATTCCACGACGGGGAGACCGATGGGAACGGCCGGCCTTCAGGACGACACTGGGGACCGGCATCTTGGCTTCTCTGCCACCGTGTCACGGGAACTCGTCCACAAGGCCTCAGTGTCCGAGGTCCTGCTGACGGAGATCCAGCGGCTGGACGAGAATCACTTCGTCGTGGGCGCACAATGGCCCCGCTGGCACGTCTTCTATCGTGGCCCCGGCGGCCGCACGGACTCCGCCCTGCTGGCCGAGACGCTGCGGCAGTCGGTCATCCTGCTCGCGCACAGCAGTGGCGTGCCCCTGGATCACAAGTTCCTCATGCCGGGGATGGCGCTGACCGTCACACCGTTCGAGCGCGATCCCCAGCGCCCCACCGAAGTGACGGTAGGGCTGGAGGTGGTCCGTTCGCAGTCACGGGCGGGCGTCTTCACCTCGCTCGACGTCTCGGCACGTTTCCAGTCCGGCAACGTCGGCATCGGCAGAGGATCGGCTTCGGCGCGGATTCTGGATGGCCGGACCTATCAGCGGTTCAGGACGCAGACTTCACCGATGCCTCCCGGGCCACGGCCCATCCGGCCCCTCGATGCTGCGCAGGTGGGCCACACGGACAGCCGGCATGTGCTTCTTGGCGCATCCTCCGCACCCTCGAGGTGGCCTTTGGTGGTGGACATCGCGCACCCCGTGTTCTTCGACCATCCGCTCGACCACATCCCCGGAATGCTCCTGGTGGAGGCCTGCCGACAGGCCGTCCGGGCGGCTTCAGGGCTGCCGGAATCGGATCTGAAGAGCTTCTCCGCGGAATTCACCCGCATCGTGGAACTCTGGCATCAGGCGACGGTGAACGTCCGTCAGCTGGAGGGCGGCACGGCCGGCGTGGAGATCAACGACGGGGAGACCCTGCTGATGTCACTGAAGGGCCGCTACGCCTGACCTGGGTCACCCCGGTCCACGTCGCCCCACACCGTGTCACGCGTCAGGGGGTCCAGCGTTCCGGATCCGTGGCGACCGCCGGAAGCATGAATGCCCACATCTGCCGGATCCGCTCCAGGAGGTCCCCCCGTCCGGTCAGGACATTGGACACCATCTGCACCCCCGTGAAGGAAGCCACCAGCAACCGGGCGAAGTCCGCGGCGTTCACATCCCGGCGGACGTCGCCTTCCTCCTGCGCCTGCGCGGCCAGGTAAGTCATGGTGTCGATCCAGTCCTGGTAGGGTCCGGCGACATCCGCGTCGAAGGCGGAGGCCTCGAAGGTGAGCCGGATGCCGGCCCGCACCACGACGTCGTCGAGCATTTGCTGCCCGAACACCCGGCAGAGTTCCATCATCGTCGGAAGCCCTTGATCGCCCTTGGAGGACACCTTCTCCCCCGCGATGCGGGACCTGGAGTGCTGGGCTTCGATCACCGCGAGGGCGATCTCCTCCTTGGACTTGAAATGGAAATACAGCGCCCCTTTGGTGACCTCCGACTGGATGGCGATCTCACTCAGGCTGGCGTTGCCGTATCCGGCGCGTTCAAATACCGTCGAAGCACCTTCAATCACGGAACTCCGGGTTTCGATGGCCCGCTGTTGCATTGCGGAGGAGGACCTTTCTTCGGGCGGCCAGGAAGGAATACTAGTCTCTATGAAAGACCCAACCACCGGGACGGGCAAGACGGCACACCGCACGGGAGGCCACCAGGTGAAAGTCCTGCTCCTGGGTTCCACGGGCTTCATCGGGAGCCGGATCGCGGCTTCGCTTCTGGACACCGGGGAAACACTGCTCACCGTGCTGTCACGGAATCCGGCAGGACATCCTCCCGCCCCACACGGTATCACCGTCCCCGGCGACCTCCGAGACCCCTCCAGCCTGGCCGCCGCGGTGGAGGGCATGGACGTCGTGGTCCATGCCGCCTCCTACGTCGGGCCGGATCCGCAGATCGCCGACGCCGTCAATCGCCAGGGGACGGCGGACCTTCTGGCGGCCTGCGAACGGCAAGGGGTGGGCCGGGTCGTCTATCTCAGCACCACGAGCGTGTACGGCAGCGGGCCCCATCGCGCGCTCGTGGAACGGGACGGGGTCTACGCCCCGCGGTCGGCGGTCAGCGCGGCCCGCGCTGAGGCGGACCGGATGGTCCTGGAGGCGGGCGGAACGGTGATCAGGCCGAATCTGGTCTTCGGCAGAGGAGATCGATGGTTCATTCCAGGTCTGGCCCGGATGATGCGGATCGGCACCTGGCCCGGGGAGGAACCGGCCGCACTCTCGATCATCGGCGTCGAGACTCTCGGAGAGATGATTGCGCGCGTGGCGCTCTCCTCCGGCCATCAGGGAACCGCATTTCACGCCGTCGGGCCCCGTCCCGTGCCGGTCTCGGAACTTCTCCGGGAGACCGCCCGGCAACTCGGGATTCCCGTCCCCGGATTCGGGCCGGGCACCGAGGCCCGCGACCGCTTCCAGGCCGCCGGATTCACCGGCCATCAGACGGATCTGGTCACCCAGGACCACTGGTATTCGGGGGCTGCACTGCGGGATGCGGTGGGGCGGAAATTCGATTCCGGTTCCCTTCCGAGCCCCGCGGAGTGGGCCTGGTATCTCGAAAAGATCACCGGGATATAACAATGCGATCATATTGTGCAAAACCGGCTGAACGGTTTGTTTACTCCACAGTGTGGCCTTACACTGAGTAGTGTTGATACCACCAACCGAGCTCGGTTGATCTGTCAGCGAAGCTGGATTGGGGGGAGGTGCGGTCATTGGCCGCACCTCTTGCTTTAACCGTCCGTCTGCTGCGCCATCCGAGGAACTCCATGACCGTCGTCTTCAGCAGGGATCCGTGGATGCCCACCGCCTTCCGCGACAACGGAGAGCTCAGGCTTCGCATCGTGGGCGGCGCCGACGCCAACCACGATCCGCGCGAATTCAGCATCCCCCTCTCTGAAGCTCAGCTGGACGTCATCGAGCGCGATCTGGCGCGCCATCTGCTCCTCTGGAGCGCGTTCCTGCCGCTCACCTATGACGCCGGGATCAACGGCCCGCTCAACGCGCGTGCGGCCACAGCACTGCTGGACCCCATCCTCTTCGGATCACCCCGGGACATCGACGCCCTGTTCCGCCGCGTTCCGTGGGACAAGCGGCAGCTGGTGGCCCAGGGGGCCGACATTCCTCTGCTCGAGCGCGGCAAAGTCATGGACGCCGTCCTTCCGGCCACGCAGTACTCCGATTGGAACCGCCTCTGGGAGTACGACGCCGATCGACGGCGGGCCGAACGCGGTGTCCATCTCGGTCCGCTCGACGCGGCGCTCCTCCGGTACACCGGACGCTATGCGCACGGCGGGAGGTCACCGGAGCGCCATTCCGCCGCCGTCGACCCCGGCCTGCTCCCCCAGGTGCTGGAAGTCGTCGCCGTCGCGGAGCGCGCGACGGCCGGAATGCCCATGCCGTCAGGGTGGGGCGATGAGGTCAGCCGCGACTGGAAGAGCATGAGCGCTGTCGCGGAGAGTGCGGTGCGGTCCGCCTATCCGGAACTCGTGGACGATGCCGTGAGCACCGTGGGTTTTCTGGTGTGCAGCGAAGCCCATGATCTCGCGGATGCCGAGGCCGAGCTCGAGGGCAACCGCTGAGGCTGACGGGCTGAGCCGGAGTCAGGATTCCGCCGGCACGTCCTGCTCTTCGCTTTGCTCTTCACTGCGCGGGCGCACCAGGCAGAAGGGGTGTCCCACAGGGTCCGCATAGACCCGGAAACCCGGATGCTCCTCCGACCCTTCCAGAAGGGTCGCGCCAGCCGCCAGGACGGCCGCTTCCCCTTCCTCGAAGTCGTCGACGCGGACATCCAGGTGCAGCTGCTGCGCCGGGTCTCCCGTCGTCCAGTCGGGCGTATGGAACTTCTCCGTGCGCTGCAGGTCCAAGGACGGGAGGCCGGGGCCAAGGTCCAGCGAGACCCATTCGTCGTCCTCGTAGGTCCGCGGCGCTCCCAGAAGCTTCTCGTAGAAGGGGGCGAGGGCACGGGGGTCAGGGCAGTCGATGACTATTCCGCTCAGGCGTCCGATCATGCCTTCAGTCTTCGCCCCGAGGTCTCGCGGCGCAAGACCCCTCGTGGACGGCGAGTACTATGCCGAGCAAGTGCCCGACGGCTGGCTGATGCTCGCAGGGTGGCTGACCGTGGCCTTCTTCGCCTCCCACACCGTCTTTCCGGCCAGGAAGGATCGCACCTCCAGCGCTACGTGACGCGGCAGCGACTCAGGAAACGCCGAAGGGCCGGTCTCTCGACCGGCCCTTCATCTGTGGAGGTAAGGGGATTCGAACCCCTGACCTTCTGCATGCCATGCAGACGCGCTACCAACTGCGCCATACCCCCATATTCACTTGTTCACCCCGCCGATCCAGCGTGCTTTCGCGGCCGAGGCAACTCATCCAGTGTAGACCATCCGCCGGATGAGCAGCAAATCCAAGCCGCACTCAGGCGCTGGCTTCATCCTCGTCGGACGTCGCGGCCGAGTGCTCCGGGAGACCGAGGTCCACCACCGGGCAGTCCTGCCACAGGCGCTCCAGCGCGTAGAAGACCCGCTCCTCGCCGTGCTGGATGTGCACGATCACATCGGAGAAGTCCAAGAGGATCCATCGGCCTGCAGCGCGGCCTTCCTGACGCATGATCTTGCGGCCGCTGGCGATCAGCTGCTCCTCGATCTCGTCAGCGATGGACTTGACCTGGCGCTCCGAGGCGGCGGAGGCGATGACGAAGATGTCGGAGAACGGCATGCGCTCACTGACGTCCAGAGCCAGGATCTCCTCGGCCTGCTTGTCATCAGCTGCCTTGCCGATCAGTCGGGCCGTTTCAATCGCGGAAGAGCTAGCGCTCACAGGTCTCCTTTGTCACACACAGTTGCCGCTGGACGGATGCCAGCATCGTTCAATTCTAGTCCCTGCATTCAGCGGCCTCCCGCGGAGATGGCCAGGATCACACCGACCACCAGCGCCACACCACCCAGAACGAGCACGCCCCAGTACAGGAGGCGCAGACGGGTCGCCAGATGCACCCCCGCCGTGCCGACGTCCAGCGGCTCCAGGCCGTGGGCGTCCCGCGCGGCGACCGGCAGAGACTCCGCGGCCACAGCGCCCGGGGCGTTCCTCGGCGGCGCCGCCGGCGCGGGAGGGGCCTGCGACACGACGTCGCGCTGTCCAGGTTCTGCCACCGTCACCGGTGCGGCCACGGGGACCGTCGGGGTGAACACCTGGCCAAGATTCTGCGTCTGCGCGGCCACGGCTCCGGGGACGGGCACGACGGCGCCGGCCGGCTCGTCGCCTGCGTCGCCCGCGTTTGCGAGGGCCTCCGCCTGGGCCAGCAGCTGGGCACGACGGCCGGGCTTCCGTCCCTTGCCGCTCTTCTTCCCGTAGTTCACGGGGCCGGACGGCACGGCCTCCGGGCGGTCCGTCGCCGTGCCCGCTGTCTCGGCCTCAGCCTCAGCCTCAGCCTCAGCCTCAGCAGAACCCTGCCCGGCCACGGGGACGCGCCGCACCTGAACGGTCTCGGGAGCAGGCTCTTGACCGGCTTCCGGCGAGCTGGGGGCCGCTGCCGGCTTCTGCGGCAGCCGCTGAGGAACCGGGATCTGGACCTGAGTCGTCGGGGCCTTGATGACGGGGTGCGCCACGCCCGGGACCTCCACCGCCTCTTCGCGTGACACCGCTCCGAGATTGTGGGCCGTGGCCGGCGCGAAGGACTCCTTCGGAGCGGCCTTCGCGTTCTCCGCCTCACGGGCCAGCTGTTCCTTGCGTTGCGCGCGCTGATTGAGGATCGCGGCGCGTTCCGCCATGGCTATCTGCTCAGCCAGGACATCCTGATCGACCGCGCCGGCGTCGGCTCCGGGATTCTCGGCGAGCTTCGCGAAGTACTCCTGCGCCTGGGCCGTGAAACGCTCGCGCTCGGCGAGGGCTTCCTCCAGGCTCATGTCGTCGGGAAGCGGCTCCCCCGCGCTCTTGGAGACCACCCGCACCGGAGCGGTGCCGGGAACCGGGCCGAAACTGACGCCCATGCCCGGGCGGTCGCGCCCGTCGGACGGCTCGTCCTGCGGGCCGGGCTCATGCTGACCGGGCTCGTTCTGGCCGGCTCCGTCCTGGCCGGGCAGCGGCACCACGGGACGCTGCCTGGTCTCGAGAGCCAGCTCCTGCAGCCGACGCTGCCGACGGGTGGGGGTGCCGCCGCTGAGCTGCTCTTCCTTTTCCGCCAGTTCCTTGATGGCGCGGAGCGCCGCCCGGTCGCGGGCTCGCAGCTGGGAGCTGCGTTCGGCGCGGACCGGTTCCGCGTCGACCGGAGCCTCGGCCACGCGCCGTGTCCGGCCGGTCGCGGGGGCGGTCTGGCCGTTCGGCGAGGGGGCCTGAGCTTCCTCGCTGACCGGCGGAACCTGCGATCCGCCGGTCAGCGGCACCTCGGGGCTCGCGTCTCCGGCCTCGCGCTGCTGAGCATCAGGAGTCGGCGAATCCGCAGCGGCGCCCTGCACCGTTGCCCGTTCGCGCGCCTCACGCAGTTCACGTCTTGTGCGGAAAGGCTGCTCTTCCTGACTCATCAGTTAATCATCCAGTTCCGTTCAAATGGTGCGGGGAGACCGCGAAAGGCCCACCCCGCCGTTCAAGTTTCTAGTGTCCCCGTGAAGGAACGGACGGCAGCACGCCGGGGTTCCCCGGCTCGGACATCGCGTCACGTTCATAGAGGCCGTACTTGGCAATGTACTGCACAACGCCGTCCGGCACGAGGTACCACACCGGATTTCCGTCGGCCACGCGGGCCCGGCAATCCGTGGACGAGATCGCCATCGCCGGGACCTCCAGGAGACTGACGTCCTCGCGCCCCAGATCATGGAGTTCGTGTCCGGGCCGCGTGACGCCCACGAAGTGCGCCAGTTTCCAGAGCTCCTCGGCGTCCTTCCAGGAGACGATCTGTGCCATCGCGTCCGCGCCGGTGATGAAGAACAGATCGGAACCCGGCCGCAGCTCATGAAGGTCGCGGAGGGTGTCGATCGTGTAGGTGGGTCCTGCACGATCGATGTCGACGCGACTGACGGTGAAGCGCGGGTTGGAGGCCGTGGCGATCACCGTCATGAGGTAACGATGCTCGGCCGGACTGACCTTCTTCTTGGCTTTCTGCCAGGGCTCACCGGTGGGGACGAAGACCACTTCGTCCAAATGGAACTTGGCGGCCACCTCACTGGCGGCCACCAAGTGCCCATGGTGGATCGGATCAAAGGTGCCACCCATCACCCCGAGGCGGTGACGGCGCGGCTCCTGAGTGCCGCTGGGAATGTCAGTGTCCCTGGTGGCTGTGATCGTGCTTGTTGGGGTGCTGGCGGTGCGGATCCGCGTGCTCCTCGACGGCTTCGTGACGGTTGCCCAGGTTGCTGTAGGACACCGTGATGAACAGGAGGGTCAGCAGGATCGCCATCATGACGCCACCCACCACGAACGGCGGGGCGATCAGAGGAGCGAGCTCTTCGTGGCCGCCTTCGGCGGCTGCCTGGATTACAGTGGTGGCCAGCTGAGCCAACATGGTGTTCCCTTCACAGTGCTTCTTCCCGGATCACTCCGGGGGCGACCAGCGACGCTGCCGCCGTGACGTTGTTCAATCCTACCCGCACTCAGGCGCGGGTCTGGCCTTCGCCCTGGACGATCCACTTGGTGGTGGTCAGCTCCCCCAGGCCCATCGGTCCACGCGCGTGGAGCTTCTGGGTGGAGATGCCCACCTCGGCTCCCAGACCGAACTCGCCGCCATCCGTGAAACGGGTGGAGGCGTTCACGATCACCGCGGCGGAATCGATCTCCGCGATGAACCTCTCCGCATTGCGGAGGTCGTTGGTCAGGATCGCCTCGGTGTGCCCCGTGCTCCAGGTCCGGATGTGATCCAGCGCCTCGTCCAGGGTGTCCACCAGGGCGACCGCCAGGTCCAGATCCATGTACTCGGTGGCCCAGTCCTCATCCGTGGCGAGGGAGACATCCTCACCCGGGGGCAGCAGCGCGGCCACCCGGCCGTCCACGTGCAGCCGCACCCCGGCGTCGCGCAGGGCACGGGCCACCGCGGGAAGCACCGACGAACGGGAGTGCACCAGAAGCGTCTCCACGGTGTTGCACACGCTCGGACGCTGGGTCTTGGCGTTCAGGAGGATCTCCACCGCCATGTCCTCGGAGGCGGATTCGTCGATGAAGATGTGCACGTTCCCCTCCCCCGTCTCGATCACGGGAACGGCGGAGTTCTGCACCACGGTCTGGATGAGTTCGCGGCCACCGCGCGGAATGAGCACGTCCACACGCCCACGCGCCCGCATGAGCACGTTCGCACCCCCACGGCCGTAGGCGTCGATGGTCTGGATGGCGTCGGCGGGCAGGCCGACCGAATCCAGCGCGTCACGGAGGACCTCCACGAGCGCCTCGTTGGTGCCCGCAGCAGCGGAACCACCACGCAGGATGACGGCATTGCCCGACTTCAGCGCGAGACCGGCGATGTCCACGGTCACATTGGGGCGGGCCTCGTAGATGGCCGCCACCACACCCATGGGCACGTTGACCTGGCGGAGCCGCAAGCCGTTGGGCAGGGTCTGGCCGCGGACCACGGTACCCACGGGGTCGGGCTGCGACGCGAGATTCTCCAGCGCGTCGGCGAGGCCCTGGATCCGTGCCGGGGTGAGGCTCAAACGGTCCAGCATGGCCTTCGAGGTGCCATTGCCGCGGCCGCGCTCCACGTCCTGTGCGTTCGCGGCGAGGATGCGTGGCTCGTGTTCCAGAAGCGCTGCGGCGATGGCTCGCAGGGCTTCGTCCTTCCGCGCACGGGTGGCACGGGCGATCCGGCGGGACGCGGTGCGTGCCCGGTCGGCGATCGCGTGGACCGCGGCCTCGACGTCGTGCAGCTGCGCGTCGTCGAGGCCGATGGAGAGAGCTGTGTCAGTCATGCCTCAAGTTTAGGCCAGCGATCGGCTCAGAGGACGACCAGGTCGTCAACATGAACCACTTCGCGTTCATATTCGTGGCCGAGTTCCCGTGCCAGCTCCTTGGTGGACCGTCCCAGCATGCGGGGCAGCTCCTCCACGGAGTAGTTCACGAGCCCACGGGCCACCACGGTGCCTGCGGGATCGAGCAGATCCACGGGGTCACCTGCCTCGAACCGGCCGTGGACGGCGGTGATCCCCGCCGGAAGGAGCGAACGGTTGTTCCGCGTCACGGCCCGGACCGCGCCGTCGTCGAGCTGGATCTCGCCACGTGCGGTGGCCAGATGAGCCAGCCAGAGCAGGCGGATCGGCTTCCGGTCCCCCTGCACGGCGAACCAGGTGCCCACGTCCTCACCGCGCAATGCGGCCTGAGCGTTCGACGTCGAGGTCACCAGCGCGGGGATGCCCGACCCAGCCGCGATGCTCGCGGCCTGGACCTTGGTGGCCATGCCTCCGGTGCCGACCCCCGCCTTGCCCGCACTGCCGACGACGACGCCGGCCAGGTCCTCCGGGCCGCGCACCTCGGCGATGCGGCGGGCGCCGTCCTTCGGCGGACCGTCGTAGACGGAGTCGACGTCGGAGAGCAGCAGCAGGGCATCGGCCCGCACCAGGTGCGCCACCAGGGCGGCGAGCCGGTCGTTGTCGCCGAAGCGGATCTCGTGCGTGGCGACGGTGTCGTTCTCGTTGACGATCGGCACCACGCCGAGGTTCAGCAACCGGTCCAGCGCCCGGAACGCATTGGCATGCTGAGTGCGGCGCACCAGGTCATCCGCGGTGAGAAGCACCTGGCTGACGGTGATGCCGTGGACCGAGAACGCCTGGGTGTAGCGCGACATCAGGCGGCCTTGACCCACGCTGGCAGCGGCCTGCTGTGTTGCGAGATCCCGCGGACGTCGGGCCAGGCCCAGCGGGGCCAGCCCCGCAGCGATGGCGCCCGAGGACACGAGGATGACCTCCGTGCCACCGTTCCTGCGCTCCGCCAGTGCCTCCACCAGAGCGATGACCGATTCCTCGGAGATCCCGCCCTTGATGCTGGTCAGCGAGGAGGACCCCACCTTGACCACCACACGCTTGGCCTCACGCAGGACGTCCCGGCCGCCCTGCGAGAGGGAGGCGAGGCTCATGCGTCGTCCTCGTCACCCAGGCCTTCGCCGGCGAGGAGGTCACGTTCCACTGCCTCGGCCTTCTCCTGCTGGCGGCGGTGCGACGACTCGGTCCAGATGCCGGCCTTGCGCTCCGCTTCCAGCTCGGCACGCGCGGCCGCCTTGGCGTCGCGGCGTTCCTGCTGCTCCTCGCGCTTCTGGGCGCGGGTGGGGCGCGAGCTGGTCTCGGCGTCGGCGATGCGGATGTCCGTGCCACGCGGCGAAGCGAGCAGCTCGGCGCCGGCGGCCATGGTGGGCTCCCAGTCGAACACGACGCCGTTGTCATCGCCGATCACCACGGTGTCACCGGGCTTGGCGCCCATCTTGAAGAGTTCTGTCTCCACGCCGAGCTTGGCCAGACGGTCCGCGAGGTAACCGATGGCCTCCTCGTTCTCGAAGTCCGTCTGCTTGACCCAGCGCTCGGGCTTCTCACCACGGACCCGGAACAGCGGCTCCAGATTGCGTTCCTCACGGCGGATGACGAAGCCGGTCTCATTGACGGCACGGGGCCGCAGAACCGTCGGGGCCACCACAGGAGGAGCGATGGCGATCCGGTCACGAGCCTCCTGGACCAGTTCCGCCATGGCGAAACCGAGGGCGCGCAGACCCTCGTGGCTGGTGGCGGACACCTCGAACACCCGGTAGCCGCGAGCCTCCAGATCGGGGCGCACGAACTCGGCCATGTCCTTGCCGTCCGGCAGGTCCACCTTGTTCAGCGCGACGATCCGGGGACGCTCATTGAGCGGGATCACCTCGCCATCGCCGTACGCCATGTCCACGGCGTAGCGCTCGAGCTCCCGCTCGATGATGTCCAGGTCGCTCAGCGGGTCACGGTCCGTCTCGAGCGAACCGCAGTCGAGCACGTGCACGATGGCAGCGCAGCGCTCCACGTGGCGGAGGAAGTTGTGGCCGAGACCCTTGCCCTCGCTCGCGCCTTCGATGAGCCCGGGCACATCCGCGATCGTGAAACGGACATCGCCGGCCTGCACCACGCCGAGGTTGGGAACCAGGGTGGTGAACGGGTAGTCGGCGATCTTCGGCCGCGCCGCGGACATGGCCGCGATCAGGCTCGACTTGCCGGCGGACGGGAAGCCGACCAGCGCGACGTCGGCGATCGACTTGAGCTCGAGGACGATGTCCCGCTGCTCCCCCTCGACGCCGAGCAGGGCGAAGCCGGGAGCCTTGCGGCGCTGAGAGGCCAGCGAAGCGTTGCCCAGACCGCCGATACCGCCGGCAGCGGCGATGAACTCGGTGCCCGGTTCGACCAGGTCAGCCAGCACCGCGCCGTCGCGGTCTTTGACGACCGTGCCTTCGGGGACGGAGAGCACCAGGGTCTCGCCGGCCTTGCCGCCGCGCCAGTCACCCATGCCGGGTCCGCCGTTGCCGGCGTGCCGGTGCGGCGAGTGGTGGTACTCGAGGAGCGTGGTGACCTGCGGGTCCACCCGGAGCACCACATCCCCGCCGTTGCCGCCGTTGCCGCCGTCGGGACCACCCAGTGGCTTGAACTTCTCCCGATGGACCGAGACACAACCGTGCCCGCCATTGCCGCCGGAGACGTGCAGGACCACACGGTCCACAAAGCTCGCCACTGGTTCTCCTTTTGTTCTGCTGCCGAAGACCCGCGTCGACACGCGGCTTCCACAATGATTCTATGGTCCCGGCCAGATCCTGACCGGGATGTTAAACGCCGATGGGGCGGGCCTCAGGCCCGCCCCATCGAAAAAGTGTGCGACTGATCACTCAGCAGCAGCGGCCACCACGTTGACCACGCGGCGTCCACGGCGGGTGCCGAACTCGACGGCACCGGGCGTGAGGGCGAACAGGGTGTCGTCCTTGCCACGGCCGACGCCGTTGCCCGGGTGGAAGTGGGTGCCACGCTGGCGGACGATGATCTCACCAGCGGAGACAACCTGACCACCGAAGCGCTTCACACCGAGGTACTGAGCGTTCGAATCGCGACCGTTGCGAGTGGAGCTCGCGCCCTTCTTATGTGCCATGTCTAATGCCTGCCTTCTAGGTAGAAGTAATCCCGCGAAGGGTCTTACTTGATGCCGGTGATCTTGATGCGGGTCAGTTCCTGACGGTGACCCTGACGCTTCTTGTAACCGGTCTTGTTCTTGTACTTCTGGATGACGATCTTCTTGCCGCGCAGGTCTTCCAGGATCTCGGCGGTCACCTTGACCTTGGCAAGGTCGGCAGCCTTCGTGGTGAGCTTGTCACCATCCACCAGCAGGAGGGCAGGCAGCTCGATGGTGCCACCCACTTCACCGGCGACGCGGTTCAGGGTTACGAAGTCTCCAACCGAGACCTTTTCTTGACGGCCGCCGGCGCGGATAATCGCGTACACCACTTGGGAACTCACTTCTCTCGACGATTCTTACTAAGTTTGCGTGCAGGACCAGAGGGAAATCATCCAACGGATCCTGGCTGTGCCTCTGCGCCGTCGGACCCTGCGATGAGGGCCCGGTAAAGGAGTCCGGGCGATTCCTTTTCAGGATCTTCCCGTAATACCCATGGGTTGGCGTTAGCACCGAAGGTCTAGCTTACGCTAGTGCTCACCCTCGCTGCAAATGAGGCTGGTCCACAGGGCGCCGACCGTGGCATGTCCCACATGGCGCCTTTCCCGACGTTAAAGTCTAGCGGATCCCGGACGCCTTGCGCGGACCGCGTCGGCGCGGCGCGTCGAAGAAGTCCACTTCGTACGCCGAGGAGACCGCGAAGGCCTCCTGCATGCGCGCCCAGCGCTCCGGGCCGGCCTGCTGCGCCGCGCGGGCCACGTGGGCGATGGCCTGCCGGGTGGACTCGGCGAAACCCTGATCCGAGTAGCTGCGGAGCCACACGGCGTAGGGATGGCTCTCCGGCGAGCCCGCCTCCTCGAAGGCGTGGAACAGCACGGCGCCCACTTCGGCGTAGAGCCAGTAACAGGGCAGCACCGCGGCCGCCAGGACGGCGTAGTCGCCTTCCGCTGCCCTCGCCAGCAGATGGTCCACATACTGTCGCGTCTCCGGCCCCTGCGTCATGCTGACCTCCCGGCCCACGAGCCAGGTGCGGTGGAGTTCCGCTTCCACCTCCAGGCACTCCCGCGCACCCTTGGCCCAGAACGCCTGCTCGGCCTCCGTCGGGGCGAGGGAACTCGCCGCGGCCAGCACGCGGGAGTAGGTGTTGAGATAGAGGGCGTCCTGGGCCAGGTAGTAGGCGAAATCGGTCTCAGCGAGTCGTCCCTCGCCCAGTTCCTCGATGAAGGGCAGAGTATGGATCCGTTCCAGGTCCGCCGCTGCGACGGCCCAGAGATCCCCCGCGTAGGCCGCCTGGCTGCGCGCCGCAGGGAGGATTCCATGATGGAAGTGATTCACCGGCCCGTGTCCCTGGCCCACCAGCATCTCGTCCGAGGTCCTGATCGCTTCCAGGAGCCAGGCCTTGGCCTGGCGCACGGCGAGGTCGGCGCCCAGTCCGGCGCCCAGCAGCGTCGCGACCGCCGAGGACAGCGAGCATCCCGTTCCGTGGGTGTTCGCCGTCTCCACCCGGGGCCCTTCGAACACGGTCACATCGGACGTCGTGCGGCCGCTTGGATCGACGAGCGCGTCCCAGGCGGTCTCGCCATCCAGGTGCCCGCCCTTGACCAGGACGGCCACACCATGGGCGGAGGCGAGGCGCTTGCCCTGTTCGAGCGCGCCTTCCCAGTCCCCGGCGGGGTCCTCCCCCAGCAGCACGGCCAGTTCCGGGATGTTCGGCGTCACGACGTCGGCCAGACCGAGCAGGCGTGCCAGCGCCGCTTCCGCCGCGGCGTCCAGGAGCCGGTCCCCGCTGCTGGCGACCATCACGGGGTCCAGGACGACCACGGGAGGACGATTCGCTTCGAGCCACGTGCTGACGGTGTCGATGACCGCGGCGTTGCCCAGCATGCCGATCTTCACGGCGTCCACGATGATGTCGTCGCTGATGGCCTCGAGCTGCCGGGCCAGGAACTCCACGGGTGGCACGTGGACCTCACGGACCCCCTGAGTGTTCTGCGCCGTCAGAGCGGTGATCGCCGCCATGCCGTACCCGCCCAGAGCGGCGATGCTCTTCAGATCGGCCTGGATGCCCGCTCCCCCGCTCGGATCGGACCCGGCGATGCTGAGCACCCGGGGCCGGGGCGGAGTCTGCGCCGGCAGGAGGGAGGAGACGGCGGGCACACGGGTCATGGGAGAACTCCAATCGGGGATGTGCCACCAATGTAATACAGGAGGGGACGTGGCTTCCGCCACGTCCCCTCCTGTCTCATGCTTCAGCGGTCACAAGCCGCGTGAAACCTGCGTCTGCCGTCCGAGGACGGCTCGTGTCACAGCTCCGACGCCGGCACTCCCACGCCGAGCACCAGGGGCTCTTCGCCGCTGGGGCCCTTGTCCCGGGACTGCTCGGCCTGCACAGAGGCCCGGCGGACCGTGCCGCTTTCCTGCGACGCGGTCACCTCCACCTGCTGGACGTCCGAGGCGCCGACCGCGCTCTGAGCGCGACGGGAAGCACGGGCCCGGCGTGCGGGGCGGCTCGCTTCGGGGGCCTTCTCCTCGACCGGGGCCGAGGCAGCCGGAGCGGCCACCGGGGCGGCCTCCTGCGCGGGTGCTGCGACGGGCGCCGGAGCGGACGGTCCGCCGATGCTGTCGAAGGCGGCGGTCAGGGCGTCCAGGCTCAGCACCGGGGCGGGCTCCTGAACCGTCTCTTCGACGTGGCCCAGGGGCAGTTCCACGACCTCGCCGCCGATCGTCAGAACGGCCGCCGGGCGATCGCCCTGGCCGTCGTCCTCGGCGCCCTCGTGCTCCGGCTCGCCATCGGCGGTATGCGCCGCGTGAGCCGCGGCAGCGATGTTGGCCAGCACGGCACGCGTGGCGGCGGCCTTGGCGGCCTTGTCCTCGTCGTCGTGCTCAGGAGCCTGCTGCGGCGCGGAGGTCTCCTCCGTGGTCGCAGCAGTCGAACGGCCACGGCGGCGCTTGCGCTCCGAACGGGCACTCGGCTGCTGAGGGGTCTCCGGGCGCACACCGTGCTGGTGCTCGAAGTGACCGGTGGGGCGACGGGTGTCGAGGGGCTCGTCATGCGTGATGACACCCCGGCCGGCGCAGTGCTCGCACTGCTCGCCGAAGACCTCCAGGAGGCCGGTGCCCATGCGCTTGCGGGTCATCTGGACCAGGCCCAGCGAGGTCACCTCGGCCACCTGGTGCTTGGTCCGGTCCCGGCCCAGGCACTCGACCAGACGGCGCAGGACCAGGTCCCGGTTGGACTCGAGCACCATGTCGATGAAGTCGATCACGATGATGCCGCCGATGTCCCGCAGGCGGAGCTGGCGCACGACCTCCTCGGCCGCTTCCAGGTTGTTCTTGGTGACGGTCTCCTCAAGGTTTCCGCCGCTGCCCGTGAACTTGCCCGTGTTGACGTCCACCACGGTCATGGCTTCGGTCCGGTCGATCACCAGCGAACCGCCGGAGGGCAGGAAGACCTTGCGGTCCAGGGCCTTGTGGATCTGCTCGTCGATCCGCCACGCGGAGAAGATGTCCTTCTCCTGGGTCCACTTCTCCAGGCGGCCCACCAGGTCCGGAGCCACGTAGGTCACGTAAGCCTCGATGGTGTCCCAGGCATCCTCGCCGGAGACGATCAGCTTCGAGAAGTCCTCGTTGAAGACGTCACGGACCACCTTGATGGTGAGGTCCGGCTCGCCGTAGAGCAGCTCCGGGGCCAGCACCTTGGTGGAACCGGTCTGGGACTCGATGGACTCCCAGAGGGCACGGAGCCGGTTGATGTCGTTGGTCAGCTCCTCCTCCGAGGCGCCTTCCGCGGCGGTGCGCACGATCACGCCGGCGTTCTCCGGCAGACGGTCCTTGAGGATCCGCTTGAGGCGGTTGCGCTCGACGTCCGGGAGCTTCCGGGAGATGCCGGTCATGGAGCCGCCCGGCACGTACACGAGGTAGCGGCCCGGCAGGGAGATCTGGCTCGTCAGGCGGGCGCCTTTGTGCCCGATCGGGTCCTTGCTGACCTGCACCAGCACGGAGTCGCCCGACTTCAGAGCGTTCTCGATCCGGCGCGGCTTGCCCTCCAGGGAAACGCTGTCCCAGTTCACCTCACCGGCGTACAGCACGGCGTTGCGGCCGCGTCCGATGTCCACGAAGGCGGCCTCCATGCTCGGCAGCACGTTCTGGACCTTGCCCAGGTAGACGTTGCCGATCAGGGAATCCTGCTGGGTCTTGGAGACGAAGTGCTCCGCGAGCACGCCGTCCTCCAGGACGGCGATCTGGATGCGGTCGTCCTTCTGGCGGACCACCATCTGGCGGTCCACGGACTCGCGACGGGCCAGGAACTCGGCCTCGGTGATGACCTGACGGCGACGGCCCGACTCGCGGGACTCGCGGCGGCGCTGCTTCTTGGCCTCCAGACGGGTGGAGCCCTTCACGCTGGTCACCTTGTTGCTGACGGCCTCGGACGGCGTGCGCGGCGCACGGACGCGGGTGACCGTGTTGGGCGGATCGTCGTCCAGGCCACCGGTCAGTTCGAGGTCCTGATCGCCACGGCGACGGCGACGGCGACGGCGAGACGTCACACCCTCGCCGTCCTCGGCGTCCTCCTCGGAGGGGGAAACTTCCTGGGCGCCCTCACCGCTGCGCCCACGCGAACGGCCGCGACGACGGCGGCGCGAGCGGCTGCCCGTGCCCTCGCCGGATTCGTCGTCGTCCTCGTCGTCTTCGTCAGCGTCCTCGGCTTCTTCGCCCGCCGGAACGGCCAGGGAGAGATCCGGCGCGTGGAACAGCACGGAGGTCACATCTGCGGGGGCCAGGAAGAGGCTCGAGATCGACGACGTCTCCTCGGCAGGCGCTTCGCTGCCGGCCTCCGCGGAGTCCTCGGCAGCGGTCGCCGGTTCGGCGGAGTCGTCCTCGATCACCTCAGGCTCGGTGGCGACGATCACCACGGCCTCCGCCACTGCGGGAGCCTCCACCGGAACCGTGGCCTCCGGAGCGGTCTCCACGGTTTCGACCGTCTCGGTCGCGTCCGCCTCGACGGCCTGAGGAGCTGCCTTGTACTTGCTGACCCGGCGACGGCGGACGGGAGCCGCGGTCTCTTCGGCGGCGGGTGCCACGGAAGGGCGCTCGGAAGCCGCGGCAGCGGCACCCTGGGAACGGGAGTTCCGGCTGCGGGAGTTCTGAGTCCGGCCGCCCTCGGCGCGGGCACCCTTGGAACGATCGCCCTGCGAACGGCCCCGCGAAGAGCGCGTGCCCTGGGTCTTGGATTCCTTGGCCTCCTGTGCCGGGGCTTCGGCGGCCGCCGGCTCCATGGCCTGCTCGGCCGGTGCGGCCCCAGCCTGCACGGCAGCCGTGTCGGTGGTCTGATCGGTGGCCTTGCGACGGCGCGCGGGGGCCTTACGCGTGGAGGTCCGGGTTCCGGACGTGGCGGCGTCCGCGGCAGGAGCCTCGACGGCGGGGGCTTCCGCCGCGGCCGGTGCTGCCACGGGCTCCACGACGGGTTCCGGGGAGGAGGTCGGGGCTGTGGCCTTCCGGGGGGCACGCTTACGGGCCGGGGCCTTCGCGGGCGCTTCGGGGGTCTCTGCGACCGGGGCCGCCGGAGCGGTCTCCTCGGCGGCCCCGGTCTTGGCCCGGGACGGGCGACGGCGGGCCGTGGTCTTGGCGGGCGCCTGCTCCGCGGTGTCCGCAGCAGGAGTCTCCGCAGCAGGAGTTTCGGGTGCAGCCGGGGGCTCGGCCATGGGGGCCGGGGCACCGGCGGGTGCGGAGGCGATGCGGCGCCGCGTCCTGGCCGGCTTCTTCACCGCCTCCGTGGAGTTCTGTCCTGCATTCGCTGCTTCTCCGGTGGGGAGATTCTCGGGATCCATTGTCAACATTCCCGCCCGGCGGGGAGCCCCCACACCAGGTCCCGCGCAAGGCGTTTCACGAAGTCGGCACCCTCGGGCACCGACGAAAGTCGGTGGGTACCCGGCGGCCGTGTGCCTGTGCTCAACGCAAGGACTGCGGCCGGCTCGGGCCAGTGGAGCCTGGAACCCGCCGTAGGGATTACGGCCAGGTGCCACAGTGGCTTCAGGGGGCCCGGTTCCGGGACGGGAAGCGACGAAGCATCCCTCCGGTGATCGGGCACCCGACGCATCACGTGGATCTTGCGGGCATCACACTGGGCCAGGGCTCCGGGTGTGGACCGGGCCCAGCCACTCCCCATCATCCCACAAAAGCCTGCGAACCGGCTTTCCCGCCCCGCGTCGTCGTGCTCGGAGTTTTTCCGGAGGTCACATGGTTACAATCGGCGGCATACGGGCAATCGAAAGGACACGCCAGCGCATGAGTACCGCCGCGGGAGGCTCTCCCACCCAACTCCAGGATGAGAAGGCGCTTCCCGTCATGACCCGGCACCGGCCTTTCGCCTGGCTGCTCCTGGTGACAGGCGTCGTCGGCTTCGTGGCGTCCTGGTGGCTCGTCATCGAAAAACTGGAAGTCCTGCAGGACAAGAACCACGCCACCATCTGCGACATCAACCCGTGGATCTCGTGTGGTCAGGTCATGCAGACCGCGCAGAGTTCCGTGTTCGGATTCCCCAACATGTTCATCGGCATCGTGGCGTTCCCCGTGATCATCACCACGGCCATGGCCCTGCTCTCGGGCGCACGGTTCGCCCGCTGGTACTGGCTGGGGCTCCAGACCGGGGTGACCCTCGGCTTCGCGTTCGTCTGCTGGCTGTGGTCCCAGGCCCTTTACGTCATCGGCATCCTCTGCCCGTTCTGCATGGCGGTGTGGGCCATGATGATCCCGATGTTCGTCTGGGTCACCGTCCGGAACATCGTGCACGGGGTCATCCCGGTGCCGGAGAAGGTCCGGAAGTCCGTGGCTGATTTCGCCTGGCCGCTCGTGGCCCTGCTCTACATCGGCGTGATCGCGTCGATCCTCATCCGCTTCAGTGGGGTGTTCTTCGGCTCCACCATGTGAGCGTCCCCGCCGGAACACCGAAGGGCCGGTCCAGGATCATTCCTGGACCGGCCCTTCGGTGTTCCGGCGAAAGCCGGGCTGCTAGAACCAGATGGCGATCTCGCGCTCGGCGGACTCCACCGAGTCGGAGCCGTGCACCAGGTTCTGCTGGACCGCCACACCCCAGTCGCGGCCGAAGTCGCCGCGGATGGTGCCGGGCGCCGCCGTCGTCGGATCCGTGGTCCCGGCCAGCGAGCGGAAGCCCTCGATCACGCGGTGGCCCTCGAAGATGGCCGCCACCACGGGGCCGGACTGCATGAACTCGAGGAGCGGCTCGTAGAAGGGCTTGCCCTCATGCTCCGCATAGTGCTTCTCCAGGAGCTCGCGCCCGGCGTCCAGCTTCTTCAGTTCGGTCAGGGTGTACCCCTTGGCTTCGATACGGGCCAGGATGGCCCCGGTCAGCTGCCGCTGGACACCGTCAGGCTTGACGAGGACGAGGGTGCGCTCAATGCTCACTACTGCTCCCAAAAAGAGATGGTTGATTCCGTACTGATTCTAGGTTGTGGCCGGAGCGGCCGACGACGCCGGTCTCAGGCCTCGTCGGGGTGCTCGGCTTCCCAGCGTGCCTGCTCGGCCGCGCGTTCGCGCTGCTCCCGGTCGATCCGCCCGCCGGCCCGGAGCCCGTACCACCAGGTGATGGCGAACAGGATCCCGATCACGAACATGGTGGACTCGAGGAAGCCGGTGAGGATCAGGAGCAGCTGGATGCCCCAGCCCAGGCCGTAGCCCCACTTCTTCTGCAGGAAGGCGCAGGAGAGCACCATCAGCACGGCCAGGCCGATCCCGACCCCCAGGAGCACCGGCGCCACGGGTTCGCTCTTGCGGAGCCCGAAGACCACCAGCGCGGCGAAGAACATCACGAATGCTTCCAGGACCAGCACCGTGGAGGCGAAGGTCACCTTGGTGGAGCGGGGCTTCTTGGGCGTGCCCGGACGCCATTCGCGCTGGGCGCGGGTCAGTTTCGCCACGCTCACGCCTCCTTCGCGTGGAGCAGGATGCGCGCCTCCGCCACCACCGTGATGGAACCGGTGATGAGCACGCCGCCGCTCAGATCGTCGTTCGCCTCGGAGCGGGCCACGGCCCACTCGATGGCGTCATCCAGCTTCTCGGCGATGTGGACGTTCTCCTCGCCCCAGCCCAGGTCCACGGCCAGTTCGGCGAGTTCCGCGGCGGGGATGGCCCGCGGCGACGTGGACTGGGTCAGGCAGATCTCCTCGGCGAGGTCGCCCAGGGACTCCTTGAGCTGGTTGAGGATCTCCGCGGCGTCCTTCTCCTGAAGGATGCCCAGAACCACCACGAGCTTGCTGAAGTTGAAGGATTCCTGGATCGCCTCGGCCGAGGCCCGGACGCCGTCCGGGTTGTGCGCGGCGTCCACGATGATGGTCGGCGCGGTGCGGACCACCTCGAGACGGCCGGGGGAGGTGACGTTGAGGAAGGCCTCGCGGAGCACCTCGGGATCGAGCTCGCGCTCTCCCCCGCCGAAGAACGCCTCCAGCGCGGCGACGGCCACGGCGGCGTTCTCCGCCTGGTGGGCGCCGTGCAGCGGGAGGAAGACCTCGTCGTAGCGACCGGCGAGACCTTGGATCTCCAGCATCTGGCCGCCGACGGCGACGGCTCGCGACTCCACACCGAACTCGACGCCTTCGAAGCGGAACGGCACGTCCACTTCACGGGCCTTCTCCAGCAGCACCTGGGCCGCGTCACGCGGCTGCACCGCGCTGACCAGGAAACCTCCCGGCTTGATGATGCCGGCCTTCTCCACGGCGATCTCGCCCGTGGTGTCCCCCAGCAGATCGGTGTGGTCCAGGGAGATCGGGGTGACCACGGAGACGGCGCCATCACCCACATTGGTGGCGTCGGTGATGCCGCCCAGCCCCACCTCGACCACCGCGACATCCACCGGCTGGTCCGCGAAGACCGCGAAGCCGAGGATCGTGAGGCATTCGAAATAGGTCAAGCGCGGCTGGTCATCCGCTTCCAGCTCGGCGTCGACGATCGCGAGATAGGGACGGATCTCATCCCAGATGCGCACGAAGGTCTCATCGTCCACCGGAACGCCGTTGACACTGATGCGCTCGGTGACCTTCGACAGGTGCGGGCTGGTGTACCGGCCGGTGCTGAGACCGTGGGCGATGAGCCCCTGCTCGATCATGCGGGCGGTGCTGGTCTTGCCGTTGGTTCCGGTGATGTGGATGATCGGGCACGCCTTGTTCGGCTCGCCCAGCACCTCCATGGCCCGGAACAGCGGCGCCAGACGTGGCTCCATCTTGTTCTCGGGCGCACGCCCCAGAAGTTCGGCGTAGACGCTCTCCACCGAGAATTCGTCGCTCATGCCTCCACCCTTTCCACGGTCACGGTCTGCTCGTCAGCGGTCACAAGATCCAGTTCCAGGCTCAGGGTCTCCCCCTTGACCAGTTCGCGGTGCGCCTCGAGGGCGTCCACGGTGGCCTGATCCGCACCGACGCGGGTGCGGATGCGGTCCGATACGTCCAGTCCGGCGTCCTTGCGGGCCTGCTGGATGGCACGGACCATGTCCCGGGCCACGCCCTCGGCCTCCAGCTCCGGGGTCACTTCGGTGTTGAGGACCACGAAGCCACCGCCGGGCAGCACGGCCGCGGCGCGGGAACCCGCGTCCTCGGACTCGGCCACCACGGTCTCCAGGGTGTACTCGTGCGGCTCCAGGGCGAGGCCGCCTGCGGTCACCACGCCGTCGTCGCCCACGGACCAATCGCCCGACTTGCTCGCCTTGATGGCCAGCTGGACGTTCTTGCCCAGACGCGGACCGGCGGCACGGGCGTTGACCACGAGCTTCTGCTCGATGCCGAACTCCTCCGGGGAGGCCGATTCGGCGTCCAGGACGCGGACCTTGCGGACGTTCAGCTCATCGGCGACGACGCCGGCGAACGCCTCCAGCGACGCCCCGCCGGGCGCCACCACGGTCAGCTCCTGCAGCGGCAGGCGGACGCGCAGCTTGGCGGCCTTGCGGAGCGAGGATCCCGTGGAGCAGATCTGCTGCACGCGATCCATGGCCGCCACAAGCTCCTCGTCCTGCGGGAACAGCGCGGTGTCCGGGTAGTCCGTGAGATGCACGGAACGGCCGCCGGTGAGGCCACGCCAGATCTCCTCGGCCACGAGGGGCAGGAGCGGCGCGGCGGCGCGGGTGACCGTTTCCAGCGCCGTGTACAGGGCGTCGAAGGCGTCCGTGTTCTCGTCGAAGAAGCGCTGGCGGCTGCGGCGCACGTACCAGTTCGTGAGCATGTCCAGGTACTCGCGCAGAGCGTCGCAGGCGTCGGAGATGTCGTACGAATCCAGCGAGGCCCGGATGGAGGTCACCAGAGCGCCGGTGTTGGCCAGGAGGTAGCGGTCCAGCTCGTCGCTGTAGCCGTCGTAGCGGAGCTTCGCCGCATAGCCCTGGCCGCCGTTGGCGGTGTTGGTGTAGAGGGAGAAGAAGCTGTAGACGTTCCAGAGCGGTAGCAGCACCTGACGCACGCCGTCGCGGATGCCCTGCTCGGTGACCACCAGGTTGCCACCGCGCAGGATCGGGCTGGACATGAGGAACCAGCGCATGGCGTCGGAGCCGTCGCGGTCCAGGACCTCGGACACGTCCGGGTAGTTGCGCAGGCTCTTGGACATCTTCTGCCCGTCGGAGCCGAGCACGATGCCGTGGCTGATGACGTTCCGGAAGGCCGGACGGTCGAAGAGCGCCGTGGACAGGATGTGCAGCATGTAGAACCAGCCGCGGGTCTGCCCGATGTACTCGACGATGAAGTCCGCCGGGTTGTGGGTGTTGAACCACTCCTCGTTCTCGAACGGGTAGTGCACCTGGCCGTACGGCATGGAGCCGGAGTCGAACCAGACGTCCAGCACGTCCTCCACGCGGTGGAGTGTGCCGCCACAGCCTTCGTGGACCCGGGTCAGCTCATCGATGAACGGGCGGTGCAGATCGGTCTGCCCCTCGTGGTTGACGGGCAGACGGCCGAAGGCCTCCTGCATCTCCGCCAGAGAACCGTAGACCTCGCGGTGCTCGCACTCCTCACCGTCGCATTCCCAGACCGGGATGGGGCTGCCCCAGAAGCGGTTGCGGGAGATCGACCAGTCACGGGCGTTCTCCAGCCACTTGCCGAACTGGCCGTCCTTGACGTTCCCGGGGATCCAGTTGATCTCCTGGTTCAGCTCGACCATGCGCTCCTTGAAGGTGGTCACGGAGACGTACCAGGAGGAGACGGCGCGGTAGATCAGGGGGTTGCGGCAGCGCCAGCAGTGCGGGTAGCTGTGCTCGTAGCTCGCCTGGCGGACCAGCCGGCCGTCGGCCTTGAGGTGCTGCGTGATCGGCTTGTTCGCCTCGAAGACCTGGAGCCCGGCGATGTCGGCCAGCTCACCGTGCTTGAAGAGCGGCAGGAACTTGGCGCCCTCATCCACGGAGAGCACCACCGGGATCCCGGCGGCTTCACAGACCTTCTGGTCGTCCTCACCGTAGGCGGGCGCCTGGTGGACCAGGCCCGTGCCATCGGTGGTGGTGACGTAGTCGGCCACGAGGATGCGCCAGGCGTTCTCGGTGCCGTACTTCTCGGCATCCGCGAAGTCGTCCCAGAGACGCCGGTAGCCGATGCCCTCCAGCTGCGCGCCCGCGTAAGTGGCGGTGACCGCAGCGGCGGCGGCAGCGGCGTCGTCGTATCCCAGGTCCTTGGCGTAGCCGCCCAGGAGGTCCTGAGCGATCAGGAAACGGGACCCCTCGGGGACGTCGGAGGCCTTGACGCCGTTCGGACCCATCGGGACGACCGCGTACTGGATCTGAGGACCGACGGCGAGCGCGGCGTTCGTGGGCAGGGTCCACGGGGTGGTGGTCCAGGCGAGGGCCAGGACGCCTTCGAGCTCCTGGGACAGCGGGTTCTCCCCCGCCAGCAGCGGGAAGGTGACCGTGACGGTCTGGTCCTGGCGGTTCTTGTAGACGTCGTCATCCATGCGGAGCTCATGGTTGGACAGCGGTGTCTCGTCCTTCCAGCAGTACGGAAGGACCCGGTAGCCGTTGTACGTCAGGCCCTTCTCGTGGAGCTGCTTGAAGGCCCAGATGACGGACTCCATGTACTCGACGTTCAGGGTCTTGTAGTCGTTCTCGAAGTCGACCCAGCGGGCCTGCGCGCGGACGTAGTCCTTCCACTCATCCGCGTACTTCATCACGGAGGCACGGCAGGCGTCGTTGAACTTGTCGATGCCCATGGCGGCGATCTGGGTCTTGTCCGTCATGCCCAGCTGCTTCATGGCTTCCAGCTCGGCGGGCAGTCCGTGGGTGTCCCAGCCGAAGCGGCGCTCCACGCGCTTGCCACGCTGGGTCTGGTAACGGCCCACCAGGTCCTTGGCGTAACCGGTCAGGAGGTGGCCGTAGTGCGGCAGGCCGTTGGCGAAGGGAGGGCCGTCGTAGAAGACGAACTCATTGCTGCCATCGACGCCGGCGTCCCGCTGGTCGATGCTGGCCTGGAAGGTGCCGTCCTCGTCCCAGTACTTGAGGATCCGCTTCTCGATCTCGGGGAAGCGGACGGAGGCGGAGACGGTGCGGTCCTCGCTGGAGGAGACCTTGGGGTAGATGGTCACTGTGGCATCCTGGCGTTTCGCTGCGTGTCGTTGCGCTGCGCCTCACGGCACTGCACAACTGCGCGAGGACGCTTCCCTGCCGCTGGGGACAGGTGGCGCGGTACCACCCCGCTTGTCGTCCTTCCGCTGGTGCGGCGGGACGACCGCTCATTGGCGCGCTGTGACGGGCACACCCGTCCGGTTCTACTCCCCCGCCACACCTGCCGCACGACGACGGCGGGGACGGGGTTTCTTCCGGAAGCTCACCGGTGATGGCCGGGTCGAAGCTTTGTGTTCAGTTTAGCGGATATGGCAAGGCGGCGCTGGCGGCCGGATCCGCAAGGTCAGTGGGCGCCGAGCGGACCGCGGAGCAGTTTGTGGGCCGCGGGCTGAGCCACGGGACGGATGGTGACGTGGGCGAGATTCACGTGGTGGGGCGCCTGGACGGCGTACGTGATGACATCCGCGACGTCCTCGGCCACGAGCGGTTCCTCCACCCCGGCATAGACCTTGGCGGCGGCGTCCGCGTCGCCGAGCCGACGGAGGGCGAACTCCTCGGTCTGAACCAGGCCGGGAGCGATCTCGATCACCCGGATGTTGTGCTCCGCCTCTTCCAGGCGCAGCGCGTCGTTGAGGGCGGCCTGGCCGAACTTGGCGGCGTTGTATCCGGCGCCTCCCTCGTAGGCCACGTGGCCGGCGGTGGAGGTGACGTTGAGGATGGTCCCGCGGCCGTGAGCGCGCAGCATGGGGAGGAAGGCACGGGTGAGCTTGAGGGTGCCCAGGACGTTGACCCGGTACATCCACTCCCAGTCGTCGGTGTCCGCCTCCGCCACGCGGTCTGCGCCGCGAGCACCGCCCGCGACGTTGATCAGCGTGTCGATGCCCCCGTCCTCGGTGACGGTCTCCAGGAGGCGCGCGACGGCGTCGTCTTCGCTGATATCGGCGGCCAGCGGCACGACGCCGGTCTCCTGGGCGAGCGCTTCGAGCCGGTCAGCGCGGCGTGCCACCGCGAAGACCTTCCAGCCCTCGGCGCTCAGTCTGCGGGCGGTCGCCTCACCGATGCCGGTGCTGGCTCCGGTGACGAGTGCTGTGCGAGGAGTCTGGGTGTTCTGGGGCGTCATGGGACCACTTTAACCGGCGTGGCCAAGCAGCTTGTCACAGGCAGCCGCTGGTCACCGACCGTCACCGGCACCATCACGGGCCGGAGACGATCGTCGGGGGCGGGAGACGACGAAGGCGGAAGGAGGGTGGACCCCCTTCCGCCTTCATCGTCGATCAGGCCGTCACGGCGCTCGTGGCATTCCCCCGGACAGCCGCTCCTACAGTCCACGACCGGAGGCCTCCCCGCCCGAGTGCTCTCCGGAGGTGACATCCGTACCGCTCCGTTCCCCGTCCACGGGCGCGATCACGGAGTACACCGAGGAATCGCCCTGGAGGGCCTGGCTGACGGTGCCGTCCACGCCGACCGGAACGTCACCGGCGATGGTCACCCGGTTGAGGCGTCGCGGCTGGGAGTCGTAGTTGTCCGGTGCGTAGTGCTGGGTGATGCGGTTGTCGAAGAGGACGAGCTGGTTCGGTTCCCAAGTCACCCGGACGACGTTCTCCGGCCGGGTGACATAGGCCTGGAGAAGGCGCAGGATGTCCCGGGACTCGGTGTTGGACAGGCCGACGATCCTGAGCCGCTGAGCGAAGCCGCCGATGAAGAGGCCATGTTCGCCGGTCAGTGGGTGGACGCGGACCACGGGGTGTGCGGTCTCGAAGTGGACCCGGGTGAATTCCTTGCGGCGTTCCTCCGCGGTGGAGTGTTCCAGGTTCTTGGGGACCGAGTAGTCGTAATCGTTCGTGTGAATGGCCCAGAGCGTGTTGGCGAAGCGCCGCAGTTCCTCCGGCAGGTCACGATAGGCGCCCTCGGTGGTGGCGATGAGTGTCTCGCCGCCGTAGGACGGGACGTCGATGCTTCGGAGGGTGGAGGCCTGGGGCGGGTTCAGGACGAAGGTGACGTCGGTGTGCCAGGTGTTGGCGGAACCGTTCTCACTGTCCACCGGCAGCACGTTCTCCTCCCCTTCCACGGAGGCGACCGTCGGATGGGCCTTGGTCAGCGGACCGAAGTGGCTCGCGAACCGGACCTGGTCCTCGTCAGTGCGGATGTTCGCTTCCCGGAAGACCAGAGCCTTGTGCCGGTTGAGGGCCTCTCGGATCTGGGACACCGTGTCCTGGTCGAGATCCCCACTGAGGTCAAGCCCGCGGATCTCGGCCCCGATACGGGAACCGAGCCGGGTGAATTCAAGTTTGGTGGCGGCGATGGTGCTCATCACATGCCGTCCTTTCCGTCGTCTGCAAGGTGAGAGGGCCCGCGGTGGCGCGAGCCGTACCCTGTGTCTACCGGGGTTCAGGGCCCGACGGAAGGCACGCCGACTTCCGGCTCAACCATGCGACGCGCCGGTTAAACGGAGGACATCAGAGGTCACCTCCGGCATGGTCGTATGACCCGGCGTGAGCTTCCGTGACGCCTGATTCCGGGCCCGGGATGAGCGTCAGTTTCCCACCGGGATGACCCTGGGAGAGGAACCGGTGGGCTTCCCTCGCCTCCGACAGCGGGTAGCTGCGGCTGAGGGGGACTCTCAGCAATCCCCGGCCGGCGAGCGTGACCAGATCACTTCGCGCCGCATCGCGGAACGTCGCACTGTCCGGCTTGGTTCCTGCGAGCGCCTGGAAGCCGTGCTCTTCGGCGCGGCCCGGGGCGGCGACCGTGACGATGCGGCGCCGCTCACTCACGAGGGCCAGAGACACCTCCACGGCCTCCTCGGTGCCTGCGGCGTCGAGGGCGGCATCCACTCCCGCTCGCCGGAGAGAACGAATCGTCTCCTCGACCCGTTCCCGCAGTCCGGGACCGTAGGTGACGGGTATCCCTCCGAGCGCCCGGACATCCGCCGCCCGAGCCTCACTCGCCGTGCCGATCACGGTGATGCCCCGCAGCGCCGCGAGTTGAAGGACGATGGACCCGACCGCCCCCGACGCCGCGTGGAGCAGGACCGTGTCCCCTGCCCGCGCATCGACCGCGTGGAGCATCTCCGCCGCGGTGGTTCCCGCCAGGAGGAGATTCGCGGCCTCCGCGATGTTCAGCGTGGACGGCCGGTGCAGCACCTTCTCCGCGGGCACCGTGAGTTCCGTGGCATAGCCACCGGTGACCCGGAAGGCCAGAACCTCATCGCCGACCGCAAGGGGGCCGGTGACCCCCGACGCCTCGGGGCCCACGGCGATGACGGTGCCCGCGACCTCGTAGCCGATGGCTACCGGCAATTCCCTGCCGGGACGAGGAGACGCGACATGTTTGGCGTCCGCCGGGTTGACCCCCGCGGCGCGGACTCGCAGCGTCACCTCGCCGGGACCGGGCACGGGCACGATGTTCTCGACGAACCGCCACTGCTCGGGGCTCCCCCACTCCGGAGCGATCCAATGCCAGGCCATGAGTTCTCCCTCGTTTCGGTGATCGTGATCGACGCTACTCCCCTCGCCGGACACCCCGCCTCCTTCGGACGCCGGTCTTCCTTCCCCTGCGCTTCCTTCCCCGGCTCTTCGTCCCCCGGGCTCTTCCTCCCCTGCCTCGTCCTTCCCCGGCTTCCCCAGGCCACGACGGCAGGGACTTCCCAGTTCCGACCCGCCGGGACCACGCCAACGAGACCCGGCCTCCAGGGGACCGGCCCAGGCTAGAGTCGACGGATGGTTCCCTCCCCGACTTCACGGCTCCGTTTCCGGGAGATGGCCCGCGAGGACCTTGACGCGATGGCCCGTCTTCTCGGCGACCCCGTGGTCATGGAGTACTACCCCCGGCCGAAGACCCGGTCCGAGGCGCTTGACTGGATCGAGTGGAACCTACGGAATTACCGCGAGCACGGCTACGGTCTCTGGGTCGTGGAGTCTGACGACGGCACCTTCTTAGGCGACTGCGGCCTCACCTGGCAGCGGGTGAACGGTCTGCCGCGCCTTGAGGTGGGGTATCACGTTCTCCCGGAATTCCAGGGCCGGGGCCTCGCCACGGAAGCCGCTCTGGCCTGTCGTGATTTCGCCCGCGACGTGCTCGGCAATCCGGAGCTGGTGGCGATCATCCACCCTGAGAACCTGGCATCCCTGAGGGTGGCTGAGAAGCTCGGCATGGTGCAGGGCGATGACGATCACGGGGATTCAGGCCTGGTCCGGACCGTGATGGCCATGGAATTCCGGGTGTCTCCGCGCTGAGCCTCCCGCCCCGGGACGTGACGGCGCCGATCACTCCAAGCGCTCGAGCAGGTAAGTCCGCAGCACCTGGGCATGGTTGACCTCCCGGTCCTTCGCCGCATAGAGCAGCTCGACATCCCGCCCGTCCCGCAATAGGCCGACCACATGGTCCACCGGCTCCGGATGCGCCTGCAGCTCCTCCCGGTACTCCGCGGAGAACTCCTCGAAACGAGAGGCCATGTGGGCGAACTCGGTCCGCAACGGAGCGGAAGGGGCGATGTCTTTGAGCCACTCGTCCAGCGCGGCTCTCTCCTTGCTCACCCCTCGCGGCCAGAGCCGGTCCACGAGGATCCGGTACCGATCGGGGACGGGTTCGTCATAGATGCGTGCCGTGGTCAGATGTCCGAGCTGCTGAGTGTTCATGCCTCATGCTAGGCACGAGGTCACGAGCGGAATCCCGGCACGATCCGCTATGTGGAAAAACCACCAGGGCCCCTGGTGTTCAGAGAGCGGACCCCACTCACTGGACCGTGACGGTGAAGGTCACCCTGCGGCCGCTGGGCCCGAATTGGCCGGTGATCTCCGGCCGCACCCGGTACTCGTAGGTGAGAGTGGCCGTCCCGGCCGAGGTCGCCGAATAGGTGTCCGTCTGCTCTGACGGTCCGCCGACCGGTCGGGGCCCCGCCGGAGCTTCCTCAGGGGATTCGGTGAGGTGCGGTCCGGGTCCGTCCACTCGTACCCAGCGATATCCGACGGACGAATTGGTCATGCCGAGATCGATGACCACCTTGCCACCCACCGGAACCGTCGCCGAGGTGTGCTCCTTGTCGAGCCGGGTCACGGGCGCCGAACACCCGCTGACGGCCAGCAGAATCCAGGCCGCCAGGATCAGCGCCGGCAAAACCCCCGGCGTCGTCATCAGACGTGTCGCGGTCCCGCGATTCGCAGCCATGATCGGAGTGTACAGCGCCCGGACCATCCCTCCCGTGCCCTCCGCCCTCCAGGATCGCTCCTCACACGAGCGCGGGGCACACTCCTGATCCCGCCGGTTACAGTGGCACCGTGAACTCCTCCGGCGCCGGCCGCTACGCCCCGTCCCCCAGCGGTGATCTTCATCTGGGCAACCTCCGCACCGCGATCCTGGCCTGGCTTTTCGCCCGAAGCACCGGCCGAGCCTTCCTCCTGCGAGTGGAGGACCTGGACAGGGTCCGCGCCCGCGCCGAGGAGTCACAGCTCCACGACCTTCAGGCCCTGGGAGTGACCTGGGACGGTCCGGCCGTCCGTCAATCGGAACGGGGTGAACTCCACACGGCCGCGCTGCAATCCCTGATCAGCGCGGGACGGACGTTCGAGTGCTTCTGCACCCGCCGTGACATCGCTGAAGCCACCTCCGCCGCCCACGGCGCCGTTCCGCTCTACCCCGGCACCTGCCAGAATCTGAGCGAGGCCGAACGCGCGGAGCGGCGGCAGGAACGCCCCGCGGCACTGCGTTTCCTCTCCGGCGGCGGCACGGAAGGCTTCACCGACGCCGTGGCGGGCGAGCAGGCGGGCCCCGTGGATGATGTGGTCCTGCGCCGCAATGACGGCGCCATCGCGTACAACCTGGCGGTCGTGGTCGACGACGCCGATCAGGGCGTCGATCAGGTGGTCCGCGGCGACGATCTGCTCACCTCCACCCCCACCCAGCTGCGACTGGCACGCACACTGGGCCACGCCCCGCCGTCGTACGCCCATGTGCCACTGGTCCTGGGACCCGACGGCAAGAGGCTCGCCAAGCGCGACGGCGCCGTGACACTCGGCGACCTCGCCGCGGCCGGGTGGGACGTCCCGGCGGTCCGGGATGCTCTGCTCGACTCGCTGGGTCTGCCCGGCGGCGGGCTGGAGAACGCCCTGGCGGTCTTCGATCCCGCGGAGCTGCCCCGCGAGCCGTGGGTGTTCCAGGGCACACTCGTCTGAGGACCGGCGCACGCATCAGGCATGAAAGAATTGCTCTCATGACTGATGCGACGCAGGGTACAGACACGCCCGAAGCAACCACCGTTCCCGACAAGCCGGCCCTCGAAGGCCTGGAGGCCAAGCTCACCGAGCGCTGGCTGGCCGAGGGGACCTACAAGTTCCAGCAGGACACCACCAGGGGCGAGGTCTACTCGATCGACACTCCCCCTCCCACCGCTTCCGGCTCGCTCCACGTGGGCCACATGTTCTCCTTCACCCAGACGGACGTCCTGGCGCGTTACCAGCGCATGCAGGGCAAGAACGTCTTCTACCCCATGGGCTGGGATGACAACGGCCTGCCCACCGAGCGCCGCGTCCAGAACTACTACGGCGTCCGCTGCGATCCGGCCATCCCGTACCAGGAGGGCTACCAGCCCCCGGCCGAACCGGCGAAGAACCAGCGTGACTGGGACGTCGTGTCCCGCCGCAACTTCATCGAGCTGTGTGAGCGCCTGGCGGTCGAGGACGAGAAGGTCTTCGAGCACCTGTTCAAGACCCTCGGCCTGTCGGTCGACTGGGACATGACGTACCGGACCATCGACGACGCCTCCCGCGCCGTCTCCCAGCGTGCCTTCCTGGCGAACCACGCCGCAGGTGACGCCTACCTCGCCGAGGCCCCCACCCTGTGGGACGTGACCTTCCGGACCGCGGTGGCCCAGGCCGAGCTGGAGGACCGCGAGGTCGCCGGCGCCTACCACCGGTACCCGTTCTTCACCGAGGACGGCGAGAAGATCTTCATCGAGACCACGCGTCCCGAACTCCTCGCCGCCTGCGCCGCCCTGGTCGCCAACCCGGACGACGAGCGCTACCAGCCGCTCTTCGGCAAGAAGGTCACCTCTCCGCTGTTCGGCGTCGAGGTCGAGGTCAGGGCCCACCCGCTCGCCAAGGCGGACAAGGGCTCCGGCATCGCCATGGTCTGCACCTTCGGTGATCTGACCGACGTGACCTGGTGGCGCGAACTGCAGCTGCCCACGCGAGCGATCATCGGCCGCGACGGACGCATCCTCGCCGAGACCCCCGAATGGATCACGACCGACGCCGGCCGCGAGGCCTACGCCCGCATTGCCGGCAAGACCGCCTTCTCCGCCAAGGAGGCCGTGGTCGAGATGCTGCGCGAGCAGGATCTGCTGGACGGCGAACCGAAGAAGATCATGCACGCCGTGAACTTCTTCGAGAAGGGCGACAAGCCCCTCGAGGTCGTCACCAGCCGCCAGTGGTACATCCGCAACGGCGGACGCGATGAGGACCGCCGTGAGCGCCTCATCCAGCGCGGCCGGGAGATCGACTTCCACCCGGCGTTCATGCGCTCCCGCTACGAGAACTGGATCGAGGGCCTCAACGGTGACTGGCTGGTCTCCCGCCAGCGCTTCTTCGGCGTGCCCGTGCCGGTCTGGTACGGCCTGGACTCCGAAGGCAACCCGGATTACGAGAACCCGATCGTCCCCACGGACGAGATGCTCCCGGTGGATCCCGCCGCCGACGCGGCCCCCGGCTACACCGAGGATCAGCGCGGCGTGCCCGGCGGCTTCATCGGCGACGCCGACGTTCTGGACACCTGGGCCACCTCTGCCCTGACCCCTCAGATCGTGGGCGGCTGGAGCCGTGACGAGGACCTCTTCGCCAAGGTCTTCCCGTTCAATCTGCGCCCGCAGGGCCACGACATCATCCGCACCTGGCTCTTCTCCTCCGTGGTCCGCGCCGACGCCCTGCAGAACGTCGCGCCGTGGAAGCACGCGGCCATCTCCGGCTGGATCCTGGACCCGGACCGCAAGAAGATGTCCAAGTCCAAGGGCAATGTGGTGGTCCCCACCGCCGTCCTGGATGAATTCGGTTCGGACGCCGTGCGGTACTGGGCCTCCTCGGCCAAGCTCGGCGCGGACACCGCGTACGAGATCGCGCAGATGAAGATCGGCCGCCGCCTGGCCATCAAGCTGCTCAATGCGTCCAAGTTCGTCCTGAACCTCGGCGCCACGGAGGCCTCCGTGCTGAGCGGCGATGGCGCGGTGCTCACCAACGCGCTGGACCGCGGTCTGCTGACCCAGCTGGCCGAAGTGGTGCGTCAGGCGACCGACGCCTTCGAGAAGTACGACTACGCCCGGGCCCTCCAGGTGACCGAGTCGTTCTTCTGGCAGTTCACGGACGACTACGTGGAGCTCATCAAGGACCGCGCCTACGGTGCGCAGGGCGAAGAGGGACAGGCGTCGGTGCTGGCCGCTCTGGCGACCACGCTGGACGCGCTGCTGCGCCTCTTCGCGCCGTTCCTGCCGTTCGCGACCGAAGAGGTGTGGAGCTGGTGGCGCACCGGTTCGGTCCACCGCGCTCCCTGGCCCGCTCCGCTGGACGGCATCGACGGCGACGTCACCCTGCTCGCCACCGTCGGAGAGGCCCTCTCCGGCCTGCGCAAGGCGAAGTCGGAGGCGAAGGTCAAGCAGCGCACCGAGGTCCTGCAGGCCACCGTCTCGGCGTCCGCCGTACGGATCGCGCAGCTCGAGGCCGGCCTCGCCGACCTGAAGGCCGCCGCGAACGCACGCGAGGTCTCCCTCGTGGAGGCCGACGGCGAACTGACCGTGAGCGACGTCGAGCTGGCTCCGGCTGAGGTTCCCGCGCAGAACTGATCCACCCGGCTGGTCCGCTCGCGCCGGCATCCGGCCTGAACGACGCCGAAGGGGTGTCCCCGGAATTTCCGGGGACACCCCTTCGGCGTTCGTGCTAGGGTTGCTTCACATTCAGGCGCTTCGTCCGCCTGTCCGAGACGCTTTGAGGAGGCGTGACCATGACTGTCACGTTCCCTGTCGCCGTGCCCGGCGACGCTCTGACACTCCACACCTCCCTCGTCTCCGCCTGAGCCGCACCTTTTCCCGCGCCACCGGCCGTCCGTCCCCCTCGGGATGAACCGCACCTCGCCTGGACCCTGCGGCAGGAGACCTCCACGAAAGAGTCTCCGCATTGACTTCTTCACTGCATGACACCTTTGATTCCCCTCTGCTCCGCGCCCACGGCTGGGACGCGGACTGGCAGGAAACCTTTTCCGGGCTCGCCGAGCCCGGAACTCTCCCGGCCCGTGTTCTGCGGGCCGAACGCGGCCTCTCCGAGGTCATCACCGCCGACGGGCCGGAACGTGTCCACCTGCTCGGCTCCCCTGGCCACGGCCTCTGGCCGACCACCGGGGACTGGATCTCGGTGGTGCCCGCCACCGGCTCGACGGCGGCCCGGCTGGGCGACGTCCTGCCCCGGCGGACCCTGCTCGCCCGGGCGACGGCCGGCGGAAGTTCGCAGGAACAGGCCCTCGCGGCGAATGTGGACACCGTGGTGGTGGCCGTCTCGCTGGCGAGCCCACTCCGACATTCCCGCACGGAACGGCTCCTGGCTCTCGCCTGGGCATCGGGCGCCACGCCCGTCGTGGCCCTGACGAAAGCCGACACGCATCCGGATCCGGAGGCGGCACTCGAGGAACTCGGACCGGTGGCACTCGGAGTCCCCGTCGTCGCCACGAGCGCCGAGACCGAGGAAGGCCTCGATGAACTCCGTGCCGCGATCCACGGCACCGTGGTGCTGATCGGTCCTTCCGGCGCCGGGAAGTCCAGCCTGGGCAACCGGTTGCTGGGAGCGGAGCTGCTGGCCACCGGAGACGTCCGGGCTGTCGATGGCAAGGGGCGCCACACCACGGCCTGGCGGGAGCTGCTTCCCCTGCCGGGCGGTGGTGTCCTGCTGGACACGCCGGGCCTGCGGTCCGCCGGGGTCACCGGTTCGGACGAAGGCGTGAGCGACGTCTTCTCCGATCTCGAGGAGCTGGCCGCACGATGCCGGTTCACCGATTGCGCGCACACGAACGAACCGGGCTGCGCGATCCGGGCGGCCATCGAGGAGGGCAGCCTGACGGAGCGCCGCCTGCAGAGCTACCGGAAGCTCCAGCGTGAGGCGGAGCGCATGGCGGCGAGGACCGACGCCCGCCTGCGCTCGGAGCGGCTCGCCCAGATGAAGTCACGCGCCCATCAGCACCGGGCCTTCAACAAGGAACGGGGGCTGGCGAAGAACCGCGACCGACGAGGCTGAGACGGCGACCGGAAAGCCGTCCGTCCCGGCCGGGCCCGGGCAAAGGGGAAGCCCCATCGGCGTGTTGCCGTCGGTGGGGCTTCGACTTTCGGCTGCCTGGTGACGGACCAGCAGTCTGGCGGAATCCTCGGATCTTCAGGTCTTCCCGCCTCGTCACCGGCGGCGAGGTCCCGACTTCGCCGATGGCTGCGTCAGGGGTCTCTCATCTCTGAATCTCTGGCTTCCGCGTCCTCTCCTTGCGGAGTGGTACTCACCATTGTGAACCTGCCCGCAGAGCAGGACAAGGGGCTGCCGCGAACTACTCGGCTGTTATTCCGGCGGACGCCGTTCGGGTGGGACGACAGCTCCGGTCCCGTGCCCCGATTCCAGGTGATCCGTCCTCAGGCGCCCCATTCCTTGACCCCTGGCACCGCTCGCTGTGGCACAGTAGTGGCATGCCGGAACTGCCAGAAATCACCGGGCTGCGGGCCTTCCTGGACGACGAGCTCCTGGGCGCCGTCGTGGAGTCCGTGCGGATCACGTCCTTCGCCGTGCTGAAGACGGCGGACCCGCCCTACACGGCCGTGGAGGGCCGGACCGTGACCGGCGTCGCGCGGCACGGGAAATTCCTGGACCTCGACGTCGACGGGATCCACATCGTCTTTCATCTGGCGAAGGCGGGATGGCTGCGCTTCACCGAGAACCCGTCGTCGAAACCGCTCCGGCCCGGCTCGGGCCCCATCGCCGCGCGGCTGACCTTTGCGGTCCCGCCCCGGAACGGCCGAGCGGAGACCCAGGTGGGCTTCGATCTCACCGAGGCGGGCACGCGGAAGAGCCTGGCCGTCTATGTGGTCCGCGATCCGCAGGAGGTGCCCGGTATCGCCACCCTCGGCCCTGATCCGCTCGATCCGCGCTTCACACAGGAGACTCTGGACGGCATCCTGGTGGGCAGCTCGCAGCAGATCAAGGGCCTGCTGCGGAACCAGGGGGTGATCGCGGGCATCGGCAACGCGTACAGCGACGAGATCCTGCACGCCGCCCGGATCTCTCCGTTCGCAATCTCCAAGTCCTTGGACTCCGAGGAACGGACGCGGATCTTCCACGCCATCGAGGAAGTCCTCGGCCAGGCGGTGACGTCAGCTTCCGGTAAGCCGCCCGCTCAGCTCAAGGACGCCAAAAGGGGCGGCATGCGTGTGCATGGGCGCGCCGGCCAGCCCTGCCCGGTCTGCGGGGACACCGTCCGGGAGGTCTCCTTCGCAGACAGGGCGCTGCAGTACTGCCCCAGGTGCCAGACGAACGGCAAGATCCTGGCGGATCGCCGCACCTCACGCTTTCTGAAATAGCCGCGGAGCGTGGGTTGAGCGGAACTCCGGATCAGTCGAACTCGGGGCTCTCGGTCCGGCTCCGCTTGAGCTCGAAGAAGTGCGGGTATCCGCCGAGGGTGACGGCGGCGTCCCAGATGCGGCCCGCTTCCTCACCCCGAGGGATCCGGGTCATGACCGGGCCGAAGAACGCCGTGCCGTTGAAGGCCACCACGGGGGTTCCGACGTCCTGACCCACGCGGGAGATGCCGTCCTCATGGGAGGCGCGCAGGGCGGCGTCGAATTCGTCGTTCAGTCCCGCCTCGGCCAGTTCGGCCGGAAGGCCCACTTCAGCGAGGGCCTTCGCGACGACGGCCGGGTAGTCCTTGTTCCCGTTGTTGTGGATCTCGGTGCCCATGGCGTCATAGAGCGGCTTGATGTACTGCTCACCGTGCCGCTGGGCGGCCGCGATGATGACCCGGACCGGCGCCCAGGCCTGATCCATCAGGGCCCGGTAGTTCTCCGGCAGGTCGCGGCCCTCGTTCAGCACCGAGAGACTCATGACGTGCCACTGGACGCTGATGGGACGGACCTGTTCGACTTCACCGATCCACCGGCTGGTCACCCAGGCGAAGGGGCATACGGGATCGAACCAGAAATCGGCACGCTGCTGTTCCACGATGGAAGCTCTCCTTGCTGTGTGGGTTGTTCAGAACCTGGGCTGTTCGAAATTCCAGGCCTGTCCGGGTCCTGGGATCAGGCGGACTTGTTCCGGCGCTTGGCCCGGACTTCGTGGCTGATGATGGTGGGCTCGGCCTTGTCCGTGACCACGTCCTTGGTGATGACCACGGTGGCCACGTCTTCGCGGCTGGGCAGGTCGAACATGATCGGCAGGAGGACTTCCTCCAGGATGGCGCGCAGACCGCGGGCGCCCGTGCCCCGTTCGAGGGCCTGGTCCGCGATGGCGTCCAGCGCCTCCTGCTCGAACTCCAGCTCCACCCCATCCAGATGGAACATCTTCTGGTACTGCTTGGTCAGCGCGTTGCGGGGCTCGGTGAGGATCTGGATCAACGCCGGGCGGTCCAGATTGGAGACGCTCGTGATGACGGGCAGACGGCCGATGAACTCGGGGATCAGACCGAACTTCAGGAGGTCCTCCGGAAGCACGTCGGCGTAGTTGTCCGTGTGGTCCTCGGCGGAGTGCAGCGGGGCGCCGAAGCCGATCCCCTTCTTGCCCGCCCGCGAGCCGATGATCTCCTCGAGGCCCGCGAAGGCGCCGGCGACGATGAAGAGCACGTTCGTGGTGTCGATCTGAATGAACTCCTGGTGGGGGTGCTTGCGGCCACCCTGCGGAGGCACGCTGGCCACCGTTCCTTCCAGGATCTTCAGCAGGGCCTGCTGCACGCCTTCACCGGAGACATCACGCGTGATGGAGGGGTTCTCACTCTTCCGGGAGATCTTGTCGATCTCATCGATGTAGATGATGCCGTGTTCGGCCTTCTTGACGTCGTAGTCCGCGGCCTGGATGAGCTTGAGGAGGATGTTCTCCACGTCCTCGCCGACATAGCCGGCCTCGGTCAGGGCCGTGGCGTCCGCGACCGCGAACGGGACATTGAGGCGTTTGGCCAGGGTCTGGGCGAGGTAGGTCTTGCCGCAGCCGGTGGGGCCGACCAGCAGAACATTGGACTTGGCGACCTCGACCTCGTCAAGGCCCTCTCCGAGGGCGGTGCCGGAAGCTCCCGAACGGATGCGCTTGTAGTGGTTGTAGACGGCCACCGAGAGCGCGCGCTTGGCGGGCTCCTGACCGATCACGTACTGCTGCAGGAAGTCGAAGATCTCACGAGGTTTGGGCAGCTCCATGGGGCCGAGGTCCTTGACCTCCGCCAGCTCCTCTTCGATGATCTCGTTGCAGAGCTCGATGCACTCGTCACAGATGTACACCCCGGGACCTGCGATGAGCTTGCGCACCTGCTTCTGGCTCTTTCCGCAGAAGGAGCATTTGAGCAGGTCCGTGCTCTCACCAATCCGAGCCATGAGGGACTTCCCTTCGTCGCCCACCCGGGAACGATGTGTCTCCGGGCTCCAGTCGTAATTCCACTCTAAGTCAGGGCTCCGACACTTTGGCCGAAGACAGACGTCGCCGGGGCAAATAATTGCCCCGGCGACGTCGGACGATCAGCGGGTGATCGCGGCCTTCTTCACCTTGCGGGAATCCAGGACCTGGTCCACGAGGCCGTATTCCACGGCCTCCGCGGCGGTCAGGATCTTGTCCCGCTCGATGTCGTTGTTCAGCTGCTCCGGCGTGCGGCCGGAGTGGCTGGCCAGCGTCTCTTCGAGCCACGAACGCATCCGCATGACCTCATTGGCCTGGATCTCCAGGTCAGAGGCCTGGCCACCCTGTCCGCCGGAGAGCGCGGGCTGATGGATCAGGACCCGGGCGTTCGGCAGGGCGAGGCGCTTGCCGGGGGTTCCGGCGGCGAGCAGGACCGCGGCGGCGCTGGCCGCCTGTCCCAGGCAGACCGTCTGGATCTCGGGGCGGATGTACTGCATGGTGTCGTAGATCGCCGTCATCGCCGTGAAGGAACCACCCGGGGAGTTGATGTAGAGGGTGATGTCCCGCTCGGGATCCGTCGACTCGAGGACGAGCAACTGCGCCATGATGTCATCGGCCGAGGCGTCGTCCACCTGGACACCCAGGAAGATGATGCGGTCCTCGAACAGCTTGGTGTACGGGTCCTGACGCTTGAAGCCGTACGGCGTGCGCTCCTCGAACTGGGGCAGGACGTAACGGTTGCTGGGCAGGTTCCCCGCGGACCAACCGAAGTTGTAGTTCATGTCTGTGACTCCTTGCGAATCGGTCCGATGTTACTTGTTGGTTCCGCCACCGCCGGGCACGGAGGCCGCGTGCTCGGCGATCTTGTCGAAGAACCCGTATTCCAGGCCCTCCTTGGCGGTGAACCACTTGTCCCGGTCGTTGTCCTTCAGAATGGTCTCCACGCTCTGACCGGTCTGGTCGGCGGTGAGTTCCGCCATGACCTTCTTCATGTGGAGGATCAGTTCGGCCTGGATCTTGATGTCCGAGGCCGTGCCGCCGATGCCGCCGGACGGCTGGTGCATCAGGATGCGGGCGTTCGGGGTGGCGTAGCGCTTGCCCTTGGTGCCCGAGGAGAGCAGGAACTGGCCCATGGAGGCGGCCAGACCGGTCGCCACCGTCACCACATCGTTCGGGATGAACTGCATGGTGTCGTAGATCGCCATGCCCGCCGTGACGGAGCCGCCCGGCGAGTTGATGTAGAGGTAGATGTCCTTCTCGGGGTCTTCGGCCGACAGGAGCAGCAGCTGGGAGCAGATGGCGTTGGCGTTCTCGTCACGCACCTCCGAGCCGAGCCAGATGATGCGCTCCTTGAGCAGGCGATTGTAGATGTAGTTGTCCTGCGCCGCAGGGTCAACACTCGCCATGCGCGGTGCCGGTGTTTGCTGTGACATGGTTGCCTACCTCTTTCGTGGATGGCCGCAAACGGATTTCGGTTACTTGGACACTAACCGTTTTCGACGGGCGGTTGTTCGCCAAAACGGCCCTGTTCGCTTTAGGCGCACCGGGGCGCCGGCCGCAACGCACGAAGGACCGCCGGAGGATCATTCCTCCGGCGGTCCTTCGTGTCAGGCAGCGTGCGACGGCGGTCACCCGCCGTCGTCGTCGCGCTTACGCCTTGGCGTCGGCGGCTTCCTCAACGGCCTCTTCGCCGGCCTCAGCGGCTTCGGCTTCGAGCTCGTCGCGGCCCTTGACGAAGTCGCTCAGGTCGACGGCCTTGCCGTCGGTGTCGACGACCTCGGCCTGGCCCAGCACGACGGCCAGAGCCTTGCGGCGGCGGACCTCGGCGACCATGAGCGGCACCTGGCCGGCCTGGTCGAGGATCTGGGCGAACTGGTTCGGCTCCATGCCGTACTGGGAAGCCGTGGTCACCAGGTAGTCGATGAGCTCGTTCTGGGAGACGCCCACCTCTTCCTTGTCCGCGATGGCGTCCAGGATGATCTCGTTCTGGAACGCGCGCTCGGAGTTGGCCTTGACCTCGGCGCGGTGCTCCTCGGTGTCGTGGTCCTCGCCGGAGTGGTTGTTCTCCGGGGAGAAGTGCTGCTCGATCTGCTCTTCGATGACGGACTCGGGGACCGGCACCTCGATCAGCTCGACGAGCTTGTCCAGGACCTTGTCGCGGGCCTCGACGCCCTGCTCCATGAGCTTGCCTTCGGCGGCCTGCTTGGCCAGGTCCTCGCGGAGTTCGGCGATGGTGTCGAACTCGGAGGCCAGCTGAGCGAAGTCGTCATCGGCCTTGGGCAGCTCGCGGACCTTGACGCTCTTGAGAACGACCTTGACCTGAGCCTTCGTGCCGGCGTGCTCGCCACCGACGAGAGTGGTGTCGAAGACGGCGTCCTCGTCGACGGACAGACCGGTGACAGCCTCATCCAGGCCTTCCAGCATGGTGCCGGAGCCCACCTGGTAGGACAGGCCGCTGGCGCTGTCGACCTCTTCGCCGTCGATGCTGGCGGCGATGTCGATGGTGATGAAGTCATCGTCGGCGGCCGGGCGGTCGGCGGCCACGAGGGTGCCGAAACGGCCACGCAGGTCCTCGAGAGCCTTGTCGACGTCGGCCTCGGTGGCCTCGGCGGCGGCGACCTCGACCTTGATGCCGGCGTAATCGGGCAGCTCGACCTCGGGACGGACGTCGATCTCGACCTGGAACTTCAGCTCACCATCGGTGGCGGAAGGGTCGGGGACCTCGGTGATCTCCACCTCGGGACGGCTCAGGGGACGGATCTCCGTCTCGGCCACGGCCTGCTGGTACCAGCCGTTGAGGCCGTCGTTGATGGCGGTCTCGAGGACGTAGCCACGACCGACACGCTGGTCGACCAGCTTGGACGGAACCTTGCCCTTGCGGAAGCCCGGGACCTGGATCTGGGAGGCGATGGTCTTGTACGCCTCGTCAATGCTGGGCTTCAGCTCCTCGAAGGGGACCTCGACATTGAGCTTGACCCGAGTGGGCGAAAGGTTCTCGACAGCGCTCTTCACGGCGTTCGTTCTCCTGATTGGTGTCTGGATTCAGTTCTGCGCCGCCGGATTGCTGTGAACGCACCGATGGCAGATGTGTGCGCAGAGTCGGGGTGACAGGATTTGAACCTGCGACTTCCTGCTCCCAAAGCAGGCGCTCTAGCCAAGCTGAGCTACACCCCGTAAGTGCAGATGACAGTCTATAGGCCACCGTGACGCATTCCCTAAATCGGGATCGGCGCACTGCGGAGGCATTCGTTTTGCCATCGGCCCCGGCGGCTGTTAAGCTCAAACCCGCAACGGGGACGTAGCTCAATGGTAGAGCCTCAGTCTTCCAAACTGATTACGCGGGTTCGATTCCCGTCGTCCCCTCTCCCGATGCCCCGGTTCCTGTGAACCGGGGCATTTTTCATGCCCGGGCACCGCGGCCGGTGTGCTCGGTGCCGAGTGGCGTACTCAGCCGGATTGTGTACTCAGGCGGGATGCGTGCTCAGTTGTTGCGGGTGTTCGGCGGAGAAACCCGCAACAACTGAGCACACAACGATGGAGCCGATGGTTCAGTGCTGGCAGCCCGGGCACCAGTAGAGCTTGCGCCCGGCCAGTTCGCGGAGAGCGATCGTGGTCCCGCACCGCGGACAGGCGCTTCCGTGCCGCTGATACACCGAGAAGGCCTCGTGCTCCTCGGGCCGGGAACCCGACCAGGTCCCGGGCTCCGTGGTGATGATCCGGCCGTCCCGGACCCCGTCGGCCAGCAATCGCTCGGCGTCGGACCAGAGCCCGGCGGCCTCCTCGGCGCTGAGCGACGTGCCCGGGCGGGCCGGGTCGATGCCCGCCCGGAAGAGCAGCTCCGCGCGGTAGATGTTGCCGATTCCGGCCACCACGGCCTGATCCATCAGCAGCTGACCCACCGAGGTGCGGCGCGACCTCAGACGGCGGGCGAACTCCTCGCCGTCGCGCTCATGGCCCGGCAGGCCGCGATGCAAGGGATCCGGCCCCAGTCTGGCGCGTGCGGCGGCCGCTTCGGGGCCGGTGGCGGCGTCGCAGCGGCTCGCGCCCCGCAGATCCGCCCAGCCATGTTCACTCACCAGGCGCACGCGGACCGCGCCCACGGGCGCCGGAGGACCGGTGTAGACGTCCTCACCGCTGTCCGCGACCTCCCGTTCGCCGATCTTCCGCGGGGCGCCGATGCTCGAGGCTCCGGTGAAGGTCTCATCCCCGCCGAACTCCCACGCACCGTACAGTCCGAGGTGCACGTGCAGCCAGAGGTCGCCTTCGAACCCCAGGAACAGCTGCTTCCCATGTGCCTCGGATGAGAGCAGGCGACGCCCGTCAAGCAGGGCAGCGCCCGCGGAGAACCGCCCCTGAGGGCTGCTCACCGCCAGGCGCTGACCGGCGAAGACGTCGTGGAACTGGATGGCCAGTCGCCTGACCGAATGCCCTTCAGGCACTAGGCCAGAACCTCCCCCGTCTCTTCGTAGTGGGCGATCTTGCCGATGCGGCGGACGTGGCGCTCATCGTTGCTGAAGGGCTCGGTGAGGAAGGCGTCGATCAGGGCCGCCGCTTCCTCGACGCTGTGCTGACGGCCTCCGACGGCCACCACATTGGCGTCATTGTGCTCGCGGGCCAGGCGGGCCGTGGAGTCGTTCCAGGCGAGCGCGGCGCGGACGCCCTTGACCTTGTTCGCGGCGATCTGCTCACCGTTGCCCGAACCACCCAGGACGATGCCGAGGGCGTGGACGCCGGCGGCCTGATCGGCCACGACGGCCTGGGCCGCGTTGATGCAGAAGCCCGGGTAGTCATCGAGCGCGTCATACTCGGTGGGCCCATGGTCGATGACCTCGTAACCCTGCTCGGTCAGGTGCTTCACCAGGTAGGCGCTCAGCTCCATTCCGGCATGGTCGGTGGCGATGTGGACGCGGGGCTTGACAACAGTGTCGGTCACGTAGGTCTCCGGGGAAATCTGAGGAGGAATCGGTCCTCTCCACCCTACCCGGCCCGGCCGCACGTTACGCGGGACGGGCGATGCTGCGCAGCGCCGCCGCGAGGCGTTCAGCCGCCTCCGGGTCGGGCGCTGAGAAGGTCACCGCGGGGTGTCCGCCATCCGGCACCGGCATCACGACGACGGCGGCCCCGCTCGCCACGAGGAAACTGCGGCCCCGCTCCCCCGTCCTCGGACCCCAGCCGCCGTAGTCGGCGGCCCTCACCTCGAGCGCCTCGGCCCCGGCGATGTCCCCCGCCCACAGCCGGCACACCGTGAGGAACCCACCCAGGCGGAGCACCAGCCCGTCCCGGTCCACCCGGATCCGGAGGACCAGAAGGGCCGCGGCGGCGATGGCGAGCACCAGGAGCACGAGGGCCAGCCACGGGTTGACGATGCTGACGAGCGCGGCCGGGAACACGCCCAGCAGGCCGGTCATGACGAGCACGGAGGTGCGCGGCCGCGCCCAGACGGCCGCCTCCACCGCCGCCAGCTCCGGATTCTCCAGGGCTGCGAGCTCACGTTGCAGGGCCCGGTCGTCCCGGGGGTCCCATTGCGCCAGCGGCGTGTAGACGTAGTGGACCAGCAGCCCGAGGCCCACGGCGCCTCCGCTGCCCAGCAGGAGCACCAGGTTGTCCACATGTGATTCCCGGGCATCCGGCAGGTCGAACTGGCCCGCCAGTCCAGCGGCGGCCACGGTGCAGAGGAAGAGGCTCAGGGTGATGCCGACGGAGAGCATGATCCGCCGCATGATGACGGGCAGATTCGTCAGACCGGAAGCCACCAGGAAGGGCAGGGACGGGAGGAGGATGAGCAGAACGGCCATGGTGAGATAGCCGGGGAGGTCCGTGAACGCCACGCCGCCCTGTGACTCCCAGCGGAAGGCCAGGGGGGACGGCAGGCGCCGCGCGACGGCCTGCACGGCCAGCAAGAACGCGGCCGACAGGACCACCGGGAAGCCGACCGCGAAGCGCAGAGTCCTCCAGTCGACCACCCCGTCACGCCGACGTCGTGTTTCGTCTCCTTCTGCACTGCGCATGTTCTTCACGCTACCCTCTGGCGGAGAGGAGCGGTCAGCGGGCATAGTTGTGAAACACTAACTTCAAAGTGGCGCCAAAGGTGGCGCTCCTCACGATCAGCCCCAGGGAAAGGCGCAGAACTTGCCAGGAATGAATCTCACCCGAGCAGAGGCCGAGGAGCGCTCAGCGCTCCTTTCTGTTGACTCCTACACGGTGGACCTGGACCTCACCAGGGGCGAGCGGGTCTTCGGCAGCACCACCACGGTGCGCTTCACCGCCAAGGACGGGGCCTCCACCTTCATCGACGCGGTCACCGACACCGTGTCCCAGGTGATCCTCAACGGCACGGAACTCGATCCCGCTCAGGTGTCCGACGGCGTGCGGATCCAGCTCGACGGCCTGGCCGCCGAGAACGTCCTCACCGTGGTCGCCGAGAACCCGTACATGAACACGGGCGAGGGCCTGCACCGCTTCGTGGATCCCGTGGACGGCGAGGTGTACCTCTACACCCAGTTCGAGGTCCCGGACTCCCGCCGGATGTTCGCCGTCTTCGAGCAGCCCGATCTCAAGGCGACCTTCACCTTCAACGTGACGGCTCCCGCGCACTGGGATCTGGTCTCCAACTCCCCCACGCCGGTTCCGGTCCCGCAGCCCGCCGGCGAGGACGGCGGCGCCCGCTCGCTCTGGAGCTTCACCCCCACCCCGCGCCTCTCGTCCTACGTCACCGCTCTGATCGCCGGCCCGTACCAGTCGGTGCGCAGCGAACTGGTGAACGCCGAGGGCCGGACCGTTCCGCTCGGCGTCTTCGCCCGTAAGTCGCTCATGCAGTACCTCGACGCGGACAACATCTTCGAGCTGACCCGCCAGGGCTTCGAGTTCTTCGAGAAGCAGTTCGGCATCCCGTACCCCTTCGAGAAGTACGACCAGCTGTTCGTGCCCGAGTTCAATGCGGGCGCCATGGAGAACGCCGGGGCCGTGACCATCCTGGAGGGCTACGTCTTCCGTGGTCAGGTCCCCCAGGCCCAGGTGGAGCGCCGCGCCATCACCGTGCTGCACGAACTCGCCCACATGTGGTTCGGCGATCTGGTCACCATGCGCTGGTGGAACGACCTCTGGCTCAACGAGTCCTTCGCCGAGTACATGTCGCACCTGGCGGCCGTGGAGAACACCGCGTTCACCAACGCATGGACCACGTTCGCCTCGGTCGAGAAGTCCTGGGCCTACCGCCAGGATCAGCTGCCCAGCACGCACCCGATCTTCGCCGCGATCAACGATCTGGCGGACGTGGAGGTCAACTTCGACGGCATCACCTACGCCAAGGGCGCCTCCGTGCTCCGGCAGCTGGTGGCCTGGGTGGGCCAGGAGGAGTTCATGGCGGGCGTCCGCGCATACTTCGCCAAGCACGCCTGGAAGAACACGGTGCTGAACGACCTGCTGGTCGAGCTGGAGGCCGCCAGTGGCCGCGATCTGGGCGACTGGGGCAAGCTCTGGCTGGAGACGGCCGGCGTGAACACCATCAAGCCCGAGCTGGAACTCGATCAGGCCGGCGTCATCACGTCCTTCACCCTCGTGCAGACCGCACCGGAGGATCACCCCACCCTCCGCCCGCACCGCCTGGCCATCGGCCTGTACTCGCTGGACGCGGAGGGACGTCTGGTGAGGACCCGCCGCCTGGAACTCGACGTGGACGGCGAGCGCACCGACGTCCCCGAGCTGGTCGACACGGTGCACGACGGCCTCATCCTGATCAACGACGACGACCTGGCCTACACCAAGGTGCGGCTGGACCCGGCGTCGTGGAGCTACGCCCAGGAGCACCTCTCAGCCTTCGCCGAGTCGCTCCCCCGCACCCTGGTCTGGTCCTCGGCCTGGGACGCCGCCCGCGACGCCGAGGTCCCGGCACGCGAGTACCTCCGTCTGCTGCTGAACAACATCGGCGCGGAGACGGATTCCTCCGTGGTCCTCATCCAGCTGCGTCAGCTCGCCACCACCCTGAACTTCTATGTGGCCCCTGAGCACCGAGAGCAGGCCATCATCGAGGCGGCCGACACGCTGCTGGAACTCGCCGAGAACGCGGCCCCGGGCAGCGACAGCCAGCTCCAGTTCATCAAGGCCTTCGCGCTGCACGCCCGCAGCCAGGCCCAGCTGGACTGCGTGGCGGAGATCCTGGACGGCACCCGTGAGATCCCCGGCCTCGCCGTGGAACAGGACCTCCGCTGGGAGCTGCTGACCTCTCTGGTGGTCGGCGGACGAGCGGCCCAGGCCGAGATCGACGCCGAGCTGGAGCGCGACAACACCGCCAACGGCCAGAACTCCGCCGCCCTGGCCAAGGCCGCCATCGCCACACCCGAGGCCAAGGCCGCGGCGTGGCAGGAGATCGTGGTGGACGGCAAGCTGTCCAACGCCATCCAAGGTTCCGCGGTGTCGGGATTCACCCGCGTGCATGACGCCGCTCTCCTGGCACCGTACGCGGAGAAGTTCTTCGAGGCCGTCCCCGGGATCGTGAAGAGCCGCACCCTGGCACTCGCCCAGCAGATCCTGGTGGGGCTGTACCCGGCGTACCAGACGACCCAGGAGACGGTGGACCGCACCAACGCCTTCCTGGCCACTCTGGACGAGGACAGCGCCGCGCTGCGACGCACCCTGCTGGAGAACCGGGACGCCGTGGAGCGTGCCCTCCGCGCTCAGGCCGCGGACGTCTGATCCCGGCGGTGACCTGAGCGGCGGCGCCGCCACAGCATCCCCCGACGACGGCGGGTGGGCCACTTCCAGCGAGTGGCCCACCCGCCGTCGCCGTACAGGCATCCCGGAGGCCGGGCCCCGGCACTAGGCTGAGCACATGGCCATCGACCTGCATCATTACGACGTCACCGTGGACTGGACGGGGAACCTCGGCACGGGCACCAGCTCCTACCGGGCCTACTCCCGAGACCACACGATTCAGCTGCCCGGTCTGCCGCCGTTGCCGGGATCCGCGGACCCGACCTTCCACGGGAACGCCGAGCGCTACAACCCCGAGCAGCTCCTGCTCACCGCGCTGGCGCAGTGCCACATGCTGTCATACCTCCACGTGGCGGTGCAGCACGACGTGACCGTCACGGCCTACCGGGACCATGCCACCGGGATCATGCGCCTGAACCGGGACGGCAGCGGACAGTTCGAGGAGGTCATCCTGCATCCCGAGGTCACGGTGGCGGACCCCGCCCACCGCGGGCTGGCCGACGAGATGCACCACGAGGCCAACCGGCTGTGCTTCATCGCCAACAGCGTGAATTTCCCCGTGCACCACGAGCCCACGGCACGGGCCTGAGACCGGGACTCAGCCCAGCAGAGCCAGCAATTCGCGCTCCCGGGCCGCGCTGAGGCCGGCCTTCCGCTGACGGTCCAGGCCCTGCCGGCGTTCCCATTCCAGGGTGTCGGCCCAGGTCTCGGCGAGCGGACGCTGGCGCAGCCCGGCGGCGGACGCTCCCGCCGCGGTGCGGGTCATGAAGCCTTCGTAGCCGGCCGGCAGCCAGACGGGCAGCGACTCCGGACCGGCCCACGGAGGGACACCCTGCTCGTCGAGCCAGGCGTCCTCGGCCACGGTCAGCTCGCCGTCGAATCCGGAGACCCTGAGCCACTCCGCCACCTCGTCCACCCAGGGGCGCGAGGCGCCCGCGGCGTTGAACGTCCCGGCGACTCCCCGCTCGGCCGCCGCCAGCAGGAAGGCGGCATAGTCCCGGACATCGAGGTACTGGACACTGGACCGCTCACCCCGGGGCAGAAGCACGCGGCCTCCCTGAGAGAGGCGCGCGGGCCAGTAGCCGAAACGGTCGCTCGGGTCGCCGGGGCCGACCAGCAGCCCCGGCCGGCTGATGTGGGCCCGTTCCCGGAGGGCACCCAGCACCTCGAGTTCGCAGCGGACTTTGGCGGGACCGTACTCCTCCATCGAGGCCATGGGCTGAGCGGGGGCGAGAGGTTCGAGGAGTTCCTCCGTCTCATCCCGTTCCGGCACATCGTGTGCGGCGTACACCGAGCAACTGGAGACGAACGTCCAGTGCCCTGCCCGCCCGGCGAGGGCCTCCAGCGCCCTGGCGGCGTGGTGAGGCTGGCGCGTGACGTCGACGACGGCGTCGAACTCCCCGGTCAGCCCATCCAGCGCGGCGGCTCCCTCCTCCCGGTCGGCGCGGTGCCAGACGGCGCCTTCCGGGGCCGTCCCGCTGTCTCCCCTCGCGAGGATGTGGACTTCGTGGTCGGCCTCGACGGCCTGCCGGGCCAGCTCGGAGGACAGGAATGCGGTGCCACCCAGGATCGCTATGCGCATGCGTCCAGGCTACGACGCTAGGGTGGTGGGAGCCATGACTTCCGCCCAGGGCAGAGGTCGACGGACACGGCGATGGAAAGGATCCGAGTGGCATTCAAGACAGGCAGCAGTGAGCAGGCGGCGATCGTGATGACAGGAGCGTCCGTCGATTTCCTCGAAGTGGCGATCGTCATCGCGGTCGGAGTGCTGGTCTGGGCGCTGGCGACCTACTTGATCCGCAAGGTCACCAAACGGATCGCCCGTGGCATCACGTTCCTGAAGAAGGAGCGCTTCCGCTGGGTCGCCCCGGCCCTGCAGGCTCTGGAGAGCCAGCGCAGGGAACAGCGGGCCAAGACGATCGGTTCCCTGCTGACGAGCGTGACCACGGTGGTCATCTCGGTGATCGTCATGTTCTACGTGCTCAAGGCCTTCGGAGTGGACATCGCTCCGCTCCTGGCCAGCGTGGGGGTGGTGGGCATCGCGATCGGCTTCGGGTCCCAGCAGCTCATCCGGGACTACCTGGCCGGCATCTTCATCAGCCTCGAGGACCAGTACGGCATCGGGGACCGCATCGTGACCAGCGAGGTCGAGGGTGTGGTGAAGGCCGTGGGGCTGCGGATCACCAAGGTCGAGGGCGACGACGGCACCATCTGGTACCTGCGCAATGGTGAGATCATGAGGGTGGGGAACCGCTCGCAGGGCAACTACGTCCCCGCAGAGACCACCCCCGGCACGGAAGAAGGACAGTAGCGCATGGTCAACCCCGAGGAGCGTCCGCAGCTCATGCGCAACGACCCCTTCTCACAGCCCACGTACACGGACAGCTTCTACGAGCTGATCGGCGGCCACGAGACGTTCGTGAAGCTCGTGGACGTGTTCTATGAGGGCGTGGCCCAGGATGAGCTGCTCCGGCCAATGTACCCCGAGGAGGACCTCGGCCCCGCGAAGCACCGGCTCACGATGTTCTTCGAGCAGTACTGGGGCGGACCCAACACCTACAGCCAGGAGCGGGGTCATCCCCGTCTGCGGATGCGGCACTTCCCCTTCACCGTGACGGCTGAGGCCCGGGACCGCTGGCTTCTGCACATGCGTGCGGCCGTGGACTCGCTGGACCTGGCGCCCTTGCATGAGGCGACGCTCTGGGATTACCTGGAGCGCGCCGCGCACTCGCTGGTCAACACGCCCGGCTGAGGCGTGCCCGACAATGTCTTGGACCAGGGGATGGTGGCGTAGGTGAGGACAGCGGCGGGTAGACGGTGGCGTGCTTGTCGTAGCGGCGATCGACGAGCGAACTGGCGAGCCCATGCAGCGCCAGATGAGCGCGAGCCTGGATATGCCGTAGCGGCCCGAGCTTGAGGCGGTGAGCGCAGGTCACACCCTTCCGTGAGGCATCTGCCGTGGAATACTGGTGGCGTGCGTGAACTGTGGTCAACTTCGGGCGGAGCGTTCATTAGATACCTCGACTTGCCAGGTGACGAGGTGCCGATTGTGTTCATTCATGGGCATGGGTGCTCAGGGAGCCACGACTATCCGCAAGTCGCCACCCAACCGGGCTTGGCGGGGCGTCGGCGGATCTTGGTTGATCTGCTCGGATGCGGTTACAGCGACCGTCCCAACGACTTCGGTTACCGCGTGAGCGACCATGCAGCCGTGCTGGAAGAACTAATTGACCACCTGGATCTGAGCGACTTCGTACTTTTCGGACACAGCGCAGGCGGAGCAATCGCCTTGGAGCTTGGTCGACGAGTGGAAAACCGGCTGCGCGGCCTCGTGCTCAGTGAGTCAAACCTGGACCCGAGTCCACCGGACGCCGGCTCGTATCAAGTGGCCAGCCAGTCCGAAGAGGCATTCATCGAACACGGCTACACACAGTTGATCGCCGCAGCCCGAAGCGCTGGCAACGACAACTGGGCTTCAACGGTGACCCATTGGTCGCCGCGCGCAATGTGGCGACTGGCCGATTCCCTCAAACGGGGGCAGCAGCCGAGCGGACGACACGTTTTGTACGACTTGAACGTTCCCCGCGCGTACCTCATCGGCGAGAACTCCCTGCCCGATCATGACCAGGCGGAGTTGCCCGGGCACGGAATCGACGTGTTGGTCGTGCCAGCGGTAGGCCACTCGATGGCATGGGAGGATCCCACCGCCGTAGCCACTGCGATAGCAGCAGCTACCGCGCCATGGCATTCGACGACCAGATGACGCTCCGCAGACCACACCAATGATCACGGAGCTCTTGTTCAGGTGCGGTCGAGGTGGTCCGCGAGGTTGCGTGACCCCGGCGAGGTCAGCCTGCCCCCTCGCCCGAGGAACACACATCGAGTCTGGCCCGGCTGCGCTGGAGAACCACAATGCGGGCAGCGGGTTCTGATCAGCCGGCCAGGCTGGCGGCGCGGCGCACCAGCACGTGGCCGGCCGGCGTGCTCAGGCGCCACCAGGTGCCGTGCCGGAAGAGGGTGGCTTCGCCGTCGTCGGTGAGGAACCCGAGCGCATGCGCCGCGAAGGCCGCGCCCCGCGGCAGCGCTTCGGCGGACTCCGCGCCTTCGGGCTGCTCCGCGGTCCACGGAGCCGCGAACGGTCCACCCCAGACGCTCGCCCGAGCGTTGTTGACGATCAGCGCTCCGGGACTGTCCGGAAGAATCCCCGCCACCCGGCGGATGCCTTCCTCGGCGGCTTCACGAAGCGCCACACCGGACACTGTGGCGACCGGCTCCCACGGGCCACGCGGCACGCTGACACCGGCCCACGATTCACGGACGGTGGTGGGAGGGATCTCGAGGTGCGAGGCCTCCGGCTGCCGGGCGACACGGTCCAGGATCGCAGCGAGCGGAACCGTGACGTCCAGCTCGACCGGCGCCGCCAGGGCGACGGTGCGGAGCCCCAGGACGGTCGGCGTCGCCTCGCCCAGCAGAGCCGGCCGCAGCACGCAGACCGAAGCCAGCAGAACCGGTCCCGCGGCCTGCAGACGGATCCCCGAATCCTGGATCGACTTGGCCCGGGTCACGAAGTTCTTCAGATCGGCGAGGTCGCGGGCGTCACTGAACGTGAGCTGTTCCGGACGCGAAAGGGTGGGTGCTTGCACCTCATCGACTTTACTCGCGCCCGCGCCGTCGAGGGGCCGGCTGTGTCATACGCCTCAATGCCGGAGCACGTGCCCCGGCGCAGAGACCTGGTGACCGCCGATCAGCGACGTCGGCGGAACGGGACCGGCTCGCCGTTCCACTGCTCCAGCGCATGACGCTGCGCGGGGCTGAGACGGACCGGCACGCCGCTCTCGCGGTTGACCAGGACCATGGACGACGCGGCCAGCGCGTACACGGCCGAACCGTCCGGCTCCGCGACCTCGTAACCGAAGTCGAAGCTGGAGCCGCCGACGCCGGTGACCCAGATGTTCACATGCACCGGGTCCGTGCGGAAGAGCAGTGGCTTGACGTACTCGATCTCGTGCCGGGCCACCAGGGTGAAGTTCTCCACGCCCACCAGATCGTGGAACGAGTCCTCCTCCGCGGCCCCGGCACCCGCGTCCTCGCCCAGCGCCCGGTGGATCAGCTGCACGCGCGCGTCCTCGAGATAGCTCAGGTAGACCACGTTGTTCACGTGACCGTAGCTGTCGATGTCACCGAAGCGGATCTGGACGGGGAAACTCAGGCCGGGGCGTTCTGTCATGAGGGAGATTCTTCCAGATCCGGCAGTGATCGCCGGTCGTCCGGGGCCTCGTCGCCACCACCCTGCGTTCATGGAGGGCCGCCTCCGAAATGCCACCGCGCTCTCGCTTGAGAGTCCGCGAAAACACTGAGTAAAGTCAGCTCCATGACTGCCGAGCGTGATCGACCTTCCCCCGAACTTCCGGATGCCCAGGAGAGCGGGAGGAAGGCGACTCAGGAGCTCCTCAAGCTCCTGGAACTGGACTATTTCAACGGCATCAGGACGGATGAGGACATCTTCGTGGGCCCGGTGCACGAACAGCCCCGCAGCCGGGTGTTCGGTGGCCAGGTTCTGGCGCAGTCCCTCATGGCCGCAGGGCGCACGGTGGATCCGGAACGCGCCGTCCACTCGATGCACGGCTATTTCCTCCGCGCCGGCGATTCACAGGAGCCCATCACCTTCGGGGTGCAGCGGCTCCGGGACGGCCGTTCCTTCTCCGCCCGGCGCGTGCACGCCTATCAGAGCGGGGTTCCGATCCTGTCGATGATCGCCTCCTTCCAGACCGAGGATGAGGGCGTGGATCATTTCGTGCCGATGCCGGACGGGATGCCGGATCCGGAGTCGCTGCCGTCCACTGCGGAGCTTCTAGGCGGCATCGATCACCCGGTGGCGCGCTACTGGGCCTACGAGCGGGCGTTCGACATCCGCCACATCGACGCCCCGCTGTACCTGGGGCCGGATCCCCAGGCCGGCAGCCGGAACGCGGTGTGGATGAAGACCTTCGACAAGCTGCCGGACGACCCGGCACTGCACCGCGCCGCGTTGGCCTATGCGAGCGACTACACGCTGCTGGAACCCATCCTGCGCAGGCATTCCCTGGCCTGGAGCAAACCCGGGATGAGCGTCGCCAGCCTGGACCACGCGATGTGGTGGCACCGGCCGGTCCGCGCCGACGAGTGGCTCCTCTACGTGCAGGACTCCCCCAGCGCCCAGAACTCCCGCGGTCTGGCGCAGGGCCGGATCTACGACCGGAGCGGCGTCCTGGTGGCGTCAGTGGCGCAGGAGGGCATGGTCCGGGTCCCCGAATTGTGAGGCGCGGGGCCCTGAGCCCCTCGGCTCAGGGCGGAAACGGCAGGGGCCGACGACGGCGGTCTCCCGCGGTCGTCGGCCCTTGCCGTTGTCTGATGGCTGGTCCGCCACCTGGCGGCTCAGCCATGCCGGTCCGCGATCAGTCGCGGGTCAGGCGGCGGTGGGTCACGCGGTGCGGACGGGCCGCTTCCGCACCCAGGCGGTCCACCTTGTTGGCCTCGTACGACTCGAAGTTGCCCTCGAACCAATACCAGTTGGCCGGGTCCTCCTCCGTGCCTTCGTAGGCGAGGATGTGGGTGGCCACTCGGTCCAGGAACCAGCGGTCGTGGCTGACGACCACGGCACAGCCCGGGAACTCCAGCAGCGCGTTCTCAAGGCTGCTGAGGGTCTCGACGTCGAGGTCGTTGGTGGGCTCATCGAGCAGGAGGACGTTGCCGCCCTGCTTGAGGGTCAGCGCCAGGTTCAGGCGGTTGCGCTCACCGCCGGACAGCACGCCGGCCTTCTTCTGCTGGTCCGGGCCCTTGAAGCCGAACGCGGCCACGTAGGCGCGGGACGGCATTTCGACCTGGCCCACCTGGATGAAGTCCAGGCCGTCCGAAACCACTTCGAAGAGCGTCTTCTCGGGGTCGATGCCGCCACGGCTCTGGTCGACGTAGGAGATCTTGACCGTGTCACCGATCTTGAGCTCACCGCCGTCCAGGGGTTCCATGCCGACGATGGTCTTGAAGAGAGTGGACTTGCCGACGCCGTTGGGGCCGATGACGCCCACGATGCCGTTGCGGGGCAGGGAGAACGTCAGCCCGTCGATCAGCACACGGTCGTCGAAGCCCTTCCGCAGGTTCTCGGCTTCGATGACCAGGTTGCCCAGCCGGGGTCCCGGCGGGATCTGGATCTCTTCGAAGTCGAGCTTGCGGGTGCGCTCGGCCTCCGCAGCCATCTCCTCGTAGCGGGCCAGACGGGCCTTGGACTTGGTCTGGCGGCCCTTGGCGTTGGAACGGACCCAGTCCAGTTCCTCGGCGAGGCGCTTGGCCTGCTTGGCGTCCTTCTTGCCCTGGACTTCCAGACGAGCGCGCTTCTTCTCCAGGTAGGTGGAGTAGTTGCCCTCGTACGGGTAGAGGCGTCCGCGGTCCACCTCACAGATCCACTGTGCGACGTGGTCCAGGAAGTACCGGTCGTGGGTGACCGCCAGGACGGCGCCTTCGTAGTTGCTGAGGTGCTGTTCCAGCCACAGGACGCTTTCGGCGTCGAGGTGGTTGGTGGGCTCGTCGAGGAGCAGCAGATCGGGCTTCTGCAGGAGCAGCTTGCAGAGCGCCACGCGGCGGCGCTCACCACCGGAGAGGACAGTCACGTCGGCGTCAGCCGGGGGGCAGCGCAGTGCGTCCATCGCCTGCTCCAGCTGGGAGTCGAGGTCCCAGGCATTGGCGGCGTCGATGGCTTCCTGGAGCTTGCCCATCTCCTCCAGCAGAGCGTCATAGTCCGCGTCAGGGTTGGCCATCTCTTCGGAGATCTCGTTGAAACGCTGGACCTTGGAGTAGATCTCAGCGACACCTTCCTGGACGTTGCCCAGGACGGTCTTCTCCTCGTTCAGGGGTGGTTCCTGGAGCAGGATGCCCACGCTGTACCCGGGGCTCAGCCGCGCCTCACCGTTCGAGGGGGTGTCCAGCCCGGCCATGATCTTGAGGATGGTCGACTTACCAGCACCGTTCGGGCCCACGACACCGATTTTGGCACCGGGGAAGAACGACATGCTGACGTCATCGAGAATGACCTTGTCACCAACGGCCTTGCGAGCCTTGGTCATCGTGTAAATGAATTCCGCCATGACCTTAAATCTAGTGCGTGGGCATGCCGAAGTCCTATTCGTTCTCCTCGCCGGCCCCGCTTCCGCACCGTCGAGGACCGGCGGCGGACCCTGACCCGACGACTCCTGCTCCCGTGTGCCGGTCAGGAATCCCTGGTCGGACAGGACTCAGGAGCCGGCCCGGGGCCCGCCCTGGTCGCCGACGAAGCATTTGCCGCTGCTCAGCGTCGGCAGGAGTTTGGTGCTCACCGCGCCGTCCCGAAGGTAGACGAACACACAGTTCTTCGGAGCGACGACGGCGGCGGCCACCACCGCGTCCGCCGCGAGGCCGGTGGGAGTCACGGAGTTACTGACCTCCACGGCCACCCCTGGGCCGACCGCGGCCTGCATGGCCTTGCGGACGGCATCGGTGGCAGGCTTCGACACCCCTTGGAGGCTTCTCTCCAGGGAGGCCTGGACCTTCTGCCGCGCTTGTTCGGCAGGGTTCGGCTTCGCTGTGACGCCTGCGGTCGCGGACGGTTCCGCATCCGGCCCACCTGACGACGGCGCCGGTGAGCTGCATGCGGTCAGCATCAGACCGAGCCCCACGGACACGGCGAGCGCCGGGCGGTGGAAACGTCCGGGGAAGCGGCGGGAGGACAGCCGTCGGCCTCCGGGCAGAGCGGGTTCGCCGACGGAGGAGCGCGGGACAGGATCGGAGGGCTTCATCAGGCGTTATTGTGCCATGCCCTGCCGTCAAGGCGCCGCGAGCCTGCCACAGCACCGTGAGCCGAAGTCACCTCGGGAGCGGGGCCTCACGCGGCGTCCGGATAGCGTCCCTGTGCCTCGAATTCAGCGCTTACCTCCTCAGAGTCCTCGTCGTGCTCCAGGCCGGAGTGCTGACCCACGGCGCCACCCTGACCTCCGCGCTCCCCGTCACTCTCCGTTCGTTCCGTCACCGCGACGTTTTCATCGGTTGACTCCGAAGGTCCGTCGAGGACTTCACCCGTCTCGGGGTCGACTCGCTTTCCGTTGATGACGGCTACCGTGTCCGGCGCCTGCTCGGCGCCCTCACGCTCGCGGTTCACGGGCTGCTGCACGGAGCTCCGCTGATAGTTGGCCGTGCCCCAGCTGAGATCGTGACCGATGCTCTCCGCCTCGATCTGGGCCACGTTGTAGATCCGCCCGTCCCTCTCCCATTGCCGGAGCTTGAGACGGCCCATCACCACCACACGCTGCCCTTTCTTGACGCTTCCGGCGATGTTCCCGGCCAGTTGCCGGTAGGCCTGCACCGTGAACCAGTTGGTGTCCCCGTCGACCCACTGCTGCGTCGCCCTGTCGTAATGCCGGTCGGTGGACCCCAGGCGGAAGTTCGCCGTGTTGACCCCGCCGTTGGTGGTTCCCGGTCGGACGTCTCCGGCCACGAATCCCCGCACCGTGATGATGTCTGCCATGGTCGTTCCTTTCTCGTGCTGAATCGGTGACTCCAGCGTGTCGGATCACCCGGGCCCGCGGAGCGGCTTCCTGCCCTATGTGGACAAGGCTGGCAACTGGCGCTCCACAACTTGCGGCACCCACTCGATGGGCCGCCGGGTTACCCGGTACGGCCCCTGTAGCTCAGTGGATAGTGCAGCGGCCTTCCAAGTCGGCGGATCCGCGCTCGAACACAGAAGACCCCACAATCCCGGGAAATTTGACCCTGCTGGGATTGTGGGGTCTCTACAAGCGATTACCTCGGGTAAGCCTCAGAACAAGGTGTACGAGGTTCCGGTAGCAGTACCGGTGAGCTGGACGAACTGCCCCGGGCGAGCCTTCACATAGCATCCGAAGGTCGAACAAGCCTGGTTGTAACGCGTCTTCGAGCCGTAGGCGCTACGGTACGGCCAATTCCCGGTGGCTGTCCCCGTCCCCTTGAACCCGAAGTCAGCCCACGGAGTCTGGCCGGAGTAGTAGCATCCCTCCTCGCCCGTCTGACAGGTGTTGTTGGTGGAGATCCCCAGCGTAGACACCCCAGCGAAGTCGCTCGTGGGAGTCACGGAAGTCACCTCTCCCGACTTGACGTCCACCGTCAGGACAGCTGGCACCCCCGAGAGGGCAAGCTTCCTCTGTGCCGCCGGGAGCTTTCGAGTCTTCTCTTCCATCGTCGGGGCCTTCGGCGCGGGGATCAACGGGTCCAAGGTGACGACCTTGACCGGACCCGACACGGGCGCGGGGGCTGGTACTACCGCCGGGCTAGCGGTGGCCGGCGAGATAGAGAGCGTCGCGGCAAGCAGGCTTGCGCCCAGCCCCACCAGAACGGCCTTGTTCTTGAACGAAAACTTCACGATGCTCCTTCATGGTTTGCATAACGAGTATTGGAGTAATGCAGAACCAAGGAACAACGAATGTTTGTCAAACGACAAGTCCCACACGGCGTACCGTGCGGGACTTGTGTGCCGCGTGCCCCTGGAGGGAATCGAACCCCCGACCGTTGGATTAGAAAGCCACTGCTCTATCCTCTGAGCTACAGGGGCGCGGGTGACAGTCTAGCAATTTGTTGATGTCACGTTAACAATCAAGCCGCACGCCGCCGCCCCGACCTCTCCGACGTCCCCACCACTGGCAGTTGGCAGTGCTTCCAGGCCCTCCAAACCTGCACTACGTCCGCCGGGAGGCAGGAGCTCATAGTCTCCATCAGCTCGTTCCTCGCGCCCCGCTGGATGATGCATACGGAGACCTTCTTCCGGTTCATCTCCCTGGCCGTCGCGGCGCGCAAGTCACGCGGCTTGTGCTTCAAGCCGACACAGCGGATGGCGTCTCCCAGAACCTCGGAAACCGACCGCCCGGTAGTGCGCCCCTTGCCCGCCGGGCGATACCGGTTCTTGACGCTGCTGGGGAACCGGCAGCCGCCCCTCGGCAGGCCCCGCACCGCGAACCATGCGGCATCCGGGATCGGGAGCATTGTCCGCTAGTTTCCCTTGCATACCGTCCGGATCGCTCGACGGCTTCAGTCCACATCCTCGCAGCCGCGCACCGCGGCGATCTCGCTGGCGCGCAGGCCCTCGCAGTAGTACAAGGCGACCATGACCCGGGCGCTGCGATAGATCCCGCTGGCGAGAAGCTTCTCAATCGCGTCCATCTCAGCCCCTATTCTTGAGATGTCTTGGCGCGTCGCGCCACCTTGGCTAGTCAAAAATATGACGCATGCCGATGTAGTACATGCATACCTTTAAGTAAACGCCGTTCACTTCCTCTCGAGAGCGCCTGCGCCGCCTTCCGCAGGGGCACTCGCGTCGCCGTCGGCGGGACAGCCAAGTCGACGACGGCCCCGAACTCCCGACCGCATGATCCGACGGTTGGGGTTCGACTCCCTCCAGGGGTACCAGCCCGGACGCCCAGGCCTCCTTTAACCGGAAGCCCGGGCATTTCGCGTTCCACCCCGGATGCACCCTCCTTCCCCGCTTCGGACCGCCAACAGCACAAAAAATCGCGCCTCTTCCTCGTTTCCTGCCCGAATTCGGGCAGATTTTTGGCGTTTGGACCTCAAATCGGCAATACTCCCTGTATGCCTGACCACGACCTCATCCGCCGGATCGCCGGATCCACGGGCCTGCCGGAATCCGTCGCAGCCCGGGTGATCGAGGACGTTCTGGCGGTGCACACCGAGACGGTCGACAGCTACGTCCGGCGACGCCACGCGGAACTGCAGGTCCACGGCACCCGGAACACCGAAGCCTTCGAACTGATCGCCGCCGAACTCCGGGACCGGCCGTTCGCGGCGCCCGAGCTGTCGGTCCGGCAGCTGCGCCGCATGATCTACGGCTGAGCGGGCACGCTCCCACCCCCACAGCAGCACCCACCACTCACCCTCAACGACCAGGAGACTCCCCCATGTGCGGAATCGTCGGATACATCGGTCATCAGCCCGCCGCGCCCATCCTCATCGAAGGCCTCACCCGCCTGGAATACCGCGGCTACGATTCGGCGGGCATCGCCGTCGTCGGCTCCAAGGGCACGACGACGGTCCGGCAGGTCGGCCGCGTACGCCAGCTCGAGTCGGCGCTCCCCAAGCGGCTCACCGGGAAGGCGGGCATCGGCCACACCCGCTGGGCCACCCACGGTCCAGCCGTCGAGGAGAACGCGCACCCGCACCGCAGCGAGGACGGCCGGATCAGCGTGGTCCACAACGGCATCATCGACAACGCCGCCGGCCTGCGAGCGCAGCTCACCGAGGCAGGCGTGACCTTCACGAGCGACACGGACACCGAAGTGATCGCGCACCTCGTGGCCCGCTCGGCCGCCGCCACGCTCGAAGAGGCCGTTCTGGAGGCCCTGGGCAAGATCACCGGCACCTACGCCCTGGCAGTGCTCGACGAACAGCACCCGGACCGCATCGTGCTCGCGCGCAGCGGGTCCCCGCTCATCATCGGCATCGGGGACAAGGAGATGCTCGTGGCCAGCGACGTCGCCGCCCTGGTCCGCCACACCAACCAGGTGGTGCATCTGGAGGACGGCGAACTCGCCACGGTCACCGCCACCGGGTTCAGGACCTTCGACCGTGGCAACAGCCCCACCAGCCGCGAGCCCGTGGAGATCAGCGTGGCGGCCGAGGACCTGGAACTCAGTGGATACGAGCACTACATGCTCAAAGAGATCCACGAACAGCCCGAGGCCGCGGCCATGGTGCTCCGCGGGCGGCTCGATGAGCGCTTCGCCACCGCCCGGCTGGACGGGCTCGGACTGGACCCGCGGGAGCTGCGCGGTTTCCGCCGCGTGAAGATCCTGGGCTGCGGCTCCGCCTATTACGTGGGCCAGCTCGGCGCCCAGCTGATCGAGGACCTCGCCCGCATCCCCGCGGATGCCGAAGCGGCATCCGAATTCCGGTACCGCCAGCCGATCATCGAACCGGACACGCTCTACGTGGTGGTCAGCCAGAGCGGCGAGACCGCGGACACGGCCTTCGCCGTCGAGGAGATCAAGCGCAAGGGCGGGCGTGTGATCGGCGTCGTCAACGTGGTCGGCTCCACCATCGCCCGGACCGTGCACGGTGGCATCTACCTGCACGCCGGCCCGGAGATCTCCGTGGCCTCCACCAAGGCGCTCACCAATATGGCGCTCGCTTTCGCGCTCCTCGCCCTGCACCTGGGACGCCTCCACGACCTCTCCCATGCCGAGGGCGAGCGCATCCTGCGCGGATTGCAGCGCATCCCCGGACAGCTGCAGGCCATCCTCGACGACGCCGGCCAGGTCGCCGCGCTCGCCCAGGAGATCGCGAAGGCACGCAGCGTGTTCTACATCGGCCGCGTGCGCGGCTACCCGGTGGCGCGTGAGGGCGCGCAGAAGCTCAAGGAGATCAGCTACATCCACGCGGAGGCCTACCAGACCAGCGAGCTCAAGCACGGTCCCCTGGCGCTGATCGACGAGGAGATGCCGACGATCGCGGTGATCCCGGATGACATGCTGAGCGACCGGAACGTCGCCGCTGCCGAGCAGGTCCTCGCCCGCAAGGGTCCGCTCGTGGCGATCACGCACGAATCGGTCGACCTCGGGCACCTGAAGGCGCAGTCGATCGTCGTCCCCAAGAACGAACCGGAGCTGGATCCGATCCTCCTCACGATCCCGACGCAGCTGCTGGCCTACCAGGTGGCCGTCCTCCTGGGTCACGATGTGGACAAGCCGAGGAACCTCGCCAAGTCCGTCACGGTCGAGTGAGGGGCCGGAACCTCGCGATGACAGAGGGCCCCGCTAAGATCGACAGGTGCTGAACACCCCCGAACCCCGGAATACCCGGCTGCCCTTCGAAGTCTGGGCCCTGGTGGCCGGTGGATTCACTGTGGCACTCGGCTACGGCGTGGTGGCACCGGTCATCCCCCAGTTCGCGCTGGAGTTCGGAGTCTCCAACTTCGCGGCGTCCGCGATCGTCAGCGCCTTCGCCCTCATGCGGGTGGTCTCCGCGCCCGTGGCGGGTCGCGTCATCGACCGGTTCGGCGAGCGCCGGACGTACATCACCGGCATCCTGATCGTCGCCCTGTCCACGGGCGCCTCGGCACTCGCCGTGGATTACGTCCAGTTCCTCGTGCTCCGGGGAGCCGGAGGCATCGGCTCGGCCCTGTTCACGATCGCAGCCACCGCCCTGCTCATCAAGGTGAGCCCTCCGGACGCCCGGGCCCGCGTGGCCAGCCTCAACGCCGCCGGGTTCCTGCTGGGCGGTCTGCTCGGACCGGTGTTCGGCGGGATCGTCACGGCCTTCGGTCTGCGTGCGCCGTTCGTGTTCTACTTCTTCACCTTGCTCGCTGCGGCGTCCGTCGTGGCGATCGCCCTGCGCGGGTCGAGCCACGCCTCCCGGAGCCTGCCGCGGCCCGGGGCTGAGGCGCCGGTGGCGTTCCGCGCGGCGCTGAACGTCCCGCAGTACCGCGCCCTGCTTCTCTCGGTGTTCGCGTTCGGCTGGACGTCCTTCGGGGTGCGGGTGTCCGTGATCCCGATCTTCGTGGTCGTCGGACTGCACGGCGACCCGGCGACGGCGGCCTGGGTCCTGGCCGCCTACGCGGCCGGCAACGCGGCGCTCATCTTCCCCGCGGGACGGTGGGGCGACACGATGGGCCGCAAGCCGTTGCTGGTCACCGGGCTCGTGCTCATGACGGCCACCTATCTGCTGGTTCCCAGCATGCCGGTCCTGTGGGCCACCCTGGTCTTCATGGTGGTCGCCGGCATGGGATCGGCTCTGGTCAACCCGGCGCAGCAGGCCGTGCTGGCGGATGTCCTGGCACAGCGCCGCGGAGGCAATGTGGTGGCCGCCTACTCGATGGCGAGCGATCTGGGCGGCGTGCTCGGACCGCTGGTCGCGGGAGCACTGCTCGACGCCGCGGGCTTCGGCTGGGCCTTCTCCGTCACCGCGGCGCTGCTCGCCGCCGCCGCTCTCACCTGGTCACTGATCCCGGACTCCCGGAAGCTCCAGACCGCGGATCCCGCGGGCACCGCGCCCGGAGGCGATCCGGAGCCCCGCGGGCGCTGAGCCCGTCCGGCGGAGGCCGTCAGCCCGCCTTGCGCTTCCGGAGCCGGGGCGCGTTGAACAGATGGTGCGTCTTGCGGTCCGCGTAGATCAGGTGCAGCACCAGCACCACGCCGACCACGATCGCCACTCCCCGGGCCACCGGCATCCCGAACGGGATCCAGCCGAACACGCTCAACTGATCGGTCAGGGCGATCAGCACGAAGAACACCGTCAAGTAGTAGACCAGGCGCAGCTGCCAGCCCTCCGCGATCCCGGTCATGCCGAAGAACACCAGCAGCCAGACCATGTACCAGGGCTGGATCACCGGGGCCAGCACGACCACGGCCGCGAACGCCCACGCATTGTTGCGCAGGATCTCCCGCGTGAAGTCCTGGTCCTTCCGGGGCCAGCGGAACACGAGCCAGAGGACCACCAGCACGGACAGCACCTTGCCGATGGTCAGGATGACGTCCGTGACCGGATCCCCGGAGCCTCCGAGCAGCTGCACCACGAAGCCGACCGCGTGGCCGATCAGCCCCACCGGGGCGAACCAGATCCAGACCGCGCCCGGTGTCTGGAGCGCGCCCAGCCAGCCGAAGCCGAGTCCGTTCGTCACCCCGACCACCGCCAGCAGACCCAGGGAGATGCCCGCCGTCGCGCCCCAGCAGAGCAGGCGGCGCGGCCAGCGCGCCTCACGCCCGGCCCAGAGGAGACCCGCGAAGGGCAGGGCCAGGATGGTGATGGGTTTGATGGCGATCGAGGCGGTGATCAGGATGACGCCCCGCACCGCGCGGCGCGTGGCCGCGTAGTAGAGGCCGGCCACGACCAGGCCCATCATGAGGGAGTCGTTGTGGCCGCTCGCGACGAAATTGATCAGGAGGACCGGGTTCAGCACCACGAGCCAGAGGGTGCGCTCCGGGTTGAGCCCGATCAGTGCCGCGATCCGGGGCAGGTAGATGTACAGCAGGACCACACCCAGCACACCGGCCAGACGGAAGATCAGAAGCGCCGGCTCCGGAACGCCGCCGGACACCAGCACGGCCCCGAACTCGATCCACAGCCAGAGGGGGCCGTAGGGCGTCGGGGCCTCCGTCCAGAGGGTGTCAGGCCCCAGGTTGAAGTAATTGCTCAGCGAGGAGATCCCGTTGGTGTAGGGATCGAGGCCCTGCAGCATGAGGCGGCCCTGACCGATGTACGCGTACATGTCGCGGCTGAACAGCGGGACCGCGAACACCATGGGCGTCACCCAGTACCAGAGCGCCTTTTTCAGGATCGGCCGGGTCTCGGGGGTCCACTCGCCCACCTTCTGGCCGAGACGCAGCCAGGCGCGCAGGAGCAGCACGGCTCCCGCGCAGAGCATGACGGTGCAGACGACGACGGCGGGCAGCGTGGTGCGCGCGACGATGAATGGCCAGGTGCGGATCAGGACGCTGCTGGTACCGGCCAGCCAGCCGACCCCCACGGAACCCAGGGTCATCAGGACCGAGCCGATCAGTCCCTGGCGCAACGCCACCTCAACCCCGCCCCCGGCGGGCTTCGGCGCACTCATCTGCAGTCTGGTTCCTTCCGACACTCTGATTCACGGCACGTGATGTAAGGCACGCGCCAGGCCCGGCGGCCTCGCGGCAACCGGGCGGAAGCGGGACCCGCAGGCCGCGGCACCCTCGTCGAGGCTATCCGAGTGATCTCAGGATCCGCTGGGAAGAAGGGTGCTGGGATAAAATGTACCGTCTGGGCCATTGTCTCCGTACCACCACGCCCAGGCCGAGGCCGCGCGTGTTGGCCGTGGACCCATTCGCTGGCAGACAAGGACAAGCCCATTTTCTCCGACGCCTTCTTCTCGAAACTGACGGATCTCAGGACAAGGCTCATCCCTCGCCGAGCCCAGGACTGGCTGACGACCCCGCAGGGTCTCTGGACCGGTTTCGGAGTCCTCCACGCGGTCTTCCTGATCTTCGCCCTGGTGCTGGCGACGCGCAACGAGGCCTTCAGCGACACCTTCATCTACCTCGACTGGGTGGCCGCCGGCTTCAACGATCAGCTGATCTCCGGCCCGAGCCCGTGGGTCTACCCGATCCTGGCCCTGCCGCCCATGGCCATCGCCTACGCGTTCGGCCCGGCGCTGTTCTTCTTCCTCTGGGTGCTCATGATCACCGTGCTCAACGGCGTGGCTCTGGGCATGCTCACCGACTGGGGACGGAACCGGAAGTCCATGACGGCGGCCTGGTGGTGGCTGAGCTTCGTCTTCCTGATGGGCTGGCTCGGTTTCGCCCGCGTGGACGGTTTCACGGCGCCCATCGTCCTGATCGCCCTCATCCACGGCGTCCGCCGGCCCTTCGTCGCGTCCGTGATCCTGGCCGTCGGGACCTGGATGAAGGTGTGGCCGGCCGCGGTCATGCTGGCGCTCTTCGCCGTCGTGAAGAACCGCGTGCGCGTCATCCTCGGCGGCGTGGTGGTCACCGCCGGTGTCGCAGCCGTCGCGGCGGCGCTGGGCGTGCTCCCCCGCCTCCTGAACTTCCTGACGCAGCAGGGTGACCGCGGCATGCAGCTCGAGGCCACCTTCACCACCCCCTGGCTCTGGCTCTCCGTGCTCGGTGTCGGGGATTCACACATGTACATGAACACGGACATCAACTCGATGCAGGTGGACGGCCCCGGCACCACCGTCATGTCGGCACTCATGCAGCCGCTGCTGGTGCTCGCCGCCGTCGTGGTCGCCGGCCTGGTGTTCTGGGCTCTGCACCAGGGCAAGCTGCGCGGCGGCATCGACCGCACCGAACTGCTCCTGGCCGGGGCTCTCGCCCTCACCACCGCGTTCATCGTGTTCAACAAGGTCGGCTCCCCGCAGTTCATGGTGTGGCTGGCGCCGGCCGTGGCACTCGGCCTGATCCACGACTTCAAGGCCTGGCGCACCCCCGCCGTGATGCTGATCCTGATCGCCATCACCACCTTCCTCATCTACCCGCTCTTCTACGACGCGCTGAGCCACAACAACCCGCTCATGGCCCTGGTGCTGACCGTTCGCAACCTCCTGCTCGTGGGTCTTCTGGTCATCTCCGTCCACCGCCTGTACGTCCTGGGCCGCGATGCCAAGGCCGCCGCGCCGGCTGTCGCCGCGGCCTAGGAGCTGAGCATGCTGGATCGTCTGACCTCCCTGCGGGACCGAGTCCTGCCCGCCGCTGTCGTGGCGTGGTTCGGCACGCGCGCCAGCGTCTGGTGGGGCTTCGCCGTGGTGCACGGCTACTTCCTGGCCTGGATGGCGTCTTTCTTCCTCCGGGGAGACACCTTCAGCGACACGGAGCAGTACCGGCAGTGGGCCACCGGCATTGTCCCGGACCGGCCGGGAATGGCGCCCATCACCCCGTGGGTGTACCCGGCGCTGGCCCAGATCCCCATCCATCTGGCGAACATCCTCGGGCCGTCCCTGTACCTGCTCGGCTGGTTCCTTCTCATCACGACCCTGAACGCCTGGGCTCTCGCCGTGCTCATGTCCGGTCCGCGCCGGAAGACCGGGATCGCCCCGGCCTGGTGGTGGATGTTCTTCCTGGTCTTCATGGGCTACCTGAGCTTCGCCCGGGTGGAGGGCGTCGTGGCGCCGCTCGTGCTGGTGGGCCTGCTCGCCGCAGTCCGCCGCCCGGTGCTCGCCGGCGCCCTCCTGAGCATCGCGACCTGGATCAAGGTCTGGCCGGCCGCGGTGATCGCGCCGATCGTGATCGCGAGCAGGGACCGGCTCAAGGTCCTGGCCACCGGTGTGGTGGTCACGGCCCTCGTCGCCGTGGGTCTCTGGAGCACCGGAAATCTCTCGCACATCGCGGACTTCATGCTCCAGCAGGGTGAGCGCGGGATGCAGCTGGAGGCGACGTTCTCGACTCCCTGGGTGTGGCTCAGCGTCTTCGGGATCGCCGGCTCGCGGATCGCGGACAACGTCGCGATCAACTCGTCCGAGGTCTACGGGCCGGGCGCCTCCGTGGCCGCCTGGCTCATGCAGCCGCTGTTCCTGGTGGTGATCGTGGCGGGAGCCGCGATGCTCCTCTGGGCACTGCGCCGTGGGGCCGAGCGCGAAGAGCTCTTCCTCGAAGGCGCGCTCCTGATGACCACCGCGTTCATCGTGTTCAACAAGGTGGGTTCGCCGCAGTTCATGATCTGGCTGGCCCCCGTGGTGATCGCAGGCCTCACGCATGACTGGAACCGCTGGAAGGTGCCGGGCGCACTCCTCATGGTCATCGCGATGACCACGTTCGTGATCTACCCGCTGTTCTACACGCCACTGATCCACGCCCACCCGGTCATGGCCGCCGTCCTGACGCTGCGCAACGTGCTGCTGGTGGTTCTGCTGGTGTGGTCCATCCGCCGGACGCTGGATCTGGGACGCACCGCCTCGCGGCGGGTCGGGGGCACCCCGGCCCCCGCTCTCTGAGGCAGGCTCTCACAGGACGACGACGGCGCGCACCCAGCGCGCCGTCGTCGTCCTTTTCCGTCTTCCGCCGCCGGAGCCCTCCTGGCCCGGCGCGTCCCGCTCAGAGGAGCGCGGACCGGCTCAGATGACGCCCCAGTTGCCATCCGAGGTCCGGCCGCCGAACAGGGCCTTCCGGGTGTGCACGTCCAGGAAGGCCAGGTACACCGTCATGCCCAGCGCCACGAAGAACGCGATCGAGGTGACCGGGACGCCCAACTGGACGAAGGGGTACACGGAGAGCTGGTCCTGGGCCCCGAAGACCACGAAGAACGTCACCACCACGTAGAGGGACTTGACCTGCCAGTCGTTGCGGATGCCGGTGGCCGCCAGGAGCGGCACGAACCACAGGATGTACCAGGGCTGGATGATGGGCGAGAGCAGGACGATCGACGCCATGGCGAGACCCGCGCGCCGCACCAGATGCTCGTGCTTGCCCCGCAGGATCAGCAAGGCCGCGATCACCATCGAGCCCACCTTCAGCAGGCTCCGGAAGCCGGTGGCGATGTCTCCGCCGGGCAGCCCCAGCGCATTGCAGATCATCTCCAGCTGCTGCCCCAGGAAGCCCGACGGGGCGTAGCCCGTGTAGCCGGGGGTCGGATCGGTCAGGGCGAAAATCCAGCCCATCCCGAGGTGGTACGGAATCCCGCTGACCAGGAGGATGGCCAGTGAACCCAGTCCGCTGATGGCCCAGAAGACCACCTTGCGGAGCCAGCTCGCGCCCTTCCCGGCCCACATGAGCGCCAGGAACGGCAGGAAGACCACGGTGATGATCTTCACCCCGATCGAGGCCGTGATGAGCAGGAGCGCAGTCTTGTGTCTGCCGACCGAGGCGAAGTAGAAGGCCGCGACGGCCAGGCCGACCATGAGCACGTCGTTGTGCGCGCTGGCCACGAAACTGATGAGGAAGAGCGGGTTCGCCACGGCCAGCCACAGGGCACGGCCCGGATTGATCCCGTGCTGCGCCGCCAGCTTGGGGACGTACACCAGGCACAGCACGACGCCGATCAGCGCCACCACGCGGAAGAGCAGCACGGAGTAGTCGGGCTGGGCTCCGGTGATCCCGACGACCGCGCGGGCCAGCCACAGGAAGTACGGGCCGTAGGGGGTGCGGTTCTCCGCCCAGGCCTTGTCCGCGCCGAGTGAGAACCAGTTGCTCAGGGAGGAGATGCCCTGCGAGTACGGGTCCAGGCCCTCGGCGACGAGCCGGCCCTGCCCCGTGTAAGCGTAGATGTCGCGGGAGAAGATGGGGACCGCGAAGAACAGCGGCAGCGCCCAGAGGCCGACCGCCCAGACCACTGCTTTGAGAGAGCCGCTCCCCCAGCCGCCCAGGCGCTGGCCCAGCCGGATCCAGGAGCGGATGAGGATCATCGCGCCGAGGCTGAGCGCCAAGGTGGACGCGGCGATGCCCTGCCCGTCCGTGCGGAGGAAGATCACCAGTGGATGCCGGAGCATCGGCGAGGCGGGAGCGATCCAGCCCATGCCGATCGAGCCCGCGAACATCAGGAAGGACCCGATGGTGCCCTCGATGATGGCCGGCCACGGATTGCCGGCCCACGGTTCACGCCAGGACAGGCGGCGCCTGCGCGGCTGCTTCTCCACGGTGGTGCCGTCCTGTGTCTCGGCCATCCCTGTCACCACCGCCACCCGTCCGTTCGTACCACTTCCATCCCAGCGTGCTGCCAGGGACGACTCTCGGCACTGCCGGCCAGGCCCCTGCTTTTGCAGACGCCATTTTATCAGCGCGATCACCGGATGAGCGGAAGCCTCCGACGTCGAGCCGCCCGGATGCCGGGTGCTCGCGCTACCGACCGGTAGTCTTTCCTCGTGGCTAAAACACAAGAGCGAATTGTCTGGATCGACTGCGAGATGACCGGGCTGGACCTGGAAAACGACGCCCTGATCGAGGTGGCGGCCCTGGTGACCGACTCGGAGCTGAACATCCTGGGCGACGGGGTGGACGTGGTCATCAAGCCGTCCAACGAGGCCCTGGCCCAGATGAACGACTTCGTCCGCCAGATGCACACGGACTCGAAGCTGCTGGACGAACTCCCCCACGGCATGACCATGGCCGAGGCGCAGGAGAAGGTCCTGGCGTACATCAAGGAATGGGTCCCCGGAGTGGGGGTCGCTCCCCTGGGCGGCAACTCGATCGGCACCGACAAGATGTTCCTGCTGCGCGACATGCCGGAGCTGGTGAATCATCTGCACTACCGGGTGATCGACGTGAGCACCATCAAGGAGCTGTCCCGCCGCTGGTTCACCCGCGCATATTTCCAGGCCCCCGCCAAGCACGGCGGCCACCGCGCCCTCGGCGACATCCGCGACTCGATCGACGAGCTGCGTTACTACCGTCAGGCCGTCTTCGTCCCCGCCCCGGGACCGGACACCGCGAAGGCCCGGGAGATCTCGGCTCGGATCTCCGACGCCCCCGAGAGCTCCGCCAGCGCGGCACGGGCCGACGAGCAGCTGTAATCTGCGCCACACGGCAAAACTTTTTTCGCGAAAAGTGGCAAAAGTGGCACGAAGTGGGTTCCGGAGCAGGTAAGCTAGTGGACGTTGCTTTTCGGGGGAACACCGGGAAAACCGGTCCGTCGAAAGCCGCATGGTGGGCGTAGCTCAGTTGGCAGAGCGCCTGGTTGTGGTCCAGGAGGTCGCGGGTTCAACCCCCGTCGCTCACCCCATGTGTGGCGAGGTTCAGTTCTGAACCTCGCCACTTCTTTTTTCCCGTCGTTTCCTTGCGCGAGGATCGCGGGATGTCCTCTACCGGTTGCCCGGACCCTGGACCTGTCAGCCAACGCGGCGTTGAAGGCTTGTGACAGGCCGACCAGGCAGAATGATCCCTGAAGCCACTCCGCCCACAGCGAGGATCCCCATGCGCCAGCGCCCCTTCCGGCAGGTCGATGTGTTCTCCGGAGCCTCCTACCGGGGCAACCCGCTCGCGGTCGTCCTCGACGGCGCGGACCTGGACACCGAGCAGATGCGGGAGTTCGCCCGCTGGACGAACCTCTCCGAGACCACCTTCCTGCTCCCGCCGGAGTCCCCCGAAGCCGACTACCGGGTCCGGATCTTCACCCCGCTCACCGAGCTGGCCTTCGCGGGCCATCCCACCCTGGGCAGCTGCCACGCCTGGCTCGCGGCCGGCGGCACACCCCGGAACGCTGAGCACGTGGTGCAGGAGTGCGCGCAGGGGCTGGTCCGCGTGCGGCGCGACGGCGGACTGCTGAGTTTCGCGGCTCCGGACCCGGTCCTGGACCCCGTCGCGGAGGAGTTGCGTGCCGAGGTGCTCCAGGCCCTGGAGCTGCCGGCCGACGCGCTGCTCGACGCGTGCTGGATCGACAACGGCGCACGGTGGATGGGCCTCCTCCTGCGCGACGTCGAGAGCCTTCACGCCGCCCGTCCGCAGTCGGCCGTGCTGCGCGCGCTGGGCGTCAAAGCCGGAATGTGCGCTCTGCACCCCCGGCTCGACGGCGAGACGTCCGTCCTGGAGGTGCGCGGCATCACCCTGACTTCCCAGGGCACCGCCGAGGACCCCGCGACGGGAAGCCTCAACGCCGGACTGGCGGGCTGGCTGTCACGCGAGGGCGTGCTGGAACCGCCGTACATCGCCCATCAGGGCACCGGGATCGGGCGCGCAGGCCGGCTGCACCTCAGCCGGGACGCCGAGGGACAGCTCTGGGTCGGCGGTGCGGTGCGCGACGCCGTGGAAGGGACCGTTCTCCTGTAGAACGATCCCCTCCCCTGCTACTCCTTGCGCTTACGCCGCCCCAGCAGCTTCTCGCGGTGTTCCGCGGGCAGCGTCTGGGCGGCCTTGGTCACGCCCATGACGATCGCCTGCTGACGGCGGCTGCTGAGACCGTCCCACCACACGTCCGCGTTGCGCGGGCCGGACTCGATGGCGTCGTCGTCGGACTCCAGGCCGAACTTCTCCGAGAGGTCCGCCACGAGCGCTTCCCGGCGCAGGCGGTCGGCCCGCCGGACGTTCCGCTGGAGGGCTTTGAAGGTCGCCACGCACATGAGAATCATCACGACGCTGAACGGGAGCGCGATGGAGACCGCGAGCGTCTGGATGGCGGCGAGACCGCCCGCCAGCAGCAGCGCCGCGGCCAGTGCCGCCGTCGCGAGGGTGAAGAACACCCGGATCCAGTTCCGCGGTTCGGTGTCGCCACCGGTGGCCAGCATGGCCATCACCAGGGATCCGGAGTCCGAGGACGTGATGAAGAAGATGGCGGAGAGGATGATCGCGCCCACCACGAGCAGGCCTCCGGCGGGGAGCTGCTCCAGCACCTGGAACAGGGCGGCGTTGGCGTCCACGCTGCCGTCGGCGGCGATCACCGAGGTGTAGCCCTCCGACTTGTTCATCTCGTGGAAGATCGCCGTGCCACCCAGGACGCCGAACCACACGAAGGTGATGAGCGCCGGCACCAGCACCACGCCCAGGATGAACTCCCGCACCGTGCGGCCACGGGAGATCCGCGCGATGAACACGCCCACGAACGGCGCCCAGCTCATCCACCAGCCCCAGTAGAAGGTGGACCAGGAGGCCTGCCAGGCCACCCCGGCGTCGCCCGTGAATGCGGACGTGTCCGTGGACATCCCGAGCCAGTTCTGCAGATAGTGGCCCACCGACTGCACGATCTCCTTGGCCAGGAATTGCGTGGGTCCGACGATCAGGATGAAGAGCAGCAGGGCGCCCGCGAGGATCAGGTTGATGTTGGAGAGCCACTTCATGCCCCGGGAGACGCCCGAGAGAACCGACCACAGCACGAAACACGTGACCACCACGATGATGACGTATTCGATCCAGTGGTTGTCCGGGGCGATCACGCCCAGCGACTTGAGGCCTGCACTGATCTGGGTCACGCCCAGCCCCAGCGACGTGGCCACGCCGAACACGGTGCCCACCAGCGCCACGACGTCGATCGTGTTGCCCCAGCCGCCGCGCATCGCCTTCTCACCGAACAGCGGTTCGAGGGCCCAGCGCACGGCGAGCGGCCTCCCCCGGCGGTGAATGGCGTGAGCCAGCGCAAGGCCGACGACGACGTAGATCGCCCAGGGCTGGAATCCCCAGTGCAGGAAGGTGGTGGCGATGGCCTCCTGCGCTTGCGCGCTCGGCTGCAGGTGCTGCTCCGCGAGGGAGGGCTTCGGAGTGGCGAAGTGGGTCAGCGGCTCCGTCACCCCGTAGAACACCAGGCCGATGCCCATGCCTGCCGCGAAGAGCAGGGCGAACCAGCTGAGCAGGGAGAACTCCGGATCGTGGTCGGGCCTGCCCAATTTGACGTCACCCTTGCGGGAGAACCCCAGATAGACGCAGAAGAGCACGAACCCGAAGGCGAGCAGCACGTACCACCAGCTGAAATTGGCGATGATCGCACCCTGGACGGCCGCGATGCCGACGCTCATGCCCTCGGGGCTGATGATGGTCGCCGTGACGAAGGCGAGGACGATGACCGCGGTGGGCCAGAACACCCAGCGGGCGATCCCGGTCCGGGACGTGATGGTGGAAGGGACGGGCGGGCTCTGGCTCTCCGTACTCATGCTTCGACCGTATCCAGGGGCTGAATCGGCGGGCAAGCCGACGATCCCGCCGGGCGGCGCCCATGGTGCCTGGCGGTTTGTCCCGGCTTGCCCCTTCCGGTAATGTTTCCGGACGTGCCCCGTGGCACAGCTCCAGGGCTCCGTCCCAGCTTGGCCGTATCGGATACCGATGCGGCCTTATTCGTTCATCGCACATCGGCAAGAGGGGAAGTGGCGGCCATGGCAGTCCGTCCTGTGACTATCTGGGGCGAACCGGTGCTCCATCGCCGGGCCGACGAGGTCACCGTTTTCGACGACGAGCTGCGCACGCTCATCGCCGACATGTTCGAGACGAATGACGCGGCGAACGGTGTGGGCCTGGCGGCCCCGCAGATCGGCGTCGGGCTGCGGATCTTCGTCTACAAGTACGCCAATGAGGACGGGGTGCCGCCCCAGGGAGTCCTGGTGAATCCGCGCCTCACACTCTCCAAGGTGTCCGGCGCCGCTCCGGATCCCGAGGACCATGTGGAGGGCTGCCTCTCCTTCCCCGGTGAGCACTACCCGCTCCAGCGCGCCGAATGGGTTCGCGTCGACGGCTTCGACGGCTTCGGTGAGCCCGTCTCCTTCGAGGCTACCGGCTGGTTCGCCCGCGTGATGCAGCACGAGTACGACCATCTGGACGGGCTGCTCTACGTGGACCGCCTCATCGACCGCTACGCCCGCCGCGCCAAGCGCCAGGTGAAGCGCAACGGCTGGGGCGTCCCCGGCCTGACGTGGATGCCCGGCGTGGATCCGGATCCCTTCGGTCACGACACGGAGGACTGAGCCGTGGCACCGTCTGACATGGATTCCGCGGAACTGTTGACCCTGCTCGGCATCCAGGAGGCCGACCGGGCCGCCGTCCTGGCGCTCCTGGACCGCGAGCCCAGCGAGGGCGCGCAGACCGCCCTGGCGATCCTGCGAGAGCGGCTCGGGAGGTTCCCCGGCGGATACGCCCCGAAGAGTGACGTCGACGAGTTCGGCTGGCTGGAAGCGTACGCGCGCTTCACGCCCGAGCTGCTGGCGTATTGGGACGGCCTCGGCATCCCTCACGACATCGTGACCGCCACGCTCGCGGATCTGGGCCGCCATGTGGACATCAACCGCCGGGTGTTCGGGACGTTCGGTTTCGAGACCTTCGGCTGGCTCTCCCTGCATTTCGCCGGCAATCTCTTCCAGCTGGGCAGACTGCAATTCCATCTGCTCCCCCATCACGAGGACGAGGACTGGGCCGAGCCCGGCGAGTGGATTCTTTCCGTCCACATCCCGGAAGGCGGCGGTCTCTCCCCCGCGGTGGTCGACGCGAGTTTCCAGCAGGCGGTCGCCTTCTTCGCGCAGTACTTCCCGGACCAGCCGGTCCGCAGTGCCGAATGCATCTCCTGGCTCCTGGATCCCGAACTGGCGCGCCGGGTCCCCGGCAGCAACATGGCGGCCTTCGCCGAGCGCTTCACCCTGGACCGCACGAGCGACTCCCCCACGGACGCCGTGTACTTCACGTTCCGCAAGCGTGGACTGGACGGCCTGGACCGGCTGCCCCGCGACAGCTCACTGCAGCGCGCGGTGCTGGAGCACATCGACGACGGCGGCGCCTGGGGCCTCGGGCACGGTCACCTGACGCTGCCGCGCGGCTGAGCCCGGCCTCCTCGCCGATCCGTTCGGCGCCTCCGCTCCGCCCGGCTCAGAGGACGCCCGGCTCAGAGGACGCCTGCGGTCTGCCGGAACGCGGACACGACGGCCCGGTGGTCGCCGTCGCGCGTCGCGAGCTGCACCTCGGTGGTGTAGCGCTCCGGGCCGCTCAGTTCCATCCGGACCGCGCCCACCGGCAACTCTCTGGTGACGCTCTCCGGCGCGATCGTGATGCCCAGGCCACGGGAGACCAGCTGGATGATGGTGTGCCATTCCGTGCACTCCTGATCGGCGCGGCGTTCCACCCCGAGGTCCCGGAACGGTTTCACGTTGAGATCGTAGGCCCGCGGTCCGCTCCTCCGCGGGAACAGGATCAGGGGTGATTCCAGCAGCTCAGCGGCGCTCACCTCGCCGGCCCCTGCCGCCGGGTGGTCCGCGGACAGCACCGCCACGAAATCCTCCCGGCTCAGAGTGCTCAGCAGGATCCCCTCCTCAGGCTCCGCGTCGCGGACGATCCCGATGTCACAGCTGCCACGCCGGAGCTGGTCCAGGACCTGGGTGGTGTCGCCGTTGGACAGCCGCACCTGGACGTCCGGCCGCACCGTGGCGAAGCCCTGCAGGTGCCCGCTGACGATCACCCCGGCCGAGGTGATGAAGGCCAGGTCCAGACGGCCCGTCTCACCACGCGCCACTCGTTTCGCCTCCTCGACGTCACGTTCCAGGCGGTCCAGCAGCTCATGGACCCGGGGGAGGAACGCGGCTCCCGCCTCGCTGAGGGACACCTGGCGTGAGGTCCGTTCGAACAGCCGGAGGTCGAGCAGATCCTCCATCTGCCGGATCCTCTGGGACAGCGCCGGCTGCGCGATACCCAGTTCGAAAGCGGCCTGTCCGAAATGGAGTTCCTCCGCCAGAACGGCGAACGCACGGAGATGTTTCAGCTCCAGAGATCCATCCATAAGGAAATCGTATCAATCTGAGCATTCTGATTTATTGGACTTCTCGATCGCCTCTGGACAGACTGTTTCCACGCTTGAAAGGACACCGCCATGACGCAACAGCCCACGCTCGGCATCGCCATCGACTCCCTCCGCGGGTCGGAGGACGCTCTCGCCTTCCGACAGATCAGCGAGGAGTGGCTCACCGAGCATTTCCAGGTGGAACCGGAAGACCTACACGCACTCGGCGATCCACAGCACAGCATCATCGAACCCGGCGGCGACGTACTCCTCGCCCGGGACCAGACCACGGCTGGGGTGCTTGGAGCGGTGGCGCTGGTGGCGTACCCCGACGACGTGTTCGAACTCGCCAAGATGGGCGTGCGCCGCTCGGCCCGCGGCCGAGGGATCGGTGGCCTCCTGGTACAGGCAGCCGTCGAACGCGCCTCGGCGCTCGGCGGCCGTCGGCTCTTCCTGAGCACCAACCACTCCCTGACCAGCGCGCTGCGGCTGTACCGGGCGGCGGGCTTCGTCGCGATCCGGCCCGATGAAGTCCCGGTCAAGGACTACTACGCCCTGGCCCTGGACCGCGCCGACGTGTACCTGGAACTCAAGTAGTCCTGATCAGTCAGCCGAGTCCGCACACGTGGATCAGCGGGCAGGAACCGCCGGACGCGCGATGGCGCTCTGGTCCGGGCACCCGTCCAGCACCCGGCGCATGGCGTCCCGCTCCTGGGGGCTGACGCTCAGGCCGTAGCTGTACTTCACGGACACCTGCCGGGCCACATAGTGACAGCGGAACCCGCGATTGGCGGGGAGCCAGGTGGACGCGTCCTGGGCGCTCTTCTGCTGATTGGACGGCCCGTCCACGGCGAGAAGATTGAGCGGATCGTTGGCGAGCGTCTGGCGCTCCACCGGGCTGAGATGATCCGCGCCGCTCTTCCAGGCCTCGGCCAGCGCCACCACGTGGTCGATCTGGATGACCTGACTGCTCCCCTGCCCGCGCTCGAACGGGATGTGGTGACCGGTGTACGGGTCCCACAGCTGGCCGGTGGCCACCCGGCACTGCGTCCGCGCGGAACTCGCCGTGAAGGTCACGGCGTCCAGATCCCGGCGCAGGATGTCGTTGCGGGTGTCGCAGCCGTTGCGGTCCTCATCGGCCCAGGCCTGCCCGAAGACGGTGCGTTCATAGCCACGCGACGACTCCTTGGCCGCCACCGGAAGGGCGTCCAGCACCGAACGGGCGGAGGCGTCCGGGACGGCGTGCACCCCGGGCAGGGGTTTCATCCACGCCATGTCGTAGAGCCGGGCGGTGGTGGGGCCGGAGCCGCCGTCCCCGAGCTCGAACTGACCGCGCAGGAAGAGCCAGCCCAGGAGGCCCACGACCGCCGCCGTCACAGCGGCGAGGAAGGCCGCGGCGGACCGGGAGCGCCGTCGTCGTCGCCGGTAACCGGCCCAGTTCACGCTCACAGACAACCCCTTCCAGACCGGACCGATGTCCGCACCGGTCCAGCCTATGAGGGGTCACTGACAGGATTCGCGACCTGAGGCGAGGATGTGGAAAACCTCACACACAGGCCGGCGGTCTACTGGTCTTTCCGGACCCTGACCAGGTCTGCGTCCGCCGCGTCGGCGAGTTCCTGGAGCTGGTTCACCCGTTCCTGGGTGACGTCGCCGTTCGCGAGCATGGCCTTCGCCTGATCGAGCAGGCGATGCGCCTCCTTGCTGTTGGCGGTGGCGATATCGAGTGCGTGTTCCAAGGTGGTGTCGTGTTCCATGCAGCCATCTTGATCCCGCGGCGCCTTAAAAGCGAGAGGCCACGCCAGGGTGGCGTGACCTCTCAGCTTGAAGCGGAAATGCTCAGGCGGCGGGGAAGGCCGGCGGGTTCACTCCGGCCATCTCCTCCATGACGCGGACCACCTGGCAGCTGTAGCCGAACTCGTTGTCGTACCAGACGTAGAGGACCAGGTTCTTGTCGTTGGCGATCGTGGCGAGGCCGTCCACGATGCCCGTGCGGCGCGAGCCGACGAAGTCCGTGGAGACCACCTCGGGCGAGTCGATGAAGTCAATCTGCTTGCGCAGGCCCGAATGCAGGGACAGCTCGCGGAGGTACTCGTTGACCTCGTCCTTGGTGGTGCCCTTCTCCAGGTTGAGGTTCAGGATCGCCATGGACACATCCGGTGTGGGGACGCGGATGGCGTTGCCCGTCAGCTTGCCCGCCAGCTCCGGCAGGGCCTTGGCGACGGCCTTGGCCGCACCGGTCTCGGTGATGACCATGTTCAGCGCGGCGGACCGGCCGCGGCGATCACCCTTGTGGAAGTTGTCGATCAGGTTCTGGTCATTGGTGAAGGAATGCACCGTCTCGACGTGGCCATGCAGCACGCCGAACTTGTCATTGATGGCCTTCAGGACCGGGGTGATCGCGTTGGTGGTGCAGCTCGCGGCGGAGACGATCGTGTCCTCGTCCGAGATCACGCCGTGGTTGATGCCGTGCACGATGTTCTTCAGATCGCCCTTGCCCGGAGCCGTGAGCAGCACGCGGGCCGCGCCCTTGCTCTGCAGGTGCTGGCTGAGGCCCTCCGCGTCACGCCAGCGGCCGGTGTTGTCCACCACGAGGGCGTCCTCGATGCCGTAGGCCGTGTAGTCCACGGTGGACGGGCTGTCCGAGTAGATGACCTGGATGCGGATGCCGTTGACCGTGATGGTCTGGGATTCCTCGTCCACCTGGATGGTGCCCTCGAACGGGCCGTGGACGGAGTCGCGGCGGAGCAGGCTCGCGCGCTTCGCGAGGTCGTTGTCGCTGCCCTTGCGGACCACGATGGCGCGCAGGCGCAGGCCCTGGCCGCCGCCGTGCTTCTCCACGAGGATCCGGGCCAGCAGGCGGCCGATGCGGCCGAAACCGTAGAGGACCACGTCCTGGCTGGTGCGGTCGTCGGCGCCCTGACGGCCGACGACGGCGGCGAGCTCCTCGCGGAGGAACTCCTCCAGCGGACGCCCTGCGGCGGTGTCGTGGTACTTCTCGTTCAGGAGGGCGAGGTCAACGGCCGCCGCGCCAAGCTCGAGGCGGTCGATGGCCTCGACCAGGGGCAGGGTGTCCTCCAGGGTCAGCTCGCGCTGGCTGATCCGGCGGGCGAAGCGGTGCGCCTTGAGGATCTGCATGGTGGACTTGTTGATCAGGCTGCGCCCGTGGATGCTCGTCACCACATTGTTGTCGCGGTACAGGCGGCCGACGATCGGGATCATCGCCTCGGCCTTGGCCTCACGGCTCATCCACTGCTCGAAGGACTCGGAGTTCTGACTCACTCAAGGAACCTTTCTTTTCTGCGCTCTACTACTGCGCGCGTCATCGGGCGCAGTTCGCCACCGGGAGTTCAGGGCATGAAAAAACCGCCTAGGCGAACGCAGGCCCGGCGGGGTGAACAACAGCGTTCGGTATCCAGTTTATCGTCCCGGAGGCGGCCTCCGGGACGGGACTCCGGTGACATCAGTCACAAACGGAGATGAGTGGACGGGTTGGCCTGTGAGCCGGGTTCTGTCAGCCGCACCCGTTGCCAGGTGCGGCGTAGCGATCATCCATCTAGGACCACTGTTGCCAGTGGCCTCAAGCGGCCTACCCGGATGCTCGGGCGAGCAGCCCTCAAGCACATCCTGTCTGGCCTTGCTCCAGGTGGGGTTTACCTAGCCTCCCCGGTCACCCGGGGAGCTGGTGGTCTCTTACACCGCCGTTTCACCCTTACCCCGCGCCGAGGCGCGTGGCGGTCTGTTTTCTGTGGCACTGGCCTGCGGGTCACCCCGAGTGGGCGTTACCCACCACCCTGCTCTGCGGAGCCCGGACTTTCCTCGGTGACGCCGAAGCGTCAACGCGATCGCCCAGCCAACCCGTCCAGCGTTCATTGTATCCGGCGACAGCACGGCCGCCCGCCACACGGCGCGGGGAAGGACGGAGAGGCACCCGGCGATTCGCTACCATCGAACGGTGCTGATCCTCCTCCCTCCTTCCGAAGGAAAGACCGCGGCCGCCCAGGGGCCCGGTGTCGATTTCCCCGCCCTGAGCTTCCCGGAGCTGAACACCGCCCGGGCCGAGGTGCTGGAGGCCCTGGGCACGGTCAGCGCCCATGAGGACGCACTGGAGCTTCTCGGGGTGGGGGCCTCACTGCACGCCGAGGTGGCCCGCAACACCCGGCTCCGGCACGAGTCCGCCGCCCCGGCGCACAGCGTCTACTCCGGCGTCCTCTACGACGCCCTCGGCTACGCCTCGCTGACAGCGGCGCAGAAGCGCAAGGCGGACGACGCCGTCGTGATCATCTCGGCGCTCTGGGGCGCCCTCAAGTTCGACGACGCCGTGCCCGCCTACCGCCTGTCCATGGGCACCGCGCTGGCCGGGCTGGGCCGCCTCGCCTCCTACTGGAAGCCTCGCCTGTCCGAAGCGCTGGCTCCCCGGATCACCGGCGAACTCCTGGTCGACTGCCGGTCCAGCACCTACGCGACCGCCTGGGTCCCGCCTGCGGAGCAGACCGTGGCCGTGAACGTGTTCCGCGAGCGCGACGGGAAACGCAGCGTCGTCAGCCACTTCGCCAAGCACACCCGTGGCGAGCTGGCCCGGCACCTGCTGACCCGCCGCGGCAAGGCGCCTCAGACTCCCGAGCAGCTGCTCAAGGCCGCATCGGAGCTCTACCGGGCGGAACTCGTGCCCGGCACGGCGGGCAAGGCGCACGCCCTGAACATCATCCTCACGGACTGAAACCTCGGACTGAGCCCTCGGCCCGCGCCCTCACGGAGCGGGGGCCGGGCTTTCACGGAGCGGGGGCCGGGCCCTCACGGAGCGGGGGCCGGGCACCGGGCCGGCAGGGCACCGGCCGTTCTCAGTTCCATTCGGGGCTGCGCACCAGGATGACACCGGAGTCCGGGCAGTAGACCACGTCGTCCTCTGCGGCGGCCCGGACCTCGGCGAGGTCGCCGGGGCTCAGGTCCATGCCGGATCCCTCGCTGTGGCCGTGGAACAGCCGTGCCGCTCCCACACCGCGACGGATCAAGGTCTTCTCGTAGAGCGCCAGCAGACCCGGCTCCACGGTGTCGGCGAAGGCCTGTCGCTCCGCCAGCACGCCTGACTGCTCCGCCTCGGTCTCCGCTCGCCGGGCAGCCAGTTCGTCCTGCACACTCTGCAGCGCGGCCGCCGCCTCCGCGGTGCCTCTGGCGCGTTCCGCCAGAGTCGCATCCGCCGCTTCCAGCTCCTCCATGAGTTCCAGTTCGGTGTCCTCACGGCCCGACTTGAGCTGGCTGAGCGTCTCGATCTCCTTCTGCAGAGCCACGAGATCCTTGGACAGACCGCCCGCGTTGAGCCGGGTGGTGTCCCGTTCGATCTTGGTGTCGAGTTCGGAGACTTCGGCTTCCAGTGTGGCGAGCCGTCCCCGGAGTTCGTCCACTGCCGAGGACGCCTCCGCCTCCAACGAGGTCGCGTCCTGCAATGCCGCCAGCAGCACAGGGACCCGGGGGTCCTGGTCGATCTGGCGCAGGCGCCCCTCGAGGGACTTCAGGTGCCCGTCCAAGGACTGGAGCTCCAGAAGCTTGAGCTGCTCCGATGCCGGCGATTTGGCCATGTGCTGCCTCCTGGTCGGTGGCGACGGACGGTCCGCGCCGCCGCACTGCCTTGAAGCCTAGTCCCTAGGCATCCTGGTCGCCATGGGGCGTGAGGATGAAGTCCCAGGGGTCCGTGTTGATCCCGCTGACCCCGATCTCCACCGGGAAACCCTGATCCTCGAGAACGTTGTCGAGCGCCTGCGCCGCGGCCGGCAGCCACAGCCATTCGCTCGCGAAATGGGACACATCGATGAGGTACGGACGGCCACCGCGGGCCGTCTCGCGAGCCTCCGACGCCGGGTGGTGCCGGAGGTCCGCCGTGATGTAGACATCGGCCTGGCGTGCCCTGACATCGTCGAAGAGGGAGTCGCCCGCGCCGCCGCAGACCGCCACGCGCTGCACCAGCGCATCCCGGTCCCCCGCGACCCGGACACCACCGGCCACGGAGGGGAGGAAGCCGCACAAGCGCGCGGCCAGATCGGCCAGGGTGATCGGCGCGCCGAGCGTCCCGACCCGGCCCACGCCTTCTTCGGGCAGGCCGTTCCGCGCCGCAGTGAGCGGCTCACGCTCCTGCAGGTCCAGAGCGTCGGCGATCACGTCGGACACACCGCCCACCGCGGAGTCGCCGTTCGTGTGCACCGTCAGGAGCGCCACGCCGTTCTCGATGAGCAGGTGGACGGCACGGCCCTTCGCGGTGGTGGCCGCGACGGAGCTCACGCCGCGGAGCAGGAGCGGGTGATGGGTGATCAGCAGGTCCACCCCCAGGTCCACGGCTTCCTGGACCACTTCCTCGGTGGGATCCACTGCGAACCGGATCCGGCGCACCTGCTGTTCGGGACGGCCGGTGACCAGTCCCACCCGGTCCCAGTCCTCCGCGAGTGACTCGGGCCAGAGCTCCTCCACGGCGAGCAGCACCTCGGCGAGCGTCGGGACCTGGGTCTCCGGAACGGGAGCCGCGGCGTCGTCCCCCGGAAGAGCGTGAACGGTCCCGCCGGCCGCCGTCGTCGCGTCCCCGCCGTCCTCAAGGCCCCGTCCGGGGTGGTCCTGCTCGGACGGTTCTGCGGCGGCGGTGGGCGGAACCTGCCCTTCCAGGGCCGGTCCGTGGCTGCCGTGCGTCTCGTTGTGCATACTCAAGTTCTACCGCACCCGGCCCCGGACGGGTCCGGATCCTCCGCGCACCGGAGGAGCGCTTCTCCCAGAGCTGAACCCGTCCGGGTCGGTCCGGGGAACATTTCGGCCCCACCGGCCATTGAGCATGCTGTGAGAACTTTCATCCTGGCCGGCGGCTGCTTCTGGTGCCTTGACGCGGTGTACCAGCAGACGCGCGGCGTCACTTCTGTTGTTTCCGGCTACATCGGCGGGCACGTGCCCGACCCGGGGTATTACGAGGTCTGCTCCGGCACCACGGGGCATGCCGAGGCGGTGGCGGTCACCTTCGACGAGGACATCATCCCGGCCGACGTCATCCTGGACATGTTCTTCGCCTTGCACGACCCCACCACCCTGAACCGTCAGGGCTACGACGTCGGCACGCAGTACCGGTCCGCGATGTTCTATCAGGACGAGGAGGAGGCCGAGCTGTTCCGCGCCGCCATCGAGCGCAACCAGGCGCTCTGGAGCGCCCCGATCGTGACCGAGGTGACTCGTGCCAGCCGCTTCCACGAGGCCGAGGCGATCCACCAGGATTACTACGCCAACAACTCCGGGCAGGGGTACTGTCAGGTGATCATCAATCCCAAGCTGGCCAAGGCCCGGAAATATTACTCCGCATGGCTGAAGTCATGACGCCGGGTGAACCGGCTCACTAGGCTTTTGCTAAACCATCCACCTGGAGATAGGCAGCAGTACACCATGGCACGTATCTACGATGACGTCACTCAGCTCATCGGCCGGACCCCCCTGGTCCGGCTGAACCGTCTGACCGAGGGCCTGGACGCCACGGTCGCCGTGAAGCTGGAGTTCTACAACCCGGCCAACAGCGTCAAGGACCGCATCGGCGTGGCCATCATCGACGCGGCCGAGAAGGCCGGCGCGCTGAAGCCGGGTGGCACCATCGTCGAAGGCACCTCGGGCAACACGGGCATCGCCCTGGCCCTGGTCGGCGCGGCCCGCGGTTACAAGGTCATCCTGACCATGCCGGAGACCATGTCCACCGAGCGCCGTGTCATGCTGCGCGCCTACGGCGCCGAGATCGTCCTGACCCCGGGTTCCGAGGGCATGCGCGGCGCCGTCGAGAAGGCCCAGGAGATCGTGGCCAACACGGAGAACGCCATCTGGGCCCAGCAGTTCGCGAATGCGGCCAACCCGGAGATCCACCGCACCACCACGGCCGAGGAGATCTGGGCCGACACCGACGGTGAAGTGGACATCTTCGTCGGCGGCGTGGGCACCGGCGGCACCATCACCGGCGTCGGCCAGGTCCTCAAGGAACGCAAGCCCTCCGTCCAGGTGGTGGCCGTGGAGCCCAAGGACTCCCCCATCCTCAACGGCGGCGCACCCGGCCCGCACAAGATCCAGGGCCTCGGCGCCAACTTCGTCCCGGAGGTCCTGGACACGAGCATCTACGACGAGGTGCTGGACGCGAGCCTCGAGGACGCCGTGGCCACCGCTCGCGCGCTCGGCGTCAAGGAAGGCATCCTCGGCGGCATCTCCTCGGGTGCGGCCGTCTGGGGCGCCCTGGAGCTGGCCAAGCGTCCCGAGAACAAGGGCAAGCTGATCGTGGCGGTCGTTCCGGACTTCGGCGAGCGGTACATCTCCACCGTCCTGTACGACGACATCCGCGGCTGATCCTCCCGGCTTCGCCTGCCCGGCGTCGCCCCTCCCGTTCCCGGAGTCCACGCATCATCGGATGCCGGACCCACGGACCGAGGGCGACGTCGGGCAGTCGGCTGCCCGGGGAATTCTTTCCCGGCCGAGCTGGTTATCCGTTCAGAATCCACCACGTACGCGCCCGTGTACGGCGACCCGAAGGACAGCGTGAGCTTCTTCACCCGCCTGAAAGAGGACCTCGAGAGCGCCCGCTCCCATGACCCCGCCGCCCGCGGGTCCGCGGAGAACTTCTTCGTCTACTCGGGACTGCACGCCATCTGGGTCCACCGGGTGACGCACCGGATGTGGCAGAACCCGGCCCTGCGTTTCCCCGCCCGGGTGCTCTCCCAGCTGACCCGGTGCATGACGGGCATCGAGATCCACCCCGGCGCCACCGTGGGGCGGCGCTTCTTCATTGATCACGGCATGGGCGTGGTCATCGGCGAGACCGCCGAGATCGGCGACGACGTCATGATCTACCACGGGGTCACCCTCGGCGGGCGGTCCCTGGCCAAGGTCAAGCGGCACCCGACCATCGGCAACCGGGTCACCATCGGCGCCGGCGCCAAAGTCCTGGGCCCCATCGTCATCGGTGATGACTCCGCGATCGGCGCCAACGCCGTCGTCGTGAAGGACGCCCCGGCCAATTCGATCGTCACCGGCATCCCCGCCACCTGGCGGCCCCGCGTGGCCGAGGTCGAAACGAAGCCTGCCGTGGACCCCGCGGAGTACTACTACATCTGAGCCGGTCTCTCCGACCCCGGGGCGAGAGCGGCCCGGCTCAAGTCCGTCCCCGGTCCGAGGCGCTATGAGCGGGCCGCTCATAGCGTGGATGGTATGAGAACCACGAAGAACAGCGAGACACGCGGCCGGGCACAGCAGTTGAAGGTCCTCGGACTGGCCGGTGCCGTCCTCTTGCCGCTGAGTGCCTGCGGCTTCACCCCCCTGGCCGACAATTACGACAAACGGGAGAGCCACGACTGGCCCAGCGGGGCCGAAGCCACGAAGGACGGTGTGGCCCCCGCCTGGATCCCGGCCGGAGCCACGGACGTCCGTGAGGTCATCCGGACCACCGGCGCCGAGCGGATCCTGAAGTACTCCGGCGAGGTGTCGGGTCTCCCCGCTCAGTGCAAGGCGCTTCCCTCCGGCGCCGCACCGAGTCCCCAAGCGGATGCCGAGAACACGCAGAAAGCCGACGACTTCATCTTGGAGGCCACCCTCACCGCCGGCTGGTGGCCGGCGGGCCAGGAACGTAAAACGAGTCACTACTGCGGAAAGTGGTGGGTGTCCGGGGAGAACGGGACCGTCTACGCCTTCGCCCCGGAGATGAAGACGATCGCCAGGCACCTCGGCAAGGACTGACCACCTCCGTTGTGTGCTCAGTTGTTGCGGATGATTCGCTCGGACACCCGCAACAACTGAGCACGCAACACACGAGAAACGACGACGGCGGCCCCCACCTTCCGGTGGGGCCGCCGTCGTCGTGCGGGTGCGTCAGTGGGTGTCGACTGCGCTGACCTCGGTGTGATCGCCGCTCCACTGGGTGTGGAACGTGCCCTCTTCATCCACGCGGCCGTAGGTGTGAGCTCCGAAGAGGTCACGCTGGCCCTGGATCAGAGCGGCCGGGAGGCGCTTGCGGCGCAGGCCGTCGTAGTAGGCCAGCGAGGAGGAGAACACCGGAACCGGGATGCCCAGCTGCACGGCGGTCGCCACGACGCGGCGCCAGGCCGGGACGGCCTCGCCGATCGACTTCGCGAAGGCGGGGGCGAACAGGAGGTTCTCCGGCTTCTCATCACCCTTGTAGGCGGCCATGATGTCCTTGAGCAGCTCGGCGCGGATGATGCAGCCGGCACGCCACAGCGAGGCGATCTCGTCCAGCTTGAGGTCCCAGCCGTACTCCTTCGCGGCGCTCGTGAGCATGTCCAGGCCCTGCGCGTAGCTGACGAGCTTGGAGGCGTAGAGGGCCTGGCGGACGTCCTCCACGAAGTTCTCCGGAATCGCCACCTCGATCTCGTGGCCTTCCAGGGTCTCCTGCGCGATGGCCCGCTGGGCGCGCTGCGAGGAGATGCCGCGGGCGAACACGGACTCGGCGATGGCGGACACCGGGGAGCCCAGGTCCAGTGCGGACTGGACGGTCCAGCGGCCCGTGCCCTTCTGGCCTGCGGAGTCGACCACGACGTCCACGAACGGCTTGCCGGTCTTGGCGTCCACGTGGGCGAGCACCTCGGCGGAGATCTCGATCAGGAAGGAGGACAGCTCGCCCTTGTTCCACTCTTCGAAGATCTTGGCCTGCTCCGCGGGCTCGATGCCGGCGGCGCTGCGCAGCAGATCGTAGGCCTCGCCGATGACCTGCATGTCGGCGTATTCGATGCCGTTGTGGACCATCTTGACGAAGTGACCGGCGCCGTCGGTGCCGATCCAGGCGCAGCACGGCTCGCCGTCCACGTGAGCGGAGATCTTCTCCAGCAGCGGGCCGAGAGCCTCGTAGGACTCCTTGGAACCGCCGGGCATGATGGACGGCCCGTTCAGGGCGCCCTCTTCACCGCCGGAGACACCGACGCCCACGAAGTGCAGGCCCTTCTCCGCCAGCGCGGCTTCGCGGCGACGGGTGTCCGTGTAGTGCGAGTTGCCGGCGTCGATCACGATGTCGCCCTCATCCAGCAGCGGGACGAGCTGATCCACGACAGCATCGACGGGAGCACCCGCCTTCACCATGATGAGCACGCGGCGCGGCTTCTCGAGAGAGTCGACGAGTTCCTGGAGGCTCTCCGTGCGGACGAAATCGCCCTCGTCACCGTGGGCGGCGAGCAGGGCGTCCGTCTTCTCCACGGAGCGGTTGTGCAGAGCGACCGTGAAGCCGTTCCGGGCGAGGTTCCGGGCCAGATTGGCCCCCATGACGGCGAGACCGGTGACACCGATTTGTGCAGGCATCTACACTCCAAGTCAATGCTAGTAATCTGATTTTAACAAGGCGTTTTCAACCCTACGTCCTGGACACCGGCGACGGAAGAGCCAGCTGTAAGGTGAAGCACATTTCACGTAGTCGCGGCGGAATCCACCGGAAGTGCCTACGCTGGTTGTTACATCACATTTGACCACTTCACCCTGAGGATTTCGACATCGATGACGAGCCGTCAGCCCAGCCTTCACCATCAGGCACTTGAGATCCTGGGTCGCAAGATCGTGACCGGGGAACTTCCCGCGGGTCACGTCATGCTGGCGGAGAGCCTCGAGGGGGAATTGAAGGTGTCGAGGTCCGTGGTGCGGGAGGCCGTCCGCGTCCTGCAGTCCATCGGCATGGTGGAGAGCATCAAACGCGTGGGCATCCGGGTGCGCCCGGCGCACGCCTGGAATCCCTTCGACGCGAACGTGATCCGCTGGAAGATGGACAGCGACGCGCGGGGCGCGCAATTGCGGTCCCTCGCGGAACTGCGCTCCGCCGTGGAGCCCGTGGCCAGTGAACTGGCGGCGCAGAACGCACCCTTCGCCATGCGGCGCGAGCTGCTGCAGGTGGCCGAAGAGATGGCGAGGGTGGGCCGCCAGGGCAAGCTCGAGCGCTTCCTGGAACTCGATGCCCGTTTCCACGCACTCGTGCTCAGTGGTTCCGGCAATGAAATGTTCGCCACGCTGATCGGGCAGGTCACGGAGACCCTGGCCGGACGCACGGCCCACGGACTCATGCCGAGCCAGCCGAAAGAGGAGGCCCTGCAGTGGCACCTCGACGTGGCCCGCGCGATCCTGGACGGCAAGGCAACCGCCGCCCGACGCGCCTCGGCCAAATTGATCAACGAGACCATCGAGGACCTCTCCCCCCAGTGGGCGGGCCAGCCTCGCGTGTTCGTGCCCCTCAAGCCGCTCAGCACGCAGGGTTAGCGCGAGCCTCCCCCGCACCAGGATCCCGGTACGACGACGGCGGGGCCGGTCCCGAAGGACCGGCCCCGCCGTCGTCGTGTCGCCGTCAGGCGCGCTTCTTCGTGACCAGGCCCCAGATGAAGAGGACCACCAGCGAGCCGACGATCGCCAGCAGCCAGGTGGACAGGGACCAGAATTCATTCAGACCGACGTGGAAGACGGCGGATCCGATCCAGCCGCCGACCAGGGCGCCCACCACTCCGAGGAGCAGCGTCGCCAGCCAGCCGCCGCCCTGCTGGCCCGGCATGAGGGCCTTTGCAATAGCGCCGGCGATGAGTCCAAGGACGATCCAACCAAGAAATCCCATGATGAACCTTTCTGTAGAAAGCCTTCTCAGAGCCCGGTTGAGGCTTCTTTCAGATTACCTTCAGATTCCCGGCGGTGGCGGACCCGACTTTCGGGGGTGTGCCGGACCAGAGCATCATCCCCGCTCCGTCGGATGGACCCGCCGCATCTCCTCGGCCAGGGCCGGGTTCCGTTTCCCGAGCTCGTCGACGATGGTGTGCACCGTGTCCGGTGCCTTGTTCTGACTCAGTTTCGCCCGCGCGTCGAAGCGGGTGACCCGCATCCGCAGCCCCACGGTGCCTTTCGCCAGGCGGCGGGTCCCCTCCTCGTCCTCGCTCAGGCTCCGCCCGTGCGGCAGGTGCTGCTCGAAGTGGTCGGTGAGCTTGCCGAGCATGGCGTAGTTCTCCTCCTCGCTGAGGATCTCCGGGGTTCCGTAGAGATGCGCGGTGACGTGGTTCCAGGTGGGCACCAGCTCGCCGGGCGCGTACCAGCTCGGGGAGACGTAGTCGTGCGGTCCTTGGATGATCACCAGGATCTGGTGCTCACCCAGTTCATGCAGGGACTCGTCGGGCCGGCCGAAGTGGCTGACGATCACGATCCCTTCCTCGTCCTCATCCAGGATGGCCGGATAGTGGGAGGCGATGAGGCCCTGCGAGGACGGCGAGACGAAGGTCGCCCACGGATGGTGGCGGATGAGCCGTTTGACCTCGGCGGGGTCGGTCATGAGGTAACGGGGCGTATGGCGCATCAGAGTCCTTTCGTACGCGCGAGGCGGGTGCGCACCGCGAGCGCGGCGCACACGATGACGGCGACGCCGCCCAGAAGAGTGGGCCAGCCGGGTTCCTCACCCAGGAACAGCGCGGCCCAGAGGATGCTCATGACGGGCTGGGTGAGCTGGATCTGGCTCACCTGGGCCATGGGCCCGATGGCGAGTCCCCGGTACCACGCGAAGAATCCCAGGAACATGCTCACCACGGCCAGGTACGCGAAAGCCCACCACTGAGCCGGGCCTGCGAGCAGCAGGCGGCTGTCGGCGGACACCAGCGTGAGGACCGTCATGAGGGGTGCCGCGAGCACCAGGGCCCAGGACACGGTCTGCCAGGAACCGAGTTCGCGGGAGAGGAGGCCGCCCTCGGCGTAACCGGCTGCGGCCGCGAGCACTGCGGCGAAGAGCAGGGCGTCCGCCCACTGCAGACCCCCGAGTCCCCCACCCTGCGCGGAGGCGAAGGCCACCGCACACACCGCCCCGAGTGCCGAGAACACCCAGAAGGACGGCGCGGGCCGCTCGTGGGTGCGGAGGACGGCCAGGACCGCCGTCGCGGCGGGCAGCAGGCCGATCACCACGGCGGCATGACTGGCCGGAACGCTCGTCAGGGCGTACGAGGTGAGCACCGGGAACCCGACGACGACGCCCGCGGCCACGATCGCCAGCCGGAACCATTGCGCCCGGCTCGGCGGCCGTTGCCGGGTGAGTGCCAGGGCGCACCCGGCGAGCACGGCGGCCACCACGGCGCGGGCCGAGCCGATGAACAGGGCGGGAAGACCCGTGGCCGCGATGCGGGTGAAGGGAAGGGTGAAGGAGAAAGCCACGACGCCCAGCAGGCCCCACCAGAGGCCGGGATGCCTGGATAGCACTGTCGGTTGAATGAGAGTAACGCTACTATGTACTTTCATGAATCATGATAGCACCGGGCGCATCGTCCAGGGCTTGCGGGCCTGGATCTCCACGGCCGCTCCGGGCGCGAAGGTTCCGTCCAACCGGGCGCTGATGGCCGAGTACGGCGCCAGCCCGGTCACCGTGCAGAAGGCGATGCGGACCCTCGCGTCGCTGGGGCTCATCGAGAGCCGACCGGGCGTGGGGACCTTCGTGCGGGGCGTGCGGGCGACCCGGCCCGTGGACTACGGCTGGCAGACGGCGGCACTCGGTGCTCCGCCGTCGCGGGGCTCCTCCCTCTCGTCGACCCAGCGCACCGTCGTGCCGGACGCCATCGGGCTGCACTCCGGATATCCGGCCCGCGAGCTGCTCCCGGAACGGCTCGTCAGGGCGGCCATCGCCCGCGCGGGACGGACCGACGCCGCCATGGGACGCTCCCCCGCTGCGGGGCTCCCCGAGCTGCAAGCGTGGTTCGCGGCCGAGCTCGCGGCATCGGCTCCGGTGGACGTCACGCCACCCAGCGCCCGGGACGTCCTGGTGCTCTCCGGAAGTCAGAGCGGGCTCAGCTCGATCTTCCGCGCACTGGTGGGTCCCGGACAGCCGCTGATGATCGAATCGCCCAGCTACTGGGGCGCGATTCTGGCGGCGGCCCAGGCCGGGATCACCCTGGTGCCCGTGCCCGCAGGTCAGCACGGGCCCGATCCGGCCGACGTCGAACGCGCCTTCGAGGAGACGGGCGCCCGGGCCTTCTACGCGCAGCCGAGCTACGCCAATCCGAGCGGCGCCCAGTGGAGCCGCGAGCGCGGGCTGGAGATCCTTCAGGTGGTGCACCGGCATGGAGCGTTCCTCATCGAGGACGACTGGGCCCACGATCTGGGGATCGACAGCGAACCACACCCGATCGCCGCTCAGGACGACCACGGGCATGTGATCTACCTGCGCTCACTCACCAAGAGCGTCTCCCCGTCCCTGCGGGTCGCCGCGCTGATCGCCAGGGGCCCGGCGAGGGAACGCATTCTGGCCGACCGAGCGGCCGAGTCGATGTACGTGAGCGGTCTGCTCCAGGCGGCGGCGCTCGACGTCGTCACTCAGCCGTCATGGCGTAGCCACCTCAAAGGCTTCCGGCGTCAGCTCAGGGACCGCCGGGACTTGCTGCTGGGTTCACTCCGGGAGCATGCGCCTCTGGCGCAGGTGGATTTCGCTCCCCCGGGCGGCCTGAACCTGTGGGCGCGCCTGCCCGAGGGCACGAGCCCGGAACAGGTGGCGCGCAACTGTGAGAGCCGGGGTGTCATCATCGCGCCCGGGACCGAGTGGTTCCCCGCGGAACCGTCGGGCCCCTATGTCCGCCTCAATTACTCCGGCGCCAATCCCGAACGGTTCCCGGAGGCCGCGAAGATCATCTCCGAGGTACTGGCGGAGAACTGACTGCCCGGTCCGGTGTTGCTCCTTCAGCAAACGGGCTTGCCAGCGCGCGCCGCGGCCGGGATGCTGAGGGAGACCCGGGATGAAAGGCCGCCACGTGACGCACAGCTTCGACAAGCAGTACTGGGACGACCATTGGCGGGAGTCCGTCGGCCGTCCCACGCCCCCGAACCCGTATCTGGAGGAGCAGCTCGCCGGCCTGACGCCCGGCACGGCGCTCGACGCGGGATGCGGGACCGGAGCGGAAGCCGTCTGGCTCGCCGCTCATGGTTGGACCGTGACCGGCGCGGACCTGTCGCCGCACGCTCTGCGGGAGGCCGCGGCACTCGCCTCGGAGGCCGGTGTCCTGGACCGGGTCCGGTGGGTGGAGGCGGATCTGACGGGCTGGGAGCCGGAGGGGCGTTTCGACCTGGTGGTGACCAATTACGCGCACCCCGCCATACCGCAGCTGGAGTTCTACCGGCGGATCGCGGACTGGGTGACGGTGGGCGGAACCCTGCTGATCGTGGGACACCTGCACGGACACGTCTCCGACGTCCGGCATTCCGCTCCGGACCACACACACGGGAACCCGCATGGCCACGACGGCGGCCACGCCCCGGAGGAGGCCACCGTCACCCTGGCTGACACGGTGGCCGTACTGGACCCGGACCGCTGGACGATCGACGCGGCGGAGCAACGGCGCCGCAGCCTGAACATGCCGGAGCGCGAGCTGTCCCTCCACGATCTGGTGGTCCGGGCGACCCGGCTCCGGTGAACCCGAGGCTCCGCGGATTTCAGCGTGCCAGCACCGTCTCCAGAACCCGGGCCACGCCGTCGTCCGCGCACGCAGGCGCGCTGAACGCGGCGGCCGCGAGGGCCTCGGGATGACCGTCTTCCATGGCGTATCCCTCCCCCGCCCAGGAGAGCATCTCGACGTCGTTGGGCATGTCGCCGAACGCGATGACCTCGGACGCGTCGATGCCCAGGGACGCCGCATGACGCTCCAGCGTCCGCGCCTTGGTGACCCCCGGGACGGCGAGCTCCAGCAGCGCCAGGCGGTTGACGTCCGAGTAGGTGACGTGCGCCAGGCCTGTCACGGCGGGTGCGATGAGAGCGTGGAACTCCTCGGCGCAGAGCATCGGTGAGATGGCGAGCAGCTTGACGACGGCGGCATCCGGGCCCAGCGTCGAGGACAGCGGCCCGATCACCTGAGCCTCCACCGGAAGGCCCGGATGGAGCCGGACGAACTCGGCCTCGCGGTGCGGACCCGTCACGAGCTCGCTGGAGAACCCCGCCTCCGGGTGCAGAGCGCGGATCACCGCCTGGAGATGCAGCGCCTCCGAGAGCCCGAAGGCCTCCGCAGTGATGACCTCCCGCCGGCTCATGTCCCAGGCCACGGCGCCGTTCGAGCAGATGACCGTTCCGGCATGATCCAGCTGCTCCTCGAGTGGCCCGAGCCAGCGGATCGGACGGCCGGTCACGAAGACCACCTCCAGCCCGGCATCCCGTGCACTCCGGAAGGCGGCACGGGTGCGGGCGGAGATGGACCCGTCGGGGCCCATGATGGTGCCGTCCACATCGCTGGCCACGAGGCGGGGCCGTGCCGGCCGGACCACGCGTCCGGCCGGTGTCCTGCTCGCCGTCATGGGAACGGTCACCTCAGGACCACGGTCCGGTTCCCGTTGAGCACCACACGGCCCTCGCAGTGCCAGCGCACGGCGTTGGACAGCGCCTTGCACTCGGCGTCGCGGCCCACGGCCACGAGGTCCTCCGGCGCATGCGTGTGGTCCACCTCGATGACCTGCTGCGCGATGATCGGCCCTTCGTCCAATTCCGCGTTGACGTAGTGCGCCGTGGCGCCCACGGTCTTCACGCCGCGGTCCCACGCCTGATGGTAGGGCTTGGCGCCCTTGAACGACGGGAGGAAGGAGTGATGGATGTTGATGACGCGGCCGGCCATCCGGGTCGCCAGGGCGTCCGACAGGACCTGCATGTAGCGGGCCAGGACCACGAGGTCCGCCTCGTAGCGGTCCACGAGGGCGAGCAGCTCGGCCTCGGCCTCGGGTTTGTTGTCCTTGGTCACCGGGATGTGGTGGAACGGGATGCCGTGCCACTCGGTGAGCCCGCGGTGGTCCTCGTGATTGGACACCACGGCCACGATCTCCACGGGCAGCTCGCCGATCCTGGCCCGGAACAGCAGGTCGTTCAGGCAGTGCCCGAACTTGGAGACCATGACCAGCACCTTGGTCTTCTCCGCCGCGGGCCGGATCTTCCAGTTCATGTCGAAGCGCTCCGTGAGCGGCCCGAAGGCGTTCTCCAGTTCGACCAGCTCCAGGCCCTCCGGCGCCTCGAAATGCAGTCGCATGTAGAAATGCCGGCCCACGCGGTCACCGAACTGTTTGATGTCCTCGATGTCGCAGCCCCGCTCGGCCAGCAGGCCGGAGACGGCGGAGACGATCCCCGTGTACCAGCCGCAGTCCAGGGTCAGGACGTACTCGGTTCCCGCCATGTCAGCTCACCTCCGGCGCGGAGAACTCGCGCATCGCATCCACGAGCCATCGGCCCACATGATCGGCGAACGACGCGCGGGGCAGCACCCGGAACGTCTCTTCGCCCGTCTTCCACACCAGGACCGGGACATGGTCCAGGACCGTCACGATCGCCTGACCGGGTCTGAAGGACCGGGGGTGCAGATCGAAGGAGACCCCCTTCTCGAGGACCAGGCGGGCGCCCGGCCCGCTCAGTTCGAAGGTGGTGCGGTTCGCCGAGAGATCGACGACGGCGCCCGGCGTCCGGGCGCCCGGCTCGCCGAGGGTCGCTGCCAGTCGGCCGGCCTCCGCCGGGCCCAGGTCCAGGCCCGCCGTGCTCTCGTCGCCGACGGCCAGGAACTCATCCGGCCCGATCCACAGGACGCTGTAGCCGCCGCCCGTCGTCGTGCTCCCATGCCCGCTCGGGAGTGAAGCGCCGAGCGCCGCTTCCACGGCTGCCGCGGCGGGTGATCCGGCCACGGCGCGGATGCCGAGCTGGGTCAGGAACGGGATCTCCCGGAGGGTCACGCCGCGCTCGCCCGTCGCACCGGCGGCCGCGAAGGCCTCCGCCAGACGGGCCGCGGGGCTGCGCCGCAGGCTCGCGGCGGCGGACAGGGTGTCTTCGGAAATCATCTCAGCCATCACGGCGCTTCCCTTCAGGGTCATAAAGGACGGTGTCACCGACCAGGACTTCCACGATCCGGTCCCCGGCCACGGCGGTGAGCTTCTCGCCGATCCGGTTCCGGCCGTTCTTGATCAGGGCCAGTGCGAAGGACCGGCCCAGCGCCGCCGAGTGGTAGCTCGAAGTCACGTGTCCCAGCATCGGCACCGGGCCGTACGCCGGGTTGAGCGAGATGCCCTGCTCCACCACCTGGGTGCCTTCCGGCAGCCGGAAGGAGTGGTCCACCGGAAGGAGGGAGACCATGTGTTTGCGGTCCGTGCGCGCGGTGTCGATCCGGGCGTAGGAGCGCTTGCCCACGAAGTCCTTCGCCTTGGAGATGATCCACTCCATGCCGGCGTCCTGCGGGGTCACCGTGCCGTCCGTGTCCTGGCCGACGATCGGGTAGCCCTTCTCGGCTCGGAGCACGTGCATGGTTTCGGTGCCGTACGGGGTGATCCCGAACTCGGCGCCGGCTTCGGCGACATCCTCCCAGACCTGCAGGCCGTACCAGGTGGCCACATTGATCTCGAACGCGAGCTCACCGGAGAAGGAGATCCGGCAGACGCGCGCCGGGATCCCGGAGGCCAGCGTGGTCTCGCGCCAGGCCATGAACGGGAACGCGTCGTTGTCCACGTCCAGGCCGGGTGCCACCTTCGCGATGACGTCGCGGGACCGGGGGCCGACCACGGCCACCGTGGTCACCTGCTCGGTCACGGAGGTGAAATTGACGTCCAAGCCGGGCCATTCCGTCTGATGCCACTCCTCCAGCCAGTCCAGGACCTTCGCGGCCCCGCCGGTGGTGGTCGTCATGAAGAAGCGGTCCTCATCGAGGCGCAGGGTCACGCCGTCGTCGAACATCATGCCGTCCGGACCGCACATGACACCGTAGCGGCCCATCCCCGGGGCGAGCTTCTTGAACGCGTTGGTGTAGATGCGGTTGAGGAACTCGCCGGCGTCGGCTCCCCAGATCTCGATCTTGCCCAGCGTGGTGGCGTCCATGAAGCCGACGGATTCGCGCACGGCGCGGCACTCGCGGAGCACCGCCTCGTCCATCGACTCACCCGGCTGCGGGAAGTACCACGGACGCAGCCACTGGCCGACGAATTCGAACTCGGCGCCGTGGGCCACGTGCCACGGGTGGATCGAGGTGATCCGTTCCGGGTCGAACAGATCGCCGCGCTTCCGCCCGGCCATGGCCGCGAAGGCCACGGGGGCGTACGGGGCGCGGAAGGTGGTGGTGCCGATCGATCCGAGGTTCTCCGGCACACCGCCCTGAGCGTCCTTCAGGGCCGCGGCGATGACGCCGATGGCGTTGACGCCCGAGGTCTTGCCCTGATCATTGGCGGTGGAGATGGAGGTGTAGCGCTTGATGTGCTCCACGGAGCGCATGCCGGCTCCCGTGGCGCGCAGGACGTCCGCGACGCTCTGGTCACGCTGCAGGTCCACGAAATGGGTCGTCCACTCTCCCGGACCACCGTCGGAGCCGGGCACCAGCCAGAGCTGGCGGGTCGGTGCAGCAGCGGACGGCGCATGACTGGACAGGGCGGAGGCATGCGCCCCGGCCTCGGTCACGAATCCGGCGTTGAACGCGGCGACGGCACCGGCGTGGGCGCCCTCTGAAACGCAGTCCGACAGACGGTAGGAACCGCGGGCGGCGCCCACGATCTGCTGGGCGTTGACCGTGCTCGCCGGGACGAACCCGGCCAGCTCCTCGTCCCAGCGCAGCTTGCCCTGCCGCTGGCTGAACAGGTGGACCACGGGGCTCCAGCCGCCGGACACGGCCAGGAGATCCGCTTCGATCCGCTCCGGCTCGCCGCTGAGGGAACCGTCCGCAGCCAGCTCACGGACGACGACGGCGCTCACGCGGCCACTCGTCCCGTCCGCCTCGGTGCCGCACACGGCGGCCCCGGCCAGGACGCGCACGCCCGCGGACTCGGCGGCCAGCGCGGCGTCGGTCTTCTCCGGGCGGGCGTCGACGACGGCCGCCACGGGAACCCCGGCGGACGCCAGATCGCGGACGGTCTCGTAGGCGGAGTCGTTCGTGGTGAACACCACGGCACGGCTGCCGGGCACCACGCCGTAGCGGTTGAGGTAGCTGCGCACTGCGGAGGCGAGCATGATGCCGGGCCGGTCGTTGTCCGCGAAGACGAGTGGCCGCTCGTGCGCACCGGTGGCGAGGACCACCTGGCCGGCACGGATGTGCCAGAGGCGCTGCCGGGAGACGCCCTGCGCGTCGAGTTCCCGGGCCCGCGCGGACCCCAGGTGGTCCGTGCGCGACTCCAGGGCGATCACGTAGTTGGAGTCATAGGAGCCGAAGGCATTGGTGCGGGTCAGCACCGTGACCTCCTCGGCGGCGGCGAGTTCCGCGGCGGCCGAGGCGATCCACTCGGGTGCGGGGACGCCGTCGACGCTCTCGCCCGGGGTGGAGAGCAGCGAACCGCCCGGTTCCGGCTGATCATCGATCAGGATGACCCGGGCGCCGGTGGCGGCGGCCTGACGCGCGGCCGACAGGCCCGCCGGGCCCGCGCCGATCACCAGGACGTCCGTGTGCACATGCTTCTTGTCGTAGTACGCCTCGTCCTTGCGCGGATCGAGCTTGCCGAGCCCGGACAGGTACTCGGCGTCGAGACCGTCGGTCAGCTCGACGAGGGTGGCCGGGAGCATGGACTCGTCCACGCCGCCGGCGCCCCGGTCCTTGACCTTCAGGAGGGCGTTCGGCTCTTCGACGCCGGCGGTCAGGATGCCGCGGGGGCGCCCCAGGTACAGGGACGGGGCCGCCTCGACCACGCCGTGGGCGATCAGCGCCGAGGCGACGGTGTCCCCGGCCCGACCGGTGTACTCCGTGCCGTCGACCGTGAACCGGAGGGTGTCCTCACGGGAGACGCGGGCATGCGGGGCCCGGTCCGCGGGAAGGCGGAACGGCTGGGCGGACTCTGCGGTGCTCACTGGGAGTCTCCTTTCGCGCCGGCGGTGAGGGGTTTCTCCCCGGTGTAGATGGTCTTGAACTCGTACGTCACGGTGTCGCGGAGGGCGTTGAACCACTTGCGGCAGCCGGCGCTGTGGACCCAACGCTCGGCGAACAGGCCCTTGGGGTTCTCGCGGTAGAACAGATACCTGGACCACTCGGCGTCGCTCAGGGCGCTGGGGTCCTCGGGATACGGCACGTGCGCCTGTCCCCCGTAATGGAACTCGGTCTCGTCGCGCGGCCCGCAGTTCGGGCAGGTGATGAGCAGCATGGCTCGGCTCCTTTCGTGGGGTCAGTGAGCGACGGCGGCCGCGCCGTGCTCGTCGATGAGGGCGCCGGTCTCGAAACGCTCCAGCGCGAACGGGAGGTTGAGGGCGTGAGGTTCGTCCGTGGCGATCGTATGGGCCATGGTCCATCCGGCGCCCGGGGTCCCCTTGAACCCGCCGGTGCCCCAGCCGCAGTTCACGTAGAGGTTCTCCACCGGCGATTTGCCGACGATCGGCGACGCGTCCAGGGTGACGTCCACGATGCCGCCCCAGGTGCGCAGCAGATGGGCGCGGGCGAACACCGGGAAGAGTTCGACCGCGGCCGCCATCTGCTCCTCGATGACATGGAACCCGCCGCGCTGACCGTAGCCGTTGTACGAATCGATGCCGGCGCCCATCACCAGCTCGCCCTTGTGGGCCTGGGAGACATACACGTGGACGTGGTTGGACATCACCACGGTCGGGTGGACGATCTCGTGCAGCTCGGAGACGAGGGCCTGCAGCGGGTGGGACTGGATCGGGAGATCGAAACCGGCCATCTTCGCCAGGACCGAGGAGTGCCCGGCGGCGCACAGTGCCACCTTCCCGGCGTGGATGGTGCCACGGCTGGTCTGGACGCCCACCACCCGGTTGCCGTCCTTCAGGAACCCCGTGACCTCGCAGTTCTGAATGATGTCCACGCCGAGCTCGTCAGCCTTCCGGGCGAAGGCCCAGGCGACGTGGTCGTGCTTGGCGATGCCGGCGCGCGGCTGGTACGTGGCGCCCAGCACGGGATAGCGGATGTCCTGGCCGATGTTGAGGATCGGGCAGAGTTCCTTGACCTGCTCCGGCTCCAGCCATTCGGCGTCCACACCGTTGAGCTTGTTCGCACCGACACGGCGCACCGACTCGCGGACGTCCTGGAGGGTGTGCGCCAGGTTCATGACACCGCGCTGGCTGAACAGGAAGTCGTACTCCAGCTCCTCCGGGAGCGCTTCCCAGAGGCGCAGGGAGTGTTCGTAGATGGCCGCCGACTCGTCCCAGAGGTAGTTCGAGCGGATGATCGTGGTGTTGCGGGCCATGTTGCCGCCCGCGAGCCAGCCGCGTTCCAGGATGGCGATGTTGGTCATCCCGTGGTGCTTGGCCAGGTAGTAGGCGGTGGCCAGGCCGTGGCCGCCTCCGCCGACGATGATCGCGTCATAGGACGGTTTGGGGTCCGGGTTCCGCCACAGGAAATCCGGGTGTTCGGGCAGCAGGTCCGCCATCAGAGCGCTCCGTTCTCGGCGTTCAGGTTCGGGTAGAGAGGGTGTTTGTCCGCCAGGACGCGGACGCGGGCGCTGAGTTCCTCGGCCAGTTCGTCGCTGAAATCGGGCTTCAGGGCCGCGGCGATGATGTCCGCCACCTCGGTGAATTCGGGGGCGCCGAAGCCGCGCGCGGAGAGCGCCGGGGTTCCGATCCGCAGACCGGAGGAGACCATCGGCGGCCGCGGATCGAACGGCACGGCGTTGCGGTTGACGGTGATGCCGATCCGGTGCAGCCGGTCCTCGCCCTGCTGCCCGTCCAGTTCGGAGTTCCGCAGGTCCACCAGGACCAGGTGCACATCGGTGCCTCCGTTGACCACGGCGACGCCGGCCTGTGCGACGTCGTCGGCCAGCAGGCGCCGGGCGATGATCTGCGCGCCTTCCAGCGTTCGCTGCTGGCGGTCACAGAAGGCGGGTTCGGCGGCGAGCTTGAAAGCCACGGCCTTGGCAGCCACCACATGCTCGAGCGGGCCGCCCTGCTGGCCGGGGAAGACGGCGGAGTTGATCTTCTTGGCCAGCGATTCCTTGCTGAGGATGACGCCGCCGCGCGGCCCACCCAGGGTCTTGTGGGTCGTGGTGGTCACGACGTCGGCGTACGGCACCGGGTTGGGGTGCAGGCCGGCGGCCACCAGCCCGGCGAAGTGCGCCATGTCCACCATGAGGTAGGCGCCGACCAGGTCCGCGATGCGTCGGAACTCCGCGAAATCCAGCTGGCGGGAGTAGGCGGACCACCCGGCGACGATGAGCTTGGGGCGGTGTTCCAACGCCAGGCGTTCCACTTCCGCCATGTCGATCAGCAGGGTGTCCCGGTTCACCTCGTACGGGACCACTTGGTAAAGCTTCCCGGAGAAGTTGATCTTCATCCCGTGGGTCAGGTGCCCACCGTGGGCGAGCGAGAGGCCCAGAATGGTGTCGCCCGGCTCCAGGAGGGCGAACATGGCGGCCGCGTTGGCCTGGGCGCCGGAGTGCGGCTGGACGTTCGCGGCCTCCGCTCCGAAGAGGGCTTTGACCCGGTCGATCGCGAGCTGCTCGATGACGTCCACGTGTTCGCAGCCACCGTAGTAGCGCTTGCCGGGATAGCCTTCGGCGTACTTGTTCGTGAGGACCGATCCCTGCGCCTCCATGACCGCGAGCGGCGCGAAGTTCTCGGAGGCGATCATCTCCAGGGTCCCCTGCTGACGCAGGAGTTCCCGGTCGATGGCCGCCTTGACGTCGGGATCGGTCTCCGCGAGCGATCGAGTCAGAACCTCAGTCATGTGGTCTCCTCACAAAGTCTAGTATCTAATTGATATATCAGAACCCTACGACGAGTATCGCTGTGGTCTGAGAAGATGTCAACGACGATCCATCAGGAAAGGAACGACTGACGTGACAGCGGATCCGGGAGTCGCGGGGCGGTCCCTCGCAGACCAGGCGTACGAGACCATCAAGGACCGCCTGGTCATGCTCGACATCCGGCCGGGCGAGCCTCTGAACGACGGCCTGCTGGCCACCGAACTCGGCATGGGCCGCACGCCCGTGCGTGAGGCGATCAAGCGCCTGGAAACCGACCACCTCCTGGTCTCCTATCCCCGCCGCGGCACCTTCGCCACGAGTGTGGACATCACGGAGCTCGCCGCGATCTGGGACATCCGCTCGGTCCTGGAGCCCGTCGCAGCCCGTCGCGCGGCGGAGAACGCCACCCCGGCCGTGCGCCGGGAGATGACGGAGCTCATCCAGCGGCTCCACACCCTCGACGAGTCGGGCGAGGCGCAGCGGGAGCTCATGAGCCTGGACATGTCCGTGCACCGCCTCATCTACCGGGCCGCGGGCAACCCGCATCTGGAGGACGTGCTGATCCGGTACGACAACCTCTCCACCCGCATCTGGTGCCTGGTGATCGAGCGGCTGCCCGGGCTGTCGGGTCACATCGTCGAACACGCGGCACTGCTCCAGGCGATCGTCGACGGCGACGCCGACCGCGCGGCCGGACTCGCCTTGGCGCATGTCACCGACTTCGAAACGGAGATCCGCAAGGTCCTCTGAGCGGGCCTCCAGGACCGCGAGCCGGCGGTTCGCCCTCCCGGCCTTTTCGCCCCCCCGTCCGGGCACCCCAGCGCCACGGCGGCGCCGCCGTCGTGAACGCCGGCCGAGGCTGACTCCACCGAGCGATCCATAGCGCCCTCCACCGCGCCGAAACGCGGCCCAGGCTCGCGCCGCCCCATGAGCCGCCTCGGCCCGAACCGGCCCTTTTCCCCGGAATTCCGCGCCATGACGGCCGGAACAACAGTCATCTCCCCGGACTTCCCGACGCAACACAGTGTTTACACCGCGAACCCTTGACGCTGATATATGAGTTGCGTCACAGTTGTGCATGTTGCTTCCAGTTGCCTCGGATGACCTGAATCCGAGGCCGCAACCGCTAAGGAGAACGACGTGAACACTGTGGCCACCGCGGAACCATCCTCTGCCGGACGATCCGCCCCAGCCTCTGAAGACACCGCTCTCCGTGTGGAAGGACTGTGGAAGATCTTCGGTCCCAAAGCCGACAAGATCATGGGCACCCCCCAGGCGGATCTCAGCCGGCAGGAGCTCCTCAGCCAGACCGGGTGCCTCGCCGCCGTCAAAGACATCTCCTTCGACGTCGCCCGCGGCGAGGTGTTCGTCATCATGGGCCTCTCGGGATCCGGCAAGTCCACCCTGGTCCGCTTGCTGACCCGGCTCATCGAGCCCTCGGCCGGCCGCGTCACCATCAACGGCGAGGACGTCACCCAGGCGAGCAAGACGAAACTCCGGACGCTCCGCCGCAAGCACATGTCGATGGTGTTCCAGCAGTTCGGCCTCCTCCCCCACCGCAAGGTCATCGACAACGTCGCCTACGGGCTGGAGGTCCGGGGCGAATCGAAGGCCACGCGCCTGGCACGGGCGCAGGAGATGGTGGAGCTGGTCGGGCTCTCCGGCTACGAACAGTCCTACCCGGATCAGTTGTCCGGCGGCATGCAGCAGCGCGTCGGGCTCGCCCGCGCTCTGGCGGTGGACCCCGAGGTCCTCTTCTTCGACGAACCCTTCTCCGCCTTGGATCCCCTGATCCGCAGGGACATGCAGAACGAGGTCGTCCGCCTCCACGAGGAAGTGGGCAAGACCATGGTCTTCATCACCCACGACCTCCAGGAAGCCCTGAAGATCGGCGACCGGATCCTCATCATGCGCGACGGCGAGATCGTCCAGGTGGGCACCCCGGCCGAGGTCGTGGCCAATCCCGCCGACGACTATGTCCGCGATTTCGTCTCCGAAGTGCCTCGCTCCCATGTCCTGACCCTGCGCTACGTCGTCAGGCCGCCCCGGCCCGGCGAGTCCGTGGACGGGCCCATCATGCAGGCCGACCAGGTGGTGCGCTCCGCGGCCAGCCAGGTCCTGCATTCCTCGCTGCCCGTCCGGGTCTTCGACGGCGAGGACTTCCTCGGCGTCGTGGATGACGACGACATCCTGCGCGTGGTCGTGGCGGAGGAAGCCCCGTGAGCACGTCCACCAGCGCCCCGGAGCGCCAGGCGGGCCCCGCATCCGAGACTCCGGCCGCGGCCGCCACGACGCCCGGCGACTCCCTTCTGGGCAGTCTCCGGCGCCATTGGCGCCGGACGCTGCTGGTCGCCGTCGTCGTCCTCTGGGTGATCCTCTGGGCCCTGCTGAAGGGCACCCAGACACTCGAGATCGGCGGCGCCGACAAGACCGACATCCACCTGTGGCTCAACAGCGTCCGGGATTCCTTCGACGCGGCCCGCGGCAGTTCGGCGTTCTTCCAGTACGTGGTGCAGCCCATCACGGACGGTGTCAACGGTCTGGTCACGGGCCTGCAGAGCCTGTTCAGCCAGGGAAGCGCGACCCGTCCCGTGCCCGAAGTGGGCTGGCTGGGGGTCGTAGCCCTGCTCGCGTGGCTCACCTACACCTTCGCGGGCCTCCGCTCGACCGTCCTGGTCACGGTGTGCGTCCTGCTGTTCGGCTTCTTCGGGTACTGGCAGCAGAGCATCGACACCCTGATCGTCACGTTCGTGGCGGTGATCCTCTGCGCCGTGGTCGGCCTGCCGCTCGGCATCTGGATGGCGCGCAGCCAGCGGGCGTCGGCCGTTTTCACGCCCGTGCTGGATCTGATGCAGACCCTGCCGTCCTTCGCCTACCTGGCGCCGCTCGCCCTGGTCTTCGGGATCGGCCCGGCTGCGGCGATCGTGACCACCATCATCTACTCCCTGCCTCCCTTGGTGCGCATCACCGAGCACGGCATCCGGAACGTCTCCCCCACCACGCTGGAGGCCGTGACCTCCATGGGCGGCACCCCCTGGCAGACGCTCGTCACCGTGCAGCTACCCATGGCCCGCCGGACCATCGTGGTCGGGATCAACCAGTGCACCATGGCCGCGCTCTCGATGGCGACCATCGCAGCACTCATCAACGGCCCGGGCCTCGGCCAGCCGGTCCTGCAGTCCCTGCAGTCCCTCGATGTCGGCGGGGCCTTCGTCTCCGGCCTGGCCATCGTGCTCATGGCCGTCATGCTGGACCGCACGACGACGGCGGCCTCCGAACGCTCCGCCGTCGCCGCCCGCTTCCAGAAGCGCTCCCGCAAGGGGCTCATGCCGGGGCCGCGCAGGCGCCGGATCATCGTGACCGCCGCGGCCGTCGTGACAGCCGTGGCCATCTACCTGTCGCACAGCTACATGGCACTGGCCAAGTTCCCGGAGTCCCCGAACCTGGGGACGCCGCTGGCCGACGCGATCTCCGCGGCGACCCAGTGGATCGTGTCCACCTTCGCCGGCTTCACGGGCTGGCTCAAGGACACCGTGACGATGCTCCTGGTGGACCCGCTGCAGTCCCTTCTGGCGCAGGCCCCGTGGTGGGTCATGGCGATCGTCCTCCTGGGGGTCGCCCTGGCACTGGGCGGCATGCGCGCCGCCGCGGTGACGATCGTCTGCGAAGCGGTGATCCTGGGGACCGGGCTGTGGAACGAGAGCATGAAGACCCTGGCGACCACTCTGGTGGCCACGCTGCTGGTCATCATCGCGGCCATGGCGCTGGGCGTCTGGATGGGACGGAGCAAGATGGTGGACTCGGTTGTCCGGCCGGTCCTGGACGCGCTACAGACCATCCCGTCCTTCGTGTACCTGGTCCCGGCGCTGGCTCTGTTCGGGCCCACCCGCTTCACCGCCATCATCGCGGCGTTCTGCTACGGGGTCCCCATCGCCACCAAGCTCGTGGCGGACGGGATCCGTGGGGTCTCGCCCGTCACGGTGGAAGCCTCCGAGTCCATGGGCACCACCTCCTGGCAGATGATCTCCAAGGTCCAGCTGCCCATGTCCCGCTCGGCCGTGGTCCTGGCCGCCAATCAGGGGCTCCTCTACGTGCTGTCCATGGTGGTCGTCGGCGGTCTCGTGGGCGGCGGTGGACTCGGCTACCTGGTGGTCGCCGGCTTCTCCCAGTCCCAGCTCTTCGGCAAGGGCCTGGCCGCCGGCATCTCGATCACCGCGCTCGGCGTCATGCTCGACCGCATCACCAAATACACCGCGGCCCGCCTGGGCCGGGAATGACAAAGGAAAACGCCATGAAGAAACGGAATCAACAGCGTGGGGGCGCAGGACGCACGAGGAACACGGCCCTTGCCGCGGTCTTCATGACGGGGCTGCTCGGGCTCACGGCCTGCGGCGGGGACATCTCCTCCGGAGGCTCCTCGTCCGGAGCAGCAGCGGCCTGCGGCGCCTTCAATGTCGCCGTGAACCCGTGGGTGGGTTACGAGGCGGATGCCTATGTGGTGGGCACGGTGGCCAAGGAGAAGCTCGGCTGCACGGTGAACTACAAGACGCTGAAGGAGGAAGTGGCCTGGCAGGGCTTCGGCAGCGGCGAAGTGGACGTCGTCCTGGAGAACTGGGGCCACCCCGACCTGACGGAGAAGTACATCAAGCAGCAGAAGACCGCCGTGGATGCCGGCCCCACCGGCAACACCGGCGTGATCGGCTGGTACGTCCCGCCATGGATGGCCAAGCAGTACCCGGACATCACGGACTACAAGAATCTGAACAAGTACGCCGATCTGTTCAAGACCTCGGAGTCGGGCGGCAAGGGACAGCTGCTCGACGGCGACCCCTCCTACGTCACCAATGACGAGGCCCTGGTCAAGAACCTGAACCTGAATTTCAAGGTGGTCTATGCGGGCAGTGAGCCCGCCCTGATCCAGGCCTTCCGTCAGGCGGAGCAGAAGCACACCCCGCTCCTCGGCTACTTCTATGAGCCCCAGTGGTTCCTCAATGAGGTTCCGCTGGTGAAGGTCAACCTGCCCGCCTACACGGCCGGCTGCGACGCCGACGCCGCGAAGGTGGCCTGCGATTACCCGAAGTATGAGCTGAACAAGATCGCCTCGAGCAAGTTCATCGCCTCCGGCAGCCCGGCCGCCAAGCTGGTGAAGAGCTTCACGTGGACCAACGCGGATCAGAACGCCGTCGCCGGATACATCGCGAAGGACGGCATGAGCCCGGAAGCCGCGGCCAAGAAGTGGATCGACGCCAACCCGGACAAGGTGGCGGCCTGGCTCAAATAACACGTCCCCGGGGTGGGGCCGTTCGCGGCTCCGCCCCGGGTTCGCCACATCAAAAGAATGGAGAGCAGCGCATGTCAGGAAACAGAGCAGTCGCCTACAAAGCGCCCGGGGTCGTTGAAGTCATCGACACCGAGTACCCGACGTTCGAATTGAAGGATGGCCCGGGGGTCAACCCACTCAATGTGGGCCGCAAGGTTCCGCACGGGGCGATCCTCCGGACCGTCACCACGAACATCTGCGGATCGGACCAGCACATGGTCCGCGGACGGACCACGGCGCCACAGGATCTGGTCCTGGGGCACGAGATCACCGGCGAGGTGATCGAAGTGGGATCCGACGTCGAATTCATCAAGGTCGGCGACATCGTCTCGGTGCCCTTCAACATCTCCTGCGGCCGGTGCCGCAACTGCAAGGAGCGCAAGACGGGCATCTGCCTGAACGTGAATCCCGACCGCCCCGGCAGCGCCTACGGTTACGTGGACATGGGCGGCTGGGTCGGAGGCCAGGCGGAGTACGTCCTGGTCCCCTACGCGGACTGGAATCTGCTCAAGTTCCCGGACCGCGATCAGGCCCTGGAGAAGATCATGGACCTGACGATGCTCTCCGACATCTTCCCCACCGGCTTCCACGGCGCAGTGACCGCCGGGGTCGGCGTCGGGTCCACCGTGTACATCGCCGGTGCGGGCCCGGTGGGTCTCGCGGCGGCCGCCGGAGCGCAGCTGCTGGGCGCCGCCGTCGTGATCGTCGGTGACATGAACGAGGACCGCCTGGCGCAGGCCCGCTCCTTCGGCTGCGAGACCGTCAACGTCGGGGCGGGCGATCCCCGCGACCAGATCGAGCAGCTGCTCGGGGTCCCGGAAGTGGACTGCGGCGTCGACGCCGTGGGCTTCGAGGCCCGCGGCCATGGCAAGGACGCCTCGCATGAGGCGCCGGCCACCGTGCTCAACTCACTCATGGATCTGACCGCTGCGGGCGGAGCGCTGGGCATCCCCGGTCTCTACGTCACGGGCGATCCGGGCGGCATCGACGAGGCGGCGCAGCGCGGTTCCCTCTCGCTCTCGCTGGGCACCGGCTGGGCGAAGTCGCTCTCCTTCACCACGGGTCAGTGCCCGGTCATGAAGTACAACCGCCAGCTGATGATGGCGATCCTTCACGACAAGGTGCAGATCGCCAAGGCCGTCAACGCCAAGGCCATCCCGCTGGAGGACGCCCCTCGGGGCTATGCGGAATTCGACGCCGGCGCGGCCACCAAGTACGTGCTGGATCCGAACGGCTACGTGCGGAACTGACACAGGGCGGGGGCGCCTGAGCGCTTCCGTCTGAGGACCTGCAAGGCTCTCCCGGTCACAGGCCGGGAGAGCCTTGCACATTCCGCCGGAGACTCCTGGACAGCCGTGGAAGACGCAGGTGGATGCGTCTGCGGCGACTTTCGCCATAGTCTGTCCGAGTGGAACCCAGCACAGTGAACAACCGGCAGCAGGTGGACAGGCAATCCCGCATCCTGGACGCGGTGCTGGAGCTGCTGTCGCGCCACGGTATCTCGGGCATCAACATGCGAGCGGTGGCGCGGGAGGCCGGCGTCGCGCTCGGACTCGTCAACTACTACTACGCGGACAGGCCCAGCCTGATCCGCGCCGTCCTCGGCCGGATCAGCGAGAGCGATCTGCGTCTGGTCGCCCCGGATCCCGACGCGGCTCCGGACGAGCAATTGCGCACCGCCCTCCGCCGCGTCGCGGCGCCGGAGATCCTGACCACGCAGTACCTGTCCCTGCGCCTCCACCTCTGGGCGCTTGCCCAGGCGGACGAGGAATTCGCGGCCATCAACGCCGAGGCGTTCGACCGGTATCTCGACGGCCTGGCCGGATTGATCGGCAAGGCGCGACCCGGTCTGACACCCGAGGCCTGCAAAGACCGGGCCGCGGACATCGTCGTGCTGCAGAACGGCATGTGGCTCACGTCCCTGCTCGGCATCGACCCCTCATCGATCGAGCGGAGCATCCTCCGCACCGAAGAGATCGCCTTCGCCGACTGACGTCTTCCCCCGTTCGATCCCTCCCGGCACTTTTGTGACGGGATGGCTCCGTCGTGCCCGGAAAGCGCCTCCACCCCGCCTGACCAGGGTCTGAGGATCCTGCGCCCGATGGATTTGAACAGATGTCCAAACTGGGTCTTGAACGTTTGTTCAAGCTCCGCTAACCTCGAAAATATGACCCGCGTCACACAGGCGCGGGTCTTGCGGAAAGAGGCCGTCCAGGCCCACGGCATGCGCCACTCCATGCTCGGTGGAGTTCACGCCAGGCCGCACTTCCGCTCGAGGTACAAGGAGACTTCATGAGCAAGAGCAGCTACGACTACGTCATCGTAGGCGGGGGAAGCGCCGGCTCCGTGCTGGCCGACCGTCTGAGCGAGGACGGCACCCGCAGCGTGCTGGTCCTGGAAGCGGGCCGCAGTGACTACCCCTGGGACCTGTTCATCCAGATGCCCGCGGCGCTGACCTTCCCCAGCGGCAATCCGTTCTACGACTGGCGCTACGAATCCGATCCCGAGCCGCACATGGGCGGCCGCCGCGTCGCGCACGCCCGGGGCAAGGTCCTCGGCGGATCCAGTTCCATCAACGGCATGATCTTCCAGCGCGGCAACCCCCTCGACTACGAGCGCTGGGGCGCCGACGCCGGCATGGAGACCTGGGATTACGCCCACTGTCTCCCCTACTTCCGCCGGATGGAGACCACCCTCGCCGCGGACCCGGACGACGAGTTCCGCGGCCACGACGGCCCCCTCGTGCTCGAACGCGGCCCCGCCACCAACCCCCTCTTCGGCGCCTTCTTCCAGGCCGCCCGGCAGGCCGGCTTCCCCCTCACCGACGACGTGAACGGCTACCGTCAGGAGGGCTTCGCACCCTTCGACCGCAACGTCCACAAGGGCCAGCGCCTCTCCGCCTCCCGGGCCTACCTCCGCCCGAACCGGGGCCGGCCGAACCTGACCGTGCAGACCCGGGCCCTGGTCACCAAGGTCAACTTCTCCGGTGACACCGCCACCGGTGTCACCTACCGCCACAACGGCAAGACCCACACCGTCAACGCCGGCGAAGTCATCCTCTCCGGCGGCGCGATCAACACTCCGCAGCTGCTCCAGCTCTCCGGAGTGGGCGACGCGGAGCACCTGCGGAACTTCGGCATCAAGTCGGTGGTCAACCTTCCCGGCGTCGGCGAGAACCTGCAGGACCACCTGGAGGTCTACATCCAGCACGCCTGCACCCAGCCCGTCTCCATGCAGCCGGCTCTGGACGTGTGGCGCATGCCGTTCATCGGCCTGCAGTGGCTCCTCGGCCGCAAGGGGCCGGCGGCCACCAACCACTTCGAAGGCGGCGGTTTCGTCCGTTCCAACGAGGACGTGGCGTACCCCAACCTCATGTTCCACTTCCTGCCGGTGGCGGTACGCTACGACGGTCAGAAGGCCGAGGCCAAGCACGGCTACCAGGTCCACATCGGCCCCATGTACTCCGACGCCCGCGGCAGCCTGAAGATCCGCTCCTCGGACCCGACCGTTCACCCTTCCATGATCTTCAACTACCTCTCCACGGACCAGGACCGCCGGGAATGGGTGGAAGCCGTCCGCATCTCCCGGGACATCCTGGGCCAGTCGGCCATGGCGCCGTACAACGGTGGTGAGATCTCCCCCGGCCCCCGGGTGCAGACGGACCAGGAGATCCTGGACTGGGTGGCCAAGGATGCGGAGACCGCACTGCATCCGTCCTGCACCGCCAAGATGGGCCCGGCCTCGGACCCGATGGCCGTGGTCGACCCGCTGACCATGCGCGTGCACGGCACCAAGGGCCTGCGCGTCGTGGACGCCTCGGCCATGCCGTACGTGACCAACGGCAACATCTACGCACCGGTGATGATGCTCGCCGAGCGGGCCTCCGACCTCATCCTGGGCAAGGAGCCGCTCGCGGCGCAGCACACCGAGTTCTACCGCCACGGCATCTCCCCGCTCGAGCGGGACCAGTCCGCCAACGGCCAGTCAGTGAAGGGTTGAGAACATGACCGCGACACCCACCGAGACCAAGACCATCCGTGGCCTGTTCATCGACGGATCCTGGCGGCAGGCCGCCGACGGCGGAACCACCACCGTGCGCTGTCCGGCGGACGGGCGGGAGGTCGCCGTCGTCGTGTCCTCGACCGTGGAGGACGCCGAGCAGGCGATCGCGAGCGCCCGCACCGCCTTCGACGAAGGACCGTGGCGCCGGAAGACCGACATCGAGCGCGGCGAGGTGCTCCTGAAGATCGCGAGCCTGCTCGAACGCGACAAGGCCGCCTACGCCCGTGCCGAGTCGCTGGACACCGGGAAGCGCCTGGTCGAGTCCGAGTACGACATCGATGACATCGCCGCGTGCTTCCGCTACTACGGCAAGATCGCCGGGCTCGACGCCGGCCGGGTCATCGACACGGGCCTGCCGAACGCCATCAGCCGCGTGGTGTACGAGCCGCTCGGCGTCTGCGCCCTCATCGCCCCCTGGAACTACCCGCTCCTCCAGGCTGCCTGGAAGGTGGCCCCGGCGCTCGTGGCAGGGAATTCCTTCGTGCTCAAGCCCAGCGAGCTCACCCCCTCCACGTCCATCCTGCTCATGGAGACCCTTGCGGAAGCCGGGGTGCCGGCCGGCGTCGCGAACCTGGTCACGGGAAGCGGCTCCAAGGTCGGACCGGTGCTCAGCTCCGATCCACGCGTGGATCTCGTGTCCATGACCGGAAGCCTGGCCACGGGCCAGACCATCATGGCATCCGCGGCGCAGACCGTGAAGCGCATCGCCTTCGAACTCGGCGGAAAGAACCCCAACGTCGTCTTCGCCGACGCCGACTGGGACGCAGCTCTGGACAACGCCCTGACCGCGGTGTTCCTGCACTCCGGCCAGGTCTGCTCGGCCGGGGCCCGGCTCGTGGTCGAGGAGACCATCGCGGACCGCTTCGTCACCGAGATCGTGGAACGGGCGCAGAAGATCCGGATGGGCGGCCCGTTCGACGCGGAGGCGGAGACCGGCCCGCTCATCTCCGCGAAGCACCGCGACCAGGTCCACGCCTACGTCCAGGCCGGCATCGCCGAGGGCGCCGAACTCCTGTGCGGCGGTGTCATCCCCGTGGACGGCCCACTCGCCGAAGGCTTCTTCTACCCGCCCACCGTGCTCGGCAACTGCCGCTCCGGCATGAGTGTTCTGCAGGAGGAGTCGTTCGGACCGGTGCTGACCGTGGAGACCTTCCGCACTGAAGCCGAGGCCGTCGCCATCGCCAATGACACGGAGTACGGCCTGGCGGGCGCGGTGTGGACCTCGGACGCGTCGAAGGCACAGCGGGTCGCCGGCGCGCTGCGGCACGGGACCGTGTGGATCAACGACTACCACCCCTACGTCCCCCAGGCGGAGTGGGGCGGTTTCGGCAAGTCGGGCATCGGCCGCGAGCTCGGCCGCGCCGGCCTCAACGAATACCGCGAGGCCAAGCACATCTGGCAGAACATCCAGCCCGCTCCCAGTGGCTGGTTCGGTTCCACCGACTGAAAAAGGCCACCGACTGAACAAGCAGCATCCGGTCATCCAGGGGACCCTCCCGGACACGCGATGAGGCGCGTCCGGCCGGTTCCGCCGCGCCCGGCCAGGGCGTGGCGGAACCGGTGGGTCACATCAGCTAGGAGCACAGATGTCAGAATCGTCAACCGTCACCGGCCCCGGCAAGGCCGCCGACAGCAGCGGGATGGATGAGTTCGGGTACGCCCAGACTCTCGACCGCAGCATCGGGAAATTCGCCAGTTTCGCCGCCGGAGTCAGCTACATCTCCATCCTGACCGGCGTCTTCCAGCTCTTCTATTTCGGCTTCTCCACCGCCGGACCGGCCTATGCCTGGTCCTGGCCCATCGTCTTCGTCGGCCAGCTCATGGTCGCGCTCTGCTTCGCCGAACTCGCCGGCCGGTATCCCGTGGCCGGTTCCGTCTACAACTGGGCCAAGCGGCTCAGCAGCGGCACCCCGTCCTGGCTGGCGGGCTGGCTGCTCCTGATCTCCTCCATCATGGCGCTCGGATCCGTCGCCCTGGCGCTCCAGATCACCCTGCCGCAGCTGTGGAGCGGTTTCCAGTTCGTCGGCGACGGCACCGGCCCGTACGATTTCGCCATCAACGGCGTCGTCCTGGCCACCGGCATGATCGTCATCTCCACGCTGATCAACGCCTTCGGCGTGAAGCTGATGACCAAGATCAACAGCATCGGCGTCTTCGTGGAGCTCATCGCCGCGGTGCTCCTGGTGGTGGCCCTGTTCTGGCATGTGAACAACGGCCCGGAGGTCCTCCTGGACACCAAGGGATTCGGCGAAGGCAAGCCGATGGGCTTCTTCGGAGTGTTCCTCATCGCCGCCATGGCGTCCGGCTACGTGATGTACGGCTTCGACACCGCGTCCTCACTGGGCGAGGAGACCAAGGACCCCAAGAAGACCGCTCCCAAGGCGATCCTCCGGGCCGTCACGGCGTCCTTCCTGCTGGGCGGCCTCCTGCTCTTCGGCGGCATCCTCGCCGCGCCCGATCTGAAGGACCCGAAGCTGGGCTCCCCCGACGGCGGCCTGCAGCACATCGTCCTCTCCGTCCTGGGCGGCCCCTTCGGCAAGGCGTTCCTGGCCTGCATCGTGGTCGCCGTCGTCGTGTGCACCCTCGCGGTGCACGCCGCCGCCATCCGCATGATGTTCGCCATGGCGCGCGACAACAATCTGCCGTTCAGCCGCCAGCTGAGCAAGGTGGACCCGGTCCGCAAGACCCCCACCGTGGCCGCGATCGTCATCGGCGTCCTGGCCGTCATCCCGCTGCTGGTGAACATCACGCAGCCGGCCATCTTCACCATCCTGTCCAGCATCAGCATCGTGCTGATCTACCTGTCCTATCTCCTCGTGACCGCCCCGATGCTGCGCCGGCGGTTCCTGAAGAAGTGGCCGCTCAAGGACGACGGCACCGAGGTCGGCTTCAGCCTGGGCAAATGGGGCCTCCCCGTCAACATCCTGGCGGTGGTGTGGGGTGCCGCCATGACGCTCAACCTGGTCTGGCCCCGTCAGGAGATCTACAACTCCGTGCCGCCGTTCGAGTGGTACTTCCAGTGGGGCGGGGTCATCTTCGTGGTGGGCGTCATCGTCATCGGCTCACTGCTGTACCGCCTGAGGATCCGTCACCGGACGGGCGTCCTAGCCGAACACGCCGCCGTCGTGCAGTCCGGTGCGGCGTCCAGTCCGTCTGCTCCGGCTGAAGAAGACCCTGTGGCCGGAGCGCCGGGCGAGGCGCAGCTCCAGCCGTGTCCCGTGCATCACCGCCACCATCGGCGAGCACCCGTCCTCAGCGGCGCCGGGCCCGCCCGCTGCCCCTACGAGGTTCAGGGGAAGTAGGAGCGCAGCCCGCCGAACACGCACCCGGAAAAGCCCGGCTGGTCACCTACCGGCCGGGTTTTTCCGTGCCCTCCCCCGGCCCAGGACCGGCACTCCTCGGGGCACGGGTTCTCTCCGTTCCGTAGGGGAACCCCTGCGGACGGCGCCGCCCACCGTCTTCCCCGGGGCTACGGTCTTTCCCCACAGCTGGAGCGCCGGGGGAAGTCCATAAGCCAGGGGATCTCCTGAAGGCGGCCCGGGCAGCACACAGCTCCGCCCCGGTCACGGATGTCCATGACCGGGGCGGAGCCGGGTGAGCCGCGGTTCAGCCGCGGATGCGCTCCATGCTGGGATCGTAGAGCGGCTCGGCCGTCACCGTGGCGGGGATCCGTTCACCGAAGTACTCGATCTCCACCCGGTCACCGATGCCGACCGCGGTGGGCAGCCAGGCGTAGGCGATCGGACGGTGGATCGAGAAGCCGTACGCGGCGCTGGTGACGTACCCGGAGGCTTCGCCGTCGACGTACACGGGTTCCTTGCCGAGCACCACCGAGCGTCCGTCGTCGATCGTGAGGCAGCGCAGCGTCTTCTCCGCGGGCTCGTCCTTGCGCTCGACCAGCGCCTCCGCGCCCGTGAAGCCCACCTTGTCCTTGGCCACGGAGAAGCCCAGGCCCGCCTGGTACGGGTGGTGCTCGGTGTTCATGTCCGTGCCCCAGAGGCGGTAACCCTTCTCCAGGCGCAGGCTGTTGAACGCGCCACGGCCGGCGGCGATGATGCCGAACTCCTGACCCGCCTCGAAGAGCAGGTCCCAGAGCTTCAGTCCGTACTCGGAGCTCGTGTACAGCTCCCAGCCGAGCTCGCCGACATACGACAGCCGCATCGCGGTGACCGGGATGCCGCCCACGGAGATCTCCTTGGCGCGGAAGTACTTGAGGCCGTCGTTGCTCAGATCGTCGCCGCTGACCTTGCCGATCACCTCGCGGGCCAGCGGACCCCAGAGACCGATGCAGCAGGTGCTGCCCGTGATATCGGAGACGTGGGCCCACTGCGACGGATCCTCGGACGACTGCTTGCGGGCCTCGGCGCGCAGGTAGTCGAAGTCGACGTTGCTGTTGACGCCCAGCTGGAAGCGTTCCTGATCGAGGCGGGCCACCGTCACGTCACTGCGGATGCCGCCGTCGTGCTCCAGAAGGAGGCAGTACGTGACCGCGCCCGGCTTCTTGGTGATGTTGCCGGTGCTCAGGCGGTGCAGGAGCGCCTCCGCGCCGGGGCCGACCACCTCCAGGCGCTTGAGCGGCGTCATGTCATACAGCGCGACGGCGGTGCGCGTCTTCCAGGCCTCGGCCGCGGAGATGGGCGAATGGAACATGTCCGACCAGGACTCGCGCTCCGGAGCCTGCCACTCGGCGGGAAGCTCCTCCAGAAGCCCACGGTTCGCCTCGAACCAGTGCGGGCGTTCCCAGGCGGACGCCTCCAGGAAGAAGGCGCCGAGTTCCTTCTGGCGGACGTGGAACGGGCTCACGCGCAGATCCCGCGGGGACTCCTTGGGCTGGAGCGGGTGCAGGATGTCGTAGATCTCCACGAAGTTCTGCTGCGAGGTCTCCGAGACGTAGTCGTCGGAAGTCTGCACTTTCTCGAAACGGGTCAGCTCCGTGCCGTGCAGATCGATGCTGGAGCGGCCTTCGATGAGGAGTTCGGCCACGGCCTTCGCGACGCCGGCGGAGTGGGTCACCCAGACCGCTTCGGCGACGAAGAACCCTCCCAGGTCCGGGTGCTCGCCGATGAGCGGGCCGCCGTCGGGTGTGAAGGAGAAGATGCCGTTGAAGCCGTCCTCGATCTCCGCGTTCCGCAGCGCCGGAAGGAGGTCCTGGCTGTCCTCCCACGCCGGCAGGAAGTCCTCCAGGGTGAAGTCCAGGCGGGAGGGCATCTTGTGCTCGGACATCTCCTCGGCGGAGACCTTGGGCAGCTGGGTCATGTCCACCGGCATCGGACGGTGGGCGTAGCTGCCGATGCCGATGCGGTCGCCCCACTCGCGGTAGTAGAGGTCCTTGTCCTGGTAGCGCAGAATCGGTTTGGTGGCCCCCTTGGGGAGTTCGTTGACGCCCTCGAGTTCGGGCAGCGGGGTGGTGACGGCGTACTGATGCCCGAGCGGCAGCAACGGCACCTCCAGCCCCACCATCTTGCCCAGCTCACGGCCCCAGAATCCGGCACAGGACACCACGATGTCCGCCGGGATCAGACCGGCGTCCGTCTCGACACCCGTGACCCTGCCGCCGTCCTGGGCGATGCCCGTGACGGTCGTGGAGCCACGGAATTCCACGCCGCGCTCGCTGGAGCGTTCGATGAGCAGCTGCACGGCGCGGGCCGCAAGGGCGAGCCCGTCGCTCGGGATGAGCAGGCCGCCGAGGACCTCCCGGCCATCACTCAGGGCGCCGGTGGTCAGCAGCGGATAGTGCTTTTCGCACTCGTCCGCGTCGATGATGCGGCTTTCGACGCCCCAGGACGTCATCAGACCCATCTTCCGGTGCAGGTCCTTCAGCCGTTCCGGCGTGGTGGCCAGCTCCAGGCCGCCCACCTGGTTGAAGCAGGACTGGCCGTCCTTGCTCAGTCCCAGGAACTTCTCCACCGTGTACGTGGCGAACCGGGTCATGGTCCGGGATCCGTTGTTCTGGAACACCAGTCCCGGCGCATGGGAGGTCGAACCGCCCGCCAGTTCCAGTGGCCCCTGGTCGACGACCGTGACGTTGTTCCAGCCGCGACTGGAGAGTTCGTCCGCCAGGTTGGCGCCGACGATGCCTGCGCCGATGATGACGACTCGTGGTGATGTGCTCATCTTCTTGTGATTCTCCTGGTTCGCGTCAGCGGAAAACGACGGTTCGGGTGTTGTTCAGCAGGACCCGGTGCTGGCAATGCCATTGCACGGCCCGGGACAGGGCCTGGGATTCGGCGTCCCGGCCGACGGTGGCCAGAGCGTTCGCATCGAGGCTGTGATCCACCCGGAACACCTCCTGCTCGATGATCGGGCCCTCGTCCAGATCGGCCGTGACGTAGTGGGCGGTGGCGCCGATGAGCTTCACGCCGCGGTCATAGGCCTGGTGGTACGGCTTGGCGCCCTTGAACCCCGGGAGGAACGAATGGTGGATGTTGATGGCTCGTCCGCGCAGGGTCCGGGTGAGATCATCGGAGAGAACCTGCATGTAACGGGCCAGGACCACCAGATCGGCCTGGTACTCCTCCACCAGTTCGAGCAGCCGGGCTTCGGCCTGTGGCTTGGTGTCGGCGGTGATCGGGACGTGGATGAACGGCAGGCCGGCGGCCTCCGCCATCGCCCGCAGGTCCTCATGGTTGGACACCACGACGGCGATCTCCGCGCCCAGACTGCCGGCCCTCCACCGGAAGATGAGGTCGTTGAGGCAGTGGCCGAACTTCGAGACCATCACCAGCAGGCGCTGCGGCCGGCTGTCGTGGATGGTGAAGTCCATCCCGAACTCCTCGGCGACTGCGGCGAATTCCTGGCTGAGACCTTCGACGGAGACTTCCTCGTCCCCGGGGGTGAAGGCGGTGCGCAGGAACAGCTTGCCACTGACCTGGTCGTCGAACTGCTGATGTTCGATGATGTCGAAGCCACGGTCCGCCAGGAAGGCGGTGATGGCCCGGACGATCCCGGGGCGTTCCGCGCAGGCGAGGGTGAGGACGTACTGGGGGGCTGTGGTCCTGCCGGGGGCGGTGACGTTTTCGGCGGTCGCCCCGCCGGCGGTGCGGCTTTCAAGAACAACGGTCACGATCTACTCCTGGATCTTGAGACGTGCTGGGTGGGGAACGGGGAGTTCAGGCGTCGATGACCAGATCGGTCGTCGCCGTGGAGCAGCAGGGCAGGAATTTCCCGGCGGCGATCTCCCGCGCCCGGATGCCGCCCTGGTGGTTCATCTCGACCTCGCCGGACAGCTTGACGACCTTGCAGGAGCCGCACATGCCCTCCTTGCAGTTGGCGCCGATCCGGACGCCGGCACGCTGGGCCACTTCGAGGATGTGTTCGCTGGGGTCGATCCGGACATTGACACCCGTGCGCAGGAAGGACAGTGTGAGGCTGCCGCTGCCCACGGTGCCGAACTCCGACGGGTCCGGGGTCCCGGGAGCCGGTGCCGCCTCCGCGGTGGGCGCCTCGGAGTCCGAGGCCTCCAGCGGCAGGCCGGAGGCATCGAGCGTGCCCTCGTCGTCATAGCCGGGTTCGTAGAGTCCGAACGCGGCCGGCTGACTCTCGAAGTAGTCCTCCGGGGATTCCGCGATCTCCTCGGCGATCTCCTCCGCGATGTCGGTGGCGAGTGCGATCTCCTGCTGGTATTCCAGGAGCGTCTGCCGGTTGCCGGTGAAGAACTCCATGTAGATGGAGGTGTCGTCGACGCCGACCTTCTTCAGCAGCTCCGTGGCGGTGTTCAGATACCCTTCGGGCCCGCAGGCGTAGACCTGGCGGCCGTTGGCATCCGGGGCGACCTCATCGATCATCGCCGCCGAGAGACGGCCGCGGAGCCCCTGCCATCTCTCCGGGATGGCCCGGTCGCCCAGGGAGTAATGGACCCTGATCCGCGAATCCACGGAGGCGATGTGGTCCAGTTCCCGCTGGAAGGCGAAACCGTCGGCTTCGGCGCCGTGATACAGGACGACGACGTCGGCGTGGCCGGGCAGCGAGTGGATGGTCCGGACCATGGACATGATGGGGGTGATGCCCGCACCCGCCGCCAGCAACAGGTAGCGCGCGCGGCGGTCCGCGTCCGGCAGGTGGAACGCGCCGACCGGTCCGAGCATGTCGAGGACGGTGCCGGGCCTGACGTTCTCGTGGATCCACGGCGAGACGGTCCCCGCGGAGTCCCTCTTGACCGAGAAGCTGAAGGTCCAGGGCTGGGTGGGTGAACTGGACAGCGAGTAGCTGCGGTCCACGGGATCCTCGTCCTCGCCGTTCACGGGGAAGGCGATGTTCACGTACTGCCCTGCACGGAACGCCAAGGGAGCCCCGTCTCCGCGCCGGAACACGAAGGTCATCAGGCCGCCGGCCTCGGGGATGGTCTCCACGCACTCGGCCATGAACTCCTGCGGATGCCAGGGACCCAGCGCCCGGGCGGCCCGCGCGGGCGTCTCGGCGCTTCCCATCACCCTGTTCCAGGGCATCTCCAGACCCCGGATGCGCTGGGGCTCCTGGACCACTGCCCCGGTGAGGACTTCGGTCATGCCAGGTGCTCCTGCACCCGCTGCACGTACCAGTTGATGAAGGCCTCCACCTGGTACTCGCTCTTCATGTAGGGGCCGGGTTCGTAGGCGGGGCTGGCGGCGCCCTGCTGGCAGAGTTCCACGAACGCCTTGTCCTGGATGTTGGTCTGCTTCCACGTGTAGGTGAGCTTGTCCAGGTCGTAGTCGACGCCTTCCACGGCGTCGTCGGCCACGAGCCAGGTGGTGCGGACCAGCGTCTGGTGTTCGTTGATGGGGAACACCGAGAAGGTGATGACGTGATCGCTCATGAAGTGGAACCAGCAGTTGGGCTGCAGATGCATGGAGCAGCGTCCCAGACGGAAGTCGCGGAGATCGCCGAGGAGCTTCTTGGACAGCCGCCGGCCGTCGGCGGAGAACGACTCACCGTCACCGTCGAGGGCTTCACGCGAGATGCGGATGCCCGCGACGCGGGTGTCGAGTTCTTCGACCACCTGGTGCGGAAGACCGTAGCGGTCACAGCGCGCCTCGAGATCTGATTGGGCGACCTTGTTGCGTTCCCAGACCTCTTCGAGGTGGGTGGGGATGAGGCCCTCGGTCAGGCCCCAGGTGGGGAACAGGGAGCAGGCGAGCTCGGGATGCCCGTCACAGTGGTAGCACTCACGGTTGTTCTCCATGACGAGCTTCCAGTTGCCCTCTTCGATGATGTTCTGCTGGTACGCGATCTTGGTCTTGGCCAGCTCGTGGGGGGCGAGGTACGGCTCGAAGATCTTGGCCGTCTCGTAGAAGTCGGTCGGCGGCTCGGCGGCGAGGCAGACGAAGATGAGCCCGGCGACTTCGAAGCCGTGAGCCTTCTTGAGCGCGAAGCAGTTCTTGTCGAACTTGGCCTCGCCGGGCGCTGAGGCGTGGATCAGGTTGCCTTCGGGCGAGTACGTCCAGGAGTGGTACCCGCAGACCAGGTTGCCGGTCTGCCCGGCGGCCTCGGTGAGCACCCGGGCGCCGCGATGCCGGCAGACGTTGTGCAGGACGTTCACGCCGCCGTCGTCGTTACGCAGGACGATCAGCGAATACGGGCCGTAATCGACCGTCACATAGTCCCCCGGCTCCGGCAGTTCCGCGGTGCTCGCGGCGAAGATCCAGTGCTGACCGAAGATGGCCTCCATGTCCAGCTTGAAGATCGTCGGATCCGTGTAGAACGGTGCGTCGAGGGAGTATCCGGTGCGCCGGAACTCGAACAAGGCGGAGATTTCGGCCAGCTGCTCCACGGGCAGAGTGGCGGCGATTCGTCCGCGCGAGCTGAGGGGAGCGTTCGCTGGAGCGGTCATGGGGTTTCCTCCCGGGGAGACACGAGGGGCGGGGGTGCGCGACAGGCTTGTCAAGATGAGATTAGGATCACAGTCCCCGCAGAAAAAGCGCGAGATTTAGCGAAGATCCATGCAGAATTGATGCATGATCGATGTCAGGCTCATCACGCTCCGAGTCTTCGCCCAATGCGGCACCATCGGGGCGACCGCGGAGCTCACCGGATACTCGCCGTCGGCGGTGTCCGCTCAGCTGCGGGAGCTTCAACGAGTGCTTGGAATGCAGCTCCTCACCAAGGACGGGCGCGGCCTCAGACTGACCGCCACCGGGCGCTTCCTGGTGGCCGGTTCGGACGCCCTGATCGCCGAATGGGAGAGCCTGCGGGCCGCCGCCATGGAGGCGGGCGATCAGGTGCAGTCACATTTCGGACTGGGAGGCTTTTCGACGGCGGCGGCGCACCTGCTCGCCCCGCTCGCCGCGACGCTGAGGTCGGCCCGGCCCCTGGTTGACGTCCAGGTCCTCGAAGCCGATCCGGCCCGGTGTTTCGATCTGCTGGTGGCGGAACGCATCGACCTGGCCGTGATCATCGCCATGCAATCGGAGGGCCAGGAGGACGATCAGCGTTTCGAGAAGACCGTGCTGCTCGATGATCCGCTGGATGTGATCGTTCCCGCCGACCATCCCCTGGCATCACGTGCCGTGGTCACCCTGGAGGAACTGGCCGGGGAGCCGTGGATCACCGAGGCCGTCGGCTCCACCTATCACTCGCTCTTCACGGCGGCGTTCACGGCGGTCGGTGTGACTCCCCGCATCGCCCACGAAGCGTCCGAATGGGAGACCATGATCGCTTTCGTCGGCGCCGGGCTCGGCGTCGGGCTCCTGCCGCGACTGGCGCCGCTGCGTGGCGCCGAGAACGTCGTGCGGCTGCGGATCACCGGCAAGGGGCGGCCCTCGCGCCGGATCATCGCCGTCGCCCGCCGGGGCAGCCTGGGCTCCCCCCTGATTCAGGAGTCGCTCGGAATTCTGCAGGCGAGCGCCCACCAGATCCTCACCGCCCGCCTCGACGAGGAGGACTGAGCGGCGGGGGTCGACGGGCCTTTACCCTGTCGGTCGGCACCGCAATACTGAAAACGGGGAACCGTTGCGAACCGACGACGTCTGGAGGACCCGATGGCCGGAGTGAACGAACCCTACAACGCACGGATTGATGGGGTGCCCCTGAAGGACTCCGCCCGGGCCGGCGCGCCCGGCGTCACTCTTCACGGCCCCGCGGACGGGGACCAGCGCATCGAGGTCACGGTGGTGCTGCGGCGCCGGTCGGAGCTTCCGGCCGTGCCGGCCCAGGAGCGGCTGACTCCCGCCGAGCTGGCCGCGCAATACGGCGCCTCCGACGCCGATTTGCGCCTCGCGACCGAGACGTTCACCCGCCTGGGACTGGACGTGGTCGAATCGGATCCCGCCTCGCGACGCCTCCGGCTGTCCGGGACCGTGGAGCAGCTGAGCCGCATTTTCGGCACCACGCTGGAGGACGCGACAAAAACCTCCTCGGATGGCGACTCGGTGCAATACCGCCACCGGACGGGCGAGCTGAGCATCCCGGCGGAGCTGAACGGCATCGTGGTCGCCGTCCTCGGCCTGGACGACCGGCCCCAGGCCCGCGCGCATTTCCGCATGCTCCCCCGCACGACGGCGGGCACCAGCTACAGCCCCGTGGACCTGGGCCGGGTGTACGGCTTCCCGGACGGCACCGATGGCGCGGGTCAGACGGTGGCCATCCTGGAACTCGGCGGCGGCTACGCTCAGGCGGATCTGGACGCCTACTTCGCCGGGCTGGGACTCGCCACACCCCAGATCACCTCCATCGGCGTCGACGGCGGTGCGAATCAAGGCGGGAACGACCCGCAGGGCGCGGACGGCGAGGTCCTGCTGGACATTGAAGTGGTCGGGGCGCTGGCGCCGAAAGCGGCGATCCAGGTGTACTTCGCACCCAACACGGACGCCGGGTTCCTGGACGCCCTGGTCGCCGCGACCAAAGCCTCGCCGTGCGCCATCAGCATCAGCTGGGGCCAGAGCGAGGACCAGTGGACGGCCCAGGCTCGCGACGCGTTCGACCAGGCCCTCGCCGACGCCGCCGCACTCGGCATCACCACGACCGTGGCGTCCGGCGATCGCGGCAGCAGCGACGGCGCCCCCGACGGGAAGGCCCATGTGGACTTCCCGGCCTCCAGCCCGCACGCCCTGGCCTGCGGTGGCACGCGCCTCGAAGCCGATCCGGAGTCCGGCACGATCAGTTCGGAGACCGTGTGGAATGAAGGCCCCGACTCGGCGACCGGCGGCGGCTACAGCAAGGTGTTCCCCCGGCCGGCCTGGCAGTCGCCGTCCTCCGGGCATTCCGGCCGCGGCGTGCCGGACGTCAGCGCCGTCGCGGATCCGCAGACCGGCTACCGGATCCGCGTGGACGGCAAGGACATGGTGATCGGCGGCACGAGTGCCGTGGCTCCACTCTGGGCGGCGCTCATCGCCCGGATGGCACAGGCCGGCAACCGGCGTTTCGGACTCATCCAGCCTTCGCTGTACGCCGCGGCCTCGGGGTTCCGGGACGTGACCGTCGGCGACAACGGAAGCTATCACGCTGGGCCAGGCTGGGACGCCTGCACGGGACTGGGCACGCCGGACGGCACTGCGCTGCTGGCGGCGCTCGAGGGGTGAGGGCCGGCACCACGCCCGCGGGCGCCGCTCCCGGCGACCTCCACCGAGAAAGGAAAGTCATGACCGTCCCCCAACTGGCCGCTCTGTGTTTCGACGCCCGGGATCCCGCCGCTCTCGGCGTCTTCTGGTCCGCGGTCCTGGACCGGGATGTCTCCGCAGACGGTGACGGCGCGCTGCTCGAAGCGATGAGCGACGCCGAGTTCCCGGTGCGTTTCCGGCCCAGCGTCGAGCCGAAGACCACGCCGAACCGCTACCACTTCGACCTCACCAGCGCCTCGCCCGAGGACCAGGCCGCCCTGGTGGAACGAGCCCTCGCGCACGGGGCGCAGCACCTCGACGTCGGTCAGCGTCCCGAGGAGCGCCACGTGGTCCTCGCCGACCCCGAGGGGAACGAGTTCTGCGTGATCCCCTCGGACAACCGTTTCCTGGCCGGCACGGCGGCGATCGGCGCACTCTCCGGGGACGGCACGCAGCGCGTGGGCTATTTCTGGGCCGAGGCTCTGGGATGGCCCTTGGTGTGGGATGAGAACGAAGAAACCGCGATCCAGTCGCCCGAAGGCGGCACCAAGATCACCTGGGGTGGTCCGCCCGTGCGGCCGAAGGCCGGTGTGTCACGGCTGCGTTTCGAACTCGGAACGCGCCCAGAGGAACTCGCTGGGACGGTGGAGCGTCTGGTCGCGCTCGGAGCCTCCCCCGCCCCCGAAGGAACCACTCGCGACAGCGATGCCGCTGTGGTGCTGACGGACCCGGACGGCAACGAATTCACCGTTCGAGCGCTTGAGCCACTGGAGTCCGGCCCCCGGGCCGCTGAACGTTGAGTTCGCCGGCACCCTCAGACGGAGCTGCTCGCCCGGTGCCTTGCCCTGGTGCCACGCCGCGCCTTCACCCAGTTGCGGCGTGCCCGCATCGCGCTTCCGGGAATCCACCGGAACAGCGCCTTCGGCACGGCACCGGAGAAGACGTAGGTCCGGCCGTCCCGCACCAGGGCGAACTCCGGCTTCCCTTCCGGGGCCGTCGAACCGGCTCCGAGGGACAGGGCGAAGGCGCATTGCCCGCCGAAGGCCAGGTAGCTCTCACTCACGTCGACATCCTCCATCCTCGGGGCGGCGCTGGAGGGAACACCCCGGCACCAGCTCATCACGTCGTTAAGTGGCGCGAAGCCCCGGATCGTGACGTGGAACCGCAGACTGGATTCCGCGGAGATCCTCCGGTGGAGCCGGGGGTGGACCGACCGCGTTTGCTTGCATAGGCTGACGTCAGGCGCTATGTATGCGCATACAGAACCTCGGTGGAAGGTGGTCATCGTGACCCAGGACGTGTTGCCCCGTCAGACGCCCAGCCAGCTCGGCGTGGACCCTCATGGCATCAACGCTTTTCTCGATGCGGTCGAGGGAGCGGGCATTGAGCTGCACAGCCTGATGATCGTGGTCGACGGGGCCGTCGCCGCCGAGTCCTGGTGGCATCCGTACGACGCTTCCACTCCCCATCTGCTGTACTCACTGAGCAAGAGCTTCACCTCCATCGCGGCGGGCATCGCGGAGTCCGAGGGTCTGCTGCACCGGGACGACCGGCTGGCCGATCACCTGCCGGAAGCGGCCGGGTACGGCGAGGCGACGATCGCCGACGCCCTCCGCATGTCGGTGGGACACCTCCTCGATCCGGTCCTGGACCCGAGCGTCGAGCTGCCCGTCACCGACGACGGCCTCCTCCAGCTGCTGGCCGCCTACCATCCGGAACGGCGTCCAGGAGAGATCTTCACCTACGATCAGCTCGCCACCTTCGCGGTCGCCAAGATCATCGAACGGAACGCGGGAACCTCACTCTTCGAATACCTCCGTCCTCGCCTGTTCGAACCCCTCGGAATGGCGGAGGCCAAGTGGGCCGGCGGGGACTCCAACCCCGGCTTCACGGGCCTCCACCTCCACACCGAGTCGATCGCCGCGTTCGGTCAACTGCTGCTGCAGCGCGGCTCCTGGCAGGGGAGGCAGCTCGTGCCGGATGAATGGATCGATCAGGCCACCTCGGTACGGATCAACAATGACGCCGATCACCGCTTTCCCCCGGGCCAGCCAGTGGACCGCGACAGCTCGCTCGGGTACGGGTATCAGTTCTGGATCGGCGACCACGGTTACCACGCGGGCGGCGCGTACAGCCAGTTGTGCATCGTCCTTCCCGGAGTGAACTCGGTGATCGCTCTGACCGCGTCCACCGTTCTCGGCCAGCCGCTGCTCGACGCAGTCTGGGATCACCTGCTCCCCGCACTCTCGGAGCGGGGCGCAGCTCCGGCAACCCCCGCCGGCGCCACGGACAGCGCCGCGGTCATCCGCCGCCTCCAGCAAGCTCAGGTCCCGGCTCCCTCCGCCGGCGCCGAACGCCGCGCCGCGGCCCAGGCGAACGCTAATCTCGGGATGCTGGCGGGACTCGTGCTGGCGCTACGGGGCGAGGATGCGCCGGCCGGCTGGGCGGGGGCCGCCGAGCGCGCGCCGGAGTGGGCTGCCGTGGCCGCGCAGTCGGCCGCAGCAGAGGGCGCACGGCTGGCCCCGCCGTCGTCGTACAGCGCGTCTGGGATCGTTTTCACGCGCGCTCCCGGTGAGCCCGGCATCCCCCCGGTGCGCTTCGGCGGGCTGGGCGGCAGGGACCTGCCCGAACTCGAATCCGTCCAGCTCGACGGCGGCACCCTGATCTTGACGCTCGACGGCGCGCAGTTCCGTCTCGCGGTCGGCGAGGACGACTGGGCCCGGGGCGAGCTGTTGAGCGAGCCCCCGGTCCGTTTCGCGACGCGGGGCGGCTGGGACGGGCCCGAGTCGTTCGAGGCGGAACTCCGGATGATCGAGGGGCCGCATGTGGGCTTGTTGCGGCTCTCCCCCGCGACTGGGCACTTCTCGTTCACCTGGCGGGAACCGACGCTCGTGGGACGTGGGCTCGCCGGCTACCAGGTGTAGGAACGGCCGCTCAGGGGCAGCCGCAGCTGCGGCCCACAAGGATCGCCACGGGCAGGACGACGTGCCGGGTGGTGCCCGGCGCCTCCAGCGCCTCGGTCAGAAGCTCGACGGCGACACGCCCCAGCTCATCCATGGGCTGGCGCACCGTCGTGAGTGGCGGGTCCGCCAGACGGGCCGCGTCGATCCCGTCGAAGCCGGTGACGGCGATGTCCCCGGGGACTGCGAACCCGTGCTCCACGAGCGCCGACTGGACGCCAAGAGCAGTCTGATCACTCGAGCACACGATCGCGTCGGGAAGCGACTCCCCGAACGACGGGTCCGACCGGAGCAGCGCCCTCAGCGCGGCGTAGGTCGCGGAGCGGGACCCGGCATCCACGAGCGGCTCCCCTGGCACGTCCAGGCCGCGGTCCTGCAGCGCCGCGGCGAACCCTGCGTAGCGCTGCGCATGCTCGGCGCCCGTGGCGGAACCGGCGAAGGCGAGACGACGGGCGCCATGGTCATCGGCCAGATGCGCCGTCAGAGCCCGCATGCCGTGAAAGTCATCCACCCGGACCGACGATGCGGCCATGCCGTCCGGCACGAGCTGCGAGACGAGCACCATCGGGAGACGCTGATCGAGGAGCCGCAGCTGCGCTTCGTCGATGGTCGACGGCAGCACCACCAGACCGTCGCTGCGACGGGCGATGTCATCGAGCGCCACACCTCGGCCGTCGGCATCCTGCCAGCCGACCAGGAGCGGGAGCCGGCGGAGCGTGCACTCCAGTTCGATGCCGCGAAGGACCTCGTCCGCATAGAGCGGGAACAGACGGGGCCAGTCGCCACGGTACTCGACGCGGGGCACGTCTCCGACCGTGCTCGGCACACGGTCGCGGTCCCACTCATCAGGCTCGTGCCCGCTGAAGGAGTAGAAGCCGAGGGTGCCGGTGCTCTGCTCCGCGAGTCCGCGGGCCAGCCCGCTGGGCAGGTAGCCGAGTTCCTCGACGGCGTTCCTGATGCGGTCCCTGAGGGTCTCGCTGAGTTTTTCCGGAGTGCGGAAGTACCTCGAGATCGATGCCGTGGACACGCCGGCCGCCGCTGCGACGTCGTACACCGATGGACGCGCCTTCGTCACGGTCATCCTCACTCCCTGTCCTCTGACGCCGGCCTCGACGTCGGTCACCCCGGAATGGGCCGGGGTCGCCGCCCCCAACGGTATCGGAAACAGCGCCACTCAGCCCCTTGTCTCCACGAATGTACGCGCATACACTCAAACCCACCAGTCTCCGGCAGGACGTCCGTGCGCCAACTCGACGAGGAGTGACATGTCGGTCCAGAAGAGAATCCCCGTAGCAGACCCCTCCCTCGGCGTCCCCGAGGATGCCGTCCACTTGTCCGACGCCGAAACCGTTCCAGGCGAGCGGCAGACTCCGTGGTTCTGGGTGAGCTTCGCCCTCGCGTGGGGCGCGACCGGCGTCGCGCAGGGGATGGTCGGCGTCGCCGTACCGCAGTTGCTGAAACAGTGGGACGCTGCGAGCGCTTCGGCGAATCTGAGCATCCTGCTGACCGTCGGAGGATTCGCCACGCTCGTGGTGACACCTGTGTTCGGGCGGCTGAGCGACCGCTCGCGGTCCCGCCTGGGACTGCGACGGCCGTGGATCCTTTCCGGATCGCTGATCGCCCTCGCCGGCTACCTTGCGCTCGCCTGGGCGCCGTCGCCCGCGTGGCTCTGGATCGGCCTCGTGCTGAACTACGTGGGCTGGGGTGCGGTCGCCATGGCGCAGCACAGCCTCTTCGCGGATCAGATCCGACGCCGGATCCGCGCCATCATGTCCGCGGTCACCGGAGCGGCCGGCACCGTCGGGATCCTGGCCGGCACGATGATGACTGGGCAGCTCGCCTCTCTCGGCCAGGCCGCCATGTTCCTGATCCCGGGTGCCGTGGCGGTGGCGCTGTCCCTGACGCTGTTCGTCACGCTCCGGGATCTCCGGCGGACAGATGCTCCCCCGCCGTTCAATCTGGAGGCGTTCGTCAGCACCTTCTGGCTCAGTCCGCGCCGTCACCCCGATTTCGCCTGGGCGTGGATCTGCCGCTTCCTGATGACCGCATCCATCGTGACCGTGACGAGCTACCTCTATCTCACGATCTCCGGACGGTTCGGCCTCGATGATCCCTCGGTGATCGCCGGGGTGCAGACTCAGGCCACCATGGTCTTCACCGTCTGCAATCTGCTGTGCGCTTTCCTCTTCGGCGTCATCTCGGACCGGACCAGACGGCGCAAGCCCAGCGTGCTGTTCGGCGCGATGCTCAGCGCCGTGGGCCTCATCGTGGCGGTCGCGACTCCGGGCCTGCCCATCTTCCTCGTCGGCATCGCCCTCATCGGCGCCGGACAGGGCGCCTACATCTCGGCGGACGTGGCCCTGATGACCGAATGCCTCCCCTCGGTGGAGGAGGCCGGCAAGGACCTCGGGATCGTGGCGCTGGCGTATCTGCTGCCGAATATCTTCGTCCCGGTGCTCGGCTTCCTCCTCACCAGGATCGGCTCGCCCACCGGTGAGAATTTCGGGGCGCTCTATGTGGCGGCCTTCGTCATGGCGGTGTTCGCCGGGCTGTCCGTCCTCAGGATCAGGAGTGTGCGCTGATGGCTTCCCACCCCGCGAAGGGCGTCTCGGCATGAGGTGGAGCCGAGGACACTGGCGCCGCCCCGCCGTCGACCCGGCGGTCACCGCCTTCGAGCAGGCGGCGGCTCCGCTCAAGACGCCGGAACCGGCCGACCCTGCGGGGCGACGTCGCGCGGCCCAGGAGAACGACGACCGCCTTCAGGCCGAGTTCGCTGAAACACCGCCGGAGACGGCGACGGCGGATCACGTGGTCCCTGCGCGTCAGGCGCCTGATGTGCGGGTGCGGGTGTACTGGCCGGGCTGGGAGCCGGCCTCCCCCGGGACGGGGCTCCCGGTGCTCGTGTACTGCTACGGCGGCGGCTTCACCCTGGGCGGGATCGACTGGAAGGCCTGGGACGCCCGACTGCGACGGCGGGCTCAGGACGCCGGAGTCATCATCGTGGCGCCGGACTACGCGCACGCACCGGAGCACCAGTTCCCGGTCCAGCCGGAGCAGTGCTGGGCGGCGTTCGAATGGGCCTTCGAGCACGCCGAGGAACTGGGAGGGTCGCGTGAGCGGCTTGCCATCGGCGGCGCTTCCTCGGGCGGCAACCTCGCGGCAACGGTGACACTCATGAATCGCGACCGGAACCGGATTCCTGTGCGGCTTCAGATCCTGGAGAACCCGGCCCTCGATCTCACGATCGGCCACGCGGACATGAGGGGAATCGGCCCCAGCATGCCGCACGTCATCCTGGAGAAGGCGGGGCGCGCTCTCGTGGCCCAGTACCTCGGGCCGGACCGGGCGCTGGCTCGGGAGCCGTATGCGTCACCGCTGCTGGCGGCATCCCACGAAGGCCTCCCGCCCGCGGTGATCTTCACCGCGGAGCTGGACCCACTGCGCGGCGACGGTGAGGCGTACGCCCGGGCGCTCTCGGCATCGGGCGTCCCGGTGACGGCGCTGCGGTTCGTCTCGCAGACCCACGAGTCCCTGGGAATCCCGGTCCCGTTCGCGGCGGGCGACTTCGCGCACCGCGCATGGGTCAATGAAGTGGCGCGGCTGCGGGAGTAGGCGCGGTCTGAGGCGATCCTCAGCTCCGGTCGCGGGCAGCTTCCCGCTCGAGGCGCTTCCGGCGAGACGACTCCGCCAGGATCGCAGCGGTGATCGCTCCGATCGCCGCCGACGTCGGACCATTCACGTAGTAGCCCACCCCGGCGCCTGCCAGCGTCGCAAGGGCCGTCCCCCACTTGTTCATCTGAGTGCTCCCCCACTGCTCACGATTTTCGACCTGTTGTCTCTGGAGCCTACCGAGGTGAGCTCCCGAGGACAACGGTGCGGTCGCTTGGCGGCAGGGCCAAAATGAACCGGCGCCTACGGAAAAACCCCGGTGTTGCAGGATGGAAATCCTGCGGCACCGGGGTTTTCGGTGGTGCGCCTGGTCGGTCGATACTCGAACCCTGTTCACCCCGAGAAGACGCTGGAAGAACTCGAGCAGCTTGTTCGAGATGTGACCGTTGAGAATGACCGCAACGATGCACCGCAGATCCAGAGGATCCTTTGGAAGCTAAGCAAAACGGACGAGCAACGTCTTGTGGCCGCAAACAGCGGTGGGGCAACTGTCAGTGCGCTGTCGCGCCAGCTTGACGTGAGCCGGGGCCGGGGCCGCACCATCCTCGTCAGCCACGACGCTCGCCCATGCAGGGGGCATCCTGTGAGCACCGACCAGCTCACACAGGCAATAGCGCTCTACGCCCAAGGACTGAGCATCGCTTCCATCGCCACCCAACTCGGCCTTACCCCAACCACCCTCAACAACCACCTGCGGAAAGCGGGTGCCACCCATAAGTCTCGCCAGCTACTCCTCGGCCTCCGCCACAAATGGCCGGGGCGTCGAGTAACGAAACACGGAGCGGAGTAGCGCAGCGCCGACCCCATCACGCATCGAACTGCCCGGTGGCGCAAAACCATTGTTCGCTGCGACGATGACCTAGCGCGAAGGCAGTCCGAGCGACGCAGGCACTCAAACCCGGTTTCCTTGCTTCAACAACATCTTGGGTGCCGATGGCTATACCCCGTCAGAGGTAGTGGCAAACTCCGCCCCTCCCGCCATGAGCATTGCGCGATCCACCGAGAGTATTTGGCATAGCCCTTCAAAGTGAGCAGCGTCCAGTGCGTTCATGAACTCGAAGGCCGCAGCTATCGCCGGACGGACTTCCTCTGGGTTTACCACGTCATCAGTCGCTGGACTCTCGCTATGTGAGTATGCGTGAGCATAGCGGGTAAGCCGAAGTCGAAGAGCGTCCGCGTCTCCGGAATAGTTTGCAGCCGCGAGCATCTTTCCGGCATCGCGCATAGAGTCATTGAAGTTCCCTACACGCTCCGGATACTTGAATGCCAAGAAGGACTCGAGCATGCGCCGGATGACATTTGGGAATAGCAACTGAGCATCAAGCCGGTTCTCCAAAGAGTCATCGTTGTCGAGCCGCTGCTTTGCTTCTACGACAGCAATGAAGGCATGATGGTAAGTTGAACGAATCTTCTTCCGCGCGTCCTCGCGATGCGGCCATTTGGCGAGCAAAGGCTCACGCTTCGTAATGCCTGCGCGGGTCACATTTCGCGCCTTGATCTCGTAAAACTGGTGCTTGGGTCGGAATTTCTCAGGGACGCCTTGGATCTGAATATCCCATTGGCGGAAAAGCTCAAAATTATGTGTCAAAAGAAAGAATTGTTCGATGTGGGACTTGTTGACCACTTCGGACCAAATATGTGTCGAAACACCCAAGAATACATTACTGTCGAGGCTGGATACCGGGTCATCGATAACGACAATGGACTTTCCATTGTCGTGTTTTGCCACGGTCTCCAGGAAGTGGACGAGTGTGATTGCCGTTCGCTCGCCGACACTGAGACCAATTGCTGGTTCGCCGTGTCTCAGCACACGGTACTTTCCCCCTACCGCTTCAAACTTGAGTTCTGAACGTCCGAGTAGGCGAGTAACTTCTTCAGTGAGTACCCGTGCAGTTGGATTTGGGTCTCCGTCCGCGGACTCAAGACCGGCGATCTCCGCGCGTATGGAAACAAGTTCCTTGTCCAGATTATCGAGCTCGCCCCCGAGGACGCCTGTGGCTTTAGAAAGCTCTTCGACTAGGTTCTCCCCGGACTTCAAATAGTGAAGCTCGACAGCTTCCGCGGCCTCGCGCACGAGGGCTCCATGGGCCTGAACTCTATTGTCGTGCTCCTCGCAGACTGCCCGGACGACGCTGGGATCCACCGTTACGGGTTCATCGATCTCCGACTCGACCGTGAGAAGAACATTCCTAGCTTTCTCCTCTGCTCGTAACCTTGCATCCGATGCCCATCGCGCCAGTGTCTTCAAATCGGTGGCTAGTTCTTCCGAAGCAGTTTCGTAGCGCTCCCGAAGGTCGGGAAACAAAAGACCTCGATTGGGAAGGTTCGCCAAGGCAATGTTGGCGTTGGTCTCTATTGACGAAATTTCTCGCGATACCGCTCCGAGCTCGCGCTGTAGCTGCGCGACCGCGTCAGAGAAGTGTCGGTTGATCTCTTCCTTGCGCTCTGTGGTGACTGGGCCCGAACAGAACAAGCAGGTATCAACTTCGCTGTGGAGCTGCTGACCTTCTTGCACCCACGAGGCTGCCTCTGGATGGGACTGAAGCGTGTCAAGTACGGTTGTGATGGGTGTGGCGTTTAGTGCGTCAGAGAGGCGTTTGGCAATGCCTCCAGGTACTGTCACCGCCGCTGTGAATGAGGGAATCGGGTCAGATTGCCCGGAGTTGATGATTCCGATCTTATCCTTCAGAGCGGCTTCACTAAGCTGGACCCATTTCGAGTGCGACCCCTCGAAGGCAGTCCGTACGACCTTCGCGCTAAAGCTCCCCCGTGACTTCCATCGGCCACCTGCACTGGCGGCGGCGCCAACTACCTGCTGCGCAATCGATCCGTACTGAGACTCAAGGAGTTTCTCGGCAGACTTTTTCGCATCGAACTTATTAACTCGTTCGTCCTGACGATGTTTCTCGTCCCTCCGAAGCTCTTCTAATCGGAGTTCGTCATCAACGCTCCTCTTGCCGATAGTGAGGACGGCTTCCATCGAGGGATCATCCGCATGGAAGCGGTGACTGTCAGCTATGTATCGATCGCTAAATACATAGACGCGATCAAATTCGGGGTGATCGTGCCCGCTAGTCGATTGGTCAACGTCATCATTACTGAGAAGAAACGAAACGTGTCGAAACCCTTCGCCATCAGCATGGTTCCGAAGGTCATCGAATGACCGAGCTAAGGACGTCTTCCCTGAGCCATTGGGTCCGAAAATAACATTGATTCGGCTGAGCTCAGGTAAGCCGCTGTCCCATCGGTAATTAGCAAAGTGACCACAATCCTTGAGCCATTCAATACGCTTTAACAACTGCCGCCCCCCAATACTTATGCCGCTTCAGCGACCGACCAACAAAGGCCATCAATCAATAATAGCATCTGCGGTGCAGACCGAGCTATCAAGTTTGGTGAATTTTCAGCCCAAGCCGCATCGTCTGGTCGAGTAGAGCCACCCGAGGGCCGGACTGAAGGACTTCAACGTGACAACCATTCAGCCCCACTTCTTTCATCCAACAAGAGCGGCCGGAGTATAAGCTCGTCTGCATGGCAACCTAGACTGTAGTTCATCGGTTCAGTGACATCTCCGGCGATGCGTCGGTGAATCCCCTGTCGTTCTCACTCGACGGGTCCACCTATGAGATTGACCTGACGAACGGCGAACTCACCGATCTTCACAAGGCCCTCGCTTTTTGCATCAGGGCAGCCCGGCAGGTGACCGTCAAGCGCAGTGCCAACCGCCCACGGCCCAATAAACCGGATCTGGATAGGATCCGCGAGTGGGCAAGCGCGAATGGGTACACGGTGGCGCAACGTGGACGGATTGCCCAGAAGGTCATCGAGGAATACGACGCAGCTCAGGCTTAGCAGCTAAGGGTCCTCTGCCTGGTAGCTCCGCAACGGACCTCGCACCTTCAGGTTCGCTTGCGAGGCAGGACCAGGAGCACGATAAGCACAATCGCCAGCGCCAGGATGATTCCACCGATGATGTTGCTAGCGATGGAGTTGCCCGAAGCGATGTCCAGGGGCTCGGGACAAGCTGCCCTCGGTCAGATGAGCCCGAGCTCGCCAGAATTCGACAGTTGCCGGAGGCCAGCACCATAAGGTAGCAACAAAGGGCCGAATCGACCCGTCAGTCATTGATGCCGGCCCACGAGCAAACGGTTAGCCAGCATGAGATCTGGCGTCGTTGATCACGCTAGCAGATATCCCGACGATTAAATGCCCATAATGACGCGATTATCGCCAGCGCGAGCCAAGCCAAACCTAGAGCCCCTGCAAGTTGAAGTGGTAGTTCCCCCGGGATCCGATTGCCTGTGCTTTGAAGCAGCGCGCTAAGTGGAGACCATCCGCTAACTTCGGGCTTCCACAGGGCGAGGGGCAGAGCCAGTACCAAGGTGGCCGGGACAATGAACAGGGCAACCAAATGAGCCCGTACGAGACTTCCAACACACAAGCCCCACAATGAGCATGCGATGCCGAGGACAGCCGCTTGCCCGAGTGTCTCGAAGTCCAGGACCGGACGCCGCATTGCCGCCCCGACAACTGCAGCGAAGATCAGGCAACTAATGGCGCCGATTGCGGCCCCAGCGGCCATGGTTGGCGGCATCTTCGCGATCAGGGATGTGTTCCGTGATTGCCAGAGGAGCTGGCGAGCGATGTAGCCGTCCCTGTAGTCGATCGTGAACCGGAACGAGCCATAGATGCTGGCCATTGTGGCGGCATTCACGGCCAGGGGGATGCGAAAAGCGTGCATCACGGTTTCGGTCATCGACGCCGGTACTGAGTTCAGGTCACGTGGTAGTCCGACTGCTGAGGCCAGGACGATCAACACGGCCGCAGTCAAGGCTCCGGCCAATACCTTGTCGCGTACTAGACGGGCGAGTTCTGTACGTAGGCTCCGGATCATCGGATGTCCCTACGTCGTTCCAGAGTCCACACGGTGACTGCGACAAGGACGATCCAGGCTGACGCTACGAGTAGGCATGACCACCATCCAAGTGTGCTGTCTTGTGCGGTGAACCCTGCGAGCCCGCTGAGCGCATTGTTGGGCAGTAGTTTCGCGAGATCCGGGGCTGCAGCTCGTAGCGGGAACTCCACGGCCAATGGAAGCACAAACACCACCGCTGTCGTTACGTAGTAGTTTCTGATGGCCCATCCGAGGAGACAGCCAAAGGCTGAGGCGGGCAAGCAGCTTAAGAGCGTCCCCAACCCCACAGTGAATGTTCCCTGATCAAGGACAAAGGTATGGCCCATCGTGCTGAACCACCACGAACCAATGAGAGGCCAGACTACTGCCAGCAGAAGGGCAAGGCCGAGGCCCGTGATTGAACTGGCGACCATCTTCGAAAGCAGCAGCCTCCAAGTGCCGGCCTGGATCAGACTGCGGTCGATCGACTGGTAATAGAACTCGCGGGTAACCGCATAGGAGGCCAGGAATGCCGTGGTGATGAACCCAGCACCGACCGGACGATAGAATGCCCGGCTTGCCTCCAGGTCGGACATCGAAGCGAATGAGTCCATGTCATTGGTCTGAATGAGAACAAAGAACGGTATGAGAAAGAGAAACAGCACGACAGCAAGGAAGGAGAGCCCGCTGACGGATCGTAATAGCTCGGCGACAATCGTCTTTCTCATGCTGTACGGACCCCATCAGCTTCAGTCAGCTCGAAGTATTTGTCCTCGAGGTTTGAGCCACCGTCAGATACGAGGTCTGTGAGTAGACCAGCAAAGAGGACTGTGCGCTTGATGATGATCACCTCATCGACAATGCTCTCTAGGTCTCGAAGTTGATGGCTGGAGATCAGGACCGTCCCTCCAGCTTTGGCGTAGGCTCGGAGATACCTTTTGAGCCATCGCATCCCTTCGGGATCTAGGCCGTTGCCCGGCTCGTCGAGGACGAGAATTTTGGGTGACCCGAGCAAGGCGGTAGCCAGGCCGAGCCGCTGAACCATTCCGGTGGAGTAGGTTTTGACCCGTCTCCGCGCGGCGAACGTCAGCCCAACCTCTTCAAGTACTTCTGCCACCCGGCTGGAAGGTTGCCCCAATGCCAGGCATCCGATCGTAAGATGCCGCTGCGCGGTGATTCCTGTCTCGAACCCCATGCCGTCCATATGAACGCCAACGACTCGGCCAGGGTTGTCATGGGATTCGAGGGGCTTTCCAAGAACGGTCGCGCTACCTGCGCTGGGCCGGAGAAGTCCAACTAGTCCGCGCAGGGCCGTTGATTTGCCTGCGCCATTGGGGCCGAGTAGACCCACGATCTTCCCAGTCGGAACCGTGAAGCTGAGATCTTCTACTGCTCTGGTCGTTCCAAATCTCTTGGAGAAGCCATTAAATTCGATGCTCACTTGGTGCTCAAAGTTGTCCATAGAATTCCTTTTCTCCGGAAGGTATCTGGCATCAGGGGATGATATCTTTTAGGGCAGGGCTGATAAAAGTGTCGAATGTGGCAGACCAGAGATCTTTGTCTGATAGCCGAATCTGTGCCATACCTGCTCTCGGAAGACCTTCAAGTGAAGCACCTGGGTCGACTCTCAGTGAAGTCTTCGATACCGCGACGGTCGCTCCTGGAACTTCAATTGGGTAGAGAGATGTTATATCCGCATCGCCAGGAGAGGATTCGCTCTGGGAGACGGACGCTATGCCGATTGCTGTACTGAACAAGAGTCCATTTGTCCGTAGCTCGACGCGTTGGCCCAAAGGCATGCTGATCTGGTGAGCTCCAGCTGCCTGGACGAGACTGAGAGTTCCACCGTCCTGAACGAAGCCTGCTCTCGCTTGCGTCGGCACCTTGATGACCATGCCGATGAGGATGATGGCCGCCACTAAAAGTGTGCCGCGCAACGCGACTACGGTTGCCCGCGTACCCTTGGCCCTCAGGTGAGTGACGGCACTGATGACCCATTTGACGGCCAGCAGCGCGAGGAGCATTTCGACCCCGAGCACTACTAGGCCCGAAATGAGACCTTTGCCGCTGATGAGTACGATCAATCGGCTCAATGATCCGGCGACCAGTACGAAGGGGAATACTGCTGAGGCGATGCCGAACGGTACGCTCCACCACTTTTCAATCTGCTGTGGTTCAGGAGCAGCTCCGAATAGCTGCCGTGCAATCCATCCGCCAGCATCCTTCATGGATTTCGCTCTGAGATTCGGTTCGTCCAATGCGGTCATTAGTGCTAGATACCCGTCGAATCGGACAAAGGGGATCAGATTAAACGCGACCACGCTATAGCAAGCAACAGTGACGATCCAGCAGACTTCCTTGAAGTCCTGGTTTAAGGACAGGAGGCCGACGGTGGCCGCAGTCCCCCCTATGAGGAGGTGAGCCGCAGGCCCAGAGAGGGCAACCCCGACCCTCTGCCAACGTGACGGCAGCCGCCACCCATCTGTGACGTCGACAAAGAAGGCTGGGGCCAAGTAGAAGAGCATGAATCCAGCACGTCGCGGTGTCCCGCCGAAGCTCGCCAGGGCCGCGCCATGTGCATATTCGTGGATTGCTGTCGCCGTGATCAAGATTGCCGTCACCGCAAGCATGCCAGCAAGAGTAACGGGCTGCGACAAGGTCTGGATGATCTGCGGCAGCTGAACCGCGGCTACTACAAACCCGGTCAACGCGATTGCCGCCACGACGATCGCACCGACGCGGCTGAAAACTGGTCGCAGCAGTGGCGCCGTGCGGGAAAAGAGCCATGCTGACTTCAACGACGCGAGTTGCACCGTCAACGGAGGACGATATGTTAGACGGCCTGCGGCCCGGTAGGTTCCACCCGCAATGACTCCAATACGCTGAAAGCGTCCAAGCAAGGCGAGGAAGTCTTCGAGAGACAGCCGGTCCGAGTATGCCAGGTAGATCTGGCTGACAGCCCTCGTACCGTCCAGACTACGGACCAGTTCGGTAATGTGTGCCGAGGCCCGGGCCACGGGAACACCGTCGACGGTGATGACCCAGGTTCCGTCCGGCACTCCGGGCGGCACAAAGTCAACATTCGGGGTGCGCTGTGGTGACGTTTCAGGCGTGATCGGTGGAGTACGACGGTTGGATAAGAGCTGCTTCATCGCTTCAAACCAGAGGGTGAGGTATTGGGAAAATTCTGTCGGAGTCCAGAGAGCTCGCGTGGCCGGTCCGCTCTTCGGCTCGGGCCAATCGACTGGCGTTCCATGTGTCATGGCGTCGCTCATCGAGCCTTAGCTGCTGATACCCACTCGCGAAGGCTTTGACGGCGTGCCAACCGATCTCGCGCGCTCCGTTTGGGAGGCGACCTGTGAGGTCAGCGACGAAGACCGACTCTGCACCGTCGTCACACATGAACCGGGCAAGATCTTGTGACATGAGGCGTTCCTCAGCCTGCGATGAACCTTCGACTGTGTTAAACGTGTCGAACCATCCCTGCAGAAGTGTCGATGCGTGTGGAAGCGACCAATATCGAGCGCGTTCCTCATCATTACGAGGCTTTTCCACCACGGCAATATCTGTCCAGGTGCGAGCGAGTCCAAGTACGTCGTAAAGCTGGCAGGCTTCGAAGAGAGCACCCAACACACCCTCGGAGGGCGTTGTTGAAGCCTTAGCGCCGAATCCGCAGAGACGGTCACCTTCAGAGAAGGTCGCCGCCAGGTACACGTCCACCCCGGGCACGCCTGTACGGCAACGGCCAATTCGAACGGTTCGTTCAAGTTGGTTCAGGAAACCGGTCATGAACGTAAGTTGTGGGGATCCCCACGTGTCCGAGTCCAAGGACAATTCATCCAAGACCAGCTGGCGCGCCCAGGCAACCATCACCGCGTCCCGCTCGATGAGTTCCATTAATGCAGAACAGGCTGCATCTTCGAGGCTCAGCCCCGATGCAGAGCCAGATGGGGACGGCTCCAGCCCAGTCGTTGACGAGTAGTCGAGCCCTGATCGATAGCTGATCTCGTGACTGGTTAGGGAGTCGGACATGCGGTGGTTCCCGATCTGCAAAAAGGCAGGGAATCTGGGATCCAGGGTCGATGACGAGGACACCCTCCGGGCGGTATTGATGCCGCGCCGACTTCGTGCTTTTGTAACCGTTTGAGAAGTAGGAAGGAGAGCAAACCTCTCCACTGCTTCTCCGATTGCTCGTTTCATCGCTCGAAGTTGGACCAGATCGTATGCCCCCACGAGGTCAAGCTTATTGCTTGGGTTCTCGGCTTGAGGACTGGCGAGCTCGATCGCCATTCGGACAAGGGGCGTCTCTCCAGCAATGCGAGGCAACAGGACATGGTTGCGAACGATTCCAACGGACGGGTCGAGGGCCTGCACGTAAGGTTTCATCGACATTCGACGACCACGATTCCTCTACCAAGGCCGGTCACGCTGGATCGAACCTGATGGACGTTCTCCACCGAGAACCCGCCATTTTCCAGCTCGCGAATCATTTCGTCCATAGGCAACAACTGCACCGTGCTGAAGTAGACCGGGACGGACCCCGGCGGTGTGGTTCGCGAGCTCAGATCAGCGAAGTTGACCAACCGGCTACGCCCGTCAGCTGATAGCTCCTGCGTGAAATACACGCTCTGCTTGATTTGTCCCTCCGAGAACTGGAGGTGAGACTCCTTGGCTTGAGAGAGTTCATGGGCAGCGTCAGCATCAGCGAGGGAGAGTGCAAAAGAGCCGCCTGGAGCGAGATGGGTCCTCACTGAACTCATAAGGTTGCGACGGTCTTCGGCGTTGAGCAACGTAATTGATGTCGCTCCCAGGATAATGAGGTCAAACTTGAGACCAAGGCTGAAAGTGGCCATATTCCCAAGGTGAGTGGTGACCGGGCAACTGGAGGATGTACGTTCCTGGAGAAGCTGGAGCATGGTCCGCGAGTTGTCCAACGCATGCATTTCGTGACCGAGCCTAGCCAGCGGGATTGTAAGGCGCCCCGAGCCTGCGCCCAGGTCGAGGATTCTTCCTGGGTGCTGTCGACTGAGATTGATGAATTCCCTAACTTCGCTTCGATCACTGCGGGTCACTGCGTCGTATACGCGCGACCCTCCGGCACTATAAAGGTCCTCCATGCAAGGCTGAAGCTGGTGGGTATGTAGATAGTTCAACATCGCGCCAGTGAGGTGGGCGTTGCCCGTCACTAGGGAATTCATTGGGTTCCTTCCTGCCCGTCTGTAGGCGCCCAATGCGGACGCCTACAGACGGATCTATCGAGCTTAGGTGGCTGCGATGGCGACCAGGCCGGCAGCAGCCGCAATAGCGTAGGTAGCGTGCTGCCACCATTCGAGCGGCGCTTCCATAGCTTCGATCTCTTCGAACTGGAGAGTCATTTCGTTCATCGTCAGATCACCTCCTCTCCTGGGTTGTGATGCCGATTCCGGTCAGGTCAGGCTCAGGGCGATTGCGCCGGCCGCCACGCCGACGGAGAAGCCGCGGAACCAGTCCCAACCATCGTCGGGGGCGTCCATGGACTCGAGCTCGACGAAGTCGAGGTTGAGCGCGGGAGCGTTCATCTGTGCCTCCTTTCGGTACGAGTTTTTGCGGCCTAGAAGCTCTAGGATCAGGTCGCGCCGATCGCCGCGACCATGCCGACGACGGCGATCCCGGACAAGACTCCCTGCCACCAGCTGTCTTCGCTGGGAGCATCCATAGGTTCGATCTCTTCCATGTGCAGATCGAGAATGTCGTTCTTGGTCATTCAATTCACCTCCCCCCCAAAATTTCGGTGAACCTCCAGGACCGGATAGTCCGGAGAAGCGTCAGTCCGCGGCTGTCAGCCGCGGCAGGCTACTTTCTTCAAGCAGACTGCGGATATCGGCTGCGGTCAGCCCGGGAAGCATAGGGAGAGGTCCGCCCCAATTCCGAATGCAGGAATTCGCACAGGAGGCGATTTCCATGGACGAAACCGGCAGCTTCGTGGCGATACCAAGCGTTGCGGCAAGAGACCGGATTCCATTGACTGGGTCGAGGCAGGCGCCAGGTACCAACTCCCCCACGCTGTCCCAGAACCGATTCAAGGTCGCAGCGTCCCCGAATCGCGAATCACCCTGCAGGATCCTTGCCCACACCGGCCCGATGAGCGGCACGGTGGCTTCGATCTTCCGGACTCTCGCGGCGTAGGAGAGTTCATTGGCTATGTACCAATGCTTCATCGGATAAGGAGTCACCGAAATCAACGCCCCACTGGTGTGGGTGGCCGCGGACACTAAGCCCAGCGTCTTCCTGTCTGCGGCTGGCTGCTCCAGACCTGCGGAGAGAATCGCCCTCGCAAGGTTGATGGCCGTGCGTTCGATGGTTCTTGGTCGAGGCGTCCACGCAAAAACGCCTGCAACTCGCAGAAATGCCTCCATCACGCCCTCAGCCACTAGGTGAGGAGGCAAGGTCTGTGTCAGCTCCGCATCAAGGATCGCGATGTCAGGGCGAAGCGATTCGCCGAGAACCAACCTACGACCAGCCGGTGTCAGGATCGTTGCAGTGGAGTTGACTTCAGATGAGGTCCCGATCGTCGTGGGTACCAGGGCGAGAGTAATTGACCTGCGCCAGCTGCCTCCAAGCGGAACCAAGCCTGATCTGGCGCTCCTGACGGCAAGGTGCTCCAGCCTCCCGTCCTGCTCGGCGCATACCACGGCAATTTTGACCGCGTCCATGACCGAACCGCCGCCAACACCCAGTACCTCTCTCGGACCGAGCTGCCGAATTCGGGTAACGATCTGCCTAATCTCCTCGAGGCGCAGCCCACCTTGACCCACCGAGACCTCAAGAACGTCGGTAGCGGTCCCGTCGAAGCGCTTCTCCGACACCTCAGCCGCACGGTCGACGATGATCATCGTCGTACCACTGCCTGATGACTGTACGAGATGATCCGCCAGCGCCTGATCACCGGATAGAACACGGACGCTCATCGTCCCTGTCCATTGAAATATGCGGCCAACCCACCATCAATGCGAGCCAGCATCTCTCGGATGCCTGAACTCCCATAAATGTAAGCGGGCAACAATTGGATGCTGCTTGGACCGGGGTGAACGATGACCCCGTGGTCGAAAATCGAACCCACAACGTCCATCACCTCCGCCCCCGAGAGAACATCACCGTTCAGATGCCGGAGGTGAATGCCCCTGAAGAGGCCTCGACCAGATACGGCCGTAACGTTTGATCGACGCATCAGATTTTCCAAGCCGTCAGACAGTTCCAGGCTCAACCGCTCGACCAACGACGATACTTGGATTCGGTCCATCTCGTGCAAGGTTGCGATGATCGCAGCACAGGTCACGGGCGTGCCTGCCTGCGTCTCCCCGTGAACGAACGTGGCGTTTGCAGCCTTCATCTGCTGCACGATCTGATGTCCGACCAAGATGGCGGCGGCCGGGAGAGTCCCATTGGTGAGCGCCTTAGAAGCGATGAGAGCGTCCGGGGCCTTCTCCCATACTTCAGATGCGAACATCGGACCAGTACGCCAAAACCCTGTAGCAACCTCATCCGCGACGAGCAGGAAGCCCACCTCGTCGCGAAGCTCTTGAACTTTGGCTAAGAATTCCGCTGGAAGAGCATGGGCGCCGCTCCCGAGAACGGGCTCCAGAACCACTGCACCGACACGGCGGCCCTCACGCCGCACGAGTGCCTCTAGCTGAGTGCCCCCATCGTCATGAGCGACGTGACGAATGGTTCGCCGATCCACCGCGTACACGGACTGCAACAAGTCATCACCGCTCAGGCTCTGGCTGCCATACATCGTGCCGTGATAGCTACCGTGGAGACCGATAACCAACTGCCGTTCCGGAGCGCCTTTCGCATGCCAGTATTGACGGACTAGCTTCATTACCGCGTCATTTGCGGCTCCACCAGAGGTCGAGAAGATCACTTTGCCGTAGCGCCCTCGGCCTGCACGATCCAGCAATACGCTGGCAGCATCTTCCGCGGGCTGGTGCACCGAGCGAAAGAGCGTCAAATAGGACGCCTCTCGCAATGCGCGTTCAATGCTCTCGGTGATGAAAGCATTCCCAAACCCCAGCGGAGCATTCCACAAGCCGCTGGCCGCGCAGAGTCGTTGCGTACCGTCCTTATATCGAACCGTCACGCCAGAGGAGCTCAGTGCAGTCCTCCGGTCGTCAATCTTGCTCGCCGACGGAAGCAGAAATGGCCAGACGTCCTGACGGTCAACTGAATGTCCAAGATCAGATGCAAACGTGTCGGTCACTTGATCGCTCCAACGGGTTGCCCAGGGACGGCAACGCTCACCTTGAGGCTCTGTTGCACCTGCAGGAGCCCCTGTGCGACAGACTCGCTGCTCGCCGCAAGAGTACGGCACGCCCGGTCGATTGCCAGCTCCAGCGAAGAAGAGCTCTGGATAATTTCGACTAGCCCAGCGGTATCGCGGCTGAGGCGATGCCGGCTTCTCGTCTCCTGGTTCAGGAGCAAATACTCGCCCCCCTGACGAGTCAGGAAGGGTTCCCGACCACATACGACAGCGTCAGCCCGATCGTCCGCAACCAGGCTCATCCCGAATCCGACCAAGTCGATATCAGCTGGAACAAGCTTCAGCGAGCGCAACAGCTCAACGGCACCAACAAAACGCCCGACCGAAGCAAAACGCATCTGGTCGCGGTCCAGCGTTCGTTCAGTTACCACCCCAGAGATTGCTGCCCAAGCAGGAAGCTCGGAAACTGTCTCACATTCGGCTAGATCAGCGATGTCAAGGTCCCCGCCCTGCATCCCGAACGCGGTTGATCCACCCGCCTTGCAGTAGAAGCGGCTTGGCCGGGTCGCTGCCGCCAGGTCCAACAGCGGGAAACGATCAGCGAGAAGGACGCTGGGATTCAGCAAATGTTCCGGAAAAACTCCCAGCTGCAACGCAGCCTCGGCATCTTCGACCAGCGCGGCCCAGCCGTCGTCACCGCTGAGGTGAACTACTGTCGGACCAAGTACGTCCACAAACCCCGAAGCAACGTAGTCCTGAACTTCGACGACCTGACCGTCAAGGAAGAGCTGGTCGCCTGGTGCGCTAAGAGCGCCGTCGTACTCGACCGCCATCCGATGGTCCCCAGCGATGCTAGATCCCGCGGGAACGAACGCGACATCGACCTTCGGAAGGGCATCGCTGGCGACTTCAGGATCGACCCCGTACTCAATGAACGCGTGCTTCGCCCCCGGTCGAACGCTTCCGACCACCCATTGCTCCAGAGCCTGCACGGCCAACTTTTCCTGCACTCTTCCACTCCCCAATAGACGAACATACCGGTCAACCCGTTTGATCAAGAAGGATAGTACATACGTCTGAGTAAATGTCCAAGGCACCAGTCAGAGCGTTCCTCCAGGTTGCACGTATGTCAACGCCGGCGGCTAGACTCGTAGGCATGAATGAGGATCGATCCACCGAGACAGACTCCACAAACCGCGCATACGGGATTGCAATGATCCTTGGCTGCATTGCAATAGCTGTCATGGGCGTGACATTCTTCGTCGGCGCCGCAGGGTGGTGGTCATACGCAACCGGGGTCGTCGCCCTGGCCGGCGCGGCTTTGCTGGGCTACTTCGGGATTCGCGCGATCACGAAGAGTTCGAAGTAGCCCAGTATCGATCTCAGCTGGATGTAAGGCGCGGATCCCGCGATCTGCTACACGTCCATCGCATCCTGCAACTACAGACCAGGATCATGCAGCACTCGTGATCCAACCCGGGCTACGTTCTGGTTCGGACATGTGGTATTCAGTGGTGGCTCGAGCCGAAACCGTCATTCTCCGTCTGTTCGGTCGTGTGGAGTTTCTCTAACTCCTGGCAGCTCAACGGACCGTAACGGTAATCGGCACGTACCTTCCCACAGGAGTCACTCTCTCCACCGCGGCTGCCGATTTTCTCATGCGCGGCTACCCGGAACCCCTTCTGCCCCGCATTGAGTCCACCCCGGCTAGATCCTGCGCTTTCACTGCACCGATGCTCCGGCCCGAACTGTGACACGTCCCGCTCTCCCTTGGATGCTCACCGAGGAACAGCTCACGACCAACGGTGAAATCTTCGAGGGGTATCTCACCGACTACCACGCTCGCCAAATCGAACAACGCCGGGCAATGGAGAAACGCCTCAAGCAGCTCATAATGCGGGAACGTAACCTACTCGACCTCGCCGCAGCCGGCATCTACGACGGCACTATGCTTCGCACCAAACACCAAGAAAATGCCATCGGACAATCCGCCATCCGTGACCACCTCATCAACACGAAACAGGCCATCGAGCACGGAGTGAAGTCGGCATTGGCCTACATCACGCTGCTCAGCGATCCTCAGAGGCACTACCGCAATGCGAGCGACACTACGAGGCGACTCATCATCGATGCCCTCTTCGGCGAACTCTGGCTCGGCCGTGCCGATGGAGACAATAACCCCGCGGTAACCGGCACCCTCCAAGCACCCGTCGCTGCTCTCTTCGACAGGATCCAGGAGAACGACGTAGCCATCCCCCAGGAAACGAAAAACCACCCAGCCCTTCCGGGACTGAGTGGTCAATTCGACACAACACCCAAAAACCAACATGTCTCTGGTGTGAATAAGTTCACCGTGGTGGGCCCTACCGGGATCGAACCGATGACATCCACGGTGTAAACGTGGCGCTCTACCAGCTGAGCTAAAGGCCCTTCTCTGCCGTCCGCGCTGCGGTCAACAGGTATCAACCTTAGCGGATGCCCAGTTCAGCGGGCAAACGGCGGCGCCGCAAACAACCCTGCCGCGGCACCCTCCGGAGGAAGCAGCCCGCCGTCGTCGTGCGCGGGTCAGTGCGCTCGGGGCACCGGAGGCGGAAGCAGCGCGCGGGCGAACGCCCGCAACGTCTCCGAGGTCCCGCTGTGGAGCCGCACCGTGGCGAGTTCATCACCCCTGGTCGGGCCCTGGTTGACCACCACCACCGGGGTGCCGGCCTTGTCCGCCTGCCGGACGAAACGCAGCCCGCTCATGACCGTGAGCGAGGTCCCGGCCACGAGCAGCACATCCGCCTCCTCCACGAGCTTGAGGGCACGCGCCAGACGCGGCTTCGGGACGTTCTCCCCGAAGAACACGAAATCCGGCTTCAGCACTCCCCCGCAGCGCGGACACTGAGCGACCACGAACTCACGGGCCAGGGCGTCATCGATCTGTGCGTCGGCATCGGGCGCCTCCACGACGCCCAGCGCCTCGGCACGCTCGATGAACCCGGGGTTGAGCGCGGTCAGCATCTCCTCGAGCGTCCGGCGCCGCAGCAGATCGCCGCACTCGGTGCAGATGATCTGGTCGACCCGGCCATGCAGATCCACCACGTTCTCGCTGCCGGCGTCCTCGTGAAGCCGGTCCACGTTCTGCGTGATGACGGCCTGGATGACCCCGCCGCGCTCCAGTTCAGCCAGCGCGAGGTGACCGTCATTGGGCTCGGCCCATTTCACCCGTCGCCAGCCCAGATGATTCCTGGCCCAGTAGCGCTGCCGGGCTTCGGCGGAGCCCATGTACTCCTGGAGCGTGATCGGGTTCGACGGTCGCGAATTCGGACCGCGATACGCCGGAATGCCGGAATCCGTGCTGATCCCGGCACCCGTCAGCACCACCACGGCACGGGACCGGAGAAGGTCCTGGGCCTCCTCCAGCGCCTCGTCCGTGGCGATATCGGTCATGCCGAGAGTTCCGCCAGCGCCTGACGGTAAGCCTCGAAGTCCCGGGCCTGGCCGCGGGGATTCACCACGCCGTAGCGGACCACGCCCTGGGCGTCCAGGATGAAGGTGCCGCGGACGGCCATGCCCGTCTCCTCGTCGAACACCCCGTAGGCCCGGGCGGCTTCGCCGTGCGGCCAGAAGTCCGAGAGGAGATCGAAGTCATACCCCTGCTGATCGGCCCAGGCACGCAGAGCGAACTTGCTGTCCACGGACACGGCCAGCACGCGGGCGTCGAGCCCGGCGAACAGGGAGATGTTGTCCCGGATCTCGCACAGCTCACCCGTGCAGATGCCGGAGAAGGCGAACGGGAAGAACACGACGACGGCGGGCCGGCCGCGCAGCGAACTGAGCGTCACCTGCTCGCCGAACTGGTTCACCAGGGTGAAGTCGGGTGCCTCCTCCCCCACGGCCGGTGAGACCAGCCCCAGGGGGTTCGCCACTTGTTGAGACATCACTTCTTCTTCCGGAACACCAGTCGGGTCCCGGACCAGTCCTTCGCAGCGGACAGGGTTGACGTGCAGTGCAGACCCGCGGTGGGGGCGGCGTGCTGGATGTCCGCGGGAGCGACGTATCCGTCCCGGCCGGACTTGGGGGTCAGAATCCAGACCACACCGTCGCCTTCGAGGGCGGGCAGGACATCGACCAGGGCATCGACCAGGTCGCCGTCCTCGTCGCGCCACCAGAGGATGACGGCGTCGACTACTTCCTGTTCATCCTCATCCAGCAGCTCCGAACCGGTGATCTCCTCGATGTCCGCGCGGAAGTCGAAATCGACGTCCTCGTCGTATCCGAACTCCTGGATCAGGTCGCCGTCCTTGAAACCCAGACGGCTGGCAGTGGTGACGTCCGCGACGGCGTCGGCCTCGCTCACTCGTTCCTCCTCGTAGTAGGCCGGTCACTTCATTCCGGCCCGCGTCACTTCCCATTGTGATGCATGGGCGGCGCTTTCGCAGCGGTTGACACCGATTTGTCGTCAGGGGCCGTTTCCGGAGGCGCGGACCGCGCGCAATGCAAAGGTTCCCAAATGCGAAGGCCGCGATGTGAGGGCTAGAGTGATCCATGAACACGAGTGAGTCACGTCCGGAACCCCGGCCGTGCAGGACAAGTGACCAGTTGAGAGTGCCGGAATCACCTGACCGGCGCCCGGAAGCGATTTGCCGCGCGCGGTAGCCCCTGGATCAGCGAGGCGCCGCAGTTGCATCAAAGAGAGGTTTGACGTGGCTGCTGAAGAAATCACCCCTTCGATCCTGAGCGGTCTGACCGCCGGTATCCCCGATGCGGATCCCGAGGAGACCAGCGAATGGGTTGAGTCATTCGACGCCTTGGTGCGCGAGCAGGGCACGGAGCGCGCACGCTTCGTCATGCGTTCCCTGCTGCAGCGCGCCGGCGCACAGTCCGTGGGCGTCCCCATGGTCACCACCACCGACTACGTGAACACCATCCCGGTGGACCAGGAACCCGCGTTCCCGGGCAACGAGGAACTGGAACGCCGTTACCGCGCCTACATGCGCTGGAACGCCGCGATCATGGTGCACCGCGCTCAGGATCCCCGGATCGGCGTCGGCGGCCACATCTCCACCTACGCGGGTGCAGCGACCCTCTACGAAGTGGGCTTCAACCACTTCTTCCGCGGCAAGGACCACCCGGGCGGCGGCGACCAGGTCTTCTTCCAGGGCCACGCCTCCCCCGGCATGTACGCCCGCGCCTTCATGGAAGGCCGCCTGAGCGAGGAAGACCTCAACGCCTTCCGCCAGGAGAAGTCCAAGGCCCCTCACGGTCTGTCGTCCTACCCGCACCCCCGTCTCATGCCGGAGTTCTGGGAATTCCCCACGGTCTCCATGGGCATCGGCCCCATGAACGCCATCTACCAGGCGCAGTCCAACCGCTACCTGCACAACCGCGGGCTCAAGGACACGAGCGACCAGCACGTCTGGGCGTTCCTGGGCGACGGCGAGATGGACGAGCCGGAGAGCCGCGGCCTGCTGCAGCTCGCCGCCAACGAGGGCCTGGACAACCTGACCTTCGTGATCAACTGCAACCTCCAGCGCCTGGACGGCCCTGTCCGCGGCAACGGCAAGATCATGCAGGAACTCGAAGCGTTCTTCCGCGGCGCCGGCTGGAACGTCATCAAGGTCGTCTGGGGCCGCGAGTGGGACGACCTCCTCGCCAAGGACACCGACGGCTCCCTGGTCGAGGTCATGAACACCACGGTGGACGGTGACTACCAGACCTACAAGGCCGAGAACGGCGCGTTCGTGCGTGAGCACTTCTTCGGACGCACGCCGCAGACCAAGGAACTCGTCTCGGACCTCACCGATGACCAGATCTGGAACCTCAAGCGCGGCGGCCACGACTACCGCAAGGTCTACGCGGCCTACAAGGCAGCCATGGAGTTCAAGGGCAAGCCCACGGTCATCCTCGCCCACACGGTCAAGGGCTACGGCCTCGGCACCCACTTCGAGGGCCGTAACGCGACCCACCAGATGAAGAAGCTGACCATGGAGGACCTCAAGGCCTTCCGTGATCACCTGCGCATCCCGATCTCGGACGAAGAGCTCGAGAAGGACCTCTACAACCCGCCGTACTACCACCCGGGCACGGACGCTCCGGAGATCAAGTACATGATGGAACGCCGCGCGGCACTCGGCGGTTCGGTTCCCGAGCGTCGTGCCAAGCACGACGAACTGGTCCTGCCGTCCGACAAGGCGTACGAGGTCGCGTACAAGGGGTCCGGCAAGCAGAAGGCCGCCACCACCATGGCCTTCGTCCGCCTCCTGAAGGACCTTCTCCGCGACAAGGAATTCGGCAAGCACGTCGCCCTGATCGTCCCGGATGAGTCCCGCACCTTCGGCATGGACGCGTTCTTCCCCACCGCGAAGATCTACAACCCGAACGGCCAGAACTACCTGTCCGTGGACCGCGAACTCGTCCTGGCCTACAAGGAAGCCGCAACGGGTCAGCTGATCCACCCCGGCATCAATGAGGCCGGCGCCGTCGCCGCGTTCACCGCGGCCGGCACGTCCTACGCGACCCACGGCGTCCCGCTCATCCCGATCTACGTGTTCTACTCGATGTTCGGTTTCCAGCGCACCGGCGACTCCTTCTGGGCCGCCGCGGACCAGATGACCCGTGGCTTCATCATCGGCGCCACGGCCGGCCGGACCACGCTGACCGGCGAAGGCCTCCAGCACGCGGACGGCCACTCGCCGATCCTGGCCGGGACCAACCCCGCCATCCGCAGCTACGACCCGGCCTACGGCTACGAGATCGCCCACATCATGCGCGACGGTCTGGAGCGCATGTACGGCCCGGACTCGGACGACCGGAACATCATGTACTACCTCACGGTGTACAACGAGCCGATCCACCAGCCCGCGCAGCCGGAGAACGTGGACGTCGAGGGCATCACCCGCGGCATCCACCACATCAGCTCCCCGAGCGTCGACGGCCCCCGCGCCAACGTCTTCGCCGCCGGCGTCTCCGTCCCCTGGGCTCTCGAAGCCCAGCAGGTCCTCGCCGAGGACTGGGGCGTGGCCGCCGACGTCTGGAGCGTCACCTCCTTCAACGAACTGCGCCGTGACGGTGTGGCCGTGGACGAGCACAATCTGCTCAACCCGGAGGATCTCCAGACCCCGTACATCACGCAGAAGATGGCCGACAACCCCCACCCGGTGGTCGCCGTCTCCGATTACATGCGCGCCGTGCCGGACCAGATCCGCCAGTACCTGCCCAACCGCTTCACCAGCCTGGGCGCGGACGGCTTCGGCTTCTCCGACACCCGCCAGGCCGCCCGCCGCTTCTTCAAGAACGACACCCACTCGATCGTGGTCGCCGTTCTCCAGCAGCTGGCCGCCGAAGGCAAGGTGGACGCGGCCGCACCGCGTCAGGCGATCGAGAAGTACGACCTGACCAACGTGAACGCCGGGACCACGGGCGGCGCGGGCGGCGACGCCTGATCCCCGTCCACCGACGCTGCTGACAACTGAGGCCCGCATCCCACCGGATGCGGGCCTCGGCCGTCCCTGCGCACAGCGTCAGCCGCGCACGACGACGGCGGACGGGCCGCGCCGTCGTCGTGACGGCAGGTGGAACGCGCCTCAGTTGTAGCCTTCACACAAAGCGCCTGGCACTAAGCTTCATAGCATGACGCAGTCCGAAGGAAAGCCCTCGCCCATCCCGTCCGCCTCCGCGGACAAGGCCGAGACCTTGAAGAAGCTGCGCGCCAACGTGGGGCAGCTCTCCACCAGGACCACCCGGCAGCTCGAAGCGTCCCTTCCCTGGTACGCACGGCTCAGCGCCGACGAACGATCCACGCTCGGTCTGGTGGCGCAGAACGGCATCGCCGCATTCGTCACCTGGTACGAACGGCCCAGTTCCCCGGCCTGGATCCTGTCGGACGTCTTCGGCACCGCCCCCAGCGAGATGACCCGGGCCATCAGCCTGCAGAAAGCACTCCAGCTGATCCGGATCGTGGTGGAGGTGGTCGAGGAACAGGTCCCGGTCCTGGCCCCGGAGAAAGCGCAGCCCGAACTCCGGGAAGCCGTGCTCCGGTATTCCCGCGAAGTCGCCTTCGCGGCGGCGGACGTGTACGCCCGGGCGGCCGAATCCCGCGGTTCCTGGGACACTCGGCTGGAAGCCCTGATCGTCGACGCCATCCTGCGCGGCGAGAACACGGACGCCCTCCGGTCCCGGATCGCGGCCCTCGGCTGGAAGGCCCAGGAACGTTTCACCGTGGTGGTGGGCAAGACCCCCCTCGAGACGAGCGCGAGCTACGTGAGCGAGCTGCGGCGCACCGCCGGCCGGTACGCCGACGACGCTCTGGTGGGCATTCAGGGCGACCGCCTGATCCTGGTGCTCGGCGGACTCCATGACCGGGAGAACTCCCTGGCGAAACTGAGCGAACTGTTCGCCCCCGGTCCCGTGGTGCACGGCCCCGAAGCGGCTTCGCTGACCGACGCCAGCCTGTCCGCGCAGGCGGCTTTCGCGGGGCTGACCGCCGCCCGCGCCTGGCCCGCGGCGCCCAGGCCGGTGGCGGCGGGAGACCTGCTGCCGGAGCGGGTCATCTCGGGCGATGAAACCGCCAGGCGACAGCTCGTGGCCGGGATCTACCGGCCCTTGCTGGCCGCCTCGAACGGACTGGTGGACACCCTGAGCAGCTACCTGGAACTCGGGCACTCCCTCGAGGCGACGGCCCGCGAGCTGTTCGTGCATGCGAACACCGTCCGGTACCGGCTCAAACGGGTCTGCGACGTGACCGGCTGGGACCCGCTGATCCCCCGGGAGGCGTACGTGCTGCAGACCGCGCTGGCGGTCGGGCGGCTCGCTCCACCGCAGCGACCCGCGCACGACCGGCTCGCAAGCCGCCCACATTGACCCATTCTTGTAGACTTCCTACAAACAGGCCCCCTGAGCTTCGTTCAAGCAAACAGGCGGCAATGTCACCTCGATTTGGAAAGCTGATTAAGTGCTAGCAATCGTCTGCCCCGGACAGGGCTCCCAGACCCCCGGTTTCCTCGCGCCCTGGCTGGAGGTCCCCGGCGTCGCCGAGCACCTGGCCGCCCTGAGCGAAGTGGCTCAGCAGGACCTCGCCGCGCATGGAACCACCTCCGACGAGGAGACCATCAAGGACACCGCCGTCGCGCAGCCGCTCATCGTGGCTGCGGGCCTGGTCTCCGCGAAGGCGCTCTTCGACGTCGAGCTCTCGACCCTGCCCGTCACGCTGGCCGGTCACTCGGTGGGCGAGATCACCGCGACCGCCCTCGCCGGTGTCCTGAGCGAAGCCGACGCCATGCGCTTCGTGCGGGAGCGGGCGAACGGCATGGCCGAGGCCGCAGCCGTCACGCCCACCGGCATGAGCGCCGTCGTCGGCGGTGACCCCGCCGAGGTGCTCGCCGCGATCAAGGCTTCCGGCGCCGCCCCCGCGAACGTGAACGGCGCCGGCCAGGTGGTGGCCGCAGGCACCTTCGAGCAGCTCGAGGCCCTGGCCGCCAATCCGCCGGCGAAGGCGCGCGTGATCCCGCTGAAGGTCGCAGGCGCCTTCCACACCACGCACATGGCCCCAGCTGTGGCGGCTCTGGACGTCCTCCAGCACGAACTGGACATCCACGAGCCCCAGGTGCCGCTGCTCTCCAACTACGACGGCCGGCTCGTCGCGAACGGCAAGGCCGGGGTCGCCAGCCTGGTCGCCCAGGTCTCCCGCCCGGTCCGCTGGGATCTCTGCATGGAGACCCTCCTGGCTCAGGGTGTCAAGGGCCTCATCGAGCTCTCCCCCGCCGGCACGCTCACCGGACTGGCCAAGCGCGGCATGCCCGGCATCAAGACGGTCGCGGTCAAGACCCCGGCCGACCTCGACGCCGCACTGGCCCTCTTCGCCGAAGTCGAGCAGGACGCCGCACCGGGCGGCTCCGGCCACCACGCCGCGGGGAACACCGAGGGCGCACAGGCATGACACCCGTCCTCCGGCAGGACGAGGTCAGGGCGGGGACCCGCATCCACGGGGTGGGGGCTTTCCGTCCAGACGTCGTGGTCACCAACGACGACGTCTGCCAGTGGATCGACTCCTCGGACGAGTGGATCCGCCAGCGCACGGGCATCGTGACCCGGCGCCGCGCAGCGCAGGACGTGAGCGTCATCGACATGGCCGAAGGCGCCGCGCGTGACGCCCTGGCCAACGCCGGGATCGAAGCGTCCCGTCTCGGCGCGGTCATCGTCTCCACGGTCTCGCACCCGTTCGCCACGCCGTCTGCGGCCACGGCCCTCACCGAGCGCCTCGGCGCGACTCCGGCCCCCGCCTATGACGTCTCCGCCGCCTGCGCCGGGTACTGCTACGGCGTGGCCCAGGCGGATGCCCTGGTCCGTTCCGGGGCGGCCGAGTACGTCCTGGTGGTGGGCGCCGAGAAGCTCTCCGACCTCATCGACAACCACGAACGCACCATCTCCTTCCTTCTCGGGGACGGAGCCGGGGCGGTCGTGATCGGTCCCTCCGATGAGCCGGGCATCAGCCCGTCCATCTGGGGATCCGACGGCAGCAAGTGGGGCGCCATCGGCATGACCCACTCGCTCAACGATGTCCGCGGCCTGGAGACCCTGGCCGCCGAGGGCGATGACGAAGCCGTCGTCTCCGCCGCACTGAACATCTGGCCGACCATGCGCCAGGACGGGCCCACCGTCTTCCGCTGGGCCGTCTGGGAGATGGCCAAGGTGGCACAGGCCGCCCTGGACGCGGCCGGAGTCAGCGCGGAGGACCTGAGCGCGTTCGTGCCCCATCAGGCCAATATGCGCATCATCGACGAGATGGTGAAGCAGCTCAAGCTTCCCGAGCACGTCAAGGTCGGGCGGGACATCGCCGATTCGGGCAACACGTCCGCCGCGTCGATCCCCCTGGCCATGCACCGCCTGCTCGAGGAGAACCCGGACATCAGTGGCGGCCTCGCGCTGCAGATCGGCTTCGGGGCCGGTCTGGTGTTCGGCGCGCAGGTGGTCCGGCTCCCCTGAGCCTCACGACTTCCCGACCACAACTTCACAACCACCGGTCAGCACCAGCTGACCGTCAAGCCCCGGCAGCTGCCGGAACAACACAGAAAAGGAGCCGACATGGCTAGCAACGAAGAGATCCTGGCCGGCCTGGCTGAAATCGTCAACGAGGAGACCGGCCTGGCTCCCGAGGCTGTCGAGCTGGACAAGTCCTTCACCGAGGACCTGGACATCGACTCCATCTCCATGATGACCATCGTGGTGAACGCCGAGGAGAAGTTCGGCGTGCGCATCCCCGACGAAGAGGTCAAGAACCTCAAGACCGTCGCCGATGCCGTGAACTTCATCGCCAACGCCCAGGCCTGATCGCCTGCTGCCGGAGCTGACCATCCCGGGATGACCTCATCCCGGGATGGCGCTCCCTGGCAAGGCCCGCCCACGCTCACCTCCCCGGAGAGGACGCACGGCCGCCTTGCCCGTGCCGGACGCCGTCCCAGGAGGCGTCCACCACGGCACTCCCCTGAACCTGACGCCCCTCGGGGCAGACCCTTAGATCACTTGGAGAGTGACGATGCCTCGCAAAGTTGTCATCACCGGCCTCGGTGCCACCACGCCCATCGGCGGCGATGTCCCCACTCTGTGGAAGAACGCCCTCAAGGGTGTCTCCGGCGCGCGCACCCTCGAGGACGAGTGGGTCAGCACCTACGAGCTCCCCGTCACTTTCGCCGCCCGCTGCTCCGAACCGGCTTCCGAGAAGCTCAGCCGGGTCGAGATGAAGCGCATGGACCCGTCCACCCAGTTCGGTGTGGTCGCCGCCCGTGAAGCCTGGGCGGACTCCGGCATCGAGGACATGGACAAGGACCGCCTCGGCGTGGCCTTCGCCACCGGCATCGGCGGCGTCTGGACTCTCCTGGATGCCTGGGACACCCTGAAGGAGCGTGGCCCGCGCCGCGTCCTCCCCATGACCGTGCCCATGCTCATGCCCAACGGCGTGGCCGCTGCCGTCAGCCTGGACCTCGGCGCCCGCGCCGGCGCCCACACCCCGGTCTCCGCCTGTGCCTCCGGCACCGAGGCGCTGCACCTGGGTCTGGACCTGATCCGTTCCGGCAAGGCCGATGTGGTCATGTGCGGTGGCGCGGAAGCCGCCATCCACCCGATGCCGATCGCGGCGTTCGCCTCCATGCAGGCCCTGTCCCGCCGCAACGACGATCCGCAGCACGCCTCCCGTCCGTACGACGTGAACCGCGACGGTTTCGTCATGGGTGAAGGCGCCGGTGCACTGGTGCTGGAAGCCGAGGAGCACGCACTGGCCCGCGGCGCCCGCATCTACGGCGAACTGGCCGGCACCTCGGTCACCGCCGACGCCTACCACATCACCGCTCCGGACCCCGAGGGCCTGGGTGCCACCCGCGCGCTGAAGGCGGCCATGTTCGACGGCCGCATCCAGCCCGAGGACGTGGTGCACGTCAACGCCCACGCCACCTCCACCCCGGTGGGCGACAAGCCGGAGTACACGGCTCTCCGTGCCGCTCTGGGCACCCACGTGGACGACGTGGCGGTCTCCGCCACCAAGTCCCAGATGGGTCACCTGCTGGGCGCGTCCGGCGCCGTGGAGGCCGTGCTGACCGCTCTGGCCGTCTACGAGCGCAAGGCTCCCGTCACCATCAACCTGGAGAACCAGGACCCGGAGATCCCGCTGGACGTGGTCACCAAGACCGCCCGCGACCTTCCGGCCGGTGACATCGTGGCCCTGAGCAACTCCTTCGGCTTCGGCGGCCACAACGCCGTGATCGCGGTCCGCAACTACTGATCCGCACTCAGCCGCACCACGACGACGGCGCCGCTCACCTCAGGGTGAGCGGTGCCGTTCTCGTTGGGGAATGCAGTTCGGGCTGGGGAAGGACGGTGAGGGCAGGACGCCGCGCTGAACGCCCGTCAGGGGCGCTGTGCCCGACTTTCGCCGATGGTGACGGTGTGCCGGTCGGGGCGGAAACGGCGACGTGACGGCACCCGGGTGGGCCGGTGGCGTGGAGGAGGCCCGGCCCGGGAGTCGCCGGTGTGGATGAAGCGGTCAGCCCACCTGGTGGAGCCAGCGGACGTTGGAACCCTCCGAGGCGTGCCGGAAGGGTTCCAGTTCCTCGTCCCAGGCTTCGCCGAGGGCGAGCGAGAGCTCGTGGTACACGGCGGCGGGGTCGCCTGCACCGGCTTCGTAGGCGAAGCGGATACGGTCTTCGGAGACCATGATGTTGCCGTGGGCGTCGGTGACGGCGTGGAAGATGCCGAGTTCCGGAGTGTGGGACCAGCGTCCACCATCGGTTCCGGGGGATGCTTCCTCGGTCACTTCGTAGCGGAGGTGGGTCCAGCCGCGCAGGGTAGAGGCGAGCTGGATGGCGGTGCCGGGAGCACCGGTCCAGGCCAGCTCAGCCCGGAACATTCCAGGCGCAGCAGGCTGAGCCACCCACTCCAGGGTGGCCGAATCGTCCAGCAGCGATGCAACGGCCCACTCGACGTGGGGGCACAGCGCAGCCGGGGCGGAGTGCACGAACAGCACTCCCCGAGTCATTGCAACAGACATCCCATCCTCCTTAGCCGTAGGTACGTCTTCCCCAACGCCCTCGACTTCACGAAGTCCGGTGATTCCTGTCTGCCTTTCACAGGCTCTTGAGTTGTCTGCGGCGCCTTGCGGCACCGGCCGATGGTTCAAGCAGTGCTTGAACCCCGGCGCTGGTTCTTATTGTGCCGTAGCCTGCGGATTTGTGCCAGTGGCGGAACGACCCGGACCGAATGACCGGCTGTCAGGCCCTCGGGTGCGCCTGACGGTAGCTGTCTCTGAGTCGTTCCACGGAGACGTGGGTGTACAGCTGGGTGGTGGCGGGGGTGCTGTGTCCCAGGAGTTCCTGGACCGCCCGGAGCTCGGCGCCGCCGTCCAGGAGGTGAGTGGCGGCCGTGTGGCGGAGCGCGTGAGGACCCGTGGCCGCGGTGTCTCCGAGGGCGGCGAACCGATCCGCGACGAGGCTGCGGACCTGCCGCGGATCCACCCGCCCGCCCCGGGCGCCGAGGAAGAGCGCAGGTCCGCTGCGTGCCGTGACCAGTGCAGGTCGCCCCCGACGGAGCCAACCGACGATCGCCCGCTCCGCGGGTACCCCGAACGGCACTGTCCGTTGTTTGTCGCCTTTGCCGAGCACCCGGAGTGTGCGGCGTTCGAGGTCGACGTCATCCACGTCGAGCCCCACGAGCTCTCCGACACGGATGCCGGAGGCGTAGAGGGTCTCCACGATGGCCAGGTCACGCAGCGCGACGGGATCGGCCTCCTGAGCCGCTTCCGCCAAGTCGGTGAGGACGCGGTCCATCTGAGCGGGCCTGAGAACGGTGGGGAGGCCGGAGGTGCGTTTGGGTGAACGCAGGCGCAGGGTCGGGTCCTGGGAGACCCGCTCTTCCCGGAGCAGCCAGGCGAAGAAGGTGCGAGCGCTGGCCGCATGTCTCGCCAGGGTGGCCCGGGCCATTCCGCGCGCCGAGTGGTCCGCGAGCCACTCACGCAGCAGGTGAAGGTCCACCTCATCCCACGACGCGGCTCCGGCTTTCACGGCGAACTCCTGCAGCTGACGGACATCGGTGAGGTAGGCCCGCAAAGTGTTGCCGGATCGGCCCCGCTCCCCCGTGAGGTACCGGGCGTACTCGTCCAGGACGTCGTCGTGGAACGGGGCTGGACTCTGTGGCACCTCTCCACTCTGCCGCCCCTGAGGTTCAGGATCAAGCCGGTGTTGGGGGTGGCCGACGGACCGGTGCAGTCTCCTCCCACCCTCATGCGGAATCCCTTGTCGGGCCACGGCGCCACAGCGCCCCGACCGATTCCGCCAATCCCAGCACCTGCAGCCGCCCGAGCCCGGCACGAACGGCGAGCAGTCCAAGCCCGGCCACCACGCACAGCTTCTCCGGAGGAACCGGCGTCCTCAGCGGCAGAGCGTCCAGGAGCACCAGGTCCTCCAGTGTCAGGCCGTCCTGGATCGCAGTGTCGTTCCGGGCCCGGACACCGTCGTTCGAAGCAGGGTGCCCTCCGAGCAGTTCCAGGACTTCCTGCACCTCCGTGACGAGGACGGCCCCGCCGTCGCGCAGGAGTCGGTGGCAGCCCGCACTGTTCGCTGAGAGGACCGAGCCGGGTACGGCGGCCACCGCTCGTCCGAGGGCCTCGGCATGATGAGCGGTGTTCAGAGCGCCGGAGCGCCAGCGTGCCTCGACCACCACCGTCGCCCCGGCGAACGCGGCGATCATCCTGTTCCTCTGCAGGAACCGGTAGCGCGTGGGAGCCGCGCCGGGCGGAACCTCTGCCAGGACCAGTCCGCGCCGTGCCACCGTCCGCAGAAGCTCGTCATTGCCGCTCGGGTAGAACCGATCCAGGCCGCCGGCCATGAAGGCCACCGTCGGGGCGCGACCGGACTCGGGATCGCCGCCGGCGAGCGCCGCACGATGAGCATGCGCATCAATGCCATATGCGCCGCCCGACACCACGGTGAACCCACGACGGGCCAGCCCGTGGGCGATGTCGGCACTGACCGTGGCGCCGTAGGCCGTCGAATCCCGTGACCCCACCACGGCCACGGCGTGCGCGGCCCCGGGGAGAAGCGAAGGGGCCCCCCGATACCAGAGCCCGAGTGGCGACTGCAGTCCCAGATCCTCCAGCTGCTCCGGCCAGTACTCGTCCGAGGGGATCAGGAAGCCGCCGCCGAGCCGTTGCAGCACCATCAGATCCCGTTCGGGTGCCAACGATGGCACCCGTGGTCTCCAGCGGGCGAAAGCGGTCCCCAGTCCCTTCCACGAGGTGCTCCCACCGTGCTCGGTGAGCACCTCGTGAACGGACTGTTCGTGCCTGGGGTCCGGATCGCTTCCCGAGACGATGACGGCGAGCGCTTCCTCCGGGCCGAGTGCGGCCACCAGAGCGAGGCCCACGGCGTCCTGTGGCTCGAACAACCGGGTCAGGGAGGCACGGGCTGCACGCTCGCTCATGCTGTCGCCTCCGGGGTCCGCAGCGCGAGTGCCAGGCCCACGTGGTCAGCATCAGGAGAGCTCTCTTCCGCCAGATCGGCGAGGGTCCACGCCAGCCGGAGCACGCGGTCGTAGCCACGCGCGCTGAGAGAACCCCGGTCCATCGCCGCGTCCAGGATCCTGGTGGACGCACGATCCAGCCGCAGGCCGCCGCGGAGGATCTTCCCGGGAACCATCGCGTTGGTCTCCAGACCGAAGCGCCCGAGCCGATCCCTCTGGGCCAGACGTGCCCGCCGCACCCTCTCCCGCACCACGGCGGTGCTTTCGTTCCGTCCCTGCGAATCCAGGTCCAGGCGGCTGATCTTCTGCACTCCGAGCTGAATGTCCACGCGGTCCAGCAAGGGGCCGGAGAGCCTCCCGAAGTACCGCCTCCGGGCCAAGGGTGTGCAGCTGCATTCCAGCCCTTTGCCACTCGCCTTCCCACACGGACAGGGGTTCGCCGCCAGGAGCAGCTGGAACCTGGCCGGATAGGACGCGATTCCTCCCGCCCGGTGAATCACGAGCCGTCCTTGTTCCAGGGGCTGACGCAACGCATCCAGCACTCTCCGGTCATACTCCGGCGCCTCGTCCAGGAACAGCACCCCGCGGTGTGCTCGCGAGGCGGCACCGGGACGGGGCAATCCCGCGCCGCCGCCGACGATCGAGGCACACGTGGCCGTGTGATGAGGGTTCTCGAACGGCGGGCGGCGGACGAGCTCGGTGCGGATCTCGCCCTGAGTTGCCAGCGAGTGGATGCTGGTCACCTCGAGGGCGGCGTCGTCGTCCAGTGGCGGCAGCAGACCCGGCAACCGCTCTGCGAGCATCGTCTTACCCGCACCCGGAGGGCCGACCATGAGCATGTGGTGCGCCCCGGCCGCGGCGACCTCCAACGCAAAGCGCGCCTCGGACTGTCCCGCGACATCCGCCAGATCCGGCGCTGCGCCGGACGAACCCGTCGTCCCGGCCGCCGTGCCGGGCTCCGCAGGATCGAAGTCCAGGTTCAGCTCCTTGGGGTCCGCCCCGAAGTCCAGCACCAGCCGTGCGAAGGTCCGGTACGAGGACACCTCCGCACCGGGCACCAGGGACGCCTCCGCCGAGTTGCCCCGCGCCACCACCACGCGGGTATGCCCGGCCCTCACCGCGGCGGCCACCGCAGGCAGCACCCCACGCACCGGACGGAGCCGGCCATCCAGCCCCAGCTCCGCCAGGAACACCACCCCCTCGGTACCCCGGATCTCACCATTCGCCGCGACAGCCGCGACGGCTATAGCAAGATCGAACCCTGAACCCCGCTTGGGCAGCGACGCCGGAAACAGATTCACCGTGATCTTCCGACGGCTCAACGGGATACCCGAATTGGCCGCACAGGCGCGGATCCGCTCCCGGGACTCGGAAAGCGCCGCATCCGGCAGACCGAGAATGACGAACCCCGGAAGCGTGTTCCCGATGTCCGCCTCCACCTCGATCACCCGGCCTTCCAGACCGTTGAGCGCCACGGACAAGGATCGCCCGACCCCGTTCCGGCCCGCCATCAGCCGATCCCCTTCAGATGCTCGATGACGGGTTCCTCACCGCGCGGGGTGATGACGGCGATCGCATCCAGCCGTCGGCGCGGCAGACGCAGCCGCCGCTCCCCCACCCAACGGCACGCCAGCCGGTGCAAGCGAGCGAGCTTGTGCTGCGTCACCGCTTCAAAGGGGTGCCCATAGTCCAGACTGCTTCTGGTCTTGACCTCGGCCACCACCAGGGTGTCCCCGTCCACGGCCACGATGTCCAGCTCGCCCTCGGCGCACCGCCAATTCTGTTCCACCACCCTGATCCCCTGATCTTCCAGGAAATCCGCGGCAAGCTCCTCGCCCCGCCGCCCGAGCACGTCCTTCGGCCTCATCCGAACCACCTCCACGCCCAGTCTTCGACACGGGAGGACGAGCGGAGGAAGCGGATCACGGCATGTGGAAATCTCCCGGTCCGGAGCATCCACAGGGCTCCGCAGACGGCAGCCGTCGTCTCGACGACGCCTCAGTGACGCCTCAGTGACGGCTCACCGGCGGCTCACCGCCGGCTCACCGATCCTGTGCGACGGGCACGTTCTCAGGTGCGGCCACGTCTCCCTTGCGATCACGGATCATCAGCAGCGCACCGCCCAGCACGGTCAATCCGCCACCGACCGAGACCGCCCACGAAACCAAGCCCCCGCCGGAGCCGGCCAGGGCGAAAAGCACGGAAACCGCGGCAGCGGCCGCGAGCGAGCTGAGCGCGGCGACGGACGCCGTGGTCGACACGACCCGGCCGGTCAGTTCCGGGGGCGTGACGTCCAGGAGGATCGGGGTCTGAACGACCGCATACAGGCTGAACAGGAACCCGCTCGCGAACATGAGCGCGAAGGAGAACTGAAGGTTCGGGATCCAGGCCAGCAAGCCGTAGCTGACGCCCAGCGAGGTCAGACTCGACGAGAAGAGCCGTCGTAGGCTCCATCGCTTTACCCATCGGTGCGCGGCCACCGCTCCCACGAAGCCGCCGACACCGAACAATGACGAACCCAGCCCGTAGTCGATCAGCGTCCCGCCCTTGGTGTCCACCCACAGCAGCACCAGGGCCACATTGTTCACGCCGAGAGGAACGCCGTACAGCACGGAACCGAGCAGAACGTACCGGAGCCGCGGCACGGTCCAGGAGACCTTCCACCCCTCGAAAAGCGCGCCGAGGAAGCCGGGTCTCGAGACTGCAGGGAGTGGGCCGCCAGGGTGACCCCGCGGGAAACCGGACAGGCTCAGGACCGTCCCCAGCACGAACAGCCCGGCGATGAGGATCAGGCAGAGCTCCAGCCCGGCGAAGCTGAAGGCGAAGGGACCCAGGGAAGCCGACACGATGCTCAGAGCCGTGAGCACGGTCATCGACAGACTCGACGCCGTCCCTCGCAGGTCCGGCTCCACGAACTGCTGCACGGTCTTGGCCCTGGCCGAGGTGAACAGCTGATTGAACGTGGAACAGGCCACCACGAGGGCCAGCAGGAGCACCGCGGTGACGGGCACGTCCGTTCGGCCCAGGAAAGATGCGACGGCGGCCACTGCGGCGAAACCCGCCCGGGCGGCGGTGGACAGCTTCACCGACCTGGCAGCGCCGAGCGAGTCCGACAGGACGCCCATCACCGCGGCGCCGAAAATCCTCGGGAGGGTGGAGAACACCACGTAGGAACCGATGAGGAGCGAGCGCAGCACCGGATCACCGACGGTGGCGGCGACGATCCAGCAGTACACCACGGATTCCAGGAGGAACTCCGCGAAGATGGTCGCCGACATCACCTCAAGGAGCCGCCGGAATTCCGGGATCCGCAGGACGGAACCGCGCGCATCACTCACGTCGATCCTCCCGCGGGGACGGTCAGTTGCCCAGGTCGCCAGGCTGGGGAAGGCCCAGATCCTCGTTGCGCGGCAGTTCCTCTACGTTGACGTCCTTGAAGGTGATGACCCGGACGTTCTTCACGAAGCGTGCGGTGCGGTAGACGTCCCAGACCCAGGCGTCGCTCAGATTCAGATCGAAGTAGACCTCGCCGTCGGCGCTGCGCGCCTGCAGGTCCACGTGATTCGCCAGATAGAAGCGCCGTTCCGTCTCCACGACGTAGCTGAACAGCCCCACCACGTCCCGGTACTCCCGGTACAGCTGGAGCTCCATCTCAGTCTCGTAGTTCTCAAGATCTTCGGCACTCATGGTTCCATCTTCCCCCAGCCGAGACAGGAGTGCACACCAGCTCGCGGGCGGGTCAGAGGAGTTTCCAGCTCCGGCGGTGATGGTCGCAGGGCCCGAGCTGCCGGATCGCGTCTTTGTGCGCCGCGGTTCCGTAGCCCTTGTTGACGTTCCAGCCGAACGCCGGATGCTCCTCCGCCAGCGCGGCCATGATGGCGTCGCGCTCCACCTTCGCCAGGATGCTGGCGGCGGCCACGCCCTGACAGTCCATGTCCGCCTTGATGCGCATGGTCACCGGGATGTCGCGGATGTCCACGGAGGTGGCCACCTGCCCCGGTGCGGCTGCCGCGACAGGCGGCGCGGACTGAACTGAAGCGACGACGGCGGTGCCCCCGCCGCGCAGGCCGGCCACGCCGTCGTCGGCAGGGAAGAGTCCGGCCGGCTCAGCGCCGTCGCCGGCGGTCCCGAAGAGGTCGAAGAGAGACTCCTCGGGACGCTTGAGCCAATTGTGCTTGCCATCCAGCAGGACCGCGTCGGCCCTACCGCCCGCGGCAACCACCCCGAACCACGCACGCTGCGCGGCCAGGGCCAGTGCCTCCACGATCCCCAGGGAATCGATCTCGGACGCCTCGGCGTGGCCCACGGCGCTGAATGCCGCCCACTCCCGGACCACCGGCGCGAGTTCCTCCCGCCGGGCGGCCTTGAGGAGCTTCGAGTCACGCACCTCCGGCAGCTCCACCAGCTCCTGGAGATCCAGAACCGTCAGACCCACGCTCACCGGACCGGCCAGAGCGCCCCTGCCCACCTCGTCCAGGCACGCCAGGTACCGGACCGACGGCCCGGCGAGAGAACGTTCCATCTCCAGAGTGGGAGCGGGCATCGGTTACTCCCCCGAGTGCGTGGTGCCCACGGCGGCACCCTGGTCCGGACGGCTGTCCTCGGCCGCCTTGGACGGGGACGGGACATCCTTGAACACGTCGGGGTAGTTGTCCAGGACGGACATCCGGTTCAGCGGCAGCACGATCACCGCGGCCCGGCCCTGCACGTCCTTGATATCGACGAAGCCGTTCCCGGGACCGTCCACATGAGCCCGGGAGTCCGCGGAATCGTTCCGGTTGTCACCCATGACCCAGATCTTGCCCTCCGGCACGACGATGTCGAACGGCTTCACCACGGGCGCGCTGTCCGGGTTGATGTACTTCTCATTGAGGCTGGTCCCGTTGATCTGGAGCCGGCCCTGCGCGTCGCAGCAGACCACGTGATCGCCGGGCAGGCCGATGAGCCGCTTGACCAGGTACTGCTTGGTGTCGTCCGGCTGAAGGCCGAGGAACACGAGCGTGTCACCGACCCAGGCGAACGGCCCGCGGTTCTCCACCGGCGCAGGAGGCAGCCAGCCCTTGGTGTCACGGAACACCACCACGTCACCGCGTTCCAGGCCGATGGGACTGGGCACCAGCCGGTTCACGAAGATCCGGTCATTCACCTCGAGGGTGTGGACCATCGACGGGCTGGGCACGAAGAAGGCCTGGAACAGGAAGGTCTTGATGAGGAAGGACAGCACCACCGCTGCGGCGACGATCCCTCCGACCTCTTTCAGGAAGGACAGCAGGGGATGGTCCTTCTTCCGCTGCCGAGCCCGGCTCTTGCGATCCTGCGGAGCCTCTTCAGGCTGGGGTTCCGGTTCGGGAAGGTGTGCTCCCAATGCCGTCCTTCCGTTCAGGTCACGGGCCAGTTGCCGGTGACGGGATCTGTCCAAATCTATCAAGGGGCCAGACGATGCTCTCCGCACGGCCCACCACGTGGTCCAGCGGGATCATCCCGCCTCCGGGAGCGCCCAGCAGCGACCGTGAGTCACGGGACACCGAACGATGGTCCCCCATGACCCAGAGACGATCCTCCGGCACCAGCACGTCGAACGCGAAGTCACTCGCCTTGTCGCCGGGGAACAGGTAGCTCTCCGGCACAGGGTGCCCGTTCACGTCCAGTTTCCCGTCCACCGTGCAGCACCGTACCCGGTCGCCGCCCACTCCGATGACGCGTTTCACGTACACGGTGTCGTGGCCGATCACTCCCAGCCACTGCCCGATGGACGTGAAGGCGTCCAGCACCGGACCCTTCCCGCTGGAGGCGGGGTCGAGGGAGCCCCGTCCATCGAAGACCACCAGGTCACCGCGGCGCGGCTCCTGGCCCTGGAACGCCGTCCGGGACACGGCGATCCGGTCACCCTCCTGAAGCAAGGGCTCCATGGAGGCCGAGGGGATGTAATACACGTCCACCCACAGGGCGCGGACGCAGGAGACCAGGAGGATGGCGAGAACCACCCCGGAAGCGACAAAACGCCAGCCCCGCAACGGGTTCTGGCGTTTTGTCGTCTTCATGCGAAGGAAAATCCCAGGAGCGCTCTGCCGAAGCGGAGACGCAGGTCTGAAGACTTACTTGGCGTTGCTGAAGTCGCGCTTTTCCTTGATCTTCGCAGCCTTGCCGCGGAGCTTGCGCATGTAGTACAGCTTGGCGCGACGCACGTCACCACGGGTGACGAGCTCGATCTTCTCGATGATCGGGGAGTGCACCGGGAAGGTACGCTCCACGCCCACTCCGAAGGAGACCTTGCGGACCGTGAAGGTCTCGCGGACGCCGGCGCCCTGACGACCCACGACGAAGCCCTGGAAGACCTGAACACGGCTGTTCTTGCCTTCGATGATGTTGACGTGCACCTTCAGGGTGTCGCCGGGGCGGAAGTCGGGGACATCGTTGCGCAGCGAAGCTGCATCGACGGAATCGAGGATGTTCATATCCATACTCCTGGCGAACGCCACAGGTCATCCGCTTGGGTAGCCAGCGCCGCGACGGCCGGAGCCGGGCACGGTGCTGAAGTTGCAAGCCGCGGCCCCCTTGTGGGTTCCGCGGTGGTCCTCTTGTTGACGGCACACCCCCTGTGGCAGGCGGCAGCCCAATGGACACTAAGAATCAATTTTGCCACAGGCGCCGGGGCGGGGCCAATCCGGCGACTCCCGGAATGAACACTCCCCTGACGGCGCCTCCGGACCGGGAGTCAGACGCCTGCGTCGCCGCTTTCCGGACGGCGCACCAGACGGCCGCCGACGACGTCGTACCCCAGCGCCGAGAACGCCTCACGGTCCGCGCGGGGCAGCTTCGCCGCGTCGAAGTCCGCGAGGAGGTCCGGCCGGCGCTCCGCCGTCCGCGCGTACTGCTGGTGACGTCGCCACTGGGCGATCTTGCCGTGGTTGCCCGAGAGCAGAACCTCGGGGACCTCATGGTCCCGCCAGGACGACGGCTTGGTGTAAACCGGGTACTCCAGCAGGCCGTCGGAGTGGGATTCCTCCACGAGGGACTCGGCGTTCCCCACAACCCCCGGCACCAGGCGGCCGATCGCCTCGACCATGGCCATGACGGCCACCTCGCCGCCGTTCAGGACGTAGTCGCCGAGACTGACGGGCCGGACGTCGAAGTGCTCCTGGGCCCAGTCGATCACCCGTTCGTCGATGCCTTCGTACCGGCCACAGGCGAAGACGAGCTGTTCCTCTTCCGCCAGCTCGTAAGCCATAGCCTGGGTGAAGCGTGCGCCCGCCGGGGACGGGACGATCAGGACCGGCTTGCCCTCGCGCGTCCCCGCAACGGGGAGGATCGATTCGAGTGCCTGGGCCCAGGGCTCGGGTTTCATGACCATGCCCGCGCCGCCCCCGTAGGGCGTGTCATCCACAGTCCGGTGCCGGTCCGTGGTGAAGTCCCGAAGGTCGTGCACCTCCAGCGCCAGGAGGCCGTCCTGGCGGGCCTTGCCGAGCAGCGAAAGCCCCAGCGGCTGCAGATACTCCGGGAAGATGCTGATGACGTCGATGCGCATGGCTCAGGCCTCGTCGCGGGACGGGCCGGCGCCCTCCTGGTCGGTGTTCAGCTCCAGAAGCCCTGGGGGCGGGGTCAGGAGCACGTAGCCCTCCTCGAGGTCGATCTCCGGGACGATCTCGTCCACGAACGGGATCAGCACGTCCTCGCCGCCGATGGTGCGGATGACCAGCAGATCCTGAACGGGCATGGTGCGGAGTTCGGCGACGGTGCCGACCTTCTCCTCGCCCACGCGGACCTCGAGGCCGAGCAGTTCGTGCTCGTACCAGCCCTCATCCTCGCCGTCGTCCTCCAGTTCGTCGCTGTCGACGAAGAGGTACGTGCCGCGGAGCTCTTCAGCGCGGTTGCGGTCCCGCACCGACTCGAACCCGAGCAGCAGGGTGCCCTTGTTCCAGCGCGCGCTGGTCACCGTGAGGGGGCCGTTGGCCGTGGGCTGAGTGACGAATTCCGCGCCCGGGTGGAAGCGGCCCTCGGGATCGTCCGTGAACAACTCGACGGTGACTTCCCCACGGATGCCGTGAGGCCTGCCCAAGCGTGCAACCTGGAGCTGCATGTTCCACCTACCCATTTCATGTCTGTCGGAGGCGCCGGGAGCGCCGGGTTTACACCGTGGATGTCATCTGACGGGAACGGCCCCTCCACCACGAGGGCGGAGGGGCCGTTCCGGCTTTAGCCTTGTCTTCGCAGGCCGGTTCTAACGACGGCGTTCGCCGTCGACGACGTCCACGCGGATCGGGCCACCCTCAGAGAGGGCGCCCACCACCGTGCGGAGCGCTCGTGCCGTACGGCCCTGGCGGCCGATGACTCGGCCCAGGTCGTCGTCGTTCACACGAACCTCGAGGCTTTCTCCGCGGCGGCCATTCTTGGCAGCGACGGAGACGTCCTCGGGGCTGTCCACGATGCCGCGGACCAGGTGCTCAAGAACCTCGGGAAGCAACTACTCAGCCTCGGTGGTCTCGGCGGCTTCCTCGGAAGCCTCCTCAGCCTTCTTGGCCTTCGGGGTGATGGCTTCCGGCATGACGACGGAGTCAGTGGACGGAGCCACGAAAGCCGGCTTGGCTTCCTTGGTCTTCAGGGTGCCCTCGGCGCCCGGGAGACCCTTGAACTTCTGCCAGTCACCGGTGATCTTGAGGAGGTTCAGAACCTGCTCGGTCGGCTGAGCGCCGACGGACAGCCAGTACTGAGCACGCTCGGAGTCGACCTCGATGTACGAGGGCTGCTCGGTGGGGTGGTACTTGCCGATCTCCTCGATGGCACGGCCATCGCGGCGGGTGCGGGAATCCGCAACGACGATACGGTAGTACGGTGCGCGCATCTTACCGAAGCGCTTGAGACGAATCTTAACGGCCACTGTTGTGGTCACTCCTGTTTCTGAAACGGGGTTGAACCCAGCGTTCTGCTCCCGTGGGGCGGGCCATACTGGAGGGTTCGGAAGGACATGATCATGCCTGGGAAGAGGGGCCACGCAGATCAGGTACCCGTCCATTATGCCAGAGACGGCCAAGGGTGCCTAATGCGCCGCGCAGCGACCTGAATCACGACTCCCTGCCCCTTCGCCTTCCCGGACCACGCACCTCAGTCGAGGCCATCGTGTAATAATCTGCGTATGGACGCAGATAAGCAGATATGCGGAATGGATCCCGACGGCCAATACGTGGAACTCGCCGTGGAGGTCTTCGCCCTCCTGGCCGACGCCACCCGCGTGCGGATCATCCTGGCCCTGCGCCGCGAGGAGGAACTCTCCGTCAACCACCTCGCCGAACTGGTGGGTAAGTCCCCCGCTGCAGTCTCCCAGCACCTGGCGAAGCTGCGGATGGCCCGCATCGTCGCGACGCGGCAGGAGGGGCAAAGGGTGTTCTACCGGTTGGAGAACGAGCATGCCTCCCAGCTCGTCTCCGACGCCATCTTCCAGGCGGAGCACTCGCTGGGCGGACTTCCGCGTCACCACCACACCGAACGGAGCGGGGCATGAGCGGGCACGGCCACTCACACGGCCATGATTCTGGGCACGGCCACACACACGACCACGACCACTCGCATCCCTCCGGGTTGAGAGGCTTCCTCCACGGCCTTTTCGTCCCGCACTCGCATGACGCCTCGGACTCGATCGACGATGCTCTCGAAGCCCATTCCGAAGGCATCCGAGCCTTGAAGGTGAGTCTCGTGATCATGCTCCTCACCACCGCCGCCCAGGCAGCGGTGGTGACGTTCTCTGGTTCGGTGGCCCTCCTGGCGGATACGATCCACAACCTGTCTGACGCGCTCACCGCGGTTCCACTGTGGATCGCGTTCGTCCTTTCCCGACGTGCGGCGACACGGAGATACACCTACGGTTTCAGCAGATCGGAGGACCTGGCCGGGCTGTTCATCGTCCTGATGATCGCCTTGTCGTCGGTGATCGCGGCATGGGAGGCCGTGGACCGGATCATCAACCCACGCCCGGTGCAGAACATCGGCTGGGTGATCGCCGCCGGAGTCATCGGTTTCCTCGGCAACGAGGCGGTCGCCGTCTACCGCATCCGGGTCGGCCGGCGCATCGGCTCGGCGGCCCTCGTCGCCGACGGCGTCCATGCCCGCACCGACGGGTTCACCTCACTGGCCGTGGTGATCGGCGGCATCGGAGTTCTTCTGGGGTTCCCGCTGGCGGACCCCGTGATCGGCCTGTTGATCGCGGCCATGATCGCAGTACTGCTGATCGGCACTGTCCGGTCCGTAGGACGTCGTCTCATGGACGGCGTCGAGCCCGAACTTCTGGAGCGCGCCGAGCACGCTCTGGGACACGTTGCGCGGGTCGAGTCCGTGGAACGGGTCCGCCTCCGCTGGATGGGCCACCGCTTGCACGGTGACGCCGTCGTCCGGGCATCGGCGCTGACCCTCGCCGAGGCAGATCGCGTGGCGGAAGAGGCGGAAAACTCTCTCTCACCCCCCCCCCCCCCACCTTTCGAGCCGCTCAGGCCGAGTAGAGATACAGGCGATTACGGGAGGATGAGTCCGTCTTCGTGGCGAGGGCGGACAGCGCGAGCAGGTACTGCTGGGCCTCACCGGCGGCGAACGGCACGTCCTCGTCGGCGGCCCACTGGACCGCCACGGACGGCAGCGCAGGGTCCTCGCCATCGCTCTGGTATCCGGGAAGCTCCTCAAGCACCCGAACGGCGGACGCCGGGAAGGCGTACAGCTCCTCGACGGCGATGTCCGCCATCTCAAGCTCCTGCTCCCCCTGGGTGTGCACGGCCTGAGCGGCCAGGGAACACAGCTGCTCCACTTCGAAATCACTGATGCCGGGAATCCTGAGAGCGGACCCGTCGGGGGCCGCACCTCCGGACAAAGCCTTGGCCCGCTGGAGGGCCTCCTGGTGCGTGGCGATGAAGACCTCTACGAAAGCGTTCGACTGGCTCATGTCATCCTCGGGTTCGTCGGTGGCGCTGGCGGGCTGCCGGTTCTCCAGGACCGCTGGAGCCGGATGGCTTCAGGCTATCCCACCGCGACGCGCACCTGGTTGCGCCACGGGTCTTCGAAGCGCAATTCCGCGCCGGTGTGGTGATGCGTCACCCCGGCGACGCGGAGGCGGTCGGCGAGCGCCGCGACGTCGTCGTCGGCCGGGACCCGGATGAGCACCTCACCCAAGCCCAGTGTGTCCTTGCGCGGGCCGGCGCCGCGGCTGTTCCAGACGTTCATGGCCATGTGGTGGTGGTAGCCGCCCGCGGAGACGAACAGCGCACTGTTCCCGATCTCCGCGGTGCGCTCGAAGCCCAGCGTGTCCACGTAGAAACGCGCGGCCGTTGCGACATCGCCCACCTGCAGATGCACGTGCCCGACGTCGGCACGCGCCTGCCGCTGCTGCTGCAGTGCCGCTTCGCTCAGGTGCTCGCCGAGGTAACCGTTGGGATCCAGGGGCAGAGAGTCCATGACGACGGTACTGCCCTCCCAGGACCATTCGCTGCGCGGGCGGTCGTAGTACAGCTCGATGCCGTTGCCTTCGGGGTCACCGAAGTAGAACGCCTGGCTGACCAAGTGGTCCGCGCTGCCCTGGAAGAGCCGCGCGTCATAGGAGGCCGCCGTGGCCAGGGTGGCGGCGAGTGAGGCCTGGTCTTCGAAGAGGAGTGCCGTGTGGAAGAGACCGGCCTCTCCCCTGCCCGGCAGCTGAAGGCCGGCGGCGGGGGCCAGGTGCACCAGGGTGGACGTCCCGCGGCCCAGCGCGAGCCCGCCGTCCTGCTCCGCGAGAACTTCCAGGCCGAGCGCGCGCTGATAGTAGTCGCTCATGAGGTTCATGTCGGCGACCTTGAGCATGACCGTTCCCATGCTGAGATCGGCGGGAAGGAGGTCCTGGGACTGCGGAAGCGAAGTGTTCATACCCTTAAAATTACTTGAAGCTTCAATTTATTCCATACCGGCGACGCGGTGATCCCCCGGAAGGTCGCCATTGAGGACCACTCGGCGGGGTGCGGCGAGAGTTCCCAGGTTCCGCCGCGGATCCTGCGCGTACAACACGACGTCGGCCGGGGCGCCCTCTTCCAGGTTCTCCGCACCCAGCCATTCCCGCGCGGACCAGCAGGCGGCGTCCAGCGCCGTCACCGAAGGAAGGCCCGCCCGGTGCAGCTCCGCGACCTCGTCCGCGATCCGGCCATGGGCGATCACGCTGCCCGCATCCGTGCCGGCGAAGACCTGCACTCCCGCAGCGTAGGCTCGCGCCACATTGTCATAGCGCCGTTCCCACAGAGCGTGCATGTGCGCCGCGTACACGGGGAACTTCGGCTGGGCTTGAGCCACGATGTCCGGGAACGTGGCGATGTTGACCAGGGTGGGGACGATCGGGATGCCCGCTTCGACCAGCTGCGGCAGATGCTCGGGCTGCAGTCCCGTGGCGTGTTCGATGCAGTCGATGCCGGCCGCGATCACGTCGTCCAGGACCTCCTCGCCGAAGCAGTGCGCCGTCACGCGGGCCCCTTCTTCGTGGGCCGCGGCGATCGCCTCCGCCACCAGCTCGGCCGGGAACGACGGGCGAAGATCCCCGGCGTCGCGGTCGATCCAGTCACCCACCAGCTTCACCCAGCCCCTCGGGTCCGCGGCCACGGACAATCGGGCCTGCTCACGCACCGTCGCCACCAGATCCCGGTCCTCGACCTCGAGAGCGAGGCCGCGCAGGTAACGGCGGGAAGCCGCGACATGACGCGCGGCCCGGATGATGTGCGGCGCGTCCGCACGGCCGGTCAGCCAGCGCGTGTCGGCCGGGGACCCGGCGTCGCGCACCAGGAGCGTTCCCGCGGCCAGATCTGCACGTGCCTGCGCCAGCGTGGTGGGCTCATCCGCAGCGCCACCGGCCACCAGGCCGATGTGGCAATGCGCGTCCACCAGCCCGGGAACCACCCAGCCGTCCAGAGTGAGGTCCGGTTCCACCGCAGGCATGCAGAAGGTCAGCCGCCCGTCCACGGACCAGAGTCCGAGCGCTTCATCGTCCGGTCCGAGCAGAACGGGACCCGTGAACTCGATGACTGGATGGCGTCGCATGTCCGGCATGGATTCAAGCGTAGGTCAGAGGGGCTCTGCACGGGAGATGACAGTCCGCACCACACGGTTCCGGGCCTCCGTCCCTGGGGTCGTGTTACGGTGTTCGCGACCACACGGGTGTCCCAGGAGGGGCTGAGATCGGACTGTCACTGTCCGGACCGTAGAACCTGACCGGGTAATGCCGGCGAAGGAAGTGAGTACCGATGAAATCCTTGCAGCAATCCCCTGCCCACAGCCTGGAATTCCTCCCGGGAGACGACGGCATCGCCGTGCCCGTGACGAGTATCCGGCTGGAGGACTCCCCCGACGGGACGGCCAACGCGCCGTTCCAGGCCTACCGCACAGTGGGGCCGGGCAGCGAGCCCGAGCACGGACTACCGCCGCTGCGCGCAGAGTGGATCCATTCCCGTGACGACGTGCAGGAATATGTTGGCCGACGGCGTGATCTGCTCGACGACGGCCGCTCCGCCGCACGCCGTGGCGCCGCCTCCCAGGAGTGGCGAGGTGCGCAGCGCCCACCGCTCAGTGCACGGCCGGGCCGGCGGGTGACCCAGATGCACTACGCCCGCGCCGGGATCGTGACACCGGAGATGAGGTTCGTGGCGCTCCGTGAGAACTGCCCCGTGGAACTGGTCCGCTCCGAGCTGGCCGCCGGACGCGCGATCATCCCCGCCAACATCAACCACCCGGAATCCGAGCCGATGATCATCGGCAAGGCGTTCCTGGTCAAGATCAACGCGAACATCGGCAACTCCGCCGTCACGAGCTCCATCGCCGAGGAAGTCGACAAGCTCCACTGGGCCACCCTCTGGGGCGCCGACACGGTCATGGATCTCTCCACCGGAGACGACATCCACACCACCCGCGAGTGGATCCTGCGGAACTCCCCCGTGCCGATCGGAACCGTGCCCATCTACCAGGCGCTGGAGAAGGTCAACGGGGACGCCTCGGCGCTCACCTGGGAGGTCTTCCGGGACACCGTGATCGAACAGTGCGAGCAAGGCGTGGACTACATGACCATCCACGCCGGAGTGCTCCTGCGGTACGTGCCGCTCACGGCGGACCGCGTCACCGGGATCGTGTCCCGCGGCGGATCCATCATGGCCGGCTGGTGCCTGGCGCACCACCAGGAGAACTTCCTGTACACGCACTTCGACGAACTCTGTGAGATCTTCGCGCAGTACGACGTCGCGTTCTCCCTGGGTGACGGGCTGCGGCCCGGATCCACCGCGGATGCCAACGACGCCGCACAGTTCGCCGAACTGGACACGCTCGCCGAACTGACCAAGCGGGCGTGGGAGTACGACGTGCAGGTGATGGTGGAAGGACCGGGGCACATCCCGTTCCACCTGGTCCGCGAGAATGTGGGGCGCCAGCAGGAACTCTGCGACGGGGCGCCGTTCTATACACTCGGTCCGCTCGTGACCGATGTGGCGCCGGGCTACGACCACATCACTTCGGCCATCGGAGCCACCGAGATCGCCCGTTATGGCACCGCGATGCTCTGCTACGTCACGCCCAAGGAGCATCTGGGCCTGCCGAACAAGGACGATGTGAAGACCGGCGTCATCACCTACAAGATCGCCGCCCACGCGGCGGACCTCGCCAAGGGGCACCCCGGAGCGCACGAGCGCGACGACGCCCTCTCCAAGGCACGGTTCGAATTCCGCTGGCGGGACCAGTTCTCGCTGTCCCTGGATCCGGCCACCGCCGAAGCGTTCCACGATGAGACGCTGCCCGCGGAGCCGGCCAAGACGGCGCATTTCTGCTCGATGTGCGGCCCGAAGTTCTGCTCGATGCGCATCTCCCAGGACATCCGCAACGAGTTCGGTTCCCGCGACGCCCAGGAAGCGAAGGTAGAGGAGGCCCTGGCGGGGATGGCCGCGAAGAGCCGGGAATTCCTGGCCCAGGGCGCCAAGGTCTACGTGGAATCGATCCCGGTCGGGGCGCCGAAGGACTGAGGTTCACGATTGCGGGGTCACATGATGCCGGATGTTCCGCCCGGAACCGGCATGAAGTGACCCCGCAACGTGGTTGTCAGGCGGTCCTGCTCAGGCGGTCCTGCGGAGGAAGTCCTTGATGGCGGCGGCGCCCTCGGCGGAGTCCTGGGGCCGGTGGCCGCCGGGAGCCACGACGTGTTCCGCCCCGGATTCCGCCAGGACCCGGGCAGTGCGTTCATAGGCCGGTTCCCAGCCGCCGGAGACCACGAGCATGGGGACACCCGGGATGATCGCGCCTTCGGCCCCCTGCGGCTGCCGGGCGGTGAGCTCCGGCAGCCAGGGCTCGCACAGGACCAGTGCGCGCACCAGAGACGGATGTTCGACGGCGGCCCGCACGGCCGCCGTCGAACCCTCGCCGTGCGAGACGAGCACCGACGGAACGCCATCCACGGTCTCAAGGATGGTCTCCACGTCGAGAGCACGGCCGTCCGGCTGCCTCAGGAACAGAGCATCGAACTCCAAGGCCAGGCCGTGCTGCCGCGGCCAGGCGGCCGCCCCGGACGCCTCACGCCCGGGGACGAAGACCACCCGGGCCAGCGCGCCGGTGCTGTTCAGGACCAAACCCTATTTGCCCAGGAACTTCTCGAAGCCCTTGGGGAGCTCCATGCTGGACGGGTCGAAGTCCTGTGCCTGCTGACCGAAAGCCGCGCCGGACGGGGCACGGTTCGCCCGCCGGGCCTCGGCCTCGCGCAGCTCCTGCGCGGCCTTGGCCGGGTTGCCGGAACGGACCTTCTTCTTCCCGGCGTTCTTCTTGGCCGCCTTGCGTGCCGTGCCGCCGCCGGCGCCCATGGACATGCCGGGCATCCCCGGCATACCGCCCTGCGCCATCTTCTTCATCATCTTCTGGGCCTGACCGAAACGCTCCAGAAGACCGTTGACCTCGGAGACGTGCACACCGGAACCGCGGGCGATGCGGGCGCGGCGCGAACCGTTGATGATCTTGGGGGCCACGCGCTCGTGCGGCGTCATGGACCGGACCATCGCCTCGACGCGGTCGATCTCGCGCTCGTCGAACTGCTCCAGCTGCTGGCGCATGTTCTGAGCGCCGGGCATCATCATGAGCATCTTCTTCATCGAGCCCATTTTGCGGATCTGCTGCATCTGGGCGAGGAAGTCCTCGAAGGTGAAGTCCTCCTGGTCGGCGAACTTCTTCGCCATCCGGGCGGCTTCGTCCTTGTCCCAGTTCTGCTCGGCCTGCTCGATCAGGGAGAGGATGTCGCCCATGTCGAGGATGCGGGACGCCATGCGGTCCGGGTGGAAGAGCTCGAAGTCGTCCACGCCTTCGCCGGTGGAGGCGAACATGACGGGCTTGCCCGTGACCGAGGCGACGGAGAGGGCGGCGCCGCCGCGGGCGTCACCGTCCAGCTTGGAGAGCACCACGCCGGTGAAGTCGACGCCCTCGTGGAAGGCATTGGCCGTGTTGACGGCGTCCTGACCGATCATCGCGTCGATGACGAAGAGGACCTCGTCCGGGTTGATCGCCTGACGGATGCGGCGCGCCTGGTCCATCATCTCGGCGTCCACGCCGAGACGGCCGGCGGTGTCCACGATCACGACGTCATGCAGCTTCTGGCGGGCCTCGGCCACACCTGCCTCGGCGACGGCCACCGGATCACCCGTGGGGACGTCCGACTCGCTGGTGGTGCCCGGGTGCGGAGCGAAGACGGGCACGCCGGCGCGCTGACCCACCACCTGCAGCTGGGTCACGGCGTTGGGACGCTGGAGGTCACACGCCACCAGCAGCGGGCTGTGCCCCTGGCCCTTGAGCCACTTGGAGAGCTTGCCGGCCAGGGTGGTCTTACCGGCGCCCTGGAGGCCCGCGAGCATGATCACCGTGGGCGGGTTCTTGGCCAGACGCAGACGGCGGGTCTCGCCGCCCAGGATCGTGACGAGTTCCTCGTTGACGATCTTGACGATCTGCTGGCTCGGGTTCAGCGCAGCGGAGACCTCGGCGCCGAGCGCCCGTTCCTTGACGCGGGAGGCGAACTCACGCACCACGGGCACGGCGACGTCGGCATCCAGCAGGGCGCGCCGGATCTCGCGCACGGTGGCGTCGACGTCGGCCTCGCTCAGGCGGCCTTTGCCGCGGAGGTTCTTGAACGTCGCTGTGAGCCGGTCAGAGAGTGAATTGAACACGCGCCGCGCACTTCTTTCGGATGGAGGTTCGAGGACTTCGCCCAGGCATGGGATCGGATCCCTCGCCGGGCCCCGCGCCAGGGTGGCACAGGCTTTCAGCTTTCTAGGGTACCAAGTCGGACTGACGGGATGGCATGCTGGCATGGTGACCAGTACGCGACGCGCCCGGCGATCCCGGGCCCAGGACATCAAGACACTGCTCATCCTCGGCGCCTCCGGCGACCTGACGGGTCGGCTCCTGCTGCCAGGGCTGGCTTCCCTGGTCTCGGCCGGGCGGGCGCCCGGCCTCACCCTGGTGGGCGCGGGAGCCGAATCGTGGACTCCGAGCAAATGGCAGCGGCGCCTCGCCAAGGCACTCCCTCTGGATGCCGGCGAGGAGGCGAGCGCCCACTGGAAGGAGCTCATGGCCTCGTCACAGTACCGCCAGCTGGACGTCACCGCACCCGGCGCCCTGGCCGCCATGCTGGCCTCCCTCGAAGGCCCCGTGGCCGTCTTCTTCGCCCTTCCTCCACGGATCAGCCAGCTCGCCTGCGAATCGCTCTCTCCGGACGAGGTGCCGTTCGGGACTCGGCTGGTGCTGGAGAAGCCGTTCGGCTCCGACGCCGCCTCCGCCCGCGAACTCAACGGCACCCTGCGCCGCCTGGTCCCGGAGGAGCACATCCACCGCGTGGACCACTTCCTCGGCAAATCCACGGTCCTCAACATCATCGGCATGCGCTTCGCCAACCGCTTCTTCGAGCCGCTCTGGAACCGGGACCACGTGGCCGAGGTGGAGATCGCCTTCGAGGAGGACCTCGCCCTGGAAGGCCGCGCGGGGTACTACGACTCCGCGGGAGCCCTGCGGGACATGATCCAGAGCCACCTCCTCCAGGTCATGGCGCTCATGGCCATGGAGCCGCCGGCCACGCTCGGCGAGCGCGATCTGCGGGACGGCATCGCCACCCTGCTCCGGGCCAGCCGTGTCTCCACCCCGTTCCGCCGCAACACCCGGCGCGCCCGGTACACCGCCGGAAAGCTCGGCGGCCGGAAAGTCCCGGACTACGTGGCTGAGGAGGGCGTGCATCCGGACCGCGAAACGGAGACCTTCGCCGAGGTCCGGGTGGAGATCAACAACGCCCGCTGGGCCGGGGTCCCCTTCATCCTGCGCAGCGGCAAGGCCATGGGCGCCCGCCGGAAGGAGGCCGTGGTCCGCTTCCGTCCGCTGGCGCACCTGCCCAACGGGTTCACCGGCACCGACGCGCCGGACGAGCTGCGGATCGGTTTCGGGCCGGACACGCTCAGCATCGGCCTGGACGTCACGAGCGCGGGCAACGGCTTCGAGCTCTCCCGGGCGGAGCTGACCACGGAACTGCACTCCTCGGCACTCCTGCCCTATGGCGAGGTCCTGGACGGCGTGCTGCACGGAGACCCCCTGCTCTCGGTGCGCGCCGATGTGGCGGAGGACTGCTGGCGGATCGTGGACCCCGTCCTCACCGCCTGGGCCAACGGCCGGGTGCCGCTGGAGGACTACCCGGCGGGGTCCCAGGGGCCGGTCACCGAGAGCTGACACCCGCCCGCTGAATGCGCGACGACGGCGACGCACCCTGGCAGGGTGCGTCGCCGTCGTCGTGGGGGGTGTGATCGTGCTGGGGAGGGTCTGTGTCCCCCGCTGGGCGGGAGGCCGGAGCGGGACCGCTAGATGGCGGCCGCTCCGCGTTCTCCGGTCCGAACCCGGACCGCCTCGTAGACGTCCACGGACCAGACTTTGCCGTCCCCGGCTCGGCCGGTGTTGGAGCTGGCGATGATGACATCCACCACGTCATCAGCCGTCTCGTCCGTGGCCAGGACCTCCACGCGGAGCTTCGGCAGGAGATTCACGTTGTACTCCGCTCCGCGGTAGACCTCGGTGTAGCCGCGCTGACGGCCGTAGCCGCTGGCCGCGCTCACCGTGAGGCCCTGGACCCCGTACGCTTCAAGACCTTCGCGGATGCTCTCGAGCTTCTCCGGCCGGACGATTGCCGTGATGAGTTTCATGCGTCAACACTCTCCTTGCGATCCTTGCCTGCGGTCTTCTTGGATCCTGCGGATTCCCGCTGGAACTCGGCTGCCCGGCGGTCCAGCGCTTCGGAGATGGCCTCCAGCGAGCCGTGCGGCTGGAAGGTGCCGCCGTGACCGGCGATGCCGAATTCGTAGGCGGACTCCGCGTGGAGCGACAGGTCCACGCCGATCTCCTCCTGCTCCTCAGAGACCCGGAAGCCGAGCGTCTTGTGGATGGCGAAGCCGATGATGGCCGTCAGGATCGCCGTGTAGACCATGGAGAATCCTGCCGCCGCGAGCTGGGACATCAGCTGGTCCCAGCCGCCGCCGTAGAAGAGGCCGGCGCGGGAGCCTTCGAGCGGGATGGCGATGAAACCGAGGGCGACCGTGCCGATGAGGCCGGAGACCAGGTGGACACCCACCACGTCCAGGGAGTCGTCATAACCGAAGCGGAACTTGAGACCGACCGCCAGGGCGGAGGCCACACCGGCCACGATGCCCAGGCCGATCGCGCCGACCGGGCTGACGTTGGCACAGGCCGGGGTGATGGCGACCAGACCGGCGACCACGCCCGATGCGGCGCCGAGGGAGGTCGGGTGACCGTCACGGATGCGTTCGGTCACGAGCCAGCCGAGCATGCCGGCGGCCGGGGCGGCGAGGGTGTTGATCCAGATGAGACCGCCCTGCTGGGCCGTGGTGGCCGCGCCGGCGTTGAAGCCGAACCAGCCGAACCAGAGGATCGCCGCGCCGAGCATGACGAACGGGATGTTGTGCGGGCGGTGGTTCGGGTCCTTGCCGAAGCCACGGCGGTTGCCGATGATGAGCACCAGGATCAGGCCCGCGACACCGGCGTTGATGTGCACCACGGTGCCGCCTGCGAAGTCGATGGCCGGGCCGAGCGCCTTGCCGATGGCGCCGTCGGGGCCGAACAGACCGCCACCCCACACCATGAACGCGATCGGGCAGTAGACCAGAGTGACCCAGACCGGGACGAACAGCGCCCAGGCGCCGAACTTGGCACGGTCGGCGATGGCTCCCGAGATCAGGGCCACGGTGATGATGGCGAAGGTGGCGGCGTATCCGGCCTTGATCAGACCGTCAGGGCTGCTCACGTTCTCCAGGCCGAAGGTGGCGAACGGGTTGCCGAACAGTTCGAGGACACCCTCGCCGCCGCTCATGGAGGATCCCCAGAGGACCCACACGACGCCGACGATGCCGATGGAGATGAAGCTCATCATCATCATGTTCAGGGCGGCTTTGGCACGGGTCATGCCGCCGTAGAAGAATGCCAGGCCGGGCGTCATGAACAACACCAGGGCCGCAGCCACCATGACCCACACATTGCTGGCGGTAAGTTCCATGGCTTTCGGTCCTTTCTCGAAGGGGCTCTCTCGCGAGGTGCCCGTGGTTCTCTCCGACGCCGGGGCGTCCTGCATTCAACTTTCGGCGCTCCGTGTTTCACCCGGCCTGGTGGTTCATTGCGCGGTTGTTACGCTTCGGGCCCCGGAGTAAAGGGTCGGTGTCGGGAACGTTTCCGGGATGTTTCGGGGCCCGGGAACGGGCTTCGGAAGCGGCCCGGAACCCGCCGGAGCCGGCCGGAAGCGTCCCGGAACCCCTTCTGGAACCCGTTCCGGGACACGCGAAGGCCCCGCAGGCGTTCACCTGCGGGGCCTTCGGAAGGGCCTGCGCGTCGACGGGCCGTGGCCCGGAACGGTCAGTCGAGGAGTGCGTCGACGAACGCTTCGGGGTCGAAGGGCGCCAGATCATCCGGGCCTTCACCGAGGCCCACAAGCTTCACCGGGACGCCCAGGCTGCGCTGGATCGCGACCACGATGCCACCCTTGGCCGTGCCGTCGAGCTTGGTCAGGACGATGCCGCTGATGTTCACCACCTCGGAGAACACCTTGGCCTGGGTGAGGCCGTTCTGTCCCGTGGTGGCGTCCAGGACCAGGAGGACCTCATCCACATCGGCCAGCTTCTCGATGACGCGCTTGACCTTGCCGAGCTCGTCCATGAGGCCGGCCTTGTTCTGGAGACGTCCGGCGGTGTCCACCATGACGACGTCCACTTCCTGATCGATGCCGGCCTTCACGGCCTCATACGCTACCGACGCCGGGTCGGCGCCTTCCACCTCGGACCTGACGGTCGGAACGCCGACGCGCTCGCCCCAGGTGGTGAGCTGCTCGGCTGCGGCCGCGCGGAAGGTGTCCGCGGCGCCCAGGAGCACGTCCTTGTCCTCGGCCACGAGCACACGGGCCAGCTTGCCCACGGTGGTGGTCTTGCCGACGCCGTTGACGCCGACCACCAGCACGACGGCGGGCCGATCGGCGTGCCGGGTCACGTTCAGGGTGCGGTCCATCGACGGGTCCACCAGCTTGAGGAGTTCCTCGCGCAGCATCGCCCGGACCTCCGCGGTGTCCCGGGTGCCCATGACCTTCACACGGGCGCGGAGCGCGTCCATCAGCTCCAGGGTCGGTTCGGTGCCGAGGTCGGCCAGGAGCAGCGTCTCCTCGATCTCGTCCCAGGTGTCCTCGTCGATGCGGTCACTGGAGAGCAGGGCCAGAAGGCCCTTGCCGAGGATGTTGCCGGAACCCACCAGGCGGGCCCGGAGGCGGTTCAGGCGGCCCGCGACCGGCGCGGGACGCTCCACGAGCGGCGCGGCGGGCAGGACCTCCTCGACGGGCTCTTCGACCAGGGTGCCGGCGCCGGGCGAGGTGGCGGGGTCGTGTGCGGGGGCGGCGTCGTCGCGGTCCAGGACGGCGGTGCCGCCGGAGGAGGGACGCACGGGATCGTTCGCGTCACGCGTGCTGGTGTACTTCCGGGAGTTGCGGCCCTTGAGAAGCAGCGGGACGGCCAGGCCGACCACCACCAGGACGCCCACGATGGACAGGATCACGGGAAGGAGGACATCATTCACCCCCCTAGCTTCTCACGCGGGCTACTCCCCCATGCGCTGTGAGATCACCGTGGTGACGCCATCGCCGCGCATCGTCACCCCATAGAGGGCGTCCGCCACCTCCATGGTGCGTTTCTGGTGCGTGATCACGATCAGCTGGCTGGACTCCCGCAGTTCCTCGAAGATGGTGATGAGGCGGCCGAGGTTCATGTCGTCGAGCGCGGCCTCGACTTCGTCCATGACGTAGAACGGCGAGGGGCGCGCCTTGAAGATGGCCACCAGAAGCGCCACCGCCGTCAGCGAGCGCTCGCCACCGGACAGCAGTGACAGGCGCTTGATCTTCTTACCCGCGGGCCGTGCCTCCACCTCGATGCCCGTGGTGAGCATGTCGTCCGGGTCGGTCAGGACCAGGCGGCCCTCGCCGCCCGGGAACAGGCGCCCGAACACGTGGATGAACTGGGCGGCGGTGTCCGCGAAGGCCTGGGAGAACACCTCCTGCACGCGCGCGTCCACTTCCTTGATGATGTCCAGGAGGTCCTTGCGGCTGGCCTTCAGATCCTCCAGCTGGGTGTTGAGGAACTGGTGACGTTCTTCCAGCGCCGCGAACTCCTCCAGGGCCAACGGGTTGATCTTGCCCAGGGAGGACAGATCCCGTTCCGCCCGCTTGAGACGTTTCTCCTGCTCCGCGCGCACGAACGGAACTCCCACGGGGATGGGGTTGCCGTCCTCGTCCACTTCCTGACGCAGCTCGGCCCACTTGTCCTGGGCGGCATCCGCCGAGGGGACCGGAAGGTGCGGGCCGAATTCGGCCACCAGCTCCTCCGGGCCGAGACCGAGTTCGTCGATCGCCCGCTGTTCCACGGCTTCGATCTTCGCGCGCTGCTGGGTGAGCGCCAGCTGGTCCCGGTGCGCCGAGCCGGTCAGTTCCGCGAGCTCCCGGGCCAAGGCGTCGTTGCCGGCCCTCAGCCCGCCCAGGAGGGTGTCGTACTTACTCCCGTCCTCCTCGACCCGAGCGAGTTCCGCGGCGGCGGATTCCACGGAACGGTCGGACACCAGGACGGCCTGCCGCGCGGCCTCCGCAACGGCGGCAGCCCGTGCGGCCTGCCGCCGACGGCGCTCGGCACGGACCACGGCCTCCTGCTGAGCACGGCGTTCGCTCGCGGCGGCGCGCTCCAGGCCGGCTGCGCGGCGTTCGCCGTTGGAGAGCTGTTCCTCCGCCGTGCGCAGGGCCAGCCGGGCGTCGACCTCCATGGCGCGCACCTCGCGGGCGCGGGTTTCCAGCGTCTCCCGCTGGTCCTGGATCACCTCGCCCTCCTGGGACTGCGAGGCGTCCTCATGGGCCTGAGCCAGACGGGCGGCGAGCGCCTCCAGATCCTGGTTCTCCTGGGCCAGGGTCCGCTGGGCCCGGTCGCGATTCTCCCGCAGCCGCTCGGCCTCGGCCGTGATGGAACGCAACTGCCCCTTGAGGCTGCCGAGCTTCTCCGCGGAGGCGGCGAGGGTGGCATCGGATTCGTGCAGCCGGTCCAGGGCGGCGTCGGCCCGTTCCCGGGCTTGTTCCAGCTGGTCCCCGAGTCCCTTGCGGGTGAATCGCAGACGTTCCAGTTCGGCGGTCACCGTGTTGAGACGCTGCTCGGTCTCCTCCAGAGCGGTCTGGGTCTCCAGGAGCGAGCCGCTCGCGGGCGAACCACCGCTGGCGGTGTGGGCGGAGAGCACGTCTCCCTCACGCGTCACCACGGTCGCGTCGGGCGCGGCGGCCAGGACGCGGCCGGCCGCGTCCAGACTCTCCGCGATGAGGACCGACTCCAGCAGCCGCAGGACCGCTTCGGCCCCCGGCCCTTGTGCGGTGACCACGGCGTGGGCCGGCACGGCTCCCCCGGGTCCGGCGGCCGGGGCCTGGCCCGGACGGGACTCCTGCTCGCCCGGGCGGCCGATCAGGACGTGGGCCCGGCCCGCGTCCTCCTCCTTGAGCTGTTCGAGGGCGTGCGCCGCCCCGGGGACCCCATCGGCCACGAGCGCCTCGGCGAACGGCCCCAGGGCGGCGGCGATGGCCGCCTCGTGGCCGGGAGTGACCTTGACGGCATTGGCGATGCTCCCGAGGATCCCCGGATGACCTTCCAGACGGGCACTCCCGTCCCGGGGTGCGGTCGCCTGGCGGAGCGCCTCGATGCGGGCGCCGAGCGCGGCGAGCTGGTGCTCGGCGTCGCGCTGTTCGGCGGCCAGCCGCTCGTCCTGCTCTTCCAGCGCTTCCAGGGCTGCGGCCGCCTGCTCGTACTCGCTGTCCAGGTCCTGTTCCCCGGATTCGCTGTCCGCGAGCTCTGCCTCCTGGGCCGCGAACTCGGCCTCCGCCGTCGAGCGGCGCCGTTCACATTCCAGCAGGGAGTCGTGGACCCGTCCGAGTTCGGCCTCCACGGACTGCACGCGCGAGCGTGCGGCGCCCACCTTGCCACTCAGGGTGGCCAGGGACTCACGGCGGTCCGCAGCCGCCCTGAGCGCGGCGGTGACGCGGGCGTCCTCGGCCCGCGCGAGCGCTTCGGCTTCCGCGCGCTGGTTCACGACGACGTCGAGCATCTCCTTCAGCTGCTCCACCTCGGCTGCGATCCGGGCGGCTTCCTCGCGGGCGCGGACGGCCTGCTGCTCCATCTGCTCAGCGTCGTTCTGGCGGGTCACGGGCTCCGAGCTGCCCAGCAGGCGGTGGCGTTCGGTGGCGAGCTGTCCGAGGCCGCGCAGCCGTTCACGGGCCGTGGTCAGCTGGTGCCAGGTCGCACGGGCCTGCGTGATGCGCGGGGACATCGCGGCCGCCGACTGCTCCGCAAGCGACTGCTGTTCCCGGCCCTGGGCGAGGTCGGCCTCGACCACGGCGATCCGTTCCCGGAGCGCCTGCTCCCGCGCGGCGTCGGACTCGAGTTCGCCGGTCAGGCGCACGAGGTCGTCGGCGAGGAGGCGTGCTTTCGCGTCGCGAAGTTCGCTCTGCACGGTCTGAGCCCGGCGCGCGACGGCGGCCTGCCGCCCCAGCGGGCCCAGCTGGCGGCGCAGTTCGGCGGAGAGGTCACTGAGGCGCTGGAGGTTACCCTGCATGGCGTCGAGCTTGCGGAGCGTGCGCTCCTTGCGACGGCGGTGCTTGAGGATGCCCGCGGCCTCCTCGATGAAGCCGCGGCGGTCCTCCGGGGTGGCGTGGAGGATGCGGTCCAGCTGGCCCTGTCCCACGATCACGTGCATCTCGCGGCCCAGGCCCGAGTCGGACAGCAGTTCCTGGATGTCCAGGAGACGGCAGCTGGTCCCGTTGATGGCGTACTCACTGCCGCCGGTGCGGAACAGGGTCCGGGAGATGGTGACTTCGCTGTAGTCGATGGGCAGCGCGCCGTCGGCGTTGTCGATGGTGAGCGACACGTGGGCGCGGCCTAGTGGCGGGCGACCGGAGGTCCCGGCGAAGATGACGTCCTCCATCTTGCCGCCGCGCAGGGTCTTGGCACCCTGCTCACCCATCACCCAGGCGAGGGCGTCCACCACGTTCGACTTGCCGCTGCCATTGGGTCCCACGATGGCGGTCACACCCGGCTCGAACGTGAAGCTCGTAGCCGAGGCGAAAGACTTGAAGCCACGGATGGTGAGGTTCTTCAGGTGCACGGTGGTGGGGACTCTCTGGCCGGCTCAGGACGGGTTGGAGGAATACGTCCCTCAAGACTATCCCGGGATGGCGGGGTTCCTGAGGGTGGCGCGGCTCCGGACCAGTGACGCCCTGCCGGTACACCCTTCGCTGGGGACTCCCTCCCGGACCGCATCCACGATGAACTGGATTCATCCACGAACCGACCACGGAGGAGACTGCCCATGAGCGAGAAGGAATCCGGCACCGGCTGGAACGGAGCGAAGAACGCCTTCGGAGACTTCGCCCCCGGGCTGGTCCACTACACGGACCGGGTTCTGTTCGACGAGGTCTGGGAGCGCGAGGACCTCTCCCCCAGGGATCGCAGCCTGATCACCGTCGCAGCACTGACGGCCCTGGGCAAGATGGACCAGCTGAAATTCCACCTGGGGTTCGCCCTCCAGAACGGCGTCACCGAAGACGAGCTGAAAGAGGCCCTGCTGCACCTGTCGTTCTACTCCGGCTGGCCCAACGGCATGGGAGCCACCGGCGTGCTGAAGACCGTCATCGACGGCGCCTGACGCAGCGCATGAGCAACCACCCGATGCCGGAGACCGCCGCCCGTCTCAGCGGAGCCACCCGCTTGTTCCCGATCATCGGAGACCCCATCGCGCACGTACAGTCACCGGAGTGGCTCACGCGGACGTTCGCCGGACGCGGTCACGACGGGATCTGCGTGCCATTGCAGGTGCCGTCCGGCGCCGTCGACACCGTGGTAGCTGAATGTGACGCTGATTAGGCGCGGCGTCCTACCACGCCCGCGACCGCCGATGTCAAATAGTTGTCAGTCTCACTTCGTAGACTGTGTACCAGCAGCATTCGAAGTAGCAACGAAACGAAGGTGATGGTACGCAATGCGCGTGACGCAGCTATTGGTGCGCTTCTACAAGTCGTTTAACTTCGACTACGAGTTAAAAGCACTACCGAACGCCAAGCAGTTGCCGTGGCAGCTAACCCAGGATGGCTGGATGCCACACGTACGTATTCCGCTTGAGCCCGACATCACGGCCGTGGTCGGAGCCAACGAATCGGGTAAGACCCATCTTCTTGACGCAATCAAGATCGTACTCACGGGAGACGGCCTACGCCAGAGAGATTTCTGTCGATCTTCCACACTTTTCTCGGTCGAACACGGTTCTCGCCTCTACCCCGAGGTCGGGGCAATTTTAACTCCCGATCTCGATGAAACGGAAATGATCAGCGCACAGGGGATCCCGCGCTTAAAGAACGGTAACGTACTCCTACTCCGTCCCGCGCCAGGCGTCATAGTAACGGTGGGAGCGGATGACGAACGCGTCAACCTAAGTGATAGTCAAGCTTCAGCGCTCCAAGCACTATTGCCGCACCCTCACGAACTCGATACGAACGTCGCACTCCCTGATTCGGTGTCAATCTCAATGCTCGCTGGCAAAGCAAACCCGCTCTCAGGGCGAAGAAAACGAAGCGCGGTATTCGATCTGCTGGCTTCAACGACTTCAGCCGATGAGTTAACACAACAAGCTTCGAACTTGGCGCAGATAATCGCAAGCGACGACACCACTGACTCCAAGAAGTGGAAAGAGCAACAGCTTGGGATCGATCTCCTCATTAAGATTGCTCGGATTGAGCAGTCCAGCTTCCGAGAGTTGCAGGAGGCAATCGCTGAGGAACGTGAGGGCCTCGTCAATGGCCTTATCCAGGAGATGAACAACTCGATCTCCCGTCACCTCAACGTATCGCGGTGGTGGAGTCAGGATCCAGAATTCCAACTCCGCGTCTCACCTCGCGAGCACGAGTTGGTCTTCACCATCCGGGATCGAACAGGTACGGACTACTCGTTCGCGGAACGCAGCCGCGGTCTGCAGTACTTCCTCAGCTACTACGTACAGATGCTCGCTCACGAACGCCCAGAGGCAAAACCGGAGGTTCTCCTCATGGACGAACCAGATGCCTACCTATCGGCGTCAGGCCAGCAGGACCTCCTTCGCGTACTCGAGCACCACGCTCGCCCCGACGATGCCGATCGGGAGGATCAAGTTGTCTACGTTACCCACTCCCCATTCCTCATCAACCGCAACGCCGGTCACCGCGTCCGCGTCGTCGACAAGGGGTCTCGTGACGAAGGCACCCGGCACGTCAAAGACGCGACACGCAATCACTATGAGCCATTGCGAACCTCGCTAGGTTCCTTCGTCGCCGAAACTGCATTCATCGGAGGCGACAACCTCTTCGTCGAAGGCATCTCTGACCAGGTGCTGCTGGCCGGTATGAACATGCGACTACTGCGCCACGGTGTTGCACCTAGCCAGTGCCTCGACCTGAACCAGGTGACGATCGTCCCAGGCGGTTCGAACATCCCCTACATGCTCTACCTTGCACGTGGCCGGGATCAGGTGAAACCGGCTTGCGCTGTCCTCGTAGACGGAGACCCGGCCGGAGACACCGCACGCAGGCAAATCAAACGGAACGGCGCGCACGGCAAACCCACCGTAGCTGACGAACTCGTCGTTCATCTTGGAGAATGGGCTGCCGAGGCTTCGCTAGACGTAACCCCGGGAGTAGCGGTGCGCGAGCCCGAAGATCTCGTGCCAGCAGGGGTCGCCATCGTCGCAGCCCGGCGGTATGCAAAGAACTTCCTCGGGCACGACGACGTGACTGCATCCAAGCTCACCGAGAGCGAGGTAACTGGCAAGTTGGCGACCAAGGAAGGAAGTCTATGGGATGCCCTTGCGCAGACTTTCGCTGACGTCTTTGCAACAGATATTGGGAAGGCAGGTTTCGCGAAGGAACTCCTCGCCTACTTGGCTGAGGCACCCGACGATCGGCGACCGGCAGGCGTGCCTGCGCTGGACAAAAACTTTGGTCTGCTACTTCAGCGACTAGCAGAAACACTGAGTCGTGCGAAAGAGATGGAATTGGAGGGCAGACGTAACCAACGGCTTGATCGAACGCTCGACACCTTTGCGAAAGACTACCCGACAGGATCCACAAGAGATCGGGCAATGATCATGCTCAACCAGATCGACGCGGCCGCAGATTCGACTACTGCTGGCGACGCGATCCGGGTCGGTACCGCGAGCATCCGACGCGACTTCAAGCTGGCCACAGACCCTCTCAAGAAGATCGATGACTACCCGGTATTCTTGGAACGTTTGAGCGGTTTACGCCACTTTGAACGGCTCAACAACCAAGGGCTGATCTCACGCTCTAGCGAATCGTAACAAGCCACGCGGGTTCTGCGATGATTTTGTCCCACGCCACGATATCGTTCTTCCATGGCGGACGCTCGACTCGATATGGCACTTCGACAGCTCGGACCAGAGGACTGGTCAGCTTTCGAAAAGTTCGCAGCTGAGTTTCTCGTCGTTGACTACCCATCACTCCGAACCATGGCTTCCATGTCGGGAGACAGAGGTCGGGACGGGCAGCTCTATCAGCCGAACGAAGAGCAGACTACATTCATTCAGTACTCGGTCACTGAGAGCTGGAGGGCTAAGATCACTGGAACGATTGCCACCCTCACGAAGAACTTTGGTGGCAATTTCCGGCTGATCTACGCGACGAACCAAAAGATCGGACCGGATGCTGACACTCTGGTAGCGGAGCAACGTAAGGCCGGCTTTGAAGTCGATGTGCGGGATAGAACTTGGTTTGTCGAACGAGCCCACACTCACGAACAGCGAACGGCGGCGAGTAACGATCTCGCTCGTCGCTTCGTCGACCCTCTTTTGGCCTCTGCCGGGCTCGCGCCCCGTGTAGCACGGCCCCTTGGGCCCGCTGAGGCGCGTGTCGCCCTGATCCATCTCGCTCTCGACAGCGTGGACCGTCGAGACAACCAGGGCATTACCCGTAGCGCCTTTGAAGCACTCGTTCGTTCTGTCATGCATGACACGAATGCCAATTTAACGATGACCGTGGACGAAATCATCACACAAACCGCGGCTCTGGTTCCCGCCGGTGATCCTGCACAGGTCGAGGCACAGGTACGGGGTGCGCTGACCCGACTCTCGAAGAAGGGCCCGATAAAGCATATGCGCGGTACGGACGAGTATCGTCTGTCCTTTCACGAGCAGGAGCGGGTCCGCAATCAGTCTGCGGCAGTGTTGTCATCAGAACAAGATCTACTTGACGAACTAAAAGCAAGAATCCGCGTTCTCGATGGTATCGATGAATCTCGAGCCATCACAGCAGCATCCGATTTGCGTGTTGCCATGGACACCTGGTTGCTGCGCAGAGGAGAGGCATTTGCTTCAGCGGTGCTTACGGGTGAGGTCACAGATTTCGATCCCAGAACACTTGAGTCACTACTCTCACCGGTTGAGGGTGGCCCCTCTGCCGATGCGCTGATTTCGATCGTTGGCGAGACTCTCGAGGCTCCGAGTGCAGCTACACGCGCATACCTGAGTAATCTCGCGTCGGCCTATACCCTGTTCTCTTTCCTCCGCCAAACTCCCGATGTTCAGAAAGCGATGCTGAACGTTTTCCAAGGCGGGAAGATCTGGCTCGACACCAACGTCCTGCTTCCCCTCCTTTCAGAACGCCTTCAGGAGAATGCCACGCAACGATATTTCACCTCGTTGATTCAAGCGGCTCGGGACGCTGGTGCTTCGCTTTACGTCACGGATGGCGTCATTGAAGAGTTGCTCAAGCATATCTCTAGGTCGTTGAACTGTGCGCGCACGATCTCCACTGCTTGGGAAGGCACGGTTCCATACCTCTTTGGGAGGTATGCCGCCAGTGGCAGAGGTAGAAGTCAAATGGTCGAGTGGCTCGAGACTTTCCGCGGCGACACGTATCCTGAAGACGATCTCGCGCTGTACCTCGAGGAAGAGCACGGAATCGTCGTACATGATCTTGAAGCCGTCGCAGACGAGGCCCCACCTGAGCTTCGTGCGGCGATGAAAGAGTTTTGGGCGCAGACCCACGAGGATCGCCGAAAGCAATGGGGGCATGAAACCGACCCAGCCCTTGTGTTGCGTCTCGCCAGTCACGACGTGACTAGCTCCATCGGCGTAATTCAGCTCAGAGGGAAAACACCAGTTGGCCCTATGGGCTTCGAACACTGGTGGCTTACCCTTGATCGCGCAGCCTTTCGAATGTCTTCGTGGCTGCGGGATCGGATCGGCGAAGAGGCCGCACCTAAGTCTCCGGCTTTGAACCCGGACTTTCTTGTCGAACTTCTCCGGCTAAGGCAAGTTCGTTCGTCCGTCGAGCGTGAGTTGCAGGTCCCACTCCCCACCATGGCGAACTACCTACGCTTCGCCGCGATTCCGATCAGTGTGGTGGAAGTTGCGGACAAGGAACGAGCCGCTCTCATCGGCCTAGACGAACGTGTGATCCAACGGCGTGTGCGCCAAAAGGTTGATGAGATTCGTTGGGAACGCGGCACAGATCTGATCGATTCCGTCTACGATCGGTAGTTTCGAGTTTCAGAATCGTCCAGATGCGATCAGTTTCTCGAGAAAGCCCTAGTCATAACGAGTCCTACCCAACTTAGCTTCACCGCCTATTCTGAACTCACCACGTGAGTGGGAAGAAACAAAAGGCTAGTTCGTGGTCGTCATGGCCGAGCTAGCGACTGGTCAGAGCCACGTCTAGGAAGAGGCTGGCACTTGGGGCAGAAGTACGACGAGCGGTTCATGAACGACACACGCCGGATGAGGGTCTCCCGGCCCTCGGCGGCGCAGCGCAGACACGGCTGACCCTCGCGACCGTAGGCGTTCAGCGACCGGGAGAAGTACCCCGACGCCCCATTGACGTTCACGTACAGGGAATCGAAACTGGTCCCGCCTGCGGCCAGGGCCTGCTCCATCACCTCGCGGCAGGCGTCGAGGAGCCGGAAGGTCTCGGGCCTCCGCAGGGTCGCCGTCGAGCGTTCGCCATGCAGGCGCGCGGCCCACAGCGCCTCATCGGCGTAGATGTTGCCCACGCCGGAGACGAGATTCTGGTCCAGCAGGGCACGCTTGACGGTGCTCCGTCTGCGGATCAGGATCTGGTGCACCGCTTCGGCGTCGAAATGGGGATCCAGCAGGTCACGGGCGATCTTCCCCACCTCGCCGGGAAGCAAAGGCGCCGCGGAACCGCGTCCGCCGGGCAGCCCGTCGAGGGTGGGGATCAGCGAGGTGACGGACAGCCCGCCGAAGATCCGCTGGTCCACGAACCGCAGCTCGTCCGGCATGCCGGGGCTGGAACTGAGGGACAGCCGCACCTTGAGGTGTTTCTCGTCGGGAGCGTCCGGCTCTTCGAGGAGCAGCTGGCCACTCATCCCCAGATGGGCCAGGAGCGCCGTGGCCGGGAACGGTCCAGGAGGATCGGCCTGTCCCCCGGCCGGTTCGAGCAGAAGCCACAGATATTTGCCGCGGCGGACCGCCGCGTTGATCCGGGCGCCTCCGAGGGAGGAGGAGAAGTGGGAGGGGTCGCCGTCGTGCCTGCGGATGCTCCGCGCGTCGAGCACTTCCGCGTTCTCGATGCGGCGGCCGACCGCCCAGCGCTCCAGGCCGGAGCGCACGACCTCGACTTCGGGCAGCTCAGGCATGGGTCAGGAGTCGGCCGGAACGGGGTTCAGCTGACGCCAGGCGTCACCCGCGGCTTCCTGTTCGGCTTCCTTCTTGGAATTGCCGTGGCCGGTGCCATAGGCGTTGCCGCCCATCATGAGCACGGCCTTGAAGACCCGGGCATGATCCGGGCCGGAGCCGGTGACGTCGTAGACCACGGGGCCGAGCTGACGGCTGGCCGCGTACTCCTGGATGTAGGTCTTCCAGTCGGTGGCCGCGCCCAGGGCGGCGGCATCCGTCAGCAGAGGACCCATCAGGCGCATGACCATCTCCCGGGCCACCTCGATCCCATGGTTGAGGTAGCACGCGCCGATCAGGGCTTCCATGGTGTCGGCCAGGATGGAGGCTTTGTCCATCCCGTTGGTGCGCTTCTCGCCCTGGCCGAGGTAGATGTGCTCCCCGACGCCGAGCTCGCGTGCGACGCCGGCAAGCGCCCTGGTGCTGACGACGGCGGAGCGGCGCTTGGCCAGCTCGCCTTCCGGCAGATCCGGGTAATCGCGGTACAGCGCCTCGGTGACGGAGAACCCCAGGATCGAGTCGCCCAGGAACTCCAGGCGCTCGTTGGTGGGGATCCCGCCGTTCTCGTAGGCGTAGGACCGGTGTGTGAGTGCAAGACGAAGCGTCTCGGCGTCATAAATGACACCGAGACGCTTCATCAGGTCTTCAGGCGAAGACGTCATATCAGCCGGGGGCGGATTAGACGTCAGCGACCTTGCGGCCCTTGTACTCCAGGAAGAGCTCGGTACCTGCGGAGTCGGTCACAACCTTGGCCTGGTGGGGCAGGCTGTAGGTGACGCGACCGTTCTCGACGGTCTTCACCAGGTTGGGGGCGGTAGCCTTCCACTGGGAGCGGCGGGCACGGGTATTCGAGCGAGACATCTTCCGCTTGGGAACAGCCACGGCTAACTCTTTTCTCTCTCAGTCCATCTCTGAACTTGGGTCCAACACTGAATCAATCGGTTTTGCCGGTTTGGCCTTGCAGATTCGCGAGGGCAGCCCAGCGAGGATCCAATACCTCGTGGTGGTGCCCCGGCTCGTCATCAAGGCGAATCCCGCATTCGGAACACAGACCCTGACAATCTTCCCGGCACACCGGCTGGAAGGGCAGCGCAGTCACTACCGCATCCCGCAACACCGGCTCAAGATCGATCTCATCGTGCTCGACTCGACGTTGCTCTTCATCGTCTCCCTCTGCCTCGGACACGTGTTCCGGGTAGAAGAAAAGCTCTTGCACAGTGACGCGCTGGTCATACGCAAGGGGATCCAGGCAGCGGCCGCATTCGCCCTCGATGAGGACATCCGCGGTTCCCGATACCAGAATTCCTTCGTGTACGGACTCCAGCTTCAAGTCCAGCTCCACGGGGGAACCTTCCTTGACGCCAATGAGCGGCACACCAAGATCTCTTGGTGCTGGCACTTGCTCTTCCAGGGTCCGCATGCTGCCTGGGCTGCGCCCAAGGTCCTTGACATCGATAGTCAAAGGGGTGCGGTGATCGCGTTTGATGAGAACTCCTGAAAGAACATAGGACCGACGAACCATCTTAGCGTGAGTCGGGCACTTGACTCAAACCACGGGCCTGAGCCCGCTCGGTTCACCCAAAAATCCTACCCTGCGGCGGCGGGTTTCAGGCCTTCGGCGCGCCGCCGCGGAGCCGTTTGAGCACCGCGCGGGGAACGAAGTCCGAGATGTCCCCGCCCAGCGAGTCGACCTCTTTGATGAGCGACGAGGAGATGTGCGTGAAGCGGCCCTCCGCAGCCAGGAAGACGGTCTCCACTCCGGAGAGCTGCCGGTTCATGGTCGCCATGGGGAGCTCATAGTCGAAGTCACTGGAGGACCGCAGCCCCTTGACGATGGCACTGGCGCCGCGGCGCCGGCAGTACTCTGCCAGCAGTCCCTCCCCCATGGGCTCCACGATGATCCCGCTGAGATACCCCAGGGTCTCCCGCGCCATGTCGAGCCGTTCCTCCAGGCTGAAGCGGTACTTCTTGGCCGGGTTGGTGGACACCGCCACCACCACTTCGTCGAAGATATTCGCGGCACGCGCGATCACCTCCAGATGCCCGTGATGGATGGGATCGAAGGAACCGGGGCAGACTGCACGACGCATGTCTCGACGCTACAGCAGAGGCGACCGGGATAGCATGACCGAGAGGGGCGCGCCGCGCCTCCTCCCAGGGCCCGCGACGTCATGCACGGGCGCGGAGCCCCGGGGCGGCACCATGCGAAGCAGGCACCTCACGTGACTCCAGCAGAAGAGATCCCCTGGCTGACGGACTCCCCATGGATGGACGCGGCCCGCGGAGCGAACCTCCTCGGCGCCGACGGCTCCCTGGGGACCACGATCTTCGAGGAGATGACCGGCCTGGCCGTCCGGCATCAGGCCATCAATCTGGGCCAGGGCTTCCCCGATGAGGACGGTCCGGGCCCCGTGCGGGAGCTCGCCCAGGAGGCCATCGCCCGGGGCGAGAACCAGTACGCGCCAGGGAAGGGCATCCAGCCGCTGCGCGAGGCGATCGCAGGCCACCAGCACCGCTTCTACGGGATCGACCTCGATCCCGAAACCCAGGTGGTGGTGACCACCGGCGCCACCGAGGCCATCGCGGCGGCGATCCTCGCCGTCGTGCGTCCGGGCGATGAGGTGGTGACGTTCGAGCCTTTCTACGACTCCTATGGCGCCATGATCGCGCTGGCCGGCGGCGTGCACCGGACCGTCCCGCTGCGCGCTCCGGACTTCCAGCCGGACCCCGAGGAACTGGCGGCCGCATTCGGCCCCCGGACCCGCCTGGTGATCCTCAACAACCCTCACAATCCGTGCGGCGCCGTGTTCGGCACGGACGTCCTGGATCAGGTCGTGGAACTGGCCACCCGGCACGATGCCGTGATCCTCAGCGACGAGGTATACGAGCACCTCACGTTCGACGTGCCCCACGTGCCGATCGCGACCCGTCCCGGAGCGTTCGACCGCACCCTGACCGTCTCCTCGGCCGGCAAGACGTTCTCCTTCACCGGCTGGAAGATCGGCTGGCTGAGCGGGCCGGCGTCGCTGGTCGCCGCCGCCAGGACCGTCAAGCAGTTCCTGAGCTACAGCTCCGGCACACCGTTCCAGGGCGCCGTGGCCTCCGCGCTGAACCTGGACGACTCGCTCTATCGCAGCTTCGCCGAGACGTTACGCGGGAAACGGGACCTGCTCTCGGAAGGCCTCCGGGCAGCGGGCTTCACCGTGTACGAGCCCCAGGGCACGTACTTCGTGACCGTGGACACCGCTCCCCTGGGCTTCCACGACGCGGCGGCGCTGGCCCGGCTGATGCCGGAACGCATCGGGGTGGCCGCCATCCCGCTCTCGGTCTTCTGCCACGACGACGGCGCGCGCCGCACCGCGAGCCTGCTCCGCTTCGCGTTCTGCAAGCGCGAGCCGGTGCTCCGCGAGGCGGTCGCGCGCCTGGGCGGTCTCGGCGAGGCGCTGGGCCAGTCCCCTCAGGCAGGCCGTTGAGTTCCCGGTACCTGCGGGCCGGTGGCGTCCACGCGAGCATCGAGCCGGACACCCTGGTGCCCGGCTCCGCCATCCTCGCACTGGGCGGAGCCGAGCAGTCGCACGTGAACCTGGCCGACCCGGGTCAGATCTTCTACGAATATCTCGCCCGCATGGCCCACGCGACGGACCTCGTGGCCCCGGCCGGACGACCCGTGACGGCCGCGCACCTCGGGGCCGGGGCGCTGACCCTGCCCCGGTACCTTCAGCACACGCGGCCCGGGTCACGGCAGTGGGCCGTCGAGCTGGAGCGGGAGCTCCCGGACTTCGTCCTGACGGAGCTGCCGCTTCCCCCGGGGACCCGGCTGGAGATGGCGCTGGGAGACGCACGGGCGGAGTTCGCGGCGCTGGAACCGGGGCACGACGGCGAACCGCGACGGTTCGACGTCGTGGTCCTGGACGTGTTCTCCGGCCCGGAGGCCCCGGCGCACCTGGCCTCGGCCGAGTTCTACCGTGAGGTGGCGGCGCGGCTGGAACCCGGCGGCCTGTTCCTGGTGAACGTCGGCGACGACCCGCCCTTCACCCTCATCCGGAGCCAGGGCAAGGCCCTCCTGGACGTCTTCCCGGGCGGAGTCGCGGCGCTGTGCGAGACCGGCATGCTCGCTGCCCGGTACCCGGGCAACATCGTGTTCGCGGCCCGCGCCGAGCCCTGGACCGCCACCTGGACGGAAGCCCTCCTCGCCGCAGGCCCGCACCCGGCCGCGGTCCTGAGCGGCATGGAACTCGAAGACTGGCTGGGGTGAGTCGATGAATCCACACGTTCGACAGGCGAAGGCAGCCGACGTCGACGGCGTCGTCGCCGTCGGGCACACGACCTGGCCGCCAACGTATCTGGAGCTGGCCGGCGCCGAGTACGTCAAGGCCGGTTTGGCGCGATGGTGGGGCTCAGAGGGAATCGCCGAAGCCATCGCGGCCGGACAGATCCTGGTCGCGGAGGTCGACGACCGCGTGGTGGGAGTTGCAATGTTCTCCGCCGACGGTTCCGTGGTCGACCTGTGGAAGCTGTACGTGATGCCCGAGTTCCAGGGTTCCGGCGTCGGTGCGCAGATGCTCCAGGCCGTCATCGATGGCCCTGGGAGCCGCGCCACGTCCATCCGCCTGGCGCACAAAGAGGGCAACACTCGAGCGCGGTCGTTCTACGAGCGCTGGGGCTTCGCGGAAACCCACCGGACTCCCGATGACCTGGGAGGTCCTGACAACGTCTGGATGGCGCTGTCTCTGAGGCACGGTCCTGAGCGAGATTGACCTGAAGACTGGCTCGGGTGAAAGTCCCCGGCTCGACGGACATTCCCCGCCGCTGAAGCGCAGGGGAAAGTCCACAGCGCAGGGCAAAGCGGAATGCAGTCCGCCGGGCGTTTTCCCGGAAGCGGCGCATCGCGCCTCGGAGCGAGGAACGAGCGCAGAGGCGTGTCTGAGCCGCGAGGGAAAACACCCGGCGGACGCCCCTACGGACCCCGGCCGGACTCAGGAACGAGCGCTCAGACCGGCTCCGCGAACCACAGGGTCGTCTCGCCGTACTTCTTCTCCGCGAACCGCTCCACGCCCTCGGGCCAGCCCGGCTCCGGTGACCGCGAGCTCCGCTCCACCACCACGACGGCGCCGTCGGACAATCGCGGCACCAGCAGTTCCAGGACCCTCACCAGGTCCTCCTCGCTGAGCGGATAGGGCGGATCCAGGAACACCAGGTCCCAGGTCCCCACCGCGGTGCGCTCCAGGAACGCGCTCACCTTGGAGCGCTGCACCGAGGTGCGGAGCCCCTTCGCGGAGGCGCTCACCAGCTCGGCGTTCTTCTGGCAGACCCGGGCGGCCTTCTCGTCGAGGTCCACCAGGGTCACGGAGGCGGCGCCGCGGCTCCCGGCTTCCAGTCCGAGCGCCCCCGAGCCGGCGAAGAGGTCGAGCACCTCGGCCCCTTGCAGGATCCCGTAGGCCTCCAGACGCGAGAACAGCGCCTCCTTGACCCGGTCCGTGGTGGGGCGCGTGGCCGTGCCCGGCACCGAGACCAGGCTCAGGCCTCCGGCGGCGCCTGCGATGATCCGGCTCATGCGTTCCTTCCTTCCGGCGCGCCAGGGACGTGACGTCCCGCCGCGCACCGGTGTGCGTGCTCAGCCCCGTTCAAGGAAGGCTTCCTTCTCCGGGTTCAGATAATTCTCCAGCGCCAGCCGCAGCGCCTGGTGGTGCTGCAAGGTGGGATCCTCCGCCACGAGGTCCTGGGCGTCATCCCTGGCCTCGGCGATGATCTTCTCGTCCTGGATGACGCGCAGCAGCTTGAGCGTCGACCGGCCACCCGACTGGCGGGCGCCCAGGATATCGCCTTCTCGCCGCAACTTGAGATCCTCCTGGGACAGGGCGAATCCGTCCGTGGTGGCGGCGACGGCCGTCAGGCGCTCACGACTGGGGTGGTCCGGCTCCAGCCTGGTCACCAGGAGGCACGTGCCCGGCAGTCCGCCACGGCCCACGCGGCCGCGCAGCTGGTGCAGCTGCGAGATGCCGAAGCGGTCGGCGTCGAGGATCACCATGAGGGTGGCGTTGGGGACATCCACACCGACCTCGATCACCGTGGTGGAGACCAGGACGCCCACCTCCCCCGCCGCGAACGCGGCCATGGTGGCGGACTTCTCCTCGGGCGCCATCCGGCCGTGCAGGGCCTCCACTCGCACGCCCTGAAGCGCCGGGGCGGCCCGCAGGGTCTCCAGCATGCCGACGACGCCGGCCAGCTGCTGTGCGCCCTGCTCACCGCCGGGCTGCTCGGCGAGTCCTTCGCCGCCGTCGTCGTTGGAGACCTCGCCGTCCCCGATCTTGGGACACACCACGTACACCTGACGGCCGGCGTCGACCTCCTCGCGGGCCCGCTGCCAGAGCCGGGCCTCCCAGGACGGGTGTTCCTGGAGACCCACCACATGCGTGACGATCGGAGCCCTGCCCGCAGGCAGTTCATCCAGCACGGAGGTCTCCAGGTCCCCGAACACCGTCATCGCCACCGTGCGCGGAATGGGCGTGGCCGTCATGACCAGCAGGTGCGGCGGGGCGTCCGCCTTGGCCCGCAGGGCGTCCCGCTGCTCCACACCGAAGCGGTGCTGTTCGTCCACCACCACCAGGCCGAGGTCGAAGAACGTCACGTTGTCCCCCAGCAGGGCGTGCGTGCCCACCACGATGTCCGCAGCGCCCGAGGCGGCGTCCAGGAGGGCCTGCCTGCGAGCGGCGGTGGAGAGGGAACCGGTGAGGAGTGCCACGCTCACGGAGGGCCCGTCCCCCGGGCCGAGCAGACCGTCGCGCGCCAGCGACCCGAGGGTGCGGCGGATCGAGTCGGCATGCTGAGCCGCCAGCACCTCGGTGGGAGCCAGGAGCGCGGCCTGCCCTCCCGAATCCACCACCTGGAGCATGGCGCGCAGCGCCACGAGTGTCTTTCCGGACCCGACATCGCCTTGCAGCAGGCGGTTCATGGGATGGGAGGTCGCCAGATCCCGCGACAGCTCCTCGCCCACGCGCCGCTGACCGGCCGTGAGCGTGAACGGGAGCTGGGCGTCGAAGGCCTGCAGGGCGCCGTCGAGCGTTCCGGGACGGGAGGTCGCCACTTCCTGCGCCGCCTCGGCGCGACGGCGGGCCAGGGCAGTCTGGAGGACCAGCGCCTCCTGGTACCGGAAACGGTGCCGCGCGCGCCAGTAGTCCTCCGCCGTGGCGGGCTGGTGGATCATGCGGTACGCCTCGGACAGGCCCGGGAGGTTCTTCCTGCGACGGATCTCCGCCGGGATCGGGTCCCCCCAGCTTCCCGTGTCCACCTGGTCCAGGACCACTCCGACGGCTCGCTGCACGGTCCAGGAGCTGACCTTGGCGGTGGCCGCGTAGACGGGGATGGGCATGCGGGCCAGGGCTTCGGCGTCGGCGGTGCTGGTCACCGCCTCGTCGAGAAGGATGAAGTCCGGATTGGTCAGCGTGAGCTTGCCCGCGTAGGAGCCCACCCGGCCGGAGAACAGCGCCAGCACCCCGGGCTGAAGCTGCTGGCGGGCCTTGAACCCGTTGAAGAAGCTCAGTTTCACAGCGGAGAGGGCGGGGCCGGCTTCGTCCTCGGCGTCGCTGATGACCACGTCCGTGATGGACCCGCGGCGTGCGCGCATGGTGCGGGTGCTGCTGGAGATGACGCGGGCCAGGATGGTGACATCCTCGTCGAAGGGCAGGGTCTCGATGCTGCTCAGTTCGCCGCGGTCCAGGTACCGGCGCGGGAAGTCGTCGAGAAGGTCGGCCACGGTGTGCAGACCCAGGTTCTTCTCGAGGCTGCCTGCCACGCGCTTGCCGAGGAGGAGTTCAAGGGCGGTGTGCTGTTCCACGGGTCAGCGTCCCTGGCCGGGCGCGCTCACGACCGCCGCGCTGTCATTCCGTCGTCCCATTCAGGACTCACGAGGGGCGGCGAGCTCAGACAGGGTGACGTTGGCGGGCTCACCCAGGGCGTTGATCAATTCGAGGATGGGAGCCGGGTCGGCGGCGTGCACGTGGACACGCCACCGGTAGCTGAGCTCGCCTTCCTGGACGTCGACGCCGTCGCGGTGCCCGGAGACGGCCTTCACGGGCGAGATGATCACGGACTCGCCGATCTCATCGAGCCGCTGCCGCAGGGTGGCGGCGTCCAGCGGGGACAGCTCGATGGTGCACATGACCTCGTACCCGTCATCCGCCGGCATGTCACCGTGGATGTGGGGGAACTCGGTCTGGTAACCGTGCAGTTCGTCCCAGGCCGTCTCGCTCGTCTCGGTGCCCAGGATGGTGCCGCGCAGGCAGTCCAGCACCAGGAGGAAGCCGACCGCGCCGGCGTCCACCACCTGCGCCTGGCGGAGCGCTCCGAGCTGCTCCTCGGTGCGCACCACGGCCAGCCGGACCGTCTCCACCACGTGGTTCAGGGACTGGGCCAGCGCCAGGTTGCTGTCGTCCCCGTTGAGGGAGGAATCCATCTCCTCGGCAGCGTCGGCGGCCGCGGCGAGCACGGACAGCATGGTGCCCTCCACCGGCTCGCTCAGCGCGGACCAGCAGCGCATCCGCGCCCTGCGCAGGCCGGAGGCCAGCAAGGGGGCGCTCAGACGTGGATGGCCCTGCACCGATTCCGCCAGTGCGGCCAGGAAGACCGACAGGAGCGTTCCGGAATTGCCGCGTGCGTTCTCCATGGCGGCTCCGGCGGCATCCGCGAGCACGACCCCCACGTCGTTGCCCAGAGGGTATTCCTCCGGCCCGATGGCGCGTGCCGCGGCACGGAGCGTCAGGTAGAGGTTGGTTCCGGTGTCACCGTCGGCGACGGGGAAGATGTTGATGGCGTTCAGGCGGTCGCTGTGATTGCCCACCACCTGCTCGGCGGTGCAGAGCCAGCGCCTCATCGCCTGAGAGTTGGCGGCAATCTTATGGTGCCCCAAAGTGATCCCATCCTCGCGTCGCGTGCCCTGCCGAATCCCCCTCGCCGTTCCGGATCCGGGAACCGTGATCCTGTCCAGGCGCTGTGGGCACCACCGAGCCTACAACAGTGAAGCTGTCCGGTACGGGACCGTTTCCTGGGAAAGTGCTGAGCAGGCAGAAGTCCTCACCCCCACCCTGAATCCAGCCGCGGATGAGCTCTTCGGGGGACTCGCCGGAGCCCGGAACACCAGCCAGCAGCTCCGCCGCAGGGAGCAGTTCCGGCGCGAACACCGCCAGCAGAGCGGGGTCGAGTTCCAGGCTGACCTCACTGGCCCTGGCGAGCCGCGCGGAGTCCTTCAGCAGCCCGTCGGAGATGTCCATCATGGCCGTGGCCCCGGCCGCCAGAGCCTCCGCTCCGCTGCCCAGCGGAGGGCAGGGGCGGCACTGGGCATCCATGAGCTCGCGCTGGACGGGTGTGAGACTCCCCACCGGAACGGGGCTCTCGAGCAGGGCCCAGCCGGCGGCTGCACGGCCCGGTCTTCCGGCCACCGCGATGACGTCCCCGGCCGAAGCCCCCGAGCGGAGACCGACCTTCCCGGCCGCCTCCCGGCCCATGGCCGTGGCGGTCACCGAGATCTCCCGGCCACGGCCGAGATCACCGCCGACGACGGCGACGTCCGCTCCCAGCGAGCGCACGGCGTCGTGCACTCCCCTGGCGAAGTCCTCCACCCAGGCGACCGGGGTCGCCGGGGGCAGGGTGAGACTGATGAGCAGCGAATGAGGTTCCGCGCCCATGGCGTTGATGTCGCTCAGATTCTGCGCCGCCGACTTCCAGCCCACGTCGTAGCCGGTGCTCGCGTAGCCGTTGTTCCAGCGCAGCCGGAAGTCCTGGTCCTGCGTCTGAGTGTCGATGGAGACCACCACGCTGCCTCCCGGCGCCGCGACCACGGCGGCGTCGTCCCCGGGTCCGAGGAGCATGGCGGAGCCCTGGGGCAGGAGAGGGAAGATCCTCGCGAGGAGGCCCCCTTCGCCCACGGTGGCGACGGTCGGCTGGTTCTCTGGCACACGGCAACGCTATCCAACTTCCGGGCCGGGGCGTCAACCGGTCCGCCCCCTGATCCCGAGCCGCCCGCCGGAGGGCTGGGCATGGCACCCGGGCCCGGCCTCCTGGCATGCCGCCCTGACAGGAGCTCCCAGCGAAGCTCGGTAGGCTGGTGCCATGCGTGTCACCCGTCCTGTACCGCGGCCAGAACTGCGGAAGCTCCGGAAACCGGCCTCCCTCCTGGCCCTCTCGCTGGGGTCCGTGCTGGCCCTCAGCGCCTGCTCGCCCGCCGTCGACGTCACTCCGGCCAAGGATGCCGCCAACCCGGACTGCGCGCCCATGATGGTGGCGCTGCCGGACAAGATCGGCGACGCCACGCTGAGGAAGACCAACGCCCAGGCGACGGCTGCCTGGGGCGATCCTTCCCTGGTGATCCTGCGCTGCGGCGTCACCCCTCCCGGTCCGACGAAGGACCGCTGCGCCACCGTCAACGGTGTGGACTGGGTCATCAAGGAGGGTGAGAAGGGAAACCCGATCTACACCCTGACCACCTTCGGGCGGACTCCGGCGGTGGAGGTGCTCCTGGATCCCGGGAAGATCTCCTCGGCCACCGTGCTCGCGGACCTCTCCGCCCCGGTGAGCAAGATCGACGCGGGAAAGAAGTGCGTGGGCCAGGAGGATCTGCAGAACCTCCCGGGAAGCGGCAAGTAGACCGTCACCCTTGAACGACGAGGCCCCCACCGGAAACGGTGGGGGCCTTTCGTGTGCCCGGTCAGTGCGTGATCAGTGCCTCGTGGTCAGCGCAGCCCGGTCTTGCGGTGCAGCGCCAGGTGGATGAGCTCATCGATCAGCTCGGTGTAGCTGAGACCCGTGGCGGCCCACATCTGCGGGTACATGCTCTTGGGCGTGAAGCCCGGCAGCGTGTTGATCTCGTTGATCACGAACTCGCCGTCGGGGGTGTAGAAGAAGTCCACGCGGCTCAGGCCCTCGGCGCCGATGGCGTCGAATGCCAGGCCGGCCAGCTTCCGGACCTCGGCGATGGCCTCTTCCGGAAGGTCGGCCGGGCAGCTGAGGGACGCGGCGTTGTCCACGTACTTGGCCTGGAAGTCGTAGAACGAGTGCTCCCCCACGGCCACCTCGATCTCGGCGGGCAGCGAAGCGCGCGGCTCATCGGTGCCCCGGCCTTCCAGCACGGCGCACTCGATCTCGCGGCCGACGATCCCGGCCTCGATCACCAGCTTGGGATCGTGCCTCCGGGCCTCCTCGATCGCCGCGTCCAGGTCCTCCGCACGGTCCACCTTGGAGATGCCCATGCTGGAACCGGCCCTGGCAGGCTTGACGAACACCGGGAACCCGAGGGTCTCCACCCGGCGGCGCACGCCGGCGGGGTCGCGGAGCCACTCACGGTCGGTGACCGCCACGTACGGACCGACCTTCAGCCCGGCGGCCTCGAAGACCACCTTCATGAAGTGCTTGTCCATGCCGATGGCCGAGGCCAGCACTCCCGCGCCCACGTAGCGGGTGTCGCTGAGCTCCAGCAGGCCCTGGACCGTGCCGTCCTCGCCGAAGGGGCCGTGCAGGAGCGGGAACACCACGTCCACCTGGCCCAGCTCCGTGGGCACCTGATCGGGCGCGGCCACGATCAGCTGGTGCTCCCCTCCGATCTCGGCCAGGGCCACCGTGGCGTCCCCGGGAGTGACCTCGGGAAGCGACCCGGCCGTGAGCGTCCACTGGCTCAGATCGCCTTCGGGCAGCACCCACTGGCCCGTCTTGGCGATACCGATCGGGATGACGTCGTATTTCTCCCGGTCGATGGCGCCCAGCACGCCCGCTGCGGTGACACAGCTGACGGCGTGCTCACTGGAGCGTCCTCCGAAGAGGACGGCGATGCGGGGCTTCCGGGCGTCAGTCACAGTGGTTCCGTTCAGGTTGTTGGTGGAGCTGGTCGTTGGTGGGGCTGGCGGTTGGTGGGGCTGGCGATTGGTGGGGCTTGACGGCTCAGTAGCCGTCCTCGGACTTCAGGGAGCGGTTCAGCAGCAGCGGGCCGAGATCCTCGACAGCCAGCTTACCGGCGAGCACCGCCACCACCGCGGCGGTGATGGGCATCTCGACACCTTGGCGTGCCGCCAGCTCCAGCACGGCGTCCGCGGACTTCACGCCCTCGGCCGTCTGGGTCATGCGTTCCGCGGTCTCCTCCAGGGTGAGTCCCTGGCCCAGGAGTTTGCCGGCCGTGTGATTGCGGGACAGTGGCGAGGCGCAGGTGGCCACGAGGTCACCCAGCCCGGCCAGGCCGGCCAGCGTGTGGGCCTCCCCGCCGAGCGCCAGGGCCAGGCGGGTGGTCTCGGCCAGGCCGCGCGTGATGACCGAGGCCTTGGTGTTGTCACCCATGTCCCGGCCCTCGCAGATACCGACCGCGAGCGCGATGACGTTCTTGACGATCCCGCCGATCTCCACGCCCACCACGTCGGAGCTCATGTAGGGCCGGAAGTACGGGGCGGTGCAGAGTTCCGCGACGCGCTGTGCCACGGCCTCGTCCGCACAGGCGACCACGGACGCCGTGGGTTCCTCACGGGCGATCTCCATGGCCAGATTCGGGCCGGACAGCACCAGGATCTGGGACGCGGGAGTCCCCCATTCCTGGGCGATCACCTCGCTCATGCGCTCGTCCGTCCCGCGCTCCAGTCCCTTCATGAGCGAGACCACCAGCGCCCCAGGGGCCACGGCGTCCTTCCAGGCGCGCAATTGCTCGCGCAAGGACTGCGCCGGAACGGCCAGCACGACGACGGCGGCCTCCCGCAGCGCCTCGGCGGCACTGTCCGTGGCGCGCACGGCGTCCGGGAGCGGGGTCTGCTGCAGGTAGCGGCTGTTGCGGTGCTCGCGGTTGATCTCCTCCGCGGCCTCGGCACGCCGGGCCCAGAGCACGATGTCCCGGGATTCGCCCGCCGCGAGCGCGGCGTCGCCCAGGACCTTCGCGAACGTGGTCCCCCAGGAACCGGCGCCCATGACGGCGATCTTCTCCACGGCGGCCTCTCCCGGCGCGTTCGCCGTGTCCTGAACGCTCACGCGGCACCGCCGTCGTCGTTCTTCGGCGCGGCGGTGGCGCCCTTGTCATCCAGGCGGCCCGTGGCGCTCTGGCCGTGCGCCGCAGGATCCCAGCGGGAGGCGGGCGCCGGCTCCTGGCGGAGTTCGGCGACGAGTGCCGTCACGGCATTCATGATCCGGGTGGTGGCCTCGGTGAGCACGGTCTTGGTCAGGGGCTTGCCGCGCAGATCCTCCAGATCCACCGGCGGCCCCACCAGGACCCGCACCCGCTTCCGCGGAAAGACGTAGAGCCGCTTGGCGTAGCGCGGGAAGAGCTCCTGCGCTCCCCAGTGCCCGATCGGGACCACCGGGGCGCCGGTCTGGAGGGCCAGCCTGGCCGCTCCGGTGTGACCCTTCATGGGCCACAGATCCGGGTCGCGGGTCAGGGTGCCCTCCGGGTAGATGATGATGGATCCCCCGGCGTCCACGACCTCCTGGGCCACCTTGAGCGAGTTGTTCGCCCCGGCGGTCGTGCGCTCCACGGGGATCTGCCGGGAGCTGTGCAACAGGCGTCCGAACACGGGGATCTTGAACAGGCTCGCCTTGGCCAGGAAGTGCGGCGGGCGCTTGGCGTTGTACAGCATGTGTCCCACGACGACCGGGTCGATCTCCGTGACGTGGTTGGGTGCGGCGATGAAGCCGCCCGACGGCAGGTTCTCCAGCCCCTCCCACCGCTTGGACAGCACCAGGTTCATGAGCGGCCGGAGCACCCCGGCCAGGAAGGCGAAGGTCGCCCGGGCGCCCGGGCTCTCCTTCATGCCGCTGTGGTTCATCTCGGTCTTCCCCATGGGGTTCTACGCTCCGGTGAGTTCGAAATCGGCGCCGAGCCCGGCGATCTTCTCGGTGAAACGCTCGTACCCGCGCTGGATCACCTCGGTGCCGGTGACCCGGGAGACGCCCGTGGCCGCGAAGGCGGCGATCAGGTGGCTGAACCCGCCGCGCAGATCCGGGACGTCGATGTCGCGTCCCACCAGCGGCGTGGAGCCGGAGATGACGGCGGAGTGCAGGAAGTTCCGCTGTCCGAAGCGGCACGGCACGCTGCCGAGGCATTCGCGGTGCAGCTGGATGCTCGCACCCATGCGGGTGAGGGCCTGGGTGAAGCCGAAGCGGTTCTCATAGACCGTCTCGTGGACGATCGACACGCCGTCCGCCTGGGTCAGCGCCACCACGAGGGGCTGCTGCCAGTCGGTCATGAAGCCGGGGTGCACGTCGGTCTCCAGGACGAGCGGGTTCAGCTTGCCGCCCGGGTGGTAGAACCGGATGCCGTCGTCCAGGATGTCCATGCCGCCGCCCACCTTGCGATAGGTGTTCAGGAACGTCATCATGTCGTGCTGGGCGGCGCCTTCGACGAAGATGTCGCCCTGGGTCACCAGTGCGGCGGAGGCCCAGGACGCGGTCTCGTTGCGGTCCGGCAGCGCGCGGTGGTCATAACCGCCCAGCTCGGCGACGCCCTCGATCCGGATGGTCCGGTCCGTCTGGATGCTGATGAGGGCGCCCATCTTCTGGAGCACCGCGATGAGGTCCACCACCTCGGGTTCCATGGCCGCGCCGCGCAGCTCCGTGATGCCCTCGGCCCGGGTGGCGGACAGCAGCACCTGCTCGGTGGCGCCAACGCTCGGGTAGTCGAGGGTGATCTTGGCGCCCTTGAGGCCTTCGGGAGCCGAGAGGTGGATGCCGTTGCCGGTCTTCTCCACCACGGCGCCGAACTTACGGAGCACTGCGAGATGGAAGTCGATGGGCCGGTCGCCGATGCGGCAGCCGCCGAGGTCCGGGATGAAGGCCGCGCCGATGGCGTGGATGAGGGGGCCGCAGAGCAGGATCGGGATGCGGGAGTCCCCGGCGTGCGCGTCGATCTCGGTGTGCGAGGCGTTCCTGGCGTTGGCCGGGTCCAGGGTGAGGTCCCCGGTCACCGGGTCCTTCTCCACCGAGACGCCGTGCAGCTGGAGGAGGCTCGTGACGACCTCGACGTCCTTGATCTCCGGGACGTTGCGCAGCACGGACGGCTCGCTCCCGAGCAGTGCCGCCACCATCGCCTTGGGCACCAGGTTCTTGGCGCCCCGCACGGAAACCTTGCCACTGAGCGGAACCCCGCCCCGGATGGTCAGCACACTACTCATCGACATCTGTCCTCGCACTTCTACGTTCGGAGCTGGGTCCCAGTTCCTCATCAAGCATAGAGCCCCGATGCCGCGCAGGCGGGACCCGGCGTGGCCGCCCCGGCGTGGGTCAGGAGCGCCCGGACGAGCCCTTGCCGAGTGAGGCGGGGTACACGTCCAGGGCGTTCTCCTCCACGTAATCGAGGGCGTGCCGCACGGCTCCCAGGGAGACGATGCCCTCCCCCAGAGTCGAGGCGAGGACGCGTGGCGGCGTGTGCGTGAACTGCGGCAGGTCCCGGGAAATCGCCGGGAGGAGCGCGCCTGCCGACTCGGCCACCGCACCCGCGATGACCACCAGCTCGGGGTTGGTCATGGTGCTCAGCGAGCCGATGACGCGCGCCATGCGGTGGGCCACCCGGTCCAGGATCCCGACGGCGACCGCGTCGCCGTCGCCGGCGGCCGAGAAGACCATCTCTGCGCTGAGCCTGCCAGGGTCGCCCCCGCAGAGTCCACGCAGGGCGGTCTTCGCGCCGTCGCGGACCGCCTCCCTCCCCCAGAGCGCCGCGTAGTGGGCGATGCCGTGGGTGTCTCCCACGCCGTCGAGCTGATCGAGGTAGCCGAGTTCGCCGAAACCGCCGAGCTGCCCGTGCAGGAGCCGTCCGGACTCGAGCACGCCGGAGCCGAGCCGGTCACCGGCGAGCATGACCACCAGGTGGTCCACGCCCTGAGCGACGCCGAGCCAGCGTTCGGCGAGCGCGGCGAGATTGGCGTCGTTCTCCAGGAGCACGTGCCAGCCGTGCCGCTCGGAGACGATCCCCCGGACGTCGAAGGAGCGCCAGAACTCCTGAACCGTGAGGACTTCGCCGTCCCGGCTGACCGGCGCGGCCACCCCCACGGAGACGGCGAGCACCGAATCGGCGGAGACGTCCGCGTCGGCCAGAGCCCGGGCCGCGAGGCGGTCGAGGACGTCGGCGCGTTCGTCCGCGGGCACGTTGTCGGCACGGAACGGCATGGTCACCTGGGACAGGGGCGCGCCGGCCATGTCGGCCACGATGGCGGTGATCTTGTTGGCGCCGATGTCGATGCCGAGAACGCTGGCGGCACGGTCGTCGAAGACGAAGCGGCGGGCCGGCCGGCCCTTGACGTAGTCCCCCGCGTCCCGCTGGTTCTCCAGTTCCCGCAGCCAGCCGAGCCTCACGAGTTCGTCGCAGATCGAAATGACGGTGGCCCGGGACAGCCCGGTCCCGGCCATGAGATCCGTGCCGGTGAGGACCCCGGCCCCGCGCATGGCCTTGAGCATGGCGCTCGCGTTGATCCGGCGCACCAGCTGCGTTGAGGGCGCGGTCTCGCTCATCCTCGGCCCTCCTCACTCCGTCTGACGGTGGGCTCCTCGCGGGCCCGCTCTGAAATCTAGCTCATGAACCGGGGCGGCGAAACATGTCCGCCCGATCCTTGACGGCGTGAGCCGGATCACCTCTATACTGTCGATAGGTTATAAATTTACCTCCTATCTAAACTCGCCCGGCAGCGTTCACGGAAGCACTCCGCGCCTGGCGCCTGCGGCCCGGAGGCCGCACGACGAAAGGACAACGGTGTCTGTGAAACCGACACGGGCCAAGCGCGCCGCAGGGTTGGCGCTGAGCCTCTTCCTGCTGGCGGGCCTGCTCTCAGGGTGCGCGGGCGACGGCGGCGCGGAGACCATCCGCTTCACCTTCAGCAAGCGCGAAGCCATCCCCTTCATGACCAAGCTCGTCAACGAGTACAACGCCTCCCAGGACAAGACCCGGGTGGTGCTGGACACCTCCGGCGTGGACGTGGTCTCGGCGAGTTTCGTCCGCGGCAATCCACCGGATCTCATGCTCGCGAACTACAACACCGAGGTCTCGCGATTCATCGACCGCTGCGCGCTCAGTGACCTGAGCGGCACGGCCGCCGCAGGCCGGATCCGCGAGGACTACCAGCCGTTGCTGGACCAGTACGGTCACTGCGAAGGCCGGCAGAGTGCCCTGCCCTATTCGGTCATGGCCTCGTCCGTCATCTACGACAAGAAGATCTTCGCGGACCACGGCATCGCCGTCCCGAAGACCTGGGATCAGCTCCTCGCCGCCTGCGAGGCCCTCAAGGCCGCGGGCGTCACACCGTTCCAGGCGACCATCATGGACAACTGGACGGTGGGCCAGGGGTGGTTCGACTACGCCGTGGGCGGCTCGCTCGACGTCGTCGACTTCTACCAGCGCCTCGCCGCCGAGGGCGACACGGTCGGCCGGGGTTCCGGCCCGTCCTTCTCGAAGGACTTCGCCGAACCGCTGGCCAAGATGCAGAAGCTCCTGAAGTACACCAACAAGAACGCCTCCAGCCAGACGTACGGCGACGGGAATCTCGCCTTCGCCCAGGGCAAGGCGGCCATGTACCTGCAAGGCCCGTGGGCGTTCAGCGAGATCGCCAAGACGGCGCCCGATCTGCAGCTCGGCACCTTCCCGCTGCCGATGACCAACGACGAGAAGGACCTGGCCGTCCGGGTCAATCTGGACCTCGCCGCCATGATCCCGGAAGGATCGAAGCACAAGGCGTCCGCCCGGGCCTTCCTGGACTACCTCTACACGCCACAGCACATCCAGGCCTACAACGACTCCCAGCTGGGATTCACCCCGCTCAAGGGCGCCGCGGCACCCAAGGACCCGCGGGTCGCCGGGATGATCCCCTACGTCGACCAGGGCAAGGTCTACCAGGGCCCTTCGGTGCTCATCCCGAAGACCATCCCGGTCTTCAACTACGCGCAGGCGATCGCCCTCGGAGCCGAGCCGGGCGCGACGCTGCGCACCCTCGACGCGGACTGGGCACGGCTCGCGTTCCGCGCCCCGGCCACGAAGGAGAAGACCAAGTGAGCGCAACCACCACTGCCACGGGCCGCCCGGTGCGGCGCGGCCGCCGTCGCGTCGAACCCGTGTACTGGCTCTTCCTGCTGCCGAGCCTCGTCCTGTTCACCCTGGCCATCACGGTGCCCGGCATCATCGGCATCACCTTCAGCTTCACCGACTCGATCGGCGTGGGTGACTGGAGCTTCAACGGGCTGACCAACTACATCGCGCTGTTCGGCGACCCGGCCATCCTGCAGAGCTACCTGTTCACCTTCGGCTTCTCGATCGTGACCGTGCTCGTGGTCAATGTGATCGCCTTCCTGCTCGCCATCGGACTGACCGCACGGATCCGCTTCAAGACCGGGCTCCGCACGGTGTTCGTGATCCCCATGGTGATCTCCGGCATCATCATCGCCTACGTCTTCAACTTCCTCTTCTCCAACTCCCTGCCCGCCGTCGGCTCGGCCACCGGCGTCACCTGGCTCCAGACGAGCCTGCTCGCCAACCCGGACCTGGCCTGGGTGGCGATCGTGGCGGTCACCGCCTGGCAGGCGATCCCCGGCACGCTGCTCATCTACATCGCGGGCCTCCTCTCGGTCCCCGGCGACATCTACGAAGCGGCCGATCTGGACGGCGCGAGCAAGACCCAGCAGCTGATCCGCGTGACCATGCCCCTGGTCGCCGGGTACGTCGTCATCAATGTGATCCTCGGGTTCAAGGGCTTCCTGAACGCCTACGACATCATCAAAGGCCTCACGGACGGCGGCCCGGGCACCTCGACCCGCAGCATCGCCATGAGCATCATCGCCGGCTTCAACGGCGGCGATTACGGCTATCAGATGGCCAACGCGACGATCTTCTTCGTCGTCGCGGTCCTCATCTCCCTGCTCCAGCTGTCGCTGACCCGCGGAAGGAACGCACTCTGATGTCGACGCAGACGATTCCCACCACCGAAACCCCCACCGCCGACGTCGCTCCTCGCCGCAGCCGCGTGCCCCGCGTCCGGATGGAACGGGTCAACTGGCCCGCCACGGTCCTGCTTGTGCTCTGTGCGGTCACCGTGCTGCTGCCCCTGTACGTCACGCTGTCCATGGCCTTCAAGACCGGAACCCAGGCGGTGGACGGCAACGCTTTCTCGCTGCCGGCGCCGTTCTCGGTGGACGGCTTCGTGCAGGCCTGGAACCTGACCAGCTTCCCCGTGGGAGCGGGGGTCAGCCTCCTCGTGACGGCCGGAACCGTGGTGCTCACCATCGTGCTGTCGGCCTTCACGTCCTACGCGATCGTGCGCAATTGGGACCGCAAGGTCTTCCGCTATTCGTTCTACTACCTGCTGGCCGCGATGTTCATCCCGTTCCCCGTGGTGGCGCTGCCGCAGATCCAGCTCACGGGCCTGCTGCACCTGGACAACCCGCTCGGCGTGATCCTGCTCGCCAGCATGTTCCAGCTGAGCTTCAGCGTGCTGCTGTTCACCGCGTTCCTCCGCTCGATCCCGCTCGAACTCGAGGAGAGCGCCCGGATCGACGGCGCCAGCACCTGGGCCACCTTCTGGCGGATCATCTTCCCGCTGCTCGCTCCCATGAGCGCCACGGTCGGCATCTTCGCCTTCCTCTACGCGTGGAACGACTTCATGATGCCGTCCCTGATCATCTCGGATCCGGCACTGCAGACCCTTCCGGTTCGGCAGAACCTGTTCCAGACTCAATTCAGCAACAACTACAACGTGTCCTTCGCGTCCTACCTCATGGCCATGGCTCCTGCGATCGTCGCCTACCTGTTCACGCAGCGCTGGGTCATGGCGGGCGTCACCCAGGGCGCCGTCAAGGGCTGACGCCCCTTCCCTTCCCTTCCCACCCGACTTCCCCGAGGAATCCTCATGGCAGCAGAAACCGTCCTCGTCCCGGACGCCACCTGGTGGCGGCAGGCGGCCGTCTATCAGATCTACCCCAGGTCCTTCGCCGACGCCAACGGCGACGGCATCGGCGACCTGCGCGGGATCATCTCCCGCGTTCCGTACCTGGCCGCCTTGGGGGTCGACGCCGTGTGGCTGAGCCCGTTCTACCCCTCGGCCCTTGCGGACGGCGGCTATGACGTGGCGGACTACCGCGACGTCGACCCGCGCATCGGCACGCTCGCCGAGTTCGACGAGATGGTGGCGGCGCTGCACGCGGCCGGCCTCCGCGTGATCGTCGACATCGTGCCGAATCACTCCTCGGACGAGCACTCCTGGTTCCAGGAGGCGCTGGCCTCCGCGCCTGGCTCCGCAGCCCGGGAACGGTACATCTTCCGTGACGGTCTGGGAGCGGACGGGGAGATCCCGCCGTCCGACTGGGACTCGGTGTTCGGTGGACCCGCCTGGGAGCGCATCACCGAACCGGACGGCACTCCCGGCCAGTGGTACTTGCACACCTTCGCGAAGGAGCAGCCGGACTTCAACTGGGACAACCCGGAGGTCCTCGAGGATTTCCTGAAGACCCTCCGGTTCTGGTCCGACCGCGGCGTGGACGGCTTCCGCGTGGACGTCGCGAACCTGCTGGTGAAGGACCTTCCGGAGACCTTGCCGAGCCGGGCCGAACTGGAGGGCCTGGACCGCGATTCGGGCACCCACCCGCTCATGGACCGCGACGAGGTGCACGAGATCTACGCCGATTGGCGCGCCGTGTTCAACGAGTACGACCCGCCCCGCACCGCCGTCGCGGAGGCCTGGGTGGATTCCCCCGTGCGCCGTGCCAAGTACGCCGCGCCCACCGGGCTGGGCCAGGCCTTCAACTTCGATCTCCTGACGGCCGACTTCGACCCGGAGGCATTCCGGCGGATCGTCACGGAGAACCTCGCCCAGTCGGCGACCACCGGATCCTCCTCGACCTGGGTGCTGTCCAACCACGACGTCACGCGTCACGCCACCCGGTACGGGCTGCCGCCGCTGGGCGACCGCATGGGCGTGAAGCAGGGCATCGAGTGGATGATCGCGGGAGCACCGGCCGACGGCGTCGATCCGGCGCTCGGGCTCGCCCGGGCCCGCGCCGCGACACTCTTCCTCCTGGCACTGCCCGGCAGCACCTACCTCTACCAGGGCGAGGAACTCGGCCTCCAGGAGGTCGGTGACCTTCCCGCGGACGCGCGCCAGGATCCGGCCTACCACCGTTCGGTGAACCAGCCCGACTGGTCCTATGACGGCCTGGGCCGGGACGGCTGCCGGGTGCCGCTGCCCTGGACGGCGTCGGGCACCTCGTTCGGGTTCGGGCCCGGCGGCGCGCACCTGCCGCAGCCGGAGTGGTTCGGCGGGTTCTCCGTGGAGGTGGAGGAATCGGACCCGGGGTCCACCCTCCACCTGTACCGAGAAGCCCTGCGCCTGCGCCGCACACTGCAGGGCGCGGAGACCCTGGACTGGGTTGAGACGTCCGGTCCGGAGGTGCTCGGCTTCCTCCGCCCCGGCGGCTGGCTCACCGTCACCAACTTCGGCGGGACCCCGGTCCCCCTGCCCGAGGGCGAGCCGCTGCTGACGAGCGCGCCCCTGGACGGCGGCCTTCTGCCGGGCTCCGCCACCGCCTGGCTGCGGGTCCCCGAACCGGTAGCCTCCGCCTGAGCCACGGGCGGCCCACCACCACCCTGCGTCCCGGCCACCGCCGGGACGCAGGGCATCAGATCCCCATCAAAGGAGCATTGTGAGCACCACCGCCTCCGAGGCACAGCACCGCGACGACGACCGCCTGAGCGACCCCGAATGGTGGCGCCAGGCGTCCGTCTACCAGATCTACCCCCGCAGCTTCGCCGACGCCGACGCCGACGGCATCGGCGATCTGCCCGGCATCACCTCCAAGGTCGGCTACCTCAAGGCCCTGGGGATCGACGCCGTCTGGCTGAGCCCGTTCTACCCCTCCGCCCTCGCGGACGGCGGCTACGACGTGGACGACTACCGCGACGTCGACCCCCGGCTCGGGACGCTCGCGGACTTCGACGCCATGGTCTCAGCACTGCACGGCGCCGGGATCCGCCTCATCGTGGACATCGTGCCGAACCACTCCTCCGACCGGCACGAATGGTTCCGGGAGGCGCTGGCCTCCCCTCCCGGCTCCGCAGCGCGGGAACGGTACATCTTCCGGGACGGCAAGGGCGAGCAGGGCGAACTGCCTCCGTCGGACTGGGATTCGGTGTTCGGCGGTCCGGCCTGGGAACGCATCACGGAACCGGACGGCACTCCGGGCCAGTGGTATTTCCACCTCTTCGCCAGGGAACAGCCGGACTTCAACTGGGACAACCCGGAGGTCCGCGAAGACTTCCTGAAGACCCTCCGGTTCTGGTCCGACCGCGGCGTGGACGGCTTCCGCGTGGACGTGGCGCACGGGATGGCCAAGGACTTCTCCGAGCCCATGCCGTCCAAGGCGGACCTCCAGGCCCTGAACACGGGCACGGACGGTTTCGTCGACGGCTCCCATCCATTCTGGGACCGGGACGCGGTCCACGAGATCTACGCCGAGTGGCGCACGGTGTTCAACGAGTACACCCCTGCCCGCACCGCCGTGGCCGAGGCCTGGGTCCACCCCGACCGCCGGGCCCGGTACGCCAGCCCGGAAGGTCTGGGACAGGCGTTCAACTTCGATCTGCTCCAGGCGGATTTCGACGCCGCGGAATTCCACGGGATCATCACGAAGAACCTGGCGGAGGCCGCAGCGAGCGGCGCCTCCTCCACCTGGGTGTTCTCCAACCACGATGTGGTCCGGCACGCCACCCGGTACGGCCTGCCGGCCACCGGGCCCGCCGAGGCGGGCGCCATCATGGCCAACGCGGGCAAAGCCTGGCTGCTCGCCGGCGGTGACCCCTCCGTGGTCGACACCGCACTCGGTCTGCGCCGTGCCCGCGCGGCCACTCAGCTGATGCTCGCGCTGCCCGGCTCCTCGTACCTCTACCAGGGTGAGGAACTCGGACTGCAGGAAGTGGGGCGGATCCCGGATGAGGAACGCCAGGACCCGTCCTTCTTCCGGAATCCCGGAGTGGAGATCGGCCGCGACGGCTGCCGCGTGCCGCTGCCCTGGACGAGCGACGGTCCCTCCTTCGGTTTCGGCGCCGGTGGTTCTCACCTGCCCCAGCCCGCATGGTTCGGGGAGTGCTCGGTCGAGGTGGAGGAAGCCGAGGAGGACTCCACCCTGAACTTCTACCGCAAGGCCCTGCATCTGCGGTCCGGGCTTCAGGGGGCGGAGGACCTCGAATGGCTGCCCACCGGCGACGACTCAGTGCTGGCCTTCCGGCGGCCCGGCGGCTGGATCAGCATCACCAACTTCGGTGGGGCGCCGGTCCCGCTTCCGGAGGGTGAGGTGCTGCTGAGCAGCGCGCCACTCGACGGACGGGACCTCCCCGCGGCGACCACCGCCTGGCTGAGGGGCTGACCCACCCAGCCGCTGACACCGCGTCCAGCGTACGACGACGGCGGCCCCTCCCGSGGGGGGGGGGGGGCCGCCGTCGTCGTACGCGGTCGGTCCTGGCCGAGCGTGCCAGGTTCAGAGCCCGCCGTTCAGCGCGCTGTCCTTCAGCGCTCCGTCATTCAGCTTTTGGCGGGGAGCGTCTTCGGTTTGAAGGAGGGGCGCGTCGCTTCGTACGCCGTGATGTCCTCCTCGTGCTGCAGAGTCAGCCCGATGTCATCCAGGCCCTCCAGCAGACGCCAGCGGGTGTAATCGTCGATCTGGAACGGCGCCACCACATTGCCGCATTCCACCACCTTGGACTGGAGATCCACCCGGATCTCGGTGCCCGGGGCGTTCTCCAGGACCTTCCAGATCAGTTCGATGTCGTCCTGCTCCAGTACGGCCGCCAGGAGGCCCTGCTTGCCGGAGTTGCCTCGGAAGATGTCCGCGAAGCGCGAGGACAGCACGGCCTTGAAACCGTAGTCCTTGAGCGCCCACACGGCGTGCTCGCGGGAGGAGCCGGTGCCGAAATCGGGGCCCGCCACCAGGACGGAACCCCGGCTGAAGGGCTCCTGATTCAGGATGAAGTTCTCATCCTTGCGCCAGCCGGCGAAGAGGGCGTCCTCGAAGCCCGTGCGGGTGATGCGCTTGAGGTAGACCGCGGGGATGATCTGGTCGGTGTCGACGTTGCTCTGGCGCAGCGGGACGCCGATGCCGGTGTGGGTGGTGAATTTTTCCATCGTGTGCTCCTGGGAGTTCGTGTCTCGGACGGCTCAGGCGGCGGCAGCGCCGGCGTCGTCCTGTGCCAGTGGTTCCAGGTCCGAAGGGGAGCTCAGCGTCCCGCGGACCGCGGTGGCGGCGGCCACCACGGGCGAGACCAGGTGGGTGCGCCCGCCCTTGCCCTGACGGCCTTCGAAGTTGCGGTTGGACGTGGACGCGCAGCGCTCCCCCGGGGCCAGCTGGTCCGGGTTCATACCGAGGCACATCGAGCAGCCGGCGAAGCGCCATTCCGCGCCGAACTCCTTGAACACCTTGTCCAGACCGATGGCCTCGGCCTCCAGACGGACCCGCGCCGAGCCCGGGACCACCATCATGCGGATGTTGGGGTCCTTCCGGCGGCCGCGGATCACGTCCGCGGCGGCCTGCAGGTCCTCCAGGCGGGAGTTGGTGCAGGACCCCAGGAAGACCGTGTCCACCCGGATGTCCTTCATGGGGGTGCCTGCTTCCAGGTCCATGTACTCCAGAGCACGCCGTGCGGCGGCCTTCTGGTTCTCGTCGCCGAAGGACTCGGGATCCGGGACGGCCTGGGACAGCGAGACGCCCTGGCCCGGGTTGGTGCCCCAGGTGACGAAAGGCTCCAGGGTGTCAGCATCCAGGAACACCTCTTCGTCGAAGACGGCGCCTTCATCGGTGTGCAGGGTGTTCCAGTACTCGACGGCGGCATCCCAGTCGGCACCTTCCGGCGCGTGCGGGCGGCCCTTCATGAAGTCGTAGGTGATCTGGTCCGGCGCCACCATGCCGGCGCGGGCGCCGGCCTCGATCGACATGTTGCAGATCGTCATGCGGGCTTCCATGGACAGGGCCCGGATCGCCGACCCGCGGTATTCCAGGACGTAGCCCTGACCGCCGCCGGTGCCGATCTTCGCGATCACGGCCAGGATGATGTCCTTGGAGGAGACGCCCGGCTTCAGCGTGCCTTCCACGTTGATGGCCATCGTCTTGAACGGCTTCAAGGAGAGCGTCTGGGTGGCCATCACGTGCTCCACCTCGGAGGTTCCGATGCCCATCGCCAGCGCTCCGAAAGCGCCGTGCGTGGAGGTGTGGGAGTCGCCACAGACCACGGTCATGCCCGGCTGGGTCAGTCCGAGCTGAGGTCCGACCACGTGGACGATGCCCTGCTCCTTGTCGCCCAGGGAGTGCAGCCGGACGCCGAACTCCTTGCAGTTGGCGCGCAGGGTTTCGATCTGGGTGCGGCTGGTGGGGTCCGGGATCGGCTTGTCGATGTCGATCGTCGGGGTGTTGTGGTCCTCCGTGGCGATCGTCAGGTCCGGGCGGCGCAGCGGGCGGCCGGCCAGACGCAGGCCCTCGAACGCCTGCGGTGAGGTCACTTCGTGCACGAGGTGAAGGTCGATGAAGAGGAGATCGGGCTGGGCGTTGACTCCTTCGCCCTCGCCTTTACGCACGATGTGCGCGTCCCAGACCTTTTCGGCCAGTGTCTTCGGCATGGCCTTCTCCCTTCATTGCGCGGGCCGGTGGCCCCGCGGTGTGCTGATGCTGTATTTCAACTGTTCCAGTCCGCACCGGAGAGTGCCAGCGAAATGATTTGCATCTCAGATATTGAGACGGCAATATCATTGTATGGACACTTCAAGTGGCGTCGGCGTCATCGACAAAGCGGCTCAGGTTCTCGACGCTCTCGAGGCCGGACCCACCACCCTGGCACAGCTGGTTGCAGCCACCGGACTGGCGCGCCCCACCGTGCACCGGCTCGCTCTCGCACTCGTGCACCACCGCTTGGTGAGCCGCGACATGCAGGGACGCTTCGTGCTCGGCAGCCGCCTGGTGGAGCTCGCCTCCGCCGCGGGTGAGGACCGCCTGATCGCCTCCGCGGGCCCCGTGCTGCTGCAGCTGAGGGACGCCACCGGCGAATCCGCTCAGATCTTCCGTCGTCAGGGCGAGTGGCGCGTGTGCGTCGCGTCGGCCGAGCGCCCCGTGGGGCTGCGGGACACCATCCCCGTCGGCACCCAGCTGTCCATGAAGGCCGGCTCCGCCGCCCAGGTGCTCCTCGCCTGGGAGGACCACGACCGTCTGCTGGAGGGCCTGCAGAACGCCCGCTTCACCCCCACCGTCCTCGCCGGCGTACGACGCCGCGGCTGGGCGCAGAGCCTCGGCGAACGCGAGCCGGGCGTCGCCTCCGTCTCGGCCCCCGTGCGCGGACCGTCCGGCCGCGTGATCGCGGCCGTCTCGATCTCCGGCCCGATCGAACGTCTCACCCGCCAGCCGGGCCGGATGCACGCCGAGGTGGTCTGCAACGCAGGACGCTTGCTCACCGAAGCCTTGCGCAAGGGCAACGACTGAGGCACGGTTGAGGTCATGACCGAGCCGCGCCGCTACGCCGTCTTCCTCCGCGGAATCAATGTCGGAGGCATCAACATCAAGATGGCGGATCTCAAAGCCTGCCTCGCTGACGGCCCCTTCGAAGGGGTGAAGACGCTGCTGGCCACAGGGAACGTGGTGCTCGACTCCTCCGCCGGTCCGGACGCCGTGAAAAAGGCCTGCGAGGACGCCCTGCGGGAACGTTTCGGCTACGAAGCCTGGGTCATCGTGACGGGCCGCGAGGAGATCGACCGGATCGTCGAGGCCACCCCCTACCCGGCCGACGACCCCGCCCTGCACTCCTATGTGACCCTGGCGAGCGACCCCGCGGTGCTGGACTCCCTGGTCGAGGCCGCCTCGGCGCTCGGCCCCACCGGCATCGTCCGCCTGACACCCGGCGCCATCGCGACCCAGGTCGCCGTGGGGTCCAGCACGGACGCTCCGGTGTCCAAGCTCATGGCACGTGCCGCCTACAAGCCGTACACCACCACCCGGAATCTCCGGACGCTGCTCAAGGTCCAAGCCGCCCTCGCCTGAGGATCCAGCCGCCACCGAGTTCGGGGGTTCATTCCGAAAACCGGGCCTGCAACCATCGCTCCCGGAACGAACCCCCGAACTCGGCGCACGGACGGACCCGGCTTAACGCAAAAATCCCCGGCCCATGTGGACCGGGGATTCCTGATGGTGACCCCAGCGGGATTCGAACCCGCGTTACCGCCGTGAGAGGGCGGCGTACTAGGCCGCTATACGATGGGGCCGAGCACTTGCGATTTCATTCCGGAGAACGAGTTCGCACCATTTTTCGTCTGCTGCCAGACATGAATACCATCCACCCGGCATGCCGTGTGAATGGTTTTCGTGACCCCAGCGGGATTCGAACCCGCGTTACCGCCGTGAGAGGGCGGCGTACTAGGCCGCTATACGATGGGGCCAGGTACTTTTCGGATGGTCAGATGACTCTTGACCTTCCGGCTGTATTTCCCGAAGGAAATCCTGCGCTGGGATACCAGGACTCGAACCTAGAATGACGGTACCAGAAACCGTAGTGTTGCCAATTACACCATATCCCATCGGCATTTCAGGACATTATCCGGTTCCCCTCGCGGTTCACCGTGCCCTTCAGCACGAGTAATTACTTTACCTGGTCCGTTGGCCGGTGACAAATCGGCGGCCGGGCCGGCATCTCACACCGCGTCACCGGCGCTCACGGACTCCCGGTCCGCGGCATCCAGACCGAGCAGCGCCGGCACCTCGGACAGGGAATGGATCACCCTCCGCTCCCCGGCCGGCCGCACGAAGCCGGGCACGGGTGAGTTCCCCGAGCTGCCACTGCCGGGCACCCCGCGGTCGAGGTGAACGGCCTTCAGGCCGGCGGCCAGGGCGCCGTCGTGATCCACCACCGGGTTGTCCCCCACATACCAGCAGTCCTCCGGCAGCACACCGAGCTGACGGGCGCCCTCATGGAAGATGGCCGGGTCCGGCTTGGTCACCCCGAGGGTGTCGGTGCCCACCACCACGGTGATGCCGGACAGGCCGGCGTAGCCCAGCTTGGCCCGCTGGAACGCCTCCACGTTGTTGCTGACCGCGCCATACGGTATACCGTGCGCGTCCAGCACGTCGAGCAGGGGCTGGACGTCCGGGAACGGCGTCACTCCGGTCTCGGCCAGCTGCGCGAAACGCGGCACCCAGCGCAGCGCGAGCTCCTGGTCTATCCTCAGCCCGAGCGGTTCCGCGGCCCGGTGCAGCCGCAGGATCCGCATGGACTGGAAGTCGAGACGTCCGGCCAGGTAGTCGTCGTAGGCGCCCGTGACGTCCTGGACGAAATGCTCACTGAACGTCAGCCAGCGACGGCGGGCCTCGGCGTCGTGCGCGGAAAGCCCCGCGCCGTCGGCCACCGGCACGCCGGCCGCCAGCCCCAGGGACGCCAACGCCCCGGGCGGCAGTACCTCGATAAGGCTGCCGCCCAGGGCGCGGGTCATGGCCGAGGCCAGGTCCACGAGGGTGTCATCGATGTCGAACAGGACTCCCGTGCGGACCATGAGGCGCCTCAGCGGGTGGCGCGGAAGGCGCGGAGACGGGCCAGGGAGGAGTCCTTCCCCAGGATCACCATCGACTCGAAGAGCGGCGGGGAGATCCGGCGTCCCGAGATGCCCGTGCGGACCGGGCCGAAGGCCAGCCGGGGCTTGAGGCCCAGGCCGTCCACCAGGGCGCCGCGCAGGGCCTCCTGGATGGTCTCAGCGTTCCAGTCCTCCAGAGCGTCCAGGGCGTCGACCGCCGCGTCGAGGGCTTCACCGGCGTTCTCCGGCAGGCCCTTCAGCGCATCGGGCGCGACGTCGATCGCGTCGTCGGCCTTGAAGAGGAAGGCAAGCATCTCCGGAGCCTCGCCCAGGAGGGTGATGCGTTCCTGCACCAGCGGAGCGGCCTCGGTCAGGATCTCCTCCTCGCGGCCGGACAGGGTCTCCCCCACCAGGCCCGCGGCCTGCAGGTACGGCACCAGGCGGTTGCGGAAGTCCTCGCCGCCCAGCATGCGGATGTGCGTCCCGTTGATGGCGTCCGCCTTCTTCTGGTCGAAGCGGGCGGGGTTGGCGAGAACATCGTGGATGTCGAAGTTCGCCACGAGCTGGTCCACCGTGAAGATGTCCTCGTCAGCGGAGAGCGACCAGCCGAGCAGGGCCAGGTAGTTCAGCAGGCCTTCCGGAATGAAGCCCTTGTCCCGCTGCAAGAACAGATTGGACTGCGGGTCACGCTTGGAGAGCTTCTTGTTGCCTTCGCCCATGACGTACGGCAGGTGCCCGAAGAGCGGCATGTACTCGGCCACGCCGATGGCGTACAGCGCACGGTAGAGCGCGATCTGGCGCGGGGTGGAGGACAGCAGATCCTCGCCACGGAGCACGTGGGTCACGCCCATGAGCGCGTCGTCCACCGGGTTCACCAGGGTGTAGAGCGGCTGGCCGTTGGCGCGGACCACCACGAAGTCCGGCACGGAACCGGCCTTGAAGGTGATCTCGCCGCGCACCAGATCGGTGAAGGTCAGGTCCTCGTCCGGCATGCGGAGGCGCAGCACGGGCTCGCGGCCCTCGGCCTTGAACGCGGCCACCTGCTCCTCGCTCAGCTCGCGGTCGAAAGCGTCGTAGCCGAGCTTGGGATCGCGCCCTGCGGCGCGGTGGCGGGCCTCGATCTCCTCCGGCGTGGAGTAGGACTCGTAGACGTGGCCTCCGGCGACGAGCTTGGCGATGACGTCCTGGTAGATCTCACCGCGCTGGGACTGGCGGTACGGCTCGTGGGGGCCGCCGGTGACGACGCCTTCATCCCAGGTGATCCCGAGCCAGGCCAGGGCCTCGAGGAGCTGCTGGTAGCTCTCCTCCGAGTCACGCTGCTGGTCCGTGTCCTCGATGCGGAAGATCATCTTGCCGCCGGTGTGCCGGGCGTAGGCCCAGTTGAACAGGGCGGTGCGGATCAGACCGACGTGCGGGGTTCCCGTGGGCGACGGGCAGAAGCGCACGCGGACGGGCGTGTTCTCATCGACGCTGGGGATTTCAAGGCCAAGGCGTTCAGCGGTAGTCATAGTGGTTCTAACTTTACGACTTTCCGGCACGTTTCACGGACGCGGCGGCTGAGCGTGGAAACGACGACGGCGCGTGGCAGCCTGAGCCGCCACGCGCCGTCGTGCCCGGATTGCTTGCTCGGGAGACTTGGGTGGAGCGCCTAGCGGCGCACCACCGGGTTGCTGAGCGTGCCGATGCCCTCGATCTCCACGGAGACGCGGTCGCCCTCGTCGAGCAGGCCGACCCCGGCCGGCGTGCCGGTCAGGATGACGTCGCCGGGCAGCAGCGTGAACGCCCGGGACACCTCGGCCACCAGTTCCTTGACACCCCAGACCATGTCCGCGGTGTTGCCGTTCTGCTTGACCTCGCCGTTGACCAGGGTGCGGAGGCCGAGCGACTCGGTGTCCAGCTCGGTCTCGATCCACGGACCCAGAGGGGCCGAGCCGTCGAAGCCCTTGGCACGGGCCCACTGCTTCTCGCGGCGCTGGACGTCGCGGGCGGTGAGGTCATTGGCGCAGGTGTAGCCGAAGATGACCTCCTCGGCGCGCTCCACCGGGACGTCCTTGCAGATGCGGCCGATCACGACGGCGAGCTCGCCTTCGAAGGATATCTCGTCGCTGAATTCCGGCAGGAAGACGGGCTCCCCCGGGCCGATCACGGACGTGTTGGGCTTGAAGAAGAGGAGCGGCTCCTCGGGGACCTCGTTGCCGAGTTCGGCGGCGTGTTCCGCGTAGTTTCGGCCCACGCCCACCACCTTGCTGCGGGGGATGATCGGGGCCACGAGGCGGACGTCGGCGAGCGGGTGAGTGGTTCCGGTCCGCTCGACGCCGTTGAAGAACGGGTCGCCGTGGATGACGGTCACGGTCTCGGACCCGGCGGGGCCGTCGACGATGCCGTACTGAGGTTCGGAGTCAAGGACGAAACGGGCGATACGCATGGTGCTAAGTCTAGGGCGCGAGGGGCCCCGGACGAGCGCAGCACCTCTCCGTCACCCTGCGAGCGCCGGCCCGTCATGCACGCTCAGCACCCCGGCCAGGTCCAGATCATCCGCCGTGCCGTCGGCGCCGGCCCGGGAGAGCAGCGCCGCTCCCAGGGCGGTGCTCCAGAAGGTCCGGGCCTCCTCCCCCAGCGGGCGCTCGGCCGTCCAGCCCCGGCTGTCGAGCAGCTGGCCCAGGAACCGCTCAGACTGACGGAACAGGAGATTGAGGTGCTGCTCCACCACGGGGGCCAGCTCGGGCTTGGCGATCCCGGTGGCGAGGGCCTTCGCCACGAGCGGGAGCGACGGAAGCGCGAGCACCGCCCGGGAGACGTTGCGCCGGAACGCCGCGGCGTCCGGGGCCCGCCGGCCGATCCGCTCGACTCTCCGCGTCTCGTGCAGCAGGACCAGGAACGCCGCCTGCAGCAGGAGCGAGTCCTTGGACCCGAAGTGATACGTGACCTGGTTCGGGAAGACCCCCGCCTCGCGGGCGATCTCCGCCACACTCAGGTCCATGCTCCGCCGTTCCGAGCAGAGCCTCGCAGCGGTCGCGATCAACCGGTTCCGGGTGGCCCGGCCGCGCTCGCCGCCCGGAGTCGCTGCTGCCGGGGTCACGCTTCGTTCCGCACTCATTCTCGAATTGTATGTGATACAAATTAAGACCTAGTTGTATCGCATACAAGAAAGAGCGGATCTCATGGAATCCTTCGACGTGGCCATCACCGGCGTCGGCGCCATCACCCCCCTGGGCCCGGATGTCCCCTCGACCTGGTCGGCGCTCCTGTCCGGCGAGTCAGGACTGAGCACCCTCACCCTCACCGGCGCCGCTGCGGCAGCCCTGCCGCCCCAGGTGGCAGGTCAGATGGCAGCGGATCCGGCCACGCTGCTGGACCCGGTGCAGGCCAAGCGGCTGGACCGCGCACAGCAGGCTGCCCTGGTGGCCACGGCGGAGGCGTGGGCGGATGCCGGACGGCCCGACGTCGACCCGGACCGTTTCGCCGTCGCGATCGGCACGGGCATCGGCGGAGTGAACACGCTGCTGGACCAGGACGACGTGCTGGAGAGCGCTGGGCCGCGCCGCGTCTCCCCGCGCACCATCCCCATGCTCATGCCCAATGCCGCGGCCGCGGCCGTCAGCATCCAGTACGGCGCCCGGGGCGGGGCCTTCACGCCGGTGTCCGCGTGCTCCTCGGGGGCTGAGGCCATCGCCCTCGGAGCCCGGCTCATCAGGACGGGCGAGGCGGACCTCGTCATCGCCGGGGGCACCGAGGCCGCCATCGCGGCGATCACCGTCGCCGGCTTCGCCCAGACCCGCGCCCTCGCCCAGCCCGGCACGGATCCCGCCTCCGCTTCACGGCCTTTCGCCGCCGACCGCCAGGGGTTCGTCCTGTCCGAAGGCGCCGCGATCGTGGTCCTGGAGAACGCGGAACGGGCCCGGAACCGCGGGGCGCACGTCCACGCGATGCTGGCCGGCGCGGGCATCACCTCGGACGCGCACCACATCACCGCGCCGGCTCCGGACGGCTCCGGCCAGACCGCCGCCATGCGCAAGGCCCTGGCCCAGGCGGGCCTGCTTCCCGGCCGGATCTCCCATGTCAACGCCCACGCCACCGGGACACCCGTGGGCGATCTCGGCGAGGCGCGGGCCATCCATGAGGTCTTCGGACGCGCCACGGTCACCGCGCCCAAGGCGTCGCTGGGTCATCTCTTCGGTGCTGCGGGGGCGATCGAGGCCCTCATCGCGGTCCTGAGTGTGGAGCACGGGGTGGTCCCGCCCACCCGGAACCTCACGCCGGAGCTGCTCGACCCCGAGATCGGTCTGGACGTCGCCATGGAACGCCGCGATGCGCCCCAGAACGCCGTGCTGAGCAATTCCTTCGGCTTCGGCGGGCAGAACGTGTCGCTCGTGGTCACCCGCGCCTAGGCGCCGCGCGAATGCAGGGCTCCTTGGCATCCTGGGAATGCGATGTCCGAAAACCGCCAGCATGCAGTCCTCACACGCACCACACTGGACTCTGTGGCCGGCGGCAGTCCGATGAGCCTGCCGCTGTTCCGGACACACCGTCCATGCCGTGAGCTCCCGGTTCCCGGAGCAAGTTCCTGGAGCAAGGAGACCGCGATACATGATGGCCCGGTTCAGATCAGCACCCTCCCCCGCAGTTCTCGGCCAATTCCTCCTGCTGGCTCTGGCCTGGGGTTCCAGCTTCCTGTTCATCAAGATCGCCCTCGAAGGACTCTCGCCCGCTCAGGTGGTCCTGGGACGACTGCTGGCCGGCGCCGTCGCCCTCCTTGCCGTGACGGCGGTGACCCGGCAGCGCCTCCCCCGTGATCCGGCGGTCTGGGGGCACCTGACGGTCGTCTCGGTCCTGCTGTGCGTCCTGCCGTTCTCGCTGTTCAGCTGGGCCGAGCTGCATGTCCCTTCCGGGCTCGCCAGCATCTACAACGCGACGACGCCGCTGATGACTTTGCTGGTCGCGTCCGTCGCGCTGCCCGAAGAGCGTCCGGACCGCACGAAGCTCACGGGCCTGCTGCTCGGGTTCATCGGCGTCGTGGTGGTTCTCGGTCCTTGGCGGGGCCTTTCCGGAGGTGAAGGCCTCGCGCAGGCGGCATGTCTGCTCGCCACCCTGTCCTACGGACTCGCCTTCGTTTATCTGCGGCGGTTCGTCTCGCCACGCCGCTTGCCGGCTCTCTCGGTGGCGACCGTGCAGGTCGGCCTGGGCGCCGTCATCATGCTGGCGCTCGCCCCACTGACCGCCACCGATCCGATGCGTCTGTCCTGGCCCGTGACGCTCAGCGTCGCAGCCCTCGGGGTCGTCGGCACCGGACTGGCCTACCTCTGGAACACGAACGTCGTGGCCGCCTGGGGCGCCACCAATGCGTCAACGGTCACGTATCTCACGCCGGTGGTGGGCGTGGTGCTGGGCATCGTGGTGCTCGGCGAGTCCGTCTCCTGGAATGAGCCGCTGGGCGCGGTCGTCGTCATCGCAGGGATCGCCCTCAGCCAGGGGCTCCTCTCGTTCGGCCGCCGCTCGGCCCCGGATCACTCCGACGACTCCCGTAGGTAGCGGAGCTGTGCTTCGATGCTCAGCCGCGCCGCGCGCCGCACCCCGTCCGGCACGTCAGGGTAGACGGCCGCGGTGACCGCGTCCGCGTCGTCGCCCACTGTCCGCATGGCGCGGCGCACCTCAGCCAGCCGCGCCAGGCGGTGCTCACGGTACTGGCGCACGACGACGCCGAGCTCCCCGCCCAGCCCACCGTGCGCCGGCAGCAGGGTCACCGGGGCCGTGGCCGAGTCGGCGAGGATCGCCAGCCGGTCCAGGCTGGAGAGGTAGTCGGCGACCGTGCCGTCCGGGTGGTCCAGCATGGTGGTTCCGCTGCCGAGGATGGTGTCCCCGCTCAGGAGGCTGTCACCGCCGGCACCGCGCACCCGGAAGCACAGCGAGTCCGAGGTGTGGCCCGGCGTCGCGAGCACCTGGACCTCAAGTCCTCCCGCCGTGAGGATCTCGCCGTCGAGGAGCGGCTCGGCCTCCCTGCAGAAGTCACGGGACGCCGCCCGCACCGGGGCTCCCGTCAGCGCCCGCAAACGATCGATGCCCGCCGTGTGGTCCGCGTGACGATGCGTCACCACCACGAGCACGGGCCGGAGCGCGGCCAGCGCGGCCAGATGCGCCTCGTCGTCAGGGCCCGGATCCACCACGATGCAGTCGCCGTCAGGCCCGATCACATAGCTCTGCGTCCCGCGCAGGCTCATGGGTCCCGGATTCGGAGCGAGCAGGACCCGGATTCCCGGACCGACGGAACTGAGGGTCCCGGTCTGCGGCTCGGTTCCCGGCACGAGAGGTTCAGGGGTGGTTTCCGGCATGAGGACAGCTTGCCAGAAACAGCCGTGGCCGCCCAGCGATGGATTCATCGCCGGACGGCCACGGAAGGCCACCGGAAGCGGGGCCTGGAAGAACGGACTCAGACCAGGCGGGTCAGCCAGCCGTGCGTGTCCTCGACCTTGCCGGTCTGGATGCCGAGCAGGCGTTCGCGGATGGCCATGGTGACCTCGCCGGCCTTGGCGTCCTCGCTGCCGATGCTCTCGGTCTCATCCTTGAGCAGGCCGATCGGGGTGATGACCGCGGCCGTCCCGCAGGCGAAGACCTCGGTGATCTCACCCGAGGCGATGCCGTCACGCCATTCGTCCAGGGTGATCTTGCGCTCGGTGACCTCGCGGCCCATCTCGCGGGCCACCGTGATGATGGAGGACCGGGTGACGCCCTCCAGGATGGTGCCGGAGAGGGCCGGGGTGACCAGGGAGCCGTCCTTGAAGACGAAGAACACGTTCATGCCGCCGAGCTCTTCCACGGCGTTGTCGTTGAACGGATCCAGGAAGAGGACCTGCTTGCAGCCGTGGGATTCGGCTTCCATCTGCGCGATCAGGGACGCGGCGTAGTTGCCGCCGCACTTGGCCGCACCGGTGCCGCCGCGGCCCGCGCGGGCGTACTGGCGGGAGATCCAGATGGAGACGGGCTTCAGTTCGCCGCCGAAGTAGTTGCCGGCCGGGGACGCGATGACGCGGAAGGACACCTCACGGGCAGGACGGACACCCAGGAAGGCCTCGGTGGCGATCATGAACGGACGGAGGTACAGGGCCTCGCCGTCGCCGGACGGGACCCAGTCCTGGTCCTCCGCCACGAGCCGCTTGATGGCTTCGACGAAGACCTCTTCGGGAAGCTGCGGCAGGGCGAGGCGCTCGGCGGACTTGTTCAGACGGCGGGCGTTGGCGTCGGGCCGGAAGGTCCAGACGGAACCATCCGCGTGACGGTACGCCTTGAGGCCTTCGAAGATCTCCTGGCCGTAATGCAGCACGCCTGCTGCCGGGTCGAGGCTGATGGGGCCGTACGGCTCCACCCGCGCATCGTGCCAGGAACCGTTGCCATCCGCGTCGACCGTGTAATCGACGACGGCGGTGTGATCGGTGAAATGGTTGCCGAATCCCGGGTTCGCCAGGATTTCGGCGCGTTCCTCAGCGGTCTTCGGGGTCTCCGAGCGCTGGATGGTGAAGGTGACGTCTTGAGCCGTCGCAGTCATGATTCCTCCAAAAAGTGCCGCAAAAGCGGCGCCTGCTCATCGCTGAGGGGACGCCGCGAGCGGCTGGTGAGTTGTCCTTGTCAAGCTTACGCTTTGCGGACGGCTTCGGTGATGGCTGCGCCGATCTCGCTCGTGGTGCGCGCGGCACCCGTGCGGGACTCGACGTCGGCCGCCACGGCCGTCTCAATGCGCCGGGCCGCCTCGTGGTGGCCCAGATGATCGAGCAGGAGCGCGGCGGAGAGGATGGCCGCCGTGGGGTCCGCCTTCTGCTGGCCGGCGATGTCGGGCGCCGAGCCGTGCACGGGTTCGAACATGGACGGTGCGGTGCGGTCCATGTTGATGTTCCCGGACGCCGCCAGGCCGATGCCGCCCGTGACGGCAGCGGCGAGGTCGGTGAGGATGTCACCGAAGAGGTTGTCCGTGACGATCACATCGAAGCGGCTGGGATCGGTCACCAGGAAGATGGTGGCCGCGTCGATGTGCAGGTAATCGTGGCTGACCTCAGGGAACTCCTGAGCCACAGCCTCCACGGTGCGCTTCCACAGGTGCCCGGCGAAGACCAGGACGTTGTGCTTGTGCACCAGGGTGACCTTCTTGCGGGGGCGCTGGCTGGCACGCCGGAAGGCGTCCCGGACCACGCGCTCGACGCCGTAGGCCGTGTTGAGCGAGACCTCGGTGGCCACCTCGTGCGGGGTGCCGGTCCGGAGGGATCCGCCGTTGCCCACATACGGGCCTTCGGTGCCCTCACGGACCACCACGAAGTCGATCTCCCCCGGGTTCGCCAGGGGGCTGCCCACCGTGCCGTACAGGCGGGAAGGACGCAGGTTCACGTAGTGGTCCAAGGAGAATCGCAGCTTGAGCAGCAGCTCGCGCTCGATCAGGCCTGACGGGATCCGGGTGTCACCCGGAGCAGCCCCGATGGCGCCGAAGAGGATGGCGTCCCGGGTCTTCAGGTCTTCGAGCACCGACTCCGGCAGGGTCTCGCCGGTCTCGAGCCAGTGCTGCGCGCCGAGCGCGTAGTGGGTCGGGTCGACCTGAACGCCGTCACGTTCGACGGCGGCCGTGAGCACCGCGAGAGCCTCGGCGGTGACTTCGGGTCCGATGCCGTCGCCGGGGATGACTGCCAGGTCAATGGTGCTCGTGCTCATGTTTCCACAGTGCCAGAGCATCCAGAATATGGTCAACGCGTCTCGCATTGTGGACCGCGGCCTGATTCCGGTGTGCCTGCGGTGAATTCCGACCCAGGGTTGAGGACCGGGCGCCGGGCCGTGGCATAGGGTCGGAGCGATGGAATTCTGGCAGCGCATCACCCAGTGGACCCACCGGCACCACTTCACCGTGGACGCGATCGTGGCGGTCCTCGTCATCCTCGGGGTGGGATCGATCTACCTGGTGTCGCTCATTCCGTATCCGGACAGCACGGACACGATGTACACGAGCAGGATCTGGGGCGCCGTCCTCAGCGTCCCCATGCTCGCCACCCTCGCCTGGCGGCGCACCCGGCCCCGGCTCGCGATGTGGACGCTGGCGGTGCTCTGCCTCGCGAGTCTCGGAATCGAATACGACCTGGCCGGAGGCATCCTGGCCGTCCCCTTCATCATCTACGCGGCGGCCGCCTACGGGCGGCGCTGGGATGGCCGTTTCGCCCTTCTGCTCGGCCTGCTCGGCGGCGTCCTCCTCCCCGCCAAGATCCTGATCCAGAACGCAGGCGGCTTCTCCCGCGGGGAGCTCTTCGGCGTCGGGCTGGCGTCGGTCACCCTGTGGCTGGTGGTGCTGTTCTGCTGGACCCTCGGGGCGCTGACCCGTGCGCGCCGCATCCGGATTCAGGCCCTCGAGGACCGCGCCCGCCGGCTCGAGGTCGAGAACCAGCAGGAACGGGAGCTGGCCGCCGCGGACGAACGGGCGCACATCGCCCGGGAGATGCACGACATCGTGGCGCACTCCCTCTCGGTCATCATCACCCAGGCCGATGGCGGCCGCTACGCCGCGGTGGCGGACCCCGAAATGGGCCGCAAGGTCCTCGAAACGATCGCTCAGACCGGCCGCTCGTCCCTGGCCGAGATGCGCCGGCTCCTCGGAGTGCTGCGGCAGGAAGAGGACACCGAGTACCGGCCTCAGCCGGGGCTCGAGGACATCCCTCATCTGGTGACGGACATGCGGTCCAGCGGGCTCGTCGTCGCGCTTCAGGAGGAGGGCGCCCCGCGCTCCACCCTCCCCGCCGGAGCGGGACTGACCGCGTACCGCCTGGTGCAGGAAGCGCTCACCAACTGCCTCAAACACGCCGGGCCTGCGGCGTCGGTCAACACCACGCTGCGGTGGAGCGGCAAGGGACTGCACGTCGCCGTCACCGACGACGGCCGCGGCGCCGCCGCAGACCCGCCCACCTCCGGCGGAGGCAACGGGCTGCGCGGAATGGCGGAGCGCGTGGCGCTCTACGATGGAGAGGTCACGGCAGGACCCGCCCCCGGCGGAGGATTCACCGTGGAAGCACTGATCCCCTACTCGGAGGCCTGAGCATGCAGGAACCCACCCCCATCCGCGTCGCCCTGGTGGACGATCAGCAACTGGTCCGCTCGGGATTCAGCATGCTCATCAACTCCCAGCCCGACCTGCACGTGGTGGTCGAAGCGTCCAACGGCCTCGAAGCACTCCAGAACCTCGCCGCCACCGCGGCCGATGTGGTCCTCATGGACGTGCGCATGCCGGGCATGGACGGAATCGAAGCCACGCGCCGTCTCCTGGAGGACTCCTCCCGCCAGAACCCCGGATCCCAGCGGGCCGACCTCAAGGTGGTGGTCCTGACCACCTTCGACCTGGACGAGTACGCGCTCGAAGCCATCCAGGCCGGCGCCAGCGGGTTCCTCCTCAAGGACGCCCCGCCGGAGGAACTCCTGGAGGCCATCCGCACCGTGCACCGCGGCGACGCCGTGATCGCCCCCTCCACCACTCGCCGGCTCCTGGATCACGTGGCGCCGATGCTCCGCAACAGCCCCCAGGCCCGGGGCAACCATCAAGAGGAACTCGATTCCCTCACGCCCCGCGAGCGCGAGGTGTTCGAGATGATCGCCGTGGGCGATTCCAACCCGGAGATCGCCGCCAGGCTGTTCGTCTCCGAGGCCACCGTCAAGACCCACGTGGGACACGTGCTGGCCAAGATGCAGGCCCGGGACCGCGTGCAGCTGGTGGTCATGGCGTACGAGGCCGGAGTGGTCACCCCGGGCGTCGGCTGACCCTGGGCGGAGACTCCGGGCCCGGACCTCATCCTCCGGTATGAGCCCGCCCGTTCCCAAAGGCAGACCACGGCCCGATCCGCCCGGGACGCTCCGCGCCATAGCGTGGAAGCATGACCACGACAACTCAGAACTTCCCATCCCCCGGGTCGCCCTCCGGCACCACTCAGCCGGCCGTCAGCGCCCAGCACCTGGTGAAGAACTACGGCAAGGGCGAAACCGCCGTGGCCGCCCTCCGCGACGTCAGCATCGACTTCGCCAAGGGCCGCTTCACCGCCATCATGGGACCGTCCGGCTCCGGCAAGTCCACCCTCATGCACCTCCTCGCAGGCCTGGACACCGCAGACTCGGGCAGCATCCGCCTCGGCGAGACCGAGATCACCGACCTGAACGACACACAGCTCACCACCTTGCGCCGCGAGAACGTCGGCTTCGTGTTCCAGGCCTTCAACCTGGTGCCCACCCTCACCGCTGAGCAGAACATCCTGCTGCCCATCGAACTCGCCGGCGGGAAGGCCGATCTGGAATGGTTCGACTTCATCGTGGACGTCCTCGGACTCAAAGACCGGCTGAAGCACCGCCCGCACGAGCTCAGCGGTGGGCAGCAGCAGCGCGTCGCCGTCGCACGCGCGCTGCTGACCCGGCCGCACGTGCTGTTCGGCGATGAGCCCACCGGCAACCTGGACTCGCGCTCCGGCGCCGAGGTCCTCTCCCTCCTCCGACGCAGCAGCAAGGAACTGGGCCAGACCATCATCATGGTCACCCACGATCCCGTCGCGGCCAGCTACGCGGACCGGGTGATCCTCATGAGCGACGGCCAGGTGGTGGGCCAGATCGAGTCACCGACCGCGGAGTCCGTGCTGGCCGCCATGAGCGAGCTGGGGGCCTGATGCTGCGCGTCGCACTGTCCCAATTGCGCACCCACGGGCGCCGCTTCATCGCCGTGGGCCTGGCCATCATGCTCGCGGTCGCTTTCCTGGTGAGCACCCTGCTGGTGTCCTCCAGCACCAAGGCCTCGCTGGCGGCCAGCCTCGGTGAGAGCTATCACCGGGCCGGCCTGGTGGTGTCCCCCGTCAAGAGCACCGAGAACTTCACCGCCCAGGACGTCAGGACCCTGGCCAAGGTGCCCGGCGTGCAGACCGTCTACGGCCAGGCCAACGCCATGACCGTGGTGGAGGGCAACAACGCCTCGTTCATGGGCATGGTCCAGAACTCGGCGCCCGCCGAACTGGAATCGGCGCGCACCCGCTCCGGCCATCTGCCGGGCGCCACCGGCGAAGTGGCGGTCGACGCCAGCACGGCCGAGCAGTTCCGCCTCAGCGTCGGCTCCGTGCTCAAGCTCCAGGCGCCGTCCGGTCCTGAGGAGAACGGAACTCCCGCCAAGCCCGGCAAGATCGAGCTGAAGATCTCGGGCATTCTGGAGCCCAGCTCCGATCCACTGCGCGGCAGCTTCGCGCAGCTGCTCGCCCCGGCCTCCGTGGTCTCCCAGCTGAGCGCCGGTGAGGACCGCGTGGCCATGATCCAGCTCAAGTTGGCGCCCGGCGCCGACCTCGGCCAGGTCAAGCAGGCGGCCGCGAAGGCGCTGGAGTCCAACCCCGTGGCCGCAGCCGTCAGGACTCCGGAGGAAGCCGCCGTCGCGCAGGTCCAGACGTTCACGGACGGCCAGGACCAGCTGACGATCGTGCTGCTCGCGTTCGCCGTGATCGCGCTGTTCGTGTCCGCCCTGGTGGTGTCCAACACGTTCTCGGTCATCATCGCCCAGCGGACCCGGGAGCTCGCGCTGCTTCGCTGCATCGGCGCCACCCGGTCGCAGATCCGGTCCTCGGTGCTGCTGGAAGCCGCGATCGTCGGCCTGGTCTCCTCGGTGGTGGGCGCTCTCGTGGGCATCGGCGTCCTCGCAGGCCTGATCGCCCTGGCCAAGACGGATCCCACCCGCTCCTTCGCCACGCTCGCCGTGGACCCGGTGGCCCTCGTGGCGGGCGTGCTCATCGGTGTGATCATGACCTTCATCGCCGCACTGGTGCCCGCCCGGGCCGCGACGCGCGTCGCTCCCCTGGCCGCTCTGCGACCGCTCGACGACGCGTCTCTGAGCAACCGCCGCGGCCGCGTCCGCCTGGTGATCGGCTTCGTCCTGATGCTCATCGGCCTGCCCATGCTGCTGGGCGGGGCCTGGCTGAACAGCCTCCCGGTGGCCCTTCCGGGCGGACTCCTGACGTTCCTGGGCATCTTGTTCTGCGCCGGGCTGTTCATCCCGGGCGCCGTCCGCGGCCTCGGCCGTCTGGCACACCCCAGTGGCGTTCCCGGCCGGCTCGCGGCCCTCAACGCGGTCCGCAACCCGGCGCGCACCTCCGCCACGGCGTCGGCGCTGCTGATCGGCGTGACGCTCGTGACCATGATGATGGTGGGCGCCGGCTCCGCCAAGGCGGCCCTGGGACAAGGACTGGCCGAGCGCTACCCCGTGGACATCAGTGTCAGCTCCCCGGCCGGTCCCGCCGACGGCCAGAGCGGGTCATCCAAGGCGTTCACCGCGGCCTCCGCACAGAGCGTCTCCGGGCTGAAGGGTGTGGCGGCCAGCGCCATCCTGGTCAAGGCAGGCAGCTTCGCCGACACCGCGGAGGGCGCGAACGGCTCCGAAATGACGGTCTACGCCGTGGATCCGAGTGCCGCACGCACCGTGCTCAACGATCAGAACCGTCAGCCCCAGAACGGGACACTGCTGGTCTCCCGCACCGGGCCGAAGGGCCCCGTGACCGTGAACGGCCCGCGCGGCAAGATCGTCCTGGAAGCCGTGCGCACCAAGACCGACGAGATGATCCCCGTCATGACCCTGGACGACGCGCGGACCATCAACAACTCGCTGCCCAGCGCCGGCGAGCAGCTCTGGGTGAAGCTCAACGCCGATGTCGCGGCGAGCGACATCCGCGGGATCGTCAACTCGATCGCGACCACGCTGGACGTCCCGGCGGCGTTCGTGAGCGGAGCCGTCATGGAACGGGCCGCGTTCGAAGAGGTCATCAACGTGATGCTGCTCGTGGTCACGGCACTGCTGGCCGTGGCGGTGTTCATCGCCCTGATCGGCGTGGCCAACACGCTGAGCCTGTCCGTGCTGGAACGCACCCGGGAGAACTCACTCCTGCGGGCGCTCGGCCTGACACGGCGCCAGCTCCGGCTCATGCTGGCTCTGGAAGCGGTCCTGATCGCCGGGGTCTCCGCCCTGCTGGGCGTGGTGCTGGGTTCGGCCTTCGGCTGGCTCGGGGCGAAGTCGGCCCTCGGCGTGATGGGTCCGGTTCCCTTCGACGCCCCGTGGCTCGGCATCGCGGGCGTCCTCCTGGTCGCGGTCGTGGCGGCGCTGCTCGCCTCGATCGTGCCGGCCCGGCGCGCCGCGCGTCTCTCCCCGGTGGAGGGTCTGGCCGTGAGCTGATCCGCCTCCCGCGGCAAGGCGATGCCTTCCGCGAGGGAACAGCTGAGGCCCGGAAAACCATGTTTTCCGGGCCTCAGCTGTTCCCTCGCGTCAGGAAGAAGGCGAATCAGGCTTCTGCGGGCTCCTCATACTTGGGGAACACCGGGGCGGGAGCGGGCAGGGCCGTGCCGGCCACCAGACGCGTGCTCAGGGCGGAGAAGAGACGGCTCTCCTCGGACTCCTGGCCGAGCAGATCGAGGACCTTGCCCGCGGAACCGGGCATGACCGGCTGGCTCAGGATGGCCACCTGGCGCAGCACCTCCAGCGTCACGTACAGCACGGTGTTCATCCGGGCAGGGTCGGTCTTGCGCAGAACCCACGGCTGCTGCTCGGCGAAGTACGCGTTGCACTCCCCCAGCACGTGCCACATGGCCTCCAGGGCCCGCGAGAACTGCTGTTCCTCGAACTCGGCGCGGACCGTCTCCAGCAGCGCGTCGGCCTGGGCCAGCATCGCCTCATCGGCGGCCGTGAAGTCACCTGGCACCGGCACCGCGCCGTCGCAGTTCTTCGCCACCATCGAGAGAGAACGCTGGGCCAGGTTGCCGAAGTTGTTGGCCAGATCGGCGTTCATACGGCCCACGATCGCGTCGTGGTTGTAGCTGCCGTCGGCGCCGAACGGCACCTCGCGCAGGAAGAAGTACCGCACCTGGTCCAGGCCGTACTGGGCCACGAAGTCCGCGGGAGCCACCACGTTGCCCAGGGACTTGGACATCTTCACACCGTTGTTGTGCAGGAAGCCGTGGATCATCACGCGCTGGGGCAGCGGCAGCCCGGCGCTCATGAGGAACGCCGGCCAGAAGATGGCGTGGAAGCGGGAGATGTCCTTGCCGATCACGTGCACGTCCGCGGGCCAGAACCGCTGGAACTTCTCCCCCGCGTCGTCCGGGAAGCCGACGCCGGTCAGGTAGTTGGTCAGCGCGTCCACCCAGACGTACATCACGTGCTTGTCGTCGCCCGGGACGGGCACACCCCAGTCGAACGTCGTGCGGCTGATCGAAAGGTCCTCGAGCCCGCCCTTGACGAAGCTGATGACCTCGTTGAAACGGCTCCGCGGGTAGCCGAACTCCGGCTGCTCCTCGTAAAGCGCCAGGAGCTTCTCCTGGTACTGGGAGAGCCGGAAGAAGTAGCTCTCCTCCTCGGTCCAGGTCAGCTCGGTGTCCGTGGCCTTGGAGTAGCGCTTGCCGTCCTCGCGGAGCTCGGTCTCGTCCTCGCCGTAGAACGCCTCGTCACGGACCGAGTACCAGCCCTCGTACTTGCCGAGGTAGATGTCGCCGTTGGCCTCCATGCGGCGCCAGATCTCCTGGCTCGCCGCGTAGTGGTCCTCATCCGTGGTGCGGATGAAGCGGTCGTAGCTGATGCCCAGTTCCGCGTGCGTGGCCTTGTAGATCTCGGCGTTGCGGTCCACGAGTTCCTTGGGCGTGATGCCCTCCTTCTCGGCGGCCTGCGCGATCTTCATGCCGTGCTCGTCCGTGCCCGTCAGGAACATGACGTCGTAGCCGTCCAGGCGCTTGAAGCGCGCCATGGCGTCCGTGGCGATGTACTCGTAGGCATGCCCGATGTGCGGGACGCCATTCGGGTACGTGATGGCCGTGGTCAGGTAATAGGACGGCTTCTGCTGCGTCACGGTGTGTTCTCTCCTGCGGTGCGTGCGGGGCGCTGGGCGGTGCTCAGTTGAGTTCGGTCATCGAGTCGGACACGCGGATGAGCTCGTGGTCGTGTGAGGCGACCAGGACCGAGATGCCGTCCTTGGTGGTGTCCTTGAGGATGCCGATGATCTTGTTGGCCGCGGCGCGGTCCAGGCTGGCGGTCGGTTCGTCGACCACCAGGACGCGGGTGCCGAGGATGAGCGCGCGGGCGATCGCCACACGCTGGCGTTCGCCACCGGACAGCTGAGCCGGGCGGTGCTTGATGCGCTTGCCCAGTCCCACCAGTTCGAGGAGGTCCTTCGCCATCTCGGTGCGCTGTTCCACCTCGCCGTCCGGGACCGCGGGCAGCAGCACGTTCTCCAGGGCGCTCATGCCCTCGATGAGCGCGCCGCCCTGGTCCACGTATCCGATGAGCGCGCGACGGCGGTCGGCCACCTCGTCGTCGTTCATCGCGTCGAGCGGTGCGTCCTCCCAGAACACGCGGCCGCTGGTCGGCAGGGTGAGGCCGGCGCTCACGGTCAGGATGGAGGTCTTGCCGGAGCCGGAACGGCCGGCGACGCAGTGCATCTCACCGGCGTCGAGGTCCATGTTGAAGCCCTCGACCACGGTGACGCGCTCGGCGCCGTTCCGCTCCCCGCCGTAGCGGATGGTCACGTCCTCCAGCCGCAGTGGGGTCTCGTGGTCGGCCACCTTGATGATGGTGTTCGCACGGGTCTGGAGTTCGGTGGCGTCCTCGATGGGCTGCTCCACGCTCACGGTGTTCTCCTGGTCCTGGGTCGGGGCCGGGCGCTCTTCGGCGCGGCGGTTCTTCCGGGATTCTGGTTCAACGGTCATCGAATGATCCTTGTCGCTACGGGAACCCACAGTACGACGGCGAGCAGACCGGCCAGGCCGGCCCAGATGGCCGCGTAGGGGGCGAGGAAAATACCCAGGAGCGCGGCACCCAGCACGCCGATGGGAAGGGCGTACAGGCCCACGAGGGCGTGTTCGAAGAAGCGCACCTGACGGAGCATGTCAGGGTTCCAGCCCATCGCGTTCAGCACGCCGATCTGCTCGCGCTTGGCGCCCAGTTCGAAGCGTCCCGTGACGATGGTCAGGAACAGCCCGACGACGGCGCCCGCGACGGCCAGGATGATGGCCGGGAGCACGATGCTCCCCGCCGCCAGGCCACCCAGGGCGGAAGCGCCGGCTGCGCGCGGGATGTCGACCAGGACGGACACGAGCGCACCGACTGCCGCACCGAAGACGCCGACGGCGACGGCCAGGGCCAGGGTGTTGAAGCGGTGGGTCTTCAGTTGGCGGTTGGCGAAGGTCAGCGGCGAGTCGATCGTGATGAGGCTGGCGTCGTCCACGACTTCCTGGTCCACCACGTGGTGGTGACGCAGCTGGCGCACGGCCAGCCAGGCCGCCACGGCGTAGATGACCAGGACCAGCAGGGAGACGATCGCGGTGGCCAGGTTCCAGCTCAGCAGGCTGAGGATGAGGCCCGCCACGGCCAGTGCCGCGGCGCCCACACCGAACTCCTGGAGGACCCACTTCCTGATCTGCTTCTGGTTCCAGCCCATGGCGCGCAGGATGGACGCGTCCGCGCGGCGCTTGCGCACGTAGCTGACCGTGGAGGCCGCGGTCAGCAGCGTGGCGCCCAGGAGGGCCAGGAAGAGAAGCATGATGTTGGTCCCGGAGAGCGAGCTGCTCACGGCGGCCGCGGCGTCCTGACGGACCCACGACTGCTGGACGGTTCCGAGGGCCTGTTCGGCGCCGGAGGCGTCCTTGCTGTAGCCCGGGACGAAGATGTTGGCGTCCTCGCGGGCGGAGCCGGAGACGATGGTGGCCTTGAGGCCGAGGGCGCGGATCTGGTCGGCGAGCTTGGCGATGTCGCCGCCGGCCTGACGCCAGCCTCCTTCGGCCTTGGCGCGCACGCGGACGGCGTCCACGACGTCGGCGTCCTTGGTGTAACCGCGGGCGGCGGCCAGACCGTAGTAGTCCGTGATGGCGCCGGCGGACTGGCTGACCAGACCCGTGGCGCTCAGGCTCGGCTTGAGGGCCTTGGAGCCGGCGTCGTTGCCCGAGGCGTCCTTCGCCAGGCTGAACGGCACGGGATCGTAGCCGCCCAGGGGCAGGCGGTTGATGTCGCCCGCCGCCTTCTGGACCGCGGAGGGGTCGAACGTGCCGTAGACGATGGGCAGCGGGGTCGCCTTGGCGTCGCCGCGGGCGACGTCCTTGCGGTAGGAACGGTCTTGGACCGGCTTGCGCTGTCCCTGATCCACGGCGGTGCCGTCGAGGGCGCGCTCCGGCAGGCTGTTGACCGTGACCCAGTCACCGGGAACGGCCTGCTTCTCCTCGGAGCCATTGGCCCCGGTGCCCTTGGCGGAGTAGTCCGGGGCGGCAGCGAACTGGGTGCTCCAGGTGGCGGGGTCGTAGAGGCCGGACGCGAAGCTGGAGGTCGACCCCAGCAGATCGGAGTGATCCGTGCCGCCCGGCCACTGCAGGACGAACGGGGACTTCGAGACGAACGGGAGGTAGCCGTCACCGAGGTTCTTCGAGACGGTGCCGACCTCCTTGGTCACCTTGCCGGCGTCGTCGAGCTCCTCGATCTTGACGTTGTACTTGACGTCCAGATCGGTGCCCTGACGGACGACGAGCGGGATCGCCTGCGAGTCGTCGGTGATCTGCTTGCTGCGCACGCTCGCCTCGTACTGCATGAGCGTGGGGGCCCAGTACTTCAGACGCACGCCGAGGAAGTCCGGACCGTCCTGGATGTCCTGCTGGGACATGCCGGAGGAGAGCTTCTCCTGGAAGAAACGGCCGATCGCCCCGGCGTTGCGCCCGTCCGCGGGCGGAGCCTTCTCCAGCGGGGCGAGGAACGCACCGGCGTCCCCGAGCAGCGCGCGCTCGGCGGTCGGGTCCACGGCCACCACGGATTCGCTGATCTCGGGGGCCAGGGGCAGCGCGATGTTGGCGTTGAAGAGGGTGTGGGTGGAAGTGCCCGCCGGGGCGGGGAACTTGATGCCGGTCTCGCCGTCCGGGGCCTGGATCTGCACGGACTTGCCACCGGCCACGGTGGTCTCCACGACCTTGGCCTTGCCCAGGGTCCCTTCACCCACGGTGCTGAACAGTTGCCGCTCGGTCACCCCGTCCGAGCTGGTGGCGCTGGCCGTGATGCGGTACTTGGTGGCCTTGTCCGGAAGCACGGATTCGGCCTGCGGCCACTTGGATCCGTCGGTGGAGCCCGGGGTGCTGGTCTGCTGCAGCCCCACGAGGCCCGAGTTGTAGCCGAGGTAGTCCATCGCACGGAGCTGAGGAGCCTCAAGGTTCTGTGTCACGCGGGAGACCAGCGAGATGGGCGCGGCCACCGAGGTGCCGTCCATCTGACGGATCTTGTCCAGCTGGTCGAAGCTGATCCCGCCCTGGCCGGTGACGATGTCCGGCTGCATGAGCTTGCCGTCCCCCTGCCCCGGCGCCTGCACCAGGATGTCGTAGAGGCCACGGGAGTTCTGGTCCACGGTCTTGACCAGGGCAGCCTGTGAGCTGCTCTGGACCAGGACGGACAGCGCCATGGTCACGATCAGGATGGTCGCGGTCAGCAGCAGCACGCGGCTCCTGATGAACCGTTCAACGGCGTTCATTGCACTCCTGGGGTGAGGGAACGGGAGAGGGCTGCTCTGCAGACATGGCTTCGCCCACGCTCCGACGGGGTGGTTCAAGGCTCAGGGCCGGCCTGCCGACCGCTGTGGCGCTCAAAGCGCCATAGCTATTGTAGGCAGACCGGCCCCGGTTCCCGGGACCCGCGGTCCCATCAGTGTGGCCCTACGACTCGAGGTCGACCTCGCGCACGGCATTGGCGCCCACGCCCGCCTTGATGGCGTCCAGGACCTGCTGCGGAACGGAGGAATCGACCGTCAGGAGCGCCATCACGTCGCCGCCTTCGGTGCTGCGAGCCACCTGCATGCCGCCGATGTTGATGTTGTTCATGCCCAGGATGTGGCCGATCGTGCCGACCACGCCGGGACGGTCCTGGTAGCTGACCACGATCAGGTGATCGGTGATGGGGATCTCGACGTCGAAGCCGTTGACGCCCACCAGCTTCTCGACCTGCTTGGGGCCGGTCAGGGTGCCGGACACGGTGATCTGCGAGCCGTCGCTCAGCGCGCCGCGCAGCGTCAGCACATTGCGGTAGTCCTCGGCATTCTCCGTGGTGATCAGGCGGACGTTGATGCCGCGCTGCTCGGCGATCACCGGGGCGTTGACGTAGGAGACCTGCTCGGAGACGACGTCGGCGAACACCCCCTTGAGGGCGGACAGTTCCAGGACCTTGACGTCCAGCGCGGCGATCTCGCCGGCCACCTCGACGTCGATCTGGGTCACCGAGTCGTGGGTGAGCGCGGTGAAGATCCGGCCGAGCTTCTCGATCAGCGGGATGCCCGGGCGCACGTCCGAGTGGATGACGCCACCGGCCACGTTGACCGCGTCGGGGACGAGCTCGCCGGCCAGGGCGAGACGGACCGACTTGGCCACGGAGATCCCGGCCTTCTCCTGGGCTTCCGCGGTGGAGGCGCCCAGGTGCGGGGTGACCACCACGTTGTCCAGGCCGAAGAACGGCAGGTCCGTGGAGGGCTCCTTGGAGAACACGTCGATGCCGGCGCCGGCGATCTTGCCGGCCACGAGGGCCTCGTGCAGCGCGGTCTCATCGACCAGGCCGCCGCGGGCGACGTTGACCACGTACGCGGTCTCCTTCATCTTCTCGAACGCCTCGGCGCCGAGCATGCCCACGGTCTCCGGGGTCTTCGGCATGTGGATGGTGATGAAGTCGGACTGGGCCAGGAGCTCGTCCAGAGTCACCAGCTTGACGCCGAGCTGTGCGGCGCGGGCCGAGGTGACGTAGGGGTCGTAGGCGAGGATCTCGGTGCCGAACGCCTGGAGGCGGGCGGCCACGAGCGCGCCGATGCGGCCGAAGCCGATGATGCCGATCTTCTTCTCGTACAGCTCGGTGCCGGAGTACTTGGAGCGCTTCCACTCGCCCGCCTTGAGGGCGCCGCAGGCCTGCGGGATGTGGCGGGCCAGGCTGAGGATGTGGCCGACGGTGAGCTCGGCGGCGGAGATGATGTTGGAGGTCGGCGCGTTGACCACCATGACACCGGCCTGGGTGGCGGCCTTGATGTCGACGTTGTCGAGGCCGACGCCGGCGCGGGCGATCACCTTGAGGTTCGGCGCGGCGGCGATGGCCTCAGCGTCCACCTGCGTGGCGGAGCGGACCAGGATGGCGTGGGCGTCGGCCAGGGCCGGCAGGAGCTGGGAACGGTCTGCGCCGTCGGTCTGCCGGATGTCGAAATCCGGTCCCAGTGCCGCCACGGTGGCAGGCGATAGTTCTTCGGCAATGAGTACTACGGGCTTGGTGTCTGTCACCGGTGACCTCTTTGTGGCGATCGATACTGCAGTGGCTTGTCTCAGGTGTCCTGAGCGTGGAATCGCCGGGCCCGCGCACTGTGCGGGCCCGGCGTCCTTGCTTCACACGCCTGGCACCGAGATTACTGGTTCGGTGCGGCGTGCCGGGAATCGGCTTCCCTTTTGTGAAGGATCGCGATCCCCCGGGTGGGGATCAGCGAGCGGCGGAACCGTCGACGTAGTCGGAGTCCTGCTGCTTCCAGGAGAACAGGGCACGGAGGTCCTTGCCCACGGCCTCGATCGGGTGCTGCTCCGCCTTGGCGCGCAGTTCCTTGAACTCGACGGCGCCGTTGTCCTGGTCATCGATGAAGCGCTTGGCGAAGGCGCCGTTCTGGATGTCGGCCAGGACGGCCGCCATGTTCTCCTTGACGCGCGGGTCGATGACGCGCGGGCCGGAGACGTAGTCACCGAACTCTGCGGTGTCGGAGACGCTCCAGCGCTGCTTGGCGATGCCGCCCTCCCACATGAGGTCGACGATGAGCTTCAGCTCGTGGAGCACCTCGAAGTAGGCGATCTGCGGCTGGTAGCCGGCCTCGGTCAGGGTCTCGAAGCCGTACTGGACCAGCTGGGACACGCCACCGCAGAGGACTGCCTGCTCGCCGAAGAGATCGGTTTCGGTCTCCTCGGTGAAGGTGGTCTTGATGACGCCGGCGCGGGTGCCGCCGATGGCCTTGGCGTAGGACTTCGCGGTCTCCCAGGCGGTGCCGGTGGCATCCTGCTCGACGGCGATGATGTCCGGGATGCCTCGGCCGGCGACGTACTCGCGGCGCACCGTGTGGCCGGGGGCCTTCGGGGCGACGAGGATGACGTCGACGCCTTCGGGAACCTGGATGTATCCGAAGCGGATGTTGAAGCCGTGGGCGAAGGCAAGGGTCTTGCCCGCGGTCAGCTTGTCCTTGATGGAGTCGTTGTAGATCGCGCGCTGGTGCTGGTCCGGCGCCAGGATCATGATGAGGTCGGCCCACTCGGCGGCGTCCGCCACGCTCTTGACCTCGAAGCCCTCGTCCTCCGCCTTGGCGATGGACTTGGAGCCCTCCTTCAGGCCGATGACGACCTGGACGCCGGAGTCGCGCAGGTTCTGGGCGTGGGCGTGGCCCTGGGAGCCGTAGCCGACGATGGCGACCTTCTTGCCCTGGACGATCGTCAGGTCTGCATCGTCATCGTAGATCAGCTCGGTCATGGAAATTCTCCTTGGAATGGTGGGGGTTGAACGGTGTCTCGTGTGGGCTTCAGGCGGACCGCAGTGCGCGGTCACTCATGGAGCGGGGTCCCCGTCCAACGGCCAAGGTGCCGGACTGCACAATCTCGCGGATGCCGAAAGGCTCCAGGACTGACAGCAGTGCTGTGATCTTCTCCGGATGACCGGTGGCCTCGATGATCAATGAGTCGGTGGACACATCGACCACGGAGGCACGGAACAGGTCTGCGGCTTGGGTGACCTGCAGACGCGTTGCGGCATCGGCCCGTACTTTGACCAGGATATGGTCGCGCTGTACGGAAGCGTCGCTCGTGAGCTCTACGATCTTGATCACATTGATCAGTTTGTTGAGCTGCTTGGTGACCTGTTCGATCAGGTCACCTTCCGCCTCGACCACCGCGGTGATGCGGGACGTGCCCGGCACCTCCGTGGGGCCGACGGCGAGGGAATTGATGTTGAAGGCCCGGCGGGCGAAGAGGCCGGAGACGCGCGTGAGCACGCCGGGCTTGTCCTCCACCAGCACGGAGAGAGTGTGACGGCTCATGATCAGTCCTCTTCTTCCCACTCGGGGGTCATGTTCCGGGCGACCTGGATCTGGTCATTGCTCACGCCGGAGGGCACCATCGGCCACACCATGGCGTTGGGGCTGACCACGAAATCGATCACGACGGGGCGGTCGTTGATCTCCAGCGCCTTCTGGATGGTGGCGTCGATGTCCTCTTCGCGTTCGCAGCGCAGCGCGGCGCAGCCGTAGGCGTCGGCGAGCTTGACGAAGTCCGGGATCCGGACGGTGTCATGGCCCGTGTTGAGGTCCGTGTTCGAGTAGCGGCCCTCGTAGAACAGGGTCTGCCACTGGCGGACCATGCCCAGCGAGGAGTTGTTGATGATCGCGACCTTGATCGGGATGTTGTTGATGGCGCAGGTGGCGAGTTCCTGATTGGTCATCTGGAAGCAGCCGTCGCCGTCGATCGCCCAGACCACGCGGTCCGGGTTGCCCACCTTGGCGCCCATGGCGGCCGGGACGGAGTAGCCCATGGTGCCGGCGCCGCCGGAGTTGAGCCAGGCGTGCGGGCGCTCGTACTTGATGAACTGCGCGGCCCACATCTGGTGCTGGCCGACGCCTGCCACGAAGACGCCCTCGGGTCCGGTCAGCTCGCCGATCCGCTGCAGCACGCGCTGCGGGGCGATCAGGCCGTCCTCCGGCTCGGTCCAGCCGAGCGGGTAGGTCTCCTTGAGGTTGTTCAGGAAAGCCCACCAGGCGCCCAGGTCGGGCTTGCCGTTGGCCTCGAAGTACGCGCGGAGAACCTCGGTCAGCTCCGGGATGATCTCCTTGACGCTGCCCACGATCGGCACGTCCGCGGTGCGGTTCTTGGAGATCTCGGCCGGGTCGATGTCCGCGTGGATGACCTTGGCGTTCGGTGCGAAGGTCTTCAGCACGCCGGTCACGCGGTCATCGAATCGGGCGCCGAGGGTGATCAGCAGGTCAGCCTGCTGCAGCGCGGTGACGGCGGACACCGTTCCGTGCATGCCGGGCATGCCGACGTGCTGCGGGTGGGAGTCCGGGAAAGCGCCCTTGGCCATGAGGGTGGTGACCACGGGGGCGCCGCTCAGTTCCGCGAGTTCCTTGAGCTCCTCGCAGGCGTGGCCCTTGAGCACGCCGCCGCCCACGTAGAACACGGGCTTCTTGGCGGCGCCGATCAGCTTGGCCGCCTCGCGGAGCTGCTTGCTGTGGCCGCGCAGCACGGGACGGTACCCGGGCAGATCGATCTTGGGCGGCCAGGAGAACATGGTCTTGGCGACCTGTGCATCCTTGGCGAAGTCCACCAGGACGGGGCCGGGACGGCCCGTGGAGGCGAGGTGGAAGGCCTCGGCCATGACCCGGGGGATCTCGTCCGGGTCCGTGACCAGGAAGGAGTGCTTGGTGATCGGCATGGTGATGCCGACGATGTCCGCCTCCTGGAAGGCGTCCGTCCCGATCACTCCACTGGAGACCTGACCGGTGATGGCCACCATCGGCACGGAGTCCATGTGGGCGTCCATGATGGCGGTGACCAGGTTGGTGGCGCCAGGACCGGAGGTGGCGATGCACACGCCCACCTCACCGGTGACCATGGCGTAGCCCTGCGCGGCGTGGCCGGCTCCCTGCTCGTGACGGACCAGGATGTGATTCAAACTGGAAGCCATCAACGGGTCGTAGGTGGGCAGGATGGCACCACCGGGCAAACCGAAAATGTCCTTGACGCCGAGTTCTTCGAGCGAGCGGACGAGTGCTTGTGAGCCGGTCATCTCCGTTGGGGGTACAACGTTGTTCGGCCCGAGGACAGGAGAGAGGGCCGCTGCGTCATCGGCAGCGGTGACGGCGCGCTCGGACTTTTCCGCGTTCTTCGCGGACTTTGCAGCCAACAGCGTGGGGCTGATGGGCGATCCTTTGCTCATCGGACTCTTCCTCGTTGGTGCCCCTTGCGGGGCGATTTCGGGTGGGTGACTGATCGTGGCGTCTGTAGCAACAAAAAAACCCCTCAGCCGTGAGGCTCTTCGAGGGGTTGCGCGTGACTGACCGTTACCAGCTTGGCTTATGCCACGCGCTTGGTAAGGACTACGACGATCACGGTTTCAGTCATGGCTACAGTTTTCCCCGTGGCGTGATTTAGTGTCAACTGCTGGACGCTCCGTCTCACTATGCGGACAGTCGCGTCCGGCATGCGGTCACGACGACGGCGGCGCCACGCACCGCCGTCGTCGCCTGGGAAGCGTGCGCTACCCGCAGTACGCGCCCGTCGACGCCGAGTTGACCAGCTTGGCGTACTTCGCCAGCACTCCCGTGGTGAAGCGCCCCGGAAGCGGCGCCCAGCCCACCCTGCGTGAGGCGAGTTCATCCTCATCGACCAGGAGATCGAACGAGCGCGCCGCGATGTCCACGCGGATCCGGTCGCCGTCCTTGACGAAGGCGATGGGTCCGCCGTCGACGGCTTCCGGGGCGGCGTGACCGATGCACAGGCCCGTGGTGCCGCCGGAGAAGCGCCCGTCGGTCAGCAGCAGGACGTCCTTGCCGAGCCCCGCCCCCTTGATCGCGCCGGTGATGGCGAGCATCTCCCGCATGCCCGGGCCGCCCTTGGGCCCCTCATAGCGGATGACCACCACGTCACCCTTCTGGATCTCGCCGCGGTCCAGGGCGTCGAGGGCGCCCTGTTCCCGCTCGAAGACGCGGGCTGTGCCTTCGAAGATGTCGGCGTCGAACCCGGCGGTCTTCACCACGGCGCCTTCCGGCGCGAGGGAGCCGTGGAGGATGGTGATGCCGCCGGTCTTGTGGAGCGGGTTGTCGAGGGCACGCAGGATCTTGCCGTCCACATCCGGTGGATTGATGGCTTCCAGGTTCTCCGCCACGGTCTTGCCGGTGACGGTGAGGCAGTCGCCGTGGAGGAGGCCGGCGTCGAGCAGCGCCCGCATGATCACGGGCACTCCCCCGATGCGGTCGACGTCCGTCATCACGTAGCGGCCGAACGGCTTGAGGTCGCCCAGGTGCGGGACCTTGTCGCCGATGCGGTTGAAGTCGTCCAGGACGAGGTCGACGCCGGCCTCCCGCGCGATCGCGAGCAGGTGCAGCACCGCGTTGGTCGAGCCGCCGAACGCCATGGTCACCGCGATGGCGTTCTCGAACGCCGGCTTGGTCATGATGTCCCGGGCGGTGATGCCCAGGCGCAGAAGGTTGACCACGGCCTCACCGGAACGGCGCGCGAAGTCGTCACGTCGCCGGTCTGCCGACGGTGGCGCCGCGGAACCGGGCAGCGACATCCCGAGCGCCTCGCCGATGCAGGCCATGGTGTTGGCCGTGTACATGCCGCCGCAGGCGCCTTCCCCGGGACAGATGGCGCGCTCGATCCGGTCCAGGTCTCCCCGGCTCATCCTTCCGGCGGCGCAGGCGCCCACCGCCTCGAAGGCGTCGATGAGCGTGACTTCTTTCTCGGAGCCGTCCTCCAGCCGCACCCAGCCGGGCATGATGGAGCCGGCGTAGAGGAACACGCTCGCCAGGTCGAGGCGCGCGGCGGCCATCAGCATGCCGGGGAGGGACTTGTCGCAGCCTGCCAGCAGCACGGAGCCGTCGATCCGCTCGGCCTGCATGACGGTCTCCACCGAATCCGCGATCACCTCACGGGAGACCAGGGAGAAATGCATGCCGTCGTGTCCCATGGAGATGCCGTCCGAGACGGAGATGGTGCCGAACTGCATCGGGAACCCGCCTCCTGCGTGCACGCCTTCCTTGACCGCCAGGGCGAGACGGTTGAGGGAGAGGTTGCACGGAGTGATCTCATTCCAGGAGCTCGCGACGCCGATCTGCGGCTTGGCGAAGTCATCGTCCCCCATCCCGACGGCACGGAACATGCCACGGGCCGGAGCCGCGTGGATGCCGTCCGTCACCACCCGGGAACGCGGCTTGATGTCTGGAGTGGGTTCTGCGGTCATGGCATCCTCCGTCGCTCGGGAACCAGGCCCAGCGAGCAGACCCGGCGCGTTGCCGCCAGTCTATGACCTGCCTCACAGAATGGCACCGGAGGGGTTTCAAGGTCCCGGATTGCGACTGCGCCTGCCGTCCGCTCCCCCGGAATTCCGCGCCGGAAGGGCTCGCCGGGCCGCCCGGAGGAGGCTCCGCGGCCCCGATTTCACTTTTGCGGAAAACTCCAGTAGAGTTCTTACTCGTTGCGGGGAACGCAGACGGGCCGAAAAGCCCGGCTGAGAAGCCACAACGATGCACCTCTAGCTCAACTGGCAGAGCAATTGACTCTTAATCAATGGGTTCCGGGTTCGAGTCCCGGGGGGTGCACCACGAAGTCCCGTCCGATCAGCTGAAACGCTTGATCGGGCGGGACTTTTTCGTGCCCGCTTTGACGAGCGCCCGCGGTCGTTCAGACAATTAACGGAGGTCTTCCTGCACCCCCGGACCAGACCAGAGGCTCGGAGGTCGGACAGCCGTCCTCGACAGAAGACCTCTTCTTCATCCAGTTCGCGGACCCTGCGATCTGTAACAGATTCGGCATTGCCTGCCAGGACGAGTGAACCTGCGACCGCATGGGAGTCGTGCATTGGGGTTCGAACGTGTGCAACTACACCGGATCCGCAGCCGGGCTCTCAGCATGCTCGTTTTCCAGTGTTGTCTGCCCGCATTCAAGCAACCCGACGAACAACACTCCTGCGACGACCCATCTGGAACCTAGCACCTCCAAGTACCGAGGCATTCCACTGGATGCATTTTCGCGCCCCGAACGTGAACCACATGAGCGCCGGTGCTGAGTTCGGGAATGCCACCGCCGGATACCTGCTGGTAAACACGATGAGTCGAGAATGCGAGCACTTGGACTAGTGCAGTTGCTCCGCGCGGGTATCAGACGTCCAATAAATTCAATTCGGTGTAGAAAATACGCCCCGGGGATGGCAGCGAATGTCGCGTCATGTCAGATAGCGTCAAAAATGGCCAGAACGATCGGTCAAACTTTCCAAGTCAACAAATAGTTCAGGGGAGAACTAGATGCCAGCACTGAAGAAGCTACTGACGGGTGCCGCAGCCGCGCTCGTCTTCGCTACGTCCTTGGGGGTCGCCGGACCGGCGAATGCCGCCGAAGCGAACCACCACAAGGATCCGCTCACCGTGGTCCAGCAGCAGGGCCTCGTCGGCGCACCTGCGGCCAGAGCGCAGAACGATGTCGCCGCGCGGAACGTGGCGGCCAACCCCGCGGGCAAATCGAAGCTCGGGCCAGTGAGCCTCGTAGCCTCCGCGCCCGGCACGACTGCCACCGTCGAGAACGGCGTCAAGGTCAACCGCGCCCGCGGAAACGACTACGGAACCGTCGTCGGCACCGGCCCGCACGGCACCGAAGCCGGCTACGTGGTGATCAACACCCCCACGGCGCCGAGCGAGTACAAGTTCATCGTCGGAAACGTCGACACCAAATTGAGCCTCAACAAGAACGGCTCCGTCACCGTCAAGAACGCCGCCGGCGAGCAGCTGAACGACATCCTGCCCCCATGGGCGAAGGACGCCACAGGGAAGTCTCTCCCCACCTCGTACACGGTGGCGGGGAACACGCTAGTTCAGAAGGTCGATCACCGTGGCGCGGCGTACCCGGTCGTGGCGGACCCAGAGTACGGCTGCGGCATCGGCTGGTGCTCGATCTACTTCGACAGGGGCGAAACAAGCCTCATCGCCGCCGGCGGCTCTTTCGGTGCCCTGACAATCAAGGACGCCTGCAAAATGGCACCCGGCCCGGCTGCGTTCGTCTGTGTGCTCGGAACGGGCTACGTGACCATCACCGCCCTGGCGGCGAACGGCCAGGGTAAGTGCGTAGGGATCATTGCCTACCCGTCTCCAATGCCACCCTTCGCCTCCTGGAACACATTTATCTACACTGGAAGTCAGTGTCACTAGAAGGGAGCCAAGCAGATGAATAAGAAGAACCTGCCAAAGGTCCTGAAAGCAGTGGCCGCTGTCGTAGTAGTCGCGGCAATCGCTTGGGCTGCATCCCCCCTGTTGATGGATAATCCGACACCTACGTCGTGGATCTTCATGGTCCTCATCGGCCTCGTCGGGCATCTCGGATACAAGGCAATCGGCAATTTCATCGACTACATGAGCACCAAGCAGTACCTTTACGAGTAGCACTCCCCATCTTCACCTGAACGTCCTCACCGGACGGCCCCGGCCATTCGGTGAGGACGTTTTTGCATCCCCGCCACGTTTCCGGGGCTCATGAGGCCACCAGCCCCCAACACCCGCAAGCACCCAGGCACCAGCCGCGGGTGCTTTTTCATGCCCGAAAGCCCGACCATGCCTTCCCTTCTCCTCTTCCCGCCGCCCTCTGCGGACAGCGCAACCACCCCACACACCTGAACAGCAGGCGCGTGTGCATGTGGACGCCCCGCCAGCTCTGGTGGCCCTTCACCGACCAACCCGCCTATACAGCACAAGGACGAAGAACATGACCTCCGCACCTTTCCCCGGCACGGAGCCGAAGGAACCTCCAGAACCCTAAGTGGACGCGCCAATAGCCCCCTTCCAACGAGGCGCAATCGATGTCAGTAGGGCCAGGCCGAGCGATCCACCTAGATCACCGGCCAGCCCAGCAATTACCACAGGGCCGGCCGGTGATTGTGCTAGTTGTAGCCGATCACATCCCGGCTGACTTCCGTGACTACTTCGACCGGGATGTCGGCGACACTAATCCGGTAGACCGTGTTCAGACGAGGGTTGAAAACACCAAGATGAGTGATCGACTGGAACTCGGCTTGACCAGACTTCATGCCCATGAGGTAGTACATGAGAACCTGACGCGTATGATCCTTGGTCGGCCCTTTGACCGAGACCTTGAAGTCCCAGAGCGTGTCCGAGGTGAGGAAGTCTCCGTCGCCGGCAGTGACGATTTCCGTGTAGGCACCATCGAAGGTGAAGCCATCCAGCGTGATCGGCCCGTACTGCGAGAAGAAGGCAGATGCCCTCGCAACCATTGTCTGAATGTTCTCAATCGTTGCAGCATCAGGCTTGGACTGAGCATATGGGTTGTACATCCCGGGGCCAGCTCTGAACGCCACGTCATACCTGACCAAGCGGCAGGCTGAGATGACGCTTGCCGCGCTCGGCAGAACTCCCGGCTCAAGCTCGCCGAGCGCCTCCTTCGCATCTGCAAGGGCTGGTATCCCCACCTGCTCAAGGAGATAAGCACCGCGGAGTGAAATCTCAAATGCCTCCATCGGCGAAGCCCCGTTCGCCAGCCGGGTCAGGTAGTCCACAGCCATACCGGTGATGGAGGCATGGACGTTCTCGGTGTGGTTCAGAACCCCGATGTGGCTCAGCACCTGCGCCTCAAGGCTACGTGGATTGATGTATCCGCCCCGTGGTTGCTTCACTTCTTGGATTCTGCGTGTCACGGTTGTCATGAGCGTAAATCCCCTTTGCGGTTCACCAGAGACTCCTTGTCGGAGCTGTCCTTTGCGGACACAACCGATCCTAGGGGCGTCGACTGACACAGTTTTCGGATTCGCTGGCCAGGTCTCTCTGGACTGACCAGCGAGACTCTCCCCCAAGTATCGTGGTGTCGCGCGGCGCAGGGAACGGAGCGGGAAGGAGACTGGCCGTCTCGCGACACGAAACGAAATGACCTGAGCAAAATCCGACACTCCCACGAACTAGGATTACCGTGGTATGCAGGCGACTAGCGAGGGGCGAATAAGTGGAGGTTCTCTGGTACATCGCACTTGGTCTCATGGCCGCATCGGCATATTGGTTCCTTCGCTCTGAGCAAAAGAAGTACATGAGCGCCTTTGAAGCTGCCGCGCTCCCTGACGAAGAGTCGTACGAGTGGCACTCCAATGACCTGACCAATGGACTCCTTCTCGTGGCTAATGATGAACATGTCTTTCGACGGTTCGACTGGGGCACTTTAGGTCTCAAACCGCTTCAGATAGCGAATCTTTTGCTTTGGATGAAGCAACGAAATCGGATCGAATTTGGAGACTGGAATCAAAATCTCCTTATTCAAGGTAAACTCCCACCCTCGATTGCCCTAACTAGCGGGGAATACAAGAGACTCATGGCAAATCAGCAGGGCCGCAGCCACATCTTCTTTGAAGGGCCTGTCCATGCCCCCGTGAACATTGGCGGCTTTCAAGCCATCTCGGGCGGAGACTTATCATTGAATCTGTATCAGCAGGTTGCAGAAGCGATCCGCGAAGATGCGGCCCTAGCTAGCCAAGAGGAGCGGGCCGAAGCGGACGAGGTCGCGCTGGTGTTCGAAGAGGCGGCCGCAGGTCGACTTGATACAGGATCATTCCATTTTAAGGCTGCCCGTCATTGGGTTGCAGAGCGAGTAAATGCGGCCACTGGCTCCGCGCTCGGAACCGGCCTCTGGACTGCTACGACCGTGATCGCAAAGCATCTCGGTTGGACATAAGACACCTATTCATGCGGCATCCGGGACGGTTCCACATCTTCGCCGTCTAGCCATGATCTAAGGCGTCGAGCTTCAGACTCTCTGACACGCATGAGCCCACCAGGCGAACGCTCCATCTTGATCTCACCGCGCTTGATCCAGAACCGGAACGTCGATTCGGGAATCTTCGCAAGCTTGGCTGCTTCTGCAACGGTTAGCGGCTTGTCAGCCATCTTCCCTCCACCGGTAGACGTATTCGCGCTCTAGTTTATTCCCAGGAAACTCTCAGGCTATTGGGGTTGACGGGGATCCTCGAAGAATCGTTAAACTCGAACTAACGAAAGCAGTTCCGGTGGTCGTCCGGAGAAACACGACCCTCCGCTCGGTGTTAAGAGTCCGAGATCGGCAGTAGTCACTGGCAGAGCTCTGGATGGGGCGATGCTCCTGGCGGGTATTAGACGACCGTCAGCTTATGGATCGGCAATCTGGTTCGCCTTTCCGGCTCTAGTCATCATTGACTGGAGACCTCTGTGCCCGCTCTCGCTCGGGACTTCCTGATTCCCCTGTGGAAAGCGTTTGAACCGTTGATACCGGAACGCATCGATACACATCCCTACGGCGGTCACCGCCCCCGGATCAGTGATCGAACCATTTTCGAATGCCTGGTCTCGATCGTTGTCGAGGGACGCTCGTATGAGAGAGCCAGCACCCTCGAGGTTTCAGCCACGACGCTGAGACGACGCCGGGACGAGTGGATCGAGGCCGGCATCTTTGATCATCTCCTTGAGATTGTCCAGGCCGGCTACGACCGGATGATCGGGTTCGACTTCAGAGACATAGCGGTGGATGGATGCATAACGAAAGCCCCTGGCGGTGGCGAAGTCGCGGGCAAGTCGCCAGTGGACCGAGCCAAACTCGGCATCAAGCGGTCGTTGATGGTCGACGGCAATGGTGCACCACTCGTCACGATCATTGCTCCGGCGAACACCAATGATTCGCGGCTCCTTGCGCCCACGTTCGAAGGCCTTCGCCCGTTCACGTTCGAGCTACCAGACCAGATGACCGTTCACCTCGATGCCGGGTACGACTCGCGGAAGACGCGTGCGTTCCTGGACGAACTCGGCTGCGACTACCTGATCAGCAAGCGAGGCGTGAAGCTTCAAGCTGACACCCGGTGGAAGGTCGAGAGGGCCCATAGCTGGTTCAACTCGTTCAAGGTCCTGGCGGTCTGCCATGAGAGGCACTGGGTGGTGATTGACGCTTGGGTCCAGTTCGCCACGGCGATCATCCTGATCAAGAAGCTCGTCAAAGAGGGATGGGTGCGACACAGGTGGGAAGGGCGACCCAAGCGGTGGAAATCAAAGTGGGGACGGAGCCTAGGACGCCGAATCAAACGGAAGGCCGGTAATCGACGTTCTCCCTAGGAATTCGAACCGACCCAATGCCAAGAAGTTCTTGCATGATCTGGCAAGATAGCCCTGTCGCACCCTTCTGCGGCACTCGTCGCAGATGTGGCGTAAGTGAGAAGGAGGTGGTGAATGTGGGGAAGAAGTCCCCAGAAGATGGAAGACCCGAGACCGCTCGCCGGTGGCTGCATACCGTGGCGAAGCTGATCTCGGCTCTTAATCCGTTGTTGCTTGACTTGATCAAGCGACTGGGAGGGTAGTCGATACCCGAAACGAGTGGGCTGGTTCTCTTTGCACGGAGGGCTAGCCCACTCTTCTCTATCGACCTCTCTATGAATAGCTTACTACAAGATTACAGAATGTAATCTGAATGCTCACTCGATAGCCGTTCCGAATCCCATTCGACTCGCTACAGCATCCCAATCGCCTCGATGACCTGGGGGTAGTCCAAGAACAGGTAGCGAGTCCAGAGCCCAGATTCGGCCCACTCCCGATGCCGTTCGACCAGCACCTGCTCGGTGCAACGACCCCTTGCAGCTTCAGCATGTGTCGCGCCGGTGGCGACCACGCTCATGATCAGTGGGAAGACCTCCGCGTCTGGAATCGACAGATGCGAACGGTCACCCAGTTCCTCCCTCACGACTTCGAGGAAGCGTGCGATTGCAGCCGTCCGATGCAGGTCCTTGGACTTGAATTGCTCACTCATCACTGGCCTCCCTCGGGCGTGCTTCGCGGCTGATACGGCGGCAGAGGTAGCGCCTTCGCCCTAATGAAGTACGTGACCGGCTTCTGCCAAGCAAGGACGACGCCCACGATTCCAAGGAGGACCCCGAAGAAGACTCCAGGCCCCATGAACAAGCCCGGCAGTGAGAGGGCCGCGAGAATCGTGGCGATGACTCGGGGCGCGGCATTGCCCTTTAGCGCGAAGAAGCCCAGGAGCATGTAGCAGGCGCATATCAGGACCGCTACCACGATTAGGCCGAAGCTCATCCCGGTCGCGATGCCCTGGAACGGGGCCAGGCCCTTTTGCATGAACTCGCCGCTACGGATCTCCTGACTATCACTGAACTGGCCGATTCCGTTGAGAGCCCCAGTAGCCCGGTTCACCGCATTCGCTGCCGCAATGAGCATGGAGACTGCCGTGATCACGGCCCATATTCCTGCGGCGGCCCACAGGGCGGAAGCGGCACGGAGGGGCTTCGGCGCGGCTTTCCAGGCCACCTTGATCGGCTCAAGACGTGACGACATTGGCGAATCCCCTTGGCGAGCGACAGTTCATGATCATGTACCGATAGTACACAATTGTGGACTGACTTCACGAGGGAAGTCCCGTGGGCTGGATAGATGGCATTTCACGATCCCGATCTCACGCAACTTCGCCCGATCTTCAACGTCCGTAGAGAAGCGGCCGGAATGACCTATGACCAGCTAGCGGAGGCATCAAACCTGGGTCGCCAGACCTTGCTGAACATCGCGGCAGGACGGCACAAGGGCGACCTCATGACCTGGCTGAAGCTCTCGAAGGCGTTCGGCGTCGGCATGGACGAGCTGCTCGCGCCGGTGTGGACTGGTGATGGTCGGGCCGATCCCAAAGGTTGAGGTTCGCTGGAAAGCTAGGCCTCGCCGTTCTTGATGGCGAGAATCCTGGCAACCACCTTGCGGGATGCCGCCGTTGACTCCACGGTTGACTCCACGGTGATCGCATCCGGATTAACACGGCGACCGTCGAGAGCCATGGAAGCTGCTACCTGGGCCGCGAGGACTCTGGCGGGGAACACTGTGGCAGACGGGAAGTACTCAGGCGCCGCGCGGCTGATCAGACCCTTCTCGTACTTCATCCTCTTCACGGCCTCAGTGTAGATGGAGGGGTGGGATTGAAGGGTCGATCGGGGTTCGACACTCGTTAGGGCCTAGGGGGCTTGGCGTCTCACTCAGAAAATCGGCGGCGCTCTGCTGTCACGGGCCTTGAAATGTCAGAGCCTATTGGTATTTTCGGAAGGCAGAGCACGAACGCTCTGGCATCCGAGATTGGGGACATTGTGACGACCTTGCAAAACTTTGCCGGTGCTCCAGGCGGGCTTCGACAGCTCAAGCTGATGAAGCTCCTTGCTGAACAACCAGGCGACGGCCAGGATGTCCCAGTGGAAGATGTCGAGGAAGATTTCTTCGCCGACGGCGGGACCCGTGAATCCCTCAACTCCGACCTGGCCCAGATGCGTCAGTTGAAGTGGATTGACTATTGGGAAACCCTTGCGGGCATTGGAGGCGTTCAGGTTCGCCAGGAAGGGCGAGACATCGCGGCGAACTTCTCCGATCTTCAACGTGACCTTGTCTCTAGGAACAGGTCGCTTCGAGATAGCCTCCTCAGGTGGGTTTATGCGGCGGAACACGCCCTGGGGAGCAGTCCGAGACTGTCAAGCTTCCTGCCCGAGTCAGGGGCAAACCATTTCGGCTCGCCCTATTCCGACGAAGAGGTGGACCGAGCCAGCCTTTGGCTCCGCGAGGAGGATTACATCAAGGGTCCCGCGGCCATGGGGACAGGAGTGCTCCGTCCCTCTATCACTCCGCGTGGGACGGCCGTAGTAGAGCAAAATCGATCAGTTAACGACCCAGGGGTGGGAATGAGCGTGACAAACAACAACGTGCACATCAGTGGCTCGAACAACGTCAACGTTGCGGCCGGAAGCAAGAACGTTGAACAGTCGGTTTCTGTCACCCAGAAGCAGGTGCAGGAAGCTCGCAATCTGGTTGATGCTTTCCGTCAGATGGCACCTCTCCTTCAGATGTCAGAGGACGATAAAGCCAGCGCTGAAGGAGCGGTCGGAGAAATTGAAGCTGCCGCTCATGAGGGAGCCTCCGCCGGAGTGCTCAAGTCGGCCGTGACCTCGTTCATCGGAGCGCTGGGATCTGCGGCCGGAACTGGGGCGGGACAGGCGCTACTCGCGCTCGCCCAGGCCGCACTCCTCGGGATGTAGCTCGCCAGACGAGGACGCGCCGATGCTACGAAGGACTATTGGCGCGTCCTCTAAGCGCCGGCGTCCCTGCGGACCGTCAAATACGAGACCATCGACGGCGAGCACTAGATCGACGCAACCGCCGTCGGGACCTACACCTCCGGCCTGGTCGTGTAGTCCACATCACTCCGTGAGGGCGCGCACCAGGTCCGCCTCCTTCACCAGCACTCCGTTGTCCGCGCTCGTCAGGCCGTAAAGCATGGCGCCCGGGGCGGCGTCGGCTGCGAGCGCGCCGACCTCGTCCCACAACGGCCGGCAGCTGCGGCAGGCCCCGTGGGCGAGATAGTCCGCCGGGACCCAGAACGCCACGAGCGGGTCGTCGGCGAAGCGGACCTTCAACAGGACACCCTCGGTGTACGGCGAGGACGCGGAGTAGAGACCGAGGAACTCCACTTCCGGGCTCTTGCCCCTGGCCGCGGCGGTCTCGTGCCCCAGCCGCGCGAAGGGAAGATACACCGCTCCCCCGGACATGATGTGGTCGACGGCGGCCAGCGCTTCGGAGCTGATCCCGTCGCGCTGGTCACCGGTGAGACGATGCGTTGCCGGCAAATGGCCGATGAAGGAGAGGGTGCTCACGATGTGCCGCTTTCTGAAGTGATCCGGATCGATATGCAACGATTCGGAGCCACAGTCGGAAACGGATTGGCACCGCCCTGAACATTGGCACTGTCCCGAACATTGGCACTGTCCTGAACTGCGGCTATTCCCGAGCCGACCCCCGCGGCGGCGGTTCACGACGGTCGCGCCACAGCCAGCCCACGATGACCACGGCGGCCATCACGACGCTCGCCGTCACCAAGCCGATCTTCCACCCCGGACTCTGGTCCGATAGCGCGTTCGTCACCGCCAGGACGATGAACAGTGAACCTTGCGAGAATGCGGCTTTCTTGCAGTAGCTCATAGCGGTCCCCTCATAGCAGTCTCCCCCTCACCATCCGGCCGCGCCCAGTCCAAGGCGTGGCGCTGTCGGTGCCCTGTGGGCACGGGGCCGACCGACATCGTGCCCACAGGATGATGTCCTCCGATCCAAGCACGGCACAGGTCACGGGCGACAGTCACACGTCGAGGCGCACTTCCAGCAGGCAGCGTCCACCGCCACCCGTGGCGAACCCGGAACTCCTTGATCAAGAGTCACTTGCTGGTCCACACCAGGCGCGTGCGCTCCCGCCTCGGGATTCGTTTTCCCCCGGGCACGTGCGACGATCTGGGGGACGCACACGCCCGCCGTTCCGCCCTGGAGCAACGACACCCCGAGAGGGACCCGCATGAGTGAGACCCCCGCTCTCGCACGCCGTCTGGGCACCACGGACGCCGTGATGATCGGGCTCGGGTCCATGATCGGCGCCGGGGTGTTCGCGGCCTTCACCCCCGCGGCTGCGGCGGCGGGTTCGGGCCTGCTGATCGGACTGCTCGTGGCCGCCTTCGTGGCTTTCTGCAACGCGAGCTCCTCGGCGCAGCTCGCCGCGGCCTACCCGGCCTCTGGTGGCAGCTACCTCTACGGCAGAGAACGGCTCGGCCCCTGGGCGGGCTTCCTGGCCGGCTGGGGATTCGTGATCGGCAAGACCGCGAGCGCCGCCGCCATGGCCATGACCTTCGCCGCGTATGTGGCCCCACCCGGTTGGGAGCGCCCCGTCGCCATCCTGGCCGTGATCGCGCTGGCCGCCGTGAACTACCACGGCATCACCCGCACGGCCCGCCTGTCCCGGATCCTCATGGTCCTGGTGCTGACCGCGCTGGCCGTCATCATCGCGGCCTGCTGGGCGGGCTCGTCCCCTGACCTGGGCAGGATCGCTGGTGACGGTCTCCTGGCTCACGGCTGGTACGGCGTCCTGCAATCCGCAGGCCTCCTGTTCTTCGCCTTCGCCGGCTACGCACGGATCGCCACGCTGAGCGAGGAGGTCCGGGATCCCCGGCGGACGATCCCCCGCGCCATCCTCATCTCCCTGACACTGACCGCCGTCGTCTACGCGGTCGTGGCAGTCACCCTGCTCGCGACACTCGGAGCGACGGCGATCGCGACGGACCCGGCCCCGCTCGCCACGGCCGTCTCATCCGGCTGCGCGGCCTGGGCCTCACCCGTGGTGCGGGCCGGCGCCGCGGTGGCGGCGCTCGGCGCCCTGCTCGCGCTGATCGCCGGGCTGGGCCGGACCGGCCTGGCGATGGCCCGTGAACACGACCTTCCGCACGGCCTCGCGGCCATCCATCCCCGCTACCAGGTGCCGCACCGCGCCGAAGTGGCGGTCGCCGTCGCGGTCTGCCTGATCATCGCGGTGGCCGACCTCCGCGGAGCGATCGGTTTCTCCTCCTTCGGCGTGCTGATCTATTACCTGGTGGCCAATCTCGCCGCGTTCACCCAGCAGGCCCCGGACCGCCGGTATCCCCGGGTGTTCCAGGTGCTCGGCGCGGTGGCCTGCGTGGGCCTGGCGGTGACCCTGCCGCTGCAGTCCGTGGTGGCCGGGACGGCGGTGTTCGCCGTCGGGATCCTGGTGCGCTTCATCCGGCTCGCACGTGCCGCCCGACGCCGCTGAATTCGGACAGCGCTGAATTAGGGCACTCCTGAATTAGGGCACTCCCAGGCCGGAATATAGGCTGAAGGAAGACACCGACGGCCCCCGCCAAGCCGGCCGCGCCGTCCCCGGATCACCGTTTCAAGGAGGAGACCCTTGCCCACGTCCACCACCCCGCGCCTGACGCCGGGAACTCCCGCACCGGACTTCACGCTGAAGAACGCCCAGGGCGAAGACGTCACGCTCTCCTCGCTCCGTGGACAGCGCGTGATCCTCTTCTTCTACCCCCAGGCGGACACCCCGGCCTGCGCCCAGCAGGCCTGTGACTTCCGGGACAACCTCGCGCGCTTCGGCCAGGAGGGCTACGCAGTGCTGGGCATCTCCCCCGATCCGGTGGACAAGCTCGCCGCCTGGGACCAGCGGGAGCACTTCGGCTACACGATGCTCGCCGACGAAGGCCACCTGGTGGCCGAGCGCTACGCCGTCTGGGGCGAAAAGCTCAACTACGGCAAGCCGTACCAGGGCATCATCCGCAGCACCTTCGTGATCGACGAGAACGGCGACGTCGCCGTGGCGCAGTACAACGTGCGGGCCAAGGGTCACGTGGCCAAGCTCCGCCGGGATCTCAAGCTTCCCGCCTGAGCCGTCGGAAGGATCCTGCGGTGGCACAGAAACGCCGCCGCAGGATCCACATCACGCAATTCGCTGAGCCGTCCGCCAGGCAAATGCGTCTAGACTTGAGCGTGGCGTTCAGCGCCGCACAGCACCAGCGCGAGTGGTGAAATTGGCAGACACGCAGGATTTAGGTTCCTGTGCCTTCGGGCGTGTGGGTTCAAGTCCCACCTTGCGCACTACTGACATAGAACGATTGACAAAGCACGATCCCTGAACACCAAGCAGTCCACGGGCCGCCGGACAGCCGGCGGCCTTTCCACACGTGAGGTGATGAAGCCAGTGGCCCCAGCCCGCTCCGTCCGTGTCCCGCGCACGCGGCGCCTGCTGGCGGCCGCCAGTGCCGCCGTCGTCCTTCTCAGTGGCTGCACGTCCACCGTGACGCCCGAGCCCAGCACCAGCTCCTCCACGGCCCCCAGCAAGACCTTCCGGTTCGGCACCCCGGCGCCGCCCGTAGGGCTGGACCCGGCGCTGACCTCCGATCTCGAGTCCTACCGCGTCTCCCGTCAGGTCCTGGAAGGGCTCCTGACCGTCGACCCGATCACGGGCAAGCCTGCGCCCTCCCTCGCCACCGAGTGGAAAGCCTCCGACGACGGCCTCCGCTACGACTTCACCCTGCGCCAGGGCGTGACGTTCCAGGACGGGACGCCGTTCAACGCGCAGGCCGTCTGTGCCAACTTCCAGCGCTGGTACAAGCTGAGCCCGGCCCTGCGCAAGGAAAGCAGTGCCACGTTCGGCACGATCTTCCGCGGCTATTCGGACGAGCCCGCCAAGTCCATCTACCGCGGCTGCACCGCGGCGGATTCCGGCCACGTCTCGATCGACCTCGCGGAACCGTTCACGGGATTCCTGCAGTCGCTGACCATGCCGTCGCTCGCGATCTCTTCGCCCAAGGCTCTCGCCCAGGGCAAGGCCGACTCCCTCACCCAGACCAAGGCCGGGACGAAGGTCTCCGCTTACGGCACTCACCCCGTGGGCACCGGCCCGTTCCAGTTCACGTCGTGGAACGACTCCGAGGTCACCCTGAGCTCGAACCCTCACTACTGGGGCGACCGCGGAGAGATCGGCACGGTGACCTTCCGGGTCATCTCCCATCCCGAGGTGCGCCGGGAAGCGCTCGACAAGGGTGAGATCGACGCTTACGACAACATCACGGTGGACACCATGGAGGCCCTGGTCAAGAAGGGCCAGCAGGTGGTGCAGCGCGATCCCTTCTCCGTGATGTACCTGGGCATGAACCAGGCCGTGGCCCCCCTCAACAACCTCAAGGTCCGCCAGGCCATCGAGTACGCGGTGGACAAGAACACGATCGTCCGGCGCTTCTATCTGGACGGCACCGCCCAGGCCACCCAGTTCGTCCCGCCGCGGCTCTCCGGCTTCAACAACGGCGCCCCGGCCCTCGGCTACGACCCCAACAAGGCCAAGGCCCTCCTCAAGGAGGCCGGCTACGACGGCAAGCCCATCCCGTTCTACTACCCGGTGAACGTGACCCGCGCCTATCTGCCGTCCCCGGAGAAGGTCTACGCCGAGATCGCCCGCCAGCTCACCGCCGTCGGGCTGGTCATCAAGCCGGTCCCGATCCCGTGGACGGACGGGTACGCCCAGAAGGTGACCTCGGCCGGCAGCCATGGGCTTCATCTGTTCGGCTGGAACGGCTCCTACGCCGATCCGGACAACTTCCTCTCGCCGCTTTTCGGCTCCACACGGGGTGAGTTCGGTTACACCGACGCGGACGTTTTCAAGGACATCGCACGGGCGCGCACCCTGCCCGACGGCGACGAACGCTCGACGCTCTACCGCTCCATCAACGAGCGGATCGCCAAGGCACTGCCCGCACTGCCCATCGCCTACCCGATTTCGGCTCTTGCGATGTCCGACCGCGTGGTGAGTTACCCTTCGTCCCCCGTCCTGAACGAGGTCTTCTCGAAGGTAAAACTCAAAGAATAACCCCTGAGGGCAATTTTTGATAGAGACCGCCAAGGGATATTCTGCTACTGCCCAATGTTGCTGCAATCGGAGTTCACCGTGACCTTCATTTCCAAGACTTCCTCCGCCGACGTCGTCCTCATCGGTGGAGGCATCATGAGCGCCACCCTCGGTGCCTTCCTCAAGCAGCTCCAGCCGGACTGGTCGATCGTGCTGTACGAGCGCCTCGATCAGGCGGGCCTGGAAAGCTCCGATCCGTGGAACAACGCGGGCACGGGCCACTCCGCCTACTGCGAGCTGAACTACATGCCGCAGGCCAAGGACGGCTCGGTGAACCCGGCGAAGGCGCTCGGCATCGCGGAGGGCTTCCAGCTCTCCCGCCAGTTCTGGTCCCACCTGGTCTCCGAACAGCTCATCGGCTCCCCCAAGGGATTCATCAACACGGTCCCGCACATGAGCTTCGTGCTCGGCGATGACCACTCCGATTACCTCAAGAAGCGCTACGAGGCACTCAAGCCGAACCCGCTCTTCTCCACCATGGAGCACAGCGAAGACGCCGCCACCATCGGGGGCTGGGCACCCCTGGTGATGGAAGGCCGCCAGCCGGGCCGCTTCGCCGCCACCCGCGTGGCCGAAGGCACCGACGTCGACTTCGGCGCCCTGAGCCGCGAACTCACGGGCTACCTGGAGCGCTCCGGCGTGGAGGTCAACTACTTCCACGACGTCACCGATCTGGAGAAGCTCTCCTTCGGCCGCGGCTGGCAGGTCTCCACCCGCCACCTCGGATCCAACGAGCGCGGCAGCGTCAAGGCGAAGTTCGTCTTCGTCGGTGCGGGCGGCGGCGCCCTCCACCTGCTCCAGGCGTCCGGCATCCCCGAGTCCAAGGGCTACGGCGGGTTCCCGGTGTCCGGCAAATTCTTCCGCTGCACCGATGAGGACATCACCGCCCAGCACAACGCCAAGGTCTACGGCCAGGCCTCCGTGGGCGCCCCGCCCATGTCCGTGCCCCACCTGGACACCCGCTACGTCGGCGGCCAGCGCTCCCTCCTGTTCGGCCCGTACGGCGGCTTCTCCACCAACTTCCTCAAGAACGGCTCCTACTGGGACCTGCCGGGCAGCGTCCGCCCCGACAACATCGTGCCGATGCTGGGCGTGGCCAAGGACAATCTGGACCTGGTGGCGTACCTGGTCAAGGAGGTCACCAAGACCCACGGCGCCAAGGTGGAAGCCCTGCGCGAGTACTACCCCGAGGCCGACGGCGACAAGTGGGAGCTCATCACGGCCGGCCAGCGCGTGCAGATCATCAAGAAGGACCCCAAGCGCGGCGGCGCCCTCCAGTTCGGCACCGAGGTCATCACGAGCCGTGACGGCTCGATCGGCGCCCTGCTGGGTGCCTCCCCGGGAGCCTCCACCGCCGTGCCGATCATGCTCGAACTCCTCAAGCGCTCCTTCCCGGCCCAGTTCAAGGGCTGGGAAAGCAAGATCAAGGAGATCCTCCCCGGCTACGGCGTGCGTCTCAACGACAACCCGGAACTGGCCCAGGAGCTGGCCGCGCACACCGCCACCGTGCTCCAGCTGGACGAGGCCAAAACGGTCAGGACCGCGCAGTAAGATTGCCCCCAGCAACAGTGTCGGGCAGCACGGGTCCCTGAACCCGTGGTGAACCCCCGCCCTGTGGCGGGGGTTCTCTGCATTCACGGCCGAGTCCCGCACTGACCGTTCCTGCGCAAGGAGTACCGTGTTCCGCCTGTCCCAGCTCTCCCTCGCCAACAGAGCCCTGATCGCGCTGATCACGGTGTTCGCCGCGGTGTTCGGCGTCATCACCATGGGCTCCCTCAAGCAGGAACTCATCCCGTCCATCGAGTTCCCCCAGATCTCCGTGCTCAGCACCATGCCGGGCGCCTCCGCCGAAGTCGTGGACAAGCAGGTGGGTGAACCTCTGGAGCAGGCTCTGGGCGGCGTGGAATCGGTCGAGTCCACCACGTCCACTTCGCGGAGCGGCGTCTCCACGGTGAGCCTCAAGTTCGCGTACGGGACCAATCTGGACCGGGCCAGGAACCAGGTGGACCGCGCCATCTCCAGCGCCAAGCGGAACCTTCCGGCCGACGTCGACCCCCAGTCCTACGCCGGCAACATCAACGACTTCCCGGTCGTCTACCTGGCCGTGTCCTCCGACCAGCCGCTGAGCGTGCTCAGCGAGCAGCTGAACCGCCTGAGCGTGCCGCGGCTGCTCAAGCTCGACGGCGTGCGCGGCGCCGAGGTCAGTGGCGCCACCGGTCAGTACGTCTCGATCCTGCCCCAGGCCGGAGCGCTCGCCCAGCGCGGCGTCACCGCCCAGTCGATCCGCCAGGCGCTCAAGGACAACGGCTCCGTCATCCCCATCGGCACCATCACCGAGCAGGGCAAGGAGCTCTCCCTCCAGGTGGGCACGCGAGTGGACACCCTGGACGCCGTCAAGGCTCTGCCCCTCACGGGGGCGAACACGCCCACCACGATCGGTGACATCGCCCAGGTGCAGCTCAAGGACAACCCGGCCACGTCGATCACCCGCACCAACGGGGTCCAGACGCTGGCTCTTTCGGTGACCAAGAAGCCTGAGGCGGACACGGTCGCGCTCTCCCACGCGGTGCATGACGCGATCCCCGCGCTGCAGGACGAGCTGGGCCACGGCGCCAAGTTCACCTCGGTGTTCGATCAGGCGCCCTTCATCGAGAAATCCATCAAGGACCTCACCACCGAGGGCCTGCTGGGGCTCGGATTCGCCGTGGTGGTGATCCTCCTCTTCCTGCTCTCGGTGCGTTCCACCCTGGTCACGGCCATCTCCATCCCGTTGTCCCTGCTGATCACCTTCATCGGTCTCGGTGCGGCCAAGTACTCCCTGAACATCCTGACGCTGGGCGCCCTGACCATCGCGATCGGCCGCGTGGTGGATGACTCGATCGTCGTGATCGAGAACATCAAGCGGCACCTCAGCTACGGCGAGGACAAGAAGACGGCGATCCTGAGCGCGATCCGTGAGGTGGCCGGAGCGGTGACGGCCTCCACCCTCACCACGGTGGCGGTGTTCCTGCCGATCGCCTTCGTCGGTGACATCGCCGGAGAACTGTTCCGTCCGTTCGCCCTGACCGTCACCATCGCCCTCCTCGCCTCCCTCTTCGTCTCCCTCACGATCGTCCCCGTGCTCGCTTACTGGTTCCTCAAGTCCGGGAACGTCCAGGGCCGCGAGCAGGCGGAGATCGAGCGGGAGGCGCATGCGAAGGAGGAGCGGTCCTGGCTCGCCCGCGGTTACGTCCCCGTGCTGCACGCCACGCAGCGCCATCCCGTGATCACGCTCGTCTCCGCTGTGGTGGTCCTGGTCGCGACCTTCGCCATGACCCCGCTGCTGCCGACGAACCTCCTGGGCGACTCGGGGCAGAACAGCTTCACCGTCCGGCAGTCCCTGCCCGCGGGCACCACCTTGGACGACTCGAGCAAGGCGGCAGCCAAGGTCGAGGGGGCGCTCAAGGACCTGGACGGCGTCAAGGACGTGCAGGTCATCCTGGGCAACGCCGGGTCCGGGTATGGCGCCATGGTCTCCAGTGGCTCCTCCGATGCCAACTTCACCGTCACCACGGACGAGAAGAAGAACCAGCTGAAGCTCCAGGACGCCGCGCGGGCCAGGCTCGACGGGCTGAAGGACGCGGGCAAGGTGACGATCGGTTCCCAGCAGGGCGGCTTCGGCAGCTCGAACACCGTGGACGTGACCATCCGCTCGGGCGACTCCGACGCCCTGGCCAAGGCCTCCCAGCAGCTCATCACGGCGTTCGGGGACGTGCCGAACACGACCTCCGTGACCAGCAATCTCGCCGCCTCCTACCCGGTGGTCCAGGTGGAGGTGAACCGCGCGAAGGCGGCCGCCCTGGGGCTCTCCGAGCAGCAGATCGGCGGCCTGCTGGCCAGTGCGTCCAATCCCCCGCTGGACGTGAAGCTCCGCCTCGGGGTCACGGACTACGCAGTCCGTGTGGGCGAAGCGCAGCCGTTCCGCAGCATCCAGGAGCTCAAGGACAGCAAGATCCCCGGCACACCCCTGACGCTGTCAGCGGTGGCCGACGTCAAGCAGGTCAGCGTTCCGTCCAGCATCACCAGCAGCAACGGCCAGCGAACCGCCGTCGTCTCGGTCACCCCGGACGGGAGCAATCTGGGCGCGGTGAGCACGGAGGTGCAGAAGCGCCTGGCCTCGATCAGCCTCCCAGCAGGAACGACGGCGACCGTCGGCGGCGCGACGACGCAGCAGGCGGATTCCTTCCGTCAGCTCGGGCTGGCGCTGCTGGCCGCCATCGCGATCGTCTACGTGATCATGGTGGCGACCTTCAAATCCCTGGTCCAGCCGCTCATCCTGCTGGTCTCCATCCCCTTCGCCGCGACCGGCGCCATCGGCCTGCTCCTGCTGTCCCGCGTGCCGCTGGGCCTGCCGTCGCTGATCGGCATGCTGATGCTGGTGGGCATCGTGGTGACCAACGCGATCGTGCTGATCGACCTGATCAACCAGTACCGCAGACCGGGAGACGGCCGGGAGGCCATGTCCGTGGCGGACGCGATCGAACACGGCGCGCGGCGCCGTCTGCGGCCCATCCTCATGACCGCGGCGGCCACCGTGTTCGCCCTGACCCCCATGGCCCTGGGTGTCACGGGCGGCGGCGGCTTCATCTCGCAGCCGCTGGCGATCGTGGTGATCGGCGGGCTCGTGTCCTCCACGCTTCTCACGCTGGTCCTGGTGCCCGTCCTCTACCGCCTGGTGGAGGGTCGCCGCGAGCGTCGCCAGGAAGGGAAGCAGGCGCACCACCGGCACGCCGCCGTTCAAGACTGATGGCCAGGACTGACGGCCAGGACTGATGCCCTGGACTGACCTGCGGTAACGACCACGGCCACCGGCCCGCCCGGGGCACCGGCAGCACGCCGGCGCACCGGGCGGGCCTCCCCGTTCCGGTCCTTTCCGTCCGGTCTCACCCGGGGGGAATAGAACAGCGCCTCGCAACGCTGACACGAATGAAATTAGATGCAAATGCATATAATTTGCTAGAGTTGGAAGCGGTCAAGGAGGCAGTAATGCAATTCGGAATCTTCACCGTGAGTGACATCACCACGGACCCCACCACGGGAACCACGCCCACGGAGCACGAGCGGATCAAGGCGACCGTGGAGATCGCCAAGAAGGCCGAGGAGGTCGGCCTGGACGTGTTCGCACTCGGCGAGCACCACAACCGCCCGTTCTTCTCCAGCTCCCCCACCACCACGCTGGCCTACATCGCGGCGCAGACGGAGAAGCTCATCCTCTCCACCTCCACCACGCTCATCACGACGAACGACCCGGTGAAGATCGCCGAGGACTTCGCCATGCTCCAGCACGTGGCCGACGGCCGCGTGGACCTCATGCTCGGCCGCGGCAACACCCCGCCGGTCTACCCCTGGTTCGGCAAGAACATCCAGGACGGCGTGAATCTGGCGATCGAGAACTACAGCCTGCTGCGCGAGCTGTGGGACAAGGACATCGTCAACTGGCAGGGCAAGTTCCGCACTCCGCTGCAGAACTTCACCTCCACCCCGCGTCCCCTGGATGACGTGGCGCCGTTCGTCTGGCACGGCTCCATCCGCACCCCGCAGATCGCGGAGCTGGCGGCCTACTTCGGCGATGGCTTCTTCGCCAACAACATCTTCTGGCCGAAGGAGCACTACCAGCGCCTGATCGGCCTCTACCGCGAGCGCTACGAGCACTACGGTCACGGCACGGCGGAACAGGCCATCGTGGGCCTCGGCGGGCAGTTCTTCATGCGCCGCAACTCCCAGGATGCCGTCCGCGAGTTCCGTCCGTACTTCGACAACGCCCCGGTCTACGGTCACGGCCCGTCCCTGGAGGACTTCACCTCGCAGACCCCCCTGACCGTGGGCAGCCCGCAGGAAGTGATCGAGAAGACCCTGAGCTTCCGCGAGACCTTCGGCGACTACCAGCGCCAGCTCTTCCTGGTGGATCACGCCGGACTGCCGCTCAAGACCGTGCTGGAGCAGCTGGACCTCCTCGGGGAGATCCTGCCGGAGCTCCGCAAGGGCTTCGCCGAGGGACGCCCGGCCACCGTGCCGGAGGCCCCGACGCACGAATCCTTGGTGGCGGCCAAGCAGGCCCGCCTGGCCGAGGAAGCGGCCACCGGTCAGGACCAGACGGCGGATCAGGTCGCCACGTCATGAGCAAGGCGCCGCATGTCCGCCTCGCCGCCGCCACCTGGGAGTCGCTCTTCCGCACCCAGGTGGCCATCATGCGGCGGCTCAACGAAGCCCCGGCGTTCCGCCAGGTGGGTGTCTCCCACAAGGTGAGCGTGAAGGAGTACGACGTCCTCTTCACGCTGAGCAGCTGCCCCGAGGGCTGGTTGCGTCTGCATGAGATCAACGACCGGGTGCTGCTGAGCCAGTCGAGCCTGAGCCGACTGGTCGAGCGCCTGCAGAACCGGGGACTGATCGAGCGTCAGACGGCACCCGACGACGGCCGGGGCATCCTGATCCGTCTGACCCCGGAGGGCCGGGCGGTGCAGAAGGAGATCGGCCGGGCGCACGTCCGGGACATCGCCGCACTGGTGGGTCCTGCGCTGAGCGAGGCCGAGATGACGGAGCTCATGCGCCTCACCGAGAAGCTCCGGAGCGGGCTGCCCGACTAGGGCGGTCGCCAGAGCATTCAGACCGGGCGACCGGCACGACGACGGGCGGCGGCCGGTGACGGGATCACCGGCCGCCGCGTCCGCGTCCGCCAAGGGTCGATTCAGCCCATCGACGAGATGAGCCGGGCGTCCATCAGGACCGGGGCGCCCGACGCCGGACGATCAGCCAGCCGAGCGCCACCGACCCGAGGACCACGGCCAGTCCGGCGACAATCGCAGCCCGCTGCATCACCAGGGTGCCCGCCGACTCGTGAGGGCCCGCCGACTGGACCGGCCCGGCGGCCTGCACCGCGGCCTGGCCCTCCGCAGAGGGACCCTCCGCGGGTCGAGCGGTGCCGCCGCCCGCCGTCGTGCTTCCCTTCGCGTCGAAACCGCCCGCGGCGCCGCTCTGGTCGTACGAGCCACCGGGCAGCTTGTCGCGGTAGGCAGCGGCGACCTTGCGCTGGTAGCTCGCCACGGTCACGGGCGATGCGCCGGTCGACTCGACAGCCCGGGCATTGAGCGGCCTGAGCCGCTCCCCTGCGACCGAGTACCAGGCACCGATCTGCGGCTCCAGCAGCAACCGCCCACCCCCGGCCCGGGCAGCCATCCGCTGCTCGGTGTCACCACCGGCCACGTTGACCGGCTTCCAGGCGCCGAAGGCGTCCGGCGCAGTGAACAACGTCTGGTGCACCTCTCCTCGGGTGGCCGCGAACGCGACGTACCAGAGTGTCCCCGGCTCCCGCGACGTCCCCTTCACGAAATCGGCGTTGAGCGCGTAGACGGGAATCGCGGCGGGATCCACCACGGTCGGCTGCGCGCCGCCGGCCGTCTGCTTTCCGACGACGCCGGCTCCCCCGGGTGCCTGCTGCGCCTCCAGGGCGCGTTGCAGCAGAGCCGTGGCCGCCGGTGACGACGACGCGGCACGCGCCTTGTCCAGATCTCCTGGACCCAACGGCGACGCCTGAGCGACGCCCGCACTCACCAGCACCCCGAGGAGGGCCGCCGGCACCGCCGCGAGACGGAGGGTCTTGCGGCACACACGATGAAAACCGTTCATGATCAAGCCCCGATTCCGTAGAGAGAATGTGTCCAGGTGAACTGGCTGTTGCTGGTGTACCAGGCATAGGTGGAGGTGTTGATGCGCTGATCGTCCGGCCACGGATCGTGATACTGAACGGTGCTCGCCGAGGCGTCGTACCCGATCAGCGTCATCATGTGACCACCGCCGGACGCCCACTGGATGCGGGTCATGACCGGTCGGTTGGCACCGATCTCGCTCTGGACCTTCCCGTAGGAGACCGTTCCCGAGATGTAGGTGCCCGCCGGGATGCCGATGGTCCGGAAGGCTCTCTGGTCATTGGCGAGCGTCGCCTGGTTGTTGGGGCAGGCGGCATTCAACGCATTGCCGAACGCCATGTTGCAGAACTGATTCTGGGAGTACTGCTTGTAGCCGAAGTAGTCGGCCACACTGTCGCCCGTGGCTGCCCAGCACCAATTGCTCTGCTCCTGGGCCTGGCCCGTGTAGTTCAGATACCAGGAGGTGGGGGCGGCCTGAGCGGCGGGCGCCCCGAGCAGTCCGAGGGATGAGCCGAGGATGGCGGTCAGCAGCGCCGCCAGGAGGGTCAGGGTCTTGCGAAGTCCGAGGAATGACGATTTCACGCAAACTCCTTCCGGCGCCGGAGCCCGGCGCTGAAGAGCGGGATCATGACGCCTTCAGAATCTCTGACAAATTCTGTCAACACAAGGGAAATTCCCGTAAATGTCCAACATTTCCATTGATGGACTGCTCGTCGCTCGGCTGCGCCTCACAGCCGGCCCACAGCAGCCCACCGGCGGAACACAGGCGCCCATGAAAGACTGAAGGCATGAGCAGCAGGACCACGGAGGCGATCGGCACCACGGGACGCGGCGGAGAAACGCCGACCGGCCTCGCCGCTTCCGGTGAATCCGCCGGCACGGCGTCCGGCTCCACGCAGACGACGGCGCCCTCCCGCCTCTGGGGCCAAATCGGCCGTTTCACGGTGGTCGGCATCCTGTGCACGGCGGCGTCGATCGGCCTCTACGCGCTGCTGCGCCCTTCGGTGGGACCCCAATGGGCCAACGCGCTGGCACTCGTGTCCACGTCGATCCTCAACACCGCCCTCAATCGCGCGGCCACGTTCCGCATCCAGGGAAGCCATGGCGCCGCGCGGGACCACGTCCGCGGTCTCCTGGTGATGGGCATCGCCTGGGTGATCACGGCGTCCAGTCTGGTGCTCCTGCACTGGATCCAGCCGGAGGCGACCGTCACCGAGGAACTGTGGACCACCACGCTGGCAGGATTCCTGGCCACCGTGGTTCGATTCACCCTGTTCCGGCAATGGATCTTCCGCCGCGCCCGCAACGCCTGACGACCAGCCCGGAGCTTCGCGCGAGTCGGGCACGTGACCTGACGCGTCAGAGAGTTCCGGTCCCCGGAGCGAGCCGGGTGAGGATCTCCCCCACCGCGCGCGCCGTGGTGAGCAGGTCCTCCTCCGACGTGTCGTGCTGCAAACTGAACCGCACGGCCGTGAGCGCGACATCCGCCGGAATGCCCAGCGCGGTCAGGACGGCGGACGGTTCGCTGGAGCCGGCGGCGCACGCCGAACCACTCGAACAGACGATCCCCCGCCGCTCCAATTCGAGCAGGACCGTCTCACCGGCCACTCCGGGGAAGCAGAACGAGGCAGAACCCGGCAGCCGGTCCACGGGATGCCCCGTGAGGATAGCGCCGGGAGCGGCCTCCTGCACGGCACGGATGAACCGGTCCCGGCGCGAGCGGAGCCCCTCGACGGCCTGGCGTTCGGCGTCGGCGAGCTCCAGAGCGGTCGCGAAGGCCACCGCCCCCGCGACGTCCTCGGTGCCGGAACGCCGGTCCCGCTGCTGGCCGCCACCGTGGAGGAGCGCTTCGAACGGCGTTCTGGCCTTCAGGAACAGCACGCCGTTCCCTTTCGGGGCGCCCACCTTGTGTCCGGCCAGGGAGAGCGCCGCGACGCCCAGCCCGCGTACGTCCAGGGACAGGGCCCCGGCGGCCTGCACGGCATCGCTGTGCAGCGGGACTCCTGCCTGCCGGGCGAGGTCAGCCAGGGCCGGAAGGTCCTGGATGGTGCCCACCTCGTTGTTCGCGTACATGACACTGGCCACGGCCGTTCGCTCGCCCAGCAACGCGCCGAATGCCTCCGGCCGGACCACGCCCTGACCGTCCACGGGAACCACGTCCACCGAGAATCCGTGAACCCTCGCCAGATACTCCGCGGATTCGACCACGGCCGGATGCTCGATCGTACTGATCAGCACACGGTCCAGCCGTGGATCACGGGCGCGGCGCGCCAGGGCGATGCCCTTGAGCGCCGCGTTGTCCGCTTCGGTGCCACCGGAGGTGAAGAGCACCTCGGCGGGACGGCAGCCGAGCACCGCGGCCACCCGGCGTCGCGCGTCTTCCAGGAGCGCACGGGCGCCCTCGCCCACCTCGTGGTGACTGGCCGGGTTGCCAAACGTCCCGGCCAGAACGGGCCACAGGACCTGCAGGACTTCCGGGCGGACCGGAGTGGTGGCGGCCGCATCCAGATAGATCACGGCGTGCCCTCGGTGCGGATGTCGATGTCGAGGCCCAGGTCCAGATTGGCGACGCTGTGCGTGATCGCGCCGGACGAGATGACGTCCACGCCGGTCGCGGCGATCGCGGCGATGGTGTCCAGCCGGACATTGCCGCTCGCCTCCACCAGCGCCCGTCCGGCCACTCGCCGCACGCCTTCGGCCAGGTCTTCGAGCGAGAAGTTGTCCAGCATGATGGTGTCCACCCCGGCGGCGAGCACCGGCTCGATCATGTCCAGGCTGTCCACCTCGACCTCCACGTGGACGGTGTGCCCCAGCCGGGTCTTGCCCTCCAGGAGCGCCTGCGTGATCTTCCCGGTGTCTCCGCCGGTCAGGACGGCCAGGTGGTTGTCCTTCACCATGACCGCGTCCGACAGACTGTAGCGGTGGTTGGAGCCGCCGCCGCAGCGCACGGCGTACCGTTCCAGGGTGCGGAGGCCGGGCGTCGTCTTCCTGGTGTCCGTCACGCGTGCCGACATTCCCGCGACGGCCTGCACCAGTGCGTGGGTGGCCGTGGCGATCGCGCTCATGCGCTGCATCAGGTTCAGGGCGATCCGTTCACCCAGCAGCACCGAGCGGGCCGGGCCCTCGATCAGCGCCAGGTCGGCGCCCGGCTCGAAGCCCTCGCCGTCGTCCAGCAGCGCGGTCACCCGCACCCGTGGATCGACCAGCGCGAACACCCGCTGCGCCACGGGGCCGCCACTCAGCACGCCGGGCACGCGGGCGCGCACCACGGCCCGGGCGGTCGCCGAGACCGGGATGAACGCCTCGCTGGTCAGGTCACCGTGGGCGGAGTCCTCTTCCAGGGCGGCCAGGATGATCCGGTCCAGGGACCGGTCATCCGGCGCAGCCAGGAATCCGGAGGTCGAGGTCTGGTTCATGCGGTGGGGATCCTTCCGGAAGGCGAGGGGACGACGGCGGGGCGCGGCTCGGCGCGCCAGCCGAGATGCCGGGGGTCGACGGACCGCCCGGCCGGGGCGTCCGCGCGGAAATGGGCGCCGACGCCGACCTCCCGCGCGAGCGCGCCCGCCACGAGGGCCCGGGCGGCGAGGAGGCTGTGCCGGAACGCCGGGCTGTTCTCCCCGGCGAGCCAGTCGTCCAGCACGGCCGCGGCCCGGGTCAGGCCCTCGGCGGTGCGGGACATCCCGGCGTCGGCGGTCATGAGGTGCTGCAGCGCTTCCAGGCCGGGCGCTTCGAGGGAGGACCCGTGGGACGGCTCGCCGATCGGGGTGGGCAGCGGGGCCACGACCGTGTTCCACTGGCCGGCCGAGTGCACCGCGCCGTCCGAGTGCATCGCGCCGTCCGGACGCTCCCGGGCAGCCGGATCGGACGGAGACGCGGCACCCGCACGTTCGGCCACCAGCGCCTCGATGGTGCGCCGGGCGAAGACGAGCCCTTCCAGCAGGGAGTTCGAGGCGAGCCGGTTCGCGCCGTGCACGCCGGTGCAGGCGACCTCGCCGACGGCTCGTAAACCGGGCACCGAGGTCCTGCCCCAGAGGTCGGTGGCGACGCCTCCCATCCAGTAGTGGGCGGCAGGAGCCACCGGAACGGCTTCCCGCTCCCAGTCGAGGCCGGCGAGCGCCAGCGCTGCGCTGATGCTCGGGAACCTGCGTGCCAGGAAGCCGCGGCCCTCCCGCGCCACGATCGGCCGGGCATCCAGGTACACAGCTCCCTCGGGGGTGCCACGCGCGGCCAGGTGCGCGGCGACCGCCCGGGACACCACGTCGCGGGGCGCCAGCTCGGCCAGCGGATGGTGGTCCGGCATGAAGCGCACCCCGTCCTCGTCCACGAGCAGGGCGCCCTCTCCGCGGACCGCCTCCGAGATCAGCCAGCCGTCCTGCGGCCGGCCCGGCAGCCGCAGCGCGGTGGGGTGGAACTGGAGGAACTCGGCATCCGAAACCACGGCTCCGGCGTCCAGCGCCAGGCCGACTCCCTCACCGAGCGCTCCGGCGGGGTTGGTGGTGCGGGCGTAGAGCCGTCCGGCGCCTCCGGTGGCCAGCAGCACGGCGGCGGCCGTCAGCTCGTGCCGGACCCCGTCACGTTCGAAGACGACACCGCGGACGGACCCGTCACCCTGATCGAGGAGCCCGGTGACCCAGGCGTTCTCCACGAGGCTCACTCGCCCGGACAGCACCTGGGCGATCACGGAGGACACCAGGGCGCGGACGATCCCCGCCCCGGTCGCGTCGCCGCCCACGTGGAGGATCCGCGGGTGGGAGTGGGCCGCCTCGAGGCCGAGGGACGGGTTGCCCGCGGCGTCCGCGTCGAACCGCACCCCGAAGCGCTCCAGGTTCCGCACGTCCAGCTCGGCGCCGGAGCAGAGCACACGGACCGCTTCCGGGTCACACAGCCCGGCACCGGCCGCCAGGGTGTCCTCGATGTGTGACTCGACCGAATCGCCGGGGGCGCGGCGGTCCCCGTCCAGCACGGCGCAGATGCCGCCCTGGGCCGCGAAGCTGTTGCTGGCCTCCAGCTCACTCCGGGTCAGGAGCACCACGGGGATCCCGGCTTCGGCGGCCAGCAGCGTGGCGTAGAGGCCCGCGATCCCGGCTCCGACGACGGCGAGCCCTGCCGCGGTGCCCGTGCCGCCGGGGCGCGAGGCGCCGTCGTCGTGCGCGTCCGAGGACACCACCGGGCGGGGTGTCATGGCCGCGCCGCCAGCATCCGTTCCAGGGCGACACGCGCGCCCTGCTGAACGGCGTCGTCCACCACGATCTGGTTCACCACGCGTCCCTGCACCAGTTCCTCCAGCACCCAGGCCAGGTAGGCGGGGTGGATGCGGTACATGGTGGAGCAGGGGCAGATCACCGGGTCCAGGCAGAAGATGGTGTGCTGCGGGTACTCCGCCGCGAGACGGTTGACCATGTTGATCTCCGTGCCGATGGCGAAGGTGGTGGGCTCGGTGGCGGCGGCCACGGCTTTACGGATGTGGTCCGTGGACCCGGCGGAGTCGGCGGCGTCCACCACGTCCATAGGGCACTCCGGGTGCACGATCACCGTGACACCCGGGTGGTCCACGCGCGCCTTCTCGATCTGGGCCACCGTGAAGCGCTTGTGCACCGAGCAGAAGCCCTGCCAGAGGATGACCTCCGCTTCCTCCAGCGTCGCCTCGCTGTTGCCGCCCAGGTCCTTGCGCGGGTTCCACAGTGGCATGTGCTCCAGCGGGACGCCCATGGCCTTGGCGGTGTTGCGGCCCAGGTGCTGGTCCGGGAAGAACAGGACCCGCTGCCCGCGCTCGAAGGCCCACTCGAGCACCGTGGCGGCGTTGGAGGAGGTGCAGACGATCCCTCCGTGCTCGCCGCAGAACGCCTTGAGCGCCGCGGAGGAGTTCATGTAGGTGACGGGGATGACGGGAACCTTGCCGTCGGCGTCCGGCTCGGTTCCGTAGATCTCCTCGAGCTGCTCCCAGCACTCCTGCACGGAATCGATGTCCGCCATGTCGGCCATCGAGCAGCCGGCCGCGAGGTTCGGCAGGATCACGGACTGGCGGTCGGTGGAGAGGATGTCCGCCGTCTCCGCCATGAAGTGCACGCCGCAGAAGATGATCGCTTCGGCTTCAGGCTTGGTCAGGGCCGCGTTCGCGAGCTGGAAGGAGTCCCCCACGAAGTCCGCGTACTTGACCACTTCATCCCGCTGGTAGAAGTGACCGAGGATGACCGCGCGGTCCCCGAGCGTCTCCTTGGCCGCCAGGATCCGGCGGTCCAGTTCGGCGTCGCTCGCCTGCTTGTACTCGGCGGGGATCTCACCCTGCCGGGGTGTGGCGGCGGGTGCGACGTCGGCGCTGGAGGCGCCGGGTCCGTACGCCGGGATCCCCCGGGCGGCTTCCGCGGCGTCGTATTCCCAGGGTCCACTGGCGAGCTCGGTGCTGCACGTGCTCTGACCGGCCGCGCCGGACTGGGCCGCGCTCTCGGCCTGTTCGCGCGTCAGGAGCTGAATGGTGGCGTTGACACTGCTCATGAGGGAGTCCTTGCTGTGTTCGGTGCTTTCTGGGGAGTGCTCGACGGCGCGGGGCCGGTGTAGCGGTAAAGGCGCGGGGGCCGGTGCTTGCCGCCCTGGAGGTAATGATCGCTGGGCTCGATGCCGACGGCGTTCTTCACGTGCCGGCGGAAATTGGCCGGGTCCAGCGGCTTGTCCAGGACGGCTTCGTAGACCTCGCGCAACTGGGCCAGGGTGAAGTACTCACCGAGGAGGTGGAACGCGATCGAGGCGTATTCCATCTTGTTGCGGAGCCGCCAGAGGGCGTAGTCCACGATCTCCTGGTGGTCGAACGCCAGGTCCGTGACCCGGTCCGCCCGGAACCAGCGCACGTTGTCCTCCTCCCCGGGCAGCTCGGCCTCCTCAGGCTGGACCAGGGCCCAGTAGACGATGCTCACCACGCGCTGTGCCGGCGAACGGTGCAGGCCGCCGAAGGCGTACAGCTGTTCCAGGTAGCGAGGGGCCAGGCCCGTGGTGTCGAGGAGGTTGCGGGAGGCGGCTTCGGGAAGCGATTCGTCATGCCGGAGAGGGCCGCCCGGCAGCGCCCACTGTCCCTTGAAAGGCTCCCGGATCCGCCGGACCAGGGGCAGCCAGAGAGTGGGACGGCCGGACGTCTCGCTGGGCTTGAGCGCGAAGATGACCGTGGAGATGGCCAGGCCCGGTGGAGCGATGCGCCGTTCCGAGACGTTGCCTGCCGCGTTCGGAAGCACGGTGCTCCCGGCGGGGTGCCATTCACTCATCGACTCACCTCCTCAGTTAAAGTCACTATGACTATAACTAAGGATACTCCTTCTCACACCACAAGCTCATCCCCATCTCCCCGAACCGGCCGGAGAGCCTGAGCCGACCGCCGCATTGCGGTTACAGTGGGACAAACGGCTGAAACACACGGCTGCAGAGGAGACGAGCATGACCCGGCACGCAGGCCAGAACCATCCGCACACCGTGGAGGGAAGCGATCCCGGGCTCAACGTCGAGGTGTTCCGCGGCGACTCCGACGCCGGGCTGCCGCCCATCCTGCTGGTGCACGGCTTCTCCTCCAGCATCGAACTCAACTGGGTCCAGAGCGGCTGGGTCCGGGACCTCGTGAAGGCCGGCCGCTGGGCCATCGCCGTGGACCTCCCCGGTCATGGGCACAGCGCGGCACCCGCCGACATGGACTCCTACTCCCCCGGCAAGATCCGCGCCGACCTCCTGCAGGCCGTGACCGACGTCGGGGTCCGGCCCCTGCGTGACGGCGACGCGGGCAGCGGCCTCGACGTGGTGGGCTACTCCCTGGGCGGGCGCATCGGCTGGGAGATCGCCGGAACGCAGCGCGGACTCGTCCGGCGCGCGGTGCTCGGCGGACCGAGCCACAACGATCCACTGGCGGAGTTCGACGTCGTCGCGGCGCAGCGCCACTTGGCGGACGGCACCCCGATCGCGGATGAATCCACCGCGGCGCTGCTCACCATGGCGCAGCTGGTGCCGAGCAACAACATCTTCGCGTTCCTGACCCTGATCGAGGCGGCCAAGGTGGAGCCGTTCGATCCTGAGGATGCCGTGCCCCGTCAGGACATCCTCCTCGCCGCAGGCTCGGAGGATCCCCGCGCGGCGTCACTCCCCACTCTCGCCGCGCTGGTGGAGGCGGCGGCTGGTCATGCCGAAACGCTCCTCATCCCGGGGCGGAATCACACGAACGCCGTCACCAGCCGGGTCTTCAAGGAAGCGGCGCTGGAGTTCCTGGGCCGCTGAGACCCGCACGCCCTGAGGTGAGTGCTCAGGAGGTGCGGGTTCCGACGCGCGGGACCCGCCACTGCTGAGCACTCAACGGGGAAACAGCACTCAACGGGACAGCGCCTTGAGGATGCGCCCGGCCACGAGCCCGAAAAGCATGAGCAACAGGGCCGCCGAACCGGAGACCAGGAAAGCCGGATGCGAACCGCCGGCCTGCGCCGCGGCACCGGCCACGGCGTAGCCCAGGGCGGTCCCGGCCACGATCCCGCTCGACAGGGCCGTCATCACCGTGGACATGCGGGCCGCCGGGGCCACCTGGGCGCCGATCGCGAAAACCGTCACCATGAGCGGTCCCACCGCGACGCCCAGCAGGAGCAGCACCGGAATGATGCCGCCGAGATTCAGGGGCAGCAGGAGCAGCGCACTGCCCACCGTGAGCAGGAGGGCGCTGAACACCCACCGCGCCCCCTGCCGGAACCGTTCGGGCCAGGCCGCGATGGACAAGGCCATGACCGCGGAACTGAGTCCCATGGCGGAGTAGAGCAGGCCTGCCAGCTCCGGATTCCCGAACTCGCCCGCGAAGGCGCTCAGGGCGGCCTGCGTGCCGCCGAAGAAGGTCCCCATGCAGACCATCGCGAGCACGGCGACGACGATCATGGCCAGACGCAAGCGGCCCGCGCCGCCGGGGGTGTCCGCCGTCGTCGTCCCGGAGGGCGCGTTGCGTGAGCCCTGCGCCGCGGCGACGCTCGGATGAACGGCGAAGAGCGGGACCAGCACCAGGGTGAGGAGCGCCGCGAGCGCCAGAGGCAGCCAGGGCGCCAGGAACGCCGCCAGGGCTCCCACCAGCGCGGGGCCGAGCACGAACGTGAGCTCGTCCGTGGTGCCCTCGAAGGACATGGCGACGTCGTTCATCCCGGCCCGCGAGCCGCGCTTCCGCCCGATCAGCGCCAGCCACCGTACCCTCGACAGCGGTCCCACCTGCGGCGAGGTGAAGCCCCCGGCGAAGGCCGCGGCGACGATCCAGGGCACGGAGGGCTCCTGCGACGCCAGGCACGCTCCCAGCAACAAACCGAGAGAGACCACATTGGCTGCGGCGTAGCCCAGGAGGACCGGGCGCTGCCCCAGCCGGTCCGCGAGCATTCCCACGAGCGGCGCTCCGACCGCGGAGCCGATGCCGACGGCTCCGGCGGCGAGCCCGGCCGAGGCATACGAATGCGTGACCGCGGTGACGAGGCTCATGGTGCCGATGGTGAGCATGGCCAGCGGAAGGCGGGCCAGCATGGTGAGGAAGATGTACCAGCCACCGCTGAGGCGCGGGAGCTGCGCGTACTGCCGGAACATGCCGACGATGCGCTCCCAGGCGGAGACCGGGGATGCCGCCACGGACGGGCGGTCTTCGGAGGTACGGGAGGGTGCTGTCATGCGCAGGACTCCTGAAAGGTGATACTGCAAACGCAGTGCGCACCGTCCCTGCCACCCGATGCGCCCAACCCTGTGTACTCCCTCCAGTATACCGGGGTTCCCGCCCACGCACCGCGTCGGGGAGACGCCTCCTTCGCTATAGGCTGGGGGCTGCGGGACGGATCCCGGCGATGCGGAAGGAGCGTGGACATGCACGAGGTGGTTTGCCCCCATTGCGGGAAAGCCTTCACGATCGATGAGGCGGGATATGCCGAGATCGTCCGGCAGGTCCGGGACCGCGAGTTCGAGGATCAGCTGCACCAGCGCCTGGAGCTGGCCGAGAAGGAGAAGGCCGCCGCCGTCGAGCTCGCCGAATCCCGGATGGCCCAGGAACTGCAGAAGTCCGCCACCGCCAAGGACACCGAGATCCAGGATCTGAAGGCCCGGCTCGATGCCGAGGAGACCGCGCGGAAGCTCGCCGTGGCGGAGGCGCTCGGCGGTCTGGAGAAGGAGCGGGACGCCCTCCAGGGTGAACTCCAGCAGGCGCGGCGTGAGCAGCAGACCGCCACCAAGCTGCTCGAGGCGAAGCTCCGCAGCGAACTGCAGGCCGCCGCGGCCGCGAAGGACGCCGAGATCCAGAACCTCAAGGCGAAGCTCGACGCCGGCGAGACCGCCCGGAAGCTCGCGATCGCCGAGGCGGTGGGGACCGTGGAGAAGGACCGTGACGCTCTCAAGAACGAACTGGACCGAGCGGCCCTGGAGAAGAAGCTCGCGGAGCAGGCGCTCAAGGACAAGTACGAGACGCAGCTGAAGGACCGCGACGACGCCATCGAGCGCCTGCGGGACATGAAGGCCAGGCTGTCGACCAAGATGGTCGGCGAGACCCTGGAACAGCACTGCGAGACCGAGTTCAACCGCCTGCGGGCCACCGCGTTCCCGCGCGCGTACTTCGAGAAGGACAACGACGCCCGCACAGGCAGCAAGGGTGACTACATCTTCCGCGACAGCGATGAGAACGGCACCGAGATCGTCTCCATCATGTTCGAGATGAAGAACGAAAGCGACGGCACGGCCACCAAGCACCGGAACGAGGACTTCCTGAAGGAACTCGACCGGGACCGTGCCGAGAAGGGGTGCGAGTACGGTGTTCTGGTCAGCCTTCTCGAGGCGGACAGCGAGCTCTACAACAGCGGGATCGTGGACGTGTCCCACCGCTACCCGAAGATGTACGTGGTCCGTCCCCAGTTCTTCATCCCGATCATCACCCTGCTGCGCAACGCCTCGCTGAACTCGCTGAAATACAAGACGGAACTGGAACTCGTCCGGGCGCAGAACATCGACATCACGGACTTCGAGGACCAGCTCGAGGACTTCAAGTCCCGCTTCGGCAAGAACTACGATCTGGCGTCGCGCCGCTTCCACGAGGCGATCGACCAGATCGACAAGTCGATCGCCCAATTGCAGAAGGTCAAGGAATCGCTGCTCGGTTCCGAGCGGAATCTGCGCCTCGCCAATGACAAGGCTCAGGACGTGACCATCAAGAAGCTCACGCGGGGCAACCCCACCATGGCGGCCAAGTTCGCCGAACTGTCCCGTCCGGCGGCCGCCCCGGAACAGCCCACGCTGGAGTAGCGAGGCCGCTCCGGGCCGGGGCACGGCTCACATGGTCAGGCAGTGCACGTCTGTTCACGCAGGGCTCACCCGGTCAGTCGACCGGCGACACACGGATGAGGTTGCCGTCAGGGTCCGCGACCACGAAGGTGCGGCCGAAGACGTCGTCGTGCGGTTCGTCCAGCACGGTGACGCCTTTCGCCACCCAGCGGGCGAAGAGCGCGTCCACGGCGGACGCCGAACCCGGCACCATGAGGCCGATCTCGCTCGTGCGCGGTGTCCCCGGGACGGCCTGTTCGCTGCGGCCGGTCCACAGGGCGAACAGCACGCCCGGCGCCGCCTCGAAGGCGATGTAGCGGGGGCTGGTGAACGCAGGCGTGATCTCGAACAGATCGCTGTAGAATGCGGTCGAGGCCTCGGCGTCACTGACATAGAACAGAAACAGATTCGGCGCGGACATGGGAACTCCTCCGATGAGTGGTGATCAGTACCCGACCAGCCGATCAGGGAATCACGACAACCGGTGTCACCTTTTCTGGGAGGATGGGTTCCCATGAAGGCTTCACGGCTGCTGCACCTGCTGCTTCTCCTCCAGATCCGCCAGCGGGTGACCACCGCGGAGCTCGCGGAACGCCTTGAGGTCTCACGCCGGACCATCCTGCGGGACGTCGAAGCGCTGTCCGCGGCGGGTGTCCCGGTGTACGCGGAGCGCGGGCGGGCAGGCGGCATCGTCCTGTTGTCCGACGCCCGGCTGAACGCCTCACATCTGGACCCGGCCGAGCTGGAGTCGCTCTCGGTCACCGGCCTGGACGCCGGGCAGCTCGAGAAGCTGGGGCTCTCCGCCGTGCACCAAGCCGCCGCGCGCAAGATCGCCGCCCGGGTCGCCACGGGCCCCGATGCGCGGACCATGGTCCGCCTGGCTGATCTGGTCCACGTCGAGAGCACGGCCTGGTTCGCGGGCCAGGATCCGGGGGTCGACGTCGCGGACCTCGCCTGGGCTCTCCGTGAGCGGCGCCGGATGCGGATCGAGTACCGGCGCAACGCGGAGTCGCTGCCGTCCTGGCGGGAGCTGGATCCTTACGGGCTCGTCGCGAAGTCCGGGCGCTGGTATCTGGTCGCGGACGCCGACGGCGAGGGTCGTCTGTTCGCCCTGGAGCGGCTCTCCGGCTTCCAGCTGCTTGAGGCACAGGCGGTCCTGCGCGACGGCGAGACGCTGCGGACGGTCTGGACGGCGTTGAAAGATCGCACCGAGTCGCCCGGACGGGTGAGCGTCACGGTGCGTCTGCGCGCGAGCCGCCTCGATCTCGCCCACCGGATTCTCGGCACCCGGATCCAGACGGTCTCCACCGCTGAGGACGGCTGGTGCACCGCCGTCGTCCGCTACCCGGACCTCGAAGGGGTGCGTCAGTTGCTGCAGTTCGGGGACCACGTCGAGGTCCTCTCCCCCGAGGAGGCCCGCATCCGTGTCCGTCAGCTCGCCCAGGACCTGGTCTTGCGGCACGCGCCGCGAACCGCCGGGAACGGCTGACTCCGGGAACGCGAGAGGCCGCCGACCWCACGGTCGGCGGCCTCCAACGGCGGCGCTCCGGGCTACTTCTTGTCGAAGAAGTCCCGGGCCTCCTCATGCTCGGCGGCGGCGCGGTCGTCCTCCGGCTGCTCCTGGGGAGCCTCCGCAACCACGGTCTCCTGCACGACGACGGCGTCAGCCTCCGCCGGAAGGCTCGCTTCCGCCGCGCGGGTCTCCTCGGCCGCGGCAAGGTCAGCCCCCGTGACGGTGATGAGACGGACCACCATGCCGGTCAGCAGGGCGCCTGCGAGCGGAGCGACCCAGAACAGCCACTGCTGCTGGAGCGCCCACGGCTCGGCGAAGATGGCGGTGGCCAGAGAGCGCACCGGGTTGAACTGGCTGTTGGACAGCCCCTGGGCGAACTGTCCCAGGACGGCCAGAGCGAGACCCACCGAGACGGCGGCGGCAGGGATGTTGCGGTTCTTGCCGTCCTTGCTCGCGGCCAGGTACACGGCGGCCAGCACCGCGGCGCCGACGATCTCGACCAGAAGTACACCGGGCAGCTGCACCGAGAAGGGCGAATGCTCGGCGTAGCCCGCGGCGACGAAGCGGAAGGAGCTGTCCACCTTGATGCCCGGGATGTTGCGGAGCACGGCGGCGAGCGCCAGCGCCGCGCCGAGGGCGCCGACCAGCTGCGCGAGCAGGTAGACGATCGCGTCACGCCAGGCCGAGCGTCCGGCGACAGCGGAGGCCAGCGTCAGGACCGGGTTGAAATGCCCTCCGCTGACACGGCCCAGAGCATACATGGCCGCGATGGTCGCCAGACCGGTGGCGATGGGACCCGGGAACAGGGCGAGTGAGGTGTTGGTGAACATCACCACGCCTGCGCCTGCCAGGACCACCAGGAAGGTGCCCAGAACCTCGGCCCCTGCGCGCAGCAGCAGGCCATGTGCCGGCTTCTGTCCGCTTCCGGGGATCGTACGGATGGCCGTTTCGGCGCGCTCAGCGTCGACGGAAGTCATGAATGTCCTGTCCTTCGAATATCAGCTTGATGTGATGCGCGGCAAGGTTCCGGCCACGCGGGCCCCCTCACCATGGCATCACTGCCTGGGAGCCCCCTGTAGCCCTAAGTCTAGTGCCAGGGGTCCCCGGGCTGAGCTCTGCGAAGTCCGGGGCAGGCACTGGACGCTAGTGCCCGGGTCAGCGCACCAGCATGACGGCCACGGCGCAGCAGGCCAGCAGGCACACTGCGGCCGAACTCCCGGCGATGGCCAGCGCCCGGGGCGCGCCCTCGCCGTCGCGCAGGTGACGGACACGCAGGACCGCGAAGGCGCACACCACCACGGTCGCCACGGCCGCGGCTGCCACGGCGACGCCGTTCACCAGCGTCACGGGTCCGCTGCCGTCGGCCCGGGGGAACAGCCAGGACCGCAGGATGAAGAAGTCCACCACCAGCAGGGAGAGCAGGGTGCGGCGCCACGCGAGCGCCGTGCGCTGCGGCTGCAGCCCGGGATCCCGTTCGGGATTCTCCACGCTCAGTGCCGCACCACGATCAGAACGGCCAGCACCATCGCGGCCAGCACCACCACCACGCTCATCACCAGGAGGATCCAGGAGAACGGCAGTTCGCGGCCCTGACGCATGGCGTCCTCCGCCTGGGCCCAGCGCCGGTACGCCATCCCGGCCAGCCCCGCGCCGATGAGAGCCAGCACCACGCACAGGACGACACGAAGGAGCGCGGGGGCGATGCCCGGCGCCAGCTGGTCCAGGTGCCGGGACGTGCGCCCGGCACCTGCGCGGGACGATAGATTGGCACCATGGCAATCGCATCGAAGATCCGTGGCACACTCCTGGGCGGGGCCCTGGGAGACGCTCTCGGCTATGTGGTCGAATTCGACCGTGTCCCCGTCATCCGCGAGCGCTTCGGCGCGGCCGGGCTGCAGGGCTTCGAACAGCTGAGCGGACCCGTGGACTTCTCCGATGACACCCAGATGACCCTGTACAGCGCGGACGGCCTCGCGGACGTGCTCGCCTGGGCCCGCGACGGGGTGGGCGCCGATGAGGTGGCGTGCGTGTGGCTGGCCTACCTCCGGTGGCTGCAGACCCAGGGGGTCGCCCTGCCGGATTCGGCCCCGCATCCCCAGCCGCGGTGGATCGACGCCCAGGAAATCCTGCACCACCAGCGCCACCCCGGCAACGCGTGTCTCACGGGGCTCTCAAGCGGCGAGATGGGCACCGCTGCCCGCCCCGTGAACCCGGACAGCAAAGGCTGCGGCACGGTGATGCGGTCAGCGCCGTTCGGTCTGGTCCCCCAGCTCGAGCCCGCCGCCGTGCTCCGGCTGAGCGCCGACGCCGCTTCCCTGACTCACGGGCACCCTTCCGCCCGGCAGTCCGCCGCGCAGTTCTCGCTCCTCATCCACGAGCTGCTCCTCGGGGCCACGCTCGACGGCGCCGCCTCAGCTCTGGTCCGGCGCCTCGACGAGGATCCCACCATCGACCCCGCCCTCAGACTCCGGGTCTCCCGGGCGGTGGAGCTTGCCGGGGAGGGCCGCCGGCTCTCCCCCGAGGAACTGTGCGCCGAGCTCGGTGAGGGCTGGGTGGCCGAGGAGGCTCTCGCCATCGCGCTGTACGCCGCGCTGGCCACCCAGACGACCGGACAGGACACGGAGGGGGCGACGGCGGACGGCCGCGCCGCCGCGGCGCCGGCCGAGCGGCACTTCCGCTCGGCCGTCGCGCTGGCGGTCAACCACGATGGGGACTCCGATTCCACGGCGTCCCTGACCGGTAACATCCTCGGCGTGCTGTACGGCGAGGAGGCACTTCCGGGGGCCTGGCTGCGGAGCGTCACGGGGCTGGACGTGGTGGAGCACATCGCGGACGAACTCGCCCGGCTGGTCTCCGAGTAACCGGACTCCGGGCAGCAGACCCGCCCGGTCAGCGGGTGGGCACGCCTGAGGTCTGGGGCACCGTCATGCCGAGAGTCCGGTAGAGCTCCTCGATGGAGCCGGCGCCCTGACGCCTGGCGATGTCGACCAGGATCCCGGCGCAGGCGCGGGCGTCCTCGGCGGGGTCGTGATGATTGATCAGTGGGACACCGGCCTGATGGGCGGCGAAGGGCAGCGAGTTGGACGGCAGGCTGTAGCAGCGCCGGGACAGCACCACCGTGCAGGCGTAGCGATAGCGCGGGGCCCGCTCCCCCGAGACCCTCAGCGCGGATTCGATCACGCCGAGGTCGAAGGCGGCGTTGTGCGCCACCACCACGTCGTCGCCGAGGAATTCCTGGATCCGGGGGAACAGCTCCAGGAACCGTGGCTCCCCCGCCACTTCATGCGGGTGGATCCCGTGGATCGCGATGTTGCGGGGATCGAAATGATCGTGGCCCGCGGGAGGCCGGATGAGGAAACAGTCCTCCTCCACCACCAGTCCGTCACGGACACGCGTCATGCCCAGGGCACACGGAGAGCCCCAGAATCCGTTCGCGGTCTCGAAGTCGATCGCGGTGAAATCCAGGGGCACCGTTCAAGCCTACGCCTTCCGGCGGGGCCGGGCATCCGGCCCCGCCGGAAGGTCCGGGAGGGGTGCCGCCGACCGGTCAGGGCACGGCGCGGCGGATGGTGAGGAACGCTCCCAGTCCCATCGCCACCGCCAGGAGGGCGAGGATGCCGGACAGACCCAGGACGGAGATCCGGACCAGGAAGTCCCCCACCGTGCCCCAGAAACCACCGAGCGTGATGACGAAGATCGCGGCCACCACCAGCAGAGCCAGGCCGATGCTCACCACGAGGACTCCCGTGACGCCCCAGCGCTTGTACAGCGTGGCGCCCCAGAACCCCAGGGTGAAGAAGAACAGGGTGATGACGAAGGACACGATCATGCTCTGCCACCACGGGCCGTCGAAGAGATACGGGACACGGAAGAAATACCCGTCCATCCCCCAGCCGTGCGTCGCGAGCTCCACCTGGGTGCCGATCCCGTAGATCACGGCCATGCCGAGCGCGACGGCGGAGAACGTCACGTAGGTGCCCAGGAAGTACGCCCTGCGCGTCACGCTCATGCCCAGCGAGAACGGGAACGTCAGCGTGAGGCTCTGGATTCCGAGGGCGAAGAAGTACCAGAGCGGAGCGAACGGAGCACCGCCGCTGTACTTCGGGCCCGTGGGGATGATGGCGTAGAGCGCCAGGCACAGGGCGAACGCCCCACCGAGGATGACGGCCGGGATTCCCAGGAACGTCCACTTGTTGATCAGCTGCATGCGGCTCACCGCGAGGACCCTGTTCACCGGGTCACCTCCTTGCTGTCCGCGCCGCGACCGGGACGGGCGGCGTCGTTCAATGAGCTCTCCGCGCCCTGGGCGGACAGGGAGGCATGGACCACCAGTTGCTGGAGCGAGACCTGCCCGATCGCGAGTCCCAGTTCGGCGGCTTCCCGGCGTTGCGCGGGGCTGAGCCGCCCGGCGATGGAGACGGAGACGGTGTTGAGCAGCCGCTCCTCGAAGAGGACGGGATAGCCGTCGATGAAGGGGGCCACCACGTCGGCAGGTCCGGCCACACTGACCGCCGAACCGCGGATCTCCTCCGCCTCGTCGTCCATGATGATGCGGCCCTTGTCGATGACCACGATGTGCTCCAGGAGATTCGCCACCTCGTCGATCAGGTGGGAGGAGAGCACCACCGTGCGGGGATGCTCGGCGAAGTCCTTGACCAGGTGGTCGTAGAACAGGTGGCGTGCCACGGCGTCCAGGCCGAGGTACGGCTCATCGAAGAAGGTCAGTTCCGCGCGGCTGGCCAGGCCGATCACGATCCCGACGGCGGAGAGCTGGCCACGGGACAGCTTTTTGATCCGTCGCTTGAGCGGCAGCTGGAAGTCCTCCGCCAGCCGCTCGGCGAAAGCCTGGTCCCAGTCGGCGAAGAACAGGGATGCGGCCTGGAACGCCTGAGCCGGGGTGAAGTCATCCGGGTATTTCTGCGACTCCCGGATGAAGCAGATCCGGCGCAGGACCCGCTCGTTCTCATACGGGTCCTCGCCGAACACGCGGACGGTGCCGCTGCTCGGGAAGCCCTGAGCGGTGAGGATCGACATCAGGGTGGTCTTCCCCGCCCCGTTGCGGCCCAGCAGGCCGTAGATCCTGTCCTGGCGGAATTCCAGGTTCACCTCGTCCAGCGCGGTGACGTCCTTGTACTTCCGGCTGAGGCCTTGCACCTGGACCACCGGCTGGTGGTTCACGACTGCCTGTTCGTTCATGACGTTGCCTTCCCCTGAGTGCTCGCGTGCTGCTCGTCCGCGGCGCCCTCGTCCAGCGCCGAGGCCAGCATCGCCAGGAGTTCGGCGCGGGCGATGCCCAGCTTTCCGGCCTCGAGGCAGAGTGGCTCCACGAACTGCGACTTGAAGTGCTCACGGCGGCGGCCGAGCAGCTTGTCCCGGGCGCCGGCGGTGACGAACATGCCGATGCCGCGACGCTTGTACAGGATTCCTTCTTCCACCAAGGTGTTCACTCCTTTGGCAGCCGTGGCCGGATTGATGCGGTAGTACTGGGCGAACTCGTTGGTCGAGGGCACCTGGGATTCCTCCGGAAGAGCACCCGAGACGATGTCGTTCTCGATCAGAGCCGCGATCTGAAGAAAGATCGGGCCGGAGTCGTCGATCACCGCACACCTCCCAACCACACTGGTTCATTACTCATGTAACTAACCATAGAACCACCGAAGCCGTCACGCAAGCCCGTGGAGGGAACGTCCAGCGAAACCCCAGTGGAGACCCGTAGTCTGGGACGGTGATTGATGCCTCTTTTGCCGCCGATACCCTGCACGCCATGGCGCGTGTACCCGTACCGACCGCTTCGTTCCTGCCGGACTGGCTGAACCCGCAGATCTTCCTGGCCGATCCGGCCCTGGCACCGTGGGTGGTCCTGCTGGTCTGCGGCATCGTCTTCGCGGAGACCGGTCTGCTGGTGGGATTCTTCCTGCCGGGCGACTCCCTGCTGTTCACCGCAGGCCTCCTCGTGGCCACCGGGACCATCAAATTCAACATCGTGGCCCTGATCATCCTCGTGATCATCTCCGCCATCATCGGCAACCAGTGCGGCTACCTGATCGGCCGCAAGGCCGGCCCCGCACTCTTCAACCGACCCGAGTCCCGGCTGTTCAAGCATGAGAACGTGGAGAAGGCCCACGTCTTCTTCGAGAAGCACGGCGGCAAGGCGCTGGTGCTGGCCCGCTTCGTGCCCATCATCCGCACCTTCGTCCCGGTGATCGTGGGCGTCGCGGAGTACGACCGTAAGAAGTTCTTCCTGTTCAACGTGATCGGCGGCGTGCTCTGGGGCGGCGGCGTCACCCTGCTCGGCTACATCCTCGGTGACCGCGTGCCGTGGGTCTCCAAGAACCTGGACCTGATCTTCATCGTGATCGTCCTCGTCTCGGTTCTGCCCATCCTCATCGAAGGCATCAAGGGCTTCCTGGACAAGAGGAAGTCCGGAAAGGTCTGACTCCGGCCGTCCATCCCGAACGCACATGAGCCCCCACTGGAATCCAGTGGGGGCTCATGCGTTGAGGAACGGATCCGGCCCTAGGACAGCGCCTTCACGATCGCGGGCAGCAAGGCCCGGAAAGCCTTGCCGCGGTGGCTGATGGCGTTCTTCTCCTCGCGGCTCAGCTCGGCGCAGCTGCGGGTCTCGCCCTCCGGCTGCAGGATGGGGTCGTAGCCGAAGCCGCCCGCGCCGCGCGGCTCCCGCAGCAGGGTGCCGTCCAGCGTGCCGTACTCGACGACGTCGTACGCCTCCTCGCCTGCCACCGGTGGCACGGTGAGCGCTGCGGCGCAGATGAACGCGGCGCCGCGGTGCGGCTCGGCGATGTCGCCCAGCTGGGCCAGGAGCAGATCGAGGTTCGCCTGGTCGTCACCGTGACGGCCGGCCCAGCGGGCCGAGAAGATGCCCGGCGCGCCACCCATGATGTCCACGCTCAGGCCGGAGTCGTCCGCGATGGACGGCAGGCCCGTCGCCGCCGCCACGGCACGCGACTTGAGCAGGGAGTTCTCGGCGAAGCTCGTGCCATCCTCCACCACGTCCGGCACTCCCGCCGTCGCGGCGTCGATCACCTGCGTGTCCACGTCCAGGCCGGGCACCTGCCCGCGCAGCAGTTCCCGCAGTTCGTTGAGCTTGCCGGCGTTCCGCGTGGCCAGCACCAGGCGGGCGCCCTCCGGAACCGTGTACTGGGGAGCCGTGCACTCAGGGGTCGTCACAGGATGCCGTCCAAGGTCTCCCCGAGCGTCTCCCGCTGGATGGCGGCCAGCTGGCTGGTGCCGATGAGGGCGAGGTCCAGGAGGCGGTTCAGCTCGTCCCGGTCGAAGGGCGCACCCTCGGCGGTCCCCTGGACCTCCACGAACTTGCCGCCGCCGGTGACCACCACGTTCATGTCGGTCTCGGCGCGGACGTCCTCGACATACGGCAGGTCCAGCATCGGCACGCCGTCGATGATGCCCACGGAGACCGCGGCGATCGTGTCCGTCAGCGGCTTGGCCTTCGGTGCGATGAGCTTGTTCTCCCGCGCGAAGCGGATGGACTCGGCGAGCGCCACGAAGGCGCCGGTGATCGCGGCGGTGCGGGTTCCGCCGTCGGCCTGCAGCACGTCGCAGTCCAGGACGATGGTGTTCTCCCCCAGCGCCTTGGTGTCGATGATGGAGCGCAGCGACCGGCCGATGAGCCGGGAGATCTCGTGCGTGCGGCCGCCGATCTTGCCCTTCACGGACTCACGGTCGGAACGGGTGTTCGTGGCGCGGGGCAGCATCGCGTACTCGGCGGTGACCCAGCCGCGGCCCTCCCCCTTGAGCCAACGCGGCACCCCTTCGGTGAGGGATGCGGTGCACAGGACGCGGGTGTTGCCGAATTCGATCAGCGCCGAGCCTTCGGCCTGATTCGACCAGCCGCGGGTGATGCTGATGGGCCGCAGCTGCTCGGGGCTGCGCCCGTCGGCGCGCACCACGGGGGCGGACAGGGATGACTCATGCGGAAGGTTGGGGGTCATGACACCAGCCTATCGCGGGCCGTCAGAGCTGGTAGTGCACCCCGGCCACGGCCACGGAGACTCCGCCGCCGAAGACCTCCTTGGCTTCCGAGAGGACCGCGTTCGCATCGGTCCACACCGGGATGTGCGTCAGCAGGAGCCGTTTGGCCTCGGCGTCCACGGCCGCCTCCCCCGCCCGTTTACCGGTCAGGTGCACGTCCTTGATGGCATCGTCACGGCCTTCCTGGAAGGCTGCCTCGCAGAGAAACAGATCGGCGTCGCGCGCCGCCTCCACCAGCGCGGGGCAGCTGTCCGTGTCGCCCGAGTAGCTGAGCACGGTCTCCTTGACGGTGCCGTCTTCGAGTTCCTGGCGGCACTCCACGCGCAGGGCGTAGGCCTCCTCGATCGGGTGGTTGACGGCGTAGGGGGTCACGGTGAACGGGCCCACCTGGACCGGCTTCTCGGCGGTCCAGGACCCGAAGTCGAAGTCCTCGTGCATACCCGGATCGAGCTCCAGGCCGTAGGCGGTGGCGAGCCGGTCCGCCGTCGCCTCCGGTCCCCACACCGGGATGCGCCCGCGGTCCCAGCCTCCCGGCTTCCAGTGCACTGCGACGTGCAGGCCGCACAGGTCCATGCAGTGGTCCGGGTGCAGGTGGCTCAGGAAGATCGCGTCGATGTCCTCGAGGTCGGTGTACCGCTGCAGCGAACCGAGGGCGCCGCTGCCCAGGTCCAGGACGATCTTCCAGCGGCGTCCACCGCTGTCAGCCGTCAGGAGATAGCACGACGCCGGCGAGGCGGGCCCCGGGAAACTCCCCGTGCAGCCCACGATGGTCAGCTTCATCCCAGTCCCCCGTCCGTCGCGGCGTTCGCCACGAAATGAGAGATGCGCGGCTGCCGGGCCGCCGCCCGTGCCGCTTCCAGCATCTCCGGTGTGATCTTGGCCAGGCTTCCGGTGGGATAGCTCGCCGAGACATGATCCACATGCTCCACGCTGACCACCTCCGGACCGAGGAATCGCCGGGCCAGTTTCCCGAACCCCGCGGCGTCACCCGTCGCGACGAAATGGTGCTTCGGTGTGGCCGGGTCCTGGCGTTCCAGACCGTGCCTGATGAGTGAACGGTACACGTCCTTGGCCGTCTCCTCAGCACTGGAGACCAAGGTGACATCCTCGCCCATGACGTAGGAGATGACCCCGGTGAGCAGCGGGTAATGGGTGCAGCCCAGGACCAGCGTGTCCACCCCGGCCGCCTTGAGCGGCGCCAGGTAGTCCTCGGCCAGGGCCAGAAGCTCCGGACCCGTGGTGACCCCGGCCTCCACGAAGGGCACGAACTCGGGACACGCCACCGAAAGGACCTCCAGGTCAGGGGCGGCCGCGAAGGTGTCCTCGTAGGCGCGGGACCCCACCGTGGCGGAGGTGCCGATCACCCCGATCCGGCCGTTGCGGGTGGACGAGACCGCCCTGCGCACTGCGGGCTGAATGACCTCGATGACCGGAATCCCGTACCGGGCCTCATACCGTTCGCGGGCGTCGCGCAGCACCGCCGCCGACGCCGTGTTACAGGCGATGGTGAGGAGCTTCACGCCGGAGTCCACGAGTTCGTCCATGATGCCCAGGGCGTTGGCGCGGACCTCCGCGATCGGCAACGGACCGTACGGCCCGTTGGCGGTGTCGCCGACGTACAGCACGGCCTCGTTGGGCAATTGATCGATGACCGAACGGGCCACCGTCAGGCCGCCGACACCCGAATCGAAGATCCCGATCGGGCGTTCGGACCGGGGCAGCTGCGTGCCCTCATTCCCGGCGGACGCCGGCAGTTCAGAACCCGGCAGGCTCATGCGCGGTCCTCCCGCTCGCCCTTCTCCCCGGCAGGGGACGGCTCGTCGTCGAGGCTGTAGGCGAGGGCCTGGACCAGGGATTCCTGGAGCCAGCTGACGAAGTTGTAGACCACGGCGAGGTACGTCTCGAGGTCGTCGGCGTCGGACCACTCCTGCATGGCGTGGACGGCCTCGGCGTCGCTCTCGGTCCGGATGCCGAGGCGGTCGCTGACCACCAGGCGCACATCGTTCAGAGCCATGGCGAAGTTCCGGGCCTGGGCGGCGTCCAGCTGGATCTCATTGCTCTCGAGCGCCAGGGAGGCGGCCCGCAGTGCGCCGATCTTGCTCTCCCGCAGCGAGCGCTCGGTGAAGCGGCGGAACTCGAGGGCGGCTTCGTCGTCGTCCTTCACGCCGTCGGGAAGGAGGCGGCGCAGCGCGGAGTCCTCCGGAGGAGCGATATGGGGGTCGAACCCGACCAGCGCGACCAGCGGGTCCTCCGAGTCGAGTGCCTCGGGCTCCAGCATCGTGATGACGTCGGAGAACAGCTTGCGCAGGAGCTCCCGTTCCTCCTCTTCGAGGAAACCCGTGATGCCCCGGCTGCCCGGTACGAATGTCTTAGCCATGCTGTCCCTTTCCACCGGCGCCGGCGCGTTCCACGGTGGCCCAGAGGCCGTACCCGTGCATCGCCACCACGTGCTGCTCCATGCGCTCCCGGCCTCCGTGCGCCACGATGGAACGCCCCTTGCGGTGCACCTCCATCATGAGCTTGTCGGCCTTCTTCTGGGAGTAGCCGAAGTAGCTCCGGAACACGTAGCTGACATAGCTCATGAGGTTCACCGGGTCATTCCAGACCACCAGATTCCACGGGGTGTCCGTGAGCGTCCGTTCCTCCAGGCCCTGCTCCTCACGGACCTCCGGGTCCGTCAGGGCGGCAAGCCGCACCTCTGCCGTGGCTGTGGGATTCATTAGTCCATTCTAGGCAGTGTCCGGAGCCGCTCGCGTCCCCGGCGGGTCGCCCGGCCCGTACCCCGGACGGAACCAGCGGTGGAGGAAGCCGTGGGGATAAAGTGTGATGCGTGAGTACATCCTGGCAGCATCCCCGTGCTTCGCTGTATACCGACCATTACGAGCTCACCATGGTGCAGGCGGCTCTGGAGTCGGGCGCCGCGCAGCGGCGTTCCGTCTTCGAGGTCTTCGCCCGCCGCCTTCCGGACGGCCGCCGTTATGGCGTGGTCGCGGGAACGGGCCGGCTCCTGGAAGGCATCCGAAACTTCCGTTTCGGGCCCGAGGAGCTCGAGTTCCTCCGCAGCACGGGCGTGGTGAATGAGAAGACCCTGGCCTTCCTGGCCTCGTACCGTTTCACCGGTGACATCTGGGGCTACCCGGAAGGTGAACTGTACTTCCCCAATTCCCCGCTCCTGGTGATCGAGTCGACCTTCGCCGAGGCCTGCATCCTCGAGACGTACGTGCTCTCGGTCCTCAACCATGACAGCGCCATCGCCTCGGCCGCGTCCCGCATGGCACTGGCCGCCCGGGGCCGGCCCTGCATCGAGATGGGCTCACGCCGCACGCACGAGGAGTCGGCCGTGGCGGCCGCCCGCGCGGCCATCATCTCCGGTTTCGTCAGCACCTCCAATCTGGAGGCCGGCCTGCGCTACGGCCTGAAGACCTTCGGGTCCGCCGCGCACTCCTTCACCCTCCTGCACGACACGGAGCGCGAGGCGTTCACCGCACAGCTGAAATCGCTGGGCGCGGAGACCTCGCTTCTGGTGGACACCTACGACGTCGAAACGGCCGTGCGCACGGCCGTGGACCTGGCCGGCGACAAGCTGGGCGCGGTGCGCCTGGACTCCGGCGATCTGGTGGCGCAGGCCCAGTGGGTCCGGCAGCTGCTCGACGAACTCGGCGCCGTGAACACCCGGATCGTGGTCACGAGCGATCTGGACGAGTACGCGATCGCCGCCCTGCAGTCCGCACCGGTGGATTCGTACGGCGTCGGCACCTCCCTCGTCACGGGCAGCGGAGCCCCGACGGCCGGCATGGTGTACAAGCTGGTGAGCCGCACGGACGACGACGGCGAGTTCGTCTCGGTCGCCAAGGCGGCGAAGAACAAGGCGAGCGTGGGCGGCCGCAAGTACGCCCTGCGCCGGCTCAACGAACGCGGCACGGCGACAGCGGAGCTGGTGGGCATCGGCCATGAGCCGGAGAACGACGGCAACGACCGGCCGCTCCTGGTGCAGTTCGTCGCCGGCGGCGAGGTGCTGCCGGGCTGGACGGGCCCGGAGGCCGTGACCCGCGCGCGGGAGCGCCATGCCGCGTCCCTGGCCGAGATGCCGCCGGCCGTGAACAGGCTCCAGCGAGGAGAACCCGTCATCCCCACCGTCTATGAGGAAGCACCATGAGCAAAGCCCTGATCATCGTGGATGTGCAGAACGATTTCTGTGAGGGAGGTTCGCTGGCCGTCGAGGGTGGCGCGGCTCTGGCCGCGGCCATCAGTGAGTACCTGGACGATCATGGGCACCTGTACGACCACGTGGTGGCCACGCAGGACTGGCACGTGGACCCAGGAACCCATTTCTCCGACGACCCTGATTTCCACGACTCCTGGCCACCGCACTGCGTGGCCGGCACGAGCGGCGCGGAACTCCACCATGACCTGGACCAGGAGTTCATCGAGGCGATCTTCCGCAAGGGACGTTTCGCCGCGGCCTACTCGGGATTCGAGGGCCTGCTGGCCCCCGAGGACGCCGTGTCCACCGGTGACCGGCAGCCCGGTGCGCTGCCCTCGGAAGACGAGGACGGCGAGTCTCTGGACGAGTGGCTCCGGGAGCGCGACGTGGAGGACATCGTGGTGGTCGGGATCGCCACGGACCACTGCGTCCGGGCCACGGCACTGGACGGCGTGCAGGCCGGTTACAGCGTCACGGTGCTCCGTGAGCTGACCGACTCCGTGGCCGCCGACCCGGAGCCCACCTTCGACGAGCTCGAGGAAGCCGGCGTCGACATCGCCTGATCCGGCGTTGTGTGCTCAGTTGTTGCGGGTGTTCTTCCGGGACACCCGCAACTACTGAGCACACAACCATCCGGGCACGCACGGTTCCAGGCACACCCCCCTGGACGCTACTTGCGGCCGACGAACCAGCCCTGGATCTTCGCCAGGCGGGCCTTCAGCTGGTCCTCGCTGGCCTGCGCGACGGCGGGACCTCCGCACGCCTCGCGCAGGGAGTTGTGCACCACGCCATGCGGGGTCCCGGTGCGGGCCGACCAGGCCGAGACGTTCTTGGCCAGCTCGTTGCGCAGCTCCATCAGACGGCGGTGATCCGCGACGCCGGCCGCCTCCGCAGCAGCGGCCGCTGAGGGCTTGCGCCGGCGGGACTGCTGCTCCGCCTGACGCTGGCGCAGCAGCACACCCACCTGATCGGCGTCGAGCAGACCCGGGATCCCGAGGAAGTCGAGTTCGTCCTCGCTGCCGATGTCACCGCCTGTGCCGAACTCGCCGCCGTCGAACAGCACACGGTCGAAGGAAGCCTGGGAGTCCAGCGCCTCGAACTTCCCCTTGGTCAGGGAGTCGGAGGCCTTCTCCTCCCGGTTGGCCTCGTCCATCAACGAGTCCTCCGGGTTGAACAGGCCGTCCTCGTCCTCGTTCCGGGGCCGGTCCAGGGCGTGATCCCGTTCGGCCTCCATCGAGTTGGCCAGGCCCATCAGCTGCGGCACGGACGGCAGGAACACCGAGGCGGTCTCGCCGCGCTTCCGCGCACGCACGAAGCGGCCCACGGCCTGCGCGAAGAAGAGCGGGGTGGAGGTCGACGTGGCGTAGACGCCCACGGCCAGGCGCGGCACGTCGACGCCTTCGGACACCATGCGCACCGCCACCATCCAGCGGCTCTGACCGGCGGAGAACTCCTCGATCTTGATGGAGGCCTTGGCATCGTCGGAGAGGATCACGGTGGGTGACTCCCCCGTGATCCTGCGGAGCTGGCCCGCATACGCCCGGGCGTCCTCATGGTCCGTGGCGATGACGAGCCCGCCCGCGTCCGGCACCGTGCGGCGCACCTCGGAGAGCCGCTTGTCGGCCGCGGAGAGCACGGCCGGGATCCACTCGCCCTGGGGATTCAGCGCCGTCCGCCAGGCCTGCGACGTCACGTCCTTGGTGACCGCCGCCTCGCCCAGGGAAGCCGCCATCTCCTCGCCGGCGCTGGTCCGCCAGCGCATCTGCCCCGAGTAGGCCATGAAGATGACCGGGCGGACCACGTGGTCCTTCAGGGCGCTGCCATAGCCATAGCTGTAGTCGGCCTTGGAACGGCGGATCCCGTCCTTGTCCTCCGCGTACTCCACGAACGGGATGGGCGAGGTGTCCGAGCGGAACGGCGTTCCGGTCAGCGAGAGCCGCCGCACTGCCGGTTCGAACGCCTCCCGCAAACCGTCACCCCAGGAGAGCGACTCGCCGCCGTGGTGGATCTCATCCAGGATGACGAGGGTCCGGGCCGCCTCGGTGCGCGCCCGGTGCAGCATGGGCTTGGACGCCACCTGGGCGTAGGTGACCGCGACGCCGATGAACCCCTGGCCGTGCCGGCCGTCCGAGTTCTTGAAGTTCGGGTCGATCGCGAGCCCGACGCGAGCGGCCGCATCGGCCCACTGCCGCTTGAGGTGGTCGGTGGGCGCCACGATGCAGATGCGGTTCACGACGCCGGAGTCCACCAGGGTGGTCGCGACACGGAGAGCGAAGGTCGTCTTACCGGCGCCCGGCGTCGCGACGGCGAGGAAGTCCCGCGGGCGATTGCTCAGGTACTTGTCCAGGGCCTCCTGCTGCCAGGCACGCAGTTTCGGCGCGGTGCCCCAGGCGGCACGCTCAGGGTAGGCCGGTGGAAGGGTGGGGCCGCCGAAGAGCGTGTCAGTCATGGGGGGAAGAGCCTCGCTGGGGTCGTCGGTCGTCAGAGGAGAGGGAGGGACGGAACACCCGGGCAGGCCGGGCGTGGCGCACTGCCACAGGCACCGTCAGGACGGGTGCGCGGACGGCGCGGAAGAGCGGCGCTACTTCTTGTCGCCGCCGTCCTTGCCGGGGCGCAGGCCCTCGTAGATCTCTTTGCAAGTGGGGCACACGGGGAACTTCTGCGGGTCACGGCCGGGGGTCCAGACCTTGCCGCAGAGCGCGATGACAGGCTCTCCGGTCAGCGCGGACTCCATGATCTTCTCCTTGCGCACGTAGTGCGAGAAGCGCTCATGATCGCCCGGTTCCACCTGTTCGCGCTGCTCGGTGCGCTCGATGGTCGCCGTCGAACCGCCCGGGCCGGAGAGCTCGCGCGAGGGGTCGTTCTCGAAAGGATCGGGAGGCAGAGTCATGACATCCACTCTACCGTGCTCACACTCGAGGAAGGGCTCCCAGCGGACGTCTGAACGTCTGCTGGGAGCCCTCTCCCGTGATACCGGAGGTCAGAGACCTTGCCACTCCGGCTTGCTCTCGAAGGTGTGCCGGTAATAGTCGGCCAGCCTCAACGAGGAGGCCGCCGCCTCGTCGATCAGGATGGTCGCATGGGGGTGCAGCTGAAGGACCGATGCCGCGCAGATCGCGGCGACGGGGCCTTCCACGAAGTCATGGACGGCCTGCGCCTTCTGCGCTCCCGTGGCCACCAGGACCACGTGCCGGGCGTCCATGATGGTGCCGAGACCCTGGGTCACCACATGGTGCGGGACATCGTCGATGCTGTTGAAGAAGCGGGCGTTGTCCTTACGGGTCTGCTCGATGAGAGTCTTGATCCGGGTCCGGCTGGCCAGCGAGGACCCGGGCTCGTTGAATCCGATGTGCCCGTCGGTGCCGACGCCCAGGATCTGAAGGTCCACACCGCCCGCGGCCTTGATGGAATCCTCGTACTCCTGGCACGCCGCCACGAGGTCCTTCGCCGAGCCGTTCGGGCTGTGCACATGGTCCGGATCGATGTTGACCCGGTCGCTGAACTCACGCCGGATGACCTCACGATAGGACTCCCGGTGTCCCGGAGGCAGACCGACGTACTCGTCCAGGGCGAAACCGCTGGCCCGGGAGAAGTCCAGGCCTTCCTCCGCATGGCGGCGGGCGAGTTCGTCATAGATCGGCAGCGGTGACGAGCCCGTCGCCAGGCCCAGCACCGCCTCCGGCTTGCGCTTCAGGAGCGCTTCGATGGCGTCCGCCGCCATGGCACCGATATGAGCGGCATCGGGAAGGATGACAACTTCCATGCTCTTGCGGCCTCATTCCTACTCAGGAGCTGTGAACTGCTTCGATCTTATACAGTTCGACCCCAAAAAACGATAGAAAGTGAGTGAAGTTAGCTATTTTTAATCAATTGCGCTAAAAGTTCGGGTCCTCGGCGCTCAACATCCCGACCGCCGAGGCGTACCCCGAGCCACAGCAGGAAGGCTCCCCACGCGGTCCCGAAGACGAGGTTGAGCCAGCCCCACAGGTGGTCTCCCGTCGCCAGTTCGGCGATCAGGAGCCCCGCGAGCGGCAGGCAGATCACCACGAGGACCAGCATGCCCAGACCCTGAACGGCCAGGGTGAGACCCTTGCCGCCCGGCGGATTCTTGAACGGGCTCTCTCCGGGCTTCGGAACCGCCGTGACATAGCGGGCGGAGATCACCGACGCGAGTCCCAGACCGGCCATCAGCACACCCGCGGACGCGCCGAAGATCCCGGGCAGCAGCGCCCAGCGTCCGCTGAGCGCGATCGAGGCGAACACCACGACCACCACGGCGGGCACGGCCAGGATGCAGCACCCGAGCACCCGGCCCCAGCGGTCGGCACGTCCCGGGGTGCCGGTGGCCACGTGCAGCGCGAACGCGGTGTCGTCATAGGAGATGTCCGAGCTGATGCTCCACGACATGAGGAACGCCACCAAAGGGCCCACCACCAGCAGCATGCCGAACTGCCCGTCGCGCATGCCCATGAAGTAGAGGAGCACCGGGAGGAGCGGCACCACGATCAGCGAGGCCGAATAGCGGGGATCGCGGAACCAGTAGGTGGCCGTCCGGGCCGCCACCGCCCCCGTGGGGGTGGCAGGGAACCAGGAGAAGAACCCGAGCTTGCCGGCGGCACGCTTGGCGCCCGTGGCCCGCGGAGGGTTGACCATGGACCGGACCAGGGCGATGTTCCAGAGCCAGGCGGCGAGCGCCAGCACGGCGAGGCAGATCAGGATCCTCAGTGCCGCACTGCCGTAGTCCCCGGCCGCGACGTCGGCAGGCAGCGCCCAGGGGGCTCCGAAGGGCGTCCAGGCCAAGGCGGTCGCCAGGTCCGGCAGATACCGGGCATTGTCCTTCAGGCCTTGCGCGGCACCGCTGAAGATCGGTCCCATCAGCACGAGCGGGATGAAGATCAGGATCGTCCCGATCTCCCGGTAGCGGCGCGACTGCGCCAGGTTGTTGCCCCATGCCGCGGCGCACCGCGAGTAGATCATGCAGCTCGCCAGACCCAGCACCGCCCCGATTAACGCCGCGATCACCTGCTGAGGGGATCGCCACCAGCTCACCACGGTGGTCAGGCTGAGGATGGCGGTCAGCAGTCCGGGAATGCCCACCAGACCCGCCAGCGCCATGCCGGTCATGAGTTCGCGCTGCGGAATGCCGAAGGAGGCGAAGCGCTGCGGGTCCAGCGTCATGTCCATGCCGGACGCCAGGATGGGGACCACGGTCCAGCCGAGCACGGCCCCGAAACCCGCCAGCACCAGGATGGTCCGGGCGAGATCCACATCCGTCAGCCGGAGCACGATGAGACCGATGACCATGAACGTCAGGACGCCCAGGCCATACAGCCCGCCGAGCACCAGACCGACGATCTGCCAGGGACTGCGGCGGAAGCCGTTGGCCAGGATCTGGAGCTTGAGCCTCAGGAGTGTCGCAACCATGCCAGCCCCTCCCCTTCGTGACGGCCGCCCACCAGGCTGACGAAACGCTCTTCCAGAGTCTGTCCGGCGCGCACCTCGTCCACGGTGCCGGCGGCCAGAAGACGTCCTCCGGCCACGACGGCCACGTGGTCACAGAGCCTCTGCACCAGGTCCATGACATGGCTCGAGATCACCACGGTGCCGCCTGAGGCCACGAAACCCTTGAGGATGTCCGTGATGTTCGCGGAGGAGACCGGATCCACGGCTTCGAACGGCTCGTCCAGCACCAGCACGCGCGGCGCGTGGATGAGCGCCGAGGCCAGTGCGATCTTCTTGGTCATGCCCGCGGAGTAGTCCACCACGAGATTGCCCGCGTCCGCCGTGAGGTCGAGAGCCGCCAGCAGCTCGCGGGCGCGCTCGGCCACGGTGTCCCGGTCCATCCCCCGCAGAAGACCGGAATACGTGATCAGCTGTTCCCCGCTCAGGCGGTCGAACAGACGCACACCATCGGGCAGGGTCCCCAGGAGCTTCTTGGCGGCCTGCGGGTCCTGCCACATGTCCACGCCGAGAATCTCGGCCGTGCCGAAGTCCGGGCGCAGAAGACCGGTCGCCATGGACAGCGTGGTGGTTTTGCCGGCGCCGTTCGGGCCGACCAGACCGAAGAAGGAGCCGACGGGGACATCCAGGTTGATGCCGTCGACGGCGATCTTCTCGCCGAAGCGCTTGGCCAGCCCCCGGAGGGCGATGGCCGGGATGTGCGACGGGGTCCTGGGGACTTCCACCGGGGAAAATGGCTGGGATTCCGGGTGCGAGTGAGTCATGCATTTCACGCTAACAAGTGTGATGACAGTCCGGGATGCTACTTCAGGACGATCTTTGCCTACGCCCTGCGGATCCCTCCTCCCCCAGAAACGCCGCGGGGGAGGACGCTCCTTCCGGAACGTCCTCCCCCGCTGAAGGCCCGGTCACCGGTCCACCCGGTGACGCCCTGCGGCGACTGCTCGCCTAGAACAGCACGCGCGCCAGAGCCTGGCGCGCCGCGGCGACCCGAGGATCCTTGACACCCACCACTTCGAAAAGCTCCAGCAGACGGACCCGTGCGCTCTCGCGTTCCGGTCCGAAGTGCCGCCCGATGAACGTGACGATCCGCGAGAAGGCATCCTCGACGTGGCCGCCCGAGACGTCCAGGTCGGCCAGGCTCAGCTGGGCCTCGACGTCGTCGGGGTCGGCTGCGGCCCGCTGGCGCAGCGTCTCCGCGTCCGTGGCGCTCAGGCCCTCGAGACGGAGCAGCAGCCGCACCTGGGCCAAGCCGGCCTTCGCGTCGGCGTCGGCAGGCTGTTCGTCCAGGGCCTGCTGGTACGCGCGCTCGGCCGCGGCGTAGTCGCCGGACTCGATCGCGTCCAGGGCCTCCTGGTGGAGCGGGGGCAGAGGCGCCTCCACCGGTTCGGCGCCCGCGCCGTCACCCGACACCGGGCCGATCCTGCCGTGGACGCCGTTGGCCTGTGCCAGCTGCAGCAGTTCGGTGAACAGCGCTTCCAGATGGGCCTCTTCGACGGGCCCCTGGAACAGCGGCACCGGCTGGCCCTTCACCACGGCGACCGCGGCGGGGACTCCCGAGATCTGCATGGCCTGCATGATCTGCGGGAAGGCCTCCACGTCCACCGCACCCAGGACCATGGCGCCGTCCTGACGCTCCACCAGGTCCTCGACAAGGCTGAGGGTGTTCTGCGACTCGGGCGAGTACTGCGCCCAGAGTGCCAGGATCACGGGCACCTGGACGGACAGCTCCACGATGTCCTGGAAGTTCGCCTCGGTGACGTTCGCGCGGTACGACCCGGAAGCGCCCGGGGTGTCTGCGCCGTCCGCGCCGGGCGCCGCAGGGCGCGGTGCCGGCGCGGGCGGGGGCGCGGCGGCCCGTGCCTTCAGGCCGGAGAGATCGACCGCTCCGCGAAGGCCGGCAAGTGAATCGAACGGGTTCTGTGCTGCCTGGGGCAACTGTCCTCCTAGGGGATCGGCCGGTGAGGGATCACCTCACCGGCCGGGAAACGATGGTTGGACGGGCTCAGCCCAGCTTGACACCGGTCAGGTAGCGGTCCGCGGACAGCAGCGTGAAGCTCTCCTTGGAACCGGCCGGCGGGATCCGGAGCGTCACCGAGTCGATGAAGTGCTGCGTCACCTTCTTGTTCGTCTTCTTGGTCCCGGCGAGCGTGGCCACGGCCTGGTCGGACAGATCCACGGTGTCACCCTCGTTGGTCGGCACGAGAGTGATGGTGAACTCGAGGTCCGCCACCACCACGGCGCCGCCGTCACCAGACTGGAACACCGCGTCCGGCTGGCCGATGAGCTTGTAGTCGAAACCGGGCTTCACGTTGGCCGCGTTGTTCTTCGGGTCGATCGCGTCCTGCTTCTGCTGCTCCGCCTGCTGGAAGTAGGTGTTGTCACCGAACTTCAGCTTCGACGCGCCGTTCGGATCCTTCAGCCGGGACACCAGGGCGGCGATCGCATCCGTGGGGCTCGCCGTCAGGCCGCTGGCGCTCTTCGCGTCCAGCGTCTTGACGCCGTCGGCGCTCATGGCGGGGAACGTGTTGCCGGGGAGCAGGTACGAGGCGCTCACCAGCTTGTAGTTCTCCCGGGCCGACTTCTGCGTCAGGGTGAGGATCAGGGGCGTGGGGTTCTTGGGGCCCTGGGTCACGGCCGTCAGGGTCCGGGGCCAGCTGCGTTCGGTGGGGACCACCTGCGCCAGCAGCTTCTGGGCGGCGACGGGCGCCACCGCGGGGTGGCTCGTCGCCGAGGCGCGGATCTTGTAGTTCTGTGTGCGGATGGAGAGAGCCTCACCGCCGGCGCGCTCGCCCAGGTCCTTGGCGTTCTTGGCGGCGTCCGCACTGCTCACCGAGTCCGCGGTGCTGGAGAGGATGCGCTTCAGCTGGTCGTCGGTCACCACGGGAACGCCGGCGGAGGCGGCTTCGGAAGCGGCCGGGCTCGGCGTCGCGGTGTCGGCGTGAGCGGGCGCCACACCTCCGAGTGCGCCGACGACGGCGAGGCTGAGCGCGCCGGCCACGGCGGGGATCCGGCGGAAGGCCGACGGTTTGTCCTTGGCCTTCTCCGTCGGCCCCTCGTCCTGGGCGGGGGTCTCGGTGGGCTGTTCAGAGCCTTCGGCGGAGGCGGCGTCCTCAGGCGTTTCAGCCTTCGCGGGCTCGCCCTCGGCAGGAGTGGTGTCCGCCGCTGCGTCCGTGCCCCGGGGTTTCCGCGGTCCCGTTCCAGCCGCGGCGACGGCCTTGTCCGGAGTGGAACCGCCCTTGCCGAAGAGGAAGGCGAAGAGGAGCGCACCCAGCATCAGCAGGCCGCCCAGCACCATGAGCGGCACGCTCCACGGCGTGCTCGTGTCATTCGCGTAACTGAATTCGAGCTGGGACGGAGCCGGCTTGGTGCCGTCGGTCGCGATCACCAGGGACCAGTCGCCCTTGTCCGGCGCGGACCATGGGAACCTGAGGCTCCCGTTGCCGGTCTGAGTGCTGGCCCAGATGTCGGCGTCGGCGGGGTTCGGCGCCTTGGCTTCGCCGTCGACGTGCTGGACGTCGAGCGCCTTGCCTTCCGCGTCCAGTCCCTTGACGGTGTTGTGGGCGGTCTTGTCCACCCAGGCTGCGACGTCGTCGGGGCGGCCGATGGCGACGGTGAAGCTGCCTTCACCCTTGACGTCGAGGTCCACCTTGCCGTCGCCGAACTTCGCGAACGCGGGGTCCACCACCGTGAGCGGGGCCTGCTGCACCGAGGAAGGGAGCGCTACGCTCACCCTCTCGGGCGGAGCCCAGAAGGTCTTCTGGCCGATGCCCAGGAACAGGGCTACCAGTCCCAGGACAAAGACGGCGATCGCTGACTTCAAACGCACAAATGCACCTAACATCGGGGTCATGGTCTCTTTCATGGTATCCGCTGAGACTGGGAAGCAGGGAGGAAAGGGCTCCGCTGATAGTGTGAATCGCGCCCCTGCCCACCATTTCGCCTGAACCACCCAAGGAAGACCCCATGAGTGAAAACCAGCCGGAGAACGCCCCGTCCACCGACGGAACGCAACAGTCGTCCCCCGAGACGGACACCACCGGCTCCGTTCCTGCGCCCACCCCCGCCGCGCGTGAGTCCGTTGAGACCTCCGCCGGGAACGCGCAGCAGGCAGAGGTGACGGACTCCGGGCTGCTCGGTCGGGTCAAGCGGGCCTTCGGCCAGCTGAAGAAGCCGGTGCCGGGCGCCATGCCCCGCGCACATTTCGCGCTGCCGGAGGCCGCCTTCGACGACGACGGCAACCCGACCGTGCAGTCGGTGCAGGGCTTCTCCGTCCAGCGCCCCGTGCTGCTGGGCTTCATGCTGACCGTCGGCGTCGGACTGGCACTGCTCCTCTTCTACGTCGGAAGTCACACGACGCAGCTCATCCTCTGGATCATCGCGGCGCTGTTCATCGCGCTCGGCCTCGACCCGGTGGTCCGGACCCTGGAGAACCGCAGGATCCCGCGGCCGGCCGGCATCGTGATCGTGCTCCTCGCTCTCGTCGGGGTGGTCGCCGGATTCTTCGCCACCCTGATCCCCACGGTGGTGGACCAGGTGAACCAGATCATCACCCAGGGCCCGACCTGGATCAACGATTTCCTGAGCTCGGACTTCTACAACAATCTGAACGAGCAGTTCGGTCTGAAGGACCGGGTCACCGAGGAGATCCAGAAGTTCATCAAGGACTCCAGCGCCGTGGGCGGCGTGTTCGGCGGAATCGTCGGCTTCGGCACCTCGGTGGCCAACGGCCTCTTCGGCGCGCTGATCGTCCTGGTGCTGACCCTCTACTTCCTAGCGGCGCTGCCCTCCATGAAGACCTTCGCCTACCGTCTGGCTCCGCGTTCGCGCCGCCCGCGCGTGATGGAGCTCTCCGAGGAGATCACCCGTTCGGTGGGCAATTACGTGATCGGTCAGGTCTGCGTGGCTCTGCTGAACGCCACCTTCGCCTTCATCGTGATGTCCATCCTGAACGTTCCGTTCTCCGTCCTGCTCGCGTTCGTGGTGGCCCTGCTCGCGTTCATCCCGCTGGTGGGAGGCCTGATCGCCGGAATCCTGGTGACCCTGGTGTCGTTCACCATGGGCTGGCAGACCGCCGTCATCTACGCCATCTGCTATTTCGCGTACCTGCAGTTCGAGGCGTACTTCGTCTCCCCGCGCATCATGCAGCGTGCCGTCTCCGTGCCAGGCTCCGTGGCCGTGATCTCGGTGATCGCCGGCGGCAGCCTGCTCGGGGTGCTCGGCGCCCTGATCGCCATCCCGACCGCCGCGGCGATCATGCTCCTGATCAAGGAAGTGCTGGTCCCGCAGCAGGACCGGAAATAGCGTCGGTTCCCTGCGGTCCTGAGACGGGCCGGGAACGGCGAAGGGCCTCACCGCGGTTGCGGTGAGGCCCTTCGCCGTTCAGGAGGGTTTCACTGACCCTGGGCGACCGGGCCGGACCATTCCGTGGGCAGTGGCGTCGGCACCTCGGGTGCCACGGTCGCCACGATCTCGTTGAGCGCCCGCTGCACGTGCTTCTCCCCCACCCAGAGGTGCTTGGCGCCGTCGACGCCGATCACCTCGGCCTGCGGCACCAGGGAGAATCGCTGCGCGGCCTCCTCGGGCTGCAGGTAGTCATCGTGCTCGGGCACCAGGACCTTCAGGGGGAGGGTGGTGGGTCCCCAGCGGCGCAGGTCGTCGTCACCGGCTCGGTGCAAGGGCGGGGAAAGCAGGATCGCGCCCTCGATCTCCTCGGCGGCGGGACTGACGCTGCCATAGCTCAGGGCGAGTTCGGTGCCGAACGACCAGCCCAGGAGCCAGAGTCGCGGGAGTCCGCGGTCGACGGCGAAACGCACCGCGGCCTCCAGGTCGTGACGTTCGGCGATGCCGCCGTCGAACTCGCCCTCACTCGTGCCGCGGGGCGAGGACGTGCCCCGCGTGTTGAATCGCAGCACGGCGATCCCGGCCAGGGCCGGCAGGCGGTAGGACGCTTTGCGGTAGACGTGCGAGTCCATGAAGCCGCCGTGCGTCGGAAGGGGATGGAGCGTGACCAGGGTGGCGCGCACCGGACCGTCGGCCGGGAGAGCCAGCTCGCCGTAGAGAGTGAGCCCGTCCTCCGTGCGCAGTTCGATGTTCTCCCGCACGGCCGGAAGGACCGTGGAGGCCCTGATGGGTTGGGGTCCCGCGGAATCGGTGAAGGTGAGCGTCGCCGGGTCGGCCGGGTCATAAGCGGTGGGCACTGCAGTCATGGTCCCAAGCTTAAGTCAGGACGGCGCGGCGCTGTGCTCCCCGGCCGGAGCGCGTCGGCGCTCAGCGGTAACGGTAGCTCCGCCCCGTCCAGCATCGGGTGTGCCAGTGGCGGCGCTCGTTGATCCCGGCCTGTTCGCCGAAGAGGTGATCCTCTTCCCACACCACCAGATGGGCCATTCCTGGCGGGATCTGCCGATGGCATCCGGGGCAGGTGTACTCCTTGCCGGCCCGCAGCGCCGTCATGGTCCGGACCATCCAGACGCCGTCCGGGGCGACCTCGCGACGGTCGATGCCGATCCGTGCCCGTTCCAGCCCTTCGAGCGGAGCAGGTGCAGCACCACGCTTCCCGCTCCCGGTGGGCGTGCTCCCGGGACGACGGCGGGGACGGTTGCTGCGGGGCATGGTTCCATTGTGCCAAAGCCGTCGCCGTCGGGCCGCCGCGGTGTCGCCCCGGGACGCGCCCGGGGGCTTGGCCGGAGGAGCCGGTCAGCGGAGGGCGACGGCGGGCTCCCCTCCCAGCAGGCCCGTGCCGGTGCGCGAGCAGCTGCCGCCCTTCGGCGCGCCCTGGTTGTAGGCCTGACGCAGGCAGGACCGCAAGGCGAGCTGGCCCCAATAGTTGGGATGCAGGGACTCCTGGACGAAGTAGTCGGAGTTCGCGGTGCTGACCGTGCGGATCTGGTTGACCCACTCGGTGGCATCGGAAGCCCCGGCCTGGGTCCAGGAGCTCAGGCCCCTCTCCTCGAGCAGTCCCACGGTGTTCTCACAGAGGCGTCGACCGGAGAACAGCGAGGTGACGTCCACAGTCTTCACATTGCTCAGGCCGCTCTGGGCGGCTGCGTTGGCGACCGCGCTGTTGATGGTCGGCAGGAGGGTGCTCGCGGCGTAGTCGACGTCGGCGTCCCACAGGCCGCACCCACCTGTGTTCTGCCGCGTGTAGCCGCTCTGCCCGTAGCGCATGGCACCGCTTGCGGGCAGCGGCGAGGGGTAGTTCTGCACGACGAGCGTCCAGGCACCGTCCGCGTACCCGGCGCTCCGCATGGCCGTGCGGATGTTCTGCATCGCCGTTGCGATCTTGCCCGTATTGGCGGCGACCGTGCTGGAACTCATGGCGGTGGCGACTGCGCTGCCGTTCTTGCAGTACTTCGGGCTCCAGCTGAACGAGGTCAGGTAGTCCGTGACGCACTCCTGCATGATCGTGCTGAACTCGAAGTCGTTGCCGCCGATGGACAGCGCCACCATCTTCACATTGTGGCTCGCGGCGAAGTTCTGGAGCATGAGCGCCTGCCCCTGCTGCCCACCCGAGTTGTAGAAGTCCAGGCCGGGCTTGAAGTTGCCGCTCGAGTTGGTGAACGTCGAAGTGCGGGCTCCGGAGCAGGCGAGGTTGAGGCTGCTCACCGCACCCCCGATGCCGACCTCCGCCGAGTGGCTCCGGTGGCACCGGGCGATCGTCTCGGCGGTGTTGGGGGCGTTGTCGTTGTAGGCCGTGGCGCCCAGGGCGTCGATCCCTGCCGCGCTGCCGTTCGTGTTGCCGGCCCAGCGTCCCGCCTCGCCGGAGATGTAGGAATCCCCGACGGAGACCACCCAGGGGCTTCCGGCGCCTGGGCCGTCGGCACGGGCCGCGGGCGATGTCGCAAGCAGGGACGTGACGGCCAGAGCCATGACACTGAGGGCTGGGAGAAGGCGGGAACGCATCCCGCGGGCATGATGCTGCATGTCTGGAGACTCCTGATCGGTGACGCGTCCCCGGATCCGGCGGACCGGCGGACGGCCCCGACGGTGGGGCCGAGACCGAAATTACCAACGGGTAACCTGGCTGCCCAGGGGTCACGACGTCTTCCGGCCAAGAGTTCATGGAGCGCTCGCGCACCGTTCAGACGACGTTCGTCGGGGGCGAGGGAGGTTCACCTGTGCAACCCGAGGCGCACAGGGCCGCGGCCCGCACCCCGATCCCGGCTCGAGCCGGTATTGTTCTGTGCGTGCGTTTGGTGATTGCTCAGTGCTCCGTGGACTACGTCGGCCGGCTCAAGGCCCATCTGCCGTTGGCTAAACGCCTCCTGGTGGTCAAGGCCGACGGCTCCGTGCTCGTCCACTCCGACGGCGGTTCGTACAAGCCCCTCAACTGGATGAGCCCGCCCGCGACCCTCCGCGTCCAGGCACCCGAGGACACGGAGCTGGAGACCGGAGTGTCCGAGCAGTGGGTGGTCCAGTCGGCCAAGACCGACGACCGGCTCATCATCAACATCCACGAGGTCCTGCATGACACCGCACACGACCTCGGCGTCGATCCCGGGCTGATCAAGGACGGCGTGGAAGCGGACCTTCAGCGCCTTCTGGCCGAGCAGATCGAGCTGCTCGGGACCGGGTACAGCCTCATCCGCCGCGAATACTTCACCGCCATCGGCCCCGTTGACATCCTGGCCCGGGACGCGGCCGGAGCCACCGTGGCGATCGAGCTCAAGCGCCGCGGTGACATCGACGGCGTCGAGCAGCTCACGCGGTACCTGGAGCTGCTCAACCGGGATCCGGTGCTCGCCCCCGTCCGAGGCATCTTCGCCGCTCAGCAGATCAAACCCCAGGCACGGGTCCTGGCACAGGACCGCGGCATCGACTGTGTGACGCTCGACTACGACGCGATGCGCGGCGTGGACGACGCGGAGAGCCGCCTGTTCTGAGGCTGCGCTGGGTGCCCGTTGCTCCGCGCGGGTGGCGCGTGAGGTATTCCGTCGGATGTGATTCCCTACTCGCATGAGGTCTTTGTCGTGAGTGAACGTTTCGCTGAACCGCCGGCTCAGAGTGCCTGGATCGAACTGGGCACCGCAGAGAACGGTGTCATCTGGGACGGCTTCGATGAGCGGTTCGCGTTCCGGGCATCCACCGACCCTGAGAAGTGGCCTGCCATTGACGAGCCTGCCCCATCCATCACCTTCGACCTCTCGGTCATCGCCGACGGGCCGCGACGTGGCGCCGCTTATGACGCCATCAACGCAGAGGCACTTCGGTGTTTCGTGTGGGCTCTCCCGGAAGTCGACGAATGGATCGCCCTCGACTGGCAGCACCCGGGATACCGCTTCCGGCCGTCAGTTCTCGCCATGACGTGGTCCCAGACCTGGCAGATCCCGGTGTACCCCGATGGTGACTACTTCACGTTCTTCGTTCCGGACATGTCGTCCGGTGTCTTCGGGCACCCCTGGGAAGAGACGCTGTGCGTGTTCGGGACGCCCTTGGTCACCACCCTCGGCGCATCACTCGCGACCTGGCTTCCGGTGAAGCGGCTGGACGGCCACTCCGTCTGAGAACGGCGGGCCGGCGCCATCCCACGCAGGTCACGCTTCAACCGTCCGCGGTCCTGCCCGTAGACTCATGGCATGCCTCTGGACACCACCTCATCCTCTGATGGACAGCGCGTCATCCTGCGCGGCCGCATCGTCTCCGACGGCGACTCCCTCGCCGACGGACTGGTGGCCATCGCGGATGGCCGGATCGTCCATACCGGGCCCGCGTCCGCTTTCTCCGACCCGGCCTTCGACGGCGTGGAACCGACTCCCCTGCCGGACGGCGCCATCCTGATCCCCGGCCTGGTGGACATCCACTGCCACGGCGGCAACGGGGGCGACTTCCCGTCCGGCCAGGAGGATTCCGCCCGCACGGCCATCGACTTCCTGCATCGCTCCGGCACCACCACCCTGCTCGCCAGCATGGTCACCGCGTCCCGCGAGGATCTGCTCCACGGCATCGAGCTCTACGTCGGCCTGACCGAGGAAGGCCTCCTGGCGGGCATCCACTTGGAGGGCCCCTTCCTGTCCGAGGCCCGCTGCGGCGCCCAGAACCCCGCCTTCCTCCTGAACCCGGATCTGGAACTCGCCGAGGAACTCATCCTCGCTGCCAACGGGAAACTGCGGACCATGACGTACGCCCCGGAGCTGCCCGGCGCGGCCGAGCTGGTCGATCTCCTGACCACTCACGGCGTGGTTCCGTCGCTCGGACACACGGACTCCGATGACCCCACGGCCGCCAATTCCCTGGCGGCTGCACGGGACGGCCTGGCCGCGGCCGGATTCGACGGTTCCACCAGCCGGCCGACCGTCACCCACCTGTTCAACGGCATGCGCCCGATACACCACCGCGACCCCGGGCCCGTGACCGCCTGCCTCCGCGCCGCTCAGGCCGGCAAGGCCGCCGTCGAGCTCGTGGCCGACAACACCCACCTGGACCCGCAGACCACCCTGACGGTCTTCGACCTGGTGGGCTCGGCCAATGTGCTCCTCGTGACGGACTCCATGGCCGCCGCCGGACTGAGTGACGGGCACTACATGCTCGGCCCCTCCCCCGTCACGGTTGCCGACGGCATCGCGACGCTCGACGCCACCGGCTCGATCGCCGGCGGCACGGCAACGCTGCTCCAGGTGGTCCAACGGACCGTGGCGGCCGGTGTCCCACTTGCCGACGCCGTCCGTTCCGCCACAGCGGTCCCCGCCGATGTCCTGGGCCTGGATGACGAGGTGGGGAGCCTCCGCCGCGGCCTGCGCGCCGACGTCGTGGTGCTCGACGCCGATCTTCAGCTCCAGCGCGTCCTGCGCAACGGAGAATGGCTCGTCTGAGCCGAACCCCCTCAGCGACGCAGAAGGCCGGGCCGTGGGCCGCCGCGGATCATCCCGCTGCGGACCACGGCCCGGCCTTTCAGTGCTCCTGAGAATTTCAGTGCTCCTGGGAACCAGTGCTCCCTGGACGCTGTCCTCAGTCCAGGCGGTTGAGTCCCGGTCGGGGACCGGCCTCGAGCCAGGAAGACAGCCCGGTGTACTCGTCAAACCGCATGGCGAGCAGCACTTCCTGCCCCTCGTAGCTCAGTTCCACGATCACCGAACCCGGCTGGATCCGGGAGGACTCCGTCTCCCCCGGTTCACGCCGTCGCACCAGATCAAGCTGGTTGCGCTCGAAGCTGTAGCGCGGGGTGGGACTCAAGGAGAACATCTTGAACCACTCGAGCTCCGAGCCCTGGAAACGACAAACCCCCATCTGCCAGCGGCCGTTGGCCAGGCAGATGGAGGCGTCGATGGTGCCCAGGGCGCGCCGCAGATTGACGCGGCGCACCCCTACCAGGCACAGAGCACCGATGATGATCGCGACGATCGCTGCGATGCCCAGAGTGACAATGACCGAATCACCCATCTAGCGCGGACTGTTCAGCCCTACGCCGCGGCGGAATCGTTGAGCTGAGCATTGTCAGCGACGATCACCACTCGGTCATTGTCAACGGAGAAGAATCCCCCATCCACGGTGACGTGAATGCGGCTCCCGGTCACCGGTTCGATGGACAGCTCGCCTTCCGCCAGGATCGCCAGCACAGGAGCGTGTCCCGGGAGGATGCCGATCGCGCCATCGCTGGTGCGCGCGTTGACCACCTTGGCCGCGCCGGACCACACGAAGTGGTCCGCCGCGACAACCTCAACGTCGAGCTCGGCCATGATCAGCGGGTCTCAGACTGGATCTTGGCCCACTGACGCTCGACATCGTCCATGCCACCGACGTTGAAGAACGCCTGCTCGGCAATGTGGTCGACGTCGCCGTTGCAGATCGCCTTGAAGCCTTCGATGGTGTCCTTGATGGACACGGTCGAACCCTCGACGCCGGTGAACTGCTTGGCGGTGTAGGTGTTCTGGGACAGGAACTGCTGGATGCGACGGGCGCGGGCCACGACGATCTTGTCCTCTTCGGAGAGCTCATCGACACCGAGGATGGCGATGATGTCCTGGAGTTCCTTGTTCTTCTGCAGGATCTGCTTCACGCGCACAGCGGTGTCGTAGTGGTCCTTGCCGATGTACTGGGGATCCAGGATTCGGGAAGTGGAGGTCAGCGGGTCCACGGCCGGGTACAGACCACGGGAAGCGATCTCACGGGAGAGCTCGGTGGTCGCGTCCAGGTGGGCGAAGGTGGTCGCCGGAGCCGGGTCGGTGTAGTCGTCAGCAGGGACGTAGATCGCCTGCATGGACGTGATCGAGTGGCCCTTGGTCGAGGTGATGCGCTCCTGGAGGAGACCCATCTCATCGGCCAGGTTCGGCTGGTAACCCACGGCGGAAGGCATGCGGCCCAGCAGGGTCGACACCTCGGAACCGGCCTGGGTGAAGCGGAAGATGTTGTCGATGAAGAGCAGCACGTCCTGGTTCTGCACATCGCGGAAGTACTCCGCCATGGTCAGAGCGGACAGGGCCACGCGCAGACGCGTTCCCGGCGGCTCATCCATCTGGCCGAACACCAAGGCGGTGTCCTTCAGAACGCCGGCCTCGTCCATTTCGACCCAGAGGTCGTTGCCCTCACGGGTGCGCTCACCGACACCGGCGAACACGGAGGTGCCACCGAAGTTGCGGGCGACACGGGTGATCATTTCCTGGATGAGCACGGTCTTGCCCACGCCGGCGCCGCCGAACAGGCCGATCTTGCCACCCTTGATGTACGGGGTGAGGAGGTCGATGACCTTGATGCCGGTCTCGAGCATCTCGGTGGAACCCTCAAGGCTCGCGAAGCTCGGGGCCTTGCGGTGGATCGGCCAGCGCTCGGTGACCTGGAGCTCGGACTCTTCGACGTCCAGCGGCTTGCCGAGAACGTTGAAGATGTGACCCTTCACGCCGTCGCCCACGGGCACGGAGATCGGGGCACCGGTGTCGAACACCTGCGTGCCGCGGACCAGGCCGTCGGTCGCCTGCAGCGAGATGGCGCGGACCAGGTTGTCACCCAGGTGCTGCGAGGTCTCGAAGGTGATGGTCTTGGTCTCACCATTGAGGGTGACCTCAGTGGTCAGGGCGTTGTAGATTTCCGGGATGGCGTCGGCCGGGAATTCGACGTCGACAACCGGCCCAATGACGCGGGCAATACGACCGGTGGCGCCGGCCGCGGTGGCTGCGTGCTCGGTAGCGGTGGCAGTCATCTCTCTCACTTCACTCAGTAGATGGCGTGTGTTAAGTCTAGCGTTGGGTACAGCCGCGAAGGCTGCGCCGGGATTCTCGTGGAGTTACGACGCCAGAGCGTCGGCACCGGCCACAATCTCGGTGAGCTCCTGCGTGATCTCGGCCTGACGGGCCGTGTTGCGCAGTCGCGTGTACTTTTTGATCAGCTCGGTCGCGTTGTCGCCTGCGGACTTCATGGCACGCTGACGGGCAGCCAGCTCGGACGCGGCGGCCTGCAGCATCGCCGCGAATATGCGGGATTCGATGTAGCGAGGCAGCAGCGAGTCCAGCACCTGCTCGGTCTCGGGCTCGAAGTCGTAGAGGGGCAGGATCTCCGATTCCGGAGTGTCCTCCTCTTCCACGACCTCCAAGGGCAGAAGGCGGACAACGGTCGGCTCCTGGGTCACCATGGACTTGAAGCGCGTGTAGACCACGTGGATCTCCTCCACGCCGCCCTCTTCGAAGTCGGTGGCGAAGTCCTCCAGGATGACCTTGCTGATCTCCTGAGCGGTTGCGAACTCCGGAGCATCGGTGCCGCCGGTCCAGACGCGGGCGTAAGGACGGGAACGGAAATCGAAGTAGGCCTGCGCCTTGCGACCCACCAGGTAGGTCTTGACGTCCTTGCCTTCGCCGTGCAGCAGCTCGATCAGGCCCTCGGCCTGCTTGAGCACGCTCGCAGAGTATGCGCCGGCGAGACCACGGTCGGCCGTCATCACGACGACGGCGGCGCGGCGGATCTGGGCGGGCTCGGTGGTGAGCGGGTGCTCCACCTGGCTCTGGCTGGCGACTGCAGAAACGGCACGGGTGATGGCGCGGGCGTAGGGCTGGGATGCAGCCACACGAGCACGTGCCTTACCGATGCGAGAGGTGGCGATCAGTTCCATCGCCTTGAAGATCTTGCGCATCGACGTGGTCGAGGCGATCTTCTGGCGGTAGACCCGGATCTGGGCTCCCATACTTGTCCTTTCTTAGGATCCAGCGGATCCAAGGCTCCGGTGCGGCACCCCGGGGCCACCCGTGAAGGCGGCCCCGGGGTGATGCGCCTTTAGCGCTTCTGCTTGACGATCTTTTCCTGGTCCACGGAGTCGCCCGAGATGGCCTCGTGCTCCTCGTGGCCGGCACCGACCAGATGGTTGTCACCTTCACCGAAGAAGCCGCGCTTGAAGTCGGTGATCGCCGTCTTCAGAGCCTCGACAGTGTCGTTCTCCAGCAGGTTGGTCTGGCCGATGGTGGTCAGAATGGACGTGCTGTGCTTCAGGTGCTCGAGGAACTCGGACTCGAAGCGGGAGACGTCCTCCACCGGGACATCGTCCAGGTAGCCGTTGGTGCCTGCCCAGATGGACACGACCTGGTTCTCGACCGGGTACGGCTGGTACTGGCCCTGCTTCAGCAGCTCCATCAGACGCGCACCACGGGTCAGCTGCTGGCGGGAAGCCGCATCCAGATCCGAGGCGAACATGGCGAAGGCCTGCATGTCGCGGTACTGGGCCAGGTCCAGCTTCAAGGTGCCGGAGACCTTCTTCATGGCCTTGACCTGAGCGGAACCACCCACGCGGGACACGGAGATGCCCACGTCGACGGCCGGACGCTGGTTGGCGTTGAAGAGGTCCGACTGGAGGAAGATCTGACCATCGGTGATGGAGATGACGTTGGTCGGGATGTAGGCGGACACGTCGTTCGCCTTCGTCTCGATGATCGGAAGACCGGTCATCGAGCCCGCGCCCAGCTCGTCGGAGAGCTTGGCACAACGCTCGAGCAGACGGGAGTGCAGGTAGAACACGTCACCCGGGTAGGCTTCACGTCCCGGCGGGCGGCGCAGCAGCAGCGACACGGCACGGTAGGCTTCGGCCTGCTTGGAGAGGTCATCGAAGATGATGAGGACGTGCTTGCCGCCGTACATCCAGTGCTGACCGATGGCCGAACCTGCGTACGGAGCCAGGTACTTGAAGCCCGCGGGGTCGGACGCCGGGGAGGCCACGATCGTGGTGTACTCCAAGGCACCCTTCTCTTCCAGGGTCTGGCGCACAGCGGCGATGGTGGACGCCTTCTGGCCGATGGCGACGTAGATGCAGCGAACCTGCTTCTTGACGTCGCCGGACTCCCAGTTGGCCTTCTGGTTGATGATCGTGTCGACGGCGATGGCGGTCTTGCCGGTCTGGCGGTCACCGATGATCAGCTGACGCTGGCCACGGCCGATCGGGATCATCGCGTCGATGGCCTTGAGGCCCGTCTGCATCGGCTCGTGGACCGACTTACGCTGAGTCACGCCCGGTGCCTGGAGTTCCAGTGCACGGGTGCCCTCGGCCTTGATGTCGCCCAGGTCGTCGATGGGCTGGCCCAGCGGGTCAACCACACGGCCGAGGAAGGCGTCGCCCACGGGGACAGAAAGGATCTGACCCGTGCGGTGCACTTCCTGGCCTTCTTCGATACCGGTGAAGTCACCGAGTACGATCACGCCGATCTCACGGACGTCAAGGTTCTGGGCCAGACCCAGAGTTCCATCCTCGAAGCGAAGGAGCTCGTTGGCCATGACCGAGGGAAGACCCTCGACACGGGCGATACCATCGCTGGCGGTGGTCACACGACCAACCTCGACGCGCTCGGCATTGCCGGGCTCGTAGGACGCCGCGAACTCGTTCAAGGCATTGCGGACGTCGTCGGCATTGATGGTCAATTCGGCCATCTGCAGTCCCTGCTCTCCTGTTTCGTGATCATCGCTGCTCACGATGACCTGGTGTTCTGTCGGTAAGTTGTGCTTGCCTGGCTCAGCCGGCCAGCTTGCGGCGCAGTTCGCCGAGTTTGGTCAGCATCGAAGCGTCAACCACTTCGTCACCGACCTTGACGCGGATACCGCCGATGAGCTCCGGATCCACGACGGTGTTGACCTTGAGCTCCCGGCCGTAGAGCGAGTTCAGACCGGCCTGGAGGCGGGACTGCTGCTCGTCGGTGAGGGGGCGGGTCACTTCCACCGTGGCGATCCAGCGCTCCTGGCGCTTGGCGGCCAACTCTGCAAAGCGCTCCACCAGCTTGGCCGGCTTGACGCCACGCGGGGCGACGACGGCCTGACGGATGAGGAGCTGAGCCTCTTCGCCGGCGCTCGGCACGAGCTTGCGTGCCAGCTCCGCCTTCTGCTGCGGGGCGGCAGCCGGTTCCACGAGAGCACGCTGCAGCTCATGGCTGGCACCCACCACCGTGTTGAATGCGAAGAGGTCGTTCTCCAGTGCTTCCAGCCCGGAGGCGCCGCCACCTGCGGCGGCACCCTTGGACTCAGCGACGGCGATCGCCACGGTTGCGGCGATTGTTTCGAGCGCATCGCCGATGTCACGGGAGTCGGCCCAGCGGGAGGCCGCCAGCGAACTGACGATCTGCTCCGCATCGGCCGAGACCTTGCCGGCCAGGAGTCCACGGATCAGGCCCGACTTCTCCTCCGCACTGCGCGAAGGATCCGTCAGAGCCCGGCGCAGTCCGGCCGAGCCGTCAAGCGCCTCGAGGGTTCCGAAAAGCTCATTTGCCAGGGACAGCGGAGCCGTGGGGAGCTTGGGCTCCACCTCGGCCAGCGCCGCCTTCAGCGATTCGCTCGATACACCTGCCATTACTGTGCTGCACCTGCGCTCTGGTTCTCCAGATCTGCGAGGAAGCGGTCGACCACGCGGGAAGCGCGGGCGTCGTCTTCCAGCGACTCACCGACGATGCGCCCGGCGAGCGTCGTGGCAAGGCTGCCGACTTCGCTGCGCAGGGAGACGACGGCGGCCTGGCGCTCTGCCTCGATCTGTACATGGGCCTGCTCGGTGATGCGGGCTGCCTCGGCGGCGGCCTTCTCCTTGAGCTCAGCGAGGATCTGGGCGCCTTCAGCACGGGCTTCTTCGCGGATGCGATTGGCCTCTGCGCGGGCGTCCGTCAGCTGCTGCTTGTACTCTTCCAGAGCGGCGGTGGCCTCCGCCTGGGCCTTCTCAGCCTTGGCGATGCCACCTTCGATGGCCTCGGCACGCTCGGCGTAGGTCTTCTCGAACATCGGGACAACGAACTTGACCACGATGAAGAGCAGAACCAGGAAGCCGACCAGGACCACGCCCATTTCCCAGACATTGGGAACAAGCGGGTTGGGAGACTCGTGGGCTTGGTCTGCAGCAAGGATCAGCTGATCCATATTCACCCGTCCTATCTACTCGTAACTGATTTGGCGTAGGGGCTGAAGGTTTACTTCAGAACGAACGCGAAAACCAGGCCGAGGATGGCGAGAGCTTCGGTCAGGGCCAGACCGAGGAATGCGATCGGCTGCAGGACACGCTGTGCCTCGGGCTGACGAGCCACACCATTGATGTAGGCCGCGAACACGAGACCCACACCGATGCCACCGCCGATGGCGGAGAGGCCGTAGCCAACGAGGTTGAGGGAGCCGTTGATTTCGCCGTTCATGGTTTTCCTTTCAGTCGCCGCGGAGCGGCTGTTACGGGGTTATTTTTCCCCGAGAGGGGAAGTGTGGGTGAAGTCTTAGTGGCTGTCCGCGTGGAGAGCGCCTTCGATGTAGATGGCGGTCAGCAGCGTGAACACGTACGCCTGCAGCACCATGATCAGCGCTTCCAGCATGTACATGGCCACCGCGCCGGCCAGCACCAGGACCGAGGTGCCCTTGAGCAGGACGTTCTCCTGAGCGATCAGGAACTCGATGCCCGAGCCGGCGATCATCACGATCAAGTGGCCGGCCAGCATGGTCGCGAACAGACGGAGGCTGTGCGTGACCGGGCGGACCACGAAGTTCGAGATGATCTCGATCGGGACCACGATCGGCAGGATGTACAGGGGAACACCCGAGGGTACGGTGGCCAGCTTGAAGTAACGGATTCCGTTCTTCTTGACGCCGATCACGATCCAGGTCAGGTACACCAGGCCGGCCAGCACATAGGCGCCGCCCACGTGGGAGAAGGTGGGCAACTGGATGACGGGGATGGCCCCGTAGATGTTGTTGACCAGGATGAAGAAGAACAAGCTGAACAGCAGCGGGACGTACTTGATGAAGTCCTTGCCGCCGATGATGTCCTTGGCGATGCCGTTACGGACGAAGCCGTAGGCGGACTCGCCGGCGAACTGGAGTTTCCCGGGGACCAGCTGTCCCTTGCGGGCGGCGGCCAGGAAGAACGCCGCGATGATGACCACGGAGAGGATCACCAGGAGCATCTGCTTGGAGAAGCCGTCCGCTGCACCCCAGGGCAAAATCGCCGGGAGGTGCATTTCGTCAATACCAGGCGGGTTGAAAGAACCCGAATCCTGAGCGGGGAGCGTAAGCGCGAACAACGCGTTTCCTCTCTGCAGTGTCCATCGTTGGGCAAATTAGCGGGGCTCCACGCTCGGTGAGCGGCTCCCCCATGTGAAATTATTCGGAAGGTTTGTGAGGCTTCTTCGGATCCGCGCCAGAGCTGTCAGCGCGGTGTTTGAAGAATCCATGCATCTGGGCCAGATAGAAACCGCCGGCCGCCCCGAGCAATGCTCCGGCGAGTACAATCCAGCGGGTCCCCCACAGTGAATCCAGTCCCCACCCTATCAAACTCCAGACCAGGATTCCGCCGACGATATAGCTGAAGACGGCCATTCCGGCGTTGTATCCGCCGTCGCCGTCATGTGAAGGATCGGCTTCCGACGGACGGTGATTTTCTTTTGCCACGTCAGCGGCCTCCTTCTGCAGTGTCGGAGGAGTCTTGGGCCTGCTCAGCGGGCTGCGCGGGCACGTTGAAGATCAGGAGCCGAGCGCGGGAGAACCCATAGAGCTCCGCGATCTGCCACAGGACGACGGTCACGACCGCCGCTGTAACAAACCACCGGCCATGCAACCAGCCCGGGGCGCCGAGCACCAGGAACACGACCCCGAACACCACGACCTTGACGAAGTACAGCGCCACCATGAGCCCGATGGCTCCGGAGGGGTTGTTCCTGCCGACGAAATGCCCGGCGAGCAGGGAGATCGCGAAGAAGACGATGACGAGGGCGCCACCGCAGATCACGGACAGCGCGCCCAGTCCCCCGTTCATCACCGCGGCGATGACCGCGGTGACCAGAAGACCTGCTGCGGACACCGCTGAGCTGAGCACCAGGAGTCGGAGCCACAAGGATCCCGTCTCCCCCGCCGCCGTCGTCGTCCGACGCCGAGAAGCCCTGGAAGGGCGGGGCGAAGATGCAGACATGGCGGCCTATCAGGTGGAGGGCATGTGATGCGACGGGATACACACCGTCAACGGTGAATTCTACACGAGATAGAAGTACCGGCGCCCCTGGCCACCTTCACACGGCCCGTCCCGCCCGTCGCCGCTCCAGGAGGGAGGGCAGCGCCAGATACAGCACGATGGCGCCGACCGTGATCGCCTGGGCCGCGAGGGCGCCCCACCAGGGGGAAGTGGCCGCCACGATCCCGCACATGCCGGTCAGCGCGCTGAACAACCCCACCAGCAGGGCGACGCGCACATGGCTGAAACCCACATCGGTGAGTCGCTGGTAGACGTGCTCCCGATGCGACTCGTACCACCGTTTGCCCTGCCGGTACCGGCGGACCAAGGTGTATCCCGTGTCGGCGAGATAGATCATGAGGGGCGACAGCAGGTATTCGATCGCGACACCCGACAGGAATCCGGCGACAGCCATGGCGGCGATGCCTCCGCCCAGGAGATAGCTTCCGACATCCCCGAGGAACACCCGGCCACGGCCGAGATTCCACGGCAGGAACGCCGCGAAGGCGGCCGCGAGGACCACCCCGGACACGGTGAGCCACACCTGGCCGGACAGGACACCGGCGGTGCAGTACAGCGCGCCGACCACGAGACCGTGGATGCCCGAGATGCCGTTCACGCCGTCCATGAAATTCGCCGCGTTGATGTAGCCGCTCACTGCGAGGACCCCCAGGGGAAGCCACCACCAGGAGACCTGGAGATTCGCGGTCATGGCGGCGGTCACCACCAGGCCGAGGAGAAGCTGAGCGGACGCCCGGACCCGGATGGACAGGCCACGGATGTCCTCGACCCAGCCCAGAAGTGCGGAGCCGAGCGCGCACCCCGCCACCGCCAGAGCCAGGAAGCGGTTGGTGGGCACCGCATGGGTCAGCAGAGCCGTGGCTGAGCCCGCAAGCACTCCGAGGCTCGTGGCCAGGCCCATGCCCCGCAGCGTCAGTTCAGAGTGGGAGGAGCGAGCCGTCGGCACGTCGATGACTCCGAGCCGGACGAGGAACGGCTTGACCGCCCAGGGTGCCACGAGTGCCACCACGAACGTCGCCGCCGCAGTGATGGCGACGGGGGTCACGATCCCACCCGGCCCAGATCCACCGGGTCTTCGGACTCCTCGTCGGCGATGCCGGAGGCGCTCAGCTTCTCCTCGTCGAGCCGGCAGGCCTCCAGCCAGGATTCCAGATCCAGATCCTCCGGGTCGATCGGCTGGATGCGCGCATGCGAGATCTTCGGGTGGATCCGGGTGGAGTCGACCTCTCCGTCCCCGATGAGCTCCTCATGCATCTTCTCGCCCGGCCGCAGACCCGTGAAGACGATCTCGACGTTCTTTCCGGACATCGCGATCATCCGTTGCGCGACATCCAGGATCCGGACGGGTTCCCCCATGTCCAGGAGCATGACCTCACCGCCGTGCCCGATGGCACCAGCCTGGATCACCAGCTGGCAGGCCTCCGGGATGGTCATGAAGAACCGGGTGACATCCTTGTGCGTCACCGTCACCGGCCCTCCGGCCTGGATCTGCCGAGTGAACAGCGGGAGCATGGACCCACGGCTCCCCATAACATTGCCGAATCTCACCGAAACGTACGGAAGGCCTGTCTCCTGCGCCATCCAGGCCGTCAGCCGTTCGGCCATCCGTTTGGAATGGCCCAGAGCCGTGCTCGGGTTCGCCGCCTTGTCGGTGGAGATGTTCACGAACCGGCTCACTCCCACCGCCCGGGCCGCACGCAGGACGTTCAGCGAACCCAGGACGTTGGTCTTCCAGCCCTCGTTGGGGTATTGCTGCAGAAGCGGGGCGTGCTTGAGGGCCGCGGCATGAAAGACGACCTCCGGCTTCCTTTCCTGGAAGACCGCGTCGAGACCTGCCTGGTCCCGGATGCTGCACAGCACGGTGTCCTGGCCGTTCAGCAATCCCTGGCCGGTCAGTGAGATCTGCGTCTGCTGCAGGGCCGTCTCGTCATGGTCCAGCATGATCAGCTCGGCCGGGCTGAACTGGCTGATCTGGCGGCAGAGCTCGCTGCCGATCGAACCGCCCGCGCCCGTGACGATCACCCTGCGGTCGGAGATGTATCCGGCGATCTTCTCGACCTGGATGTCCACCGGCCTCCGCCCGATCAGATCCTCCACTGAGATGTCGCGGAAGTCGGAGAAGCCCTGCGGTGCACCTCCGCTGAGCATCTGGTTCAGCGGAGGCAGGACGAGCACCCTGACGTTCAGGCCGGCGACGCTGTCGGAGACCCGAGTCACGACGTCGCGCTCCACGCTGCCGAACGCCAGCACCAGGACTTCGGCCTTGGTCCGGTGGACGATCGAACGGATGTCCTCGCCGCGCCCCAGGACCTGCACGCCGGAGAGGCGCAGATGCTTCTTGCTGGGGTCGTCGTCGATCAGGCCGACCGGGTAATAGGGGGAATCCGGGTCCTGAAGCATGCGGGAGACCAGCGAATTACCCACGAAGCCGGCGCCGTAGATCAGCGTGTTCCGGGCGGCGTCGCCCGGGCGGGATTTCGCCTCCCGGTAGAGCCTCCGGAGATAACGGATACCGGCCATCCCGATGAAGGCGATCGGCGCGGCGATCAGGGCGACACTGCGGCCGACGTCGAACTGGCGGTAGCCCACCAGCAGGAGCAGCGTGGCCGCCGTCGCCACGATGAGGGTGGCGATCAGCAGCGCCTGCACTTCACCGAAGGAGCCGGACTGGTAGCGGCCGCGGTACACGGAGAGGAGGTAGCCGAAGACGAGCTGCGCGAGGGCCGCGATACCGGTCACCGCCAGGAGGCCGGGGAACTGAGCCCATTCGACGTGCAGTTCGTAGCGGAGCACGAGGGCCAGGCCCATTGCTAGGAACCAGCAGAGGGCGTCGAGGATGAACTGGATCCACTCCCAGGAGCCGGTTCTGCTCTCAGCAGTCTTGGAGTACGACAATGGCCACCTTGCTCGAAAATCAAGGGGCGGAAGAAGTCTCCCGCCCTCGGCATCCGCGCTTTCCGACCAGGCCCGGAGGACGTGGGGACCGCAGGGAGCGGCATCGGACACCGCGACCAGCTTAGCGCGCCGGGCATCGGCTATTGTGGATTTCCGGCAGTCTCGCGGCTACGCGGGCAGTAGGCCGTCGAGAGGGGCTCCATGAAAGTCGCAGTCACCGGGGCCACGGGGTTCGTGGGCCGTCACGTGGTACGCAGCCTGGTCTCCGCCGGGCACGACGTCGTGGCGCTCGTCAGGACTCTTCCGCTGGACGACAGCGCGGCTGCCGCTCTCCGCGGCGCGACGGCGCGGGCCACCGGGGACCTCGAACGGGTCGAGGACTGTTCCTCCTTGTTCACCGGTCTGGACGCGGTCGTGCATCTCGCCGCCCGGGTCCACCGCATGGCCGAGGACAGCGACGATCCACTTGCCGCACACCGGGCAGCCAACACCGTTCTGACTCACCGGCTGGCCGAAGGCGCCGCCGCCGCGGGCGTCTCGGCGTTCGTGTTCCTCAGCAGCATCAAAGTCAACGGCGAACGGACCACCGGCGCACCGTTCTCCGCAGCGGACACGCCCCGACCGGCCGATCCCTACGGGGTGTCCAAATGGGAGGCCGAGCAGGCCCTGGCGGCGGTGAGCACACGTTCCGGGCTACGGGGCGCCAGTATCCGGATCCCGATGGTGTACGGCCCGGGGAACAAGGGCAACGTCCAGCGGCTCCTGAGCGCCATCCGGCGTGGACTCCCGTTGCCCCTCGCGTCGGTGCGCAACCGCAGGACGATGGTGGCCGTGGGCAATGTCTGTTCGGCCATCCAGTACGCACTGGAGCACGACACGGACCTGTACCAGCTGATCCTGGCCGCCGATTCCCGCGCCGTCTCCACCGCGGATCTGTGCCGGGCACTCGGTGCGGCCGCGGAACGGACCCCGCGGTTGATCCCCTGTCCCCCGGCGCTCCTGCGCCTCGGAGCCCGGCTCCTCGGCAAGGGCGCGGAGGCCGACCGTCTGACCGAGGATCTGGAAGTCCTGGTCAGCGGCAGCGCCCCGGACTTCTCCTGGACGCCGCCCGTCTCGTTCGACGAGGGGATCCGCTCACTCGCCGACGGCCGCTGAAGCCGTCAGCGCCGGGATCTCCCGGAGCCGGTACACACCGTCCAGGACTTCGCTGTTGCTGCGAGGACTCCTCAGGGCGTCTTTGACGCCACGGAAGAGTCCTCGCAGCAGGCGCGCACGCTGGCCGGACCGGGCCACCGTCCGGGTCCAATTGCGCACCGAGGCTCCCAGGAACAGCACGCGCTCCCACCAATGCAGCGCCGGGGAACGGAAGTACGCCCAGAGCTTGTTCCGCACCTCGTAGTAGAAGCGGTCGCCCGGGTCGGCCTGTGCGTCACCGAAGGTCTTGGTGTGATGCAAGACCTCGGAGTCCGGCACGGCGAAGGCCTCGGCCTGGCGAGTGATCCTGGCGGTGAACTCGAAGTCGTCGTTCCAGATGAAGTAGTCCGCGATCGGAAGGCCCTGGCGGCGGATCGCGTCCGCGGAGACGAAAATCGAGACGAACGACGCCGTCCGGATGCTCGTCAAACCCAGGGAGTCCGCGCGGGCACGGCCCGCGGCGTCCAGCCGCAGACGCTCTTTGGTCCGGTTCATCGGATGCGGACGCCCGTCGGTCCACCGGACCAGACTGGCCAGGTAGGCGGGAGCCGGCACACCCTGCGCGGCGATCGTGTCCAAGGCCGAAAGCGCTTCTGCCAGCGAATCCGCCAGAGGCTCCGTGTCGTCGTCCATGATCCAGACATAGTCCGCCTGATGATCCAGCACCGCGCGTTCCATGCCGACCACGAAGCCACCGGCTCCGCCGGTGTTGCTCTCCAGACGGACCAGATCCAGAACGGTCCTGTCGGCAGCCGCCGCGCCCTCGCTGGCAGCCCACGCCTTCAGGAACTCCGGGGTTCCGTCGTCCGAGGCGTTATCCACCACGATCAGCGCGTCCGGCCGGACCGTAGCGGTCAGCAGTCCACGGAGGGTGTCCTTCAGCAGCTCCCTGCGGTTATACGTGACCACGACGGCGGCCACCCGGGGACGCGCGTTCGTCTCCTCCGCCGCTCCGCCCATCATGAACGCACATCCTGACGCCTGACGCTGCGGCTCATGCGACGGCGCAGAAGGATGAACGCCAGCTTCCAGGGCTCCACGAACACGCGATACGCCACGCGCCGCGGATCGAACAGCAGTCGCCACGCCCATTCGAAGCCCAGACGACCGATCCAGCGCGGTGCGAGCTTCTGAATGCCGGCCACCTGCTCGATGGCTCCGCCGACGGCGCAGTGCACGGCCGGAATCTCCATCAGCATGCGGGCGATGACCTGTTCCTGCAGGGGCATCCCGAGACCGGTCAGCACCAGCTGCGGACGAAACTCACGGAGCCAGGCGGACGCAGCCAACTCCGCTTCCGCGTTCCAGCCCGCCCCGGGCCGTCCTTCCACCACTGCCCCCGGAACGCGACGGCGCAATTCGGCGACCGCACCCTCGTTCGCCTCGGCGCCCGCTCCCAGCACCGCGATGCGGTCCAGGCCAGGCACGGCTCCGACGCGGGCCAGCCAATCGACGGATCCCACGCGGTGGCTCCCCGCGCCCTGGCCCCGGTTGAACGTCCGCGCCCACAGCTTGGCCAGCGGAGCGCCGTCGAGCAGGATGACGGAGCTGCGGTCGTAGAAGACGGCGAACGCAGGATCGCTGTGATACAGCGTCACACTGTGCAGATTGTGGCCGACGACGGTGTGCGGCTCCCCGGAGGCGAGCAAGCGGCCCAGCTCCTGGGCGGTCTCATCAGCCGTAAGCGCGGTGACGTCGACGTCGACGAGCGGAAGGCGGTCCCTCCGCATTCAGCTCTCCGCCCCGGTCTCCCGGGGAGTCTTGGCATCCTCGCTCGTGACGGTAGCCGTTGCCGGCTGGTCCGCGACCGCCTGTGCGTCGGTGTCGGCGTCGGCACTGTTCAGCGCGCTGTCCGCGCCAGGCTCCCAGACCGGGACCTCCTGGCCGAAGGCCAGGATCGACGGGACCACGTCCCGCAGGTCCTCCAGGGCGATCGCACCCTGACGGACGACACGGGCACGGGACCCGGTGCAGTCGACGATCGTGGACGGCAGGGCCGCCTCCTCGCTCTCGGACTCCGCCGGACGGGGGCCGCCGTCGAGGTAGACCTCGACCGACTCGGCGAGCTGCTCCTGGGCATTAGCGGCCGTCTGCGCGGCGGGCTGACCGCTCCTATTGGCCGAGGACACCGCCAGAGGGCCCGTCCGGGCCAGGATCTCCAGGGCCAGTTCGTCGTCGGGCACGCGCAGTGCCACGGTGCCCTTGGTCTCGCCGAGATCCCATTCAAGGGACGGCTGAGCGTGCAGGATCAAGGTGAGAGCACCGGGCCAGAACTTCTCGGCGAGCTTGCGGGCGTCGTCGCCGATGTCGACGGCCAGCCCGTCCATGGTCTGGACGCGAGGGATCAGCACGGGCGGCGGCATGGTCCTGGAGCGGCCCTTGGCCGCCAGCAGAAGCCGGACCGCCAGCGGTGAGAACGCATCCGCGGCGATGCCGTACACGGTGTCCGTGGGGAAGACGATGCACTGCTGTTCGGTGATGGCGCGTTGCGCGTGTGCCAGCCCCTCGAAGCGGGTTTCTTCCGTTGAACAGTCATAGCTAGAAGTCACGCTGACATTCTCCCATTCTTTTCGGATCCACAGTCCGCGCCGCGTCACAGCCCACAGGGCTCGCCCGGCGTCCGGTCACACGCGGCGGGCGGACGTGGCGCGGTCCTTGCCGTTGAGGTCCTGATGCGTCCTGACGTCCGACCAGGCGGCGTCCTGGCCCAGGCGTGCGGCCAGCCAGGGCGCCTGCACCTCAGCATGTTCCATGATGAACCAGCCGCCCGGTCTGAGCAGCCGCGCCGCGCTGGCCGCAGCGGCCAGGGGAAGCTCCATGCCGTCCGCTCCCCCGCCATACAGCGCCATCTGGGGGTCATGATCCGCGACCTCCGGCTCACGGGGCACAGCCTCGCTGGGGATGTACGGCGGATTGGAGACCACCACATCCACCAGGCCGTTCAGCTCCGGCAGGGCGTCCCGCAGATCACCCTGATGAAGTTCGACGCCGTGCGGCCGGGTGTTGCGTTCGGCCCAGGCGATGGCCAGCGGGCTGAGCTCCACGGCGTGCACGCGCGCGCCCGGAACCTCCTGCGCGAGCGAGGCCGCGATGGCGCCCGACCCCGTTCCGAGGTCCACCAGAAGAGGCTCGAGCACTCCCCCGGCCCGCAGCTCGGCGCACCGGTCCACGGCCCACTGCACCACGGTCTCGGTCTCGGGACGCGGGATGAAGACGCCCGGACCCACGGAGAGTTCCAGGTGCCGGAAGTAGGCCACCCCGGTCAGGTGCTGCAGCGGGATCCGCTCCGCACGCTGCGCCACCAGCCCCGGAAAACCCTCCGGGACGGCGCCGGAACCCATGAGGACCACAAGCTGCAGTTCCTTGAGGTCGACCCCGAGGGCATGCGCCAGGAGCAGTTCGGCGTCCCGGCGCGGACTCGGCACACCCGCTGCGGCGAGCACGGCTGCGGCGGCCCGGACGGCGGGGGCCAGGGGCGCGCCGGGGCGCAGGGCGTCGTCGTCGTTCACGGCGGTCCGCTACTCGCCGATGGCGTCCAGGCGGGCCTGCTCGTCCATCTCGATGGCGGACTGGATGACCGGCTCCAGGTCACCGTTCATGACGGCGTCCAGGTTGTAGGCCTTGTACCCGGTGCGGTGATCCGCGATGCGGTTCTCCGGGAAGTTGTACGTCCGGATGCGCTCCGAGCGGTCCATGGTGCGGATCTGCGACTTGCGGTGCTCGGCGCTCTCCGCGTCCAGCTGCTCCTGCTGGTGCGCCAGGAGTCGCGCACGGAGCACGCGCATGGCCGCCTCGCGGTTCTGCAGCTGGGACTTCTCGTTCTGCATGGCGACCACGATGCCCGTGGGCAGGTGGGTGATGCGGACGGCCGAGTCGGTGGTGTTCACGGACTGCCCGCCGGGGCCGGAGGACCGGTAGACGTCGATCTTCAGATCGTTCTGATTGATCTCGATCTCCTCGGGCTCATCCACCTCGGGGAACACCAGGACGCCGGCGGCCGAGGTGTGGATGCGTCCCTGGGACTCGGTGGCCGGCACGCGCTGGACGCGGTGCACGCCACCTTCGAACTTCAGGCGGGCCCAGACACCCTGTGCCGGGTCGTTGGAGGATCCCTTGATGGCCATCTGAGCGTCCTTGTAGCCGCCCAGATCGGACTCGTTGGCGGAGATCAGTTCGGTCTTCCAGCCATGGGCCTCGGCGTACCGGGTGTACATGCGCAGGAGGTCGGCGGCGAACAGCGCGGCCTCCTCGCCGCCTTCGCCGCCCTTGACCTCGATGATGACGTTGCGGGCGTCGTCGGGATCACGCGGAATGAGCAGACGGCGCAGCTTCTCCTGAGCGGCCGGCAGCTTCTCCTCGATCTGGGTGACCTCTTCGGCGAAGTCCGGGTCCTCGGCGGCCATCTCCCGTGCCGCCTCCAGGTCATCGCTGAGCCCGCGCCAGGTGTTGTACGCCTCCACGATGCCGTTGAGCTGCGCGGAACGACGGCCCAGCTTACGGGCCAGCGACTGGTCGGCGTAGACGGCGGGGTCGCTCAGCTGCGCCTGGATCGCGGCGTGCTCGTCGAGCAGACCCTGGACGGACTCAAACATGTTCAAAACCTCTTTCAACCTGGTGGCAAGTTTATCGGGAGACGGCAAACGGGGATGGGACCGGCGTGTGGCCGGTCCCATCCCCGTCAGGAGCTACTTGTCGTTCTCCGACTTTGCAGCCAGGGTGGTGCGCTGCACCTGGAGCAGGAACTCGGCGTTGCTCTGCGTCTCACGGATCTTGCTCGTGAGCAGTTCCAGACCCTGCTGCTGCTCGAGGCCGGAGAGCAGGCGGCGGAGACGCCACATGATCTTGACCTCGTCCGGCGAGAGGAGGTTCTCCTCGCGGCGGGTGCTGGAAGCGTTGACGTCGACAGCCGGGAAGATGCGCTTGTCCGCCAGGTGGCGGGACAGGCGGAGCTCCATGTTGCCGGTGCCCTTGAACTCCTCGAAGATGACCTCGTCCATCTTGGAACCGGTCTCGACCAGGGCCGTGGCGAGGATCGTCAACGAGCCGCCGTTCTCGATGTTGCGGGCTGCGCCGAAGAACCGCTTGGGCGGGTACAGCGCGGCGGAGTCCACACCACCGGACAGGATGCGACCGGATGCCGGCGCGGCCAGGTTGTAGGCACGGCCCAGACGCGTCATGGAGTCCAGGAGGACCACCACGTCCTTGCCCATCTCCACGAGGCGCTTGGCGCGCTCGATCGAGAGCTCGGCGACCGTGGTGTGGTCATCGGCGGGACGGTCGAAGGTGGAGGCGATGACCTCACCCTTCACCGTGCGCTGCATGTCCGTGACTTCTTCGGGACGCTCGTCGACCAGGACCATCATGAGGTGGACCTCAGGATTGTTGGTGGTGATGGCGTTGGCGATGGACTGCAGGATGAGCGTCTTACCGGCCTTGGGCGGGGAGACGATCAGGCCACGCTGGCCCTTGCCGATGGGAGCCACGAGGTCGATGATGCGCGGGCCGATCTTCTTGGGATCGGTCTCGAGGCGCAGACGCTCGGACGGGTAGAGCGGGACGAGCTTGTTGAACTCGACGCGGTTCTTGAGTTCTTCAGGCTGCAGACCGTTGACGCTCGTGACGCGCACCAGCGCGTTGAACTTCTGGCGGTTGTTCTGCTGGTTGTTGTTGTTCTCGCCTTCGCGCGGAGCACGGATGGCGCCGACGACGGCGTCGCCCTTGCGCAGGTTGTACTTCCGGACCTGGTTGAGGGTCACGTAGACATCCTGCGGGCCCGGCAGGTAACCGGAGGTACGGATGAACGCGTAGTTGTCCAGGACGTCGAGGATGCCGGCCACGGGGACCAGGACATCGTCATCGCTCAGCTCGGTGTCATCCACCTCGGGGCCCTGGTTGCGGCCGCGGCGACGCTCGTTGCGATCGCGGAAACGGTCGTTGCGGTCATTCCGGTCGCCGCGGTCGTTCCGCTCATTGCGGTCCCGACGATTACGACGGTTCCGGCGGTTCCCGCCTTCTTCCTCGTCGTTGCGGGTGTCCTGCTGGCGGTTCTCCTGCTGGCGTGCGCCCTGCTGATTGCCGTTGTTCTGGTTCGCAGCGTTCTGGCCGTTGCCCTCACCGTTGCGGGGGCCACGTTCGGAGCGCTGACGGTTACGGCGGTTGCCCTCACCCTCGCGGGCTTCGCCCTGCTCGGCGGCGGGCTCAGCGGACTCGGCGGGAGCCTCGGCGCGTTCGCCGGTGTTCTCGCCACCTTCGGCACGGCGGTTGCGGTTCCGGGTGCGGGTGTTGCGGCGCTCGGAGCCCTGCTCGCCGGAGTTGTTCTCGGCGTTCTCAGCACGCTGCTCGGCGACCGGGGCTGCGGACTCGGCGGGTGCGGTCTCCGCAGCGGTCTCGGCTGCGGCGACGACGCCGTCACTGCCGGCGCGGCGGGAGCGACCACGGGCACGGCCGCGGGCAGGGGCCGCCTCCGAGGCGGTCTCCTGCTCGGCGGAAGCAGCGGCGGGAGCCTCCTGGGGAGCCTCAGCCTTGGGCGCGGAAGCCCTGGTGGTCTTGGCGGTGGTGGCCTTGGCGGCTTCCTCGCCCTTGGCGGGGCGGTCTGCCACGGAGGAACCGCGCTGGTGGTCGGAGATGGCGGTCACGAGGTCGCCCTTGCGCATCCGGGAGCTCCCGGAGATGCCGAGCTGGCTGGCAAGCGCCTGCAGCTGGGCGAGCTTGAGGCCCGCCAGGCCGCTGCTTTTCGCTGCGGGTGCAGCGGAGCTTGTCTTGTCCACATCCGTTGTCAGGACAGTGGTTTCAGTCACGAAGGATCCTTCCCCCTCGATGGCGCCCGGGCTGGAGCCGGACGGTTGGGTTGACAGCACAGGCCTTCAGATCATCCTGGGCTGCTCATGACCGCGCAATGGGGCGACGCATGAGTTTTTGCAAGGAATTTGCCGCGCGAAACACACGGTCCAAGGAAAGGATCCGCGGGTACGTTCCCCGCGCGCAAAAAGTGGCATCCACTGCGGATTTACCGCGGATGCACTTCCACTTTAGCACCTTCGCGGTCCACCGCCGGTCGCAGCACACGCCACGACACCGCGCCGGACTCCCGCTGCCGGATGAAATCCTCCACCTCGGCGGCTTCCTCCACCGAACGGGTGAGGGTCATGACAGTTGGGCCCGCTCCCGAGACGACGGCGGCGTGACCGCGTTCGCGCAGAGCGGCGATCAGATCGGCGCTCGGCTGCATCGCCGTGGCCCGGTAGTCCTGGTGGAGGTAGTCCCGCGTCGCCGGCACGAGCAGATCCGGCTGCGAGGTCAGCGCGGCCACCAGCAGCGCCGCCCGTCCGGAATTCATGGCCGCCGCGTGGTGCTCTACCTGGGCGGGCAACAGCGTCCGGGCAAGTTCGGTGGACAGTTCGAAGTCCGGGATCGCGACCACAGGGACGACGTCGGCGTGGACCTCGGCACGAGCGCTGTGGAAGGCGTCGCCCTCCTGCCAGGAGAGCGCCAGCGCTCCGAAGATCGCGGGTGCCACATTGTCCGGATGGCCTTCCAGCTCACTCGTGAACTGCAAGACCCAGTCCAGCCCACGGCGGGCGCCCTCCGGCACCAGGCCATTGGCTGCGAGAGCGGCCGCGACCACCGCCGCGGCAGAGCTGCCGAGACCGCGGCCGTGCGGGATGACGTTCTCGGCCCTCAGGTGCAGGCCCTGATGGCGGAAACCCAGCTGGGCCAGCGCCGATTCCAGGGAACGGATCACCAGGTGACTGCCGTCCCGCGGCACGGACTCGGTGCCTTCGCCGCTCAGCGTGAAGTCGAGGGCCCCCGAGTCCAGTGTCTCCACCGTCACCGTGTCGAAGAGCTGGACGGCCAGGCCAAGGCTGTCGTAGCCCGGGCCGAGGTTCGCGCTGGTGGCCGGGACCCGGACGGTGACGGAAAGACCGGACGGCAGTGCGACGAGTGGCGCCGCACCGCCGTCGTGAAGTTCAGCCAAGACCTAGCCCTCGAAGCCGAGCGCTGCGGCCACGGAGACCACGTCGTTCTGCACCTTGACCGGGGAGACGTCGCCGCCGTCCTCGGTGCGCAGGGCCCACTGGGGGTCCTTGAGGCCATGACCGGTCACCGTGATGACGATGGTCTTGCCGGTGGGGACTTCGCCCGCGGCGTGCTTCTTGAGCAGACCGGCGACGCCCGCGGCGGAGCCGGGCTCCACGAAGACGCCTTCCTTGCTGGACAGCCAGCGGTGTGCGGCCAGGATCTCGTCATCCGTGACGGCCTCGATCAGGCCACCCGACTCGTCACGCGCGGCGACGGCGGTGTCCCAGGAGGCGGGGTTGCCGATCCGGATCGCGGTGGCGATCGTCTCGGGGTGCGTGATCGGGTGTCCGGCGACGAACGGCGCGGCGCCGGCGGCCTGGAAACCCCACATGACGGGGGTCCGCGTCGCGACGGCCGGGAGTTCACCGGCGGTGGCGGACTGGTACGGGGCCGCGTACTCCTTGTACCCCTTCCAGTAAGCGCTGATGTTGCCGGCGTTGCCGACGGGAAGGACATGGATGTCCGGTGCGTCACCGAGCGCGTCGACCACTTCGAAGGCGCCGGTCTTCTGGCCTTCGATGCGTGCCGGGTTGACCGAGTTCACCAGGAAGATCGGGTATGCCTCGTTCAGCTTGCGGGCGATCTCCAGGCAGTCGTCGAAGTTGCCGTCCACCTGCAGCAGGGTGGCACCGTGAGCGATGGCCTGGGACAGCTTGCCCATGGCGATCTTGCCTTCGGGCACCAGGACGGCGCAGCGCAGACCGGCCGAGGTGGCGTACGCCGCGGCGGAGGCGGAGGTGTTGCCGGTGGAGGCACAGACCACGGCCTGCGCGCCCGCCTGAACGGCGGCCGTCATGGCCATGGTCATGCCACGGTCCTTGAACGAACCGGTGGGGTTCATGCCCTCGACCTTGAGGTAGACGGTGTTACCGGTGAGCTCGGAGAGCTTCTGGGCGTGCACCAGAGGGGTCCCGCCCTCACCCAGGGTGATCACCCGGGTGCTCTCGTCGACAGGCAGACGTTCGGCGTATTCGCGGATCACGCCGCGCCACTGATGAGCCACTTAGACACCTTCCACACGGAGGACGGACGTCACGTCCTGCACGACGTCCAGTTGAGAAATGGATGCGACGGTCGCCGCGAGGTCGGCCTCGCTGGCGCGGTGCGTGACGATGCGCAGTTCCGCGGATTGATCAGCGCTGCTGATGCTCTGCCGGAACAGCTCGATCGACACTCCGTTGTCGCTGAAAACCTGAGCGATGCGTGCGAGCACACCCGGCTGATCCGCGACCCGCAGGCCGACGTGATAGCTGGTGCGGCTGGCAGCGATGGGCAGCGCGGGAACGTGTCCCGTGGTGGTCTCGGTCCGGCCGGGCCCGCCGAGAACGATCCGTCGCGCCGCGGAGACCAGATCACCGAGGACGGCCGACGCCGTGGGGGTACCGCCGGCGCCCTGACCGTAGAACATGAGTTCGCCGGCGTTCTCGGCTTCGACGAACACCGCGTTGAAGGCGCCGCGGACAGCGGCCAGCGGGTGCTCGCGCGGCAGGAGCGTCGGGTGGACGCGGACGCTGACGCCCTCGCCGCCCTCTTCGTCCGTCAGCTTCTCCGCGATGGCGAGCAGCTTGATGACGAAGCCGGCATCCTTGGCCGCGGTGATGTCCGCGGCACTGACCTTCGTGATGCCCTCACAGTGCACGTCATCCAGGGAGAAGCGGGTGTGGAAGGACAGCGCGGCCAGGATGGCGGCCTTCGCAGCGGCGTCGTGACCCTCCACATCGGCGGTGGGGTCGGCTTCCGCGTACCCCAGGCGCTGAGCCTCAGCCAGGGCGTCCTCGAACTGCGCGCCCGTGGAATCCATCTGATCCAGGATGAAGTTGGTGGTGCCGTTGACGATGCCGAGCACCCGGGTGATGCGGTCCCCCGAGAGGCTGTCGCGGATGGGACGCAGGATCGGGATGGCGCCGGCCACCGCGGCTTCGTAGGAGAGCTGGACGCCAGCCTTGTCCGCCTCCTCATAGAGGGTGGGACCGTCCTGGGCCAGCAGGGCCTTGTTGCCCGTCACCACGCAGGCGCCATGGCGGACCGCGGACAGGATGAGGCTCCGGGCCGGCTCGATGCCGCCCATGAGTTCGATGACCAGATCGGCGCCGGCAACGAGGGACTCGGCGTCGGTGGTGAAGAGTTCGCGGGGAAGCTCGACATCACGGGGCGAGTCGATGTTCCGGACACCGATGCCCACGAGTTCCAGGCGTGCGCCCGTGCGGGCCGCCAGGGTCTCCGCGTCCTCGAGGAGGATGCGTGCCACCTGAGACCCCACATTGCCGCAGCCCAGAAGCGCGACCTTGAGGGTCTTCGTCTCATTCACATCGGTGTTCACAGCTCTCCGGCTCCCATGTCTCGGTTCAAGAGGTCTTCCTCGGTTTCCCCACGAATGATCCACCGGGCGGTCCCATCGGAGACCGCGACCACTCCCGGACGGGCCAGGTAGTTGTAGTTGCTCGCGAGTGCCCAGCAGTAGGCGCCGGTCCCCGGCACCGCCAGGAGATCACCGGCCCTGACATCCGAGGGCAGGTAAACATCTTTAACAACAATGTCGCCGCTCTCGCAATGTTTGCCCACCACTCGGGACAACTGCGCGGGGGCGTCCGAGGCGCGGTTCGCCAGCGCGGCCGAGTAATCGGCGTCGTAGAGGACCGGGCGGGGGTTGTCGCTCATGCCGCCATCCACGGACACATACCGGCGCGGGTGGGTCTGATCCCCGCCCTCGGGGGCCTCGACCTGGACGGTCTTGCGGGTGCCGACTTCGTACAGCGTGAAGGTGGTGCTGCCCACGATCGCGCGGCCGGGCTCGATCGAGATGCGCGGGCAGTCGATGCCCAGCTCCTGGCAGGCATCACGCACGACGGCGGCCAGGGCCTGGGCGATGTCGGCCACGGGTCGCGGGGTGTCCACCGGGGTGTAGGCGATGCCGTGCCCGCCCCCGAGGTCCATCTCCGGCAGCACGATGCCGTGCTTGCGCTGCATCGCGTCGTGGAAGGCCAACAACTTTCGGGCGGCGACGGCGAAGCCATCAGCCTCGAAGATCTGCGATCCGATATGGCAGTGCAGACCGAGGAGTTCGATGCCCTCGAGCGCGACGGCCGCGTCCACGGCCTGTTCGGCGGCGGACAGCGCCGGGTCGATGCCGCGGAGCTCCGCGTCCTCCGCGGTCCCCGGCGCCATGGACAGACCGAACTTCTGGTCCTCATGTGCCGTGGCGATGAATTCGTGGGTGTGCGCATGCACTCCCGGGGTGAGGCGGAGCATGACCTTCGCGGTCTCCGCCCGGCCCTCGGCCCGGCGTCCCTGGACGATCCCGGCGACGCGTTCCAGCTCGTCGATGCTGTCCACCACGATGCGGCCGACGCCCATGTCCAGGGCTCGGTTGATCTCGGCCGACGACTTGTTGTTGCCGTGCAGTCCGAGCAGCTCGGCCGGGAATCCCGCACGCTGGGCGACCGCCAGCTCGCCACCGGAACAAGTGTCCAGGCGCAGCCCTTCTTGGCGGACCCACCGGGCCACCTCGACGCTCAGAAAGGCCTTGCCCGCGTAGTAGACGTCCACGCCACCGCAGAGCGAAGCGAACGCCGCGTTGAAAGCATCACGGAATGCGCGTGCCCGCGTGCGGAAGTCCGCCTCACTCAGGACGAAGAGCGGTGTGCCGAACTGCTCCTTGAGAGAGCTGACCGAAACACCGTCCACGGTGAGTTCGCCCGAGGCGGACCGCGCGACGTCGTGTGCCCAGCTGGGGGCGTGCAGGGCGTTGAGGTCCGCGGGGGCCTGAAGCCATTCCGGGGCCAGCGGGCTCGCCGCCGTCACGTCCGCCCCGCTCACTACATGCGCTCCGGAGCCGAGACGCCGAGCAGCGCCAGGCCGTTGGCCAGGACCTGGCTCGTGGCGTCGTTGAGCCACAGGCGGGTCCTGTTGAGCGTGGTCACGTCCTCGTCACCCAGCGGTGTGACACGGCAGGCGTCGTACCAGCGGTGGTATGCCCCGGCGATGACCTCGAGGTGACGTGCGATCCGGTGCGGCTCGCGCAGCTCGGCGGCCTTCGCCACGATCGACGGGAAGCTGCCCAGCTGGGACAGCAGTTCGTTCTCGGTGGGGTCGGTCAGCAGCGAAGCGTCGAACTCGCTGCGGTCCACGCCGGCCGCTGCCGCGTTGCGCGCGGTTCCGCGGGAGCGGGCGTGCGCATACTGCACGTAGAACACCGGGTTCTCGTTGCTGTTCTTCTTGAGGACCTCGGGTTCCAGCGTGATGGGCGAATCCGCGGGGAAGCGGGCCAGGGAGTACCTGACGGCGTCCTTGCCGAGCCAGCTGATGAGGTCCTTGAGTTCGATGATGTTGCCCGCGCGCTTGGACAGCTTGGCGCCGTTGACGGACACCAGCTGCCCGATGAGCACCTCGATGTTCTTCTCCGGGTCATCCCCCGCGCAGGCCGCGATGGCCTTGAGGCGGTTCACGTAACCGTGGTGGTCTGCGCCGAGGAGGTAGATCTTCTCCTCGAAGCCGCGGTCCCTCTTGGTCAGGTAATACGCGGCATCCGCTGCGAAGTAGGTGGGCTCGCCGTTGGCACGGATGAGGACACGGTCCTTGTCATCCGTGAAGTCCGTGGTGCGCAGCCACACGGCGCCGTCCTGGTCGAAGACGTGGCCCTGCTCGCGCAGGCGGTCCACGGAGGCCTCCAGGGCACCGGACTCGTGCAGGGTGCGCTCCGAGAAGTACACGTCGAAGTGCACATCGAAATCGGCCAGCGTCTGCTTGATGTCCTCAAGCTGAGCCTGGTAAGCGGCCTCACGGACGATGGGGAGCGCGGCCTCGTCCGTCAGCTCGCGGATGGCGGGGTGCTCGCGGAGCACCTCCTGCCCGAGGTCCACGATGTACTGACCCGGGTAGCCGCCCTCGGGGACGTCCCGGCCACGCAGGCGGGACAGCACGGAGTTGGCGAACACGTTCATCTGGCTGCCGGCGTCGTTGATGTAGTACTCGGCGGTGACAGACGCACCGGCGGCACGCAGCACGCGGGCGATCGAGTCACCCAGCGCCGCCCAACGGGTGTGGCCGATGTGCAGCGGGCCGGTGGGGTTGGCGGAGACGAACTCCATGTTGACGGTGTGGCCGGCGAGCGCGTCATTGTTGCCGTACGTGGCACCTGCCTCGACGATGGTGCGCGCGAGCTCGCCGGCGGCTCCGGCGTCCAGGGTGATGTTGATGAAGCCCGGGCCTGCGATGTCCACGGACGCGACGCCTTCCACGCTTTCCAGCTTCCCGGCCAGGATGGTGGCGAACTCACGAGGCGTCAGGCCTGCGCGCTTTCCGAACTGCATCGCGGCATTGGTCGCCCAGTCACCGTGCTCACGGTTCTTGGGTCGCTCCACGCGGACCTCGGCCTCCAGCGCCTCGGCGGGGAGGTTGATCGAGCCGTCAGCGACGGCGTCCTTCAGGCATGCGGTGATTGCTGCGGAGAGTTGTTCGGGAGTCACCCCTCAATCCTACGGGGAGGGGCCTTCCCGGCGGAAAAGCATGAATCCGGTATGTGGACAGCGTGATCCACAGAGTCCACCCATTCTCAGCAAACTCTGGACATTCGCCCAGCATCCCGTTCTACGGTGGAGCCAGCCCCTCGGGTCCTTCATCCCTTCGTCCCCCACCAGGAGCATCGATGACCATCTCCACCCCCACTGCGAAAATCCTGGCCGGCACCGCCGCGGGGCTCGCCGTCATGGCCGGAGCCACGGCCTGCGCACCGGCGAAACAAGGCTCCCCCACGGCCGAGGTGTCGTCACCGGCCGGAGGTTCCAGCACCCCTGGCGCCGCGGCGGCCCCCGCCACGCCCGGTCACTACAAGGACGGCACCTACAGCGCGGACGGACATTACACCTCCCCGAACGGCGAGGAGACGGTGGGGGTCACCCTCACGCTCGCTTCCGGGAAGATCAGCGACGTCAAGATCGCCACGCATCCCACCAGTGCGAACACCCAGCTGTTCCAGAACCGGTTCGCCGGCGGCATCAAGGACCTCGTGGTGGGCAAGAGCATCGACGAGCTCGACGTCTCCCGCGTGGCCGGATCGAGCCTGACCAGCGGCGGTTTCAAGGACGCGGTGGAGGCCATCAAGAAGCAGGCGAGCTGAGCCGCGGCATGAATGACCCCCTGGAATTCGATGCCATCGGGACCCGCTGGTGGATCCAGGCCGGCGGGCTCACCGATCAGGTCGCGGAGGAGATCCGGCGGCGGATCGACGAGTTCGACGGCGTGTGGTCGCGTTTCCGCTCCGACTCCGAGGTCTCACGCTGGGCGTCCGGGTGGGCTGAGGCGAAGAATTCCGGGGCACCTGACGGCGCCGGCACCGAGCGCACCCTCGTGCTCCCTGCCGAAGCAGCGCCCCTCGGCCGCCTGTACCGGGAACTCCACGATCTGAGTGGAGGATCGGTCACGCCATTCGTGGGCGAATCGCTCGTCCGGCTGGGCTATGACGCGTCGTACTCCCTCACCCCGCACGGTCCCGCGATACCGGCACCGGCCTGGGGCAGGGACGCGCTGTGGGAGGACCGCACCGTGACGGCGAGCGCACCCGTCCTCCTGGACATCGGTGCGGCGGGGAAAGGGCTCCTGGTGGACCTGGTCTGCGGGATCCTCCGGGACGCGGGGGTTCGGGAGTTCTTGGTGGACGCGGGCGGTGACCTGCGGCATCACGGTCCCACGGCCGCGCGGATCGGGCTGGAAAGCCCGTTCGACAGCAGCCGGGCGATCGGCGTCGTCGAGGTCGAAGATCAGGCGCTCGCCGCTTCCGGGGTGAGCCGCCGCGCCTGGGGACGCGGCCTTCACCACGTGGTGGACGGTCTGACGGGTGAACCCGTGCGGCGAGTGGTGGCAAGCTGGGTGGTGGCACCCGACGCCATGCTGGCCGACGGGCTCGCCACGGCGCTGTTCTTCGTCCCCGGAGCCGATCTGGCGGCACGTTACGGCGTGGAGTGGCTGAGCGTGCACAGCGATGGGCATGCCGAAGGTTCCGAGTACTTCCTGGAAGGCCTGTTCTGATGTCCGCACTCCTGAATCTCACGCAGCGCGTGACCCGGTCCCTGGGCCGACTCTCGATGACTCGTGTGGTGGCTCTGGCCCTCGGCGTCCTGGTGGCGTACAGCATCGTCCTCGACGCCCTCGGCTGGACCGAGTTCGGCGTCCCCGCACTCTTGGCGCACCTGGTGCTCTGTCTAGCGGCGACCGCACTGTCCAACGGGGCCTGCGCCCTGCTGTTCAGAATGCGTCCATACTGGGATTCATCCCTGGTGACCGCCGGTCTGCTGTACTTCCTGTTCTGGCCCGCAGCCACCTTCCGTGAAGGGCTGGGCGTGGCCCTGGCCGCCGTGCTGGCCTCGGCGTCGAAGTACGCTCTGGCCTGGCGCGGTCGCCACCTCTTCAATCCGGCCGCTCTCGGCGCGTTCGTGGTGTCGCTGACCGGCCTCAACGCGGCGACCTGGTGGGTCGGCTCCCCCCTGCTCCTCTGGGCCGTGGTGCCCCTGGGCCTGCTGGTCCTCTACCGGGCCGGGCAGTTCCCCGTGGCGCTGAGTTTCCTGGCCGTCTCCTTGCTTACGGCCGTGGGGGTCGCACTGGGCCGCGGCCTGTCCGTTGCCGAGGTTCCCGCCCTCTGGTTCGCCAGTCAGGCGACCGTGTTCTTCGCCTGCTTCATGCTCAGCGAACCCCTGACACTTCCTCCGCGGAGGTGGCAGCGCGTGTTGGTGGGCGCCTTGGTGGGTCTGCTGTTCAGCCTGCCGTTCTCCCTCCAGCTCGGCGCCGTGATCCTGTCGAACGCTCCCGAGGCCGTGCTCCTGGTGGGTAACCTTCTCGCCTTCGCTCTGCGCCCCAAGGGCTCGAGCCTGGTCACGTTCCTCGATCACCGTCCGGTGGGCCGGGACATCACCGAATTCACCTTCCGGGCCACGGGCGACTCCCGTCTCGCCGCAGGCCAGTACGTGGAACTCACCGTGCCGGTGCCGGGCATCGGCTCCTCCCGGCGGGTGTTCAGCCCGGTCGCTGCCGGCGACGGCGTCCTCCGCATCGCCACGCGCATGCCCAGCCGGCCGTCCCCCGCCAAGAAGGCCCTGTACGAGATGGAGACCGGCCACGAGTTGCGTCTGAGCCGCACCGGCGGCGAATTCCTGCTCGGACCAGCCAGCCGGCCGGCGCTCCTGGTGGCCGGCGGCATCGGCATCACGCCGTTCGTGGGGATGCTGGACGGGGCGGCCGCCGGGGCGGTCCCGGACACGGTGGTCCTCTATTCGGTCCGGGATCTCGACGACGCCGCCTACCTGAGTGAGCTGGCCCGCTCCGGCGCGCGTGTCCTCCTCCGCACGTCCGATCCCCTTCCCGAAGACGTTCAATTGCCCGACGGCGTCGAGCATGTGGGCAGTGAGCGCTTCACCGCCGCCCGGATCGCCGAACTGGTGCCCGACGCGGCGGGGCGTCACGCGATGGTCTCCGGGGCACCGGAATTCGTCGCGACGCTCAGGAGGGCTCTGCGCTCGGCGGGCGTCCGCCGGGTCAGGAGCGATTCCTTCCTCGGCTACTGATGCTCAGGCCACTGACTCGCCGGTCGCCGCCAGGGCTTCAGAGACCTCCGGGAACATCCGCGCCCCGCTCACGGACCGTGCCGATTTCGCATCCGGAGGTGGATTCCTGCTAAGCTCGAGGACGTTCCGGGGCCACCCCGGGATCCCTGGCCCGCCCTCGTAGCTCAGGGGATAGAGCGTCTGCCTCCGGAGCAGAAGGCCGTAGGTTCGAATCCTATCGAGGGCACCAGATACAGCGAGAGCCCCGGTTCCACGGAACCGGGGCTCTCGTCATCTCCACCCTTCCCCGGACCGGCGCGACCGAGCAGTCCGCGAGCGCCGAGTGCAGAGGTGGATGATGCGACGCGAGGCGCAGCCGGAGTGACCGAGGTGCGGCAGCTTGCGTCAAGGGGCCCCGCGCCCCAACACCGGCGTCACCGGGCAACAGCGCGCGGGGAAAGCAAGCAGAGCACCTCGGTCACTCCGGCCCCCTCGACGGGGACGCCTCCGGCGCCGCACTTCACACGCCCAACTAGACTGATCAGGTCATGCCTCTGAACATCACATACCCCGCCGCGCTCCCCGTCTCCGAACGCCGTGAGGACATCATGGCCGCCATCGCGGAGAACCAGGTGGTCATCGTGGCCGGCGAGACCGGCTCCGGCAAGACCACGCAGCTGCCCAAGATGTGCCTGGAGCTCGGGCTCGGCGAGAAGGGCCTGATCGGGCACACCCAGCCGCGGCGCCTCGCCGCCCGCACGGTCGCGGAGCGCATCGCGGAGGAACTCGGCGTGGAACTCGGCCAGGAGGTCGGATACCAGGTCCGCTTCACAGGCGAGGTGGGGCCCCAGACTCAGGTCAAGCTCATGACCGACGGCATCCTGCTGGCCGAGATCCAGCGGGACCGTCTGCTGCGCAAGTACAGCGTGATCATCGTGGACGAGGCCCATGAGCGCAGCCTCAACATCGACTTCATCCTCGGGTACCTCAAGCGCCTGCTCCCCCAGCGCCCGGATCTGAAGGTCATCATCACCTCGGCCACGATCGATCCGGAGCGTTTCGCGCGGCACTTCGGCGGCGAGGACACCCCAGCTCCCATCGTCGAGGTCTCCGGCCGCACCTACCCCGTGGAGATCCGCTACCGGCCGCTGTCCGAACCGGGCAGCGACGAGGAGCTGGACGACGAACTCGAAGAGGACCGGGACCCCGTGGACGCGGTCTGCGACGCCGTGGACGAACTCTCGCGGGAAGCCCCGGGCGACATCCTGGTGTTCTTCTCCGGTGAGCGGGAGATCCGGGAGGCCGCGGAGGCGCTGCAGGGCCGCCTGCCGCGCAATCCCCGCCTGGCGGACGCGGAGATCCTGCCGCTGTTCGCGCGGCTGAGCCTGGCCGAGCAGCACAAGGTCTTCAATCCCGGTCCGCGCCGCCGCATCGTCCTGGCCACGAACGTCGCCGAGACGTCGCTGACCGTGCCGGGCATCAAGTACGTCATCGACACCGGCACCGCCCGCATCTCCCGGTATTCACACCGCACCAAGGTGCAGAGGCTGCCCATCGAACGCGTCTCCCAGGCCTCCGCGAATCAGCGGTCGGGCCGCTGTGGCCGTGTCAGCGACGGCATCGCCATCCGGCTCTACTCGGAGGACGACTTCCTGGGCCGCCCCGAGTTCACCGACCCGGAGATTCTGCGCACCAATCTGGCGGCCGTGATCCTCCAGATGATCGCCATCGGCGTGGCCAAGACGCCGAAGGACGTGGAGGGCTTCCCCTTCGTCGAGTCGCCCGACACCCGCGCGGTCAACGACGGCGTCACCCTCCTGCGCGAACTGGGGGCTCTTCCCGCAGCCGGCGCCTCGTCGGACGACGACGGCGCCCCCTCCCCCTCCCCCTCCGCGTCCACGGAGCCGACCGCCGCCGGCCAGGGCGGCCGTGGCCAGCGCGGCCGGGGACGTGGCCGCGGGCAAGGGGCCGGCGGCCGCAAGCCCTCCGGCCTGACCGCCGTCGGGCATCAGCTCGCCCAGCTTCCCGTGGATCCGCGGCTGGGCCGCATGATCGTGGAGGCCGCGCGCCGGGGCTGCGCCCGCGAGGTCATGGTGCTGGCCGCCGCGCTGACCATCCAGGACCCGCGCGAACGCCCCACGGACAAGCAGCAGCAGGCCGCGGAGAAGCACGCCCGTTTCAAGGATGAGAAGAGCGACTTCACCGGGTACCTGAACCTGTGGAACCACCTGCAGGAGAAGCAGCGGGAACTCTCGTCGAGCCAGTTCCGCCGGCTCTGCCGCACCGAGTTCATCAACTATCTGCGGGTCCGGGAGTGGCAGGAACTCTATGCGCAGCTCCGCCAGCTCGCCAAGCCGCTCGGGATCACGGTGGACAACAGCCGGGACACCGACCCGGTGGGTCTTCATGATGCGATCCACCAGTCGCTGCTGTCCGGTCTGCTGAGCCAGATCGGCCTCTACGATGAGCGCAAGCGCGAGTATGCGGGCGCGCGTGGCACGCGGTTCGCCATCTTCCCGGGCTCGGCGCTGTTCAAGAAGTCACCGGCTTTCGTGATGGCCGCTGAACTCGTCGAGACCAGCCGCCTCTGGGCACGCGTGGCCGCCGCCTTCGCCCCGGAATGGGCCGAGCAGGTGGCCCCTCAGCTGGTGAAGCGGACCTTCAGCGAACCGCACTGGTCATCGAAATCCGGCTCCGTCATGGCATACGAGAAGGTCACGCTGTACGGCGTGCCCATCATCCCCAAGCGCCGGATCAACTACGCCTCCGTGGACCCGGAACTGTGCCGCGAGCTGTTCATCCGGCACGCCCTGGTGGACGGCGAATGGCGCACCCATCACAAGTTCTTCCAGCGCAACCGGGCCCTCCTCCGTGAGGTGGAGGAGCTGGAGACCCGGATGCGCCGTCGCGACATCCGGGTGGATGACGAGACGCTGTTCGAGTTCTACGACCAGCGGATCGGCCGCGAGGTGGTCTCGGAACGGCATTTCGACGCCTGGTGGAAGCAGGCCCGGCAGGATGATCCCACCCTGCTGGACTTCGACCGTGCCCTCGTGATGAGCGAGGAGGCCGACGATCTGGACGAGGCAGCCTTCCCCCGGGCCTGGCACCAGCAGGGCTTCGAGTTCCCGCTGAGTTACGAGTTCCATCCAGTCGCACCCGGCGCCACCCCGGATCCGTCCGACGGTGCCACCGTGGAGATCCCGGCCCTCTTCCTCAACCAGGTGGACCCGGAACCGTTCCGCTGGCAGATCCCCGGCCAGCGGGTGGAACTGGTCACGGCACTGATCAAATCGATGCCGAAGGCCGTCCGCAAGAACTTCGTCCCGGCCCCGGATGTGGCGCGGCAGGCGGTGGCGGCCCTGGAAGCGGACTTCTCCCCCACCGAGGACCGGATCGAGCAGGCGCTGGCCCTGACGCTGCGCCGGCTGCGTGGCCAGGTGGTCCCGGACGGCAGCTTCTCCTGGGACGCCGTGGCTCCCCATCTGCGCATGAGCTTCCGCGTGGTGGACGCCAAGGGCAAGGTGCTCGGCGAGAGCAAGGATCTGGCGGCCCTTCAGGACGAGCTGGCCCCGGCCACGCGCCGTGCCATCGCCGAGAGCCTGGGTGCGACCCCGAAGTCGGTGAACGCCTCCCCGGCCCGCCCGGGGAAGGCCTCGCCGAAGACGTCCGCGGGCAAGGACACTCAAGCCGGCCCGACGACGGCGGGCGCCCAGCCTGGACTGCACGCCTCCGGTATCGCTGAGCTGAGCGGCCTCACGGACTGGGCCGCGCTGACCGCCGCGAGCGGTGGGGTGATCCAGCGCAGCGTGAGCCGTCAGCTAGGTGGCCACACGGTGACGGGTTATCCCGCGCTCGCGGACGAGGGATCCACGGTCGGCCTGCGGGTGTTCCAGACCGCGGAACGGCAGGAGTCCGCGATGCGCGCCGGTGTCATCCGGCTGCTCGCCCTGAAGATCCCGGCCCCGGACCGCTACGTGCTCGAGCACCTGAGCAACACCGAGAAGCTGACCTTCAGCCAGAATCCGCACGGCAGTGTCAGCGAGCTGATCGCCGACTGCGCCCAGGCTGCGATCGACAAGCTCGTGCCCGCGCAGCTCCCGTGGGACGCGAAGGCGTTCGATGCACTCTACGAGCAGGTGCGGGCCGATCTCATCGACACGGTGTTCACGGTGACGGCGGTGGTGGAGCGCATCCTCGCCAGCGCCCGGCGGATCGAGAAGCAGCTCAAGGCGAGCACCAGCCTGGCTCTGATCAGCGCGCTGAATGACGAGAAGAGTCATCTGGCGCAGCTGGTGCACCGAGGTTTCGTGGCACAGACGGGCTACCAACAGCTCGCGCAGCTGTCGCGGTACCTGACGGCCATCGAACGCCGCCTGGAGAAACTGCCGACGAATGTGCAGCGCGACGCCAACAGCATGGCCGTGGTCCAGCGCCTGGAGGACGACTACGACGACGCCGTGGCGGCGCTCCGTTCCGGGGAAGGCCCCGGCCCCGAGCTGACCCATGTGCGCTGGATGCTGGAGGAGCTGCGGGTCAGCTTCTTCGCCGTCGAACTGGGCACGCAGTACTCCGTGAGCGAAAAGCGGATCCGCGTCGCCCTGAACAAGGCCCTGGCTCCCTGACCGACCGCGCAGGATGTCATGGAAGCGAGGATGCGGCCCGGTCAAATAAGCTTGGGTGGTCCGCCCATCCGCAACCAAAGGACTCCATATGAAGCTCAGCTTCCCTGTGCCGGTCGCCGGCACTGAAATCCTCGGCCTCGGCCATGCCCAGCCGGAACGGGTCATGGACAACCATGAGCTGGAGGGCATGATGGAGACCTCCGACGAGTGGATCCGTCAGCGGACCGGCATCGTCACCCGGCACATCGCCGGGGAGGAGGAGACGGTCAAGGATCTGGCGATTCCCGCGGCCCGGATGGCCCTGGAGGATTCCGGAATCCCCGCGGATCAGATCGATCTGGTGATCGTGGCCACGACCACGGCCGCGGAGCGCTCCCCCAACACGGCGGGCCGCGTGGCGCAGGCCCTGGGTCTCGGCAGCGCCGAGCGCGGCCCGGGCATCATCGACATCAACACGGCCTGTTCCGGGTTCGAGTACGCACTCGGCCTGGCGGACCAGTCGATCCGTGCCGGCTCCGCCAGCCACGCCCTGGTGCTGGGCGCCGAGACGCTGTCCAAGGTCACCGACTGGACGGACCGGAGCACCGCCGTGCTCACGGCCGACGGCGCGGGCGCCATGGTGATCGGCCCGACGGACGAGCCTCGGATCGGCCCCGTGGTGTGGGGCTCCAAGGGCGACCTCGCCGACGCCGTGCTGATCGCACCGCCCACCAACAAGTTCTGGCAGAACGGCCGCGAGGTGCTCCGCTGGGCGCTCAAGGACGCCGAGAAGCACGCCCGTGCCGCCGTTGAGCGCTCCGGGCTGCAGATGGAGGACATCGAGGTCCTCGTGACGCATCAGGCCAATCTGCGCATCATCGAGCCCATGGCCCAGGTGCTCGGCCTGACCGACAAGGTGGTGGTGACGGATGTGACCGAATCCGGCAACACCTCCGCCGCGAGCGTGCCCCTCGGGTACAGCAAGTGGTGGCACGCCGGTAAGATCCCGGCCGATGTCCCGGCCCTGCTCTTCGGTTTCGGCGGCGGCTTCACGTTCGCGGGCATGGTCGCCATGACCCCGCGCAGGAAGTAACACGCCTGACCGTCATCGACTGTCCCCACCGGCTCCCTGCGTTCGTGCCTCGCGCTGGGCCCTCGCCGGTGGGGACAGTCGATGCGTTTAACGGGTCAGGATTCCGGGACGAACTCCGCATAGCCGGCGGCTCGGAGGCCTTCACGGATCTTCTCCGCGTTGGAGTCCAGCTCGGCCGGGTCGGGGTTGTCGTCCACTGCGGCGAAGTCATAGTCCTTCATGGAGTTCGACGGCCAGACGTGCACGTGCAGGTGGTCGATCTCGTAGCCCGCCACCAGCAGCCCGGCCCGCTCCGAACCGAAGACGTCCACCTGGACCTTGCCGATCCGCTGGGCCACGATCATGGCCTTGGCGAGGATCTCGGGCGACGCGTCGGTCCAGCGGTCCACTTCCTCCACGGGCACCACCAGGGTGTGCCCCGGGGCCAACGGGCCGATCGAGAGGAACGCGACCACGTCCGGCTCGCGCCAGACGAATCGTCCGGGGATCTCCCCGTTGATGATCTTGGTGAAGAGAGTGCTCACGCGTCTGCTTCCTTCCCTGCGGGCTGGAGTGTGCTGGTGTCCAGGACAAAACGGTACTTCACATCGCCGGCCACCATGCGGTCGAAGGCGGCGTCGACCTCGCCGGCGCCGACCATTTCTATGTCGCTGGTCAGCGAATGCTCCGCACAGAAATCCAGCATCTCCTGGGTCTCCGCGATCCCGCCGATCAGCGAGCCCGCATAGGCGGCCCGCTTGCGGATCAGGAGTCCCGGATCCACGGGCGGCATGGCTCCCGACGGCAGCCCGAGCTGATAGATGACGCCGTCGCGGCGCAGGGTCCGGATCAGGGCGTTGAGGTCGTGCGGCGCCGCGACGGTGTCGATGATGACGTCCACGGAGGAGGATGCGGCCCGCATCTGCTCCTCGTCCCGCGAGTTGACCACACGGTCCGCCCCGAGTTCCGCGGTCGCCTCCCTCTTGGACTCCGAAGTGGTGAAGACCGTCACCGAGGCGCCCATGGCCTTGGCCAGCTTCACTGCCATGTGGCCGAGCCCTCCCAGGCCCACGACGCCGACGTCGTCGCCTTCCTCGACGCCTGCGTGCCGGAGGGGCGAGTAGGTCGTGATGCCGGCACAGAGCAGCGGCGCCGCCGCGGCGGGATCGAGGGTCTCCGGGATGCGCAGGACGTAGTTGCGGTCCACCACGATGGTCCGCGCATAGCCACCCTGGGTCTTCACGCCCCCGTGGCGGGTGTCGGTCCCTCCGTAAGTGCCCACCAGGCCGCGGGAACAGTACTGTTCCAGTCCCTCCTCACAGGCGTCGCACTCACGGCAGGAATCCACCATGCATCCGACGCCCACCCGGTCGCCGACGGCGAAGTCCGTCACCGCGGAACCCGTGCGCAGCACCCTGCCCACGATCTCGTGTCCCGGGACCAGCGGGTAATTCCCGGGGCCCCACTCGCCCCGCGTGGAGTGCACGTCCGAATGGCACAGCCCGCAGAACTCGATCAGGATCTCCACATCATCCGCGGAGGGCGCCCGCCGGGCCACGGTCATCGGTTCGAGACCGCCCTCCGCCGAACGGGCGCCGAGGGCCGCGACGAGACGGCCTTCGGCCTCGGAAGGGTCGCCCAGCGGCGAGACGAGATCGGGAAGTGGTTTGCCGAGCGGCGGGGGCACGGGACGTCCGGGAGTCATACCCGAAACGCTACCGCCCGGGCCGCTCGGCTGACCAGACGAGCGCTGCCGCCCCGGCCGTTCACCCGGCGCGCGGTGTTCATTCGCCCGTGGCCACCTCACGGGACGCGTCCTGGGACCACTGAGAGAACGAACCCGGGTACAAGGTGGCGTCGATCCCCGCGAGCGCCAGGGCCGCCACCTGGTGGGCCGCCGTCACGCCCGAGCCGCAATACACGGCCACCCGGCTGCCGGGCTCGACGCCGAGGCCCGCGAAGCGCGCCCGCAGTGCCTCGGGCGTCAGGAACGCCCCGTCCGCGTCCACATTCTCCGTGGTCGGGGCACTGACCGCGCCGGGGATGTGACCGGCGCGGGGGTCGATCGGTTCGACCTCACCGCGGAACCGCTCCCCCGCACGGGCATCCAGCAGGATCCCGTCCGCGGGCCAGGCGGCGGCCTCGTCGATGCCGATGGCAGCCTCCGGGTCCAGGGGTCGGAGCGTCACGTTCCCCGCGGGGAGGACCACCTCGTCCTTCTCGACGGGGAAGTCCTCCTGGACCCAGGCCCTGAGCCCACCGTCCAGGATCCGGGTGTCCGCATGCCCGTGGGCGCGCAGCAGCCACCAGGCCCGGGCGGCCGCCATGGAGCCCGAGTCGTCGTACACCACCACCGTGTCGCCGTCGTTGACGCCCCATCGGCGTGCGGTCGCCTGGAAGGATTCCAGGCCCGGCAGCGGGTGCCTGCCCTCCTGCGGGCCGGCGGGCGCCGCCAGATCGTTCTCCAGGTCCACGAACACCGCGGCGGGGAGGTGTCCCATGAGGTATTTCTCGCGTCCCAGCGGATCGCCCAGCTTCCACCGGACGTCGAGGAGGACGAGCTTGTCCGGGTCCAGGTCATGGACGTCGGTGGGCGCGATGGTCACGGGGAATTCTTGCTCCATGAGGCACACTCTATGCCCGGCGTGGCGGTGGTCCGCAACGCCCCGGTCCGGGCTCAGCGCGGATCCGGCGTGCCCATTAGGCTGGTTCCCGTGAGTGCAGCAGATTTCCCCCAGGTGGTCCGTTCCGATGATCGCGCCTGGGCCGACGAGGCCATCCGGATCATCACGGCGGAGGCCAATCGCTCCGCCGACACCCACCTGTACAGTGTGCCGCTCCCGGAGCACTGGGGCATCGAGCTGTTCATCAAGGACGAGTCCACGCACCGCTCCGGGAGCCTGAAGCACCGGCTCGCCCGCTCGCTCTTCCTCTTCGGACTGGTCAATGGCTGGATCGGACCGGGAACCACCATCGTGGAGGCCAGCAGCGGCAGCACGGCCGTCTCCGAGGCGTATTTCGCGCGGCTTCTCGGCCTGCCGTTCATCGCCGTCATGGCCCGCAGCACGAGCGAGGAGAAGATCCGCCTCATCGAGGACTTCGGCGGCTCCTGCCTCCTGGTGGACCATCCCGGCGAGGTCTACTCCACGGCCGAGGAGGTCGCCCGGACCACCGGCGGCCACTACATGGATCAGTTCACGTACGCCGAGCGCGCCACGGACTGGCGCGGCAACAACAACATCGCCGAATCGATCTTCCAGCAGATGTCCCGAGAGAAGCACCCGGTGCCCGAATGGATCGTGGTGGGCGCCGGAACGGGCGGCACGAGCGCCACGATCGGCCGCTATCTCCGGTACCACCGGCACCCGACCAGACTGGCCGTCGTGGACCCGGAGAACTCCGCGTTCTTCCCGTCCTGGCGGGACGGCGACCCGGACCTCACCACCGGGATGCCGTCCCGCATCGAAGGCATCGGGCGCCCGCGCGTGGAGCCGAGCTTCGTCCCGGCCGTGATCGACTCGATGATCCCCATCCCGGACGCAGCCTCGATCGCGGCGATGCGCCACCTGAAGCGTTACGCGAACCTCGACGCCGGCCCCTCCACCGGCACGAACCTGTGGGGCGTGTGGCAGATCCTCGCGGGCATGCTGGCACGGGGCGAACGCGGCAGCGTGGTGACGCTCATGTGCGACCCCGGCAACCGCTACGCCTGCAGCCACCAGAACGACGCGTGGCTCGCCGGGAAGGGGCTGGACCCCTCCCCGCACGAACGCACGATCGAACGCTTCCTCGACACCGGTGTCTGGGAACCGTTCGCCGGCTGATCAGCCGAGGTCCCGGGTGTCCCCCGCGTCAAGGTGCTCGTAGCTGGTGCCATACAGACCGCCCAGCCGGGTGACATGGCCCTCCAGCATGGACAGGCCTGCGGGATTCAGCAGCGCCTCGTGGATGTTGAAGGCGCGGCGGGCTCGGACGCTGATCACGAAGTCCACCACCTCCTGGATCTTGGACCACGGGGCGTGGACCGGCACGAGCAGCGTGTCCACCTCCACGCCGGCCGGAACGGTGAAGCTGTCCCCCGGGTGGTAGAGCGTCCCATCCACCAGGTACCCCGTATTGGCGACCACGGGGACCAGCGGGTGGATGAGCGCGTGCTGGCTGCCGAAGCCCCGCACCGCGTATCCGGCGACGACGACGTCGAGTCCGTCCCCGGCGTCGTGCACCCGGCCGTCGGGATCGGCTGCGCCCGCTGCCGCGGCTTCGCGCCGCAGCGTCCCCGCCAGCACCGCCGGCGCGTAGACGATCAGTTCCGGGGACTCCACCAATGCCGCCACCACGGCCGGGACGTCCACATGGTCCGCGTGTTCGTGGGTGATGAGCACGGCGTGGGCCCCCTCCAGGGCACGATCCGTCTCCGAGAACGTGCCGGGGTCCAGGACCAGGGTGCGGAGACCGTCGGGGGTCTCCTTGTCGAGGCGGACGCAGGAATGGGTGTACTTGGTCAGCTGCATGACCTCAGGGTACGCCTCGGCCTGTCACGTTCTCAGCGATCCGGGCACACTCACAGCATCTCCAGCGGAACCTTCCGGGTGGGCGCCGGGAACACCGCATCGATGCGCGCCAGGTCCGCGGCGCTGAGCTCGAGGTCCGCGGCGGCCGCGTTGTCCCGGACGTGATCGACACTGGATGCCTTGGGGATCGCGATGACGTCCCCGGATCTGATGGCCCACGCCAGGAGAACCTGCGCCGCGCTCACGCCGTGTTCCCCGGCGATGGCCGTCAGCGCGGGATCGTTCAGGAGCCGGCCCTGCTCGATCGGCGAATAGGCCATGGTCTTCACCGGACGGGGCTGCCGTTCCTGCGCCGGGAACAGGTCGAACTCGGGGCCGCGGCGGGACGGGTTGTAGAGGACCTGATTCACGGCGGGCGCGCTCGGGAAGCGGTCCAGCGCGTCGGCGTCGAAGTTGCTGATCCCCCAGGCGCCGATCAGCCCTCGCCGGATGAGCTCCTCGAAGCCTTCCACGGTGTCCTCCAGCGGATGCGAACCGGGCCAGTGCAGCAGGTACAGGTCGATCCAGTCGGTCCCCAGCACCTCCAGGGACCGCTCGCAGGCCTGGATGGTCCCTCTCCGGGACGCGTTGTACGGCAGGACCTTGTCCACCAGGTACACCCGGTCCCGCACGGGGGCGATGGCCTCGCCGACCAGATCCTCCGAGCGCCCGTCGCCGTACATCTCGGCGGTGTCCACCAGGGTCAGGCCGAGATCGATCCCCTCCCGGAGCGTCGCGATCTCGGCGTCGCGGCGCCAGGGATCGTCCCCCACGAACCAGGTCCCCTGGCCCAGGGCGGGGAGGACGGTGCCATCGGCGAGTGTGACGGTTTTCAGGGATGCCATGGCAGTGAAGCCTAGCGGCTGGAGCTTCCCGGCGTCCTGGGAACCCGAATGTTGCCACTCGGGCTGGGCCCGGACCTCTCACGGTCGCGGTCCACGGTGGGACTAATCCGTGCCCGCTCCTTGTTAAACTGAAGGTTCAGGACAGGACGACCGCGTTCAAACTAGCCGCGTTCAAGTTAGCCGTCTTCAAGGTAGCCAGGAGAGAAGTCGTGGAGCAGAGCTCAGAGGCCCGTGTGCAGACGAGGGTGACCAAACAGCGCCTCGCGGTGGACGCCGCCCTGGATCAGCTGGAGGACTTCGTGAGCACGCAGGAGCTCCACCGTTCCCTGCAGGACTCCGGAGTGTCCGTCTCCCTGGCCACCACGTACCGCATCCTGCAGTCCATGGCGGATGAGGGCGCCGTCGACGTCCTCCGCAGCACGGACGGCGAGGCCGTCTACCGCCGCTGCGAGGCGGACAGCCACCACCACCATCTGCTCTGCCGCCGCTGCGGCAAGGCGGTGGAGATCGAGGCTCCCGCCGTCGAGGCCTGGGCCGCGAAGATGGCCGCCGAACACGGTTTCACGGCGGTCACTCACACCGTGGAGATCATGGGGCTGTGCGCCGAGTGCTCCCAGGCTTCCGGGACCACAGCACCACGGGGATGAGCAGGAGCGCCAGCACCCCGCCTCCGAGGGTGACGGCCGAGTAGTCCCCTGCCGCCATGACCACTCCGGCCATGGCGCTTCCCCCGGCTCCGGACAGTGCCACCAGGACGTCCACGCCACCCTGAACCCGAGCCCGGGTGTCCGGTTCGGTCGCATCCACCAGGAGCGCCGTCGCGGTGATCAGGCCGAAGTTCCAGCCGAGCCCGAGCAGCGCCAGCGCCAGGACCAGGAGCCCCATCGAATCGCTCGGGGCGAGGGCCGCGAGAACCGCGGCCGCGACCAGGACGAACCCGCCCGCGCAGGCCATCCACACCCGTCCGATCCGGTCCACCAGCCAGCCCGTGACGAGCGAGGGCAGGTACATGGCCCCGATGTGGACGCCGATCACGAGTCCCACCTCCCCCAGGCCATGGTGGTGTGCGCGCATGTGGACCGGGGTCATGGTCATGATGGCCGTCATGGTCACCTGAGTCAGGACCATGATGAGAGCGGCCAGAACGACGCCGTTGCGCACCGGCTTCTTCTCCGGCGCCACCCCCGCGGCCGCGGGAGCCGGCGACTCCGGATCCTGCGGAACAGCCACAGCCGCTGCATTCCGCCGCAGCTCATGGGCCAGCCGGTAGGGGTCGGGCCGGAGCAGCACCCACAGCACCAGGCCGGCCGCGGCGTAGGCGACGGCCGCCAGGAGGAACGGGCCTGAGAGCACCGGAAGGCCCCAGGAGGCCGCCAGACCACCGAGTGGCTCCACGAGGTTCGGCCCGGCCACCGCGCCCAAGGTGGTGGACACCAGGGCGATGCTGACCGCCCTCCCCCGCTGATCCGCCGTCGCCAGATCGGTGCCGGCGTAACGTGCCTGAAGATTGGTCGCGGACCCGCCGCCGTACAGGAAGAGCGAGACGAAGAGCAGCACCGGGTTCCACAGCACCGCGGACAGCACCACTCCCGCGGCTCCGAGGGCACCCGCCCCGAACCCGAACGCCAGCCCGGGCCTGCGCCCGAAACGCTGCGTGGTCCTGCCCACCAGATACGCCGCGAGAGCGGAGCCGAGGGTGAAGAGCGCGGTCGGCAATCCGGAGACGCCGTCCGTGCCGAGCATCTCCTGCGCCAGCAGCGCGCCGACCGTGATGCCCGCGGCGAGCCCCGCGCCGCCCAGCACCTGGCTGATCACGACGACGGCGAGCGTCCTGCGCTGGACACGCGCCCGTGCGTCGTCGTCCGAGAGCACTAAGGCCTCCACCGTCGACCGCTCAGACACCTGCCGGGACCTCGACGTGACGCCCGTTGCGGCCCTTCCGCTTGCGCCAGGAGCCGATCCCCCAGCACACGAGGTAGATGAGGAAGGAGATGGTGGTGACATAGGGGCTGATCGGGATGCGGCCACCCAGCGCCAGGAGGATGCCGCCCACGGTGGACGTGGTGGCGAAGACCACGCTGAGGAGCACCACCAGCGCCGGGGAGCCCGTGACCTTGAAGGCCGCCGCCGCAGGCGTGATGAGCAGGGCGAGCACCAGTAGTGCTCCCACCACCTGGATGGACAGTGCCACCGAGACGCCGAGGATCAGCATGAACGCCATGGACAGTCCCTTGACCGGGACGCCGCGGGCCTCCGCCACATCAGGGTCGTCGCTCGCGAAGTTCAGGGGCCGCCAGAGGACGACCAGTGCCACCATGACCAGCGCGGCCGTCACCGCCAGCATCTGGAGCTGCACGGAGTCGACCGAGACGATCTGGCCGGTGAGCAGGGAGAACTTGTTGGCGGCCCGGCCCTCGTACAGCGAGAGGAACAGGATTCCCAGGCCGAGTCCGAACGGCATGAGCACGCCGATGAGAGAGTTCTTCTCCCGGGCGCGCAGGCCCATCACGCCCAGCAGCAGGGAGGCCGCCACGGAGCCGAGCAAGGAACCGAACACCACGTCGGCGCCGATCAGGAGGGCGAAGGACGCTCCGGCGAAGGACAGTTCGGAGATGCCGTGGACCGCGAAGGACAGATCCCTCTTGACCACGAACACCCCCACCAGTCCCCCGAGGACGCCCAGGATGGCTCCGGCCCAGAGGGAGTTCTGGAGCAGCGCCAGGAGTTCGCCGTAGTTCTCGAAGTTGAAGATGGCGCTCAGAACGGAGTTGAAATCCACTTACTCGCTCTCCTGTTCGTGATGCACCTGTTCGGGGATGCCGGAGACCATGAGGCGGTCCCCGGAACGGACCACTTCCACATGACCCTGGTAGAGCTCGGAGAGGGTCTCGGTGTTCATGACCTCATCCGGGGTGCCGACGCAGAAGCGGCCACCGGCCAGGTAGAGGACCTTGTCCACATACGGCAGGACGGGATTGAGTTCATGGGTCACGAATACTACGGCCGATCCTGCGTCGCGGCACTGACGGTTGACCAGTTCACTCACGATGTTCTGGTGCCGCGGGTCCAGGGAGAGCAGCGGCTCGTCGCAGAGCAGGATGGCGGGATCCGCGGCGAGGGCCTGCGCGATCCTGAGGCGCTGCTGTTCGCCGCCGGAGAGCTGGCCCACGGGGACCTTGGCGTAATCCGTGGCGCCGACATGGGCCAGGAGCTCGTCGATCCTCCGGTTGACGCCACGCCGTTCCAGACGCACTCCCCAGCGATGACCGTCCACGCCCAGACCCACCAGATCCCGGGCCCGGAGAGCGGTGTCCGGGGCGAAGGCCTTCTGCTGGGGCACATAGCCCACCCGGGCCTTGGGGACCCGGCTTTCCAGCGTCCCCGAAGTCAGCGGCAGGAGCCCCAGCAGGACACGGAGCAGGGAGCTCTTCCCGCTGCCGTTGGCGCCGAGGACGGCGAGGAACTCCCCGGCCTTGATGTCCAGGTTCAGGTCCTCCCAGAGGACGCGCCGGCCGAATCCGAGCCCGGCCTCCCTGAGTGACATCAGGGAGGCCGGGGCCGGGTGAATGGTGTTCTCGTTCATGTTCTCCCTGAGCACGGGACGATGGAGGATGCGCGGCGGCGCACCGCTATCACTTTAGCCCCGGACCTTCTCCACGGCCTTCTGGACAGCGGAGACGTTGTCCGACATCCAGCTCAGGTAGTCCTTGCCTTCAGGAAGCGTCTCCGTGAAGGACACCACGGGCGCTCCCGCATCAGTGGCGGCCTTCTTCACGGCTTCGGTCTGCGGACCGGAGGTCTGCTCGTTGTAGGCGAGGAAGGCGGCCTTCTTCGAAGAGAACAGCTTGAGGGTCTGGTCGAGGACTGTGGCCGGGACGTCGTGGCCCTCCTCCACCGCGCTCGTGAACTCCTCCGGCGTGACGTTGTGCAGGCCCGCGGCCTCCAGGAGGTAGAGCGGCACCGGTTCGGTGACCGCCACGTCCACATGGCTGCCCTTCGTGAGCTTCTCCAGGGTCTGCTGGTAGCCGCCCAGGCGCGACGTGAAGGCTTCCGCGTTGTGCTTGAACTCGGCCGCCGACGCCGGGGCCAGTGCGCTCAGGCGCTGCTCGACCTGGGCCGCGACCTTCTGCATGGCGGGGAAGTCGTACCAGACGTGCTCGTTGAACGAGCCGTGATCGTGCCCGTGGTCATGACCGTCGGCCTGAGTGGCGCTCGGGGCGGGGCTTTCGCCGCCCTCCTGCTGGAGACCGGAGACGTTCACCGCGTTGATGACGTCGGCGGGATCCAGCTTGGCGTCGGCCACCATGCCGTCCATGAAACTGTCGTAGCCTCCGCCGTTGACCACCACGAGCTTCGCCTTGGAGACCTTGAGACGGTCCTGGGCCGTGGCTTCGTAGGAGTGGGGATCCTGGCTGATCTTGGACACGATCGACTCGACGTTCACCTTGTCGCCGCCGATCGCCTTGACCAGGCTTCCGTAGGCGCTCGTGGACGCGACGACGGTGAGCTCACCGGACGCGCCGCTCTCGGTGCCCGCGGCGCTGCTGCCGGGGGTGGAGCAGGCGGCGACGCCGAGCAGCACGACGCCGGAGAGCGCGGTCAGGGACAGGGTCTTCTTGCGGAACTGCGTCTTCTTTCGGAACTGCACGGGCACCTCGGGTTCAGGCTGGGGGAAGGTTGCTTCCCCCAGCCTAGACCTAAATGAGAATCATTTCCATTTAAGGATGGAAATTACCGTTCTCCGGGTTCCCGCTGACTCTCCCAGTACCGCACGGCGTCCTTCGCCTGCGTCTCGTCCTGGATCTCACCCACCAGTTCCTCGATGACGTCCTCCAGGAAGAGGACACCCAGGGTGTGGCCCTGTCCGTCGACCACACGGGCCACATGGGACCCGCTCTTCTGCATCCGGGCCAGCACGTCCTCGATCTCCATCTCCGGGGCGATGTTCACCAGCGAACGCTGGCGGACCACGGCGATGGGCTGGTCGTACTGGGACTCCGGGATGGAGATGACGTCCTTGACGTGGAGATAGCCGGACAGCTCACCGTCGTCGTCCTTCAGCAGGAAGCGGGAGTAGCCGGTCTTGGCGACCATGCGCTCGAACTGCTGCGGGGTGGCGTCCTCGCTGAGGGTCGCCAGACGGTCCAGCGGGACCATGACCTGGGAGGCCTGGCGCTCGGAGAACTCGAGAGCGCCGGTGAGCAGGCCGGCGTCGTCCTCCACCAGACCGTGGCGGGTGGACTCCTGGACGATCGACTGCACCTCCTCCAGGGTGAAGGTGGACGTCACCTCGTCCTTCGGCTCCACCCGCATGAGCTTCAGCACGTGGTTGGCGCTCCAGTTCAGGGTCGCCACCACGGGCCGCAGCATGGTCGCCAGAGTCGCCAGCACCGGAGCCAGCAGCAGGGCCGCCTTGTCCGCCGTGGAGACCGAGATGTTCTTCGGCACCATCTCGCCGAACGTCACGTGCAGGAAGGTCACCACGAGCAATGCCGCGGCGAACGCCAGCGCGCCGGCCAGGGTCTCCGGGATGCCCAGATGCTCCAGCGGTTCGGCGATGAGGTGGTGGATGGCAGGCTCAGCCACCTGCAGGATCAGCAGCGAGCACACCGTGATGCCCAGCTGAGCGCAGGCCAGCATAAGGGAGACCTGCTCCATGGCCTTCAGCGTGGTGGCCGCACGCCGCGACCCCGCCTCCGCCAACGGCTCGATCTGGGAGCGGCGCGCGGACATGATCGCGAATTCCGCCGCCACGAAGAAGGCGTTGCCGAGCAGCAGCACCACCAGCCAGAGGATCCCCATCCAGTCACTCATGACGCTCCCCCTCTCCGGATTCCTCGTCCAGAGGCAGGAAGGCGAGCCGGTCCACCCGGCGCCCGTCCATCCGGACCACGCGCAATTCGCCCCCATGGACCGCGACGTGGTCGCCGGCCACGGGGATCCGTCCCAGACTGCTCATCACGAAGCCGCCCACGGTCTCGTAGGAACCGTCCTCGGGGATGATCAGACCCTTGATCTGCGCACCCACTTCATCGGGACGCAACAGTCCGGGGAAGAACCACCGGCCGTCGGCGCCCTGAAGCACGCCCGGCCTGCGCCGGTCGTGCTCATCGGCCACCTCGCCCACGATCTCCTCCACCAGGTCCTCCAGCGTCACGACGCCGGCGGTGCCGCCGTACTCGTCCAGCACCACGGCCAGCTGCATGTTGGAGGCGCGCAGCTCGGCGATGAGATCATCCAGCGGGATGGTCTCCGGAACCCGGAACACCTCGGTCATGAGGGAACCGACCTCCAGTTCGGCACGCTTGGCCGTCGGCACGGCCACGGCCTTCTTGATGTGCACCACTCCCCTGATGTCGTCCACGGACTCTCCGGTGACGGGGAAGCGGGAGTAGCCGCTGGCGCGGGCCGCGTCGATCACGGCGGTGACCGGCTCCACGGCATCCAGCGTCTCCATGCGGAAACGCGGGGTCATGACGTCGGCCGCCGTCTTGTCTGAGAAGCGCAGGGTGCGTGCCACGAACTCGGCGGTGCCCGGATCCAGCGTCCCCATCTCGGCCGAACGGCGTACCAGGGAGGCGAGCTCGTCCGGGGTGCGGGCGCCGGAGATCTCCTCCTTGGCCTCCAGACCGAAGATGCCGAGCACCTTGTTGGAGAAGCCGTTCAGGAGGAGGATGGCCGGCTTGAAGATCATCGTGAACACCAGCTGGGGCCGGGCCACGGCCTTGCCCACGGTCATCGCCTGGGCGATGGCCAGGTTCTTCGGCACCAGCTCGCCCAGGATCATGGAGAACACCGTGGCCGCGATCATCGCGATCACCAGGGAGACCGGCGTCGGATCGGCGATCCCCAGCCCCGTCAGGGGCTCCTTGAGGAGACTGCCGACGGAGGGCTCCAGGACGTATCCGGTCAGGAGTGTGGTCAGGGTGATGCCCAGCTGGCAGCTGGACAGCTGGGTGGACAGGGATTTCAGGCAGGCCAGGAGAGGCTTGGCGGCCTCGTCGCCGTCGTCGACGGCGGCCTGGACCTGTGCCTGATCGAGGGCCACGAGGGAGAATTCCACGGCCACGAAGAAGCCGGTGCCGAAGATCAGCAGAACGCCGAAGAGCAGGAAGAGCCATTCCATGGAGCGCGGTCACCCCCTCGGCTGGCAGCGGTCAGTCCGCGGGCGGGTGGATGGGCATGAGATCGGGGTCTGCCGGCTGGATCGGAGGCCGCGGGGGCAGCATGGCTGCGGCGGCGTCGGGAGTGTCCAGGCCGGCACCTGGAATGACTGTCCATAAGGAGACCAGTCTATCCAGACCCGGGCCCGGAAGGCACGCAAACTTTTACGCTCTGTAGATTAGCCCTCAGCAAGCCTCGTCACTAGACTTGCAAAGGTCTGGGTTCACGCAACCCGGCACTGGACCAGGCCGGCACCGAGGCCGGCTCTCATTCCAGCGGGCAAACAAAAATGGAAGAGGCGTATCACGTGCCAGAGCAGCCAAACCACCGTCTACCCGAAGAGTTCGGCGGAAATGAGTGGCTTGTAGATGAGCTCTACGAGCAGTTTCTGAAGGACAAGAACTCTGTGGACTCCAAGTGGTGGTCTGTCTTCGAGAACTACGGTTCAGGCAACCCGGCCCCGTCGACGCAGACTCAGGTGCTGCCGACCGTGGCCACGGCGACCAAGACCGCCACTGCGACCGAGGCCCCCGCCTCACCTGCTCCCGCGACGGCGCCGCCCGCCGCCCCTGCACCCGCACCGGTCGCCGCGGCCCAGGCTGCGCCGGCCGCCGCCCCGGCCCAGAACGGCCAGGCCCAGACCGCCCCCGCCGCGCCCACCACGAAGGCCCCGCCGCGCGTCGTCGCCAAGGACGGCAACCGCACCACGGCCACCGCGCCGATCCCCGCCCAGCTGCCCAAGAGCGCGCCCGCGGAGTCCGGCCCGCACGAGGAGAACGTGGTCCAGGTCCTCCGCGGCCCGGCCAAGGCCATCGCGGCCAACATGGTCACCAGCCTCGAGGTCCCCACGGCCACCAGCGTGCGCGCCGTCCCGGCGAAGCTCCTGATCGACAACCGTGTGGTCATCAACAACCACCTGGCCCGCGCCCGCGGCGGCAAGGTCTCCTTCACGCACCTCATCGGCTTCGCCGTGGTCAAGGCCCTCAAGCAGTTCCCGTCCATGAACGTCACCTACGACGTGCAGGACGGCAAGCCGGTCGCGGTCGAGAACGCTCACGTGAACTTCGGCATCGCCATCGACATGCCCCGGCCCGACGGCACCCGCCTGCTCATGGTGCCGAACATCAAGAAGGCCGAGACCCTGCGGTTCGCCGAATTCTGGCGCACCTACGAGGACCTCATCAAGCGCGCCCGCAATGGCAAGCTGACCGCCGACGATCACGCGGGCACCACGGTGTCCCTGACCAACCCCGGCGGCATCGGCACGGTGCACTCGGTCCCGCGCCTGTCCAAGGGCCAGGCGGCCATCATCGGCGTCGGCGCCCTCGAGTACCCGGCGGAGTTCCAGGGGTCCAGCGAGAAGAAGCTCGCCGAGATGGCCGTGGGCAAGATCATCACGCTGACGTCCACCTATGACCACCGCGTCATCCAGGGGGCGGGCTCGGGTGAGTTCCTGCGGATCGTGCACCAGCTCCTCCTGGGCGAGCAGAACTTCTACGACGAGATCTTCGAAGAGCTCCGCATCCCGTACGAGCCCGTGCGCTGGAGCCCGGACGTCCAGGTGGATCCCACCGACGAGATCAACAAGGTCGCCCGCATCCAGCAGCTCATCCACGCCTACCGCGTGCGCGGCCACCTCATGGCGGACACCGATCCGCTCGAGTACGTGCAGCGCAAGCACCCGGACCTGGACGTGCTCAACCACGGTCTGACCCTCTGGGACCTGGACCGCGAGTGGCCCACCGGCGGTTTCGGCGGCAAGCAGTTCCTCAAGTTCCGCACCATCCTCGGCGTGCTGCGTGACGCCTACTGCCGCACCACCGGCATCGAGTACATGCACATCCAGGATCCCGAGGAACGCCAGTGGTTCCAGGACGAGCTGGAGCACCCGTACTCCAAGCCGAGCCGCGAAGAGCAGCTGCGCATCGTCTCCCGGCTGAACGCGGCGGAGGCCTTCGAGACGTTCCTGCAGACCAAGTTCGTCGGTCAGAAGCGCTTCTCCCTGGAAGGCGGCGAGTCCCTGATCCCGCTGCTGGACGCCATCATCTCGGATGCCGCGGACAAGGGCCTGGACGAGGTCGCGATCGGCATGGCCCACCGTGGTCGCCTGAACGTGCTGACCAACATCGCGGGCAAGACCTACGCCCAGGTGTTCCGCGAGTTCGAAGGCACCCAGGACCCGCGCAGCGTCCAGGGCTCCGGTGACGTGAAGTACCACCTCGGCACCGAGGGCACCTTCACCTCCGAGTCGGGCAACGCCACCAAGGTGTACCTGGCCGCCAACCCGTCCCACCTGGAGGCGGTGGACTCGGTGCTGGAAGGCATCGTCCGCGCCAAGCAGGACCTGCTGGATCAGGGCACCGCCTTCCCCGTGCTGCCGATCCTGGTGCACGGCGACGCGGCCTTCGCGGGCCAGGGCGTGGTGGCGGAGACGCTCAACCTCTCCCAGCTGCGTGGTTACCGCACCGGCGGCACCATCCACGTGATCGTGAACAACCAGGTCGGCTTCACCACCTCGCCGTCCTCCTCGCGGTCCTCCACCTACTCCACGGACGTCGCCAAGATGATCCAGGCGCCGGTGTTCCACGTGAACGGCGACGACCCGGAGGCCGTGGTCCGCGTGGCCCAGCTCGCCTTCGAGTTCCGCGAGCGGTTCCACAAGGACGTCGTCATCGACATGGTCTGCTACCGCCGCCGCGGTCACAACGAGGGCGATGACCCCTCGATGACCCAGCCGCTCATGTACAACCTGATCGAGGCCAAGCGCAGCGTCCGCAAGCTCTACACCGAGGCCCTCATCGGCCGTGGTGACATCACCGAGGAAGAAGCGGAGCAGCTGCTGCGCGACTACCAGGAGCGCCTGGAGCGGGTCTTCGCGGAGACCCACGCCGCTCAGACCTCCCCCATCCCGGTCATCACCGCGGATTCGGCGGCCGTCTCCGGCATCGAGCGCCCTCTGGCTCAGCGCAACGACGGCATGGTCAACACTCCGAGCACCACCGCGATCACCGCCCAGACCCTGGCGCACATCGGTCAGGCGTTCCTCAACATCCCGGAGGGCTTCACGGTCCACCCGAAGCTGAAGCAGCTTCTGGAGAAGCGCGCCCAGATGTCCGTGGACGGCGGCATCGACTGGGGCTTCGGCGAGATCGCGGCGTTCGGCTCGCTGGTCATGGAGGGCGTCCCGGTCCGTCTGACCGGCCAGGACTCCCGTCGCGGCACCTTCGTCCAGCGTCACGCGGTCTTCCACGACCGCAAGACGGGCGAGGAATGGGCTCCGCTGGACAACCTCTCGGAGGACCAGGCCAAGCTCTGGATCTACGATTCGCTGCTCTCGGAATACGCCGCCATGGGCTTCGAGTACGGCTACTCCGTGGAGCGCCCGGACGCCCTGGTCATGTGGGAGGCCCAGTTCGGTGACTTCGTCAACGGCGCCCAGACCGTAATCGACGAATTCATCTCCTCCGCCGAGCAGAAGTGGGGACAGCGCTCCTCCCTGGTGCTCATGCTGCCGCACGGCTACGAAGGCCAGGGCCCGGACCACTCCTCCGCCCGCATCGAGCGCTTCCTGCAGATGTGCGCCGAGAACAACATGGTGGTGGCGGAGCCGACCACCGCGGCCAACCACTTCCACCTGCTGCGCCGGCACGCGTACAGCCGCCCGCACAAGCCGCTGATCGTCTTCACCCCGAAGCAGCTGCTCCGCCTCAAGGGCGCCGCGAGCTCGGTGGCGGACTTCACCACGGGCGGCTTCCAGCCCGTGATCGGCGACCACGCCGAACTGGATCCGGCAGCCGTGAAGCGCGTCATCCTGGTGGCCGGCCGACTGTACTACGACCTGCTCGCCAACCGGGACAAGGCTCAGGACACCAGCACGGCGATCGTCCGCGTGGAGCAGCTCTACCCGCTGCCCACCGATGAGATCCGCGCCGAGCTGGCGAAGTACCCGAACGCCGATGTGGTCTGGGCCCAGGACGAGCCCGCCAACCAGGGTCCGTGGAGCTTCATGGCCCTGAACCTGGTCCCGTCGCTGGACCGCCCGGTCCGTCTGGTCAGCCGCCGCGCCTCCGCGTCGACGGCTGCGGGCACCGGCAAGCGGCACGCGGCCGAGAACGCACTGCTCATGCAGCAGGCCTTCGACCACCGCCCCTGAGGCGGCCTGCGCGCCGTCGTCGTCCGCCGCTCAGCGGTGAGGCACGACGGCGCGTCGCGGCTTCCAGACACCCGTCGCCTGCGCTTCGTGGCACAGGCAGCGGGTGTCTGTCGTTTAATGGAGTGGGGACGCTGCGCCGGACACGGCGCTTCAGCTGCGCGAAAGGACATTGTGGAGGACAGAAAACTTCGAATCGCCGCGGTCGGCGATGAACTGCTGGCAGGGCTCGGCGACCCCCGCGCACTGGGCTGGTACGGACGGGTCCTGGCCCGTACGCCGCGGGATCAGTTCTCGCTGGAGAGCTATTCGCTCCCGTGCCCCGAAGAGGGCACCGAGGGTCTCTCCGCACGCTGGGCCGACGAGACGGGCCGGCGTTTCGGTCAGGGTTACGAGAACCGCCTGGTGATCGGCCTCTCCGGACGGGACGTCGAGTTCGGCCTGTCCACGGCGAGGAGCCGTCTCAATCTGGCGAACATCCTGGATCACGCCTCGCAGGCGAGTGTGTCCGTGTTCGTGGTGGGCCCTCCTCCGACCCTGGACCCGGCCAAGAACCGCCGCCTGGCCGAGCTCAACACCGCATTCGCCGACGTGACCACGCGTCGTCACCATCTGTTGTTGCGGGTGTCGTCCGACGACACCCGCAACAACTGAGCACTCAACGCGTTTAAGCCGGACCCTTGACTCGAGATATATCGCGATATATCGTGAAATCACAGACGCGATATATCGCAAGATTCGAGGAGGAGAGCATGGCAGAGGAACGCTGGGCCGTCACCGGTCCGCAGACGATCGACATCGAAGGCGTGACGTCCCTGAAGCTCGGCATCGTGCATGGCCGCTTCGACGTGGTCACCCATCAGGACAGCATCACCCGGATCGAGGTCTCCGAGGTCTCCGGTGACCCCCTCGACGTGAGCTTCAACGCCGGCCGTCTTGAGGTGCGGCACCAGGAGCCCGGCCCCCAGGGCTGGTTCAAGAACGTCATGAACACCGTGACCCAGTCCCAGGAGAACACGGTCACCATCAGCATCGCCGTGCCGGCCGGCATCCAGGTGGACGCCTCGACGGTGGCCGGCAACGGCCTGGTCTCCGGGACCACCGCCAAGACCTCCCTCAACACGGTCTCGGGTGATGTCGTCGCCGATCAGACCTCCTCCCACCTGGACGTCAATTCCGTCAGTGGCGAGGCGATCGTGCGCAATCACCACGGCAGCCTGTCCGTGAACACCGTGTCCGGCGCCGTCACGGCCACGGGAGCGCTCAATCACGTCCGTCTCAACAATGTGAGCGGTGAAATCCTCCTGGATGTCTCCGCGGACACCCAGGACATCGGGGCCAACACCGTCTCCGGGGACATGACCATCCGCCTTCCCCGGAGCGTGGGCGTGGACCTGAAGGCCAAGACCGGCTCCGGCCAGGTCATCATCGACGCACAGCGCTACATGCCCGTGAAGAACACCGTCGCCACGATCGTGGGTCCGGAGGAACATCTCCTGGTCCTGCGGACCAACTCGGTGTCCGGCGACGTCTCCGTGGTTCACGCCCCGGACGATGAAGGAGAGCTGTAATGCCCCCGGTCTTCGCCCACGGTGCTCTGCGCCTCTACCTGCTGGCCCTGCTGGAGGACGGCGCCAAGCACGGCTACGACCTCATCAAGGCGCTCAGCGACCGATTCAACGGCACCTACTCCCCCAGCGCCGGCACCATCTATCCCCGGCTCGCCAAGCTGGAGGAAGAGGGACTGGTCAGCACTCAGGTGGATGGCCGCCGGACGAGCTACAGCCTGACCGACGCGGGACGCCGGGAACTCGAGAACCGCAGGGAGGAGCTCTCCCACGTGGAGAACGACATCTCGGCTTCGGTCCGTCGGCTCGCCGACACCCTGAGGGAAGACATCGGCAGCAACATCCGTTCCCTGCGGGAGGAGCTGACCTCCACCAGGCGCCAGGCCCGGGAAGAGGCGGCTCACCATGGCTACGTCAAGCCCGGCACGTCGGCGTCTCAGGCCAGGGCCACCGCACTCAGCCAGGCTGCCGAACAGCTCATCACGGGATTCCGCTCGGAACTGCTCATGCTGGTCCGCCTCCGGAAAGCCCGGGGTGACCTGCAGGAGACCGAGCTGGAGGCCCTCCGCCTGATCCTGGACCGGGCACGGTCCGAGGCGAAGGAGCTCTTCAGGAGCTGACCGCCGTTCCGCCGCACAGACGCCTCGGGCCCTGGAACCACAATGGTTCCAGGGCCCGAATGTTCAGCGTCACGCTGAGATCGGCTGCCGCACCGGGCGGCAGTCAGTCTCAGGTGTTGGGGCGCTTGCCGTGGTTGGCACCGCCACGCTTACGATCACGACGCTTGCGTGCACGCTTGCTCATAGCTGGACTCCTTCTGTTCTCGACTCTCAAAGAGCTGCCCTCAAGTCTCCCATATGGAGGCGACCGGAGCGAAACCGCGCCTCAGGTGTGAGGTGGGGGCCGACGTCGGGCGTTCAGAACAGATGCAGGCGTCCGTCATGCTCACGCCGCTCAGTGCTTGACGTGGGGCGAGTGCGGAGAGGGGATCTTGTCCGGGTGAAGCTGGCGGGCCCGTTCGTGAGTGAGCTCATCGGTCGTCGTCACGAGCGGAGACTCGGTGCTCCGCGCCGTCCGTCCGCTGTACGCCTTCCCCTTGGTCCCGACGGCCAGGCTGAGGTTCTGCAGGTCATTCGGGCCGGTCAGGGTGGCGACCGCATTGTCCTTGTTGAGGTCCTGCTGCACGGAGCCGGGGTTGATGACTCCGTTCCAGTTCCAGTCGATGGGTCCGTCCGCCCGCGCCTGATGCCGGGTGCCGCCCGTCCACCAGTACAGCTGGTTGCCCGCCGCGGCGGCCCCCAGGCCGCCCGCCTCGGTGAGGGCGGATTCGTTCAGACTGTTCTGGGCCCTGGTGGAGTAGGCGAACAGGGCGCCGCCCGCCGTCTGCGGGATGCCCGTCATCTGGTACGAGTAGTTCATGATGCTCAGATAGTTGGGCTTGTTGTTGACGCCATCCGTGCCCCCATGCGTCAGACCGAGATTGTGTCCCAGCTCGTGGATGAACGTCCCGACCCGGATGTCGCTGCTGGCGGTGCCCCAGTACCGCGGCCCGACGGTCACCAGAAGCTCGAGACCGTTGATCCAGGCCTGTCCGGAGGACGAACCGGTGCCGTAGCTGTCCCCGAACACGGTGTAGTGGAACACGTTCGCCCGCGCGGGATCCGAGTACTGCTGCCGCAGTTTGCGGACCTCATCCACGCCGCTCAGGTTCTGCTTGTACGGGATCTCGTTCCCACCGCCCAGATCGTAAGCGGCCCCTCGCGCGCCTCCCGCGTCCAGGTGGATGGTGACCCCCGTGGTGCCGTCCGGGTTGTTCACCGGCAGCGCGGCGAAACTCTGCCGGATGCGGTCGAGCTCCGCGGTGGAGGGAAGCAGCCCCGGCATGTAGTCCAGCTCCACGAAGAGGTCGGCCCTGCGAGGGTCAGCGCCGAGAGCGGGCAGGTCGAGGTCGATGGCCCCGTCCCCGTTCGTGTCGACGCCGTCGGTCTCCCAGCTGTCCGGCAGGCCGTCCCCGTCCGAATCCGTCGCTGTGGGGACGATGGCTGCCTGGGCGGGTGTGGCGGGAAGCAGCACACCGGACAATCCGAGACCCAGGGTCAGGACGCCGGCGGAGGCCGCACTCACAATCTGTCTTTTCACGGTGGTCACCTTTCAGGGTGGAGGCGAGAATGATCGCTGGACACTCCGGTCAGGTAAGGCCGGAAGCTGCGATCATCTCCACCTGAGCAGATGGCACCGAGCCGGTTCAATGGCTGTTACAGAAAAAGTTAAACAATTAACCACTTGCGACTCCGCGGAGCGATCGCCTCTCCCCGGGCAAGTCTCCGGACAAGCGAAAGCCCACGTGACCGTCGGTGGACGGCCACATGGGCTCTGGCTGCACTCGCGTCCGGCTCAGGAATGCGGACGACGACGCTCAGGCGCGTGCGGCGTGGATCCGGTCCAGGATGCTCTGCTTCAACTGATCCGGGGCGGCCTCCGTGCAGGAACGCTTGACCATGGAGCGGATCATGCACTCCAGGTCATGCTGCTCCAGGCAGTTGGGGCAGTTGGCCAGGTGATCCTTGATCTCCTCCACATCCGCGCGGGGAAGCGCTCCGTCGAGGTATTCATAGATGCGTTCGATTCGGGCGTCTTCGCAATCGCCCAGGCCTTGACAGTCTTTCATTTCGCTTTCTCCACTGGTGCCGTGTCAGCTGCGGTGCGCCGCACGCCGATTCCCCGTTCGGCCGCGTACTCGGCCAGCATCTCGCGGAGCATCCGGCGTCCGCGGTGCAGGCGGGACATGACCGTCCCGATCGGGGTGTTCATGATCTCTGAAATCTCTTTGTAGGCGAAGCCTTCGACATCCGCGAAGTACACCGCCAGCCGGAACTCCTCCGGAATGGCCTGCAGGGCCCGCTTGACGTCCGAGTCCGGCAGGTGGTCCAGGGCCTCCGTCTCAGCGGAGCGGAGACCGGTGGAGGTGTGGGACTCCGCCCGCGCCAGCTGCCAGTCCTCGATGGTCTCCCCGTGGGACTGCAGGGGTTCGCGCTGCCGCTTGCGGTAGAGGTTGATGTACGTGTTCGTCAGGATGCGGTACAGCCAGGCCTTCAGATTCGTCCCGGGCTTGTACTGGTGGAAGGCCGAGAACGCCTTGGTGTAGGCCTCCTGCACCAGGTCCTCGGCATCCGCCGGGTTCCGGGCCATCCGCATGGCCGCCGAATACAGCTGATCCACGTATTGCATGGCGTCCCGTTCGAAACGGGCGCGGCGCTGGTCATCGCTCTCGGACGCGACGTCCACCGCACTGCTGTCCGAGGCGGATCGCTCCGCTGCTTCTTCGCCCGCCTTCCGGGCCGCGGTGGCGGCTCCGGTCCCGGGGGTCTCCGATTCCGTGGTGTTCATCGCGTCCCAGTCTAGCCCCGTGGGCACACCCGGACGCTGGGTGGCGCGTGCCCGGATGACGGGTGCCGCCGGACGATCCAAGACCACGGGCATGGGCTCTCCTGACGCATCTTCCGCACGAGGCTTCTCCTCGTGTCATCACTGCTTCGGACAACGGCTCCCGCGGCGCAAATATTCCGCAAAGATGCAAGACTAGAGGTAGTCCGGGCGATCCTGTCCCGCGACCCACCAGGTGAACCATCTCTCCAGGAGGTCTCGTGTCCGTGGTTCGATTCCTTGCCCGTCCGCTCCTCGCCAGCAGCTTCATCGCCGATGGCATCCGCAAGATCAAGAAGGCGCAGGATCCCACCGTCAGGCCTGCCGTGCTGGCACGCCGGGTGGCGGACACCCTGCCCGTCGAGCTCGGCGACGCCTTCCTCAACCGGGCCGCCGGTGGCGCCCAGCTCGGAGCCGGTCTGCTCTTCGCCTTCGGCAAGGCGCCCCGCTTCGCCGCCCTGGTGCTCGCCGCGTCGGCCGCCTGCACCACCGCACTGGAATACCGCGCTGCCGATGCCACCACCAAGGAGGGCCGGGCCGCCCGTCGCAACCAGTTCCTGAAGAACCTCTCGCTCAACGGCGCCGCGCTCCTGGCCGTGGTGGACACCGCGGGCAAGCCGAGCCTCGTCTGGCGGGTGCAGAACAGGCCCGAGGGTGGCGCCGGCGCCGCCAAGGGAGACTGATTCGTGCCGCAGCAAGCCCCTGTCGTCCAGCCCTGGGCGGCGCCCCTGGCCTCCGGTCCGGTCGACGCGACCGTCTCCGTGCCGGGATCCAAGTCACTGACCAACCGTTACCTCGTCCTGGCCGCCCTGGCCGACGGCCCCTCGCGGCTCCGCGCCCCGCTGCATTCGCGGGACTCCGCACTCATGGTCGAGGCGCTGCGCAGCCTGGGGGCCACCGTGGAGGAGGTCCCCGGAGACGGGTTCTTTGGCCCGGACCTGGTCATCACCCCCATCCCTCACGACGCCCCGGCGTCCGCCGTGAGCGTGGACTGTGGGCTCGCCGGTACCGTCATGCGGTTCGTCCCACCGCTGGCCGCCCTGCGGCACGGCGACACGCATTTCGACGGTGACCCGCACGCACGCCAGCGGCCCATGGGCGCCATCATCCAGGCACTCGCGGCGCTCGGCATCGCCCTGGAGTCCGACGACGGCGGCACCCCCGCCTCGCTGCCCTTCACCGTGCGCGGCGAGGGCTCCGTCCCCGGCGGTCACGTGATCATCGACGCCAGCGGCAGCAGCCAGTTCGTCTCGGCCCTGCTCCTGGTCGGCGCGCGTTTCCAGGACGGGATCCACATCGAGCACGCCGGCAAGCCGGTTCCCAGCCTCGATCACATCCGGATGACCGTGGAGGTCCTCCGGTCTCTCGGGGTCACGGTGGACGACTCCGTGCCGGACCACTGGTTCGTCTCCCCCGGGCCCATCAGCTCCTTCGACGTCCGGATCGAGCAGGACCTCAGCAACGCCGGGCCGTTCCTCGCCGCAGCGCTCGTCACGGGTGGCACCATCCGTGTCCCCCACTGGCCCAGCCCCACCACGCAGGTGGGCGATCTCTGGCGCGACATCCTGGCCCGGATGGGCGCCTCCGTGACGCTGGACGGAACCACCCTGGTGGTCCGCGGCGGGTCCGGGATCCTCGGGGGAGATTTCGCGGACACGAGTGAGCTGGCCCCCACCGTCGCGGCGCTGTGTGCCCTGGCCGAGTCCCCGTCGCGCCTGAGCGGCATCGCCCATCTGCGCGGCCACGAGACCAACCGGCTCGAGGCCCTCGTCACGGAGATCCGGCGGATGGGCGGAGACGCGGAGGAGACCGCCGACGGCCTGATCATCCGGCCCGCGGCCCTGCACGGCGCCGTGCTGGACAGCTACGCGGACCACCGCATGGCCACCGCGGGCGCCATCTGGGGCCTGGCCGTCCCAGAGACCTTCGTTCAGGACATCGGCACCACGGCCAAGACCATGCCGGACTTCCCCGCACTCTGGAAGGCGATGCTGGACGGGCGCGACGGAGACCGTGACGGAGACACCGAGCAGATCCCGGCCCCCGGCACGCAGGCGGTCTCCTGACGTGGGGCGTGGCAATTCCGCACGTTCCCTGTCCTCCTGGGATGAATCCGACGTCCGGCTCCGGCCCAGCAAGCGTGGTTCCCGGCCACGCACCAAGGACCGTCCGAGCCACTCGGATGCGGTGATCGGCCGCATCATCACCGTGGACCGGGGACGCTACTCCGCCATGCTGGACGAGGGAACCCCCCAGGAGCGGATGGTCATCGCGGCCCGCGCCAAGGAACTCCGGCGCAACCCCGTGGTGGTCGGCGATTTCGTGGCGCTGGTGGGCGACGTCTCCGGCGATCCGGACACCCTGGCCCGCCTGGTCAGGATCGAGCCCCGCAAGACCCTGCTGCGGCGCAGTGCCGATGACACCGACCCGGTGGAACGCGTCGTCGTCGCCAATGCGGACAAGCTGGTGGTCGTGGTGGCCGCGGCCAATCCCGAGCCGCGCACCGGCTTCATCGACCGTGCCCTGGTGGCCGCCTACGACGCCGGGATCGAGCCGATCCTGCTCATCACCAAGGCCGATGTGAAGGACCCCGCGGAACTGCTGGCCAACTATCAGGCCCTGGATCTCAAAGTCATCATCAGCCGCACGACGGAGGCCGGCGCGAGCGGCATCGACGCCCGGAGTGCCGACGGCGGCTCCGCTTCGCTGCTGGGCGCCGCGGTGGAGGAACTCCGGGAGGAGCTCGACGGCGCGGTCAGCGTCCTTCTGGGGCACTCCGGCGTCGGCAAGTCCACCATGGTCAACGCCCTGACCGGTTCCGAACGGGCCACCGGCCAGGTCAACGCGGTCACAGGCCGCGGACGCCACACCTCCAGCTCCGCCCTGGCGCTCCAGATGCCCGGCGCACAGCCCGGCACCTGGATCGTGGACACCCCGGGCGTCCGTTCCTTCGGTCTGGCCCTCGTGGACCCCGAACGCATCCTGCAGGCGTTCCCGGACCTGGCGCCCGGCACCGAGGCCTGTGAGCGCGGCTGCAAGCACGGAGCGCACGCGGTCGGCTGCGGCCTGGATGCCTGGGTGGCCGAGGGCCACGCCGGGCCCGCCGGCGCGTCGCGGCTGGAGTCGCTACGCAGGGTCCTGGACGCGGGAACCCAGGAGGAACGCGAGGCCAAGGAGCTCGGCACGCCCTGACGGCGCGGTCACGTCCGGGGCCCGGATGAGCTGGGACGCTCGCTTTGTGGGTACGGTTTAACCCATGACGGACTCCTCCCAGAACTACACCGATGACCTCCGGCTTGCCCATGTCATGGCGGACCAGGTGGATGCCCTGACCATGGCCCGCTTCAAGGCCCAGGATCTGACGGTCGAGACCAAGCCGGATCTGACGCCCGTGAGTGACGCGGACCGGAGTGCCGAGGAGTACATCCGCGCTCAGCTCTCCCGGGCCCGTCCGCGGGATTCCGTCATCGGCGAGGAGTTCGGCACCACAGGGCATTCCTCGCGCCGCTGGGTGGTCGACCCGATCGACGGCACCAAGAACTTCGTACGCGGCGTGCCGGTCTGGGCCACGCTGATCGCCCTCATCGAGGATGATCAAGTGGTGGTCGGCGTGGTGAGCGCCCCCGCCCTGAGCCGCCGCTGGTGGGCTTCCAAGGGTCACGGCGCCTACACCGGACGGTCCCTGGCCTCGGCGACCCGCCTGAAGGTCTCCGACGTCCACCGTCTCGAGGACGCCTCACTCTCCTACTCCAGCCTGGGCGGCTGGAAGGAACTCGGCCTGCGGGACGAATTCCTCGACCTTCATGACACGGTCTGGCGCACCCGCGCCTACGGGGATTTCTGGTCGTACTGCCTGCTCGCCGAAGGCGCCGTGGATCTGGCATGCGAACCGGAACTGAACCTCTACGACATGGCGGCCCTGGTCCCGATCGTGACCGAGGCCGGTGGGCGTTTCACCTCCCTGGACGGCCAGGACGGCCCGTTCGGCGGCAACGCGGTGGCCAGCAACGGCATTCTGCACTCGGAGTTCCTCCGGAGGCTCAACCCCGGGCTGGACGATCTGCTGCAGGCTCCCTGAGCAGGTCATATTCCTCGTAATATTGGCGGCGCGTTCCTTCGGGGACGCGCCGCTGTTTTACTCTCGTAATCAGGTCACGAGTGCCAGCGCTAAACCCCGGTTTGCTGGCCGGCAACCCTCCAGACGCGGTGGGGTGCCCCGGGTGACGACCAGGCCGTCCACAGAAAGTGGTGCGGCAAGCGCGGTGCCCGCCTGTGCGGGCCCCTCACGATGCAGAGGTCCAGCATGTCCGTCAACACCCTCGCCCCCCGCTCCGCCGTCGCAGGAAACGAGCGCGGTCACGCGCCGTCGTTGGCCGCCAATCCGTTCGCCGCGGTCACCGGCGCGGAGATTCAGGCCCCGCTCATCCAGGGCGGCGCGGTCCGCTACGCAAACCTCGACTACGGGGCTTCCGCCCCCGCGCTCAGCGTGGTCTCGGCCTATCTGAACGAGATCCTGCCGTATTACGCGAGCGTGCACCGCGGCGCCGGATACGCCTCCCAGATCAGCACTTCGGTCTATGAGAACGCCCGGGAGATCGTCCGCGACTTCGTGGGCGGCCGCCCGGACGACCTGGTGATCTTCACGCGGAACACCACCGATTCACTGAATGTCCTGGCGGGCTGCCTGCCGCAGCGCCAGGGCGAACAGGCCGGCGACGTGCTCTACCTGGACATCGAGCACCACGCCAATCTGCTCCCCTGGCAGCGGGTCGGGCACCGGAGCCTGGTGGCCCGCGAGACCATCGCCGCCACCGTCGCCGCCCTCCGGGAGGAACTCGAAACCGGCGGCGTCGCCCTTCTTGCCGTCACCGGCGCGTCCAACGTCACCGGGGAGATCCTGCCGATCGCCGAGCTCGCCGCCCTGGCACACGAGTACGGCGCCCGGATCGTGGTGGACGCCGCCCAGCTGGCGCCGCACCGCCGGATCGACATCACCGCGCTCGACGTCGACTTCCTCGCCTTCTCCGGCCACAAGCTGTATGCGCCGTTCGGCGCCGGAGTCCTGGTGGGCCGCGCCGATTGGCTCGACGCCGGCACACCGCACCTGCTGGGCGGCGGCGCCGTGCGCGAGGCCCGCCTCGACACCGTCGTGTGGACCACCGGCCCGGCACGCCACGAGGGCGGCTCTCCGAACGTGCTCGGCGCAGCGACCCTGGCACGCGCCACCCAGGTCCTCGCCTCCCTGGATCACGACTCGTGGCAGCAGCATGAGGCGGACATCCGCCGGCACCTGGAGGAGGGCCTCTCCGCGCTGGAAGGCGTCACCGTGCATCGGATCTTCAGCGATTCTGCTGATTCGATCGGCGTGGTGAACTTCTCCGTGGAGGGTTACGACGCCGGCCTGGTGGCTGCCTACCTCTCGGCAGAGCACGGGGTGGGGCTCCGGGACGGCAAATTCTGCGCGCATCCGCTCCTCAAGCGTCTGGGTCTGCCGGCCGGTTCCCTCCGTGCCAGCTTCGGCCTGGGCTCGCGGCTCGAGGACGCCGAGCGTCTCATCGAGGGCATCCGCCGGCTCCGCGAGCACGGTCTGGGCTGGGATTACGTCGTGGACGCCGGACGCTGGGTCCCGGCGAACGACGAGCGGAGCTACCCTCACTGGGCCCCGAACACCCCCGGCACGGCCGGCGCCGCGCCCTGCACGACCACGGACTGAGCACCACCGCGGACCGAGCACCACCGCAGGCTGAGCCGGGCGGCTGCGGGTCGGGTCCGGGCGGCGGTTCCGCCCCGAGGGGATCCGCACCCGTCCCGCTTGTGCCACTCTTTAACGGCAGTGTCTCCCGGCGGCCCGCGGGAGACGTCCGTCGTCGTCCAGGAGTCACCCGCATGTCAGCCCGTCACGTCTCCCCACCCGGTGGTCCCCGCATGGACACCTCCACCCGACGGGAGATGGGCCGGGCCTTCGAGCAGGGCGGGGAACACTACGCGCAGGTCCGGCCGTCCTATCCGGAGGAAGCGGCCTCGTGGTGCGTTCCCGCAGGAGCACGGTCCGCGGTGGATCTCGGAGCGGGAACCGGCAAGTTCACCGAGCTGCTCGTGGACCTCGGCCTTGAGGTGACGGCCGTGGAGCCGTCCGCCGACATGCTCGCGCAACTGCACGCTCAGTTCCCCGGCGTCGCGACGGTGGAGGGGACCGCGGAAGCCACCGGCCTCCCGGCGGAGAGCGCCGATCTGATCACCGTGGCTCAGGCCTGGCACTGGTTCGACCCCCTGGCGGCGAGCGCGGAGGCCGTCCGGGTCCTGCGCCCGGGCGGGACCCTGGCGCTGGTCTGGAATCAGCTGGACACCTCGGTCCCGTGGGTGCACAGGCTGTCCCGCATCATGCACGCCGGCGACGTCATCAAACCGCACTTCGTGCCCGCCGTCGGGCCCGGCTTCGGCGAGCTCCAGGGGGCCGTGATCCCGTGGCACGACCGGGTCACTCCGCAGGATCTCCTGGAACTCACCAAGTCCCGGTCCTACTACCTGAGGGCCTCCGCCCCGACCCGAGAGAAGGTCCTGGGAAACCTCGAGTGGTACCTGCACGAGCACCTGGGCCACGGGCCGGAGGAAGTCCTCACCCTTCCCTATCGCTGCTACGCCTGGAAGGCCGCGCGGACCTGACGGTCACACTTGCGTCCACGTCTCGGTCACTTTAGAGTTTTAGGCAAGCCGAAACTATGAAATTCGGGTTACCTAAGGAGATTGAGATGACGACGGAACTGACCCCGCGAGCCGTCACCCCGCGCCGCGGCGCGGGAGTCCTGCTCCTCGGCCCCGCCTTCGTCGCGGCCATCGCCTATGTCGACCCGGGCAACGTCGCCGCCAACCTCACCGCAGGAGCTCAGTTCGGCTACCTGCTGGTCTGGGTGCTGGTCGCCGCCAACGTCATGGCCGTCATGGTCCAGTACCAGTCCGCCAAGCTCGGGCTGGTCACGGGGCATTCCCTCCCCGAACTGCTCGGGCAGCGTTTCCCCACCTGGGGCCGCCGGCTCTTCTGGCTCCAGGCCGAAACGGTCGCCGTCGCCACCGACCTGGCTGAGGTGGTGGGAGGCGCGATCGCTCTCAATCTGCTGTTCGGCATCCCCCTCCCCCTGGGCGGCATCATCATCGGCGCGGCGTCGATGGTCCTGCTCACCATGCAGAACCGGAGGCGTCAGCGCAGCTTCGAGAACGCCATCATCGTCCTGCTCGCCGTGATCACGGTGGGGTTCCTCTGCGGTCTCATCGTCAGTCCGCCCAGCGCCGGTGGAGTCCTCGGCGGTCTGGTGCCGCGGTTCCAGGGGACCGAATCCGTGATGCTGGCGGCCAGCATGCTGGGCGCCACGGTCATGCCACACGCCATCTACGTGCACTCCGCCCTGTCCCGCGACCGGCACCGGCCCACGGGAGGCTCCGAACCGGACGAGCGGACCCTGAACCGCCTGATCCGCGCCACCCGTTGGGACGTCGTCTCGGCCCTGGCCATCGCGGGCGCGGTCAATATCGGCATGCTGCTGCTGGCCGCCTCGGCCCTCAGCGGCCGGGACGGCACGGACAGCATCGAGGGCGCCCACGCGGCCATCACGACGACGCTCGGCCCCGTGGTGGGTGCGGTGTTCGCCATCGGGCTGCTCGCCTCCGGCCTCGCCTCCACCGCCGTGGGATCCTACGCCGGAGCCACCATCATGGGCGGCCTGCTCAAAGTGCAGATCCCGCTCATGCTGCGCCGGGTCCTCACTCTCATCCCCGCGGTGATCATCCTGGCCGTGGGCATGGACCCCACGCAGGTCTTGGTCCTGAGCCAGGTCGCGTTGAGCTTCGGGATCCCCTTCGCGCTGATTCCGCTGTTCCTGCTCAGCCGGGACCGCCGCGTCATGGGCCGTCACGCCGACCATCCCGCACTCCAGGTCGCGGCGGCCGTGAGCGCACTCCTGGTGATCGTCCTCAACGGCGTGCTCATCTGGCTCACCTTCGTCCCCTAAGGCTGACGACGCCGGCCGGAGCACGTTCACCGGGCGGTCTCCCCTGGCTCGACTAAACTGAGGCCGTGAAGTCTGCCGTCGCCTCCTCCTCCATCGAGGACTACGTCAAGGTCATCTACTCGTTCACCGAGTGGCAGGACAAGCCCATCAGCAGTACCCAGCTGGCACAGCGGCTCGGCGTCGCCAACTCCTCGGTGTCCGAAATGGTCCGCAAGCTGAAGGACCTCGGCCTGGTGGACCACAAGCCGTACGGCGCCGTGACGCTGACCGTCGAGGGCCGTACCCTCGCACTGGCGGTCGTCCGGAGGCACCGCCTGATCGAGACGTTCCTGGTCCGGGAACTCGGCTATGCGTGGGACGAGGTCCATGACGAGGCGGAGTTGCTGGAGCACGCCGTCTCCGAGACGTTCGTGGAACGCCTGGCGGAAAAGCTGGGCCACCCCGGCCGCGACCCGCACGGCGACCCCATCCCCACTGCCGACGGCACCGTCGCACTCCCCGACGCCCGGCTGCTCTCCGAGCTGGATGAGGGGCACCACGGGCACATCACCCGCATCAGCGACGACGACCCGGAGCTCCTGCGCTATCTCAGCCGCGAGGGCGTGGACGTGGACGCCGTCGTCGAGGTCGGCGAACGCAAGCCCTTCAGCGGCGCACTGCAGGTTCACGTGGCTCCTGCCGGCGGGCAGGCCGCTCACACGGCCGAGCTGGGCGAGCAGGCGCTGCACGCACTCTGGGTGGCGGACGACTCGCCGCATGAAGGCTGCACCCTCTCCTGACGGCTCCCCCGCCGTGCCCTGGGCCGTTGCGGATCCCGGGGCATCGTGTTTGCATCCTTGCATGAGCATCATCGATCCGGACGCGGCCGCCCGGGCCAGAGCCGCCAGGACCCCGCAGGCACGGGATCTCCGGCCGCCCGCCATCCTGCTGCTCCTGGGTTCCTTCGTGACCGCGTACAGCATCACGGCGTTCGCGACCGTGCTCGACTCCGAGAGCGACGACACCGACGCCGGCCAGTGGATCATCAGGATCGCGGCGCTCACCGTGGCAGCCGGAGCCACGATCATCGGACTGAACAGCTGGGTCGCACGTTCCGTGCGCAACCCCCGGCTCCCCGGTTTCGGCACGGCCGTGGCCCTCATGTGCGCCTCCGCCGCTTCGGGGACCATGGTCGTCGCTCCTGCCCCGGCCTGGTTCCAGGAACCGCGCATGCTGGCCGGCACCTGGTGGCTGGCCGGGATCGCCGTGGCGTTCGGAATCCTGTCCATGGTCTCGTGGGGCGCCCGCGCGGCCGGCCGGCATCGCGAGGAGGAGATCATGACGACCGGGCGGCTGACCACGGGCGTGGTCACCAACCAGGGCTACGAACGGTTCCACGAGTCCAACCGCATTCTGACCTCCGTCACCTACGCGTTCGAGGACCTCAACGGAACGCGCCGGTTCATCCGCCGCCCGGCCATGATCACCGCGGACGATCCCGTGGTCACCGGCGAGCTGGTGGACGTCTGGTTCGACCCGGCCCGGCCGGATCATCTCAAGTCGATCACCGTGCGGCGCCGGCCTGCGGAACGACGACGGGACGGGCACTGAGCGGGCGCCACGCGGACACGACCGCGGGGCACGTCCCTGGCCACAGACTTCCGAACGTTCAACGGATTCAACGGAAAGGAGCAGTCATGGAGGATGACCACAGCAACGAAGGCAGCCGCGGCGCCCAAGACGCCCCGGTGACGGAACTCGGCTTCGAGGTGTTCGGATTCATCGCCCGCCCCGTCGCGGAGGTCTACAAGGCGGTGGCGGATCCCGCTGTCCTGAGCGAGTACTTCACCACCGGTGGCGCGGTCGGACGCCTGGAGACCGGTGCCGCCGTGCAGTGGGATTTCGCGGACTTCCCGGGGGCGTTCCCCGTCACGGTACTGCAGGCCGTCCCCCAGGAGTCGATCTCACTGCGCCGGGGTTCCGCGCCCGGGTCCTCGGTGGACGAGGAGGGCACGGTGGTCGACCTCGTCTTCTCCCCCGCGGACAAGGGTTCACGGACCAAGGTGGTGGTCCGTGAACGGGCCTGGAAACCCACGGAAGCCGGAGCCACCGCGGCGTTCGGCAACTGCATGGGATGGACCGGCATGCTCGCCGCGATGAAGGCCTGGCTGGAGCACGGCGTCCGCCTGCGGGAGGGCTTCTACCGCTGACCGAGGCTGTCTTCTGAGCGGCCGTCCAGGCACTTCCGTTAGGCTCGAGGGGATGAGCCCTGCGAGAAATGTCCTGAAGTCCGTGGCCGCAGTGGGTGGAAGACTCCTGGCCTTCGTCACCGTGAGCGCCGTGATCGGCGCGCTCCTGGTCGGGTTCCTGGCGCCCATGGTCGCCGCGACGGACGCGGCAACCAAGGGCTCGGTGCAGTTCTTCGACAGTCTGCCGGAGGAGCTCACCATCAATCCTCCCGGGCAGGTGAGCAAGATCCTGGCCGCCGATGGATCACAGATCGCCACCGTCTTCAGCGAGAACCGGTCGGACGTGACGCTCAAGCAGGTCGCCCCGGACATGCGCAATGCGCTCGTGGCCATCGAGGACTACCGCTACTACGAACACGGTGGCATCGATCCGATGGGCATCATGCGGGCCCTGGTCAGCAACGCCTCCGGCGGCCGGCAGGGCGCGTCCACGCTGACCCAGCAGTATGTGACCAACGTCCTCAATGACAATCGCACGGCGCGGGGCGACGCCTCCGACGTGGTTCTCAACGGTCAGAAGACCACCGGGGACAAACTCCGGGAGATGAAGCTCGCCCTCGGGCTGGAGAAGCGTCTGAGCAAGGACCAGATCCTCCAGGGCTACCTCAACATCGTCGCCTTCAACGGCAACGCGTACGGCGTCCAGGCCGCCAGCCAGTACTTCTTCTCGGTCGATGCCGCAAAGCTCAGCCTGCCGCAGGCCGCCCTGCTGGCGGGGCTCGTGAACGGCCCCGGATACTACGACCCCGTCGCCCACCCGGACCGCGCCGTCGAGCGCCGCAACCTGGTGCTGGACGCGATGCTCAAGCACGGTTACATCACGGTGAAGAAGCACGACGCCGCCGTGAAGACACCGCTCAAGCTCAGCTTGAAGCAGCCGCGGCAAGGCTGCGCCTACGCCGCACAGGCGCCCTACTTCTGCGACTATGTGCTGCACCAGTTCCTGAACGACCCCGCCTACGGCGCGACGCCGGACGAGCGGCTCAAGCTGCTGCAACGCGGCGGGCTCACCATCCGCACCACGCTCGACCCCCGCCTGCAGGGACCGGCACAGCGCCAGGTGGACGCGACCACCGGGGCCAACCCGGATAAGTGGGGCGCGTCATTGGTCACGATCCAGCCGGGTACCGGCAAGGTGGTCTCCATGGCGCAGAACTCCCGGATGCTCGCGAAGCAGGGCTCCGGATTCGTCACGGCGTACAACTTCAATGTGGACAAGACGGACGACGCCGGCCAGGCTCTCGGCGGCGTCGGCGGCATGCAGCCCGGCTCCACCATGAAACCGGTGACGCTCGCGGCCTGGCTGGGCGAGGGCAAGTCGCCGGATCAGACCGTCGACGCCGCGCGTCGCGTCTATCCGCTGAACTTCCCGTGGAAGAGTACCTGCGGGCCTGTCGCGGGCGCCTATGACTCCCGGCAGGTCGGTCAGGGCGCGGCGACGGATCTGCAGAATGACACGCCCGGCTTCTACCGGCCCATGACCGTCCGGATGGGCATCTACTACTCGATCAACACGGCGACCTTCGCCTCCGCCGCCGGCCTGAACGACTTCTGCGACATCCAGCGCGCGGCCGACGCCCTCGGCATGCACGACGGCGCCGGCAAGGGCCAGAAGCTCCAGCTCAACACACTGGGCAACCTCCTGGGCGGCGCCAATGTGGCTCCGCTGACCATGGCGAACGCCTTCGCCACCTTCGCGAGCAACGGCACCTACTGCACGCCCATCACCATCACCCGTGTGGACGACGGGAAGGGCCGCCGGCTCGGCGGCCAGAGCCCATCCTGCAAGGCGGGGGCCATCACGCCCGAGGTGGCCAAACGCGCCACGAACGTCCTCCAGGACGTCATCTCCAAGGGCTCCGGGCTCCTGATCCCAGACAAGGTCACCGCACCGGTTGCGGCCAAGACCGGCACCAATCAGTACAACAACCAGACCTGGATCGTCGGATACACCAAGGGTCTCTCCACGGCGTCGTTCTTCGGCGATCCGTTCAACGCGAGCGAATCGCGGCCGGGCGTCAACGTGACCCTCAACGGCAGGACCTATCCCGCCGTCGACGGCGCGGACATCGCCGGACCGCAGTGGGCCCGGTACATGCAAGCGGTGTACGGCCTCTACGACCATGGACGGTTCGACCCGCCGACGCTGCCCAAGAAGCCGACGCCGAAGAAGGCCAAGCCGCGGCGGTGAGTGGGAGCCTCCCCTGATCGCCCGGAAGGGACGGCTCAGCGACCACCACGTCGGCGACCGACGGCAGCGCCTGCCCGTGCTGATCGCGTCCCTCGGATCCGCAGCAATCGGCTGGGCCGTCCTGCTCCTGCTGCACGCACCATGGTCCGCCGTTCTCGGATTGCTGAGCGTGGCGCTGGGGATGATCGTGGTGGGAGCCGTCAATGCGTTCTGGAAACTCCGCGTGCACACCGCCGTGGTCGTCTTCACCACCGCCGCCTTGGTCACCGCGCTGGGACCGTGGGGCATCCCACTGCTCGCCATTCCGGTCGCCGTCGGCTGGTCGCGGGTCCGGCTCGGCGACCACACGGTGGCCCAGGTGCTCGCAGGGATCCCTGCCGGACTGCTGGTCTGGGGCGCCTACGCGCTCGTGGCCTGACCCCGGCTCTCCGAGCGACCACCCTGAAGAACCACCCTGAAGACAGCGAAAGGCCCTGGATCGTGAGATCCAGGGCCTTTCAACAGTGGAGATGGCGGGAATCGAACCCGCGTCCGATGTTGCTTCTGCAGGGCTTCTCCGGGCGCAGTTTGCGTCGGAATTTCTCGGCCCCAGCCATGCTGCAAACAGCTGGCTGATCCGGGCCCAGTCATCTTAACGTCCCAGAAGCCCCGATGACGAAGGCTCCTGGCAGTGGCTATCTAGACGACGCCAGATTCCACGGCGATAGCAACCGTGGGCTGACGGACTGTCTTACTGCTTAGGCAGCAAGAGCGAAGTCAGTGCGCTTAGATTCGGCACTTATTGGTTTGCAGACATCGTTTACGAGATAAGCCTGCATCCTCGGCCCGCTTCACCTGCGTCGACAGACATCGTCGAAACCGATCATCCCCATGTTCATTTACCAATCCCTGCCAGGTCTCCCCAACAGGACTCTCCAGCATACCTCCACTGGCGCACGATGCCAAGCCCGGAAGTGTCCCCGGGCGAGGGCGGCTAGCGCTTGTTGCGTGCTCGCAGCACGCGCTGCGCCTCGCGCTTGTCCTGGGCCTCGCGCAGGCTCTGGCGCTTGTCGTACTCCTTCTTACCGCGCGCCACGCCGATCTCGACCTTGGCGCGGCCATCGACGAAGTACAGCTGCAGCGGCACGATCGTGAAACCGCTCTCGCGGATCTTGTGCGAGATCTTGATGAGTTCGGCACGATGCAGCAGCAGCTTCCGGCGACGGCGCGAGGAGTGGTTGGTCCAGCTCCCCTGGCTGTACTCGGGGATGTTGACCTGCTCCATCCAGAGCTCGTCGTTGTAGAACGTGCAGAACGCATCGCCCATGTTGGCGTGCCCCTCGCGGAGCGACTTCACTTCGGTCCCCATGAGCGCGATCCCCGCCTCATAGGTGTCCAGCACTTCGTAGTCGTGGCGCGCCTTGCGGTTCGTGGCCACGACTTTCCGGCCACTTTCCTTCGGCACGGCGGACTCCTTCGGTCTGAAAACAGTCCTTCCAGTCTACCCATGCGTCGTGCGCTCCCGTGCATTGTCCGCTCAGGAAGAACGCCGGAGAACACGGAAGGCCCGTCCCCAGCCGGGAACGGGCCTTCCGCAGGATGCTCTAGAGCATGGTCATCGGATCCACCGGGGAGCCGTTGACCCACGTCTCGAAGTGAGCGTGGCATCCGGTCGAGTTGCCGGAACTGCCCGAGTAGGCGATGACCTGACCCTGCTCGACATGCTGTCCCGCGGACACCACCACAGAGCTGTTGTGGTAGTTCACGGTGGTCAGCGCGTTGCCCTGCACGACGCCGTGAGACACCTGCACGGTCCAGCCGCCACCGGTGGTGATCCAGCCTGCCAGGGTCACGGTGCCGGACGCCGCGGCGTGGACGGGGGTTCCACAGCCGACGCCGAAGTCGACGCCCGTGTGCATGTACCCACCGGTGCCCCAGAAGTCGATGGTGCCCGGGGGAACCGCGCGCCAGCCCCAGCCCGAGGTGATGGGCGGGTTGCCGTCGAACGGAGCCCGGATCCCGAAGGACGAGACCGGTCCGGGTGCCGGCGGCACGTACGGCTGCTGCGCGGGAGGCTGAGCCTGACCCTGACGCGCGGCTTCAGCGGCGGCCGCAGCGGCGGCGGCCTCCGCCTTGCGGCGCTGCTCGGCCAGCCATTCCTGACGCAGCCGCTCGTCGCGGGCCTTGATCTGGGAGGCCACCTGATCCTGGGCCTGGTTGACCTTGGCCAGCTGAGCCTGGATCGCCGGCTTGGACGACTCGAGTTCCTTGTTCAGCCTCGTGGTATCCGCCACGAGCTTGTCCACCTGTGCCTTCTGGCGCGCGGCCTCGTCGCGGGCGGACTGCTCGCGGGCCAGGGCGGCATCCGCCTGGGCCTTGAGGTCGGCGATCTCCTGCTCGACGGCGGCGAGCCGGGCCGACTGGTTGACGTTGACGGCGCTCTGCTGATTGAGCTTCTCCATCGCGGCGTTCTGAGTGCGCAGCGCCTGGTTGGCCAGGTCCATTCCGCTGACCAGCTTCTCCGTGTCGGTCGCGCCGAAGAAGAGGGTGAGGTCATTGGGCACACCGCCGGACTTGTACGCCTGAGTCGCGATCTGTCCGATCAGCTTCTTGGTCTCACCGGACTTCGCCTTGTCCTGGGTCATCTCCTGCGCCAGCTTGGCCTTGCTCTGCTGGGCTGCGTCCACCCGGACCGCTAGGGACTGCGCCTCGGACGCGGCGGCCGCGACCCGGCCCTGCGCGTCGGCAAGAGCCTTCTGGGCGCCCGGCAACCGGCCCTGGTACAGGGTCAGATCGGCGGCGGACTTGGCGATCTTGCCGTCCAGGAACTCCAGCGAGGACTGCACCTGGTTCGCGCGGTCCTGCAGCGCCTGCTGTTGGTCGTCCAGATTGTCCGCATGGCCCGGCGTCAGGCCGAGACCGAGCAGGAGGACGACGACGGCGGACGCACCCACGGTGCGCCGCCCGACCTTCCGGCACTGGGCGCCGTCGTACGGGAAACGGAGGCGCGCAGCTTTCGCGAGGGCCCTCCGAGTCGATCCTGCAACGTTCATGGCGTTCCTTTCCATGGGCCCACGCTCAGGCGTTGAGCGGCTTGCGGAGGGTGAACAGGGATGAGACGCCCGCGATCACGGCGCCCAGGATGATCAGGCCGGGGACCAGCCAGAGCGTCTGCGCGTCCGAGATGAAGGCGGTCTGTTTGTACTGCTCGGCGAGGTAGCCGGTCAGGAAGAAGTGGGAGATCCCCCAGATCGCCCCGGAGGCGAGCAGCGCTCCGACCACGGCCGCGATCACGCCCTCGAGGATGAAGGGCAATTGGATCACGGCCTTCGACGCGCCCACCAGTCGCATGATGGCCGTCTCCTTGCGTCGCATGAAGGCCGAAAGTCTGATGGTGGTGGCGATCAGCAACGCCGCACAGATGATCATGATCGCCGCGATGCCGATGGCCACGAACGACGCGGTGTTCATGGCGGAGAAGAGCTTCTCCAGGATCTGACGCTGGTCGATCACGCTCTCCACACCGGGCTGGGCGGAGAAGGTCTCGGAGATGACCTTGTACTTCTCCGGATCCTTCAGGTTGACCCGGAAAGAGGAGGGCAACTGGTCCGGCGTCACGGAGTCGACGATCGGCGAGTTGGCGAACTGCTCCTTGAAGTGCTTGTACGCCTCGTCCTGCGACTCGAACTGGAAGTCGTTGACGTACTGCCGGATCGAGTCCGAGTCCAGGGTCTTGCGCAGATTGTCCTGCTGTTCCTTGGTCACGGGACCGGAGGAGCAGTTGGCGGTGGTGGATCCGGGGCTGCAGAGGAAGATCGCCACCTGGACCTTGTCGTACCAGTAGCCCTTCATCTGGTTGATCTGCATCTGGAGCATGCCGGCGGCGCCCACGAAGGTGAGCGACACGAAGGTCACCAGGACCACCGAGATGAACATGGAGAGGTTCCGGCGGAGACCATTGACGATCTCCCCGAGGATGAACATGGGCCTCACGCGTGCTCCTCCCCTGCCGTGGCGTTCGTGGGTGCCGTGGTGGCAGCCGGCGTGCCGGCGGACGCCTTCACCTTGGGGATCAAGGACGTGTACGTGGCCTTGGCCTCGTCACGGACCACCTTGCCCTTGGTGAGTTCGATGACACGGCGGCGCAGCTGATCCACGATGTCGTCATCGTGGGTGGCCATGACCACGGTGGTCCCGTTGGCATTGATCTTCTTCAGCACCTCGGTGATCTCCACGCTCGTGGTGGGGTCGAGGTTACCGGTGGGCTCGTCGGCCAGCAGGATGTCCGGCTGGTTGACGACGGCGCGCGCGATCGCCACGCGCTGCTGCTCTCCACCGGAGAGCTCGTGCTGCATGCGCTTCTCCATGCCTTCAAGGCCCACCATCGCGAGCACGTCGGTCACGCGCTCCTTGGTGCGGGCCCGGCTGGCGCCGATCACCTGCATGGCGAACGCCACGTTCTGGTAGACGTTCTTCTGCGGGAGGATGCGGAAGTCCTGGAACACCACGCCGATCTTGCGGCGCAGCTTGGGAACACGCCAGCTGGAGAGGGTGGACACGTTGTGCCCCGCGACGTAGACGGACCCCGTGGTGGCCACGTCCTCGCGATAGATCATCTTGAGGAAGGTCGACTTGCCGGACCCGGAAGCTCCCACGAGGAAGACGAATTCGCCGCCCTCGATCTCCACGCTCACCGAGTCGAGCGCGGGTCTGGCCTTGGGGTCGTGGATTTTGGTGACATTTTCGAATCGAATCATGGCTTCACACAGCCCGGTCGGCAGGCGCGACGGAACCGCTCCAGCGGCCGGGGCCTGGGCCTAGTGTTGGGGGAAGTGATGGCACCGGCTCCTCGAGTTTATGTTCGTGTTCCGGGAACGCCTTCCCATTTGGGCGGCGTGTCGTCCAAAGCCTTGCACGGCTTTCCCTGCCCGGGCCGGCGTCTTCGGCACGCGGTGCCGGAGAATTTCTCCGGTCCCGATCAGGCCTCGGCCTTGCGGCTGTCGGCCCGCCAGCGGATGCCGGCGTCGATGAAATCGTCGATGTCGCCGTCGAGGACCGCGCTCGTGTTGCCGACCTCGTGGTTGGTCCGGAGGTCCTTGACCATCTGGTACGGGTTCAGGACGTAGGACCGCATCTGGTCACCCCAGGAGGCCTTGATGTCTCCCGCCAGAGCCTTCTTCTCCGCGTCTTCCTGCTCCTTCTTCAGCAGGAGGAGGCGGGACTGGAGGACGCGCATGGCGGCCGCACGGTTCTGGATCTGGGACTTCTCGTTCTGCATGGACACGACGATCCCGGAGGGGATGTGGGTCAAGCGGACCGCGGAGTCGGTCGTGTTGACCGACTGGCCGCCGGGGCCGGAGGAGCGGAAGACGTCCACGCGGATCTCGTTGTCCGGGATCTCGACGGAGTCGGTCTGTTCGATCAGCGGGATGACCTCGACGGCGGCGAACGACGTCTGGCGGCGCCCCTGGTTGTCGAACGGACTGATGCGCACCAGGCGGTGCGTTCCGGCCTCCACGCTGAGGGTTCCGTAGGCGTACGGGGCGTTGACTTCGAAGGTGACGGACTTCAGCCCGGCTTCTTCGGCGTAGGAGGTGTCCATCACCTTGGTGGAGTGGCCGTGCCGCTCAGCCCAGCGAAGGTACATGCGCATGAGCATCTCGGCGAAGTCGGCGGCGTCCACACCGCCGGCGCCGGCACGGATGGTGACCACGGCTTCGCGCTCGTCGTACTCGCCCGAGAGGAGTGTGACGACTTCGAGCTGTTCCAGAGCGGAACGGATGGAGGTCAGTTCCGTGGCCGCCTCGGCCATGGAATCCTCATCACCGGCTTCCTGTCCGAGCTCCACCAGGACTTCGAGGTCCTCGATGCGGCTGGACAGGGTGGTGAGGCGCTCCAGTTCGGACTGCCGGTGGGACAGCTGAGAGGTCACCACCTGAGCGGCGGCGGGGTCGTCCCAGAGATCAGGGACGCCGGCCTTCTCGCTGAGTTCGGCGATGTCCCGGCGCAGGGAATCGACGTCTGACACTTGTGCGATGGAGTCGTAGGTAGCCCTCAGTGCACGGATCTCTGCAGGAAAATCAATCTCAGCCATGGTCTTCCAAGACTACGGCATGCGCGGCGATCGCCGGTCTGGCATGCGGGTACCCCTCCGGTCACCTTGCTTCCGGGGCGGAGTCCTTGACCAGGCTGTACACATACATGTCTTTCCGGACTTCGCCTACGCGCTGCCACGAGCGCAGCAATCCCTCGCGCTGGAACCCGCAGCGTTCAGCAGCCTGCCACGATCCTCGGTTCCAGGGTTCGACGTACAGCTGCACCCGCTCCACCTCGTCCAGCGGGAGGGCCCAGGTGGTCAAAGCCTGCAAGGCCGCGGTGACATACCCCCGACGCCGATGGGCGGGAGCCACCCAGTACCCTGTCGTCGCCCGACCCTGGGTGATGTCCCGGGTCCATAATCCGATCTGACCTACAGCGTCTCCCGAAGAAGCGTCGGCGATGGCGAACGAATATCCCGTGCCGGCAACCAGACGGTGACGCTGCCGGGCAATGAATGCCAGAGCGTCCTCGTGCGTCCCACTGGCCGGGACCGTGGTGATCAGGGGAATCAGATCATCGGTGGCAACGGACTGCACCAGCGCCGCGTCGCTGCTCTCAAAAGCCCGCAGCACCACGGGCCCATGCTGGAGGCATGGCATTTCGTTCGGCAGCATGGCCCCAGTAGACCAACGCGCCCTTGCTTTGGCAACCAGCGGAGGTGCGAGCGCGGATTGCTGGCGGCCCGAGGCACGCTCCGGCCCGGCGCTGCACGAGAGAGGAACCACCTGGTGGCTCGCCCCCGCTTTCTGATGATTCGTCATCGACGAAATCGGGGCCGGCGCGAGCGTGTAACCAGGGATGTTCTCAGAGTCCCTGCCTTCCGGCCTCCTGTTTAGCGCATCAGGCGGGCACGCGCCGTCGATTCCGATTCGATCACGATGCCATCCGGCACGAACACCCCGAGGAGCGGAGGGTGCGCCACCGCCCGGAGCCGGACCGTGGCACTCCGGCCATCCGGGCTCCCCGTCGCGTCGAGCAGCACCATGCCATCGATGGCGGCCGAGGCCGGACTGCGGTGCAGATACGCCGCCCCCGCCGCGCGGACCCGATCGTCGTCCAGTCGCACCGCAGCGCGTCCGGGCCCCTCCCCGGCGATGCTGGTGATGTCGAACGAATCCGCGGCCGCGGACGCTGCCCCATCGGCCAAGGACAACAGTTTCTTGTGTTCCAGGTACACGGCGGAGACATCCAGCAGGACCACGGCGGCAAGCAAGGCGATCAGCACGTAACCGAGGGTGAGGATGTTGATGCTCCCCCGTTCGCGCGAGGAGTCCGGTTCACCCGGACGCCGCGTCTTGCTTAATGCGGGTCGCAGGACAGCCTCCGATGAGCTCATCTGTATCGCCCCACGATCTGCGTACCACTCGCGCGGACATGAGCGACGTCCAGGCCGAACCCTGGAGGAGTGAACGGCAGCTGGACGTCGACGGCCACTTCCACCGTCACCGCCGTACCGGGCGTCCGGCAGTCGGTGGGTTCACAGGTGACGGTCAACTGCGCGGCACCGGCGGGCAGATCCTGATCGGCCAGGGCGAGTTCGACGGCGCGATCCATCTCCTGCCTTCTGCTCCCTTCGTCGGTGGACTGGACGGCCAGCCGGGCCGCTTGGTCGGCAGCACCGGTCACGGCGAATCCGGCCGCCTGAATACGAGTGACCGTGAGGACGAAGTACAGGACCGGGATGAGCACCAGGAGGGAGAGGAAGACGAATTCAACGGTGGCGCTCCCCGACTCACGATTGGTCCGGGGGCCGTCGATGCGAGGAGCCCGTGAACGGCACAGGTGGGGACCGACAGCTCCGGATTCGGTTCGATGGAAGCGGGGCGTCGCCGCACAGCGACAGTGGGACCAGCGCAGGCCGGGTGACCCATTTTTCTGTGGGACGCGATGCCCGCAGGTTCCGGGTCTCAGGCTCTCACCCGACGCGTTCAGCATGACCACTCACTTCCAAAGTCCTGTCCGGGCCGAGAAGCCCGATGACCGGGAACGGCGCACGAATGGTGACCGTGATCAGCCGGACCTCTCCTTCCCGGGTTTCCTCCACCGTGACATCCTGCGCGAAGCCGGCCCCGACAGCGTCCGAGATCAATTCGCGTGCGCGGCCCACCGCATCGCGAGGAACCCGGTCCGCGAGCGCCCCGTACCGCGCACCCGATGACGCGGCGTCGATCAGCGAATTGCGGACGTGGAGGATCAGTGTCAGCTGCAGCACGCCCAGGAACAGCAAGGTCAGCAGCCCCGACACCAGAACGAAGTCCACCACGGCGGAACCACGCTCCTGATCCGCACGGGATTCCCAGCCGGCAAGGCGTGCCCGGTCGGCCCAGGCCGTACCCAGACCCCGGGTGCGGTTCAGGATCGACCGCTGTTCTGACCGGGGTCCGGCGGAGGCTCGGCGGGCCACCCCGGCACCTACTTCCGGGTGACCGTGTCGATGGCCTGCCGGAACAGGCCCTCCAACGCGGGACCCGCCACCGCCAGGAGCAAGGCAACCAGTGCGGCCGTCATCAAGGTCACCATGACCCAGCCGGGGACGTCTCCTCGCTCCGGATGGCTGTTCCTCTCATCCCGCTCCCCCTTCAGCCGGAGGCTGAGCGTCGTGCCGAAGGCGAACAGCAGGAAGGTCAGCGCGGAGGCACGGCCGGACCTCCATGCCGCAGGCACCCGGAAGTCGACGGACGGGAACGGCCGGCGACGGGGTACCGGGGCGAGGCCAGCCGGAGCGACGACTCGTGTGGGCGGCACAGTGTGTCCCGGCGTCGCACGGTGCGCCGGCCGTCCGGGAGTGGCGGGTCGGATCTGGTGATGGATCATCACATCGCCTTTCGGTCAGGGTTGAATTCAGGTCGGGAGTGAATTTCGGTCAGGGCTGGATTTGGGTCAGGGCTGCAAGATCGTCCCACTCAGAACGCATGGTCCCGATGGAACCGCCGCTCTACAGCATCAGCGTGATGGCCGCGAGGCCGGGGAAAACAGCGAAGAGGACGGTCAGCGGCAGGACACCGAAAACCACCGGAACCATCATGAGAATCTCCTTCCGGCCAGCCGACTCCATGAGCTCCCGCTTGCCGGTGTCACGGACATCCTGGGCCTGGGCCCGAAGGACATCCCCCAGTGGAGTTCCACGCTCCATGGCCACGATCAGGCCCTCCACGAAGCGCTCCACCGGGACGAGCCGAACCCGGTGGGCGAGGCCTCTCAACGCGTCCAGGAAGGGTGTCCCCGCTCTGGCGTCCGCCACTGTCCGGGCGAATTCCGCAGCCAGTTCCCCCTGGGTGATGGCGGCGACACGCTCGACGGCGCCACGGGCATTCATCCCGGCACCGACAGCCAACGCCATCATCTCGGCCAGCCCGGGAAACTCCCGGAGGATCTTCGCCTCACGGGATCTGATCCGCTGATTCAGCCATTGTTCCTGCCCGAGGGAGACGAGAGCCGCGGCGCTCAGGGCGGCCAGCACCGCCTGGACCGGGGCGACTCGCCCGGAGAACATCCCCAGCAGGCTGACCAGCAGGACGGCGGTGAAGGCGGCACCGCCCAGGAGAAGCTGCCCGGCCCTGAAGTCCAGCGGGGCCATGACGCTTCCTGCCCGTATCAAACGGTCCTGAAGGGCCGAGTTGCCCCAGCGGAACCGTCCGAGCCACCTGACGACGTCGCGCAATGCTGGTGCCAGGATCCGCTCCAGCGGACCGAAGGGCGTGAGAGGCTGCGCCGCGGTCGTGAGCAGGCGGGAGCTGGTGTCCTGCGAGCGCAACTGCGGAGCGACGCGTTCGGTGAGCGTCACCTCCCTCATGAACGGAAGTCGCACCACGGCAAGCCACAGGCCGCTTCCGAGCGCGGCGCCGCACAATGCAGCGAGGAGCAGCGATGGACTCATCCGAGGACCCGTTCATCCGCGGGCAAGGCGCCGATCCGCTGCATGACCCGATAACAGACCAGGGACACCACGAATCCTCCCCCGAGAACGCCCACGCCTTGAACCGTGCTGTAAGCACTGATCGCCTCGTGCCGGCTCGACATGAGGAGCAGTACCAGCCACGGTGCCGCCACTGCCAGCCGTGCGCCATTGACGGTCCACGACTGTCTCGCTTCGAGCTCACTTCGCGTGCGTGCGTCCTCCCGGAGAAAATCCGCCAGAGTCGAAAGAAGCACACCAAGATCGGCCCCACCCACCTCCCGTGTCAGTTTCAGGGCTTCGATGATCCGGTCCGCGACAGGGTCCGACAGCCTGTCCTTCAGCCGCGTGAGCGACTGGTCGAAGCTTCCACCGGAGCGGTAGTCCGATGCGAACTCCTCGAAAAACGGTCGCAGATCCTCGGGTCCCTTGACTGCCAATTGCATCAAGCCCTCCGGGAGAGAAAGGCCGGCCCGGATTGCCGACCGCAGATGGTCCACCGCGTCCGGCCAGGCCCTGCGCATGGCCGCCACGCGTCGTCGTGCCCGCCACGTCACCACCGACCAGGGCAGCCAAGCGGCGAAGATGGCGAAGCACAAGGCGATCGGCATCGATCGGGTGATGATCACGAGCAACAACCCCGTCACCAGCGCCAGAACCAGCGCGGAACCCACCAGACCGGTGACGGACACCCGCTCCACTCCGGCTGCCTGGAGGGCTCTGGCCACGCGGGAGGGGCGAGCAGCCACGGTGCTTCCCTCGCACCGAGGCCAGCACGACCACCAGATCAGCAGCAGCCCCAGACCGAGCGCCAGTCCCAGTGCCGCCGACATCAGGAGACCCCCACCAGAGAATGCAGCCTGTACCCGGCCCTGGCGAACTTCTCATCCGGAGGGAACTGGCCGGTGGGTTCCAGTGCTCCGTCCTTGAGTGCGAAGATCACGCTGGACTCGACGACGTTGTTCTCGACCCTGCGGCCGAGCGCCACGATCTCTGAAACGATCCGGCGCCCACCCGGCAATCGCTGACAATGGACCACGAGATCGAGGCAGGATGCCACCGTGGGAACGACGAAGTCGCTGCTGATGTTGCCTCCGGCGAGCAAGGGCAGAGTGCAGATCTTGGTCACGGCATCCCTCGCGGAATTGGCGTGGACGCTGGCCATCGAGCCCACGCCGGAATTCATCGCGATCAGCATGTCAAGGCTCTCCGCCGCACGGACCTCCCCCACGATCAAGCGATCCGGCCGCATTCGCAGCGCTTCCTTGACCAGCCGGCGCAAGGGGATCTCACCTTCCCCTTCCAGGTTCGGCTGCCGGCATTGCAGCCCCACCACGTCCGGAAGCGGGCATTGCAGCTCGAAGACCTCCTCCACGGTGATGACCCGCTCCCGCGAACCGATGGCCGATGTCAGACAGTTGAGCACCGAGGTCTTCCCGGCCTGAGTGGCCCCCGAGACCAGGATGTTGAGCCCGCTGCTCACGGCGGCTCCGAGGAATCTCGCCGCCGGCCGTGTCAGGGTGCCCAGCTCCACGAGATGTTCCAGGCGAGTGGCCTTCACCACGAACTTCCGGATGTTGACAGCCCAGTGCCGACGCGTGATGTCCGGGATGACCACGTGGAGACGCGAGCCGTCCGGCAGCGACGCATCCACGAAGGGTGAACTGAGATCAAGACGCCGCCCCGACGTCTTAAGCATGCGTTCCACAAGGTCCTCCACCCGAGCCTGCGGGATCTCCAGGCCAGTGCGCTCGGCCTCCCCGCCACGCGCCACGAACACCTCCCTCGGGCCGTTCAGCCAGATCTCCTCCACTTCCGGATCATCGAAGTACACCTGCAGCTCACCGAAACCCGCCACTGAGTCCAGGAGCCGGCGCACGGTGTCCTCCGGGTCGCGAAGCGCCGGCAGAGCCCCGCGCGCGGCCCGTTCCTCGTAGTCCGCCACCGCCTCCAGGATCAAGCCCCTGATCCGCTCCGTGTCCGTCCACGGATCGATCCCGCGGCGGCGCACCAGCTCCCGCACTTCGGACTCGATGAGTTCCACCGTCTCCACGATCCGCCCTTCGTTGATTCATGTCATACGACTGTCATGTTATGGAAAATATGGATTCACGCCAAGTCACTTTTCACGCCCTGTGGATAACGATTCGACGACCCCTGACTCATCCGAGAGCGCGCTGTTACTCTGGATGCACTGCGCGAGTCCGCCCCACTCCCGCCTTCCCCCCTCCTCCTCTGCCCACGGAGACGTCTCATGCACCACGGGTTCCAGCCCGCAGCCCCCGCCCACCGTCGTCGAGCATTGACCAGGAGCCTGACAGCGGCTGCGATGTCCACCGTGCTGCTCGTCTCCGCCGCCTACACCGCGGCCGCGGCCCCCACGCCGGAGCCGAGCGGACCATCAACCGCGGCGGCGGAGCCCACCCAGCTCCCCCCGGCGCCGTCCGAACCGCTGCCCAACGGCCAGACCGCCGGCGACCCCGCCGTCGCACGCCAGGCCGTCGGTCGCGAGGGCGCAACCATGCGCACGAACGGCGAGAAGAAGCGGCTCCTGGCGCCACCCGCCGACGGACCCGCTCCGAAGCCCGAGGCCCTCACGGCACCGAAGACGGCCGAGGACTCACCCACGAGCGGGCTCTCGGGCTCGGCGACCGGGCTGTCGCGCAGCGTCCCCGCTGCCTTCAGCACTTCGCACTGGCGGCCGACCTTCGGGGTGCCCGGCCAGGACGTCAGTGCCTGGCAGGGCACGGTGGACTGGGCGAATCAGTGGAGCCTCGGCTCCCGCTTCGCTTATGTGAAGGCCAGTGAGGGCACCTACTACACGAACGCGAACTTCGCCTCGCAGTACAACGGCTCCGCGAACCAGGGCATGGTGCGCGGCGCCTACCACTTCGCCATTCCGAGCTGGTCCTCCGGCGCCGACCAGGCCCGGTACTTCGCCTCGCACGGGGGCGGCTGGAGCGGGGACGGCCGGACCCTCCCACCGGTCCTGGACATCGAGTACAACCCCTACCAGGGACGTACCAACCTCGGGTTCAACCCCGGGGACGTCTGCTACAGCCTCGGCGGCGCACCCATGGTCAAGTGGATCTCCGACTTCGGCAACACCATGCGCCAGCTGACCGGCCGCTACCCCGTCATCTACACCACCACCGATTGGTGGAGCGGTTGCACCGGCAACTCGACGGCCTTCTCCAGCTATCCGCTCTGGATCGCGGCGTACCCGCCCTCTCCCAGCAGCACTCCTGGCACCCTGCCCGCCAGCTGGCAGCAGTACAGCATGTGGCAGTACAGCGAGGAAGGACCGTTCGCCGGGGATTCCAATGTGTGGAACGGTGACATCGCGGGCCTCTCCCGCTTCGCCAGCTACGGAGACGCCACACGTTTCACTGCCATCGGCGACTTCAACGGGGACCGGCGCCCCGACCTGCTCGGAATCCGGCCGGATGGCACCCTCGCATTCTTCCCGGGGAACGGGGCCGGCGGGTACGGGACCCCGACCACCATCGGCCGGGGCTGGAACATCTACCAGCAGCTGATCGGCGTCGGTGATCTCAACGGCGACGGCCGCCCGGACCTGCTGGGTGTACGCCCGGACGGTTCCGTCTGGTTCTACGCCGGCACCGGCGCGGTCAACTCGGGAAACCAAGGCTATGCGGCCGCAATCCGTCTCTCGGGACTCCAATGGTCCTCCTACAGCCGGATTCTCGGCGGTTCAGATCTGACGGGTGACGGGCGGCCGGACATCCTGGCGCTCGGGCAGGACAACGCGCTCTATCTGCTTCCCGGCCTGTCGACTCCCAGCGCCGCCTCCTCGGGCTTCGGGCCGGCGCGGAAGCTCGCCGGAACGAACTGGGGCACCTATCCGCTCCTGGCGCTGAACAACTCCTTCACAAAGACGAAGGCACCGGGACTCATCGCAACGGACTCCGCAGGAGCCCTGACGCTCTTCCCGGGACTCGGCTCCGTCGACTCCGCGGGTAACGCCTTCGGAGCCCCCGTCAGGATCGGCAACAGCGGCTGGGGCCAGTTCAGCGCTCTCCTCGGCACGGGCGACGCAAACCAAGACGGCCAGTCCGATCTGCTGGCCATGCGAGCCGATGGAAGTTCCCTGTTCTACCCCGGGGTGCCCGGAGACTCCGGCGGCTACGCCACGGCGCGCAAGATCGGCAACGGCGGCTGGACCGCCTTCGCATCCGTGACCGGCGGCTTCAATCTCAACGGCTCCGGCCCCTCCGACACCTTGGGCATCTACGCCAACGGCAGCGCCCTGCTCTACGCGGGAACCTCCACGGGCCAGCTCGGGACCGGGACCCGTCTGGGCACGTCCTTCGGCCCTGTGAAGTCGGCCTTCCTGGGCGACTTCTCCAGCACCGGGCGTGGCGACGTGATGACCATCCGCCCCGATGGCACTCTGTGGTTCTCCGCGAACAACGGACCCGCCAACGGTCTTCCCCGCTTCGCCACGCCGCGCCAGATCGGGTCCGGCTGGAACATCTACCAGTCCGTCTTCGCCGCCCGCAACATCAGCGGCAAGGGCAGCTGGGATCTGGTCGCCATCAAGCCCGATGGCACCCTCTGGCTCTACCCGGGCACGGGCAATGTTTCATTCTCCACTCCGCAGAAGATCGGCAACTCCTCCTGGCAGAGCTTCACCTCGCTTCTGGCGTTCGACGCCGACGCGGATGGAAGAACCGACCTCTACGCGGTGCGCCGGGACGGAACCCTCTGGTTCTATCAGGGCACCGGGACCACCCCGTACCTCGCAGCGGGCCGGCAGGTCGGGCGGAGCGGCTGGTCGGCTTACAAGGCACTCGCACCCACGGGAGACCTCACCGGGGACAGCCGTCCGGACTTCGTCGGCATCAACAGCAACGGCTCGCTCTGGTTCTACGCCGGCACCGGCATGCCCGAGTCCTCGCTCTCAGCGGGCATTCGCGGCGCCGTTCTCAAGTAGGATCCCAGCCAAGCTGAACCGTTACTGATCGAGAACTCCAGCGAACCCTGGGGAGGCAGAACCTTGCGAGCCTGGTCCGGCCTCCTCGGCGGCTCCGGGGACGATTCCAGGAGCGCGGAGGTCCCGGCTCACGAGGGACCTCCTTGCTACAATGACCTGAGTTCGGCCCGTGCTATGTACGGGATTCATCCTCTGGAAGACCTGAATCCTTGATCACTTGGTTACCCGCAATTCCTGTTCTGCTGAGCGTGACAGCCTTGGTCTTCCTACCGGGTCTGGTCATGGGCAGATCCGCTGGACTTCGCGGTCAGATGCTCGGCGCGTCGGCGCCCCCTCTGTCCTTCACTCTGCTGGGGATTTCCGCGGTCCTTGCACACGTGGTCAAAGTACCGTGGAGCGTCTGGGTACCCTTCCTGCTCACTCTGGTGGTCTCCGCGGTGCTCGTGCTTCTCAGGCTGGTGGTCTTCAAGCAGCCACGCGAATCCGTCTTCTCCCTGCCGTCGATCCCCGCGAAAGGTGATGCCCGGCGTACCGCTGTGGTGGCGTCTCTCTCCTTCCTGCTCGCGGCAGCAGTGTGCTTTCGCACGGTCACAGGAATCATCAACGATCCCTCACTGATCTCGCAGACGTATGACAATGTCTTCCATCTGAACGCAATCCGGTTCATCCTGGAGACCGGCAATGCGTCACCGCTGGCCATCTCGAACCTCAATGCCCAGTCGCCGGCAGGGTTCTACCCCGATATCTGGCACGTGGTGGTGGCCACTGCGTGCCAACTCACCGGCGCGTCGATTCCCGTCGCCCAGTCCTCGCTGGTCACGGTGACCGCATGCCTGGTGTGGCCTGCTTCGGTCTTCTTTCTGACCAGCAGGATCATGGGGCACCGAGCCTCCAGCTACCTGGCCACGCTCCCATTCGTTGCGGCCTTCGCCCAGTTCCCTTTCCATCTCATCGACTTCGGCGTTCTCTACCCCAATTTCCTGGCCTTCAGCATCCTGCCTGGAACGATCGCCCTGGCGATCATGGTCGTGGGCCTCTCTGCGGAGCGGAGCAGGCACTTCCTGGTTCCGCTGTGCGCCCTGGTGGCGACCGCTCCTGGCCTCGCTCTGGCCCACCCAAGCGCCGTGCTCGCGGCCGGGGCATTCGCTCTTCCCATCCTCGTGGTCTGGCTGTGGCGACTCACGAAGTCGATGACCGCAGGCCGGGCATCCGTGAAACAGGCGCTGCTCGGCGCCGTGCTGGTGGCCGCCTTCACCACCGCCCTCATCATCATCTGGACCAAGGCACGGCCGTCCAAGGACGCCTCATTCTGGCCCCCGACCATGAAGCCGGCCCAGGCCGCGGGCGAGGCATTGACCTTCGCAGCGCTCACCCCGTACATCCCATGGGCCATCGCCCTCCTGGTGGCCTTGGGTATCGTGGTGGTGCTCCGGCACCGAGGGTCCTTCTGGATCATCGCCTGTTTCGGCGTGGCTGTCTTCCTCTACTGCGTCGTGGCAGGTTTTCCCGCCGGGCCGAACAGGGATTTCTTCACGCAGGTCTGGTACAACGATGTCCATCGAGTGGCCGCCTTGCTTCCGGTCTTCGGCATACCGTTGGCTGCGCTGGGCCTGCGATTCCTCGGTACCGGACTTCGGAGCGTCCCGGCATTCTTCATGCGCCGGCACCGGGAGACATCCGCAACGAACACGAGCCTCGTGCTCGCCTTCGCGATGGTGGCCGCCGTCGCCCTCACCGCCGTTCTGCAGATACCCAAAGCCAACCAGCCGCTCGCCGTCGTCCTCGCCGAGGCTAAGTCCGGCTATCAAGTGACCGATGTTTCCGAGCTGATCACCACCGATGAACTCGCACTTCTGCAACGACTTCCCAGCAAGGTCGCGCCCGACGCTCTCATCATGGTCAATCCGGGAACCGGCGCCTCGTTGGCCTTCTCTCTCGCTGACCGCGAGACGAACCTGCTCGCAGTCAACTCCAAGGGCACCAGGGACGATCAATTCCTCGCAAAGGAACTCCCGCATCTTGACACCAACCCGGAGGTCTGCACCGCCATCGACCGCCGGGGCATCGACTACGTCCTCGATTTCGGGGCCAAGGAAGTCAACGGCATGAAGCACCGCTTCCCGGACTCCGCCACACTTGCGAAGCTTCCCGGGCTGAAGCTGGTAGACCAGCAAGGGACCAACAAGCTGTACCAGGTGACGGCATGCCGGTAGACAGCCAGTCGCCAGCCTTTGATTCTGAACGCTCATCTGCCGGAACCCAGGAACAGACCGTTCCGGCAGGACCCCGTTCCTCAGCGCTGAGGGCCATGTTCCGCCGCACCGATGTCACGGAGCAACAGGATCGTTCCCTGTCCTCACGGTGGGCGTTCGGGATGCTGGGAACCATTTCCCAAGGCCTGGTCCGGTTCCTCTACAGTGTTCTGATCGGCCGCTTCCTCGGTCCCGTGGTGCTCGCCAATGTGAATTCCGGAATCTCTCTGGCCCTTCTCCTGAGTCTGCTCTGGCCGACTTCCTCCGGGCAGGCCGCCACGCGGTACGTCGCCGAGTTCCGCGGTGCAGGCAAGCCGGAACAGGCGCGTGCCGTCGCTACCTATCTGGGCCGCCGAGTCCTGGTTTCCGGTGTCCTGCTGGCTCTCATCACGGTGTTCGTCAGCTATTTCATCCTGAACCTGGGGCTCTGGACCTCGTTTGGTTCAGGTGCGCTGCTGCTCGGCTTCGCCGGATGGTCCTATGCGCGAGGGGTGCAGTATGGCGCGGGCCTGATCGTCCGGGCTTCGCTGTGGGACACCGCAGGCTCGGTACTGGCCATCGTTCTGCTGTTGGGCGTGCTCTTCTTCCATGCCGAGCCGCTCCTCCTCCTGCCATTGTCCATCGGTTACGGTGCCTATGCCGTCATCTGCTGGCCTCGTCGTTCCGGCCGGCCCCTGGACAAAGAGCTGCGAGGTACCGTCAACAAGTTCGTCAGCTATGGGGTCCTGGGCACGCTGTCCAGTACCGGAATGCTCCAGCTGGCCATGATCTGGGCCAACTTTGTAGGCACCAAAGTGGATACCGGTCATTTCGCGGCCGCCCTCAGCCTCGCCACTCCGGCCACGATGGTGGCCCGAACCTTCAGCCAGGTACTCTTCCCTTCAATGGCCGAAGCCACCGGCAGGAACGATTCCGCGTCGCTCCGGCGCCAAACGGACATCGCGACCAAGGGCATGTTCATCGTGATGACCGGTGTCTTCGGCACGCTCGCCCTTGCCAGCCCCCTGGTCATGTTGGTGCTGTACGGTCCCTCGTTCTCCGAAGCGGACACCCTGCTAGCGATCCTCCTGGTAGCCGTACTGTTCACCACGCTTCCCATCGCTGCCGTCAACCGGCTGAACTCCATGGGGTTGAACGGGGCTCGCGGCGTCTCCCTGACCGCAGCTGGAGGCCTCCTCCTGGCCCTTCTCCTCTGGGCGGTCCTGGGGCCTCCACTCGGCGTCCTGGGCATCGCCATCGGATATCTGTGCGTTGTGACCACCACGTCCGCCGTCCCGATCATCTGGGCTTGGAGGCTTGATGACCAACGCTGGCTCGGGATGGTGATCCGGGTGCTCCTGGGCCTGGCCGTCGCCATCGGCGCGTTCATCCTCTGCCGCGGGCTGGGGGCCTCCCCTCTGGTCCATGCCGGAGCAGCCGTGGCCTTCGCAATCATCTGGTTCGCGGTCAACTGGCACGACATCAAACACCTGAAGAGTTTTACCGGCAGACCTGCCAAATCCTGAATGGTCCCTGCCCCGATGGTCGTCCCGGCACGCCCGCAAAGGAGACAGACATGAAGATCGCTCTCACCAAGGGAACTCTCAAGGTGCCACCCACCTACTTCGCGGTCTCTCATGCCCTGGAAATGCTCCATCAGCCGGGGAATGACATCAGCTTCGAGTTCTTCACCCTGGCCGCTTCGATCCAGGACTCCTTGCCCGGTCTGAAGGTACGCGAGTTCACTCCTTTCCGGGGCCTGCCGTTCGCACAGAGGGAACGTCTCCTGCCCGTGGCTCTTCTGCCGATGTCCAGAGCGGTGAGCTCGTATTCTCCGGACGTGATCCACCAGCACTTCGCAAGCTGGGCCTGGCCCGCCACTCAGGCAGCGATCCGGACTGGAACACCTCTCATGATGACTCTCCACGGATCCGACGTCCGGTTACTCGGCAGCACCCGCAACAGCCCGATGTACCGCTATCAGCGAAGAACGATCGCCCAAGCCGCCTCGGTCAGCAGCCTTCTTCTCCCCGTCAGCAAGTACCTGGCCGGGCTCGCCCGCGACTTCGGATTCCCGGCGGAGAAGCTGGCCGTGCACTATCAAGGGATCGACACTGACTACTTCACCCCGGGAGAGGCCTCCGGCGAGAGTAGCGACCGTCCGAGACTTGTCTTCGCCGGGACTCTGAACCGTCAGAAGGGTATCGACCAGCTCCTCAGGGCATCCGTGGAGCTCTCCTCCAGACTCCCTCATGACCTGATCATCATCGGGCGTGGTCCTCTGGAGGAGGAAGTCGGGCGCATCGCTCGGGAACATCCGCATATCTCCCCTCTCGGCCAGGTGGACCGGGCCCGCCTTCGTGACGAGCTGCGCAAAGCCACCGTGCTGGCTTTCCCCAGCACCGAGGACCGAGGCACCCGTGAGGCAGCAGGGCTGGTTCCGTTGGAAGCGCAGGCTTGCGGCGTTCCGGTAGTCGCCTACCGCAGCGGTGGGGTGCCGGAGATGATCTCACCGGACGCCGGCCTCCTGATCGCCGAGAACGACGGCGATGCGCTCGCGCTGGGCCTTTCGCGCCTTCTCACGGAGGATCGGGCGGCTCACGAACAACGCGGGCGAGCCGCCCGCGATTTCGTGGTCAGGAACCGCAGCCTCTCAGAGAGCGTCCGGGAACTCGAAGAGCACTACCGGTCGCTGGCTTCAGCTTCCTGAGCCACCGGCTGGTCACTCCGGCAGCCGTGCCCTGAGCAGGGAACGGAAGGGGCTGTCGGCGGCGCACATCAGCCCCGGCGACCGCGTCATGATCTTCTGGGACACAGAGGAGTTCAAAAATCCGCAGATTCCGTCAGCGACCTTCTCGGTTGTCTCCGAGCGCAGCAGGGCCGAAGCCAGCCCCTCCTCCGCGACGCTCAGGGGCAAACGGTTCAGCGGGGCCACACGCTCCAGAAATGCTCCAAGCCGGCGGAACACGTCCAGCTCCGTGGCGCTGGGGAAAACGCTCGTCCCGGCCTGCGAGACTGCCGCACCGATCACGTTGGTGCGCCAGAGCTTGGTGGCGATGGCACGCCGCTCCGATGTCCGTAGGCTCTGCAGCCACTCAAGGTCCAGCCGCAGCAACGGCTCAAGCTGTTCCTCCACGGTCCACCTCTGATCTGTGACCCGGTCATTGCCGTCCCCGGTCAAGATGTAAGCTCCGCGCACGGGATGTTCGATCCTGGTCCCGGAGAACCACAGGCGAAGGCCCAGTGCCAGGTCCTCCCCGGTCCGCAGCCCGTTGGTGTACCGCTCCCCCGTCGACTCCAGAAGACTCCTCCGCCAAAGTCCCCGGGGAGCGGTGGCGTAGGCGAGCCCGTCCTTCGCCGGATCCAGGTCGTGGTGCCGTCGCCACCGGCTGCGGGGGGTTCTGATACGCTGCCCGTTCTCGTTCTTCAGACGAGGAGCCACCAAGCCCGCCCGGTTCTCGACAGCACTGTCGGTCCAGACGTCCAGGGCGCCGGGATCCAAGTGGTCATCGGAGTCGAGGACCGTCAGGTATTCGCTGTCGCTTGCCGCGATCCCGAAATTCTTGGGGCCTGCTGGTGAGTTGATGCCGTCCCGGAACTCCAGGAAGGAGACCCGGCCCGCCGGGGGGAGCTGCTCAAGCGTCCCGGCGATGCGGTCTGCGGTGATGTTGTGGCAGACCACGGTGACATGAACATCCGTCTGCGGAGACTCCCCCAGTACACTGGCCATGGCTCGTCCCAGCGGCCGGTGCTCGGAGTGCACCGGGATGATCACTTCGAGGCGCGGCACGACGGTCCTACCGGTGGCCCGGGAGGCTGTCGGAGAACCCGCGCAGGATCTCCCGTTCGGTCTCCTCGTCGTGCTGAGAGTTCAGGAAGCGCGCGGCTTCGTGGGCATTCCTCTTCAGCTCGGTGATGCTCTGACCCGTTCCCACCGAACGAATGGCGTCGGCGAGGGCCTGAGGAGAGTGGTCGGCCGCGATGGCACCCAAGTGATATTCATCGATGAGCCTGGAGGTCTCGGGGGACGGACTGAACACGATCCCCAGACGCGCCTGGACGAAGTCGAAGAACTTGTTCGGCAGCATCAGCTCGTGATTCTTGGTCCGCGGTGGGAGGCTGAAGATACCCAGATCGTAGGCGTTGAGCACTTCCGACAATGTCTCCGGCGGCACCGCGTCATGGAACCTGACGCGTTCCGAACCCTTGGCCAGACCCTTGAGCTGTTCAAGGTAACGGCCACCGTCCCTTGCCCCCACCAGATAAAAGTCCAGAGAGTAGCTCTCATCGAGCAGCTGAACTGCTTCGATCATGCCTTCCAGATTCCGGCCAGGAACTGCAGACCCTGAATGAACCAGACGCACGGTGCCCTGTTGCACGGCGCTGGGCTGGATGTCACGGTACTTGCTGGCATTCCTGACCACGTGGCAGCTCACGCCGAACTGCTGCCGGTAGAGCTCGCCGATCGAACCGTTGACCACCGTCACAGCCTCGGTCTTCGGCAGGAACTCCCGGCAGACGTAGGTCATGAACGGCTTCACCAGCAGACGCCAGGAAAGCACATGGGCACGTTCCTCGGGAGCCCACTCATGCAGATCGCACCAGACCATGGGACGCGGGGACAACAGATCCGCCAGCGAGTGGGCCAGCGGCAGCGCCCGTGCCTCGTTGGCAACAATGATGTCGAAGGGGATGCCACGGGCCGCCTCGAAAGCTGCGCGGACCGCGGGAGCTTCGAACAACGCCGCGCGATGCATTCTCAGGCCCAGCTGGAGGACACCCTTCAGCGTCTGAGGCAAAGAGGGCAGGCTCGCATCGATCTCCAGATGGCTGGTGGCCAGCTCAGGTCTGGCGCCGTAGCTCAGTGTGGTGACTTCGCCGAACTCGGCCAGCACGGCGACCTGCCTCAGAACCCGGGAGTCACTGTTGATGTCAGAGAAAGAAATACAAAGAATCCGAGGTTTCATACGCCCCGTCCCACCCATCTGGTGTCGAATGAATATGCTTCCGTTGCCATCCTGGAAAGTGGAGCGTAGCTCAACGCCCCGTGATGTCGCCCTTCTCAGCCACATCCACAGGATTCGGTGCTTCGTCGATGGCGATCTTCCGTGCCAGCTTGGTCAGCGTCACTTCGGTCTGCCGGGAGCGCTGAAAAGCCGTGGCCATGTAGACGAAGAACAGGACCACCATCGCGTAGAGCACCAGATCCGTCCCACGACCGATACCCAGAGCATGCGCGACGCCCGTAAGAATCTCCGGGAAAATGACGGACAGCGCAGCACACACGGCAAACACCATGAGCATGATTCTGCGAATCGCAAGATGCCGGGCATTGGTGCCTCCGCGCATGAGCGCGATCGACCCGAGAATTACGGCGATGACCAGAACGATCTGAACAAGGATTTGCATGACTTACCTAAAGAAGAGGTCGGCGATGATGTTGATCGAGTTGAGCAGCGACTGGCCTTTGGATTTGGAGTAGTCCGTGTAGATGATCTCCACTGGATGCTCCACCCAGCGGGGCTTCATGGAAGCCAGCTGGTTGACCAGTTCCGAAGCGTGCGCCATGCGGTTCTGGGAAAGATGGATCTTCTTCAGCACATCCGGCCCGATCGCCCTGAGTCCGTTGTGAGCATCAGTCAGGTTCATGCCTGTGGTGATCCTGGACTGGATGGCTGCGACTTTCAGAACGAGGCGTTTGAGTTTCCCGACGTTGGTCCGGGAGTCCAGGAAGCGCGATCCGAGAACGATCTCCGCTTCCCCGGAACGGACACGGGCGACCATCTCCAGGGCATCCTCCACCCTGTGCTGGCCGTCGGCGTCGAAGGTCACCACGCAATCCAGCTCAGGATCCTGCAGAGCATAGCTGAAACCGGTCTGCAGGGCTGCGCCCTGACCGAGATTCACCGGGTGCTGCACGACGACGGCGCCTGCCTTGCGGGCCACGTCCTGGCTGCCATCCGTGCTGCCGTCATCGATACAGACGACATACGGGAAGTGTGGAAGTAAGCCTTCGATGACTTGCCCAACGACACTCGCCTCATTGAACATCGGGATGACTATCCAAGTTCGACTCACTGGAACAGTATTCCACAAATGTCGTGACGATCGGCTCCGTGGAGCGCTCGCAGGACTTCTCAAACCGCGCGGACGACAGCCTCGATCCGGTCTGTCACGGCCTCAAGCGAGACGTGGTTCACGGCCCAGTCCCGGACCGCGGTGCGATGTGCAGTACGATCGGCCACGGTCTCGCCGGAGTACGTCGAGAAGGCCTCTGTCATGGCGGTCCCGACCGCTTCCACGTCGAAGACCACACTCCGGCCCAGCGGCCTGCCATCCACCGTGGTGGCGAGGAACTCCTGCGCCGGCCCCGCCCCGGAATGGATCATGGGCGCACCGCAAGCCGCCGAGGAGTAGAGCTTAGTGGGGAAGGCGAAATCGTAGCCCAGCCCAGGGCGTACGCTGGCCAGAGAAGCCACCGAGTGAGCCAGCCACGGTGCGAGTTCCTCCGGGCGCACCGTCGGCAGGAAGATCACCTGGCCGCTCAGCCCGGCGGCTTCAGCTTCTTCCTCCAGCTTGAGACGGTCCACACCGCCCCCGATGAATACCAGACGACAGGGCCTCAGGAACTCCCTCTGACGACGGAACGCGTCGAGGAAGATTCCCGCTCCGTGGACTTCGGACGCCGTACCCGCATAGACGAAATAGGGTTCACCGAGTGGAGCAGGCTGCCCCAGCCCAACGTTCAGAAGAGCGGCGTCGATCCCATTCCCCACTGTGTGGACCGGGCGAGTGACGCCCAGCTCCTTGAGCCGCACAGTGACCCCCGGAGAAACGGAGAGGATGCCCGCAGCTCCAGACCAGGCCCAGACCTCCAGGGCCCTCAGCACTCTCAGCACCATGGGACTGGCACCCGTCTGGGCGGCGGCATCCGCCCAGACATCGGCGGCGTAGTAGAGGTAAGGAATTCGCCGGATCCAGCAGACGAGCCGGATCACGGCCCCCGTAGTGGGTGGCGGCTCAGTGATCACCACTGCAGGCTTCCTCGCCAACAGGACCCGGAAGAACAGCGGTATGTCAAAACTCATGTAGCTGACGTACCCCCGCACATATCCGGAGGAATCCCGTTTGACGGGCCAGCGGCGCACCGGGAAATCAAAGTGTTCCTCGGCTCGCCCACCCCCGTCCTTCACCGTGAGCACCTGAACGTCGTGGCCCGCGCGGAAGAGGCCCTTGGCCAAGGCGCGCAGCCTGAACGACGCAGCAGACGGCTCCGGAGCGAAGATCCTGCTGGTGATGAGGACTTTTCGGCCAGCCACTATGCGGAGAGCTCCACCGTGTTGCCCGTTGCGGCCGATTCCAGGCAGGCTTCCGCCACACGCAGGGTGGCGAGGCCTTCACGCATGGTCACGACGTCGTTCCGGATGCCGAGAATGGCGTCGCGGAAGGCTTCGTGCTCAGTGCGCAGCGGCTCCGGCTTGGCGATCGCCAGACGGGTGACATTGCCCTCGGACACGCCACGGAATGCCGCCATGGACTCCCACTGCGTGGCCACGGTGCCGTTTTCGAAGAACGTCAGATCAGCGGTCACGGTGTCCGCCACGAAGGCACCCTTTTCACCGGTGACGATGGTGATCCGTTCCTTCATGGGAGAGAGCCAGTTGACCAGATGGTTGGTGATCACGCCGCTTTCCAGACGGCCGGTGGCCACGACCATGTCCTCATGCGGACGGCCGCTGCGGGTGGTGGTCTGCGCGTAGATCGTGGCGAACGGGCTCTGCGCGAGCCAGGCCGTCAGATCGATGTCATGCGTGCCGAGGTCCTTGACCACTCCGACGTCCGCGATCCGGGCCGGGAACGGCCCCTGCCGACGCGTGGCGATCTGGTAGACGTCGCCCAGTTCACCGGCTTCGATCCGGGCCCGCAGCGACTGCAGGGCTGGGTTGAAACGTTCGATGTGACCGACCGCGCCCACCAGGCCCTTGGCGTCGAAAGCCTCCACCAGGCGCTCCCCGGCGGGAACGGACGCAGCGATCGGCTTCTCCACGAGCGTGTGGACACCGGCCTCCGCCAAGGCGAGCCCCACTTCCTCGTGAAGCCCCGTGGGGACTGCTACCACGGCCATGTCGAGACCCTGAGCAATGAGCTCCTCCACCGAGGACAGCAGGGGCACACCTCCGGCCACGCCGTGGGGGTCACCGAAGGAGTCGGCGACGGCCACCAGGTCGACGCCGTCGATCTCCTTCAGCACGCGGGCGTGGTGCCGCCCCATCATGCCGAGGCCGATCAGGCCTGCGCGCAGATTCGCCATGGCTCAGGCACCTGCCTTGACGAGCGTGTTCACCGCAGTGACGATGCGCTCCAGGTCGCCCTGGCTGAGGGACGGATGCACCGGAAGGGAGAGCACTTCGAGGGCCGCGGCCTCCGTGTTGGGCAGATCCTCGGTGCGGTTGAAGGACGGGAGGCGGTGGTTCGGGACCGGGTAGTACACGCCGGAACCGATGTTGTACTCCTCGCGGAGTGCCTTGGCCAGGCCGTCGCGGTCTTCGGGGACGCGGATCGTGTACTGGTGGTACACGTGCACGGCGCCGTCGGCGACCTTGGGCGTGCCCACGCCTTCGAGGTTGGCGTCAAGGAACGCGGCGTTGGACTGGCGCTGCGCGGTCCAGCCCTCCACCTTGGTCAGCTGCACGCGGCCGATCGCGGCGTGGAGATCGGTCATCCGGGCATTGAAGCCCACCAGCTCGTTCTCGTACTGCTTCTCCATGCCCTGGTTGCGCAGCAGGCGCAGGCGGCGCTCGACGTCGGCGTCGGGGGTGGAGACCATGCCGCCTTCACCACTGGTCATGTTCTTGGTGGGGTACAGGCTGAACATGGCGAAGGTGCCGAAGGTGCCGACCTTACGACCGTTCAGGCTGGCGCCGTGAGCCTGCGCGGCGTCCTCGTACAGGTCGATCCCGCGCTCTTCGGCCAGCTTGGCGAACGCCTCGGCGGCGAAAGGGTGGCCGTACAGGTGCACGGGGAGGATGCCCTTGGTCTTGTCCGTGATGAGGGAGGCCACGTGGTCCACGTCCAGCGTGTAGTGGTCCAGCTCGATGTCGGCGAAAACAGGGGTGGCGCCGGTCAGGGCGACCGAGTTGCCGGTGGCGGCGAAGGTGAAGGACGGCACGATGACTTCATCGCCCGGACCCACGCCTGCTGCCAGGAGGCCGAGGTGCAGACCGGAGGTTCCGGAGTTCACGGCGACAGAGGCGCGGCCGTCCAGCAGGACGTCGGAGAACTCCTTTTCGAAGGCAGCCACCTCCTTGCCCTGGGCGAGCATGCCCGAGGCGAGGACGGCGTCGACTGCGGCGCGTTCCTCGTCCCCGATGATCGGCTTGGCTGCCGGGATGAATTCCGTGCTCATGCGTTGTCCTCGACTTCCGAAAGAGTGTTTCCATTTTCGCGGTACTGCTGACCCGTGGCGGGGCAGACCCAGTACTCGCCATCCTGCTTCAGCGGCTCGCCGGCCTTGCCGACCCAGCCGACCCGCCGTGCCGGAACGCCAACCATGAGCGCGAACGCCGGGACGTCCTTGGCGACCACGGCACCTGCCGCGATGGTCGCCCAGCGACCGATGGTGACCGGGGCGACACAGACTGCACGGGCGCCGATGGACGCGCCGTCCTCGATGGTCACTCCCACCGGAGTCCAGTCATGCGCGCTCTTGAGCGAGCCGTCCGGGCTCACGGAACGCGGGTACGTGTCATTGGTCAGCACCACGGCGGGGCCGATGAAGACGCCCTTGCCGAGCTTCGCCGGCTCGTACACCAGAGCGTAGTTCTGGATCTTGGTGTTGTCGCCGATCTGGACGCCGGTGCCGACGTAGGCTCCGCGGCCCACGATGCAATTCTCCCCGAGGTTGGCGTCCTCACGGATCTGGGCGAGGTGCCAGACCTTGGTTCCCTCCCCCAGGGTCGCGGCGTCCGAGACGTCCGCGCCGGGCGCGATGAATGCACTCATGCCGTTCCTTTCCCCCTCAGGCCTTGCCGATGACCCGGTAGGTCACCCCAGGCCACTGCTCTGCGCTGCTCACCCGGCGGCCGTCGACGAACACCTTGACGCCGGGCAGTGCCTCAGGCGCGAGCTCCCGGTATTCGGCGTGATCGGCCTGAACGACGGCGGCGTCAACGGCGTCGCCGAGGTGATGAGCCGTGAAGCCGAGCTTCTCCAGCTCCGCATCGGTGTAGAGCGGATCATGCACGGTGACGACGGCCCCGCGCGCCTGGAGCGAGCGGACGGCGTCGAACACGCCCGAGAACGCGGTCTCCTTCACACCGCCGCGGTAGGCGGCGCCGAGCACGACGACGCGGGCGCCGCTGAGGTCGCCATAGGCGCCTTCCAGCAGACCCACGGTGTAGTCGGGCATGTCGGCGTTGGCGGCACGGGCCGCACGCACGACGGTGGCCTCCGGATCGTTCCAGAGGTACAGGCGTGGGTACACCGGGATGCAGTGGCCGCCGACGGCGATGCCGGGCATGTGGATGTGGCTGTACGGCTGCGAGTTGGACGCCTCGATGACCTGGTAGACGTCAATGCCCTGGGAACCGGCGAAACGGGCGAACTGGTTGGCGAGCCCGATGTTGACGTCGCGGTACGTGGTCTCGGCGAGCTTCGCGAGTTCGGAGGCCTCGGCGGAGCCCAGGTCCCAGACACCGTTGGGGCGCTTGAGGTCGGGGCGCTCGTCGAAGTCGAGCACGGCTTCGTAGAATTCGACCGCCTTGCGGGCGCCTTCCTCGCTCAGTCCACCGACGAGCTTGGGGTACTTGCGGAGGTCTTCGAAGACGCGGCCCGTGAGGACACGCTCCGGGGAGAAGACCAGGTGGAAGTCCTTGCCCTCCACCAGACCGGAACCGGCTTCCAGGGCCGGCTTCCAGCGGGTGCGGGTGGTGCCGACCGGCAGGGTGGTCTCATAGGAGACGAGGGTGCCGGGCGTGAGGTGCTTGGCCAGTTCCTCCGTGGCGGCGTCCATCCAGCCGAAGTCCGGACGGGCCTCAGAGTCGACGAACAGCGGGACAACGAGGACGATCGCGTCGGCACCGGGGACGGCCTCCGCGTAGCTGGTGGTCGCTTTCAGCTTGCCTGCGGGCACCAGTTCGGAGAGCTTCTCCTGAAGGTGGGCCTCACCGGGGAACGGTTCCTGCCCCTGGTTGATCAGGTCCACCACGGTCTGGTTCACGTCGACGCCGACCACCTCGTGGCCCTTCGACGCGAACTGGACGGCAAGCGGGAGCCCGATCTTGCCCAGGGCGATGACTGCAATTTTCACGTGTCGGTGATCCTTTTCCTGATGACGGCCTCGAAGCAGGCTACTAACAAGCCCCGCAAGCCAGAATATCCAAAATTGAGCCGTTCTCGTTCCGCGCCGCAGTATCAGCCGCCCGGCAAGGCCCTGAAGTTGGCTATGACTCGCCGTCGCATACGGGCCGCTGGGCATCCACCAGGCCCGGTCACAGGCCCAGCTCCTTCCCTAGAGCCCGGCTCAGGGTCTTCGCATAGGTGGCGGTCATGTGGTTGTCCCGGTAGACCAGGACATTGCCGACCACGGCCGGACACGTCCCCTTCACACAGAAATATCGATCGAGGTCAACCAACTGAACGGATGGAAACCTCCGCGAGATCTCTACCATGGGATCGGCGGCGTTCTCCCTGGGGAAACTACACTCACGGTCCGATCCGCGCGAAGCGACACAGTCCGGGATTCGGCGGGAAGGCAATGGATTGTCACGAATTACCCGGACTGCAATTCCGGCATTGGCAAAAGTCCTGATGAGTTCGCCGTATCCATCGCCAAGTTCTCGATCGGATCTCCAGGTCCACTTAAGATCCTTCGCATACCCGGCAGGAACCATGCCGCTGATCACGACGAGTTGAGGGCGAAGATCCCGCACGATCCTGGCTGTCTTGCGATTCTGGTCAGAACAGTTGGTGAAAACTTCGGTGGCGGAGGACGCAGGTGCCGCGCTGAACGGACACCCATTCCTTGTCAGCGCCGTTAGGCGGAAGTGCCGCTGCCTACCCAGGATGTCGAGCGGATCAGAATACTGTCCTGCATGGGAATCACCCAGCAGAACGACCCGCTTCTCTGCCCCGAGGTCACCATACTCGCACTTGGCGATGTCAGTCTTCCCTGGCTCCCACAGCGCGCATCCCCGCCGGTTCACCAAGGGCAGATCTCGCGCGGCGACGGCGGGGTCAGGCGCTACCGAAACTGAACCTGCTGGGGTTGCGGGTTCGCCCCCGTCCATAGCCGTCGCGCCTGGGTAGTCTGCGGATGGGTATGTGTCGAACAGACTCCGTGAACGCTCACCCTCTGATAGCCAAAGACCTCCCCCGAACGCAATGCTCACGGCGGTCAGGCAGATGGCAAGACCCACAGCCGGACGGGAATTCCGAGCAAATGACCGGCTGTGTCGGCCCAACCGAGGAAGCCTTGGCCGAGGTGGCCTGCGGAATGGTTGTTCCACGCAATAGTAGGAGATCACTGCCAGAAGAATGCTCGTCACCGTCAAACCGATGGCCGCCAGGGGTCCCGGTGCGCGTTCCTTGACCGAAACCCACATCGTGATCAGGGGCCAGTGCCAGAGATATAGCGAGTACGAGATGTCGCCGAGGAAAGTCATCGGCCGGAGGCTGAAGAATCCTCCCGGATGACGAAAGTCCAGTTCTTGGCCACCGGTGTTTTCCGGTCCCAGAGCAAGCAGGAGACAGGTCCCCGCTACTGGAAGAAGGGCGACTAGGCCGGGGAACGGCATCGCCGTGGTGAAGCTCACGGCGGAAACGAGGATCGCGGCCAAGCCGAGCCATGCAAGGAGCGCTCTCACTCCGTGCGGAAATCTCAGCCGGGGTGCGAGCAAGGCGGCGCAGCCGCCCAGGAGCAGTTCCCAGGCACGCGTGGTCGTCATGAAATACGCCATCTGCTGCTGGGTGACCGAGATGACAGCGGAATGAATCAGGGATGCACCGACAATCACGGCCAGAGCCAGCCAAACGACGCGCCGACGGTCGAGACCGGCGCTGCGGGCGACCCAACAACACGCAATGACGAGGAAAGGGATCACAAGATAGAACTGTTCCTCGACGGCAAGTGACCAATAATGCTGCAAAGGCGAGGGGGCTGCCGTTGCGTCGGCATAACTATTGGCTGAGTACGCCTGGTTCCAGTTCTGCACCTGCAAGGCGGACATAATCGCATCCCAGGCGATCGACAGCCAGCGGGTGGTGGGTAAAAACACTAGGCTCGCGGCCAGAGTGAGCACAGTCACCAGGGTGGCTGCCGGGAGAAGTCGTCTGACACGACGCGAATAGAATGCCGCCAGGTCGACCGTCCCACTTCGCTCCGCTTCCCTGACGAGCGAGCCGATGATCAGGAAACCTGAGATCACGAAGAAGACGTCCACACCGATGAATCCACCGGGCAGCCACGACGGATCGAGATGGAAGACGATCACCAGACCGACAGCGAGCGTCCTCAGGCCCTGGATGTCGGGCCGCTGGACTGGCTTTGGCGGCCCACTCATCACTGACTCCGAACAGTGGACACTGCGTCCTCGGAAGACCCGTCGAAGACCACCTTGCCGTGCTCCAATACGATTCCCCGGGCACAGATCCGCTGAACCAGGTCCAGGTCATGACTCACGACCACCAAAGTCTTACCTGCATCAACCAATTCACGAATCTTGGCAAGGCACTTACGCTGGAACGGTTCGTCGCCCACAGCGAGGATCTCATCCACGAGGAATACTTCAGGATCGGTGTGCACCGCGACTGAAAAAGCAAGCCGCAAATACATCCCGGATGAGTAGAACTTCACTTCAGTCTCGATGAACTGCTCGATCTCGGCGAATTCAACGATCGAGTCGTACCGTTCCCTGATCTGTTCCTCGGTCATCCCCAGGATGGCGCCGTTGAGGAAAACATTATCCCGGCCTGAGAGGTCTGGGTGGAAACCCGCGCCGACTTCGATCAGCCCGGCAACTCGTCCGCGGGTCCGTACTGTGCCCTCATCCGGTGTCATGACACCGGAGATGTGCTTCAGCAGCGTCGACTTGCCGGAGCCGTTCAGGCCGAGCAGCGCGACGCTCTCTCCCTGACGGATCTCCAGGTTGATGTCCTTGAGGGCGTGGAACTTGCTGGAGAGATCACCCTTCCGGCCCTTGAACAGCCAGACGATGGCCTCCTTGATGGAGCGGGAATGCCTCAGCACAAACTGCTTACTGATGCCCCGGACCTCGACGGCGATCGGAGATTCGTTCACGGTCTACAACTCCTGGGCAAAACGGGATTCGAGCTTGCGGAACGTCCACTGGCCCAGCAGCATCACGAGTGCCGAGACCACGAGGCCGACAGGCAGCCAGAGGCTCAGTAGGTGGTCGGGTGCGGCAGGTGCCCGGCCGTCCGTCGTCGGCATCCAGAACGCGTAGTGGAAGAGTTCGACGGCGATCGTCAGCGGGTTGCACTGATAGACCGTGTACCAGGTGCTCCCGAAAGCGTTGCGCACCATGGTCCACTGGTACATCACGGGCGAGGCCCAGGTGGCGACCATGAGGAACAGGTCGACGATGTTCTCCACATCGCGGAAGAACACGTTGACTGCGCTGAAGAAGAGGCCCAGGCCGATGGCGAACATCGCCACGACCAGGAATCCGCCGACCATCGCGATGGCGCTGTGCCAATCGGGCTTCCAACCCGTCGCGAAACAGGCGATCAGGAGCACTGCGAGCTGGGGCACGAAGTGCACCCCGGAGACCCACACGGAGCTGACCGGGAACAGCTCCCGCGGGAGGTAGATCTTCTTGATCAGACCCGAGTTGCTCACGATGGACCGGGACGCGTTACTCAGCGACTCCGAGAAGAAGTTCACCAGGACGATGCCGGAAAAGAGGTACACCGCATAGTTGTGCAGGCCCTTCTCCAGGCCGAGGAAGATGCCGAGCGCCACATAGAACACGGCGAACTGCACGCCGGGCTTCACATAGGACCACAGGAGTCCCAGGATCGAACCCCGGTAGCGGATCTTCAGTTCCTTGCCCACCAGGAGCTTCAGGAGATACCGCTCCCTGAAGACGTCCCGGAGGCCACGTCCCAGGCCTGGCTGGACCAGGCCCGTCTCTGCCTGCGTCATTCAGCCCCCGGCTGCGTGTGCTTCTCGAAGGTCTTCCGCCAGGACTCGACGGAGGTCATCTCCGGCAGCGCCTTCTGGTAGACCTCGCGGAGGTTCTTCCACTCCTTCAGGAGCGACGCGTGACGGCGGCTCGAGCCGGCCAGGTAATTGCGGACCTTCTCCGGGCTGCGGCGGTACCAGGACGCGCCGGTGCCTTCCGCGTTGGAGACCACGGCGGAGTCGTACTGCGAGACCGTCCACCACTTGTTGTCCTGGTGGGCCACCTTGCTCTGCGGGTATTCCTTGCTGAGCTCGTTGACCGGGACGAACAGCTGGCGGATCACGGTCTTGGCCGTCCACGGCAGCAGGCTCACCAGGTTCGGCTTGCTGAAGCCCCTGCCGTTCTTCGGGGGCTTGGCCATCTTGGGCGTCGGGAACGCCTCAGGGTCGCTCTTGAAGACGGTGTCCTGGTGCTGCGACAGCATTCCGCGGATCTCCGGCAGGCGGGTGTTCAGCATCTCGTGAAGACGGTCCGGACCGGCCATGAGGTCGTCGAGGGCCCACTGGCGGCCTTCCACGGTCGCGTACTGCATGGACACGATGTGCTTGATGTCCGCGAACTGGGACTCCTTGAGCACTCGGCCGCCCAGCTCGTAGGGGCTGTGCAGGAGCGCCGCGATGGCACGGTTCCGGGCGTGGAAGTAGGCCTGCCAGCCGACCAGGTCGTCCTTGTCGATCCAGGAGACGTGCCAGACGGCGGAGCCCGGCAGGCTGACCGTCGCGTAACCGTTCGCCTTGGCACGCAGGCCGTACTCGGCGTCGTCCCACTTGATGAAGACCGGCAGGGAGAGGCCGATCTCGCGGATCACGGACGTGGGGATGAGGCACATCCACCAGCCGTTGTAGTCGACGTCGACGCGGCGGTGCAGCCAGGGGGTCTGCCGCAGGTTGGAGGCCATGAAGTCGTGGCCCATCTGCATGTCCGGGTGCGGGGCGTCCGGCTGGAAGCGGTACGGGTTCACGACCTCACCGAAGGTGTGGAGCACCGTGCGGTTGTAGAGGTCGAACATGTGACCGCCCACCAGAGTGGGCTTGCGGCAGAAGGCCGCGAAGGTCAGCAGGCGCGGGATCGACTCCGGTTCGACGACGATGTCATCGTCCATGAGCAGCACATAGTCGCTGCCGTTCTCGAGCGACTCGAACATGCCGCGGGCGAAGCCGCCGGACCCGCCCAGATTGTCCTGGTTGATGATGCGCAGGCGGTCGCCGAGCTGTTCCTTGACCTCGTCGAACCCTGCGGCCTCCGAGACCTTCTGGGTGCCCTGATCGACGATCAGGATCTCCTTGACGTGGGTCAGCGCGTCTTCGTTCTGCGCGAGGAGGCGCAGGTTGTTGATGCAGTAGTCGGTCTTGTTGAGCGTCGTGATCTGCATCGTCACGGAACCGAGTTCCGGACCGCTCGTGGGAGTCCCCCACTCGGCGGACTTGAGGAGCAGCGCCTCGGAGCCGGCCACGAGGTCGAACCAGTACCAGCCGCCGTCGCCGAACGGGGCGAGCGTGAGGTCGAAGATCGACTCCGCCGTCCCGGACACCCGCTGGGTGGCCACGCGCTGGAGCGAGCCCCGCGCATTGGACTTGTAGACGATCACCGTGCCGGTGCCGGAGGTGTGCACGCGGAGCTGCACGGCTTCCAGCGTGGTCCAGCGGCGCCAGTAGCTCGCGGCGAACGCGTTGAAGTAAGTGCCGAAGGAGGCACGTTCGCCCTCACGGACCTTCGTCGAGGTGCGGCTCAGGAAGTCCTCGGAGTGGACCTCACGGGACGGCGCGCTCGCGCCGGCTCGCGAGGTGTCCGACGGCGCTGCGCCGGGGATCGTGGGGATGGAGCGTCCGATCGCGGACCCCATGTCGATGTACAGAGGAGCGGTGTCCATCTGCGTCACCTCGGGCAGGATCACCCTCTGGAGACAGGTCCACTCGTTCGCTGCTGCCGTCGTTTCGGAGCTCATGCGTCCACCCCACCGCTTTCCATCTTGGCTCCGTCCGCGAACGCAGGACGGATCTTGTTCTCGAACATGGACAGGGCGGAACCGATCGCCATGTGCATGTCCAGGTACTTGTAGGTGCCGAGACGGCCGCCGAACAGGACCATGTCCTCCGCTGCCGCGAGATCGCGGTACTTCAGGAGCTTGTCGCGGTCCTCAGGGGTGTTGATCGGGTAGTACGGCTCGTCACCCTTGTCCGCGAAGCGCGAGAACTCGCGCATGATGACGGTCTTCTCCTCCTGGTAGCCGCGCTCCGGGTGGAAGTGACGGGGCTCGATGATGCGAGTGAAGGCGACGTCCTCGTCGTTGTAGTTCACCACGCTCGTGCCCTGGAAGTCGCCCATCGGCAGGACTTCCTCTTCGAAGTCGATCGTGCGCCAGGAGAGGTCGCCCTCGACGTAGTCGAAGTAGCGGTCCACGGGGCCCGTGTAGACCACGGGGATCTTGCCGACCACCTTGGACTTGGAGTACTCATGCGAGTCATCGAAGAAGTCGGTGTTCAGGCGCACCTCGATGTTCGGGTGCTCCGCCATCTTCTCGATCCACGCGGTGTAACCGTTGGTGGGCAGACCCTCGTACTTGTCGTTGAAGTACCGGTTGTCGTAGTTGTAGCGGACCGGAAGGCGGGAGATGATGCTCGCCGGCAGATCCTTGGGATCGGTCTGCCACTGCTTGCCGGTGTAATGCTTGATGAACGCCTCATAGAGGGGACGTCCGATCAGCTGGATGCCCTTGTCGTTGAGATTCTGGGGGTCGGTGCCCGCCAGCTCGCCGGCCTGCTCCTGGATCAGCGCCTTCGCCTCACCGGGCGTCAGATTGGACCGGAAGAACTGGTTGATCGTGGCGAGGTTGATGGGCAGGGAGTAGACCTCGCCCTTGTGAACGCCGTAGACCTTGTGAACGTAATTCGTGAAGGTGGTGAAACGGTTGACGTACTCCCAGACCTTCTCATTCGAGGTGTGGAAGAGGTGCGCTCCGTAACGGTGCACTTCGATTCCCGTCTGGGGCTCAGTCTCGCTGTAAGCGTTTCCACCGATGTGGTGGCGCTTGTCCAGGACCACGACCTTCAGGCCCAGTTCACGCGCGGCCCGTTCCGCGATGGTCAGACCAAAAAAGCCTGAACCGACAACAACCAGATCAGCGTTCACCAATTCTCCTGAACTACTCGGGGCGGTACGGTGCCCATGCACGGAGGAGCATGCGCCTGCTGAACTAGGGTACCCGAGTTTGAGTGCACAGGCCGGAGGACCGACTTGTCCACATAGCGAGACTCATGCGGTCCATCCGGGCACCTCTCTTCCTAATGTTCAGGGCATGAAACCTCTGAATCCGCCGGTGATTCTCGAGTGCACGCTGGTGATGCCCGACGGCGCCGCGCACCCTTCCGGCGTCGCTGCGGTCCCGCTCGAACTCACGGTCGAATGCGGCCCGACGGCGACCGGCAAGGACCTCTCGTCCGCACTCCACCGCCGATTCGGCACGGCTCAGCACACCGCCGCGGGTCGGCCGCTGGACGCTTTAACTCCCGGCCGCGATCCCCTGGTGGCAGGCTGCATCATCCTGGGGGCCGGATTTCCGACCGGCCCCGGGCCGGAAGATCGATCGGAACCGGCCGCGCATCTGGAGCTCGTGGTCCTCTCCGGGCCGGATGCGGGGGCGACGCTCGCTCTGCGACGTGGCGAGCATCACCTCGGACGGGGCGGACGCTCCATACGTCTCACGGATCCGAGCCTGTCCCGGGACCATGCGGTGCTCTCGGTCTCCTCCGAGGCCATCCGGTGGACCGACCGCGGGAGTCTCCACGGGACCTTCGTGGACGGCGTGGAGGTCCGCGGCACGACCACGATCTCCACCGACAGCGTCATCCGCTGCGGCGCCACCGTCTTCTCCATCCGCCCTGCGGCGCTGTGGGAAGTTGATCTCGCATCGCTCGGTGAGACTCCGGGAGCACCCCGCGAAGTCGCTGCTCCGATGACGTCTCAAAACCGCCTGACCACCGTGATGATGGCTCTGGGTCCTCTACTCGGCGGTGTCGTACTGGCGTGGGGCTCCGGATCGTGGCAGTTCGCGCTTCTTTCGCTGCTGTCCACGGCGCCCTTCGTGTATCCGGCGATCACCGGTACCAGCGCGGCACGGTCATTCCGAGCACAACTCGAGCGGGCCATCGCCGACGACCGCAGGGAGCAGGAGACCTCCTTTCCACCGTTGGGGGCGCTCCTCCTCGCCCGGGGCGCCCCCACCTCGCCATCGCGCGGGAGACCGACGAGCTCACCGTCTGCCCTGGGCGTCGCCCCCGGGCAGGGCTCAAGCGTCCCGGACTCCAGTGCAGGCCTCTGGCTCCGTCTCGGCACCGGGAATGTCGTGGCGAACATCGAGTGCCGCACGGACGTGACCTCCACGCGCACATCCCCTGCGTGGCGGCGGGCCCGGGAGCCCCGGGCGGGAGCACTGAGATGGATGCCGGCAGTCGGCTGGGGACCGGGAGGGCGCCGGAGTTCCCGCGTTCAGCGAAAGCACGGAGGCCGGGGATGGCCGTGGTCTCCGGCCTCTCGCCAGTCCATAACGGCTGTCCCCGGATCGGTCCCGATCGTTCACCCGGATGGGCCGGTGATCACCCGGGCGGATCCCGGGCTGCTCGTCGTGGGGAATCCGACGGAGTATGTGGATTTCGTCAACGGACTCATCGTTCAGCTGCTCCGGCGACCACGCGAACGCCGTCCCGAGCTCGTTCTGGTGGACCCCCGGCGCGTCATGCCATCGTCTTTGCGATTCCTTCCTCACGTCCGCTGGGCCGACACTTGGGAGGAAGCCCGTGATTCCGCCTCACGAACGCCGGAAGCCGCCGGCATCGTCGCGATCGGGGCTCCCGCAGTTCCTCCACCTGACCCCGCGGAGATCCGGGCGGACGCTGATCCACTGAGTGTCGTGGTCCACGGCTCACCCGTTCCCGGCGGACCGGTGCCTCAGGAGTCTCCGGAGCCTCGCGGCTTCACGGTCGTCAGAATCGACCGCGTCATCGGCACGGTCAGGCGTGCCGGTTCCGGAGCGGGCTTTCCCGCCCACGGAGCACCGGGGAGCGCCGCACCGCTTGGGGACGGATCCTCCTCAGAACCCGGCGCCGTCCGATTCGTCCCCGATCTGGTCTCGCCGGAGGTCATGGAAAGGTTCTGCCGGAACTTCCGCCGATTGGCCGCCGCGGTCGAGCCCGCGGGCCCGGCCTGGGGATCCTCCGACCTTCCGGACAAGGTGGCACTCGCCGACCTCGTTCCCTTCACCTGCCCTGCGATTCTGGAAGCCTGGCATTCCTCATACGGCACGGAGACCTTCGTCGTCCCCTTCGGAATCGGAGGAGACGGACCGGCCGCCCTGGACCTGGTACAGGACGGACCACACTTTCTCGTCGCCGGCACCACAGGGGCCGGCAAGTCCGACCTGCTCCGTTCGCTCCTCCTCTCCGCGGCAAGCCGGCTGCCGCCCACCGAGCTGGGTTTCGTCCTGGTCGACTTCAAAGGGGGCGCCGCCTTTCATGCACTGCGTTCATTGCCCCACGTGCATGGGCTCGTCACCGATCTGGGGCCGGCCGAGCTGGATCGTGTCCTCGTGTCTGTCCGGGCGGAGATCACTCAGAGGGAACGAAGATTTCGCGAGTTGAACGTCTCCGACTGGGCCGCATACAGGCGACGTCGACCGAGCGGCGAGCCACCACTCCCCCGGATCTGCCTGGTGATCGACGAATTCCGGATGATGATGGACCACGCGCCCGACAGCCTGGGCGAGCTCGTCCGCCTGGCCAGTATCGGGCGATCGCTCGGGCTGCATCTCATCCTGGCGACACAGCGGCCGCAGGGTGCCATCAGCGCCGACATCCGCGCCAACCTCGGTACCCGCATCGCCTTGAGGGTTCAGTCCGAACTCGATTCCCTGGACGTGATCGGAACCGCCCTGGCCGCAGGCATCCCCGCCGACCATCCTGGACGGGCCGTGCTGGCGAGAGGATCCGAGAAGATGATGATCCAGGTGGCGCACCCTGCCGCCGTGCCCGCTCTGCGGGCGGACGAGGTGAAGGTTCGGATGTGGGATGAGAGCAGCGTCCCCTCCGATGACACCGCATTGGAATCACCCTCCGACACCGAGCGCATCGCGGAGTGGTGCCGGGAGATATCGACGGCCTGGGATTACTGGCAAGCAGCGGCCAGTGCCCTGCCTCCCTGGGGCGAACGTGGTGCTCATCCGTCAGAGGCTGCCCGGATGCTGCGCTCCGCTGGCCCTCATGGGCAGGTCGGCGCCGGGCCCTCCGCTGAGGCGGGAGTGCCGTCTCCAGAACCGCGCCGGGTTCTCGCGTCTCCGCTTCCTTCATATTTCGATCCGTTGTGCTTCGGACCCTTGAATATCGAGCCGTTCACGTCCGAACCGCACCCATCATGCCCTCCCGACGGCCGGCCGGCCCTCGCCGTGGTCGATCTTCCTGAACTCCAGGAATTGCGCGTCATGAGGTGGTCGCCAGGAGAGTCAGTGGCGTTGCTCGGAGCCTCCCGCGACCGGGAGGGCCTCGCCAAAGCAGTCCTCAGCCAGGCATTCTCCGGACGGGCCCGCCGGCTCATCTCCATCAGGGTGCAGAGTCCCGGGAGCAAGGCGGGCGCCGCCCAGCCGCTGACAGGCTGTCGATCGGACCGAATGACCACCGGCACCCTCACGGACGCAAGCCCTGACTTGGGATCGGACGTGGACTTGGACACTTCACGACAGCCGGAATTGCAACGGCTCAGCCCGCTGCAGGAGATTCATGCCCAGGACACGGAACGGATCGCCGGCCTCGTCCGACGCCTGCGCACCATGCCAGCCGACTCGGCTGAGGCGATGGTCATTCACGTGGAATCCTGGGAGGCGACGCTCGCCGCAATACGGCGCTCGGAGAACTACGGGCTGGAGCATGAGCTTCTGGATCTGCTCCGCAATGAAGGAAACGCCGGATTCCGATTTCTCCTGGGCGGCGACGATGGGCTTGCCGGCGGGCGCGTGATGACAGCCGTGAGTCATGCGCTGTACTTGCCGTCGGCGAAAATCGAGGACGACCGCCGGCTCGCCCAAGCAATCGCCGCACTCCATCCATCGTCTTCACGAGTGCTGATCAGAAGTGCGAGCCTCCCCGGAGGCATTCACCTGGCTCAGCCGGTGTCACTCGCTGCCGAGGACCGGCACGATGATCCGAACTCGTCGAGAGAGCCGAAGCTCATTCCAGCCAAAGGTCCTTAGCGCGGGGTACTGGACGTCCCACCCGCTGTGCCTTCGGAGTCCTGCTCCCCGGCGCCGCGTTCCTCCTCAGGCTCGACAGCCTGTGTGCCCCATCGACCGTAGGCGACTGCCCTCGGATCGAAAATGAGCACTGCGGATACGGCCGCAGGAATGATGATGAGAAGACCCTGCCAGATCAGGCCCGCCTGAAGAGTGGGGATTCCGATGGCAAGGATGAAGAGCTGTGCCACCAGGGCACCCGATCGGGGCCAGCGGTACCCGCGGAAGAGGAAGTGCCCGATCGCCATGAGGCCCAGGCCCAGCGCGGCGAACAGCACGGCCAGGAAGATCGCACCCGCCAAGGTGAGGACGGGCGTCCCCGCCAGGAGATTCACCACATAGACGCCGGCGACCACCAGCAGGACGAGCCCCTCAACCAACGCCACCAAAGAGACCAGGGTCACCGAGAGAGGACGTGGCGAGGGAACACCGGTTTCTGTCGGATTCATCTGTATGCTTTCTCTTTCAGCCGATCGGCTGTGACGGGCGCCGCGCGGCAGGGCCCTTGACACATTCGCACCCTACCGGACATAGTCAAATTCGGGACATCACTGAGCCGGGGATGTGATGCACCACTCATGTTTTCCGGCGATTTGACGGCTTTCACCCCTTGTTTGCTCCGCGTTAACGTGACACGCTTGTTAATAGAGTCGCGGGGCCAGAAATGGCCCCTTTCCTATGAAGGGCCAAGTGAAATTTTTCACAAAGCCTGAGACACAGATTTGGAGTGAGTGATCGCATGGATTGGCGTAGCCGTGCCGCCTGCCTGGACAAGGACCCCGAGCTTTTCTTCCCTGTCGGCAACACGGGCCCAGCGCTTCTCCAGATTGAAGAAGCGAAGAGCGTCTGCCGCCGGTGCCCGGTCGTGGACACTTGCCTGCAGTGGGCCCTCGAGTCCGGCCAGGACGCCGGCGTCTGGGGTGGCATGAGCGAGGACGAGCGCCGCGCACTCAAGCGCCGCGCCGCGAGGGCTCGTCGGGCCTCCTGAGGCCACAGAAGTCATCGAACGCGAAGGCGGGCCGGAACCTCAGGGTTCCGGCCCGCCTTCGCGTTTTCACTCAATACTCCGACACTCCGACAGCGCTCCGAGACGATCACCCCCGGCCGAGCCGCCGGGCTGAAACCGAGTGTGCCGTGCGGCCTGAGACTACGCGTCGAGAGGAACCACCAGCCGGACGACCGTTCCTCCGCCGTCCCGCGCGAGCCACCTGATGGTGCCCCGCAGTTCCGAGGTGACGAGGGTTCGCACGATCTGCAGGCCAAGGCCGCCGCTGGTGCCTCCAAGCAGCCCCGGCCCGGCGGCCGGTTCCGCGTCCGGAGGCAGTCCCACGCCGTCGTCGGAGATCGTGACGGTGAGCTGGCGTTCGCCTGCCTCGGTCACGCTCCGCTGCGCGTCGAGCCATACCGTGCCCGCCCGGTCTTGCAGGCCGTGTTCGACCGCGTTGGTCACCAATTCGTTGATGACCAGTGCCAGCGGGGTAGCCAGATCGCTCGGCAGCTTGCCGAATTCGCCGGTCAGCTCCGTGCTCACCTTCTGCGCCGGGGAGGCGACTTCTGCGGAAAGCCGGAACTGAGGGCTGATGAGTTCATCGAAATCCACCACCTGGGACAGCCCCTGCGACAGCGTCTCATGCACGCGGGCGATGGTCGCCACCCGGCGCATCGCCTGCTCCAGGCCCTGGCGGGCCTCGTCGCTCACCATGCGGCGCGACTGCATCCGCAGCAATGCCGCGACGGTCTGAAGGTTGTTCTTGACCCGGTGGTGGATCTCGCGGATAGTGGCGTCCTTACTCACCAGTTCCTGTTCACGACGACGCAGCTCGGAGACATCTCGGCACAGGACCAGGGCGCCGAAACGATGAGTCCCGTCGCGAAGCGGGATGGCACGCAGCGTCAGAGACACACCGCGGGACTCGATCTCGCTGCGTAACGGCATCCGGCCCGTGACCACGAGCGGAAGAGTCTCATCCGCCAGACGGCGATCCTTGATCAGACCCGCCGTGACCTCGGCGAGGGAGCGCCCCTCCAACGATTCGATGTCGCCGAGCCGCCTGAAGGCGGACACTCCATTGGGGCTGGCGTACTGCACGATGCCATCGGCGTCCAAGCGGATGAGGCCATCGCCCACGCGGGGCGCACCGCGGCGCGACCCCGTCGGTGAGGCGAAGTCCGGCCAGAGGCCCTGGGTCCCCATCTTGAGCAGGTCATAGGCGCACTGCCGGTAGGTGAGCTCCAGACGGGACGGCATCCGGGAGCTCGACAGGTCCAGGTGAGAAGTCACGACGGCAAGGGTCCGGCCGTTGCGGACCATCGGGATGGCCTCCACCCGGAGCGCGGAGTCGCCGTTGCTCCAAGCTGCCTCGGAGGAACGCTCGATATGGCGGGATTTCCAGGCCCGCTCCACGAGAGGCTGCAGGTCGGAGCGGATGCCTTCGCCGACGAAGTCCGTGTGGAACACCGTGTGACTCGTGGACGGCCTCACATGAGCGAGTGCCACGAATCCCAGTTCAGGATCGGGGAACCACAGGGCGAGGTCGGCGAAGGCCAGATCGGCCACCATCTGCCAGTCGCCGACCAGCAGATGGAGCCATTCCGCGTCCCCGGGGCCGAAGTCAGCATGTTCCTTGATGGGATCAGTGAAAATGGCCACGGGGTGTCTCCTGGATCAGTGCCGGACGATGGAACGCAAGAGCCTCAATGCTACCGAGAGAGACGCCATGTCGTCCTTCTCAAGCGAGTTGACCTCTTCGAACATGTTCCGCGCACGCAGCAGCTGTTCGGCGTTCCGTTCCTCCCACTGGACCAGACGGTCATCCGGAGCCGTTTCGCCCTGGCTGACGCCGAGCACCGAGATGGTCATGTCTGCGACCGTCGAGTAGAGATCATCGCGCAGCGCCGCACGGGCCAGAGCCTGCCAGCGGTCATCCCGCGGGAGTGCACTGATCCGCTCGAGCAGCGAGTCCACGTGGAACCGGTCGAACACCGTGTAGTATACGCGAGCGACGTCGTCCATGCTCTCACCGCTCTGGCGGGAGATGCGGGCCATCTCCAGGAGGGGGAAACTCTCGAAGAGTTCGGCCCAGCGGATACCGAGCTCCTCCGGCAGGCCCCACGAGCTGGCGCGGTCCCGCCAGGCTTCGAAGCGGACCAGGTCCTCACCGCGCAGGTAATCGGCCAGGTGGCCGCGCAGTGCCGCGACCTTGGGGCCGAAGTCCGCGATGATCTCCGCGACCGGAGCGCTGGTGGCCCCGTCGGCGACGAGCCAGCGCACCGCACGGTCGAGAAGTCGGCGGATGTCCAGGTGCACCGTGGTCCAGTGAGCGGTCGGGAACGATGCGGGCAGGCTGTTCAGCGCATCCAGCATCTCCGGCAGCTTGTAGATCTCACGAAGGGCGATGAACGCCTTCGCCACGGCCGATTCCGTGGCCGAGGTCTCCTCGATCGCGCGGAACGCGAACGTGATGCCTCCGACGTTGATCATCTCGTTGGCGACGACGGTGGCGATGATTTCGCGGCGCAACGGGTGGCTGTCCAGCTCGGCGTCGAAACGCTCCGCCAGCGCCTTCGGGAAATACGCCCGAAGGGTGGAACCGAACCACGGGTCGTCGGCGAGGTCGCTGTCGCGCAAGGCGTCGGCGAGTTCGATCTTGGCGTACGCGGCGAGCACGGAAAGCTCGGGCGAGGTCAGCCCCTGTCCCTGGGCCAGGCGCTGACGCAGGACCTCGGTGGACGGCAGTGCTTCCAGCTCGCGGTTCAGGTCGGCCTTGACGTCCAGCCAGTCCATGAGCCGTTCGTAGCTCGGGCTCCATTCGGCCACCCTGGTGCGGTCATTGAGCAGCAGGATGTTCTGCTCGATGTTGTCCTCGAGCACCAGCTCGCCGACCTCATCCGTCATGGACGCCAGGAAGGCCGCCCGTTCCGCAGGATCCAGCTTGCCTGCCGACACCATGCGATCGATGAAGATCTTGATGTTGACCTCATGGTCGGAGCAGTCGACGCCGGCCGAGTTGTCGATCGCGTCGGTGTTGAGGATGACGCCCTGCAGGGCGGCCTCGATACGGCCGCGCTGGGTCATGCCCAGGTTGCCGCCCTCGCCCACGACCTTGACGCGCAGGTCCCGGCCGTCGACCCGGATGCCGTCGTTGGCCTTGTCCCCCACCTCAGCGTGGCTCTCGGTGCTGGCCTTGACGTAGGTGCCGATTCCACCGTTATAGAGGAGATCGGCCGGGGCCAGAAGGATCGCCTTGAGGAGATCGGGCGGGCTCATCGACACGGTGCCATCGGGCAGACCCAGCGCCACACGGACCTGGGTCGAGATCGGGATCGACTTCGCCGAACGCGGGAACACCCCGCCACCGGCACTGATCAGTTCGCGGTTGTAGTCGTCCCAGGACGAGCGCGGGAGCTCGAAGAGACGCTTGCGCTCCGCGAAGGAGCTTGCGGCATCCGGCTGAGGATCCAGGAAGATGTGCCGGTGGTCGAAGGCGGCCAGCAGGCGGATGTGCTCGGAGAGCAGCATGCCGTTGCCGAACACGTCGCCGGACATGTCGCCGACGCCCACCACCGTGAAATCTTCGTTCTGGGTGTCGAGGTCAAGCTCGGAGAAGTGTCGCTTCACCGACTCCCACGCGCCACGCGCCGTGATGGCCATGGCCTTGTGGTCGTAACCCACCGAGCCGCCGGAGGCGAAGGCATCGCCCAGCCAGAATCCGTACTCGGCCGAAATGGCATTGGCGATGTCGGAGAAGGAAGCGGTCCCCTTGTCGGCGGCCACCACCAGGTAGCTGTCATCCGCGTCATGACGAACGACGTCGCGCGGAGCGACCACGTGCTCGCCGTTGGCGTCGGTCACCAGGTTGTCGGTGATGTCCAGCAGACCGCGGATGAACGTCTTGTAACTTTCGATGCCTTCGGCCATCCAGGCGGAACGGTCGACGGCGGGGTCCGGCAGCTGCTTGGCGAAGAAGCCACCCTTGGCGCCGGTCGGGACGATCACGGCGTTCTTGACCATCTGGGCCTTCACCAGGCCGAGGACCTCGGTCCGGAAATCCTCGCGCCGGTCGGACCAGCGAAGACCACCGCGGGCGACAGCGCCGAAGCGCAGGTGGACACCCTCGACGCGGGGCGAGTACACCCAGATCTCGAACGCCGGGCGCGGGAAGGGAAGCCCTTCGATGCCGGCCGGGTTGAGCTTGAAGCTGAGGTAGTCCTTGCCCTGGTAGTAGTTGGTGCGCAGCGTCTGGTCGATCAGGTTGATGAAGGTCCGCAGCACGCGGTCGGCGTCCAGCGTCGCGACGCCGGCCATGGCGTCCTCCAGCGCAGCGTGAGCCTGCTCGATGGCGGCGGCACGGCCGTCGCCGTCGAGTTCGCCGCCGGCCGCGGGAAGCGCAGGGTCGAAACGGCTCTCGAAGAGGGCGACGAGCCCGCGCGTGACCTCAGCATTGGCAAGCAGGGTGTCCGCGATGAAACCGTACGAGTTCGTGTTGCCCATCTGGCGCATGTACTTGGCGTAGCTGCGCAGGATCAGCACCTGACGCCAGGTCATACCCTCCGCCAGGACCAGACGGTCGAAGCGGTCGGACTCGATGGTCCCGTTCAGTGCCGCGGAGAATGACTCGGCCAGGAGGCTGCTGCTGGCCAGCGGGTCGGTTCCAGCCGGGTACTTCAGCCCGAGGTCGTACAGGAAGAAGTCCCGTCCGTCCTTGGTCTCGATCTCGAACGGGCGCTCGTCGAGCACCTCGAGACCCAGGTTGTGGAACACCGGAAGGATCTTGCTGAGGCTGCGCGGCGCAAGCAGGTAGATCTTGACGCGGGCGTCCTCTTCGAGGACCTCGCCGGCGCCGTCCGGGAGGTAGGCGTGGAGCTGGATCTGCTGCTCCATCGCCTTCTCGGTGCCCTGGGCGGCGGCATTGCTCAGGCAGTCCTCGAAACGCTGGATGTCCAGCAGAGCGTCCTCGACCTCATAGTCCACCCGGTAGCTGGCCGGGAACGCGTCGCTCCACTGCGAAGCCAGGCGCTCGGCCTCCGCTTCGGGGTGATTCTCGCCGAGGACTTCACCGAGGCCCTCGGACCAGGAACGGGCGGCGCGCACCAGGCGCTCCTCCAGACCTTCCGTGTCGAACGCATTCAGGTCCGCGTTCTTGGGAAGACGGATCCGGAAGAAGACCCGTGCCAGCGCAGACTCGCTCATGCGGGCTTCGAAGTCGATGGACACCGCGTCGAAGGTGCGGGTCAGCTCGTCCTGCAAGCGCAGACGCACCGAGGTGGTGTAGCGGTCACGCGGGATGAAGACCACTGCAGACATGAACCGTCCGTAGACGTCGGGCCGGAGGAAGAGCCGCGTGCGGCGACGCTCCTGGAGCAGCATGATGGCCTGCGTGGTGGCGACCAGCTCGGGCACGTCCATTTGGAAGAGCTCATCGCGCGGGTAGGTCTCCATGATTCCGAGCAGATCCTTGCCCGAATGGGACTCGGTGGGGAATCCGGAAGCCTCGAGGACGGCACGCACCTTGTCCTTGATGATCGGGATGGTCCGCACCGAGCCCGTGTAGGCGTTGGTGGAGAAGAGGCCGATGAAGCGGCGCTCACCCGTCACATTGCCCGCGGCGTCGAAGCTCTTGATGCCGATGTAGTCGAGGTACGCGGCACGGTGGACCGTGGATCGGGAGTTCGCCTTGGTGATGAGCAGGGCTCGCTTCTCGCGGGCCTTGGACCGGCCGGTGTCCGTGAGGTGCTGGATCTTCGGGGAATCCCCGAGATGACGCATGAGTCCGAGGCCGCCCTCTTCGTGGGCTTCGAGGACATCCTCACCGTTGACGTCAAGGAGGTCGTATTCGCGGTAGCCGAGGAACGTGAAGTTGTCGTCCTCCATCCAGCGCAGCAGAGCCTGAGCCCCAGTCAGGTCCTGGATGCCCGCGTCAGCGGGAAGCTGCCCGAGTTCGTCCGCGACCTCGGAGGCCTTGTCCCGCATCTTCTGCCAGTCCTCGACGGCGGTGCGGACGTCATGCAGGACCTTCTCGAGACCGGCGACCAGCGCAGCCGCGGTCTCCTCATCGGCGCGGTCGATCTCGACCGCGATCCAGGACTCGAGCCGGGTGGTGGCGCCTTCCGCGGCGACGAAGGACGCAAGGGACGGAATCGCGGCCGTGTCGCCGCTGGTCTGGCCGACGTGAGCCGGAACCTGGGAGATCTTGCCCGCTTCGTGAGTGCCGGAGTCCCGCTGCACGACGAGCATCGGGTGCACCACGAGGCGAATGGCCCGGTGCTGGCGGACCAGTTCGGCGACGACGGAGTCGACCAGGAACGGCATGTCGTCCGTGACGATCAGAACGACACTGCACCCTGGTTCGGTCCGGACTTCCACGAGCGCCTGGTCCGGGGACCGGCGACTGCCGAGCCCGTGGTGAGCGAGAGCCCGTTCACGGAGCACGTCCGTGTCATAGCGCGCCCGATCCTCGGGAGCGAGGTGCTGGTAGTAGTTGTCCAGGAAAGTGTCGACCGTTTCCTTGGTCATCGTCGGATTGCTGTCTGCCAGCGACACGTTGCACGCCTCCAGGGAGAATGATTCACCGCTTCGTTGCGGTCTTAGTGGCGAGCCTAGCGCGATCTCACGCGCCGCGTCGTGGCGTAAAACACAGAGGATTTCCGAGAACGCTGTGCAGGTGCACAAACCAAAGATCGGACCGCCCGGCGCAGCTCGGACTGGGGCGCCGACTCGGCCAGCACGTTCCCATTTCGCAACGCAAGGTCCGCAACCTCGGAGGAAAACGGCAGGAAAGAGCCGATCGGCAATGGCGGCCCGAAACGTTCCCAGGCCTCCCGCAGCTGGCGCTCGGGAAAGCGGCCCACAGCGCTCTGCCGTACCTTGTTCATCAGCACAACCGCTTGAGCGCGCGGCGCAGCGTCGAGCAGAGCGGGTACGGAACGCACCAGACGAGGCAGTCCCACAGCCGTGGCCTCCCCCACGGCATAGACGCGGTCGGCGTATCCGAGAACCGTGAGCGCGGCCGCATTCCGCCGTGGAGCCATGGTGTCGAAGCTGAGTTCCTCGTCGGCCTCGAGGCAGAACCCGGAATCGATCACCACGTGGTCGTACAAGGAAGCACAGACGTCCAGTACGACCGCCAGAGCCGGGCCCCTGAGTTCGGTCCACCGTTCGGGCCGGGTGAGACCGCTCAGGACATCCAACGAGCCGGCACCCAGGGTCAGTGGAACACGAACTCGTTCGAGCGCCGCCGCATCGAGCCGCCCCTGGTCTGCCAGCCGGCATGCTTGGGCGAGGCCGGCGGACTCGTCCAGCAGTCCGAGGTGAGCCGCCACACTGGCGCCGTAGGCATCGGCGTCGAGCAGGATGACCCGACGCCCCTCCATCGCGAGCTCCGCCGCGACGTTGACTGCCACGGTGGTGCGCCCCGGGGCGCCGGCAGGGCCCCAGACTGCGAGGACACGGGGTGGATCCGCGCTCTCCCGGATCACCGGCGTTCCGCCGTCGGGACGCACGACGACCTCTCCAGGCCCTCCGCCCGTCGTCCGTTCCACAGCCTCTACAGGCGTGCGCTCCTGACCGGAGTTTCCTTCCGGGGGACGATGATCCGCCAGGCCCGGATTCCCTGCCCCGGGAACGGACCATGCGGTCACCAGCGACCACGAGCTCTCCACCCTCACTCTCGGGACGGCCCCGGGGCTTCCGTCGGCCACCGGGTCAGGTTCTGTTCGCGTTCCCAAGGATTCCAGTGCGGTGCTGAGCACGTTCTCCACCTGAGCGACGTCGGCATCGACGGGCAGCGTGACCGCCCCCACCTTGGCCAGGCGTTTTCGCTCAGCCTGCTCCTGATGCAGCACCAGCACCACGACCCCGAGGGCCCGCAGGCGGTCCACCGTGGTGGCATCGACGGCATGACCATCTCCGAAGAACAGCGCAACCTGCGCCAGGCCGGCCTGGCAGGCGCCCATCAGCTCCTCCAGGCTTTCGCTCCGCCGGACGAGCCGGAACGATTTCCCGAGGCCCATGCTCAAACCCTCCACGAGATCTTCGGAACCGTTCCCGAATGCGGCGATGCCCACCGTCACGGAGCACTCCCCTCGGGGTTCCACACGAGCGAGATCCTGGACTTGTTCGATTGAGCGGCGAGGAGCTGCGGCAGCTTGTCATCCGGAATCAGGACGATGACCACCTGGGATGCGTTGGCGCCGAAGGCCTGCTGGTTCTGCACCACTTTGACCACCTCCCCCGCTCGCACCAGAAGGTGGGGGTCCTTGAAACCGTTGCGCTCGTCAGGTGCGGCCACCCAGACGTCCGCCCGGGCGCCCTCCTGGAGCTGTTCAGGGAGAACCCCGTCGACGGGCACCGCGACCGGCTTGCCGGTGAGCGCACGGGCCGCGCCGATGCTGCCCCGGGGAACGAGCTGGCCCTTCCCCACGAAGCTCGTGGCGATCGCACCCTCGGGAAGCGGTTCGTCGGCTCGAAGGTACTGGGCTTCCGCGCCTCCCAGACGCACCGTCATCCGGTCCAGGTCCTGAGACGAAAGCCTCGCCCCCACCGGGATGCCCTGGCGCGCCACGTAGATCTCCACGCCATGGTCCAGACTTCCGATCAGCGCAACCGTGCCCGCTGTGGAGACCAGAACCAGCAGTATCCCCAGGAGCAGGCGGGGGTCTTTCCACGAGGGCTTCCTCAGGCGCGTGATGGTCGCATCAGTCACTGGGGTTCTCCAATTCCTCACCAGGGTCTTCAGTCCGTATCTTGGACCATTATTCATGAAGATTGACGAAATTTTCCATCACGTGACATATGATGATGCTGAACTGTGGATAACTCGCCTGTGCGGACGTCCACAAGATGGCAGAATGGATCCATGCGCCGCTTTCTGACCCTCGCCGATGTGGAGGAGATTCTCCAGATCACCTCGTCACAGGCCTACGCGCTGGTCCGGAGCGGGCAGCTGAAAGCCATCCGGGTCGGCGGCCGCGGAGTCTGGCGGATCGAGTCGGAGAAGCTCGAGGAGTACATCCAGGAGCAGTACGAGCAGACCAGGCTCAGCATCGAGAATCCTTCGTCCACGCCGGAGAACTCGTCGGCGAGCTGACCATGGAGGTCAAACGCCCCGGAACGTTCCAGAACCGGCCCCTCCCTGGACGGCTGCGATCCCGTCGAATGGAATGACCCGGACCGTCTGAGTTCTCCGTCCTTGGCCGCGCTCCCCGGCCCCCCAGAGTTCCAGGAAATCCAGACCCACCCGGGCGATCACACCCGACGGTGGCGAGTGCTCCAGCCCGCCGCCTTCGAGGAACACCCGGACGACCGAGCGATCCCGGGACACCGTCCTCAGCGCGGAACCAAGCCCCAATCGCTGCCAGAGCAGCCCTTCCTCGGGCGGCACGGTCCGGGACAGCCCGGATACGGCTCTGATCGCGTCGGCGCAGACAAGCCAGTCGGAAGGCCCGTCCTCCAGAACCAACCAGCCGTTGCCGACCCGCTTCACGACACCCTCCAGGCGGCCGGCCCCGGACAGGACCAGTGAGATCGTGCGCCCCTCGCTTCCGCGCATCCGGTCAAGGAAGGGGACTCTGGCGAACTCGGCCCGTTCCAGTTCAGCAGCGCTGGACTCCCGCTCGAGCCTCAGCGCTTCCTCGAGTTGAGCTTCGATGTCTCCGAAGAGCAGTCCCCAGCGCATGGGATCACGGTAGAGGCGTCGCCTTGTCATTCAAAAGTCCAGCTCATTGGAACAGAGTCTGGACAAACAGCGTCGGTCGTATCAAGATGGATCTACTTTCATCAAATGACATCAAATCGCATCAAAGGAGATCATGTGAGACGGCGTCGTTCACCGAGGACACCCTCTGCATCGTCCGGGGCCGCTGCTGACGCGTTGCTGTCCCTCGGGATGCTCGGCGCAGGCATGGCGCTCCTGCTCATCGGCTGGATGGGGCGCTCCTACTCCGCCGGGCGGCTCGACTGGGCGCAAACAGCGGACACACCGGGATTGAGAACGGAGACGCTGGTGGGTTCACTCGCTCTCTGGGCGGGTGCAGCCGTCCTGATCTGGTGGCTGATGTCCATGATGATCGCGTTTCTCGCCGCTGCGTGCGAACTTCGGGGGCGGCGGGTTCCCTCGGCGCAGCTGCGCAGATGGACGCCGTCCTTCATGCGTCGTCTGGCTTTGGCGATCCTGAGCCTCAACCTGCTTGCCGCGCCGGGCGCCCATGCCGACGTCAGCGCAGCCTCTGACACCGGGGTGGCAGCTCCATCCGTGTCCGGCATCTCCCGGAACGTGAGGGGTGTCCTTCGCATGCAGGATCCTGGGCACCCTGCCGAGCCGGCGCACATGGGCGGGATCAGGACTCAGATCGACACGACGGCGCCAGGCCGGCCTTCTCCCCCTGCCGATCCTCTCGATCCGGCGTGGTCCGCCGCCGTCCACGGATCACTGCTGTCGGACCCGGAGGTCCCACCGGCAGGTCATCAGACACCTGCAGCCTCCGCAGAGGATTCCGGTTCCCTGGATCCCGGCTGGACACCGTCGCCCTCACCACCCGAGGCAGGACATCTGGCGGCGAGCCCACAAAGATCCCCGGCAGCAAGCCGTACCGCTGGCCGCGAAGTGGAAGTCCGCCCCGGGGATTCCCTCTGGACCTTGGCGGCGCAGGAACTCGGGCCGAGGGCCACCGACCTGGAGATCGCCCGGTTCTGGCCCCGCTGGTACACCGCGAACCGCGCGGTCATCGGCGAGGACCCTGATCACCTTCTGCCGGGGATGGTTCTCACCGTCCCGGACCGGGCGTGACGGGCCTGACCTGCTCGATGAGCGCTGCACCGTCATCCGTCATCACGCTGCACCACTCATTGCCGCGCGCCCACGGACGGGACGCATCCGCCCCCTCCCCCCCACCACTCACCGTTGAAGGAACCGTTCATGAGACCGTCAGCATCCACACCAGTCACTGCCGGTGGTGACCCGGCTTCACGCACCCAGCCCGGCCTTTCGGTCCTCCCTCAGCGGACCGCAGCCCTGGGAACCGTCACGGCGCCGCGGCCGAGGACGGCCTCCTCACCACCCACGTCACTGGACGACGCGCGACGCCTCCATCAGCTCACAGGGCAGGTCCAACAGCTGGTCCAGGCAGTCATGGAGGCACTCAACGGCGCCAGGCCATTGCAGCAGCTCTCCCGGTGGATGGAACCTTCGCTATTCTCCTCGCTCCAGCTCCGTCGCGCCCTGGTTCAGGAAGCTCAGGAGCACTTCGGCCGTGACCGGCCTTCGCCCTATGCGGATGCCCACGTCCAGAGTGTTCACGCCCAGTGCATCACGCCCGCGATTCTGGAGGCCAGCGCCGTGGTCCGGTGCCGTAAACGCACCAGGGCCGTCGCGATCCGGCTGGAGGCACGGCGTGCTTCCTGGATCGTGACGGCCCTGGAGATCGGGTGACGGCCTGGCCAGGAACTCCTGACCGGGCCGTCACGCCGTCCCGCTAACGACGCTTGCGATTGCCCTTCTTGCCTCCGCTGCGCGCGGGGTTGCCCGAGCGTGCATCGCGAATGGCCTCCGAGGCGGAATCCTTCCGCTCGACGTGGGTCTCAGTCTCCCCGTCCTCGCCCGGCGCGGAGTACTGCAGCTGTGCGGGCTGCTCAGGGGTTTCAAGACCGGCGGCGTGGATGTGCGGTTCGGACGCAGCCTCGGCCGCCGGCGTCTCGGTGACCTCCACCTCGAGGTTGTAGAGGAAACCGACGGACTCCTCGCGGATGCCCGCCATCATGGCCTGGAAAAGCGTGTACCCCTCACGCTGGTATTCGACCAGCGGATCACGCTGCGCCATGGCGCGAAGGCCGATGCCTTCCTTCAGGTAGTCCATCTCATAGAGATGTTCCTGCCACTTACGGCCGATCACCGAGAGGACCACCCGGCGCTCGAACTCACGCATGTTCTCACTGCCGAGCTGCGTCTCCCGCGCCTCATAGGCCAAGCGGGCATCGGAGAGGATCTCCTCCTTGAGGAAAGCCGCCGTCACTCCCGCCTTGCCACCGGCCTCGTCGAAGACGTCCTTCTGGCTCAGAGTCATCGGGTAGAGGGTCTTGAGGTTGCTCCAGAGCAGGTCGTAGTCCCACTCCTCGCTGTGACCTTCCGCCGTGGCGTCGTCGATCACCGCGTTGATGGTGTCTTCGAGGAAGAACTGGACCTTTTCGTGCAGATCGTCGCCTTCGAGGATCCGGCGGCGGTCACCATAGATGGCTTCACGCTGACGGTTCAGGACGTCGTCGTACTTGAGCACGTTCTTGCGCTGCTCGGCGTTCCGGCCCTCGACCTGACCCTGCGCCGAGGCGATCGCGCGGGAGACCATCTTGGACTCGAGGGCGGTCTCGTCGTCGAGGGTGGACGCCATCAGGCGCTCCGCCGCACCCGAGTTGAACAGGCGCATGAGATCGTCCGTGAGCGAGAGGTAGAACCGGGACTCACCAGGGTCACCCTGACGGCCCGACCGGCCACGGAGCTGATTGTCGATACGGCGTGATTCGTGCCGTTCGGTGCCGAGCACGTACAGGCCGCCGAGCTCCAGGACTTCCTCGTGCTCGTCCTTGACCGCCTTCTTGGCGGCTTCCAGAGCCTCGGGCCACGCAGCCTCGTACTCTTCGGGGTTCTCTTCCGGATCCAGCCCACGAGCCTTGAGCGCCGCGACCGCGGTGAACTCGGGGCTTCCGCCGAGCATGATGTCCGTACCACGGCCGGCCATGTTGGTCGCCACCGTCACGGCACCCTTGCGGCCGGCCTCCGCCACGATCGCGGCTTCACGAGCGTGGTTCTTGGCGTTGAGCACCTCGTGGCGCACACCTTCCTTGGCCAGCTTCTGGGAGAGGTATTCGCTCTTCTCCACGCTGGTGGTGCCCACCAGGACCGGCTGACCCTTCTCGTGGCGCTCCACGATGTCCTGCACGACCGCGTCGAACTTGACCACTTCGTTCTTGTAGACGAGGTCGGGCTGATCGATGCGCTGCATCGGCCGGTTCGTGGGGATGGGCACCACGCCGAGCTTGTAGGTGGACATGAATTCCGCGGCTTCGGTCTCGGCCGTGCCGGTCATGCCCGAGAGCTTGTCGTACATGCGGAAGTAGTTCTGCAGGGTCACGGTGGCCAGGGTCTGGTTCTCCGGCTTGACCTCGACCTTTTCCTTGGCCTCGATGGCCTGGTGCATGCCCTCGTTGTAGCGACGGCCGGCCAGCACACGCCCGGTGTGCTCGTCGACGATGAGGACTTCGCCGTCCATGACGACGTAATCCTTGTCCCGCTTGAACAGTTCCTTGGCCTTGATGGCGTTGTTCAGGAACCCGATGAGCGGGGTGTTCGCCGATTCATACAGATTGTGGATGCCGAGGTAGTCCTCCACCTTGGCGATACCGGATTCGAGCACACCGACGGTGCGCTTCTTCTCGTCGACCTCGTAGTCGCGGCCCTCCCCCAGCTTCTGCACCAGCGAGGCGAATTCGCCGTACCAGCGATTGGCGTCGCCCTGGGCGGGCCCGGAGATGATGAGCGGCGTACGGGCCTCGTCGATCAGAATGGAGTCGACCTCATCGACGATCGCGAAGTTGTGGCCGCGCTGCACCAGTTCCGACTTGTCCCACGCCATGTTGTCGCGCAGGTAATCGAAACCGAACTCGTTGTTCGTGCCGTAGGTGATGTCGGCGTCGTACTGGACCTTACGGAGTGCCGGATCCTGATTGGCCAGGATGCAACCGCTGGTCAGACCGAGGAACCGGTAGACACGGCCCATGAGTTCGGACTGGTATTCGGCCAGGTAGTCGTTGACCGTGACCACGTGCACGCCCTTGCCGCTCAGCGCATTCAGGTACGCGGGGGCGGTGGCCACGAGGGTCTTGCCTTCACCGGTCTTCATCTCGGCGATGTTGCCGAGGTGCAGCGCGGCGCCGCCCATGAGCTGGACGTCGAAGTGCCGCATGCCGAGCGTCCGGGCCGATGCCTCGCGCACGGCGGCGAAGGCTTCCGGCAGCAGCGCGTCCAGGGACTCGCCGTCTTCGTGGCGTTCCCGCAGGCGGTCCGTCTCCGCACGGAGCTCCGCATCGGTGAAGCCTGTGAAGGAATCCTCAAGTGCATTGATGGCGTCCGCATAGTTGCGGAGACGCTTGAGCGTCTTCTTGTCGCCGGTGCGCAAGAGTTTTTCAAGAAGTGAGGCCACGTGCGGGTACTCCCAATCGATACGCGTGTCTTGGCATGCCGTTCACGGCGTGTTCAGTCTACGTGAGACACGTGTGGGAACTGCTCAGAGTTCCCACCAACGGGGTCAAATGCGCCTACAGCGAACGCCTCAGCTGCGCGGCGAACCCGCCCGTCCCCTCGACTTCCACCGTCGCCAGGCCCAGCCAGGAGGCCATGCTCTCCAGCTCCCTTGCGAGCTGGACGGGCGTGTCCGAGGGGGCCTCCGGTTCGTCATAGGCTCCGCGCACCACCAGGCGTGATGCGGCCCGGTCTGCTTTCAGGTCCACGCGTGCGGCCATCGTGTCACGAAGCAGGAAGGGCAGGACGTAGTAGCCGAAACGGCGCTTGTGAGCCGGGGTGTAGATCTCGATCCGGTAGTGGAAGCCGAAAAGCCGTTCGAGCCTGGTGCGTTCGAAAACCATCGGGTCGAATGGACTCAGCAGGGCCTGGCCGGAGGCGGCCCGCGGGAGCTTCACACCCAGGTGCCGGTACAGCCCGCTCCCCCAGCCGTCGACGTCGACCGGGCAGACGACGTCGCGCGCGGCCAACCGCTCCAGCGCTTCGCCCACGGGACGGACCGGCAGCCGGAAATAGTCCGCGAGGCACTTCACCGTGCCGACCCCGTGGGCCTTGGCGGAGGCCTCGACCAGGAGGTCGAGGGCCGCCTCCCGGGCCAGCGGATCGTGAGGGTCAGCCCCAGGCTGCGACTCCACCAGCGGATACGCCCGGGTGGTCAGGGTGTACCGTCGCTCGAACTGCTCCGTCCGGCCCGCCGAGGTGACTTCGCCCCGCGCGAACAGGTATTCGAGGACCACCTTCACCGCGTTCCAGTTCCAGCCCCAGTGGTCGTTCTTCTTCTCCTCGACGTGGCCGAGGCGTTCGGTGATCTGCGAAGCCGTCAGTGGCCGTGAGGTCGCGAGAAGGCCGAGAATGCTCTCCCGCAGTTGCTCGCGCTGGGCGGCGTCGAGGTGCTCGGCGCTGACCCAGCGGCGGCGCTGCCAGTGCCGCAGTGCTTCGAAATGCGCGGGCTGGATGAAGCTGGCCTCGTGGGCCCAGAACTCCATCATGCTGCGTGGGGCCTTCTGCGACATGCGATCCAGCAGGGCCTTGTCATAGGGTCCCAGACGCGAGAAGAAGGGCAGGTAGTGACTGCGGGACAGGACGTTGACCGAGTCGATCTGCACCAATTGCATCTGGGCGAAGGAACGGCCCACCGACCTCGCCGTGGCGGGGCCGGTGGGCCGTTCCTTCGAGAGCCCCTGTGCGGCCAATGCGATTCTTCTCGCCTGGGCGAGAGTCAGCGTTTCCGGCACGGTGCTCCTTGTCTGTTCTGCGCGCGGCCTCTCCCGCGCGCCTGCGTCAGGCGACGACCACCGCGTCCTCGTCATCGGAGCGGTAGGCGTGGATCTTCTCCAGCCCTTCGGCCTCCGTGCATTCGGGGTCCAGCGTGATGACGCCGTAGGTCCATCCGGTGCGACGGTACACCACGGAATGCTGTTCGGTCTCCTTGTCCACGAACAGGTAGAAAGCGTGGCCCACGAGTTCCATGTTGTCCACGGCCTCGTCGACCGTCATGGTGGTGGCGGGGAAGACCTTCCGGCGGATCAGCACCGGCGAGTCGCCTGCCGGGATGTCATTGGGGATCTCATAGGGAGCGGGTGGCTCGGGAGACTCCTGGGCCGGCGGTTCAAGGCTTGCGGTCGCCTCGTGCACCGCTTGCGGGGTGTGCCTGCCATGATGCACCTTGCGCCTGTCCTTGGCCCTGCGCAACCGTTCGAGGAGCTTGCCGTAGGCCAGGTCGAACGCCGCGAACTTATCACCCGAAACAGCCTCTGCCCGGATCACCGGGCCACGTCCCAGAACAGTGACCTCGACGGTGAGATCGTTATCCGCCGAACGGGAGTGGGCTTTCTTGGAGACCTTCGTGTCGATCCGCTGGACCTTGTCGCCCAGCGTTTCCAGCTTGGAGAGTTTCTCGCTGGCGTACTCGCGGAAACGGTCCGATACAGTCACGTTGCGGCCGCTGATCATGAACTCCATGGTGTCCTCCACAGTGTTTCGGTGGCACGACGACGGCTGGTTCCTGGGGCCGGTCTGTTTGACAGTCGAGCCCCTTTCCGAGCCGCTATCGACAGGTACCTTCTTGGCTTGGTACCCAGTACTGACGTTAGTGGATAGCGCTCAGTAATTCATCCCTTGTTCACTTATTTCTTCCTGGGAACTCTCCCGGTCCGCCGGCGGCCTGGTGGCGGCGAGGACCACCGCTCCGAGGACTCTGGCCCCGGCTTCCTCCAGGACGCGTCCGGCCTCCGCCAGCGTGGCCCCGGTGGTCAGCACATCGTCCACGAGGACGCACTCGGCGCCCTCGAGGGCACCTCCACCGCGCCGTGTCCGGAAGCTCAGGGAGAGCCTCATGCTGCCGGACAGACGTGCCTTTCTCGCCGACGCGCCGAGGCCTTTCTGGCCGTTCCCTTTCCGGCCGCCGCCTCGCCCCGGCAGGAGCTTCCCCAGCGCACGGCGCGCTCGGCGCACGGCAGGCACCGCCGCGCCGTCGTCGGGCGAGCCGGGTTCCGCGGTCAGCGAGCGCCAGAGGCGTTCCGGCAGGCTCCGGACGGCGAGCGTCGGCATCACGGTGCAGCGCGGGGGCAGGCCCGCGGCGGCGCAGCACCGCAGGACCAGCGCCAGCGGGTCGAAGCCACGTTTGCGGAATGACGCTCCGCTGGTGGGAACGGGCACGAGCCACAGTCTCCGCGGGACGGCGCTCCCACCGCCGGTTCCTTCGGCGGGAGCGGGAAACGCCCAGATCACGCGGTTCAGCATCGCGCCGAGTTCCCGGGACAGCACACCGTGTCCGCGGTGCTTCTGGGCCAGGATGACCTGAGCGGCCTCGCCCCCGTAATCCGACGCGGCGAGAACCGCCCAGTCCGGAACACCGCCCAGAGCCGGTGCCCGATGCCCGGCAGGGAAGGGTTTCAGCCCCTTCCGGTGCAATTCCCCGGTGCAGGCGGCGCAGAGAACCACCTCGGGCCGGCCACAGGCCGCGCATTCGGCGCCGGTGACCAGACTCGCCATGGCGGACAGCCCGGCCAGCGCCTCGTCCGCCACCCGCCCTGGACCTCGCGGCCGAGCGGCACGACGGCCTGGCCTGGGTCGATCCGGACCGGATCGACCCAGGCCAGAAGGGTGCGGTGTGCGGCTCGGCTCAGAGGCCGCGGAGGTTCCCATGCACCGATGCTCCCTCGGCGACCCCTGCGCCGGAAGAGCCGAAAACAGCCATGTGGACAAGAGCAGTCCACCCCCGGGTGATCAGAACCGGCTCAGCCCGCGAACTTCGGGTCCTTCACGCCCGCGCCCTGCTGGACCCAGGTGTTGCCCACTCTCTGGGCCAGCCCGGTGGCCGTCTGCACATAGATGTCCTGGATGCCATTGCCGACGCTGATCCCACGCAGGCCCACCACATCCGACAGTTCCTGAACCTGGAAGCTCCTCAACGACAGCAGCAGGGGCGACTCGGCGCCGGTCCCCGAGGTGTTCGCCACGAGGACCTGGGTGTCGCTCACCCAGGCGCCCTGCGTCACGTTCTTCCCGTCGGAGAGCTGGAGCGGCGTGGTCAGACCGCGCGGCGTGCCGTCCGCCCCGCGGATGACCCCGGCGATCAGCACCTTGGTGCCTTCGCCGGTGCCCGTCAGGATGAGGATTCGGGTACCGTCCCGGGACAGCTGGGCGTCCTTGACGGTCTGCCCGCGCAGCCAGTCAGGCGCGAGCGACACCGAGGCGGGCGGAGCAGCACCGAAAGCGTTGTCCGAGCTGAACGCCGTGAGCCTGCCTCCCTGCGGGCTGCCCATGCCGCTCCAGACCCAGCCCTGAGGATCAAAGCTCGGGCGGAGCAGCTCGGGCCCGTCCAGCACTTCCTTGACCGTCTTGCCGGCGCTGGCCATGTAGAGGGCGGAACGCTGCTGATTGAGGAAGGCGAAGCTGTCCAGGGAGTAGGAGACCGCCGGATTGCGCGGGTTGTACGACGCGGTATCCAGCCCCTTGACCCGTTCGGCCTTGTTGTTCTCGTAGATCCCGAGCTGTCCCTGAAGCACGGACACCTGCCCGGACGGAACCGTGGCGTTCAGGATCGGAGGGACCACGGAATCGGAGCCGTCCATGGTCAGTGTCGTGGATCCGGCCAGGAGCTGCACGCTCACCACCGAGGCGGGAGCGCGCAGCGCGATCGTGAGCTGGTTCAGCATCCGGTGACGGTCGGTCACCGAGCTCTGCAGCAGTTCCGCGGTGAGGTCCACTTGCGCGGTGCCCGAGACGATCGGCACCGAGTCCTTGGCGAGCCTGGTTCCATCCGGGAAAGCGCTGACCACGGCGCCCTTGAGGTGAGGCGCCGGGCCCGCGAGGACCGCCTTGACGATCGACGTGGCCGTGCTGGAACCGGTGAGGAACCACCGGACGTCGGGAACGGCGTACCGGAAGCTCGGATCGTAGAAGTAGAGCGTGTACGGGTTGTACCGGCGCTGGAAGACGTCCTGGGGGATGACCGTCCCGCCTTCCAGCTGGGCGATACGCCATTCGCCGTTGACCTGGGTCAGGGTCAGCGGGACCTTCCGGTGGGTCCCCTTCGGGAACGTGGTCACGATGCCCTGACCGTCGACCTCGTAGGCCAGATCGAGGTCGTAGACGTATTCGTGGGTCTTGGCGCCGGGCACCACCTTCGCGGTGCGGTACACCAGGGTGCCGACCTCCGGCTTCCAGGTGGTCGAGGCACTCTGCGACAGGTAGTGGCGGGCCACCTGGTAATCGTCGGCGTCACTGCTGCCCGCGTTGTAGAAGCCCTCGATGATCGAGTCCTGCGATCCGCCGGGCGTCGGCTCCTGCGGATAGAAATTCTGGGCATCCTTGGGCTGCTGCACCGTGTCACCCTGGCTCTTGCCCACCGGGCCGGACCGCGGGATCGAGGCGCAGCCTCCCGCCGTCACCAGCACGACGACGGCGAGCACCAGCGCGAGCGCCGAGCGCACCGACGGCGCGCACCGCCGTCGTCCGTCGCGGCGGGCGTGCCGGACCGCACCCGGCGCCGTGCGCACCGCTGCCGGGACCCTGTGGTCCGCGCCGGACCGCATCCGTTTCATCGGGAGTCCTCCCGTCCCAGGTCCTCGGAGCGCTGTTCCGCGATGCCGGGCCCGGCAGGAAGAGCGGGCGGCAGGAATCGCGGCAGGCTCACGGGAGCCTCCGCCGGCTGATAGTTGTCCACGGGAAGCGGGGACTCGACGATCGTGCCCCCGACCTTGAGCGGCAGCGTGAGCCGGAAGGTGCTGCCGTCCCCCTTGCGTCCGCGAGCCTCGAGCCAGCCGTGGTGCAATTTCGTGTCGGCGAGGGCGATCGACAGCCCGAGACCGCTTCCGCCGGTGGACCGGGCACGCGCCGGATCGGCACGCCAGAAGCGGTCGAACACCCGTGCGGCCTGGGTCGGATCCAGCCCCAGGCCGTAATCCCGCACGGTCACCGCGGCCGCTTCGTCATTAGCCGCCACCGTCACGTCGACCCTCCGGCCCTCGCCGTGTTCCAGGGCGTTCAGCAGCAGGTTCCGGAGGATCCGCTCGATCCTCTTGGCATCCATGTCCACGACGACACCCCCGGGCGGCGCGTTGAGGCGCACGTCCGAACCGTACTCGTGCGCCACCGGCTCCGCGCCTTCGATCACGCGGCCCATGAGCGCGGCGAGATCCAGCGGTTCGGCGTCGAGCTGCGCGGCGCCCGCGTCGTAGCGGGAGATCTCCAGCAGATCCGCGAGCAGGGACTGAAAACGTTCCACCTGGGTGTGGAGCAGCTCCGCGGACCGCTTGTTGATCTGGTCGAAGTCGTCCCGGGATTCGTAGAGCACGTCCGCTGCCATGCGGACCGTGGTGAGCGGTGTCCGCAGCTCATGGGACACGTCCGAGACGAAGCGCTGCTGCATCTGCGACAGGGTGTTGAGCTGCGTGATCTGCTCCTGCAGGCTCGCCGCCATGTGGTTGAACGAAGCACCCAGCCGGGCGACCTCGTCCTCGCCTTTGACCAGCATCCGCTCCTGGAGCTGCCCGGCCGCGAGATTCTCGGAGACGTGCGCGGCATGACTGATGGGCCGGACCACGGCACTCGTCACGTACCAGGCGAGCACACCGATCAGCACCACCAGGACGCCGGCGCCGATGAGCAGCACGTTCTGGATGTCGTTCAGCGTGGTCTCGGCCGAGGAGATGTCATAGATCAGGTACAGCTCATAGACGCTGCCGTTGAAGGACACCTTGTTGCCGATGGCGATGGCGGGAGCCGTCCCTCCGGGGACGGGCAGCGAGGTGGAGGCCCAGTACTGCTCGTGGCCGGCCTTCTGCACGGCCTCCCGCAGATCGTCCGGGAGGACACTCAAGCCGATGTCGGTGGAACTCCGCGAGTCGACCCAGCGGGTACGGGGCTGGGTCTGATCCGGGACGGCCAGGAAGATGAACCGCCGGTTCAGCTGGTTTCCCCTGCTGTCCAGCGCGGCCAGGGTGTCCCCCACGAGCTTCTGCACGGAGGCCAGGTCCGTGACCTGGGCGCCGTCGAAGGTGTTCTGCACGGTGGCGACGCTGCTCCGGGTGTCGCTTTCGGCCTGGTGGAGACGCTCCTGAAAGAGGTTGCTGGCGATCTGGCTGCTGAGATACGCGCCCACGGCGACCAAGGCGACGGAGGCGAGAAGCACCGTGACGAGCACGGTCCGGAACTGGAGCGAACGGCGCCAGCGGTGGATGAGGGATCCGCCCAGCCAGGTCACCCCGCGCCAGAGCATCCGGGCGGCACGACGGAGCACGGCCAGTGCCCGCAGCCCGAAGAGGCGGACCAGCCGTCCGCCTCGTCCGCCGTACCGTTTCAGAACCCCGCTGGTGTCCTGGGCCCGGGTCACGACGGCGTCCTGCCTGGAGTCCGGCTCGGCGTCCTGCCTGGGGTCCGGCTCGGCGTCCGTCCCACTGTGCGGTGGGAAGGTCTCAGGGGTCATGCGGACCAGAGCCTTGCCCGGCCCGGCGGCGGGAGTTCCGGCAGGGCTTCCGGGATCAGGAACCGGCTTTGTATCCGACACCGCGCACCGTCAGGACGATCTCCGGGGACTCCGGATCCTTCTCGATCTTGGACCGCAGCCGCTGGACGTGAACGTTGACCAGCCGGGTGTCCGCGGCATGCCGGTAACCCCAGACCTGCTCCAGGAGCAGCTCACGGGTGAAGACCTGCCAGGGCTTACGGGCCAGGGCCACGAGGAGATCGAACTCCAGCGGGGTCAGGGAGATCGGGGCACCGGCGCGGGTCACGGTGTGACCGGCCACGTCGATGGACACGTCACCGATCTTGAGGGTTTCGGGGGCCTTCTGATCGCCCGGGCGCAGGCGGGCGCGGACACGGGCCACGAGCTCGGCCGGCTTGAACGGCTTGGGGACGTAATCGTCCGCGCCGGACTCCAGACCGCGGACCACGTCCGTGGTGTCCGACTTGGCGGTCAGCATCACGATCGGGACGTCCGACTCCGCACGGATGGCCCGGCAGACCTCGATGCCGTCCGAACCGGGCAGCATCACATCCAGCAGGACCAGATCCGGCTTGGCGTTGCGGAACGCGCTGAGCGCCTGGGCGCCGTCGGCGCAGAAACTCGGGTCGAAGCCGTCGTTGCGCAGCACGATGCCGATCATCTCGGCCAGTGCCTCGTCGTCGTCAACTACCAGAATGCGTCCCTTCATGGGACCCATCTTCCCTTAACGGCGGCGGCTTTGTCGTATCCGTGTCCTCAGCGGTGATTCGCCCGGTCAGGACGCGATGGACTGCTCGAGCGAGTCCGCGAGGGCGGTGACGCGCTGCACGGTGCGGAGCGCCTCCTGAGGGGTGGAACCACGTCGGCCCCGTTCGGAGACGAAGGGGGATTCCGGCAGGAGCCGCAGGCGCGGCACGAGCGTGGAGGGAAGACCCAGATCCCGGAAGGTGCCGAGCAGCGAGTCCGCGAGCGCCGTCGTCGTCCGCGCCTCCTGACCGGGTGCGACCGTGAGTGGCACGCATTCGGCCCAGACCGACAGGCCGCCCTCGATCAGACCGGCGAGCCGCTCCCATTGGCGGGTGGTGAGGATGGCGGTCCGGAGTCCGACGCCGTCGGCGCCGGCCTGCACGATCCGGTCCAGCGGAGCCTCGACACCGGGGACGGAGATCGCGACCTCGGCGGCGCCCGCCGAACGCAGGGCCTCCACCAGCAGACGCCAGGACGCGGTGACCTCCTCGCCGGGAATCGACCGCAGCGTGCGGTATCCGCTGGCGGTGGGGATGGTCCCGGTCAGCGCCTCCGTCACCAAAGGCTCCTCGACCACGACGGCGACCTCGGCACCGGGCACGGCACGCCGCGCGGCGGCCACATGATCCAGGACCCCCTCCGCGAGCGCCTGCGCCACGTCCCGTCGCGCCCCGTGGTCGGAGATCACGCGTTCGCCATGATGCAGATACAGCGAGCCCGCCAGCGTGATGGGTCCGCGCAGCTGAAGCTTCAGCGGACCGGGCGGAGCCTCTTCCACGCCCGCCACATCGGCCAGAACCTGAAGATCGGTGGCGAGCGCCGCGACCGCCCGGCGATGATCGGCGGACCCGGCCTCGCCGAGCCGCCAGCCGTGGGGCTGCACGTCCACGGCCAGCCCGGCGAGGAGTGCCGCGCTGCGTCCGGTGGCGTCGGAACCGACACCCCGAGATGGCAGCTCGGCCAGGGGCGCGGCATGCGGGGCTCCGAGTTCCCCGCGCAGGGCACGGTCGGCCTCGAGCGGATCGGTCCCGGGCCACGGTCCATGGGCCGAGCCGATCAGACGGGTGCCTGTGAGACCGCGCTGGCCGTCGCTCACGCCTGCGAGCCGGCCTGACCGGCCTGACGTTCGTGGTCCGCGGAGATGGCCTCGTGGTGCCGGATGACCTCGCTGATGATGAAGTTCAGGAACTTCTCGGCGAAAGCGGGGTCCAGGTGGGCCTCCATGGCGAGGGCACGCAGCCGGGCGATCTGCGCCGCCTCGCGGCCGGGATCCCCCGCGGGAAGCTTATGACGGGCTTTCAGCACGCCCACGCGCTGGGTGGCCTTGAAACGCTCGGCCAGCAGGAACACCAGGGTGGCGTCGATGTTGTCGATGCTGGACCGGATGCTGAGCAGCTCGTCCATGACGGTCTGGTCCACTTCCCCGGCGAGCGAACTCGCCTCGGGGTCAAAGTCGAAGGCCTGGGAGATGTGGTGCTCGGCGGTCATGGGATCCAGTTTACTGACGCGGAGTCGCAACCAGGGCCGCCGTCCGCTGAGTGGGACGGGTGAGGTGGGGTGGCGGTTCCGCCTCAGAGCTCGGCGCGCTGGAGGGAACGTGCCTTGTCGATCGTGGCCTGGCCGAGCACACGGGAACCCTGGTAGAGCACCACGGTCTGGCCCGGGGCGACGCCGCGGAGAGCTTCGTCGAGCGTCACGACGAGCTGCGGGGCGCCGTCGCGCTCCTCGACCCGGGCGCGGGCCGGCACGGGGTCACCGTGAGCGCGGACCTGGGCGTGGCACGCGAATTCCTCACCCGTGGCGACCTCGGCGATGGGCAGGCCCGCCCAGGAGATCTTGATGCCCCGGATCTCGTCGATGGCCAGGAGCGCCTGAGGGCCGACCACCACGGTGTTCTCCTTGGGACGGATCTCCAGCACGAAGCGGGGCTTGCCGTCGGCGGACGGGCGGCCCAGCTTGAGGCCGCGGCGCTGGCCGACCGTGAAGGCGTTCGCTCCCCCGTGCTCGCCGACCTTGGCGCCGGTCTCGTCCAGGATGTCCCCGGGCTCCATCTCGATCTTCTCGGAGAGCCAGCCGGCGGTGTCGCCGTCGGGGATGAAGCAGATGTCGTGACTGTCCGGCTTGTTGGCCACAGACAGGCCGCGCCGCTCGGCCTCCGCGCGGACCTCCGCCTTGGACGGGGTCTCGGCCAGCGGGAACATGGCGTGCTTGAGCTGTTCATGGGTCAGGACTCCCAGGACATAGGACTGGTCCTTGGCCCAGTCGGCGGCGCGGTGGAGTTCACGGTTGCCGTTCCCGTCCTCGATCACCTTGGCGTAGTGCCCGGTGCAGACGGCGTCGAAGCCGAGGGCGACGGCCTTCTCCAGAAGTGCGGCGAACTTGATCCGCTCATTGCAGCGCATGCAGGGATTCGGGGTGCGGCCCGCGGCGTACTCGTCGATGAAGTCCTGGACCACGTCCTCTTTGAAGCGCTCCGAGAAGTCCCAGACGTAGTACGGGATGCCGAGAACGTCGCAGGCGCGGTAGGCGTCACGGGAGTCCTCGATGGTGCAGCAGCCGCGGCTTCCGGTCCGCAGGGTGCCGGGCATGCGCGACAGCGCCAGGTGGACGCCGACGACGTCGTGGCCGGCCTCGACCGCCCGTGCCGCGGCGACGGCGGAGTCGACTCCGCCACTCATGGCTGCTAGAACTCGCATACTGGCTTTCTCATCGGGGAAAAGTGTGGAAGGACGCGCACCGCAAGCGGTCTGCGCGCCCTTCCATCTTAACGCCCGCAGCGGGACTGTATTCCCCGCAGGGTGCCTGGAAGACTCAGGCGTCCCCGCCGCGGGCCACCGTCGCGGCCGTCTGGATGCTGGATTCGTGGCCGGCCATGCCCGCCTTCCGCGCCTGGGCGAACGCGCCGGGCAGAGCCTTGAGCAGGGCGTCGACGTCGGCGTCCGTCGTCGTGTGCCCCAGGCTGAAGCGCTGAGCGCCGCGCGCCGTCTCCTCGTCGAGTCCCATCGCCAGCAGCACATGGGATGGTCGCGGAACGCCCGCCGTGCACGCCGATCCGGTGGAACTCTCCACCCCGGACATGTCCAGCAGGAAAAGGAGGGAGTCCCCTTCGCAGCCGGGGAACGTGAAATGGGCGTTGCCCGGGAGGCGCCCCGGCCCGGGGGCACCGCGCAGCACGGCCTCCGGAACCGCCGCGTGAACGCCCTCGATGAGCCGGTCCCGCAGTGCCGAAAGCCGCGCCCCCTCGTCCTGAAGCGTTTCCGCGCACGCCGTCGCCGCTGCGGCGAATCCCGCGATCGAGGCGGTGTCCAGCGTGCCCGAGCGGACATCGCGTTCCTGACCCCCACCGTGCTGCACCGGGACCAGCTTCACATCGCGCCGCAGGAAGAGGGCGCCCACACCCACCGGGCCCCCGATCTTGTGGCCGCTGACGCTCATGGCCGCGAGCCCGGAGTCCCGGAAACCGAGCGGAAGAGCTCCGAAAGCCTGCACGGCGTCGGAATGCACCGGCACGCCCACAGCCTCCGCGAGTTCCACCACCCGGCGGATCGGCTGGACGGTGCCCACCTCATTGTTGGCCCACATCACGGTGACCAGCGCGATGGACTCCGGATCCCGCCGCAGCTCCGCGTCCAGGGCGGCCAGGTCCAGCAGGCCCTCGCCGTCCACTGGAATCCAGGTGACCTCGGCGCCTTCGTGACGTTCGAGCCACTCGACCGTGTCCATGACGGCGTGGTGCTCGATGGTGGAGCAGAGGACCCGCACCCGACGGGGGCCCTCCGCCCGGCGCTGCCAGAAGAGGCCTTTGACGGCCAGATTGTCCGATTCGGTGCCGCCCGAGGTGAAGATGACCTCCGAGGAGTGCGCCCCACCGGCCACGGCGATGGCCTCACGGGCCTCCTCGACGGCGCGCCGCGCCTGCCGCCCCGCGCCGTGCAGCGAGGACGGGTTGCCGGTGCGTGCCAGTTCCCGCGTCATCGCGGCGAGCGCGGCGGGGTGCAGGGAGGTGGTGGCGGCATGGTCGAGATAGACAGGCACCCCACCAGTTTAAGACCGTTCGGGGAACAGTCAGGCCAGGACTCTCAACGCCCCCGGCACCACCGTGACCGTCAACGGCGGCGACGCCAGGGCCTCCCCGTCGGCGTGACACAGCGGGCCACCCTGCTCCAGCCGGACCTCCCGTACCCGCCGGACCGCCACGGCCGGGTGATGGACGTGCAGTCCGAAGAAGGCGAGCGGGAAGATCAGCACCAGGAGGAGCCGGGAGATCGGAGCCACCGTGACGAGGTCCAGCACCCCGTCGTCCGGGCGGGCCCCGGGAGCGATCTTCAGACCCCCGCCGAAGGACGAGCCATTCGCGAGGGTGAGGATCACCGCGTCGAGTTCCTCGCTCACCCCGTCGACCCGAAGTCGGTACCGCACAGGCCGGAATCCCCCGATCCTCCGGAAGATCGCCGCCACGTAGCGCAGCGTTCCCCGAGGGCGGCTCCACTCATTGGCCTGGCGGTTGACCACCGCGTCGAATCCTGCGGCGAGCGCCGTGACGTAGTGCCGGACCCTGCCATCGGGCAGCTCCACCCGGGCGAGGTCCACCGCCCGGCCACCGGAACCCCAGGTGGCGAGGAGGCGGTGCACGGCCTCTTCTCCCCGACGCGGCACACCGAGAGCCCGGGCCGCGTCGTTCCCCGTCCCCGCCGGGATGATGCCCAGCGGCAGACCGCTCCGGAGCGCGGCCTCCGCACCGGACTGGACCATGCCGTCACCGCCCACGGCGACGAGCGCGTCTGCGGAGGCAGCGGCGTCGTCGGCCATCGCGGCGAGCGCTTCCGGATCCGCAGCGGACAGCACGGTGGTCTGGGCACCCGCTTCCTGAAGCGCCGCGACGGCGCGGGCGCCCCGGAGCATCCCCTGCCTGCTCCCGGCCGAAGGATTGACCAGCACGACGAGCCGCGCGCCTTCCAGGAGACGCGGTTTGACGGGGCGCGGGCGATTCATCACGCTTTATTGTGCACGCCAGGAACCGGCCCGGCGAACGATTCGTTGCACCACCAGCCCGGCATCACCGGGAGGACCCGGGTGGAATGACGACGTCGCACAGGAAAGACGTCGTACAGGAAAGGCAGTGTCCATGACCGCAACACCTGGTGAGACCCACTACCAGGTTCTGGGGGTGGCCGTCACGGCCAGCACTCAGGAGATCAAGGTCGCGTACCGCAAGGCCGCCCGCCTGACGCATCCGGACCACGGCGGCGATCCAGCACGTTTCCGCGCCGTCACCCTCGCCTACGAGGTCCTGGTGGACGAGAAGTCCCGGGCCCGGTACGACGCCGGCTATGGCGCGGCCAAGGGCGCCTGGGACGGCCCCTCCCCGTCCCGCGACGGCTTCTCCACGTTCTCCACCGCGTGGGAGGCCGGGACCGATTCGCACGCCACCACCCGCTCCTCCGGGCCCCGGCCGAAGGCGAGCGACCCGGCGGTCTTCGTTCCGCCGCTCGGCACTCCCGGAGCGCTCCTTCCCGAGGACCTCTCCCGGCTCCAGATGCACGGCCTGCCCCGCAAGCGCGGCATCTTCGGCGCCGAAGCACGGATCCGGCGGGAACAGCGCACCATGCAGCTGCTGCTGCGCCACGTGGTGGCGCAGCAGCCGGCGGCCCGGCTCATCAACGGCCTGAAGGCGCCGGACGGCAGAACCCACATCGACCACGCGATCCTGGCCGGTTACCGGCTGGCCCTGGTCGACTCGATGGTGCTCCCCCAGGGTGCGTACGCGTGGGACGGGGAGCGGCTGCTGCACGGCGGACGCTCGGTACTCCCGCCCCTTCTGGCGCACTCGGTGCGGCACATCCAGGATCTCTTCCCCGAGCTTCACGTGACCGGCTGGACCCTGGTCCTGGGCCCGGGCGACAACCTCCACGAGCCCGTGATCGACCGCAGACCCGGCGTCACGGGAGGGGTCGAGGTCGGGAACGCGGCCGGGACCATCCGTGGACTGCGGGAGTTCCTAGGCAACGGCCCCCAGCCGAACGTGGTGCATGTGCCCTCCCTGGCGCGCCTGATCCGCGGGATGCACTGACCGGGTCCTCCCCCGGCCCCGATAGGATGGGACGGTGTTCCGCATCCTGTTCTACACGCCCGAAATCCCCGGCAACACCGGCAACGCCATCCGCCTGGCCGCCATTTCCGGGGCCGAACTCCACTTGGTCGAACCCCTCGGCTTCGACTTCGACGACGCCAAGCTGCGCAGGGCGGGCCTGGACTATCACGACCTGGCCGTCGTGACGGTGCACCCCACCCTGGAAGCGGCATGGGAGGCGTTGAAGCCCCGCCGGGTCTTCGCTTTCACCAGCGACGGCGAGACCTCCTACACGGACGTCGACTATCTCCCCGGGGACGTGCTGATGTTCGGGCCGGAATCGGTCGGCCTGCCCCGCGAGGTCAAGGACGATCCCCACGTGACCTCCCGCGTGCGGCTCCCCATGCTGCCGTCCCGCCGCTCGCTGAACCTGGCGAACTCGGCGTCGATCGCCCTGTTCGAGGCCTGGCGTCAGAACGGTTTCCAGGGCGCCCAGCTCTGACATCTTCCCGTCGAACGACGACGACGGCCGGTCACCTTCCCGTGAAGGTGACCGGCCGTTCTCATTGGCTCCCAGACGTCTCGGTGGGGTTATGGGACCACGAAGGAGAGCAGCATGACGCACACGAAGCCGACCACGGAGATCAGGGTCTCCATCACGGACCAGGTCTTGAACGTCTGACCCACGGTGAGGCCGAACAGCTCCTTCACCAGCCAGAAACCCGCGTCATTGACGTGCGAGAGGAAGAGCGAGCCCGCGCCGATCGCGAGGACCAGGAGTGCGCCGTGTGCCGGGGACAGGCCGCTGGCCAGCGGCGCCACGATGCCGGCCGCCGTCACCGTGGCGACGGTGGCGGAACCGGTCGCGAGACGCAGGGCCACGGCGATGAGGAAGCCGAGCACCAGCACGGAGATGTTGGCGCCCGTGGCCCACTTGGCCACCGCGTCGCCCACACCGGCGCCGATCAGGGTCTGCTTGAAGCCGCCGCCGGCGCCGACGATCAGGATGATCGCCGCGATGGGTCCGAGGCTCGCCCCCAGCTTGGAGGTGATGGTGGATCCGGTGAAGCCGACCGCGTAGCCGAAGGTCACCATCGCCAGGAGGACCGCCAGGGTCATGGCCACGAGGGGCTGGCCGATGAAGTCCGCGAAGACCCGGAGGCCCGACGGGTTCTGGGCGGGCAGCACGATGTCCACGATGGCCTTGAAGAGCATCAGGATGACCGGGAAGATGATGGTGAACAGCGTGATGCCGAAGCTCGGCACGCGCTTCACTTCGCTGAGGTCCGGACCATGCTGGGTGTCGATGCCACCGGCCACCGCCGGCGCCTCCACGGGGACCCAGCGGGCCGCCAGCTTGGAGAACAGCGGACCACAGATGATGACGGTCGGAACGGCGACGGCCAGACCGAACATCAGGGTGAGGCCGAGGTCGGCCTTGAGGGCGGCGATCGCCACGAGCGGGCCCGGGTGCGGAGGCACCAGTCCGTGCAGGACGGAGAGGCCGGCCAGGGCCGGGATCGCGACGCGCATGAGCTTGAGCCCGGAACGCTGAGCCACCAGGACGATCACGGGGAGGAGCAGGACCAGCCCGATCTCGAAGAACATCGGCAGACCGATGATGACCGCGACCAGCGTCATCATCCAGACGAGCTTGTTGCCCTTGGCCTTGTCCAGCAGGGTGTCGACCACGCGGTTCGCTCCGCCGGAGTCCGCCAGGAGCTTGCCCAGCATGGCGCCCAGGGCGATCAGCAGGCCGACCTCCTTCAGGACGCCGCCGACGCCTTCCTCGAAGTTCTTGATGACCTTGTCCAGCTCGACGCCGGAGGCCAGGCCCACGAACGCCGATCCCAGCACCAGGGCGAGGAACGGGTGGACCTTGAGTTTGGTGATGAGAAGGACGATCGCGGCGATGCCGATGAGCGCCACGATGATGAGCTGGGTGTCATGCCCTGACCACGCCGTCGTGTTCATGCGATTTCTGCCTCTCCATAAGGGGTGGCCTTCAGTCCGAGAGCCTGGATGATGCGGTGTGCTTCCTCTGCGGGGGTTCCCTCGATGTCCACCACGAGGAAGTTCTCGTCCTCGGTGGGTTCTTCCAGGGCCTCGAACTGGGACTGGAGGAGTTCGGGGGGCATGAAGTGGCCGTGGCGGGCCTGGAGACGGTCCGAGATCTGGCCCTTGCCGCCGTGCAAGTAGACGAACACGACGTTCGGGCCGCGGAGGACGTCGCGGTAGCGCTTCTTGAGTGCCGAGCAGGTCACGACGCCGGGCTCGGCCAGGGTGTGACGGTTCTTGATCCAGTCGGCGATGGTGTCGAGCCAGGGCCACCGGTCTTCATCGGTGAGCGGCTGGCCGGAGGCCATCTTGGCCACGTTGGCGGCCGGGTGGAAATCGTCGCCCTCGGCGAGTTCCCACCCCAGCGCGCCGGCCAGGAATCCGCCCACGGTGGACTTGCCGGAGCCCGAGACACCCATGATCACAAGGACCGGGTGCTCGATTGCAGTCTTCTCCATTGAGGTCTGCCCTTCAGAGGAATAAGTATTATTTAATTCTTTAGCACTCTAGACCCAGCGTACTCCTCGCGCAAGACCGCGCGGTGATAAAAATCATATTTTTAGAAGCCTGCGAAGGTGGAGTCCGCATTCACGAAGACCACGTGGAAACACTCGACCAGCGCCTGCTCCCCCGCCTCGGTCCGTGCCCCGTTCTCCCGCAACTGGGCCCGGACCTGCGCATCCATGGCCGCCGGATCGGGGTGCTGGGACGCGTGGATGTGAATGGCCGCGAGCTTGGCCTCCACGGTGGAGGACACGTCCACGAAGTGGTTCTCCCGCTCCCGGGGGGCGGCCATGAACCAGAGCTGCGGCACCTTGTAGGCGTGCAGACCGCGTTCCTCCAGCTCCGGATACGCGAAGGGGTTCTCCGCGGCGGGGTACACCGCCCGGGTCACGATCTCCCCCGCTGCCAGATGATCAGGGTGGCTCTTCTGCAGGCGCTCCCAATTGCGCTCCGGGTGCATGGTCAGCACCACGTCCGGCCGGTACTGCCGGATCAGCGCCACCACCTGGCTGATGACCTCATGGGTCGGCTCCAGATACCCGTCCCGCTCGTGCAGATAGTGGACCGTCTCCACACCCACCAGGGCGGCGGCACGGCGCTGCTCCTCGACGCGGCGGGAGGCGATGTCCTCCTCGGCCTCGAAGCCTCCGGCGTCGCCGTCGGTCATGACGCAGTAGATCACCTCCACGCCCGCGGCGGTCCAGGCCGCGATGGTGCCCGCGGCGCCGAAGTCGACGTCGTCGGGATGGGCGGTGAAACAGAGCACCCGCCCGCCCTCACGCGGAGTGAAAGCGGACGGGTGATGGATGATGCTCACGTGGTTCAGCCCTTCCGGCGCCGGATCTCTTCGCTGGCCTGCGGCAGCACGGTGAACAGGTCGCCCACGATGCCGAAGTCGGCGATCTCGAAGACGGGTGCGTCCTCATCGGTGTTGATGGCCACGATCACCCGGGCGGTCTGCATGCCGGCCTTCTGCTGGATCGCGCCGGAGATGCCGGCGGAGATGTAGAGCTGCGGGGACACGACGACGCCGGTCTGGCCCACCTGCGAGTCGTGGCCGATCCAGCCGTTGTCGGTGGCGACGCGGGACGCGCCCACTGCGCCGCCTAGCAGATCCGCCAGTTCCTCGACCGGGCCGAAGTCGCCGTCCACGCCGCGGCCACCGGCCACGACGATCCGGGCGTCCGCCAGATCCGGACGGCCCGTCGCCGGCTTCGCCTCACGGGAAGTGACCCGGGCCGCCGCGCCGTAGGCCGACTCCGGAAGCTCGATCGCCTCGGTCCGGCCCTCGACCGGCGCTTCGGACGGCTCCACGGCGTGGGACTTGACGGTGTAGACGGCGACGGCGGAGCGGGACCGCGCCACCGTGGTGTAGGCCCCGGCCAGGACGGACTTGGTGGCCGCGCCGTCTGCGCTCAGGGACACCACATCGGTCACGACGCCGGCGTTCAGCTTCACGCCGAGGCTCGCCGCGAGCTCCTTGGCGGCGACGCCGTTCTCCAGCAGGACCACGTCGGCGCCGGAGCGGGACACTGCTTCGGCGACGAAGGCGGCCCGGGCGGAGCCGCCCAGCGTGCTCACGGTGGCAGGGGCGGTGTAGGTCACGGCGGCGCCGTAGCTCGCCGCTTCGGTGGCTGCGGCGTCGTCGCCGATCAGCGCGACGGAGACGTCGCCGAGACTGCGGCCGAGGGTGAGCAGCTCGCGCTGGTTCTTCTTGAGGGCGCCATCGGGGCTGGTGATGACTGCAAGGACATGTGCCATGTTTCGCTCCTGGTAACGCTAGATCAGCTTCTCGGCGGCCAGGAACTCGACCAGCTTGATGCCGGCGTCGCCCTCGTCCGTGATGATGGTGCCCTGGCTGCGGGCGGGGCGCTCCTGCGCCTCCTCCAGAACCGTGAGGGAGCCTGCGGCGCCGACGGCCGCGGCCTCGATCCCCAGGTCCGAGAGCGCCAGCGGGTGGGACTTCTTGCGCTTGGCCGCGATGATGCCCTTGAAATTGGGGTACCGGGGCTCGTTGATCTGATCCGTCACGGAGACCACGGCCGGCAGGGATGCTTCGAGGGTCTCGGCGAAACCGTCCACCTCACGTGCCGCGGCGACCGTGCCGGCGTTCACGTCGAGGGACTTCGCGTGGCCGACATAGGCCCAGCCGAGGCGCTCGGCCAGCTGGGCGGGGACCAGGGAGGTCTCACCGTCGGTGGAGGCCATGCCGCCGATCACCAGGTCCACGGGACCGTCCTGGGCGATGCGCTGAACCGCGGCTGCGAGCGCAAGCGACGTGGCGGCGGCGTCCGAACCGGCGAGCGCCGGATCGCTGAGGTGGTAGCCCTCGCTGGCGCCGATCTGCAGGGACTTCTTGATGGAGTTGGATGCGCCGTCGGCGCCCATGGTCAGGGCGACCACGGTGTTGCCGCCCTTCTCACCGCCGTTCGCCTCGCTGATCTGCAGCGCCGCTTCCAGGGCGTATTCGTCGAGCTCGGAGAGGATGCTCTCCGAACGGTCGACGGTGTGCCCCGGACCGGACAGATGACGCTCGAATTGAGCGTCCGGGACGTGCTTGACCAAGACCACGATCTTCATGGTTCTCCCATAGTGTTCTCACGCAGGCCTCGGTTCAGGCCCTGGCTGACGGGATTCTCCGCGCGGGGCGGACAGCCGCGCCATGCCCGCGACGATGCGGGCGGACGGCTGCATCTCCAAGCTTGCCACACGACGGTGGCCGGGTCGCCTACTGCTTGGCGGCGTCCAGGGTCACCTCGATCTGCTTGCTCTGACCGTCGCGGACCACCGTGACCGTGGCCTTGCCACCGGCAGGCTGTTCCCGGACCGCCGCGGTCAGTTCCTTGGCATCGGAGATGGTGTACCCGGCGAACTGAGTGATCACGTCGCCCTTGCGGACTCCGGCCTTGTCGGCGGCGGAGCCGGGGACCACGCTCACCACCAGACCGCCCACCGAGAACGCCGAGGCGTCGCTCGCACCCGCGGCCTGGCTCTGCACCGTGGTGCCGAACTGCCCGTGGGTGGCCTTGCCATCCTTGATGATGTCCTGGGCGATCCGCTTGGCGTAGTTGATCGGGATGCTGAAGCCGACGCCGATGTTGCCGGTGCTCCCACTGCCGTCGCTGGAGCTGCTGCCCGCCGTCGCGATGGCCACGTTCACGCCGATCACCTCGCCCTTGCCGTTCACCAGGGCGCCGCCCGAGTTGCCCGGGTTGATGGCCGCGTCCGTCTGAATGACGTTGAGGTACACCGAGCCGCCGGACGAGGAGGACTTGTTCTGCCCGAACGGTGGGGCGAAGTTGTACCCGCCGTCGTCCTTGCCGGAGTCGCTGCCGTCGGTGGGAGCTGCCGAGGACTGCACCGAGATGGTGCGGTTCAGGGTGGAGACGATGCCGTCGGTCACCGTGTTGGTCAGGCCCAGGGGCGAGCCGATCGCCACAGCGGTGTCACCCACGTTGAGCTTGCCGGAATCACCGAGCGTCGCCGGGACGAGCCCGGAGGGGTCCACCTTGATGACGGCCAGATCGGAGAGCGGATCCGTCCCCACCACGGTGGCCTTGAGGACCTTGCCGGCGCTCGTGCGGACCTCCACCGTGGGCTTGGAGACGGCGCCGTCCAGGGTCACGACGTGGGTGTTGGTGAGGATGTGGCCCTGGTCGTCGAGGACGATCCCCGAGCCGGTGCCGGAGGAGCTCCCACCGCTGGCCGCGATCGTCACGACGCTGGGGGCGGCCTTGGCCGCGGCGGCCGTGACCGCCGTGACGCTGTCCTTGTTGTTGATGACGATTCCGCCCTGGCCGCTGCTGTTCGACTGGGTCGCCGCGGCCGGCTGCCCGGAATTGAGCAGCGAGTTGCCGCCCACTCCGACCGCTCCGCCGACCAGGCCTGCCGCAAGCACCGCAGCCACCAGCGTCCCGACGCCGATCTTCCGCGCCGTCTTCGGCTGGGAGGTCTGCGTGGTGTACGGCTGGGACGGAGCAGCCTGCTGGGCGTATCCGCTCTGCTCACCGTAGAACTGCGGTGCCTGCTGTCCCTGGGGCGCTCCGCCATACTGCGCGGAGCCCGCCCCTGCCGCTGCGGGGGCGTAGCCGGGCTGCGGGGGCTGATGAGGCTGAGGCTGCTGGTAGCCGCCGTGCTGGTAAGCCGGCGCCTGGTGGAACTGAGGCTGCTGCCGGGTCTGGGGGTGCTGAGCCTGAGACTGCTGAGGCTGGTCTGGAGCGGTCTGCTCCGCGGACGGAGACCCGGAGGCCGCCGGATGGCTCGGAAGCGCCTGCGTCGGCTCCGTGGCCCGCTCCAGAGGCATGGTCGGGTGCTCCTGCGGACGGGGCTCGTGGGAATTCGGTCCGCCGTGCTCGTTGCTGGGATTCTCCGTCATCGTTCTGCCTTTCAGATTCGTCTTCTGGCTTCCACTATCCACAAGGAGTCTGAGCAGACTGAAAGCGCTGGCTGACTGTTTGCTGAAAGCCTAGACGGGGGTGAGGACCGCCCGGGGAACCTTTTCGCCACGGGCGGAGTTCCACTGATGGACGCCCCTTTCGGGGCATGCCTAGAATCAAGGAAATGCCACAGCGGCCAACGGCTGAGCAGTACGGCTGGGGGACGTTCATGACAGCGGGTCCGACTACGTCAGCGGGTCCCGTGACTGCTGAAAGGTAGCGGATGCGCACCCTGTTGAAACAGGCCAGGACGATTCTCGCCGTGGGGCTGGGCCTCTCGGCCTCCCTCCTCCTCGGCACCACCGCCGCGCAGGCGGCAGACCCGGTAACCATCGGTCCAGGACAGAACATCACCGATCCCGGCAACAAGCTGGATCATGGCAAGGTGCAGTCCGCCATCAGCAAGCTGTACAAGGACCAGAAGATCAACCTGTACGTGGTCGTGGTCGACACCTTCACCAACCCGTCCGCGCCCACCGACTGGGCCAACGCCGTGGCCAAGAAGAAGGGCTTCGGATCGACGGACCTCCTCTACGTGGTCGCCACCGACGAGGGCAAGGCGAATCTCACCCGCGGCCCCAAGAGTCGCATCAGCAACGATCAGCGGCTCAAGATCAACAACGCTGCGAGCGATCAGCTGGTCCAGAACAAAAAGGACTTCACCGCAGCAGCCGTCGCCGTGGCCGAGCAGACGGACAAGGAACTCTCCGGCCCGGGCGCCACGCCGTTCCTCATCGGCGGCGCCGTGGTGGTCGTCGGTGGCGCGGGCGCCTTCTGGCTGGTCCGCCGTCGTCGTCAGGCCGCGCAGGCCGCCGGCATCGAGAATGCGCCCACCGAGCAGGACCGCCTCGCCCGGATGAGCATCGAGCAGCTGCGGGCCGAAAGCGGCCCCCTGCTGATCGCCGCCGACGACGCCATCAAGTCGAGCGAGCAGGAACTCGGTTTCGCGGAAGCACAGTTCGGCCCGGAGGCGGTGAAGGACTTCGCCGCGGCGGTGCAGCAGGCCAAAGCCCAGCTCGGCGAGTCTTTCAAGCTCCAGCAGCAGCTGGACGACCACATCCCGGACACCCCGGAACAGCAGCGCACCTGGCTGACCCAGATCATCGGCTACTCCGAGGCCGCGATCGCCTCCCTCAAGGACCAGCAGGCGTCCTTCGACTCCCTCCGGGAGCTCGAGAAGAACGCTCCGCAGGCCGTGGTCCGCATCAGGACCGAGGCGGGAGCCGCCAGCCAGACCATCCAGGAGGCCGAACAGAAGCTGGAGGGACTCCGCCAGGGCTACGCCCCGACCGCGCTGGCCCAGGTCCAGGACAACATCGCGCAGGCCCGGGAACGGCTGGACTTCGTCGGCAACGCCGTGAACACCGCTGAGCAGCGTCTGCAGGCCGGCGACGGCGGCCAGGCCGCCGTCGCGGTCCGCGCCGCCGAGGGAGCACTGGGCCAGGCCCAGAAGCTCGTGGAAGCGATCTCCTCCGTGGACCAGAACCTGGCGCAGGCGAAGACGTCGCTGGAGGCAGCGGTCTCCCAGGCCGCGCAGGATCTGGCACAGGCCAAGGCCTACGCCCAGACAGGACAGCACCCCGAGCTGAACGGCCCCGTCGCCGGCGTCGAGGCCGCGCTGGCCGGGATCAAGAGCCGCTATCAGGACGGCCACCTCGACCCGGTCGCCGACCTGCAGGCCCTCTCCAACTCCACGGCGGCCCTGGACCAGGTCCTCACCGGCGTCCGTGACCAGCAGGAGCAGGCCCAGCGGGCGCGCGCCTCGCTGCAGCAGAGCATCGTCACCGCCCAGTCGCAGATCAGCGCGACGAGCGACTATGTCGCCGCACGCCGTGGCGGCGTCGGCACGGAGGCGCGCACCCGCCTGGCGGAGGCACAGCGGAACCTTGATTACGCCATCTCCATCTCCCAGAGCGACCCGGTCCAGGCCCTCAACTACGCCAACCAGGCCAACGCCCTCGCCGGACAGGCGGCTCAGCTGGCCCAGTCCGACGTCGACCAGTTCGGCATGAACCAGCGCGGCTACGGCGGCGGCGGGATGTTCGGCGGCGGCAACGGCAACGGACTGGGGGGCGCGATCCTGGGCGGCCTCCTGATCAACTCCATCCTGAACAGCGGCAACCACCACGACTCCGGCGGGGGCTGGGGCGGTGGCGATTCCGGTGGAGGCTGGGGTGGCTTCGGAGGAGACTCCGGTGGCGGAGGCGACTGGGGCGGCGACTCCGGTGGAGACTCCAGCTTCTGACCCCCGGCAGACCAGACCCTACGATTTCAGACACACATCACCCACGCGTCCATGACACTGCCGGCGGCGGCCGCCTTCGGCATCAAGGGCCACACGAAAGGTAACACCATGGCAAAGCAGTCCATTTTCGGTCGCATCGCACAGCTGGCCAAGGCGAACATCAACGCACTGCTCGATTCCGCCGAGGATCCCCAGAAGATGCTGGACCAGATGGTCCGCGACTACTCCAACAACATCGCGGAGGCCGAGTCGGCCGTGGCCCAGACCATCGGCAACCTCCGCATGCTGGAGCAGGACCACGCCGAGGACGTCCGGAACGCCCAGGACTGGGGCAACAAGGCCCTGGCCGCTTCGCGCAAGGCCGATGAGTACCGCGCTGCCGGCAACGCCGCCGACGCTCAGAAGTTCGACAACCTGGCCAAGGTGGCCATCCAGCGTCAGATGAGCTCCGAAAGCGAAGCCCGCACCGCCGAGCCCAGCATCGCCGCTCAGACCGAGGTGGTCGACCGTCTCAAGACCGGTCTGGAGCAGATGCGCGGCAAGCTCAATGAGCTGACCTCCAAGCGCAATGAGCTGGTGGCCCGTGCCAAGACCGCGCAGGCTCAGACCCAGGTCAACGATGCCCTGAAGAGCATCGACATCATGGACCCGACCAGCGAGGTGGGCCGCTTCGAGCAGAAGATCCGCCGCGAAGAGGCCAAGGTCATGGGCCAGCAGGAACTCGCGGCATCCAGCCTCGACGCCCAGTTCAACCAGCTCGAGGACCTCGGCGAGCAGACCGAGATCGAAGCCCGTCTGGCCGCGCTCAAGTCCGGTGGCAGCCCCGCCGCGATCTCCGGCACCCCGGCGGCTCCGGCCGCCGCCAAGCCCCTGGCCGGCGCAGGCTCCGTGAATGAAGAGGACTTCGACCGCCTCTGAGCGGTGGCTTCTGAGTTTCCGGCTTCCTGAGGAGCCTGAACGGCGGAGCCCCCGGACCCTGAGTGGTCCGGGGGCTCCGCCGTTTCCACGTCCGCTCCAGACTTCCGCTCCAAGTCCGGTCCGGACCGGGCCGGCCGCCTCAGTCCTCGTTGAGCCGCTGGAAGAGCCGGTGGTCCTGCCAGCGGCCCTGGATTTTCAGGTACCGCGGCGCCATCCCGAATTCCGTGAACCCGTTCTTCCCCAGGACGCGCTGTGAGGCGGCGTTGTGCAGCAGGGTGCCCGCCTCCAGCCGATGCAGCCCCAGCTCGGTGAAGGCATGTTCCACGGCCTCCGCGACGGCCCTGCCGGCCAGGCCCCGGCCCGTACGACCGGCGGCGACCCAGTAGCCCAGGCTGCCCGACTCGAAGGCGCCCCGCACGATGTTGTTGATGTTCAGCCGGCCGGCCACGGCGCCGTCGTCGTCGAGGATGACGAACGGGACACGGCTCCCCTGCCTGAGCGATTCCAGGGACGCGCCGATCTCCGCACGCTGTCCCTCCTCGGAGAAGAACTGCTCGGGGCGCACGGGCTCCCAGGGAGCCAGATGCTCCCGGCTCTCCTGGAGCAGGAGCGCGACGGCGGCGGAATCGTCCGGGGTGATCAGGCGCAGTGTGGTCATCCGACCATCCTCATGGTCCCGAGGCGGGACGGCAACCGGCCGCCGTCGCACCGCTGCCGTCGAGTGTGCGATTTCTCCGGCGCCCGGGCCGTCCACCCCCGAGAAAGTGCAAGGTCAACCCACTCCGGGCAATTGGATCCGGGCAAAGAAAAGGGCCGGAACCAATGGTTCCGGCCCTTGCGAGTTGCGGGGACAGGATTTGAACCTGTGACCTCTGGGTTATGAGCCCAGCGAGCTACCGAACTGCTCCACCCCGCGTCGTACCGTCAACGCTACCCTGTGTGCCCCGCCAGACCAATTCGAGGCCACGTGATCTCCGCCTCAGGCCATCTGGACAGGACCTCGGCGACGGCTTCCGGGAAAACAAGAAGGCCGGAACCAATGGTTCCGGCCTTCTGCCAGTTGCGGGGACAGGATTTGAACCTGTGACCTCTGGGTTATGAGCCCAGCGAGCTACCGAACTGCTCCACCCCGCGTCGCATGAACTACTCTACCGGTTGATGAACCGCAGACCAAATCGAGGTGACGTGATCCGCGCCTCACCAGCCGCGATACGCGACGCGGGGCGGCAGTCCGGCTTACTTGCCGGGGCTGGCCGAGGGGCTCGACGACGGCGACGGGCTGGGCGTCGCCGCACCCTGCTCGCCCTCGGCGGCCAGAGCCCGGTTCAGGGCGTCCTGCAGCTTCTTCTGCTGCTCGCCATAGGCCGCGAAGTCCCCGTTCTTCAGGGCCGTCTGGCCGGCGTCGATGGCCTTCTTGGCGTCATCGAGCGCCGCCTTCAGACCCGGCGCCGGAGTGTTCCCCTTGTTCCCGGAGTTGCCCGAGTTGCCCGACGAGGACCCCGTGCCCGTGCCGCCGGACCCACCGTTGTTGTTCGCGGCGTCACCGGCCTTGGTGCCCGAGTTGCCGCCGAAGAGCTGATCGAGTGCGGCGTCGAGCGTGGGAGCGAAGCCCACCTGATCGCCGAACGCCACCAGCACGCGCTGCAGCGTCGGATAGGCCGTGCTGCCCGTGGACTTCAGGTAGACCGGCTGGACGTAGAGCAGACCGCCACCCATGGGCACGGTGAGCAGGTTGCCGCTCACCACGGAGGACGCGCCCTGACGCAGCAGGTTCAGCTCGCGTGAGACGTTCGGGTCCGAGTCGAACTTGTTCTGAGCCTGTCCCGGGCCCGGCACCAGGGTGTCGGTGGGCAGCCTGAGCAGTTCGAGCTCGCCGTACTTGGGGTCCTTCACACCCGTCTTGTCCCCGGCATCGCCATTGGCGGCCAGGAAGCCGTACAGCACGTTGCGGGCGTTGCCGCCCACGGTCTGCGGGATGAAGGTGCTCGTGAGGCGGAAGGCCGTGCTCGTCTCGCCCGGCATCTGCATCGACATGTAGTACGGCGGCTGCTTCACCGGAGTGACGTCGTTGCCCTTGATCGTGGGATCGTTCGGCACGCTCCACGCGTCGTTGTTCTGGTAGAAACCATCGGCATCGGTCACGTGGTAGCGGCCCAGGAGCTCACGCTGCACCTTGAAGAGGTCCTCCGGGTAGCGGACGTGGCTGATCAGATCACCGGACATCTCGGCCAGCGGCTTCACCGTGCTGGGGAAGACCTTCTGCCAGGCCTTGAGAATCGGGTCGTGATCGTCCCAGGCGTACAGGGTCACCGAACCGTCGTAGGCGTCGACCGTGGCCTTCACCGAGTTGCGGATGTAGTTCACGGACTCACCAGGCAGAGCCGAGAGCCGGCCCGCCGCGGTCTGCGAGTCGCGGGTGGCGGTGTCCAGTTCCTGCGACTGCGAATACGGCAGATCGCTGCTGGTGGTGTAACCGTCCACGATCCACTTCACGCGTCCGTCCACCACGGCCGGGTAGGAGTTCCCGTCGATGGTCAGGTACGGGGCGACCTTCTCCACGCGCTGGCGCGGGTTCCGGTCGTAGAGGATCTGCGAATCGGAGTTCACGCCGTCCGAGAGCAGAAGATCCGAGGACTGGAACTTGATGGAGTACAGCAGCTTGTTCAGCGGGTTGCCCACGTTCGGGCCGCCGTTGCCGGTGAAGGTGTACTGGGTCTCGCCCTTGTCCTTGCTGGCCGGGCGGTCCTGCTCGCGGTGCTGCGATCCCTCGGGAGCGCCCACGATCGAGTACTCGGGCGAGTTCTCCCCGAAGTAGATCCGCGGCTGGTACTTGCTGTCGTCACCGAACATGCCGGTGCTCGGGATGCCCGACTGCAGGAAGTCCGGCTTGCCGTCCGAGGTGAACTTGTTGCCCTTGGCCGCCACGACCCCGTAGCCGTGCGTGTACACGATGTGCTTGTTGTACCAGGACTGCTGGTTCGCGTTCAGACCGTCCGGGTTCAGCTCACGCAGGGCGATCACGGTGTCCTGGACCTTGCCGTTGATCTTGTACCGGTCCACGTTCAGCGTTTCGGGGAACTGGTAGTACGGGCGGTACTGCTCGAGCTGTTCGAACGACGCCGAGACCAGGTTGGGGTCCAGCAGACGGATGCTCGCCGCGGTCTCCGCGTCACCGCGCAGAGCGCCCTGGGTCGCCGTGGTGGTCGCCTTGTACTCGTTCACTTTGATCTTGTCGAGCCCGTAGGCGGCGCGGGTGGCGTCGATGTTCCGCTGGATGAATTCCTTCTCGAGCGTCTGTTCCGAGGGGCGCACCTGGAACTGCTGGATCACCCACGGGTACAGGCCGCCGGCCAGAAGGGAGGTGATGATCAGCATGGCCGTGCCGATGACCGGCAGGCGCCACTTGCCGATGATGGCGGCGACGATGAAGAGCACGGCCACGATCGCAGCGGCCACCGCGAGGATGGAACGCGTGGGGACCACGGCGTTCACATCCGTGTACAGAGCACCGGCCCAGCGTCCGACGTTGGGGTTCTGCACGGTGGTGTAGCGGCCCAGCCAGTAGTTCGCGGCCAGGAGCAGCAGGAACACCGCGATGGTGATGCCGAGCTGGAGGCGTGCCGCATGGCTGAAGAACACCCCGCGCGGCTGGATCCGAATGGCGCCGTAGAGGTAGTGCGTCAACAGGCCTGCCAAACCGGCCACGGCCACGATGCTCATGAGCAGGGACAGCAGGAAGCCCAGGAAGGGCAATGAGAAGACATAGAAACCCAGGTCAAGGTTGAACTGGGGGTCGGTCTGACCGAACGGCTCCTGGTTGAAGAAGAGCAGGACCTTGGGCCACTGACCCATGGCCGCGGTGCCGGCGAAGAGGCCGAGGACCGCGGGAAGGCCGATCATCACGGCGCGGCGCACCGGCTCGAGCTGAGCCTGGTAGCGGCCCAGATTGTCCTGGACCGCCTGATCCGGCGCGTAGACGGGACGGGCCCGGTAGGCCACCCGGATGGAGAAGTAGACGGCCAGCCCCATGAGCAGGAACACGGCCAGGAAGACTCCGATCCGCGCCAGGTTCTGGGTCACGAAGACCCCGATGAACCCGAGCTGCTGGTACCAGAGGACGTCGGTCCAGACATTGGCGAAGAAGACGAAGCCGGCCACGAGTGCGGCCACCACGATGAGGGTTGGCACAAAAGCTCCGCGTCGCCTGCGGGGCCCGGGGGCTGACATGGGATGGGGTGTTCCTGACACGCTCAGTACCTCGATGGAAGTTTCGCTGCGGTGATGGACGGGGGACCCGTCACACCAATTCCACGAACGGATCGGCCGTGAGGTTCCCCGCCTTCAGCCTAACTCCCCCGCACCCCGGCGGCCCGGGCCGGCGACATCATTCGACGCCGGGCCGCAGGTCACGCCCTGGGCCCGCCACGCGCCGTCGGGCGCTCAGCCTGCCGAGCAGTGCGGCAGCGCGGCGAGGTCACCGCCCTTGGCGTAGGTCTCGACCGCGGTGCGGGCATCCGCGACGGTGCTCACCTTCACCACGGTCAGACCGTCCGGGATGTGCCCCACCACTTCGTCGCAGTTCGCGGACGGGGCGAGGAACAGTCCGGCCCCGGACGAACGGGCGCCGTGCATCTTCTGGGCGATCCCGCCAATGGGACCCACCTGACCGTCAGGGGTGATGGTTCCCGTGCCGGCGATGTGTTTGCCACCGGTGAGGTCACCCGGGGTCAGCGAATCGATGAGGCCCAGCGTGAACATGAGGCCCGCGCTCGGTCCGCCCACCTGGTCCAGCTGGTACTGGACCTTGAAGGGGAAGTCGAAGCTGAACTGCAGGCCGATGCCCATGAGGTACCTGCCGTCGTCGCCCTTGACGGGAGTGAGCCGGACGGTGGGCTTCTCCTGGCCCCGCTGGACCTGGACGGCCACCTCGTTGCCGTTCGACGCCGCCATCGCATCACGGACAGCGGTCATCGACGTGGAAGGACGTCCGCCGATGCTCAGCAGCACATCGCCGTTCTTCAGCTTGCCCTCCGCGGGGGAACCCTGGGTGAAACCGGCCACCGTGAGCTTCTGCTGGAACGGGATCTTCAACGCGCCCAGCGCCGCCGCGGTGGCGTTCTCCTGGGAACTGGTCATCGCGAGGGCGTTCTCCTTCTGGGACTCCTCCTTGGTGGTGCCCTTGGGGAAGATCTGGTCCTCGTCGTAGACGGCTTTGGACGGGTCCAGGAACGCCTGGATCAGCTCGAAGCCCGTGACCCGCCCGCCCGGACCGCCCGAGACGTACACGGTGGTGAGGTCGAGGTTGCCCTGCGCCGCGAAGCTCTCGTGACCGCTGACCTGGATCACCTTCTTGTTCTCCACGGACCCGATCGTGTTGTAGGTGGGACCGGGCGACTCGACCACGTACGGAAGGGGCACCAGCGAGCCGAGCGCGAGCACCACGAAGAAGAGACCCCACAGCACCGCGCCGAGAGGGAAGCGACGACGGCGTCGTCGTCCGGGCGCGCCCTCCGGCCAGGCCGGCGTCGGGTAAGGCTGCGCCGGCGGGGTCGCCGGGAACTGCTCGCTCATGGTTTCCTTCCGGATCTACGGTGCTCCTCCAAGAGTAGGCGGCGAATCTGGATGTGCCCCGCCGCCCGCCTGTGCTTTGCCCTCAGCGAAACCGCCTCCGGCACCGGCGACATGCGCCCCCGGCCGGGGGTACCGTGAACTAAAAGGCCCAGGAAAGATCGGTGGACCATGAGCAACGAGCCCAACACGAACAACCCCGGCGAGGATCCCCAGGACCAGTTCCAGGAGATGCTGCGGCGACTCATGGGAGGTGCCGCTCCGGAGGGCTTCGACGTCCAGGAATTCGCCAAGGCGAGCGGACTTCCGAACGACCCCCAGGTGCTGGCCAACATGTTCCAGCAGGTGCAGGCGATGCTGTCATCCACCTCCGATGGCCCGGTGAACTGGAAGCTGGCCCACGACACCGCCCGGAACGTCGCGGCGCAGTCCAGCGATCCGACCCCCAGCTCCGTCCAGCAGCGCGAAGTCGATCAGGTGCTGCGCCTCGCCGACATGTGGCTCAACAAGGTCACGGACTTACCCGAGCCGAACATCATCGGCAAGGCCTGGTCACGGGCCGAATGGGTCGAGGCGACCATGCCCACCTGGCGCCGCCTCACGGAACCTGTGGCCAACAGCATCGCCAAGGCCCTCACGGACGCCATGACCCAGAACCTCCCCGAGGAACTCACCATGCAGGGCCTGGGCGGCATGATGGGCGGCGCGGGCTCCATGCTCCAGAACATGGGCGGGGCCATCTTCGCCATGCAGCTGGGTCAGGCGATCGGATCGCTGTCCACCGAAGTGGTGGGGTCCACCGAGATCGGCGTGCCGCTCGCAGACCTCGAAATGTCCCTCCTCCCCGCCAACGTGGCGGCCTTCGGCGAGGGTCTGGAGATCCCGGCCGAGGACGTGCGGATCTACCTCGGTGTCCGCGAGGCCGCGCATGCCCGCCTCTTCACCTCCGTGCCGTGGCTGCGCGGCTATGTCCTGGGTGCGATCGAGGACTACGCCCGCGGGATCCACATCGACGTCTCGCGCATCCAGGACCTCGCCCAGGACGTGGACCCGTCCAATCCGGAATCCCTCCAGGCCGCTCTTCAAGAAGGCGTGTTCATGCCGGAGCGGACCCCCGCCCAGCAGGCCGCCCTCGACAAGCTGGAGACCGCTCTCGCCCTGATCGAAGGCTGGGTGGACGAAGTGACCACCGAGGCCCTCGAGGGTGTGCTGAGCACCGCACCGGCACTGCGGGAGACGGTCCGGCGGCGCCGTGCCACCGGCGGCCCCGCCGAGCATGCCTTCTCCTCTCTGGTGGGCCTGGAACTCCGTCCGCGCCGCCTCCGGGAGGCCGCCGCCCTGTGGGCTGCGCTGAAGGAGGAGCGGGGCATGGAGGGCCGCGACGCCGTGTGGAAGCACCCGGATCTGATCCCGACCACCGAGGACCTGAACGATCCTCAGGGCTTCGGAGCCCGGCGTCAGCTGGCCGAGGCGAGCGACGCCGAGGTGGACGACGCGATCGAGAAGCTGCTCTCCGGCGGCTTCGACAAGCCGGCCGACGGCTCGTCGAAGGAGCCCTCCGACAAGACCGGCGACGAGCCGGTGGACGGGTCTGATGATGGACCGGCCGGCGAAGACGGGAAGCCCGGCGCCTGAGTCGCGGCGAGGTTGTGTGCTCAGTTGTTGCGGATGATCCGCCGGATGACCCGCAACAACTGAGCACGCAACCTCACCAGGCCGTCGTCAGCCCTCCGTGAGCCCCCGGGACTGGGCGTACGCCACCCCGGAGAGGAACGCCTTCGCCTTCTCCAGATCCGGATAGGCGGCGCACAGCTTCCAGAAGTCCGGGCCGTGGCCCGCCACGAGCAGATGCGTCAGTTCGTGCACCAGGACGTAGTCGACCACCCACTCCGGCATGCCCTGCAGCTTGTCCGACAGCCTGATCGACCGGTCGGCCGGGGTGGCGGATCCCCACCGCGAATTCTGGTTGCTCACCCAGCGCACGCTGCTGGGCCGCGCCTGACCGCCCAGATACCGCTGGGACAGGATGCGGGCGCGCTCCGCCAGTTCGTCGTCGTTCCGGCCGGCCGCCTTGCCAGCGGCCTCGCGGGACTGGAGACGCTGGAGCATCTTCTGCACCCACTCGTCCTCCTGCGCGTGGGTGAAGCGGGCCGGGATGGCGACGACGACGGTCCCGCCCTCCCAGAAGGCGCTGACCGTCCGCTTGCGGCGGGCCGAGCGGCGCACCAGCACGGGCGTGCCGTCCGCCGCGAACCGTGGCTGCTCGGCCTGAGCGGCACGGCTCACTGCGCCGCCACCACCTTCAGCACCGCTTCGCCGTACTTCTCCAGTTTCCGCTGCCCCACGCCGGAGAGGACGGCGAGCGCCTCCATGGTCTCCGGCTTCTCCTCGGCGATCAGGGTGAGGGTGGCATCGGTGAAGACGACATAGGCCGGGACGTCTGCGGAGGACGCCTCCGCCTTGCGCCATTCCCGCAGCGATTCGAACAGCTTCTCGTCGACGGTCGGGGGGCAGTCGGAGCACCGGCCCACCTTCCGCTCGGGTCCCGTGGTGAGCTGCGTGCCGCACACCTTGCACTGGGTGGCCACGGCCTTGGTGCGGGTCTTGCGCAAGCGCGAGCCGGTCTCCCGCATGGTTCCCCCGTTGCCCCCCGGGCGCAGTGCGTCGAGGAAACGGGACGGCTTGCGGTGCGCCCGGCCGCCCGGGGTGCGGGCGGTGGACCAGGTGAAGCAGAGATCGGTCCGCGCACGCGTGATCCCCACGTACAGCAGGCGCCGTTCCTCATCGACCTCGGAGGGAGTCTCCGCGAACGAGATCGGCATGAGGCCCTCGCTCATGCCCACCAGGAACACCGCATCCCATTCCAGGCCCTTGGCCGAGTGGAGCGAGGCGAGGGTGACGCCCTGGACCGTGGGGGCGTGCTGAGCCGTGGAACGCTCCTGGAGCTCCGCCACGAAGTCCAGCAGGGAGAACTCGTCTCCGCGGCTGGCCGCCAGATCCTGGGCCAGATTGACCAGCGCAGCGAGGGATTCCCAGCGTTCCCGGACGGCTCCTCCGCCCACCGGGGCCTGGGCGGTGTAGCCCAGGCTCGACAGGACGTCCGCCACGGTTCCGGTCACCGCGGCGCCGCGCGTCTCGTCTGCACGGGACGCGGCGCGCAGCTGCAGGATGCCTTCGCGGACCTCGCGGCGCTGGAAGAAGCGTTCCCCGCCGCGCAGCTGGTACGGGATGTCCCGCGCCGAGAGTGCCTGCTCGAAAGCCTCCGACTGCCCGTTGGTGCGGAACAGCACCGCGATCTGCGCTGCCGGTGTCCCGGCCGCAATGAGGGTCGCGATCCGTTCGGCCACGACGGCGGACTCCGCCTCGTCGTCCGGGCATTCGATGAACAACGGTTCGGCGGCGTGCGGCCTCTGGGCCACGAGCTCCAGGGGCCTCGCCCAGACCTTGTCCGCCTCCGGACCGCCGGACGGCCGGCTGTGCAGGAGGGTGTTCGCGAGCTTCACCACTTCAGGCGTGGAACGGTAATCGCGGATCAGGCGGACGACCTCAGCTTGCGGGTAGGTCTTGGGGAAGTCGAGGAGATGCCGGGGCGTCGCACCCGTGAAGGAGTAGATGGTCTGACTGGCATCGCCCACCACGCACAGTTCTTCCCGGCCGCCGAGCCAGAGCTGGAGCAGACGTTCCTGAAGCGGGGAGACGTCCTGGTACTCGTCCACCACGAAGTGCCGGTACTGGTCGCGCACCGTCGCGGCGACCTTGGGATCCTCCTCCAGGATCCCCACGGTGATGAGCAGGACGTCCTCGAAATCGATGATGTTCCGGTCCGTCTTCACCTCCTCGTAGGCCTCGAAGAGGCGCGCGACGGCGGGAAGTTCCAGGCCGCCCGGTTCGCCACGGCCCTGGGCGCGGGCGAGGTAATTGGCCGGGGTCAGCATGGACACCTTGGCCCACTCGATCTCCGCGGCGATGTCCCGCACCGCGGCCCGGTCCACGGTCAGGCGCAGCCGACGGGCCGATTCGGCGATGAGTCCGGCCTTGTGGTCCAGGAGCTGCGGAACGGAACCGCCGATCGACTGGGGCCAGAAATACTGAAGCTGCCGGAGCGCGGCCGCGTGGAAGGTCCGGGCCTGCACCGCCGGGACGCCGAGATCCCGGAGCCTGCTGCGCATCTCCGCGGCGGCACGGGCCGTGAAGGTGACGGCGAGGAGACGCTGCGGGGTGTAGACGCCGGAGTGGACACCGTAGGCGATGCGGTGCGTGATGGCGCGCGTCTTGCCCGTGCCGGCGCCGGCCAGGACGCACAACGGCCCGGTCAGGGTGGTCGCCACCGCGCGCTGTTCTGCATCCAGGCCGCCGAGAATCCGTTCCTCGAGGCTGCTGCCGTTCTCCACGTCCAGGGTGATTTCTCCTTCAGTCACTGCGGCACACGCTGTGCCGGATCATGCGTTGTGCGGTGTCGTGCGTTGTTCGGTGTCATGCGTTGCGCCGAGCGGTGCTCCGAGCCGTGTTCCGTGGCGCGCTGTGCGCCGCGGCGGGTGGCCCGGGTTCTGTCCAGACAGATCCGGACTGGCCGATCCGGGCCGGCCTGGCCGATCCGGGTTTAGCCGACCCGGCCTCCGGCCGTTGCCTGCCGGATCGCCGAGGTCCGCCGGCGTGCTCCTGCCCGTTCAGGTCCGGAGACTCGCCGGTGGTGCCGACGGTTCCAGTATCGCGCCGCCGTACCAATGCTCGATCAGGTTCCGCGCGATCGAGAGCCGGCTCGGAATGATCACCGTACCCCCCAGGACCGACTCCTGCAGTTCCTCCCGGGTGAACCAGCGCGCATGGGTCACCTCCACGCCGTCGGGGCGGGCGTCACTGCTGCTCGTCCGGGCCGTGAATCCCAGCATGAGGGACGCCGGGAACGGCCAGGACTGCGAGCCGAGGTACTGGACCGCGTCCACCGACACCGCGACCTCCTCACCCAGCTCCCGGACGACCGCCTGTTCCAGGGACTCGCCCGGATCGACGAAACCGGCCAGGACCGAGTGACCCTTGCCGTCCGCAGGGCCGCCGCCGCCCAGCAGGATCCGGCCGTCCGGCCCAACCACGCTGACGATGATCGCAGGATCCATCCGCGGGAAGATCTCCACGTTCTCCCGGGGGCAGCGCCGCACCCAGCCGCTCTGCTCGATCTCGGTGGGCGTGCCACAGCGGGGGCAGAATCCGTGGCCCTCGTGCCAGCCCGCGATCGCCTGCGCCTCGATGAACAGCTCGGACTCGAGTGGGGAAAGCCACGCGCCACTCTCGCGGTAGCCGCGCCACACGGCTCCTGGGGGAAGCGCAGGGTGATCAGCCGCCAGGGGTTCGCTCAGCACCAGGGCGACGACGGCGGTGCCCGCCGGCAGCGAGCCGGCGCTGGACGCGGTGGCCGGGGCGTCGTCGTGCGGGGGCAGCACGCGGCCCAGGTGGATCTCCTGGATGACCCGGAGCGGTCCCAGAGCGTCGACCTCGGCAGGCGAAAGGAGGAGGAGACGCTGCGAGTCCTCGCCCGCCAGGACCGGGGTGCTGCGCCGCGCCAGGAGCAGGTACCGCGTGGCGGGGTCCTCCCGGAGCGAGGCCAGGGCTTCCGCGCCGGCCCGCTCCCCCGAGACCCGGTCCATCAGGGCCGGAGGCGTCCCGAGAACCGTCGGCGACAGCAAGCCTGCGGGAGTGGTGGAAAGCCCTGGGGAATGCATGCCTCAACCGTACCCACTGCCTTCCGGGATTGGCGACTCGCCGCCCGTGCTGGGGACAGTCGGGTGCACACCCCTCTACGGTGGAAGATGTGAAGCGCTCCCCCCTCGAACTGGCGGCCCTGGCCGCCGCCGCAGTGCCTGGACTCTCCCCCACCGCCGTCCGGGCCGATCTTGACGACCCCGCAGACTTCGACGCCGCCCTCCTCTTCGGCGAGGACGACCAGCGCTGGCGCGTCCGGTCACCTCGCCACGAAGAGGCCAGCGCACGGCTCGAAAGCGAATTCGCCATCCTCCGCGCCTTCCCGGCCGGATTGCGAGCCGAGCTTCCGTTCCGGATCCCCACCGTGCTCGGCTGCGTCCGCCGCGGTCCCCTGAGCACCTTCGTCTACACCCATGTGGCCGGACAGTCCCTCCCGCTGGATCAGCTGGAACGGTCCGGGGATGCGGCGGCGAAGGAGGTGGCCTCCGTCCTGGCCGCCATTCACGCGCTCCCGCAGGACGTGGTGGACCGGGCGGATCTCCCCCGGTACAGCGCCAACGAGTTCCGGCAGCGCCGCCTGAACGAGCTGGACCAGGCCGCCACCAGCGGAAAGATCCCCGCCGAACTCCTGCTCCGCTGGGAGCACGCGCTGGAGGACGTCACGCTCTGGCGGTTCAACTCGTCGGTGGTGCACGGCGATCTGCATGAGGACAATTTGCTGTTCGACGACGGCAAGGTCACCGCCGTGACCGGCTGGACCGATCTGCACATCGGCGATCCGGCGGACGACTTCGCGTGGCTCGTCGCCTCGCACGACACGTCCTTCGTGGACGCCGTCCTGCACCATTACCGCGATGCGCTGCCGGGCAAGGCCGGGCAGGATCCGGACCCTCATCTGCTCCGCCGTGCCGCGCTCTCCGCCGAATTCGCCCTGGCGCAGTACCTCATGAAGGGTCTGGCCAAGAACGACGCCGCCGTGATCCGCGAAGCGGAGAGCATGCTCTCCGACCTCGCCGCGGACATCCGCGCCAGCGAAGCCGCTGCCCGCGAACTCGAGGAGGCGGAGGAGGCCGCCGCCGAGGCCGACGCGGCCGAAGAGTACGAGCGCCTGGCGCAGGAGCGGGACGAGGAGGACACCGAGTCCGACCTGGCTCCCCCCACCGGACAGGGTTCCAAGGTCACCGTGACACCGATCTCCGGGGGCGACGCGGCCGCCACCCCGAAGGCCCCCGCATCCGGCCAGGGCGAGGACGACGCGTCCGCCGGGAAACCGCCGGTGCTCGCGGTGGTGCCGGACAGCGAATCCGGAGCGGACGACCCGGCCGGCGGGTCCACGACGGCGGAGGCGCCCTCGTCCGGGAACGGCGTGGCCGCCCCGGCGGCCCACGACGACGCCGACACGTCGGGGGCCGGGGCGGACTCCGGCTCCGGCTCCGACGACGCCGAGCCTGAGGCCACTGCAGCATCTTCGGCTGCCGACGGCTCCGAAAATCCTCGGCAGGACGCCGGGTCCGGCGGTTCCCAGGCCGGGGTCGAGACGACGGCCCTGCCCGTCATCAAGCACCAGAACTGAGGCGCCGGCCGGCCGCTGGCCGGTTCGGAAGGCAGCAGTTCCAGGGGTGGAGGAGTCCGTCCACCGTCCGGTCACCCGCGGAACCGGGTGCGGCAGCCCGGGAACAACGGGGTGCCGCAGTACGGCCACCGGCGGCTCGGGACACACACCTCAGCGCAGCGGCTCGGCTCGGACACAGCCACCCTCCGTCAGCCGAGAGCGTCGCTGACGATCTTCTCGAGTTCCCGTGCGTCCGCGAGGTCGTGGGGGCGGATCTCCTGCCCGTCGGCCACGTAGTAGAAGGCTGCCCGGACCGTCTCCAGGGGGACGCCGCGCAGGCGTGACCAGGCCAGCCGGTAGACGGCGAGCTGCACCGACTTCCTCGCCAGATCCTGCGCGTCCCGTGGCGCGCGCCCGGTCTTCCAGTCGATGAGGTCCCAGCCGCCGTCGTCGTCGCGGAACACGGCGTCGATCCGCCCACGCACCACCAAAGGGCCCACGGCGGTCTCCACGGGAGCCTCCAGGTATGCCGGCGTCCTCTGCGCCCAGGCCGACTGCTTGAACCGCGTGACCAGTTCGTCGAGACCCAGCGCCGTGTCGAAGGCGGCGTCCTCGCTCAACGGCTCGTCGAGGTCCAGCATTCCGGCCTGTCCGAAGAACTCCTCCACCCAGCCGTGGAACACCGTTCCCTTGCGGGCGGCCTGGCCGGGCTCCCTCGGCACGGGCCTGCGGAGCTGACGGGCGACCGCTTCGGAGTCGGTGCCCAGTTCCACCAGGGTGGAGGCGGAGATGTGGGCGGGAAGGCGGACTTCGTGGCGCCGAGGCTGCCGTTCCCGGGCGGCCAGCAGCAACTGGGCGTCCTCCAGCCAGGCCTCCCCGTGCGCAGTGCGGACAGCGACACCTCCGTTGGGCATCTCCCCGCCGAGGTCCTCCAGCGCGGCGACCACGGCGTGAGCGGATGCCTCGAGCGCCGCACGACGTCCGGGCACGAGGCTCCTGCGCCGTCCGGTCTCACCGTCCAGAGGTCCCTCCAGAGGATCGTAGGGCCACGGCGACCGGCGGGTTTGGGCGGTCAGCGGATTCGACTCCGGGATGTCCTCCTCCCCCACGCTGAACCCGTGGAACTGTACCTCCGGATACTCCTCATCCTCGGCCAGCGGCAGCAGTTCCGTGAGGAAGTCCGACATGGGCCGGAGTGCCCCGGCCGTGGCGTAGGCATGGCTCGACACCCAGAGCAGGTCCTTGGCGCGCGTGTACGCCACGTAGGCGAGTCGCCGTTCCTCACGGACCGCGTGCTCCTTCGCCTCCTCGGCGAACAGCTTGGCGCTGCGGGTCCATTCGGCCTGGCCCGCCTCCGTGGTGTCCCACAGCGGGAGACTGGCATGATCGCCACGCAGGGGCCAGGGCAGGGTGTCGATCTCGACGTCCCAATGGGCCGCCCGTTCCGAAGGGAAGTCCTTGGTGTTCAGCCCGGGCACGAAGACCGCGTCCCATTCCAGCCCCTTGGACGCATGCACGGTCAGGATCTGCACGGCTTCGGGATCCGGTTCGGGGGGTGCCGCCGCGAGGCCGTTCTCCTCCCGTGCGGCAGCCTCCAGCCAGGACAGGAAGGCCAGCAGGTCCACTCGTTCATTGCTCCGGTTGAACTGCAGCACCTGGTCCGTGAAGGCTTCAAGGTTCCGGCGTGCGGAATGCAGGCTGCGCCCGGCACGCGCCTCCACCTCGATGTCGAGGAGCATGGCGCGCTCGACTTCGGCGATCAGGTCCACGAGTTCGTGGCCGAGGTGGCCACGGAGCCGGCGGAGCTCCTCGGACAGCCGTTCCAGGCGCTGCCTCCCGAGCGGGCTCAGGACCCGTCCCGCGGGCGACACCCACCCCGGCTTCGGCAGGTGGTCGAGTCCCTCGATCAGGCTGGAGTCGTCCACGGGGTCCGGGGTCCGGGCACTATCCTCGTCCGGTTCCTCCGCGTCCTCGCGGATCCGGGCCGACCGCCGTCGTGCCAGCTGGGACGACCACTCCTGCAACGTCATGAGGTCGGCGGGGCCGATCCTCCAGCGGGCGCCCGCCATCAGGCGCATCAGCTTGTCCGACCGACCCGGATCCGCCAGGACGTGCAGCGCGGCCGTGAGGTCCATGATCTCGGGCGTCTCCAGCAGACCACCCAGTCCGATGACCTCGTACGGGACACCTCGCTGTTCCAGTGCTTCCTGAACAGGGAGCATCTGGGAACGCTTCCGGCACAGCACCGCCATCGTCCGGGCGGGCCGCCCGGGGCCGCGCAGCGCGAGCACGTCGTCGGCGAGCGCCGCGGCCTCGGTGTACTGGTCCGGGAAACGGGCCAGGACGACGGCGCCCGCGGGGGCGCCCGGGCGTGGCCTGAGCTCCGGAACGCTCGCAGTCCCGGAGACGGACGACAGCGGTCCGGCCACACGGTTGGCCACCTCGAGGATCCGCTCACCGTTGCGCCACGCCGTGGTGAGGTAAGCCGTCCCGGACGGCTCCAGACCGCCGTCGGGCGTCCGCCGGGGGAAGGCCTCGGTGAAGCGGAAGAGCTGGCCCGCGGAGGCACCGCGGAACCCGTAGATCGACTGATTCGGATCGCCCACCGCGGTGACCGCGTGCCCATCACCGAACAGCTCGGAGAACAGCACCATCTGCGCGTGGGAGGTGTCCTGGAACTCGTCCAGGATCACCACCTTGCTCCGGTCCCGCTCGAGCTGACGTGCCTGCGGGACATCCTGGGCGATCGTCGCGGCCAGGGCGACCAGATCACCGTAATCCAGCAGTCCCCGCTGCCGTTTCACCTCGGCGTAGCGGCCGACCATCCGGGCCAGGGCGACCCTGGTGCGGAACTTCGTCTGGAGGGTCCTGGCAGCGGAGTCGGCAGCCCGGCCTGTGACCTTGGGAGGAAGCGCCTCATAATGCGACAGCAGGTCCGCAACCCATTCCTCCACGCTGACCCTGCCCGGCGAACCGGCCAGGGCGCCGGCGACCGCCGGCCTGAGGTGCTCGGCGCATTCACCGGCGAGCTTCAGCACTCCGCCGACCAGGCTCGACTTCGCGGCCTCGACGGATTCCATGGGGCCGTCATAACTCTCCACGACCTGGCTGGCGAGCTGCCAGGCCTGAGCGGGACCCATGAGGGTGACGTCGCGCTCGATGCCCAGGCGGAGACCGAAGTCCGACACGAGGGAGTTGGCGTACGAGTGATACGTCGAGACCCGGGGCTCATGAAGTTCGTCCACGGCGAGTTCCACGGGAGCGATGCCGAGCCGCTGGTTGACCTGGGCGAATTGCTGCAGGGCTTTGCGGACACGGTGCGCGAGTTCGCCGGCCGCCTTGCGCGTGAAGGTCACCCCGAGAACCTCCTCGGGGCTGACCAGACCATTCGCCACCAGCCAGACCACCCGGTCCGTCATGGTGGCGGTCTTGCCCGACCCCGCGCCCGCGATCACCAGCAGAGGTTCGAGAGGGGCCGAGATGATGCGGGACTGCTCCTCGGTGGGGGTGTTGCCTCCGAGGAGAGCGGCCAGTTCCTCCGGCGAGATGATCGCCGCGGTGGTTTCCGTCATTCCGTGACCTGCCTTCCCGAATGGCACAGCGGACAGACTTCGGGCGTCTTACAGCCTCCGAAGGGCGTTCCCGCTGATTCATGCCGTGCTTCGAACGCGTGCCCGGCCATCGCGATGGCGGCCTGATGGACCAGGTCCATCGCCCAGCCGTCGTCCGGGCCGAGTGCCGGCTGCTGCTGTTCAGTGAATCCCTTGGTGGTGTCTCCAAGCTGCACCAGGGCGGCTCCGCCGCTCCGCGAGATGCGGGGAATCTCCGGGACCGTGGCGGTGGGGACGACAGGGCCCGGAGTGGACTCCTGGTCCTGGGACGCCGCGTCCTGGGATTCGCCGCCCGGGAACGCCCCCTCGTTGATGGCGGCCTGATAGGTGCCGAGCTGGGCGTGCTGGATGATGTCCTCCTTCCGCGGCTTGGATTTCCCGGTCTTCAGGTCCACGATGTAGGCGGCACCCTGGGAGTCCACCTCCAAACGGTCGATCTGACCCTTGATCCTGGTGTGCAGATTCCTGATCGCGGTCTCGCCGTCCGCCACGAATTCCAGCGGTTCGGCGAGGTCCACGGTGAAGTCGATCTCGACCGCGGCGAGCGACCGCCCGGCGCTCTTCAGCGAAGCCACGTAGCCGGCCAGTTTGAAGAGCATCAGGTCGGCCCGGCGACGGAGGGCATCGTTCTCCCAGCCTTCCGGCAGGCCCAGTTCCGGCCAGCGGCGGTCCAGCAGTTCGCGGTACTCGTCGAGAGTGGCTTCCGGCAGCTCCGCCGCGATGGCGTGGATGAGGGTTCCCAGGCTTCTGGCGAAGTCCGTGTGCGCCTCTCCCCCGGCCGCGGGGACGAACCATTCGAGCGGCGACTTGCTCGCCTTCTCCACCTTGGATGGCGAGACCACCACCGTCCCTCCGTCCGGGACCAGATCGTCCTCCGTGCTGGAAGGAGACAGGCCCCACCACTGTGCCGGGTGGGCGCCGGGCACCTCGTGGCCGGCGAGGAGGCCGAGCACCCGGGCGGCGTCCTCCGCGACGGCGGCGCCGGCGTCGTCCGCCACAAGCCGACGCGCGCCGTCGTCCTGCGCTTCGGTCACCACGGCGGAGTGGTGTTCCTCCGCCGTGCGCCGCAGTTCGGCCACGAGGGAGCGCAGGTCGAGGGACCGGATCGCCTGGGTCCCCACCTCGTCCGAGGCACCCGGAACCGCCAGTTCCAGGAAGGCCGAGGACCGGGACTCCTCATCCTCGACGGCGGTCAGCACCAGGCGCTCGGACGCTCTGCTGAGTGCCGCGACGAAGGTCCGCAACTCGTCGGTGCGGATGGCCCGGAGCCGCTCACCGGGGCCCTGCTGCAGTGCGACCACGGGACCGTGCTCCATGGCGTCCGCGAGGAGGGTGTTGCCCAGGAGTTCTCCCCGCAACCGGGTGTTGGGCCAGGTGCCTTCCTGAAGCCCGGCGATGAACACCACAGGCCACTCGCGGCCTGCCGCTCCGGCCGGGGTCAGCACCTCGACGGCCTCCTCCACGGGAGGACGGGCGGTGAGGGTGTCCATGGGGAGTTCCTGAGCGGTCAGATAGTCGTAGAACTGGGCAGCGCCGGATCCGGGGAACTGGGTGGCGAAACGCTCGGCGCTTTCGAACAGGGCCATCACGGCGTCCAGGTCACGGTCCGCCCGGGCACCGGCCGTGCCGGATTCCAGCGCGGTCTCCGCCCAGGGGTCGGAGAGACGTGACGCTTTCCAGATGGCCCACAGCACGGTTTCACCGTTGGCGGCCTGCTCCTGGGCGGCTTTCCGGCCCTCCGCGAGCATGCGGGCGATCCTCAGGGCGTGGCGCGCCACGATCCCGAGCGTTTCCAGCCATCCCGGATCCCCCAGAGCTTCCACCAGCAGGTCGTCGCTGCCCCGGGTCCCTCCGGCGATCAGCTCTTCATGCCGGAGCCTCTGACGCAGCCGCCGCACGTCCAGGCTGGACGCGCCGCCCACCCGGGACGAGAGGAGTTCGACGGCGCGTTCCGGGTCCAGCTCCAGCTGGTCCAGGACCACACCCAGGACATCCAGCAGAGGCCGGACCGCCGGCTCGTCCCGAACCGCCGTCTCTCCGAGGGAGACCCGCACGGGGATTCCCTGCGCCAGGAGGAAGCGCTGCACGCGGGAGACCTCCGCACCGTTGCGCACCACCACGGCGAGGTCTTCGAGGCTCCTCTTCCCCTTGAGATGTTCGGACGTGATCTCCGAGGCCAGGAAGCGCAGCTCGTGTCCGCTGCCACGGAACACCGCCGCCGTCACCGGGGGCTTCACCCCGGGGTGCGCCTCGCCCGCCGGGCCGCCCGTGTCCCGTTCATCAGGGTTTTCCGCGTCATCGGGGTTCTCCGCGGCCGGTTCCAGGTTTCTGGCCCACGTGGCATCCGCTCCACGCGGAACCCGCGCCGCGGCACGGTGGTACACCTCAGCGAGGGACGGGGTCAGGCGGTGCGATGTGGTCAACTCCAGATTCAGGACGCCCCTCCCCTCGGCGCCGAGTTCCTCGGCCACCCGGGACACCAGGTCCGGACGGGCGCCACGGAAACCCTGCACCGCGGTGTCCGGGCAGACCGTCGCGATGACGTCCTTCCCCTGCGCCAGGTCGAGGAAGAACTCGTACACCGAGCGGTTGGACTCGTGCAGATCATCCACCAGGATCAGCTGCAGCCGGTCACGTTCGGCGGCCAGGAATTCCGGCGATCCCGCGAAGACGGACCGGGCGGCCGAGATGATCCCGGCGGGATCGAAGGCTCCGGCGTTACGCAGGTCCATGACGTCCCGGTACTCGCGGTAGAAGCGGGCGGCGGCCAGCCATTCGGGACGCCCCACCTCGCCGGCGAGCGCTTCCAGATCTTCCGCGCCGCCGTCGTGCTCGATCAGGCGGTCGAAGAGTTCACGCACCTCCTGCCGGAAGCCGCGGGTGGGAAGAGCGGCTTCCAGGTCACGGGGCCAGTCGCTTCCCGAGCCGGGGACGTTCCGCGCACCGTCCAGGAGTTCCTTGATGACCTGGTCCTGCTCGGGGCCGGACAGCAGCCGGGGCGGGCCGTCCAGCGGCATCACACCCTCGGCGTGGGCGCGGCGGATCACATCGAAAGCGTAGGCGGCCCAGCTCCGGGCCGGGGCGGTGCCGAGGCTCCTGCCGAGCCGGGAGGTCAGGGCGTCCCGCAGCCGGGTGGCGGCCACACGGCTCGGGGCCAGCACCAGGACGCGTTCCGGATCCACACCGCCCGCGTCCACCCGCTGTACGGCAGCCTCCACCAGGGCGGTCGACTTGCCTGTTCCGGGCGCACCCCACAGGATGACCGGCCCGCTGCCCTGGGGGAGTTCCACCACGGCTTCCTGGTCAGGGCTCAGCCGCGGCCGGACCCCCGCCACCCGCAGAGGAGGCAGGAGAGTGGGCCGTGCGCCCCGGCCGCGTGGGGCCTGCCGTACCGATGTCTCTTCCGTCACGCAAACCATTCCATCACGGAGCTCAGACATTCATTCCGGGGGCGGTTGCAGGTGGTCGATCGCCGTTCCCGGGTTCCGGTTCCCGTAGGGAATCCGCCAGGGCGTCCATCGCCAGGAAGTCCTCCTCCCGGGGCGCCCAGCGTGCCGAGGGGAAGTCCACCTTCCACCGGCCTTTCCCCGTCCGCTCGAAGTCCGCGACCCGGCCCCGGAGCGGGGTCCCCTCCTCCCGGTATCTGCGGAAGGCCTCCAGTTCATGACCGCTCGGAGCCTCACCACTGGCCCGGAGCACCCGCCACCAGCACAGTCCCTCGGAGTGCCTGGCCATGATCGCTCCGATCTGCCGTGGGCCTCCCTGCCCGAGCAGATCGGAGATGTCACTGTAGGCCACCGCGGTGCCCGGGGGCACCATGGCGACGATGCTCCTGACCGCGTCGATGTATTCCTGCCGCATGCCCCTAAGCGTAGGTGAGTGTGCCCCGCGGGCCGCGGCGGGAGAACCGCATGTGGAAAAACCTGTCAGCCGCTCCGGGTAGCGTTGAGGCATGAGCAGCGCACAGCGGAATGAGAGCATCTGGAACGCGGGTCCCCGTGCCGCCTTCGACGTGGAGACCACCGGAAAGAACTCCCGCGCCGCCCGGATCGTCACCGCCTCGCTGATCGTGGTCGACGCGCAGGGCGAAGTCCTCCAGGAGCACGAATGGCTGGCGGACCCCGGCGTCGAGATCCCCGCCGAAGCCGCTGAGGTGCACGGCATCACGACCGCGAAGGCGCGCGCCGAGGGGCGGCCGGCCGCCGCCGTCGTGCTGGAGCTGCGGAACACCATCCAGGACCTGTTCGACGCCGGCACTCCCGTCATGGCGTTCAACGCCAATTACGACTTCACCGTCCTCGCCGCGGAATGCGCACGCCACGGCATCCCGCAGGTGACGCGCTTCCCGGTGCTGGACCCCTTCATCATCAACAAGCAGGTGGACCGGTACCGCAAGGGCACCAGGACGCTCGGCGCCCTGTGTGAGGAGTACGGCGTCCGCCTGGACAACGCCCACACCTCCGCCGCGGACGCCCTGGCAACGGTGCGGCTGCTGGATGCGATGGCCAAGAAGTTCCCCAAGATCGTCATGCCCACCGCTTCTCTGCACAAGCTGCATATCGAGTGGGCCGCAGCTCAGGCCGCCGACTTCCAGCAGTACCTCCGCAGGACCAAACCCACCGCCGTGATCGAGGGCGAGTGGCCCGTCCTGCCTCCCGAGGAGCCGGAACGCGGCGGCTTCTGACCCCAGGCTCTCCCGATGGAGCCGTTCTGGGCGAGGAATTCCACCCTCCTGAGATCAAGGTCACACGGCCCTGTGATATGCCCGGCAGCTCAGAGCTTCTGAGATCAGGCTCTCAGGCCGCCACTTCCCAGCCATTCTTCAGGTTGGATTGCAGAATATTCGGCTAAATCAAGTCAACTCCGAATGTTACGCATTCATGAAGCCGCGAATGCCGCCGTGCCATACTTAAATTCATTCTTCGGCCCGCGCCGGGTGCCAGCACCAGCCTCCTTCGCGCGGGCCGTTTCGACGACCGGAACCCCCGGAGTCCAGGCGGAAGACCGCTCAGTGGACATGCCGGGTCAGGCCACGAGAGAAAGCACCACACCCTTGAAACTGACCGGAAAAATTCTGAAGACGGGCGCCATCGCCGCGGTCCTCTCCCTTTCCCTCGCCGCCTGCGGCGGGACCTCGGGCCCGGCCAGCGGCGGTGCCTCCACGGACGCCCTCGCGGGCGCCCAGACGCCGGACAAGTACACGACCGCCGACGTCACCCCGCTCGACAAGATCGAGAAGGACAAGCTCGGTCTCCTCACCCCCGGTGTCCTGAAGGTCGGCACGCTGTCCGACGCGCCGCCGAGCATCTACATCGACAAGTCCGGCAACTTCACCGGCTTCGACAACGAGCTGCTGAAGGCCATGGCAGCCAAGCTGGACCTGAAGGTGGAGTTCGCTTCCACCCAGTTCCAGAGCCTGCTGGCCCAGGTCAAGAACAAGCAGTTCGACGTCGGGTCCTCCTCGATCTCCACCACGGACGCCCGCCGCGAAACGGTCTCCTTCACCAACGGTTACGACTTCGGCTTCATGGCTCTCGTCTCCAAGACGGACAGCAAGGTCAAGGCGATCTCCGAGCTCAAGGACGGCGTCCGCGTGGGCGTGGTCCAGGGCACCGTGCAGGACGACCTGGTCACCAACCAGCTCAAGCTGGATCCGGTCCGTTTCAAGGATTACAACACCGCGTACGCGAACGTGAAGAGCGGTCAGATCGATGCCTGGCTGGCCCCGTCCCAGCAGGCCGAAGGCCAGATCAAGGAAGGTGACGGCACCAAGATCCAGGAGAAGAAGGTCGCCACTCAGAACTTCTCCGCCTACGCCGTGGCCAAGGACAATCAGCCGCTCACCGATGCGCTGAACTCCGCACTGGACGCCGTGATCGCCGACGGCACCTGGACCAAGCTGGTCAAGCAGTGGTTCCCGGAACGCAAGAACGACGCCGAGCGCATGCCGGACGGTTGGAAGCCGGGCAGCAAGGCCGTCAAGGTCCCCGCCGACAAGTAACGGCTGGCCGCTGGTCACGTCGCTGAACACCGCCTCTCAAGCCTGGACCCTTCGGGGTCCGGGCTTGAGCGGCTGATACCTAAGGAGTCATATGGACGCCTGGAGCCGCCTTGCGGACACCTTCCTGAACTGGAAATACATTGCCGAAGTCGTGCCGACGATGTTGTCGTATGGCCTGCTCAACACGCTGGTCCTGGCCGTCTGCTCGGCGGCGATCGGCATGGTCCTCGGCATCGTGCTGGCGTTGATGGGCATCTCCCGCAACCCGGTGCCGCGCTGGATCGCCCGCATCTACACCGACATCTTCCGGGGACTCCCCGCGGTGCTGGTCATCCTGGTGATCGGCCTGGGCTTCGGCCCGATCTTCAAGGATCTGACGGGCCTCTCCAGCCCGTACCCTCTGGCGATCATCGCGCTCGGCCTGATGGCCGCCGCCTACACCGGTGAGATCTTCCGCTCCGGCATCCAGAGCGTGGACAAGGGACAGCTGGAGGCGGCGCGCGCGCTCGGCTTCGGCTACGGCCCGTCCATGCGCTCGATCGTGGTGCCGCAGGGCATCCGCCGCGTGCTGCCGGCCCTGATGAACCAGTTCATCGCGCTCATCAAGGACTCCTCCCTCGTGTTCACCCTGGGCCTGATGACCCGAGAACGCGAGCTGTTCCAGATCGGGCAGGACTTCGCCTCCAACAACGGCAACCTCTCCACCCTGGTCGCCGCCGCCATCTTCTATCTGGTGCTGACCATCCCCCTGACGCACCTGGTCAACCACCTCGACAACCGCCTGCGCACCGGCAAGGCCCAGAAGGCCGAGCCGGATGAAGCCGCCGCCGTCATCGGGAAGGGATCCCACGCATGAGCCAGTTCGAATCCGGTTCCCTGACAGGCAAGAACCTCCACCTCGCCTTCGGCAGCAACAAGGTGCTCCGCGGCATCGACCTCCATGTCGAGAAGGGCACGGCCGCCTCGGTCATCGGCCCTTCCGGCTCGGGCAAGTCGACGCTGCTGCGCGTCATGAACCGCCTGATCGAGCCCGACCAGGGTGACATCCTGCTGGACGGCCGCTCGGTGCTCAAGGACAGTCCCGACGAGCTGCGCCGCCGCATCGGCATGGTCTTCCAGCAGTTCAACCTCTTCCCCCACAAGACCGTGGGCGAAAACGTGGCCTTCGCGCTGCGCCGTCTGCGCAAGCTGTCCCGCGATGAGGCCTGGACCGAAGCCCTGGCACAGCTCGACAAGGTCGGGCTGAAGCACAAGGCCGAGGTTCGTCCCGCGACCCTGTCCGGCGGTCAGCAGCAGCGCGTGGCCATCGCCCGTGCCCTGGCCATGCAGCCCGAAGTCATGTTCTTCGACGAGGCCACCTCGGCCCTCGACCCGGAACTCGTCAAGGGCGTCCTGGCGCTCATGACGGACCTGGCGAAGGAGGGCATGACCATGGTGGTGGTGACCCACGAGATGGGCTTCTCCCGCAATGTCTCCAACCAGGTGGTGTTCATGGACGGTGGCGTGGTGGTGGAGAACGGTTCGCCGGACCAGCTCTTCACCGACCCCCAGACCGATCGCCTGAAGACGTTCCTCTCGGACGTCCTCTAGACACGGCCCCCTTCGCGAGGGAACAGATGAGGCCCCCACCCACGCCGGGTGGGGGCCTCATCTGTTCCCTCGCGCGCTGTGGGGCACGACGGCGGTGAGGCGCGACGACGGCGGCGAGCGTCGCGCGCCGGGGAGCCGCCGCCGTCGTCGTGCCGGAGAGCACGACCCGGACGGCGGCCGGAAGCTCACAGCGGCAGGACGCCAGCGCCCTTCAGGTCCCGCATGACGATCGTGGAGCTGAGCTTGGCGACACCGGGCAGGGCGGCCAGGTGCGTGTCGTAGAGGGCCTGGAACCCGGCCAGATCCGTGGCCACGCATTTCAGCAGATAGTCCGGGTCTCCGAAAAGCCGGTACGCCTCGACGATCTGCTCCTCCGCCACGACGGCGTCCTCGAAGGCCCGGATGGTCTCCTGGGACGTCTCCCTCAGCGTGACGAACACCAGCGCGCCGAACCCGAGGCCGACGCTCTGCAGGTCCACGTCCGCGCGGTAGCCGCGGATCACGCCGTCGGCTTCCAGATCCTTCAGCCGGCGATGACATGGCGCCACCGTCAGGCCGACCTCCGCGGCGAGTGCCGTGGCGGTCATCCTGCCGTCCTTCTGGAGGCTGCGCAAAATACTTCTGTCAATGGCGTCGATCACGAGAAGAATCTATCGCGATCTCCGCGATTCCGCCCCAAAGACGCGAGCACTTCTCGCAGAGAATTCCCTAGTCTTGCGCCATGGACTTCTCGCCCTTCCTCGGCTTCGCAGGCATCTCCCTCGCTCTGGTCATGACGCCAGGCGCCGACTGGGCCTACACGATCGCGGCCGGCCTGCGCCGTTCCTCGCCGGTCCCCTCGGTGGCGGGCCTGTGCACGGGGTACGTGCTGCACACCGCGCTCGTCACCGCGGGACTGGGAGTGCTCCTGGCGGCCCGTCCGGATCTGGTGTCCTGGCTCTCCGTGGCCGGCGCGTTCTACCTCGCCTGGCTGGGTCTGAGCACCCTCCGCTCGTGGCGCTCGGCACGGATCGAGGCCCTGGGCCCGGCCTCCTCGGGAGAGATCCCGAGCCTGGAGCAGGGGGCCGCGCCCGCAGTGAACGCTCCCGCCGTGACGGCCGAGCGTCCCCGCCGCGGCCGGGACTTCCTGCTGGGGCTGGGAACCAGCGGGATCAACCCGAAGGGCGTGCTGCTCTTCGCAGCGGTCATGCCGCAATTCGTGACGCTGGGCTCGCCGCTGCCCGTGCCCGCGCAGACCGCGGTGATGGGTCTGTCCCATGTGCTGATCTGTGTGCTGGTCTACGGGGCCGTGGCGTTCGCCGCCCGGAGACTGCTCCGAAGCCGGCCCGCTCTGGCCCGCTCCGTGACGCTGAGCAGCGGGCTTCTCATGCTACTGATCGCTGCGGCCCTGCTGGTCGAACAGAGCGGCCATCTTCTGGCCTGAGCCAGGCCTGATTCCGGCCTGATCCGGGCCAGGTCCCGCCGGAGGGACCTTCAGGAGCCGTTCTTGGTCCGGACCACGAGCTGCGCGGCCGCCTCGGCCTTGGCCCGGAACACCGGGTCCGACTCCGCCTTGGCCACCACGGCGTCCAGCATGCTGCTCGCCATCCAGCTGTTGGCGCAGACCAGCAGCGATCCTCCGGCGCTGAAGAACCCCACGGCCCGGTCCGCCGCGCTGAGCGACGAGAGCTGCTTGGCTTCACACAGATCGTCGGAGACTACAGCGCCGCGGAACCCCAGGTCCTGGCGCAGCATGCCCTGGATCACCACCGGCGACAGCGGCGCCATCCGGCCCGGATCGATCCGGTCGTAGTACGCGTTGGAGAGCATCACCCAGCGGACGCCCGACTGGACCGCCTGACGGAACGGCTGAAGATACGGGTCGGTGCGCGTGGTGACGGTGTCATGGACATCGGTGGCGACGTCCGTGTTCGCGGTGACGCGGCCGAGACCCGGGAAGTGCTTCACCACCGGGGCCACGCCCGCAGCGCTCAGCCCCTGCGCGAACGCGTCGCCGGAGGCGGCGACGGTCGCCGGATCGAAGCCGTAGTTGCGCTGATAGTGGCCGATCGGGATGTTCTGCGGCGCGAAGTCCGCGGAGGGGACCACGTCCAGCACGGGCGCCAGATCCAGGGTCATCCCTGCCGAACGGAGCTCACTCCCCCATTGCCGGGCGGCGGCGCGGAGGTCGGCGGGAGCCCATTGCCCCTGTTGCAGGGCGCTGGGAATGGCACTGAATCCGGGCCCCCGGAGCACCTGGACCTGCCCGCCCTCCTGATCGGTGGCGACGGCGGGTGGGATGACGCTCTGGGAGGCCTGCACGGCGGCGCGCAGCTGAGCGACCACGGAGGCGGTCGTGTCCACGCCTCCGGAGGTCCTTCCGTTCAGATAGAAGTTGCCCACCCCGGACTGGAGGGCCGCGGCCGTCGCCCCGAGATTGCTCCCGTCAGCCTTCGCCGAGACCAGGAACAGCTGTCCCAGGCGCTGCCTCAGCGTCAGCGAGGCCAGGCCGGTGGGCGGCTTGACCGGGGTGGTGCTGGGCGCGGCCGACGACGGCGTGGCACGCGGCGTGCTGTCCGTCGGAGACGTGCTCGGCGCCGGGGTGCGGGTCGGGCCGGGTGAGCCGGTGGCGGTGGGGCTCACCGTGCCACCGCCACTGCCCGAGGCCGTGGAGGATCCCGGCGGGTTCGCAGGCTGCGCCTGGCACGCGCAGCCGGACAGGGCCACGAGCAGGGCGGCGAGCCCCGCACCACGGGCCCTTCTCAGGCTGCGCGCGCTCACGGCGACTCCTTCGATCAGGCTCCCGCGGCTGCCCTGGCCGCGGCGGGAAGCGCGCTGAAGATCCGCTCCATGGCGGCGTCGTCGTGCGCGGCGGACAGGAACCAGGCCTCGAAGACGCTCGGCGGCAGGTAGACGCCGGAGTCCAGCATGGAGTGGAAGAACGGCGCGTAGCGGTGCGCCTCCTGGGCCTGTGCCTCGGCGTAGTTGTGCACGCCCGTGGCGGAGGTCCCGAACGCCACGGAGAACAGGTTCCCGGCGCGCTGGATCGAGTGGTCGACGCCCTCAGCGTCAAGGGCTGCCGACAGCGCGGCGGACAGCTCCAGTGAGCGCGCGTCCACGGTCGCATAGACCTCGGGGGTGGCATGCGTCAGCGTGGCGACGCCGGCGGCCATGGCCACCGGGTTACCCGACAGGGTGCCCGCCTGGTAGACCGGGCCGAGGGGTGCCAGATAGTCCATGACCTCGGCGCGGCCACCCAGGGCGGCCGTCGGGAGACCGCCGCCGATGACCTTGCCGAACGTGAAGAGGTCCGGGGCCCAGCCCTCGGTGGCGCCGGTCAGGCCCCAGTAGCCGGCCCAGCCGGTGCGGAAGCCCGTGAGGACCTCGTCGAGGATCAGGAGTGCGCCGTTGGCCTCGGTGATGCGACGCAGGCCCGCGTTGAAGCCTTCGTCCGGGGTGACGACGCCCATGTTGGCGGGTGCGGCCTCGGTGATGACGGCGGCGATGCGGCCCGGGTGGGCGGCGAACGCGGCCTCGACGGCGGCGAGGTCGTTGTACGGCAGGACCAGCGTCTGCGACGCCGTGGCCTCGGTGACGCCGGCGCTGCCCGGCATCGCCAGGGTCGCCAGGCCGGAGCCTGCGGCGGCCAGGAGGGAATCCACGTGGCCGTGGTAGCAGCCGGCGAACTTGATGACGAGCTCGCGGCCGGTGAAGCCCCGGGCCAGGCGGATGGCGGTCATGGTGGCTTCGGTGCCGGTGGAGACCATGCGGATGCGTTCGACGGCGGGCACACGCTGCATGACCAGCTCGGCCAGGCGGCCCTCGTCCTCGGTGGACGCGCCGAAGGAGAGGCCGCGGTCCACGGCCTGGTGCACGGCGTCCAGGACGGCCGGGTGCGCGTGACCCAGGAGGGCGGGGCCCCAGGAGCAGACCAGGTCCACGTATTCCTGGCCGTCGGCGTCGTACAGATACGCGCCCTTGGCGCCCGCCATGAACCGAGGAGTGCCGCCCACCGAGCCGAACGCCCTGACGGGCGAGTTCACGCCACCGGGCATGAGTTGCTGGGCACGGGCAAAGAGCTCTTCGGAGTGCGTCATGACTCCATTGTCCCACTCGGGAGAGGCCTTTTGCTCGCTCAGGACCCGCCCTGTGACGACCGTCCCAGGAGCGCGGCCCGGTCCCGCGTCACCCGGTCGCGGAGCGCCTCGACGACCGCCGCCACGGCCGGCTGGCGCAGGGCATCAGCCCGCACCACCATCCAGTACGGGAGCCTGGCGCTGAACCGTTCGGGGAGGAGCCTGACCAGATCGGGATGCCGGTCCGCCATGAAGCAGGGCAGGAAGCCGATCCCGGCGCCGGCCCTCGTGGCTTCGACGTGAACGAACACGTTGGTGGAGGTCAGGGCGTCTTTCATCTGCGGGGCGAGGCGGCGGGGCGCATCCAGGTCATCCACCTGGAGCATCGAATCGACGAAGTACACGAGACCGTGGCGGGCGAAGTCCTCTTCGGTCTCCGGGGTCCCGTGCAGGGCCAGGTAGTCACGCGAGGCGTACATTCCGAGCGCATAGGCGCCGAGCTGGATGGCCTCGGCACGATGCACCTGCGGTTCGCCCACCACCACTTCGATGTCCACGCCGGACCGCTGCTGCTGCGCGCGCCGGGTGACCGTGACGAGCTCGACGGCGAGCCCGGGATGTTCGCGGCGCAGCTCCGCCACGGCCGGGGATGCGATGTACGCGCTGAAGCCGTCGGTGGCGGTCATCCTGACCACTCCTGTCACGGGATCGTCGGCGCCGGGAGCCAGACGCCCGACGGCGTCGGCCACCTGGGCGGCGACGCCCGCCGCCCGCTCGCCCAGGGGCGTGAGTTCCCACCCGCCGGCCGCCCGCACCAGGACCCGGCCACCCAGCGCCTTCTCCAGCGCGGCGATCTTGCGCGCCACGGTCGTGTGATTGACCCCCAGGGTCTCCGCCGCGACGGTGAAACGACCGGACCGCGAGACCTCCAGGAGCACCAGAAGCTGGTCCGGGGCGGGTGGCGTCGTCATGGGGTCACCCTACCCACGATGTGCAGAAATGCACATGGCCGGTGCGGTTCTGGTCATTGTTATGGCAAATTCGCGCATGGATACTGACAGGGATTCAGTGACCGGTGTCACACTGCCGCAACGAGGCGACCCACAGCAACCACCGGAGGAACCCATGAGCACCATCCCCCCAGCCCGGGAAGCGGCCGCCGACCGTCCGCTTCTGACCAGGATCGTCTCGGCCTCCATGGCCGGCACGGTCGTCGAGTGGTACGACTTCTTCCTGTACGCCACGGCGTCCACCATCGTCTTCAACAAGATCCTGCTGCCGAAGATGGGCAACGAGTACGACGCGATCATCGCCGCCTTCATCACGTACGCCGTGGGCTTCATCGCACGGCCCCTGGGCGGGGTGATCTTCGGGCAGATCGGTGACCGCTTCGGCCGCAAGCAGACGCTGCAGGCCACGATCATGCTCATCGGCGCGGCCACGGTCCTGATGGGCTGCCTCCCGAGCTACCAGCAGATCGGCGCCTGGGCACCCGTCCTGCTGGTCACCCTCCGCTTCATCCAGGGCTTGGCTCTGGGCGGCGAATGGGGCGGGGCCGTCCTCCTGGTGGCCGAACACGCCCCCGACGGACAGCGCGCCTTCTGGGCGTCCTGGCCTCAGGCGGCGGTCCCGCTCGGCAACGTCCTGGCCACCCTGGTCCTCTGGATCATGACCTCGGTGCTCGCCCCGTCAGAATTCCTCGCCTGGGGCTGGCGTGTGGCGTTCTGGCTCTCCGCGATCGTGGCCCTGGTGGGGTATTACATCCGCACCAAGATCACGGACGCCCCGGTGTTCCAGGAGGCCAAGGCCGAAATGGACCAGGAGAAGAGCAGCGGCTACGGCGTCCTGGAGGTGCTCCGCCGGTATCCGCGCGGTGTGCTGGTGGGCATGGGCCTGCGCTTCGCCGAGAACATCCTGTACTACCTCGTGGTGACGTTCTCGATCGTGTACCTCGGCACCGCGCTCAAGGTGAACACCGCGGAGATCCTCGGGATGATCGCCATAGCCCACTTGTGCCACTTCGCAGTGATCCCGCTGGTCGGACGGCTCGCGGACCGCGTGGGCCGCCGGCCCGTCTACCTCGCGGGCGCCATTCTCGGCGGGACGTGGGGCCTCTGGGCCTTCCCCGCCTTCGGAACCCGGAACACGTGGATCATCCTGCTCACGATCATCGTGGGACTGCTGTTCCACGCCCTGATGTACTCCGGTCAGCCGGCGATCATGGCGGAGATGTTCCCCACCCGCATGCGGTATTCGGGCGTCTCCATCGCCTACCAGGTCACCTCGATCGTCGCGGGTTCCCTCGCCCCGGTCCTGGCCACCGAATGGCTCAAGTCCACCGGTTCCTGGTGGCCGACCGCCGTGTATCTCGCCTTCGCCGGCGCCGTCACCTTCGTGGCCGCCCTGGCCCTGCGCGAGACGCGGGGGATCTCACTCCGCTCACTCGACTCGGTCGACGCCGCAGCCCCCGGGGCCGCAGCGTCCGACGGCGGGCGGGCGGCCGTCGTCGTCGTCCCTCAGACCCGGAAGGAGGCCAGGCGATGACCGCGCTGCATGGCCGGAAGGCCCTCGTGACGGGAGGGGCGGCCGGCATCGGCGCCGCGGTCGCCCGTGCCCTGGCGCACCGCGGAGCGCACGTGATGGTCGCGGACCTGGACGGAGCGGCCGCAGAGGCCCTGGCCACGGAGATCGACGGGGAGGCGTGGGCGGTCGACCTGCTGGACACGACGGCGCTCGAGACGCTCAGCCTGGACTGCGACATCCTGGTCAACAACGCCGGATTCCAGAAGGTCTCCCCGATCCAGGACTTCGACCCGGACACCTTCCGGCGGATCCAGCGGCTCATGGTCGAGGCGCCGTTCCTCCTGATCCGGGCGGCCCTCCCCGCGATGTACCGGACGGGCTGGGGCCGGATCATCAACCTCAGTTCCGTCCACGGGCTGCGGGCTTCGCCCTTCAAGAGCGCCTACGTGACGGCCAAACATGGGCTGGAGGGCCTGTCCAAGGCCACTGCGCTGGAGGGGGCCACGCACGGCGTGACCTCCAACTGCGTCAATCCCGGGTACGTCCGCACCGCACTGGTGGAGAAGCAGCTCGCGGACCAGGCCGCCACGCACGGCATCACCCCCGCCGAAGTGCTGGAGAGGGTGATGCTCACGGAGATGCCGGTCAAACGGCTGGTGGAACCCGAGGAGGTCGCCTCACTCGCCTGCTGGCTCGCCTCCGACGACGCCGCCATGGTCACCGGGGCGAGCTACACGATGGATGGCGGCTGGTCGGCGCACTGACGCCGGACGTTGATTCTCCCCCTGAAAACGGACATTCCCCGGCGCCGAGGCTCCGGGGAATGTCCGTTTTCGCGGGGAACGCTAGGCGATCATGTCGTTCACGAGCGGCGCCACCTGGGTGCCGAGCAGCTCGATGCTCTTCATCATCGCCGCATGCGGGAGCGTGCCGTTCGAGTACTTCAGGTCGAAGCGCTGCATGCCCAGGTTCTCCTTCGCCGTGGCGATCTTCCGGGCCACCGTCTCCGGAGAACCGACGTAGAGTGCGCCATGAGCGGCCACCTGCTCGTTGAACTCGATCCGGCTCGCGGGGCCCCAGCCACGCTCGGCGCCGATCCTGTTGCGGCTGGCCAGCCAGTGCGGGAAGAACTCCTCACGGGCCTCCTCATCCGTCTCGGCCACGTGCCCCGGGGAGTGGACGGCCAGCGGCTGCCACTCCTTGCCCTGCTCCTCGAGGGACTTGTAGTACAGATCGACGTAAGGGCGGAAACGCTTCGGATCCCCGCCGATGATCGCCAGGGTCATCGGGTAGCCGTAGCTCGCGGCCCGGACCACCGACTGCGGACTGCCGCCGACGCCGATGGAGACGGGCAGCAGCCCGTCGGACACCTGCGGGTAGGCCATCAGCCCGCGGATCGGCCCCCGGGTCCGTCCTTCCCAGTGGATCGGCGTCTGCGAATGGGCCTTGTCGAAGAGGGCGAGACGCTCCTCGAAAAGCAGCTCGTAGTCCTCCAGGTCGTAACCGAACAGCGGGAAGGACTCGATGAACGAACCGCGGCCCAGCACCACCTCCGCCCGGCCACCGGAGATGGCGTTGAGCGTGGAGAATCGCTGGAACACGCGGATGGGGTCGTCCGAGGAGAGCACGGTCACGGCCGAGGACAGCTTGATGCGTTCCGTCTTCCCCGCGATCGCGGCCAGGACCACTTCGGGTGCGGAGACCGCGAAGTCCTTGCGGTGGTGCTCCCCCACACCGAAGCCGAACAGACCCACCTGATCAGCCAGAACGCCTTCCTCCACCACGTCGCGGAGGACTTCCTCATGAGACTTCGGGGTGCCGTCCTGGTGGAGGGTCACGTCACCGAAGGTGTCGACGCCGAGATGGACCGAGTGCGTGGAATCTGTATGCATATGCATGCAAACCGGCGGGGCGCCGGATTCATTCCCGGCCGCGGGCCGGGTCGTCCCAGGCGGACCCCTCGTACTCCAGTTCCCGGATCTCGACCGTGGTGACCGCTGTCCGGTCGGTGCTGCGGACCGCCGCGGACATCCCGCTCCCGGAGTCCTGGGGTCCGTCGTCTGCGCGATGCGCCGCCCGCCAGACGGCCAGCTCCCGCGAGCGCCAGGCGAGCAGATCCAGAAGCCGGGGCGCGCGCCGCTCCAGCAGGGACGGCAGCACCGCGGCGCACGCCGAGACCAGGGCGGCGAACAGGCCCGCGAACGCGGGGAAGTACCACGGCAGGAAGGCGCCCCAGGAGTAACCGGGCGCGGGCCCGTCCGCCGGCGGCGACAGCACCGGCTCGTACCAGGAGATGGAGTTCACGAAGGTCTGCTGGACGATCACGAGCACGGCCGTGACCAGCACCGGAAAAGCCACCGCACGTCCGGCCTTCCTCCGGCGGGAGCGGATCGCCTCCCAGCTCCGGGCCTGCCCCTCCTCCGCTCCGGAGGGCCGGCCTTCCGCCAGATCACGGGCCGCCAGCGCCTCGTCCGCGGCCCGCCGTCGCAAGCCGAGCACCACAGCGGTCCGCAGGGACAGCACCAGGGTCAGGAGCCAGAGTCCCAGAAGCAGCGGCGGGCCCACCGCGGAGGACTCCGAACCGAAGCCGCCGGTGAAGGGCGCCGGCGTCGCAATCAGGGCGTTGAATGGCGAGGTCACGGTGGTCCAGGTGACGATCCCGCCGCCGAGCACCGTCGTCGCCGTGATGAAACCCAGGTACACCGGATCGGCCAGGGACAGGGCGGCGGCATTCTGCGTCCCCGCCTGCGGAGGCACGGACGCCAGCGCGACGGCGGTGGCCACCGTGGCGGCGACGGTGAACCCGACCAGAACCGTCAGGCCAAGGCGCCTGGCCTCGTCGACGGCGAGCTCGATCAGGCCCTTGTCCGGCGCCCGCAGCCACTGGAGGCGTCCGGTCAGCGCCGCCAGGAAGACCAGGAGGAACACGATGAGCGCCAGCGACCACCACCGCGTCTGCACGGTGACCCCCAGACTCAGGGGAAGAGCCAGAGACGGGGACCAGAAGCCCAGCGCGGGCACCACCACGATCACCGTGAACAGGGCCTCCCAGAAGGCCCTGGTCAGGATCGCGGGGACGGACCAGCGGCCGGTTTCGCTCCGGCAGGCCCTCCGGTAGACGCCCCGCAGACACCACCAGAGCACCAGCAGGTAGCTCATCACCAGACCAGTCATGTGGACCTGCGAGAACGCGGTGTCCCGGGCGATCTGCGCCCCCTGGAAGTCAGCGTCGAGGCCCCCGCCCAGCAGCATTCCGGCCAGGACCAGAAGCATCTGAACGGCCACCTCCGGGCGCGACGCGAAGGCCGTCGCGTCCACGGGAAGACCGGTGTACGTCCCCAGCATGAGAGTGAGCACGAGCGTCAGGCCCACGCCGGCCGCCACCGAGGAGAGGAGCACCACCGCCACGACGGTCAGGAGTGCCCTCAGGCCGCTCCGCGAGAACACCGCCCGTCCTTGCGTGCGGAGCACCCCGATCCAGGACCCGGCAGGCGGGGCCGCGGCTGACCTCGTCCAGGCTTTGCCCGCAGTGCGCTCTGAACCCATCGACGTCCCCCTCGTCACCGGCGCCACGGCCGTTCCGGGGCGCCAAGCCACCTGCGCCGTCCGGGCGCGCCGCCTCAGGCGTCCCGGATCACCGGGTTCATCCCCGGCGCAGCCACCCGGCCAGCTCGCTGGCCCAGTACGTCAGGATCATATCGGCACCGGCCCGCTTGATGCTCAGAACGGACTCCATGATGGCCGCGTCGCGGTTGATCCAGCCGTTGGCCGCGGCGGCCTCGATCATCGCGTACTCACCGGAGATCTGGTACGCCGCCACAGGAACCGGGCTCATCTCCGCGACATCCGCCAGGATGTCCAGGTAGCTCATGGCCGGCTTGACCATGACCATGTCCGCGCCTTCGTCCAGGTCCAGCTGCACCTCCAGCAGGGCCTCGCGACGGTTGGCGGCGTCCATCTGGTAGGTCCGGCGGTCGCCCTGAAGCTGAGAATCCACCGCTTCGCGGAACGGACCGTAGAACGCGGAGGCGTACTTGGCGGCGTAGGCGAGGATCGAGACGTCCTGGAACCCGGCGGCGTCCAGCGCGGTGCGCATCGGTGCGATCTGACCGTCCATCATGCCCGACGGGCCGAGCACGTGCGCGCCGGCCTCCGCCTGGGCCACGGCCATCCGTGCGTAGATCTCCACGGTGCGGTCGTTGTCGACGCGGCCGTCGGCGTCGAGCACGCCGCAGTGGCCGTGGTCGGTGAACTCGTCGAGGCAGACGTCGCTCATGACCACCAGTTCGTCGCCCACCTCGGCGCGGACGTCGCGGATGGCCCTGTTCAGCACGCCGTCGGGGTCGAGGCTCGCGCTGCCTTCGGCGTCGCGCACCGACGGCACACCGAACAGCATGATGCCGCCCACGCCCAGCTCCACGGCTTCGGCGGCCGCGCGCTTGAGGGAGTCGGTGGTGTGCTGCACGACGCCGGGCATCGAGGTGATCGGGGCGGGCTCGCTGAGATCCTCCCGGATGAACGCGGGCAGGATCAGCTCGGCCGGCGCCAGGCGGTGCTCGGCGACCAGACGGCGCAGGGCCGGGGTGGTCCGGAGGCGGCGGGGGCGGTGGTGGAGTTCCATGGGTTCTTCTCCTGAATGTCAGTCGTCCAGCGCCGCGATGACGGCGTCGACGATTCCCTGGGATGTGGGGGTGGCCGCGACGGCAGCCACGGTCAGGCCGAGGCGCTCCGCCTCGGCCGCGGTGCTCGGCCCGATCGCCACGAACCGGGCCTTCAGCCCGGCTCCGAGACGCTCGACGACGGCGCGCGCCGCACTCGGCGATGCCGCGACCACGGCGTCCAGCCGGCCGTGCGCATCGGCTTCGCGGGCCTGTTCCGGGTTGAGGACGGCATAGGAGGAGGCTCCCGGCGCTCCGGTCACCCGGCGGTTGAGCTCAACCGTGAGACGGCGTTCGGGCCGCGCCGGGGCATCCACCGTGTGATACGCCGTGACCGTGTCCACGGTGTTCCCGGCGGCCCGCAGGCCCTCGGAGAGCACCGTACCTGCGATGTCGGCCTGCGGCAGCAGGATCCTCTGCCCGTTCCCGGTCCAGAGAGCCAGAAGCCCCTCGGCAGATTGCCGGTCCTCGGGGGCGAGCGCCACGGTCAGTCCGAGCCGTTCCAGGATCGCCCGCGAGGTGGGCCCGATGGTCGCGACCTGGACCGGCGCCTCGGTGAGTGCCTTCCAGCGCTCAGTGCCCGCGTACTGCACCAAAGCCCGGACCGTGGTGATGCTGCTGACCACCATCCAGTCGTATTCGCCTGCGATGGCACGGTCCACCGCGTCCACCACCGCGGACGGGTCGGTCACGGCCTCGAAGTCGATGAGAGGCAGGAGCACCGGCCACGCGCCGTGGACCTTCAGGGCGTGGTTCATGGCCTGCGCCCGATCCGGGGACCTGGTCAGGAGCACGGTGCGGCGTGCGAGCGGCAGGCGCTCAGGGTCCAGGCCGAGGCGTTTCCGCTCGGTCTCGATCTCCTGCAATTCCTGGTCCGTGTGCGCCTGGGGGAAGCCCTCGGCGAAGGACCACTCAGCCGAGGTCGGCAAAGTCCGCCACCCCGGCGTCGAGGAGTTCCTCGGCCAGCTCGATGCCCAGCAGGGTCGCCCCCACCTCGGTGAAGACGTCCGTGGCCTTGGCCCGGCGCTCATGACGCGTGCCGTCGGTCGCGCAGACCACGGCCTGCAGGTGCAGGAAGCTGCCCTTGCGGAACGCGTGAGCGCCCACGGGAGCGGCACAGCCGGCTTCGAGCCGGGCCAGGAGCGCGCGCTCCGCGGTCACGGCCAGCCGGGAGTCGGCGTCGTCGATCGCGGCGAGCGCCTGCGCCAGCACGTCCGGGGCGGCAGCCTGCGAGACGTCCTGCGGCGCGTCCGCGCTGCGGGTCTCCACCGCCAAGGCGCCCTGACCGGGAGCCGGGAGCATGACGGATGTCTCCAGGTACTCGCTGATGACATCCGTGCGGCCCAGGCGCTTCAGCCCGGACGCTGCCAGGACCACCGCATCCAGGTCCCCCGGGGCGTCCGCGGCGTTGCCCGGGAGCCCCGGTACCCGGCCCAGACGGGTGTCCACGTTGCCGCGGATGTCCACGATGTCCAGGTCCGGACGGGTCAGCAGGAGCTGGGCCGCCCGGCGCGGCGAACCGGTCCCGACGCGGGCGCCCACGGGCAGGGTCTCCAGCGTGAGGCCGTCCCGCGCGCAGAGCACGTCCCGGACGTCCTCACGCGCCGGGACCGCGGCGATGGCCAGGCCCGGGACGGCCGCCGTCGGGAGGTCCTTGAGCGAGTGGACGGCCACGTCGCACCGTTCCACCAGCAGGGCGTCGCGCAAAGCGACGGCGAACACGCCCGTGCCGCCCATCTGGGACAGCGGCCCGGTCAGGACGTCGCCGTCGGTCTTGATACGGACCAGTTCCGTCTCGAAACCGCCGACGGCGGACAGCTGGTCTGCGGTGTGCTGGGACTGCGTGACAGCCAGCTGGCTCCCCCGCGTTCCGATGCGGACGCCCATGCTCTTCTCTTCCTCCCTGTCCCGGTGCCCGGGGTGATGCGGCCTAGGCCTGGTATGCGTCGTGCGTGGTGCCGAGGGTGACACCGGCTTCCGCGATGACCGGCTTGGCGCCGCGGAAGTTCTCGCAGCAGCCGGGCCGGCAGATGTCGTACCAGGCGCCGAGGTCCGTGACATGCGGGCGATCGGCGATGTTCTGGGCCACCGTCCGCTCGCTGATCAGGTCCACGAGGCCCGCCACGAAGGTGCCGTGGGTGCCCGGGGTGGGCACGCGGACGGCCTCCACGCCGAGTTCCTTGCAGGTCTCCAGCGCCTCGGTGTCGAGGTCCCAGGCGACCTCCATGTGGTCGCTGACGAAGCCGAGCGGCACGATCACGGCACCCTTGACACCCTGCGGAGCGATCTCCTCCAGGTGGTCGTTGATGTCCGGTTCGAGCCACGGCACGTGCGGGGCGCCGGAGCGGGACTGGTAGACCAGGTCCCAGGCGACCTCGGGGGCCACCACGGCCATGATGGCGCGGGCGGCGGCGAGGTGCTGGGCCACATAGGCGGAACCGCCCTCGAACTCGCGGGGCTCGTCCTCGCTGCGGCCGGCGGCTTCGGCGTCACGGGTGGGGATGGAGTGGGTGGCGAACAGGACACGGATCTCCGAGTCCCGCGAACCGTCCTCGGCGCCGAGCGCCTGGCGCACCGAGTTGAGGCCTTCCAGGGTGCCCTCGACGAACGGGAGGATGAACCCGGGGTGGTCGAAGTACTGGCGGACCTTGTCCACCTGCAGCTTGCCGTCCAGACCGGTCTCCGTGAGCGCCAGGCCGATGTCCTCGCGGTACTGGCGGCAGCTGGAGTAGCAGGAGTACGCGCTCGTGGTGATCATGAGGACGCGGCGGTGGCCGTCGTCGTACATCTGCTGAAGCGTCTGCGGGATGTAGGGGTCCCAGTTCCGGTTGCCCCAGTACAGCGGGAGCGCCAGGCCACGGGCGGACAGCTCGGACTCGATGGCCGCCTTCAGCTCGCGGTTCTGCTGGTTGATGGGGCTCACTCCGCCGAACGCGCGGTAGTGGTGGCTGACCTCTTCGAGGCGCTCGTCCGGGATGCCGCGGCCACGGGTCACATTGCGGAGGAAGGGGATCACGTCGTCCTGACCCTCGGGACCGCCGAAGGAGGCGAGGAGGACGGCGTCGTATTCGACCGGGGCCATGCGGCCGCGCTCGGTCACGGCGTTCGGCTCGGTGCTGATGTGCAGCGCCTCGAGGGCGGCGTCGACTGGGGTGCTCATGCAAGGACCTCGGCAATCTGGGCCGCCGGGATGCGACGACCGGTGTAGAACGGGATTTCTTCGCGGACGTGGTTGCGGGCTTCGCTGTGGCGCAGGTGACGCATCAGGTCCACCAGGTCCACGAGCTCCGGCGCCTCCAGGGCGAGGATCCATTCCCAGTCACCCAAGGCGAAGGACGCCACGGTGTTGGACTGGACCTGCGGGAACTCACGGCCCAGAAGGCCGTGCTCGCGGAGCATCTGGCCGCGCTCCTCGGCGGGGAGGATGTACCACTCGTAGGAGCGGACGAACGGATACACGCAGAGCCATTCCTCGGCGGGCACGCCGCGGGAGAAGGCCGGGGTGTGGCTCTTGGCGAACTCGGCGTCGCGGTGCACGCCCATGGCGGAGAACGCCAGCTCGGTGCCGGCGAACAGCTCGCTGCGGCGGATCCGGCGCAGCGCCGCCTGGAGTTCCTCCGGCTTGGCGCCGTGCAGCCACAGCATGACGTCGGCGTCGGCGCGCATGGCCGACACGTCGTAGGCGCCACGCAGGGTCACCTGCTTCTCCGAGAGGGAGTCGATCAGGGCCTCGAAGCCGGCCACCGCGCTCTCGGCCCGCTCCACGGAACCGCTGCGCTTGAAGACGGCCCAGAGGGTGAAGAACTCGTTCCCGCCGCCCTGGGTGTCCGGCGACCCTGCGTGGTGTCCTGCTGCTGCGTGGCTCATGCTTCTATGTCCTCCTGCATCGGAAGTGATCGGATGTCCGTCTCCGCTGTGTACTTCGGTACTTCTTTTGACTTCTACGATATGTAGAATTCTAGGCCCGTGAAGGCCCCTGTCCGGAACCGGTTCCGGTTCCGGCGAAAATCCTGAGCGTGTCCGCCACGACGGCGGCGAGGCCGGTTCCCGCCAGCCATGCTCCCACGACGTCGAGGCCCGGCTCAGCGGCGCACAGCTCCCGCACCGTCGCGACCCGCTGCCGGTGCCCGACCGCCGCGAACGGCAGCGCTCCCGACCAGCGGACCACGTCATGGTCCAGCACATCGTCCGCCGCGACGGGGACGCCCAGCAACTCGGCCGCATCGGCCAGCGCAGCCCGGAACAGTTCCTCATCGCTCTCGGGGACAGCGCGCTCCGGGCGGTCTCCGGGCGCGCCTTCCTGACGGCCGTAGCTGAGCCGCAGCACGTGGACCCCGGGGCCCGCGGTCTCGGCCAGCCATGGCCACTTCGCCGTCGCGTGGGTCAGCGCCTTCGCCTGGACCCCTTCGGTCTGGGGCGCCACCAGGATGCCGGTGCCGCGCGGGCGGGCATCGAGTTCCGGCTGGTCGACCACGAGGGTCACGAGCTTGATCTGTGCGCCCGACTCGGGGCGGTGCGATTCCAGGGCGGGCACCTGGGAGGCCAGCAGCGCGACGGCGGAGGGGCCGTCCAGGGCCACCACCAGGTGCTCGGCGTGCAGCGTCTCGACAGCGCCGTCGTGCTCCACCGGGATGGTCCAGAGGCCGTCGGCATCGCGGCTGACGGGCCGGGCCGAAGCCGAGGTGAGGACACGCGCGCCCGCCTCACGGACGCGGGATTCCAGCGCCTCCACGAGCCGGTGCATGCCGCCGCGGAGACCCGCCACGGCTGACCCTGCGCGGCGCGGGGCACCAGGACGTTCGGCGTCTCCCGCGACGGCTCTGGAGGACTGCCGCTGGGCGAGCACGGCCGCGCCGAGCGAACCGTGTTCCTTCATCCGCTTGCGCAGGCCGGGGGCGACCATGTCCACATCGAGCAGGCCCGGGTCGGCGGCGTGCACCCCGCCCACCACGGGCTCCACGAGGCGCTTGAGCACGCGCCGGCCCTGTCTCAGCCTGACCAGGCGGGCGACGCTGCTGACCTCGGCGCCCGCGCCGAGCGTCCCGGGGAGGACCCGGTCCAGGCTCGCACGCAGCGAGCCCGCCCATCCGAGCGTCCGGCGGACCTCCTCGTCCCAGGGATCGGCCGGGATCCCCAGAACGCCGGTCCGCGGCAGTTCCCGGGGTCCCTGGGGAAGCCTCACCCAGGCGCCCGAAGGATCCGGGGCGACCACGTCCGAAGCCAGTCCCAGCTCTTCCAGGAGGGCCGGGATGGCGTCGCCGCGCGTCGCGAAGGACTCGGCGCCCGAATCAAGCGTCAGACCGCCCACGGTGTGCGAGCCGACCGCACCACCCAGCACGGGCCGCTCCTCGACGAGGGTGACGGCCACTCCGTCACCGCTCAGCCGATAGGCGGCCAGCAGACCTGCCACTCCCCCGCCGACGACGACGGCGCGCCGCACCCCCGTGGGCGCGGTCACCGAGGCCGGGCCGCGGCCCTGCTGTGGCTGGGTGTGCTGGGACATGGCGGGCTCAGTAGCCGATCGAGTGGATGAGCTCGACCACGCGGGTGAGCACCTCGGGGTCGGTCTCCGGGGGAACGCCGTGGCCCAGATTGACCACGTGGCCCGGGGCGGAGGCGCCCGCCGCGATGACCTCGCGGACGTGAGCCTCCAGGACCTCCCAGGGTGCCGGGAGCAGCGCCGGGTCGATGTTGCCCAGGAGCGGCACGTTCCCGCCCAGGCGACGGTTCGCCTCATCGAGCGGGAGACGATAGTCGACGCCCATGACGTCCACGCCCACGCGATGCATGGCGGGCAGCAGCTCGGAGGTCCCGGTGCCGAAGTGGATCAGCGGGGCGCCGAGGCCGCGGACGGCGTCGAGGGCACGGGCGGACGCGGGTGCGACGAAGCGCTCGTAGTCGGCCAGTCCCAGCGATCCGGCCCAGGAGTCGAACAGCTGGGCAGCGGAGGCGCCGGCTTCGAGCTGGGCCTGGAGGAAGAACCCGGAGGCGTCGGCGGCCCAGGCGGCGAGGGCCTCCCAGGTCTCGGGATCCGCGTGCATCATCGTCCGGGGGCCGAGGTGGTCGCGGGACGGGCGGCCTTCCACCATGTACGCGGCCAGGGTGAACGGGGCGCCGGCGAATCCGATCAGCGGCGTGCTGCCGAGTTCATCCACCGTGAGGCGGACGGCCTGACGGATGGGCTCCAGAGCTTCCCAGGTGAGTTCCGGCAGGGCGGCGACGTCCGCCGCGGTGCGGACGGGGTTCTCGAGGACCGGGCCCACGCCCGGGACGATGTCCACGCCCACGCCCGCAAGCTTGAGCGGGATGACGATGTCGGAGAAGAAGATGCCGGCGTCCACGTCGTGGCGGCGCACGGGCTGCAGCGTGATCTCGGCGGCGAGCTCGGGCTTGAGGCAGGAGTCCAGCATGGAGATCCCCTGGCGCACGGCCCGGTATTCGGGCAGCGAGCGGCCGGCCTGGCGCATGAACCACACGGGCCTGCGACTGGGCTTGCCGCCGCGGTATGCGGTGATCAGCGGGGAATCCGAGGTGGCGCCGGTGACCAGAGGGTGGGCAGCCGGGAGGGCCTGGAGCGTGGAAGGCATACCTCGATTGTGCCCACCTTCGGTGCCTCAACTTGACGACACTTCGTCACTGACACTGTGTCAGCGAATTCCGCGCCATTGCTGGGATCCGCGGATTCCCGGCCGGTTTTTCTACAAAGGTGAGAAGAGCATAAGATGGTGCCACTGTGGTGCTCTTTTCCCTCACGGCGACCCACGCCGATCTGAACCTTGAGACCGTTGCTCGGCTGAGCAAGGGCGCTTCCGCCGTCGCCTCACGGAGCACGGTGTCGCCGCCGCTGCCGACCCGGTCCGATGACACCACCGCTGATGGCGAAGCGCTCAACGGCTCCGTGGTGCTGGCGACGTGCAACCGCTTCGAGATCTACGCCGAGGCCGCCACCGACCGAGGCCTGGAAGCCGCCCGCGAAGAGCTGCTCAGGAACATCACCGCGCAGAGCGGCCTGGACGTGGACACCGTCTCCCAGGCCCTGACGCTCCGCCGCGGTCCCGAGGTGGCACGCCACCTGTTCGCGGTGGGCGCCGGACTGGACTCCGCCGTCGTGGGCGAACGCGAGATCGCCGGACAGGTGCGCCGCGCCCTCATCACTGCTCAGGATTCCGGCACGGCGAGCCCCGGACTGGTCCGGCTCTTCCAGGCCGCCAGCCGCACGGCGAAAGAAGTCGGCACCCGCACAGCGCTGGGCAGCCGCGGTCTCTCGATCGTCTCCGTCGCCCTCGAACTGGCCACGGAGCTTTCGGTGGACCGTGATTGGACGGACACCCGCGTGGTCCTCTTCGGGACGGGCGCCTATGCCGGCGCCACCATGGCCTTGCTCCGTGAACGCGGCTGCACCCAGGTGAGTGTCTTCTCGGGCTCCGGCCGGGCGGGCGAGTTCGTGGCGGCCCGGGGCGGCACCGCGCTCGACGCCGACAATCTGTCGGCCGCGATCGCCGACGCCGACGTCCTGATCGGCTGCAGCGGTTCGGACCGCCGGGTCTCCGCCGAAGAACTCGCCGAGGTCCGCGGACCCGAGCCCCGCCCCCTGATCGTGATCGACCTGGCTCTCAGCCGCGACTTCGACCCGGCGGTGGACGAACTCGAGGGTGTGGAGCTCCTCACGCTGGAATCCGTGCGTCTGGCCGCTCCCGAGGAGGCCGCCGAGTCCCTCGTCGAGGCGACCCGGATCGTGGACTCCGCCGCTCACGAGTTCGAGGCGGAACGCCGCTCCCGGAGTGTGGATTCGGCGATCGTGGCTTTGCGCCGCCACACCATGTCCGTGCTCGACTCCGAGATGGAGCGCGTGCGGGCCCGGCACGGCTGCACCGCCGCCGCGGAGGAGGTGGAGTTCGCGCTGCGCCGCATGGTCAAGCAGCTCCTGCACACCCCCATGGTCCGCGGCCGTGAACTCGCCGCCGCCGGCCTGCAGGAACAGTACGTGAACGCCATCGAGGCGCTGTACGGGATCGATGTGGCCGAGCCGCAGCTCTCGTCCGCCGAAGCCGGCTGCCCGGCCCACGAAGCCCCCGCGCACGAGATGTCCTCCCGGGAGGACACGGCGCAGGACCTCAGCGCCTGAGTACGCTGGATCGCATGATTCTGAGTTCCAGAACGTCTTAGCCCGGACTTGTGGAACCCACCGTCGGCTGACCACAGTAGCTGCGCCGAAACAGATGGCCACAAACTTAATTCGTCTACGATGAGGTTGAAATGCATACGGTCGTGGACACAACCGCTCCCCGCCTTCCGTACATGAGTGAAAGTCGGCACATCGTTGATCGTAGTCTCCCTCTCCGATGCTCTCGAGGGTTGGAGCGAGGAAAAATACCGAGATGATCCAAGATTTCTCTGGACTGGCGTAGCGGGAACTCAATATTTTCAGCGTGAACTACTGACGCTCTCCGCGGGCAATTACTCCGCAACTCTTCGCCCAGAATTTGACAACCCGCATGATTCGAACGCCATCTCTGCATATATTGGGGATAGAAAAATTGGATACGTAGGACGGAATTTCGCCTACATGATCGCCCCACAGATCAAGTGCTTAGACCTCCAGGGCATTGAATGCACAGTCATAGCCAACGTGAGTTACGCCGCAAAAGATGACCCGGCGGTAGCCACCATCTGCTTGCCTACTACAATTGGCCTTGATAGGTATGCCCCAGAACGGCGGCTCGTCGAAAGCGTACTGCATGCTTGGGAGCGCCTCTCGTTGACCTTGCGTGCAGAAATCGCCAAAGATGGCTATCACTTGACAGAGTCAACGTGGCGCCAGGTGCGGTCGCGCCGTTACCTCGTCAAGGACTACAAGCTGTTCGAGAATGCTCGCGCATTTGACGATGACCGGATTTTCAACGTGGCAATGCAGGAATTGCGACTGGCAGCTAGGGCCCGAGCCCGATCCGAACGGGAACAGCGGAATCGTCAAATTGTAAAGATGGCCGAAGCAGGCGATTCATCAGCAGGCATCGCGAGGCAATTTGGACTGTCGGTCGGAACTATTCGGAACATCGTACAGAAAGCCAGATCCGAAAATTCATAGGACCATTCATCCTGTCCTTAGATACAGAACCCTCAGTAGACCGGCTTGCCGGGCTCCACATCCCGGACCCAGGCCAGAACCCCACCGTCGAGGTGGCTGACCTTCGTGTAGCCCTCGCGGCGTGCCGCGGCCAGTACGTTCGCGGACCGGCTCCCCGCCTTGCAGTGGAACACGATCTCCGTGTCCCGCGGCAGCTCGTCCCACGCGTCCCCGGCCAGGATGCGGCCCTGGGGAATCAGCACCGACCCGGGGATCGCCACGATGTCCCGTTCCCCGGTCTCCCGCACGTCGACCAGCAGGAAGTCGCGCGTCCCCGCCTCACGTTCGTCCAGCATCGCGGCCAGACCACGGGCGCTCACCACGCCGTCGTCCTGGCCTTCCTCAGCCGACGACGCCGCGTGCTCCTCGGCGGGCGCGATGCCGCAGAACGCGGCGTAGTCGCTCAGCTCGGTGATGGGCTGCGCCTCGGGATCCTTGAGCACGGTGATCTCGCGCCAGGACCCGCCCAGGGCGTCGAACAGCGCCACGCGGCCCAGGAGGGACCGGCCGACGCCCGTCACGAGTTTGATGGCCTCGCTCACCATGAGGGAGCCCACCGCGGCGCACAGCATGCCGAACACGCCGCCTTCGCCGCAGCTCGGGACGCTGCCTGCCGGGGGCGCCTCGGGGTACAGATCGCGATACGTGGGGCCGTGCTGCTCCCAGAAGACGCTCACCTGGCCGTCGAAGCGGAAGATCGAGCCCCAGACGTACGGTTTGCCGGCGATCGCCGCCGCGTCGTTGACCAGGTAACGGGTCTCGAAGTTGTCCGCCCCGTCCAGGATGAGGTCGTACTGCCGGAACAGCTCGACGGCGTTGGAGGAGTCCAGGCGGACGCGGTGCTGGACCACGGTCACCAGCGGGTTCAGCTCCGCGATGGCGCGCGCCGCCGACTCGGTCTTCGGCAGCCCCACACGATCCACCGTGTGCATCACCTGCCGCTGAAGATTGCTCAGCTCGACGACGTCGTCGTCCACCACGCCGAGGGTGCCCACGCCCGCGGCCGCGAGGTAGAGCAGGGCCGGTGAGCCCAGCCCGCCGGCGCCGATCACCAGGACACGCGCGTTCTTCAGACGGCGCTGCCCCTCGGAGCCGATCTCCGGGATGATCACGTGCCGCGAATAGCGTTCGAGCTCATCGCGGGTGAGTTCCGCCGCCGGTTCGACCAGGGGCGGCAGGGCGGTGCGGGAAGTCAGGGAGGACATGTCTTCAATCTATGCCCACCGCCTCACACGCGTCATATTACCTACGGGTAAACTGGCCTTCACGCCGGACGAACAGGGATGGCGCTGGAAGCAAAGGATGGAATGTGACGGTGAGCGAAGCACGGCCGGGCGCTCGGACCGCGCGTCTTCCCCGGGATGAACGTCGGGCCCAGCTCCTCCAGGCCGCCCAGGAGGTCTTCGTCGCGAACGGCTATCACGGCGCCGCGATGGATGAGATCGCTGAGACGGCCCGGGTCAGCAAACCCGTGCTCTATCAGCACTTCCCCTCGAAACGCGAGCTGTTCCTGGCCCTGCTGGAAAGCCATCTGTCCGTCCTGACCGACATGCTGCTGGGCGCCATCGACTCCACCTCGGACAACAAGCTCCGGGTGCAGGCCGTCATGCGGGCCTACTTCGAGTTCATGGCCGGCGACGACCAGGCTCACCGCCTCGTCTTCGAGTCCGGGCTGACCAATGACGAAGAGGTCAGCGACCGGTTGGAGACCTTCAACCGGACCTTCGCAGACGCCGTGGCCCGCGTGATCGCCGAGGACACCAAGCTCCCCCTGCTCGAGGCACAGCTCCTGGGCCGCGGCCTGGCCGGCATGGCCCAGGTCAGCGCGCGGTACTGGCTGGAGACGGACGGCAAGCTGGACCTGGACGTGGCCAGCGACCTCATCTACCGTCTGGCGTGGCGGGGCATCAGCCGGTTCCCGAAGGAGAGCTAGGCGTCACCCGGGGTCACGGCCCCACCACACCGCTCGGACTGCCGAGTCCGCTCTCGACGTCGTGAGTCCGCTACATCATGTAGCGGACTCACACCCTTGAGAGCGGATTCGGCGTCATCCAGGCCGGCCCGCTCTCGTCTCGACCGTTCCGTTCTCCCCGGTGTTCGCTCCCAGCGTGCCCGAACGGCCCTTCTCCCCCTGCCCGCCATATTAGGCTTGGATCAGCTGTTGAAGCCTGCGGTGCGCCCCGTGTGCCCGTGGCCCGCACGAAACTGCCAGGAGGCAATTGTGGAAGTAAAGATCGGCATCCAGAACGTCGCTCGCGAAGTCGTGTTCGAGTCCTCCGAGGAAGCGGAGGCCATCGCCACTGCCGTCTCCGAGGCTCTGTCCTCCGGCGGCCAGCTCTCCCTGACCGATGACAAGGGCCGTCGCGTGATCATCCCGGCCGCGGTGCTCGGCTACGTCGAGATGGGCCCGGAAGAGCAGCGCCGCGTCGGTTTCGGCGCCCTGTAGGCAGCCATGCTGTCCCTGATCATCCCCGTCCTGCTCGTGGCGGCCGTCGGCGCGCTCGCCTGGGCCGTGAACCGGCAGCGCACCACGCTGGGGGCCGCGCTCCCGGCCGGCGCCGGCACCCTGGTCACCGCCCTGAGCTGGATCGTGTTCATCGCGCTCGGATTCGGGTACCTGCCCGGCGTGACGTGGATTCCCTGGATCGGTCCGCTGGTCCTCGGCATCGCGGCGTCGTTCGCGGTGTCCTGGATCCTCAGTTCGCGGCGGTCGGCCGAGGACGCCAAGGCACTGACGGAGATCCTCAAGGTCTGATCCTTTTCAGGCCCGACGCCGAGGGGCGCCTCCCGTACCGTTCAGGTGCGGGAGGCGCCCCTCGCTCGTTGCGGCACGGTCCGTCGCGTCCCCGCGCGTGCCGTCCGGTCCGCGCCGCGCCGGGGCACCGACGTCGGGCCCTCACCGCGGACCGGACCGGGCCCGCCCTGTCAGAGGAACTCGGCCCTGCCCTCCATGCTGGAGGAGGCCAGAGCGTGCTCACGCCGGGGAATACGTCCGGCCAGACGGGCGAGACGGCCTGCCGTCACGGCATGCCGGAAGGCCGTCGCCATGCGCACCGGGTCCTGCGCGCGGGTCACGGCCGTGGCCAGCAGGACCGCATCGCAGCCCAGCTCCATCGCCAGCGCCGCGTCCGAGGCGGTGCCGATCCCGGCGTCGAGCACCACGGGAACCGCAGCCCGCGAGACGATCACCTCGATGTTGTGCGGGTTCAGAATCCCCAGACCGGTGCCGATCGGAGCGCCCAGCGGCATGACGGCCGCGGCGCCCAGCTGCTCGAGCCGCAAGGCCAGCACCGGATCGTCATTCGTGTACGCGAACACCTTGAACCCGCGGGACACCAGCTGCTCCGTGGCGTCCACGAGCTCCACGGCATCGGGAAGCAGCGTGTGCTCGTCCGCGATGACCTCCAGCTTCACCCAGTCCGTCTCCAGCGCTTCCCGGGCCAGTTCCGCCGTCAGCACCGCGTCACGCGCCGTGAAACACCCGGCGGTGTTCGGCAGGACACGGATCCCCCGGTCCACCAGCAACTGGAAGAGCGATCCGCTCTGCGCGGGGCTGTACCGCCGCATCGCCACGGTGGTGAGCTCGGTTCCGGACGCCACCAGCGCGGCGCCCAGACCATCCAGGCTCGGCGCGCCGCCCGTGCCCATGATGAGCCGGGAACCCAGCTCCACCCCGTCCACCACCAGGGGATCCAGTCCCTGGTCCTGCAAGATCTCCGTCATCTCAGCCTCCCTGCACCGCAGTCACGAGTTCCAGCTCATCGCCGTCCTGCAAGGCGGTGCCCGACCACAGGCTCCGCGGGATCACGGTGGAGTTCCGGGCCACCGCCATCCCCACACGGCGCCCGTCCGCCGCGCGGCCGTCCGCCAGGATCTCGCGGCCCGTCACCTGGGTGACCAGGACCGCCACGGTGGCGTCCTCCCCCACGGCGCGCTGTTCGCCGTTCACGGTGATGTTCATGCGTGAGCCTCCACAGTCGTCTCCTTCAGAAGTGCCGGGCTGAACCGGTCCGGCCGGAAGGCCGCCCAGCGCCCGTCGTCATGTCCATCGAGCAGATGCAGAACCGCCCGTGCCGCCACCGGCGTCAGCAGGACGCCATGGCGGAAGAATCCGGTGGCGATGACCAGACCGGCCACCTCGCCGCCCCCGACGGAGGCCACCCGGCCGAGCAGGGGTGCATTGTCCGGCGTCCCGGGCCGCGCCCGCGCCGTGATCTCATCGAGCTCGAGTTCCGCCACGGCGGGGACCAGCAACTGCGCGTCGCGGAGGAGCTGGTGCACCCCACCGGCGGAGACTCCGGACTGCCCATCCTCCCGCTGGGTCGCCCCGATCACCACGGTGCCGTCCTCGCGGGGCACCAGATAGACGGGTACCCCGCGGACCGAGCCGCGCACCGTCGCGGTCAGGAAGGGCCGCAGCTGTTCCGGCACCCGCAGCCGGAGGATGTCCCCGTGCACCGGGCGCAGGGGCAGATCGAGCCCGTCCGGCAACCCCCGCAGCTCAGGCGATGCGAGGCCGTTGGCCACCACGACCTCGACCGCAGTGACAACACGGCCGGAGGCGAGCAGCACCCCCGTCACCCGGTCGGCGGAAGCGCCGCCGTCGTCGTCGTTCGCCGACCAGCGCAGAGCTTCCGCACGTTCCTCCACGACCGTCCCGCCCGCCTGGCGGAAGGCCTCCAGCATCCTGGCGTGCAGGACTCGCGGGTCCACCTGGTGGTCGCCGGGGGTGAGGAAGGCCCCGGACAGCTGGGGTGAAAGCAGCGGCTCCATCCGGCGGGCCTCCCGGAGCGGGACCGCCTGGACGTCGAGGCCGTGCGCCCGCTGAACCGCTTGCAGATCCGCGAGCGCGGCCCGGTCGGCGGCGTCGAACCCCACCACGAGCGTGGGTGTGGCCCGGTACCCGCTGAGAGGCCCGAAAGGCGCGGCGAAGCCCTCCCAGAGCGCTGCCGATTCGAGCGTCAGGGTGAGGAGGTTCTCCTCCTGATAGTGGTATTCGCTGACCGGGGCCAGCATGCCGGCGGCGGCGAATGTCGCGCCCCGGGCGGGTGAGGGATCGATGAGGGTCACCCGGCGACCGGACCGGAGGAGCGTCCACGCGATGCCCAGTCCCACGATGCCCGCGCCGATCACCGCGGCGTCGGCCGTCTCCTGGTCCATGCTCCTCGTCCTTCCCTACGCCGGTGCTAACCGGATCAGGTGTGGCGGTCGGCGCTCAAGCCCTCTCAGCCGGCGAATATGACCATCCGCTCCGGCTCCCGCAGTACCGCTCCAGTGTAGAGGAACTAGGCTGAAGCCCATGGTTAACCGAGCAAATGCGACAGCGTCTCTGACCGCCGCGCGGCTGTACGTCTGCACCGATTCACGAGCCGGTCGCGGCGATTTCGCGGACTTCGTCGATGCCGCGTACACCGGCGGCGTGGACATCATCCAGCTGCGGGACAAGGCCATCGAAGCCGCCGAGGAACTCGAGCTCCTCGCCGTGCTGCGGGAGGCGGCCGAACGGCATGGGAAGCTCTGGGCCGTGAACGACCGCGCGGACATCGCCCGTCTGTCCGGCAGCCCGGTGCTGCACCTCGGCCAGAAGGATCTCCCGCTGCCCGCCGCGCGGTCCTTGCTGGGCGACGACGTCGTGCTGGGCCTTTCGAGCCATGCGCCGGAGCAGGTGGACACCGCCCTCGCTGCCGCGGCCCGCGGCGAGACCGACTACTTCTGCGTGGGGCCGCTCTGGGCGACGCCCACCAAGCCCGGCCGCGCCGGGGTGGGCCTCGACCTGGTCCGCTATGCGGCGGGCACCGGCACCACCGTGCCGTGGTTCGCCATCGGCGGCATCGACCACGCGAACGTGGCCCAGGTGGTCGAGGCCGGAGCGCGCCGCGTGGTGGTGGTCCGCGCCGTCACCGAGGCCTCCGATCCCGCCGATGCCGCGCGGCGCCTGCTGGCCGAGCTGCCGGACGCCTGACCTCTCCGTTAAACGCCACGGCCCCTGTCCTCTTCTCGCGAAGGGCAGGGGCCGTGGCGTTGCAGTACGGGGACTACTGGATCTCGTACTTCATGCCCTCGGGTTTGCTGGGCATGGCGCACAGCACGATGAGGATGATGCCACCCACATACGGGATGAGCGACAGGAAGAACATCGGGCCGGGGAAGCCCGCGTCGTGCAGACGGCGCCACGCGACGGCGATGAACGGCACCAGGAGCGCCAGGCTGATGATGCCGCCGATGATCATGAGGATGGTGCCGAACACCATGGTGCCGGTGAAGGCGACATCCGACGACGAGCTGTAGCCGGTGGAGGAATCCGAATACGCGGACTGGGAGACCAGACCACCGATGAGGAGGCCGTAGCCGATGCCGACGGGGATACCCGCGACGAGAGCCTGGAAGAGGTACCAGAACCAGAACTCGCTGCGGCTGGCACGGCCCTTGAAGTTGGCGTAGTTGGCGAAGCCCATCTTGATGGCCTGCGAGAACCCTACGCTCGGGCGCGGGACGTAGGGCGGGTAGAGGCCACCGCTGTACGCGGGCTGGCCGTAGGGGCTGGCGGGCTGCTGCTGGTAGCCCTGCTGGCCGTACTGGGGGGCCGGCGGGGCCTGCGGCGGCTGCTGGCCGTACTGGGGCGCCTGAGGAGGCTGCTGACCGTAGTTCGGCTGCTGCGGCTGACCGCCGTTGTTGTTCTGCCAATCGGGTTGTTGCGTCATGGTCCTGTTCTTTCCATCACTGGGTGCGCTTGATGCTTCCTTAACGTACAGTCTCCACCACATGCTCGTGGGGCTCAATGGGGAAAACTCCCCATTGAACAGGGTCAATAGCCGTATTTCATCCCTTCCGGGCTGCTTTCCATGGCCAGGAGCGCCAGGACGACCACCGAACCGAACGGCGCGAGGCTCAGCAGGATGAACCAGCCGCTGTACCCGGCGTCGTGCAGGCGGCGCACCCTGAGCGCAAGTCCCGGGATCAGAAGGGCCAGCGCCACGAGGATGAAGAGGATGGACAGGACGATTCCGGCCACCAGGGGCGCGCTCCACACGACATCGAGGTCCCGGCTGCGATACCCGGTCCGCGAGGAGTCCGACAGCACCCCGCCCAGCGAGGTCATGAAGCCCAGGAAGACCAGGAAGTACGCCAGGTAGCCCAGGATCCCGAGCACCAGGTACTCGAAGACGAACCACCACCAGAACTCCGAGTTGACGGCCCGGCCGTTGAAGTTGGCGTAGTTGCGGAAGCCCGACTTGATCGCGTCCGCGAATCCGACCTTCGGGCGCATCACAAACGGAGCGGCCTGGCCCCACCCCGGCCCCCACCCTTGTGGCTGGCCGGGCTGCGGCTGCCAGGGTGCCTGCTGTGCACCCTGCGGCGGCTGCCCGCCCGGTGGCCACGGCGCACCGCCCTGCGGCAAGGGCTGCGGCTGAGGCTGCGCGGGTCCCGGCGGAACGTGAACGGGCCCGGGTGGATACTGAGGGTTCTCGCCTGGATGACTCGGAGGCTGGCTCATGGTCTCCCCTTCACTGATGCGGTCGTGTTCTCCGTCAGTCTGTCCCAGGATCCGCCCGAGGAAAAGCGATGGCCGCCACGGATGTTCTCCGTGGCGGCCATTCACCGTGCCTGTCGAGACACCGGCGAGGTCGTCAGAACGACGCGTCGAAGCGCGCGCCCTCGGGTTTGGAGGCCTGAGCCCACAGGAAGAGGAGCGCCAGGCTGCCCACCGGAACCAGATACAGGAGGATGAACCAGCCGCTGAAGTTGGCATCGTGCAGGCGCCGGGCCCCTACGGCCGCGGTGGGGACGATGACGGCCAGGGAGAACAGACCTGCCAGACCCCAGAGCACGAACCCGATGATCATCGAGGCGTTGGAATTCACCTGCACCTGGCCGGTGCCCGGAACCTCGGTGTAGTCCTGATCGGCCACCGCCTGGGACAGGCCGGTGCCGAAGAAGATCGCGGCGACCGTGCTGAGAACCACCGCCACCACGACGACGAACACGTACCACCACCAGAATTCCTGCCGGCCCGCACGCCCCGTGAAGCTGGCGTACTTGGCGAACACGGTCTTGATGGCCGCGGCGAACCCGAGGCTGGCTCCCGGATCGAGAGGGCCCGGCACTGCGGACGGCTGCCCGGCGTAGGCGGACTGCTGATTGCCGTAGCCCTGCTGGGCGTACGAACCGGGCGCCTGGCCGTACTGCTGCGGTGCAGCTTGCCCGGCCTGCTGGAACTGGCCAGGGCGCTGCTGCGGGTACCCGGGCTGCGCCGGCTGCTGGCCGTACTGCTGGGGGTAACTCTGCTGCGGAGCGGCCTGCGGCTGAGCGTACTGTTGCGGAGTCGCCTGCTGCTGTCCGTACTGCTGCTGCTGCGGCTGACCGTACGGGGGCTGCTGGCTCGGCGGATTCTGGCCATACTGCTGCTGGCCGCCGTACTGCTGCGAGTTGTGCTGCTGGTTGCCCTGGCCGTACTGCTGCTGACCATACGACTGCGGCTGGTTCCAGTTCTGCTGTGCGTTCTGCTGGGGCTGTACCTGCTGCTGTCCCTGGGACGGCGCAGACTGCGGACTCTGCGGGGGGACCGGCGGCTGCTGGGGAACCGGTTGGTTGGGCTGAGACTCGTTGGTCATGGCTTGCCCTTCTCCTGACTGGCCTCGGACGGCCGTGACACGCGGTGATGATTTTGCTGTCAGTATGCCAGAATCACGGCCGTGCGGGATGTCGGAGAAGTCAGGAGTCTGCCCGGGAGCTAGCCTGTGAGCGTGACGAACACATGGATCCCCCGTGGCACCCAGGACGTTCAGGACGGTCTCGCCGAGGCCCTCGCAGCGCTGCGCGAAGAACTCGAAGTCCCCCGGGCCTTCCCGCCGGAGGTGCTCGAGGAGACCGCGCGGGTCATCCGCACCCACACCCTTCCGGACTGGGACCGCACGGACATCGAGCTGGTCACGATCGACCCCGCCTCGTCCACCGACCTGGATCAGGCCGTGTTCATCGAGCGGTCCGGCGACGGGTACACCGTCTACTACGCCATCGCGGATGTGCCGTCCTTCGTCTCCCCCGGCGGGGCGCTGGATGCCGAGTGCCGCCGTCGGGGGCTCACGCTGTACGCTCCCGACGGCCGGATCCCTCTGCATCCCGAGGCGATCTCGGAGGATGCCGGAAGCCTGCTGCCCGACGTCGACCGCGGCGCCTTCCTCTGGCAGTTCACCCTCGATTCCTCCGGCGCGGTGCAGAACGCCACCGTCCGCCGGGCCCGGGTGAGGTCGCGCGCCAAGCTGAGCTACCAGGGCGTTCAGGAGGCGATCGACGCCGGCACCGCGAGCGAGTGCCTGCAACTGCTCAAGGAGGTCGGGCTCAAGCGGATCGAACTCGAACGTCTCCGCGGCGGTGCCAGTCTGAAACTGCCCGCGCAGGTGGTCGAGCAAGATCCTGAGAGCGGCGCCTACCGTCTGGTCACCGAGATCCCCTTGCCCGTGGAGGACTGGAACGCGCAGATCTCCCTCATGACCGGCATGGCGGCCGCCGACCTCATGGTGAAAGGCTCCGTCGGCATCCTGCGGACCATGCCGGCACCGGACAGCCGTTCCCTGGAGACCTTCGAGCGCCAGACCGCCGCGCTCGGCAAGCCGTGGAGCCCCGATGGCGCAGGAGCCATGAGTTACGGCGAATACCTCAGGACGCTGGACCCCGCCCAGCCCAAGGACCTGGCGATCGTGCATGCGGCAGCCGCGCTGTTCCGCGGCGCAGGCTATGTGGCGTTCGACGGCGACGTCCCCGAGAACACCGTCCAGGCCGCCATCGCGGCGCCCTATTCCCACGCCACCGCACCGCTGCGCCGTCTGGTCGACCGCTGGGTGCTCGTGGTCTGTGAAGCACTCAGCCAGGGCACCGAGGTTCCGGCCTGGGCCAGGGAGAGCCTGGCACTCGTGCCCGAGCTCATGAAATCCGCGGAGCAGCGCTCCTCCCGGCTGGACCGCGCCGCCATCGACACCATCGAGGCGGCCCTCATGCTGCCCCGTCTGGGCGAGGTCTTCGATGCCGTGGTGATCTCCACCGGCAACGGGAAGAACGCCACGGCGCCGATCGCCACCGTCCAATTGCTGGACCCTGCGGTCACGGCACGCTGCACGGGGGCCATGGAGCCCGGCACCCGGGTCAAGGTCCGCCTGGACGCGGCCGACGTCCTGCGCCGGACGGTCTCGTTCAGCCTGGTCGAGAATGCGCCATCGTCCGGAGGCGACGGGGCGAATCCGGGGAATCAGCCCTCCATCCCCTAGAATGAGGGGGTAGTCATGGATGCCCGGTCGTTGATTGACCATTGCTTTCCCCCGCCCCGCCCGTTCTCCACGGGCCCGGCACCCCTGATGGCCGCCAGTGCGGCCCACGCAGACCGCGATCGGCTTCCACCCGTACTCCGCCCTCTCCGGGAACCTCTCTGGAATGACCGGTGCCGTCGCCAAGGTTGGCAGACGCCCGTCCTGGCGCTGGCGGAGCAATGCCAAGGAGGCACGCGTGAGCGAAACCCACAGTCATGAAGTCCTGGTCGACACCAGCGGCACGGAGAGTGTCGAGCCGGAGGAGACCATCACCACCACGGCGGAACCGCATGCCGAGGTCCAGAAGACCTTCGCGGACTTCGGTGTCCGCGCGGAAATCGTGGATTCCCTGGCCCAGGCCGGAATCGTCCACCCCTTCCCGATCCAGGCCCTGACGCTGCCGGTCGCCCTCGGCGGGCACGACATCATCGGCCAGGCCAAGACCGGCACCGGCAAGACCCTCGGGTTCGGTGTGCCGGCACTGGAACGCATCGTGACCAGCGATGACCCCAAGTACTCCAAGCTCCAGGTGCCGGGCGCGCCCCAGGCCCTGGTGATCGTCCCCACGCGTGAGCTCGCCGTGCAGGTCGCCAATGACCTCGCCACCGCCAGCCGGCTGCACCAGGTCCGGATCGCCACCATTTACGGCGGACGTGCCTACGAGCCGCAGATCGAGGCGCTTCAGAATGGCGTCGACCTGGTGGTCGGCACCCCCGGCCGACTGATCGACCTGTACAAGCAGCGCCACCTGAACCTCTCCAACATCAAGATCGTGATCCTCGACGAGGCCGACGAGATGCTGGACCTCGGCTTCCTCCCGGACGTCGAGACGCTGATGGCCGCCACCCCGGCCGGCACCCGCCAGACCATGCTCTTCTCCGCCACCATGCCCGGCCCGGTCATCGCCATGGCCCGCCGTTACATGACGCGCCCCACCCACATCCGCGCGGCCGACCCGGATGACGAGGGTCTGACCAAGCGGGACATCCGCCAGCTCGTCTACCGCGCCCACTCGCTCGACAAGATCGAGGTCGTCGCCCGCATCCTGCAGGCCCGCGGACGCGGACGCACCGTCATCTTCACCAAGACCAAGCGCACCGCCGCGAAGGTCGCCGAGGAACTGGTGGACCGCGGATTCGCGGCAGCCGCCCTGCACGGCGACCTGGGTCAGGGCGCCCGCGAACAGGCGCTGCGCGCCTTCCGCAACAACAAGGTGGACGTCCTGGTCGCCACCGACGTCGCCGCACGCGGCATCGACGTGGACGACGTCACGCACGTCATCAACTACCAGTGCGTCGAAGACGAGAAGATCTACCTCCACCGCGTGGGCCGCACCGGCCGAGCCGGCAACAAGGGCACCGCCGTGACCTTCGTGGACTGGGAGGACATGCCCCGCTGGGCCCTCATCAACAAGGCCCTCGGCCTGGACTTCGCGGAGCCGGTCGAGACCTACTCGTCCTCCGCCCACCTCTACGCGGATCTGGACATCCCGGAGGGAACCAAGGGCCGCCTGCCCCGGGACAAGCGCGTCCTGGCCGGCGTGGATGCCGAGGTCCTCGAGGATCTGGGCGAGACCGGCAAGCGCGTGACCAAGCGCCCGGCGTCGTCCTCCCGTGGTGACCGTCCGCGCAGTGGTGAGCGCCGCTCCGGCGCCGGCCGCGCGACGGAGGGTTCCACCGAAGGCGAGAGCCGCCGTCGTCGGACGCGTCAGCCTGCCGCGGAGACCACCACGGAGGCTCCGGCCCCCGAGAAGAAGGCCGACGACGACGCTCGTCGCCGCCGCCCGCGCAACCGCACCCGCCGCCGCAACGGCGAAGTGGTCGGCCGCGAGGCCGGCACCCCGGCTCAGGAATCCTGACGGGATCCGTGGCCCGGAACGCTGAACAGCTCTGGCAGGCGGACGGCGGGAACCTGGTGGTCCAAGCGGACAACGCCGGGTTCCTGCCGACGCTGCCGGATGAATCGTTCACGCTCATCTACATCGATCCCCCGTTCAACACGGGTCGCACGCAGCGCCGCCAGCAGACCACCATGGTCCGCAGCGCGGAGGGCGAAGGCGATCGGATCGGTTTCCAGGGACGCTCGTACCAGACGCTGCGCGGGGACCTGCATCGCTACGACGACGCCTTCGAGGACTACTGGGCGTTCCTGGAACCCCGGCTGCGCGAGGCCTGGCGCCTGCTGGCCCCGGACGGCACGCTGTACCTGCACCTGGACTACCGCGAGGTGCACTACGCCAAGGTCATGCTCGATGCGATCTTCGGCCGGGAGTGCTTCCTGAACGAGATCATCTGGGCCTACGACTACGGCGCACGGGCCCGGCGCCGCTGGCCCGCCAAGCACGACAACATCCTGGTCTATGTGAAGGACCCGGAGGCGTACCACTTCGACGCGGCCGAGGTCGACCGCGAACCGTACATGGCCCCCGGTCTCGTGACCGAGGAGAAGCGCCAGCGCGGCAAGCTGCCCACCGACGTCTGGTGGCACACCATCGTCTCCCCCACGGGCAAGGAGAAGACCGGCTATCCGACGCAGAAGCCGGAGGGCCTGCTGCGCCGCATGGTCATGGCCTCCACCCGGCCGGGCGATTGGTGCCTGGACTTCTTTGCGGGTTCCGGGACGTTGGGGGCGGTGGCCGCCAAGTCGGACCGCCGCTTCGTATGTGTCGACGAGAACCCTTCGGCCGTGTCCGTCATGGCCTCGCGGCTGGCGGCCTCAGCCACGGTGCACACGCTGGGCTGAGGGACGCGAGTCTGGTCCTGGGTGCCCTTCAGGGCCGCCCTGCAAGGACGTTGAGGAGACGCCCAAGTCCGGCCGGGTCCTGAAGGTGCGCGAGGTGGTCTGCTCCCGCGAGTTCATGGATCCGCGCGCCCGGAACCCGGCGTGCGATGGCGTCAGAGGCCGTTCCATACGGCTCCGTATGGCGGTTGCGCTCCCCGACGATGAGGTCCACCGCGGCCGCCTCCTGCGCCATCAGCTCCGGCAGTGGCGCCGCGTTCAGCGCGGCAAGTTCTGCATACAGCGGCTCACTGAAGCGCCGGAGTTCCTGCCAGACGTCAGGATCCGAACGAAGGCCCTCGACGTAGTCGGCTGTGAAGCCGGAGATGTCACGGTTGACGATCTCGACGCTCCGGTCCCAGTCCTGCGCCTGCTCCGCTGATTGCAGTGCCGGCAGCGCCTCTCCGGCAAACGGTCTTCCGACAGGCTCGTAAGCGATCAGCTGCTCGATCGGGTGCCGGTCAGCCGCCAGCAGCGCGATCAGACCCCCGTAGCTCCATCCGAAAACGGTCTTCACGGGACCGAGGACTTTCAGCACGTCGAGCAGATCGCCCACCTCGGTCTCCAGGGAGTAGTCCTCGGTGAGCGGGCCCGACGGCGCCCTGCCCCTGCGGTTCAGCACCGCGACCGAAGGCCACGCGCTGATCTCCCGCGCGACGGTGCCCCAGGACCGAGCATCGCTCATCACTCCTGGCACGATGACCAAGCCCGAGGCGGAAGGGTCGCCGTACACATCGACCGATACCCAGCTGCCGTCATCGAGTTTCACCGTTTTCTGTATCATTTGCTCCATAAATCAATTATGGAGCAAACGATCTATAATTCCAGGGTGTCTTCCACCACTCGAGGCCGCCCCTCGACGTTCAGCCGCGATCGCGTCCTCCTGGGCGCCGCGCGCCTCTTCTGGCGCTACGGCTACTCCGGGACGTCCACCCGTGCCCTGACGACGGAACTGGGGATTTCGACGTCGAGCCTCTACGCCGCCTTCGGCAGCAAGGCCGGCCTCTTCGAGGAGACCGTACGGACCTACGCCGAGCGTTACCGGGAGATCTATCAGCGGGCGGTCACCGAGCGGGACGTGCTGAAGGTCATCGAGCGGGTCCTCGTCGATTCGGTCGTCGAATTCACTCGGAACAGCGATTCGCACCCCGGCTGCCTCATCAGCAGCGCCGTCATGGCCGACAGCACGAGCACTCTGGATACGCGTAGATACATCGCGGAGATGCAGGCCTCGAATGCAGAAGCCCTGCTCACTCGGCTACGTCAGGCGAAGTCCGAAGGCGGTCTCCAGCCTGGCATCGCGCCGGAGACACTGACGTCCTTCATTCAGTCGGTGTGGCACGGGCTGTCCGCGCAATCGAATCTCGGGGCAGGACGGGATGAACTCCTGGACACGGCTCGTCTCGCCCTCCGGCTGATCGCCGGGCAGGCTCTCACCGCGCCATCCGAGGACTGACCACTCAGCCCCGGATCACGCTCCCGCGCCCCTGCTCCTCGATCCGCGCGAACTGCTCGGGTGACGTGAGATTCTCGCCCAGCAGATTGGGCTTGCCCTTGCCGTGATAGTCGCTGGAGCCGGTGACGATCAGATCGTGCTTCGCTGCGAGCCCCAGAAGGAATTCACGTCCGTCCTGCGGATTGTCGCGGTGCCAGACCTCCACGCCGCCCAGCCCGGCGTCGATCATCTCGTGGAAGGTGTGCTCCCCGACCACCCGGCCGCGCGCCCGCGCCACGGGATGCGCGAAGACCGGCACTCCTCCGGCGGCACGGACCAGCTCGACGGCGAGCGCGGGGCCGGCGGCGTAGTGCTGCACGTAGTAGCGCGAGTGCGAGGTCAGGATGGTGGCGAACGCTTCGGTCCTGTCGCTGACGATCCCCGCGGCCACCAAGGCGTCGGCGATGTGCGGCCGGCCCACCGTCGCGCCGGGAGCCAGGTGCTGGGTGACGTCGTCCCAGTTCAACGGGTAGTCCTCGGAGAGCAGGGCGACCATCCGCTCGGCGCGGCTCAGCCGGGCGTCCCGCGCCTTGGTGATCTCCTCCAGGAGCCCCGGGTGCGTGGGGTCGTGCAGATAGGACAGCAGATGGACGCTGATGCCTTCTCGTGTGCGGCAGCTGATCTCCATGCCGGGCACCAGGGCGACGCCCTGTTCGCGCGCGGCCACTGCGGCTTCAGCCCAGCCGTCGGTGGTGTCGTGATCGGTGAGCGCGACGACGTCGAGCCCCGCCTGCGCGGCGGAGGCCACGAGGGCGGCGGGCGGCTGGGTCCCGTCCGAGATGTTCGAGTGTGCATGCAGGTCGATCCTCACGCTCCCAGCGTAGTCCCGGCGGACCCGCGGAACCCCCGATCAGTGAGACGATAGGAGGGTGAATGACGCAGAACACACCACTGATGCCAGCACCCAGCCGTTGGAGGACCGTGTGAACAACCGTTCGCAGCGCCCCTCCTCCGATGCCTTCAAAGCCTTCATGGCGAGCAGCTGGGCTCCCGCCTCGCTGGAGCTCCCCGCCGAGGAAGCCGTCGCCGCACACGCCGCCCGCCGTCGTCGTGCGATCTCGGAGCAGTTCAAGGGCGAACGCCTGGTGATCCCCGCCGGTCCGCACAAGGTCCGCAGCAACGACACGGACTACCGCTTCCGTCCGCACTCCGCCTTCGCGCACCTGACGGGCCTGGGCGTGGACCACGAGCCGGATGCGGTCCTGATCCTCGAACCCACCGATGACGGCCAGGGCGACGACGGCGGCCACCACCACGCCACCCTGTACTTCCGTCCCATGGCCGGCCGCGACACCGAGCAGTTCTACGCGGACGCCCGCTCCGGCGAGTTCTGGATCGGCCCGCGCCCGAGCCTGGCGGATCTCAAGTCCCGTCTGGACCTGGCCACCGCGCACCTGGACGAGCTCGAGGTGGCGATCACCAAGAACGTCGGCGCCTCCGAGATCGGCGGCATCTCCATCCGCCTGCTCCGCAAGGTGGACGAGAACATCGACGCCCTCGTGGACACCGCCCGTTACAACACCGCCCAGGACCCCGAGAACCTGGACCTCTCCCAGCTCGACGCCCTGGACGAGAAGCTCGCCGAGGCGCTCTCCGAGCTGCGCCTGATCAAGGACGAGTGGGAGGTCGAGCAGCTCAAGCTGGCCGTCGCGGCGACCGTCGAAGGCTTCCACGAAGTGGTCAAGGCCTTGCCTCGCGCCGTGGCCCACCACCGCGGTGAGCGCGTCGTGGAAGGCGCGTTCTTCGCGAAGGCCCGCGAGGAAGGCAACGACCTCGGCTACGACACCATCGCCGCCTCCGGCAACAACGCCACCATCCTGCACTGGATCAACAACAACGGTCAGGTGAAGGAGGGCGACCTTCTCCTGCTGGACGCCGGCGTCGAGGCCGAGAGCCTCTACACCGCGGACATCACCCGCACCCTGCCCGTGAACGGCACGTTCTCCGAGGTGCAGCGCCGGGTCTACGAAGCCGTCTTGGACGCCGCCGACGCGGCCTTCGCGGAGGCCCGCCCGGGCCTGAAGTTCCGCGAGCTGCACCAGATCGCCACCCGTGTCCTGGCCGAGCGCCTGGCCGACTGGGGTCTGCTGCCCGTCACCGTGGAGGAGGCCGTCTCCGAGAGCGGCCAGCAGCACCGCCGCTGGATGCCGCACGGCACCAGCCACCACCTGGGCATGGACGTCCACGACTGCGCCCAGGCCAAGCGCGAGCTGTACCTGGACGCGGAACTCGCCGAGGGCATGGTGTTCACCATCGAACCCGGCCTGTACTTCAAGTCCGAGGATCTGGCGATCCCGGAGGAGTACCGCGGCATCGGCGTCCGCATCGAGGACGACATCCTCGTCACCGCGGATGGCGCCGTGAACCTGAGCGCCGCACTCCCCCGTACGGCCGACGACGTCGAGTCCTGGATGGCCGGCCTGCTCGGCTGAGTGCCCCTCACCACCGCCGTGGCGCCCTGAGCGCCACACGCCAGGCATGCGAATGGCCCGGCACCGGAATCCCGGTGCCGGGCCATTCGTCCCTCTGGACGTCACCCGGATCGCGCCGCCCGGTCAGGACGTCGGATCTGGGCCTGCAGGTTGTGGGCCTGCGCGGTTCCGCCGGAGCGGCCCCGCCTCCGGCCTACTCGCCGCGCTGTTCCTTGGGGTGGCTGTCCTGGTGATCCGCTTCCCCGGACGCCTGAGTGCCTTGCTCGGTCGACCCGTGCGCGTCGTGGTCCGGCACGGACTCGCCGTGAGGCTCGGCCGGGGCGTCATCGGCCGATGCACCCTCCGCCGGGTCCTCCGACGGGTGCTGGGCCGGCTGCTCCTGAGCCGGCGCGGCAGGTGCCGCGGGAGGCGTCTGGTTCAACCGCACGCCGTACTGAGGACGGCCGTCCGGGAGATCCCGGTAGTCCGAGGACACCGGGGACGAAGCCGGCTGCTCCGGGGCCTGCGCCTGCTGCGCGGCATCCTCGGAGCGCTGACCGTAGGGATTGCCCCAGCCTTCCGGCCGCTCCGGTTCCTGCGGCTGGCCGTACCCCTGGCCCTGGCCGGTGTACTGGCCGCCCTGGGGACCCTGCTGCTGACCGGGCTGGCGGGCGCCGCCGTCGTTGCCCCGCATGGGAAGCTGCAGCAGCAGACGGCTCGCCTCACCCGCCACCTCGGGGGCGACGATCACGTCGTAGCTGCTCGCCAGCACCTGGCTGGTGGAGGTGAAGTCCCGCTTGCCGCGCTGCATGGCGTAACTGACGATGCCGAAGAGCGCGAAGAACGCAGCACCCATCAGCACCGAGGTGACCACGGAGAACGCGCCGCCCGGCGAGAACAGCGACAGCAGCAGACCGATGAACAGACCGAACCACACGCCACTGAGCAGGCCGGACATGGCCACCCGGGGGTAGCTCAGGCGGCCGGTCACACGCTCGACGAGTTTCAGGTCATTGCCCACGATCGAGACGTACTGGACGGGGAACTGCTGGTCCGCCAGGTAGTCCACGGCCTTCTGGGCATCGAGGTAGGAGTTGTAGGAGCCCACCGTCACGCCCTGCGGCACGGAACGGAGCTCCTCGGGAATCCTGGGTGCACCAAACAAGTTCGACATACCCACATTGTTGCCTATTCCGCAGGCCTGCAACCGGAATTCAGCCAAACGTGGACGAAGTGGATAGCCTAGTCGGGTGAGCAACCCTACTTCCCGTGTCTTCGTTGCCCGCCTCCTCGGTCTGGATGTCTTCGACCCTTTGGGTGATCGGCTGGGACGCGTCCGCGACGTCGTGGTGCTGGCCCGCGCCAACAATGCGCCCCCGCACGCCGTGGGCCTGGTGGTGGAAGTCCCGGGTAAGAAACGCGTCTTCGTCCCCATGACCCGCGTGACCAGCATGGACCAGGCCCAGGTCATCAGCACCGGCCTGGTCAACCTCCGCCGCTTCGAGCAGCGCGGGATGGAGACCCTGGTGGTCGCCGAGATGTTCGACAGCCGGGTCACCCTCACGGACGGCTCGGGATCGGCCACGATCGAGGACATCGCGATCGACCAGCACCGCTCCGGCGACTGGTTCGTCTCCAAGCTCTTCGTCCGCCGCGGCCACTCGTTCTCGCCGCTCGCACGCCTGCGCCGCAACGAGACCATGATCATCAACTGGACGGACGCCGTCCCCGCCGCTGCCACCGAGCCTCAGGCGGCGACGGCCTTCGTCGCCAGCCACGAGGACCTCAAGGCCGCCGACTTCGCCGAGGCGCTCCAGGAGATGAGCGACAAGCGCCGCTTCGAAGTGGCCAGCGAACTCCAGGACGAGCGCCTGGCCGACGTCCTCCAGGAACTCCCGGAAGAGGACCAGGTGGAGATCCTCTCCTCGCTGGACCGCGAGCGCGCCGCCGACGTGCTGGAGGAGATGGACCCCGACGACGCCGCCGACCTCCTCTCCGAACTCCCCGAGGCACAGCAGGAGGAACTCCTGCAGCTCATGGAGCCGGAAGAGGCCGAGGATGTGCGCCGTCTGCTGGAATACGACGAGGACACCGCCGGCGGTCTCATGACGCCGGTCCCGGTCATCCTGCCGCCGGAGGCCACGGTGGCCGAGGCGCTGGCCCACGTCCGCCGCGAAGAGCTGACCCCGGCGCTCGCCTCCTCCATCTTCATCGCACGCCCACCGCTGGAGACGCCCACGGGCCGGTTCCTCGGCGTCGTGCACATCCAGCAGCTGCTGAGGTATCCCCCGCCCGAACCCCTGGGCAATCTGGTGGACAAGAACCTGGAACCCGTCCTGGACCAGGCGCACATCAGCGAGGTGGCCCGCATCATGGCGGTGTACAACCTCAATGCCCTGCCCGTGGTGAACGACACCGGCCGCCTGGTCGGCGCCGTCACCGTCGATGACGTCCTGGATCACCTCCTGCCGGAGGACTGGCGTGCCCACGCCGAGGACGTCCCGTTCAAGAAACTGAGGGGGCGCAATGGCTGAGAACAGAGAACGCCGTCCCGGAGCCGAGAAGAACAGCCTGGACACGCCACTCGGGGCGCGCAGCCGGTTCTTCCCCCGGTTCTCCCCCAACCCGGACGCCTTCGGCAAGGCCACCGAGGGGTTCGCCCGCTTCATGGGCACCCCGCAGTTCCTGGTCTACATGACCATCTTCTGCGTTTTCTGGCTGGCCTGGAACAGCTGGGCTCCCGCCGACTGGCAGTTCGACCAGCAGGCCCTCGGCTTCACCCTGCTGACCCTGATGCTCTCCCTTCAGGCCTCCTACGCCGCGCCACTGCTGCTGCTCGCGCAGAACCGGCAGGACGACCGTGACCGGGTGGCCCTGGAGCAGGACCGGCAGCGCGCCGAGCGGAATCTCGCGGACACGGAGTACCTCACCCGGGAACTCGCGGCGCTGCGCGTCGCCCTGCGCGAGGTGGCCACTCGTGACTACGTCCGCGCCGAGATGCGCTCCCTCCTCGAGGACATCATCGAGGCCCAGGAGGAGTTCCACTCGGGCGAGGACGGCCCGGGCGAGGGCGACACCACGGCCGACAAGGTCAAAGAGAAGATCCGGGACAAGAGGGACCGCCAGCGCGGGCCCCGCACCCAGCAGATCCCCAAGGTGAAGAAGCCCAGCCAGGACTCCGGAGCATGACCCTGCCCAGCGCGGAGCAGCTCCGGCGTGCCCTGGACACGGTCATCGACCCCGAACTCCGGAGGCCCATCACGGAACTGGGCATGGTCGACTCCGTCGCGGTCGAGGACGACGGCACGGTCCGGCTCCGGGTGCTGCTCACCATTCAGGGCTGCCCGCTGCGGGCCACCATCACGGCCGACTCCACAGCGGCCCTCCTGAAGGTGCCCGGTGTCACCGGAGTGGACGTCGAACTCGCCGTCATGACACCGGAGCAGCGGCAGGCGCTCAAGGAGCAGCTCCGCGGTCCCGGTGACACCCGGGGCATCCCCTTCAACCAGCCCGGCAACCTCACCAAGGTCTTCGCGGTGACCAGCGGCAAGGGCGGGGTGGGCAAGTCCTCCGTGACCGTCAACCTCGCCTGTGCGCTGGCCGCGCGGGGGCTCCGCGTGGGGATCGTCGACGCCGATGTGCACGGCTTCTCCGTGCCGGGCCTCATGGGCATCACCCAGACCCCCACCCGGGTGGACGAGCTGATCCTGCCGCCGGTGGCACACGGGGTCAAGGTCATCTCGATCGGCATGTTCGTGGAGGGCAACGCCCCGGTGGCCTGGCGTGGGCCGATGCTCCACCGCGCCCTGGAGCAGTTCCTGTCCGAGGTGTACTTCGGCGATCTGGACTACCTGTTCCTGGACCTGCCCCCGGGCACCGGGGACATCGCCATCTCCGTCTCCCAGCTCCTGCCCTCCGCCGAGGTCCTGGTGGTCACCACGCCCCAGTCCGCCGCGGCCGAGGTCGCCGAACGCTCGGGCTCGGTATCCACCCAGACCGGCCAGCGCGTGGTGGGTGTCGTGGAGAACATGTCGTACCTGGACACCCCAGGGGGCGAACGGATCGAGGTGTTCGGCTCAGGAGGCGGCCAGGCGCTCTCCACGCGCCTCACGGAGACCCTGGGCTACCAGGTCCCACTCCTCGGTCAATTGCCCCTGGAGATCGCTCTCAGGGAGGGCGGGGACTCCGGACTGCCGGTGGTTCTGTCCCACCCGGACGCGGCCGTCTCCCGCGAACTGCTCTCCGTGGCCGACGCCCTGGCCTCGAAGCCGCGCGGACTCAGCGGGCTCTCACTCGGCGTACCACTCGGTGGTCGGCGCGCCGTCGTCGTGCAGCAGGTCGTGTGATGCAGTAAGTACTCAGGTCGCCTCGGTGTCGAAAGGAGCGCTCTCACCCTCGGCCAGACGCGGGATCTCCCGCTCCGGCATCGCCGTGGCGACGGCCGCAGCCCCCACCGCGGCAGACGTGGCCGCCGGGGCGTCCGGCTCCAGCAGGGCTTCACGGATGATGCGCCGCGGATCGTACTGACGCGGGTCGTATTTCCGCCAGTCGACCTCGTCGATGTCGATGCCGACCTCGTCCTTGATCTGATCCCGGGCGCCGGAAGCCATCTTCCGGACGCCACGGACCAGATTCATCAGGCCCTGGGTGTATTCGGGCAGACGCTGGGGGCCGATCACCAGAATCCCGATGATCAGCAGGATCAGGAATTCTGGCCCATTAATACCGAATATCACGTTGGAAAGACTACCCTCTCCCCCGCCTCCCGGACGATCCCGGACGCGGGGCCGATCTTCAGTGACTCATCGATGGCCCGGAACGGTTCCGGTCAGTGGATTCCCGCCACGCGAGGGAGCTTGAGCTGGGGACGGACCGGAGTGCCCCGGCGCGGATCGCGGTCCGCCAGGGCGGTCCTCAGAAGCGCGCGGCCCCGGTGGATCCGGGAGCGGACGGTGCCGAGCTTGATGCCCAGCGCCGTGGCGACCTCGTCATAGGAGAAGCCCTCGATGTCGCACAGGATCACGGCCGTGCGGAACTCGATGGGCAGCTTGTCCAGAGCCGCCTGGATGTCGGAGTCCAGGTTGTTGAATTCGAAGCTTCGTTCGGGGCTGGTCTCGTTGCCCGGGATCCGCTGGTCAGCATCCTCCGGAAGCCCGTCGAAGCGGATGCGTGCCTTGCGACGCACCTGGTCCAGGAACAGGTTGGTGGTGATGCGGTGGAGCCAGCCGTCCAGGGTGCCGGGCTTGAACTTGTCCAGGGACTTGAACGCGCGGACGAAGACCTCCTGCGTGAGATCCTCGGCGTCGTGACGGTTCCCCGTGAGGCGGTAGGCCAGGCGGAACACCTTGGCGGAGTGGTTGGTGACCACTTCCTCCCAGCTGGGGCGCTTCCATTCCTCCAGCGGCGACTGCGTCCGGCCGGAGTCCTCGCCTGCCACCGCGGTGGCAGGGTTGTCAGCCATGTTCAGCATGTCCTGCTCCCTTCCGATCCATCCCCCGATGGCGGGTATGCGCCATACCGAGCCCCGGCTTCAATCGCCAGCACTTTGACCGTTATCATGTCAAGGTTCCCTGTGAAATTTCTGGGGAGCCTCTTCCTATTCATCTTTTCCGCAGAGGGCGAAATTCATGAGCACCGATAAATCCACCAGCTGGTCCTTCACCGAAGGCCTGCCGGAGGAAGACCAGGTGCTGCTCCGGGCACGAGAGCGGGCCTTCGACCTGGGTGTCCCCGCGGTGTCCGCGGGCACCGGCATGGCCCTGTCGGTCCTGGCGGCCACCGCGAAGGCGCGGACCGCCGTGGAGATCGGCACCGGCGCCGGCATCTCGGGCGTCTACCTGCTCCGCGGCCTGTCGCCGCAGGCGGTGCTGACCTCGATCGACCACGACGTCGAGCACCTGCGGGCCGCCCGGGTGGCTTTCGCCGAGGCCGGAGTGCCGGCCAACCGCACCCGCACCATCTCCGGCCGCGCCCAGGACGTCCTGCCGCGCCTCACCGACTCCGCCTACGACCTGGTGTTCATCGACGCGGACAAGGCCCAGGCGCCCTTCTACGTCACCCAGGCCCTGCGGCTGCTCAAGCCCGGCGGAATCCTCCTGCTCAACGACGCCCTGGACCGTGACCGGGTGGGCAATCCCGCCAACCGAGATCAGGTCACCGTGGCCCTGCGGCAGCTCATCAAGAGCCTCCGCGAGGACGAAGGCCTCCTGACGACCGTCTTCACCACTGGAGACGGACTCCTCGCCGCCGTCAAGCGCTGAGCCTTTCCCCGGTGCTCGGCGCCCCTTCTTAAATGCCGCAGCGCGGCCGCTTTCCAGCAGCCGCGCTCCGCGTCTCGTCAGCCCTGCGTCACGCCCTCCAGGCAGTGCTTCAGCTCAGCGGCCTCGTCGGCGTTGAGCTCGACCACCAGCCGGCCCCCGCCTTCCAGCGGAACCCGCATGATGAGACTGCGTCCTTCTTTGGTCACTTCCATGGGTCCGTCCCCGGTCCGGGGCTTCATGGCGGCCATAGGAGATTCTCCTTGCGTTTGTCGAGTGCGTCCAGCCCATTATCCCCTGAGTCGCGGGTCACAGGCTAATCGATGGACCAACCCGGACACGAGCAGGGCTCCTGGTCACGGCGGGTAGTCGCCCCCGCCGGGCAGCTGGGCCCAGGCCCAGAGCCAGACGATCCACACGATCTGGAGCAGGGAGAACATCAGGACGACCGTCCAGCGGTAGGCCCGGGAACGCGAGACGAAGGCCGTCGCGAGGGCCAGGGGGAAGAGCGGCAGAAGCATCCGGAAGGTGCTGGTCTGCGGATGCAGGAAGGCCAGCAGGTACCCGAGGTAGCAGGCACACCACAGGCGGAGTTCGACGCCGAGCTCACGCACCGCCGGCGCCTTCAGGAGAGCCCAGGCGGTCACCGCCAGGAAGACCCCCAGCGCGAGCGGCCCGAGCGCGGGACCCAGGACGCCGACGGCCATGTCCCACCACGGCTTGAAGGGCACCAGGTCGGTCCCCCGCCAGACGGTCTCGGTCCGGGTGTAGGCCTGGGGGTCGCCGGTCTTCGCCCAGGCGAGGGCCGGCCAGGTGAGCGCGGCGGCGCAGGCGACCACGGTGAGCGCGCCATGCCGCAGGAGTGAGCCGAGCTCGTCCGGGGTGGGCCGGCGTCGCGCGCGGAAAAGCACCCACAGCCGGTGGACCAGCAGGAGCCCCACCACTGCGCCGAAAGGCACCCCCGTGGGGCGTGAGAGGGCCGCGAGGATCACGAAGGGGATCGCCGAGAGATACCGCTTCCGCACCACGGCCAGGAGCGACGCGGCCAGCAGCAGAAGGTTCAACGACTCCGCGTACGGCACCTGGAGGATGCCTGCCACCGGGAACACGGCGACGAACACCGCTCCCCAGAAGGCCGTCCGATGCGAGGCGAAGCACAGGAAGAGGCGGAAGATCACCAGGACGGCGCCCAGGCCGGCCACCATGGCGATCACGGTCAACGACGCCAGCACGGGCACCCCGAACAGGCCGGAGAGCGCCTTGCCCAGGAGCGGGAAGAGCGGATAGAACGCCCAGGCGTTCTCCTGGACGTTGCCCAGGGCATCGACGGGGAGCTGCGAGGGGTAGCCCTGCTCCGCGGCCGTCTGATACCAGCGGCCGTCCCAGATGGTGATGAAATCCCAGTACCCGGGACTCGCCTGCATCCAGGGGTTCATGCCCTGTTTGAAGGCGGCACCGGAGAAGACGAAGAAGCTGAAGAGCCGCGCGGCCACGTAGACGGCGCTGAGCTGCGCCCACCAGGGCCAGCGACGTGGCGAGATCAGCACGTCCAGCGCACGGGACGACTGCTCGGTCCCGCCCCGCCGGACCTCCGCGGCGACCGGCTCACTCATGCGGACGGTCACCGGCAGCCGGCACGACGACGGCGGAGCCCGCCGTCAGCGCGGCAAGCTGGGTGCGCAGCTGGTTCAGTTCGCTCTGCTGGACGGCCAACTGATCCCGCAGCCGGTCCAGGACCTCATCCACCTGGTCCATGCGGTAGCCCCGCAGTCCCAGGGAGAACCGCAGACGGTCCACATCGGCGGGGCCCGGGCGCTCCGGCAGCAGGACCGCCGGAAGGTTCGCGACCGGTTCCTCGAAGCCCTCCTCCAGATCGGGAGCGTTGAGGGAACGGCCTCCCGGCCTGATCCGGCGCAGCAGCGGCGTCGCCAGGACGAAGGCCGCGCCGAGCACCACGATCGCGAGAAAAACCAGGAGGAAACTCATCCCTCCATGGTGCCAGAAAGCATGGTGCCGGAAAGCCCCGCCCCGGCCGGCAACGGACCGGAACGGGAGCCGGGGCCCGGGACGTTACTCGGGACGCTCGTCGGAATCACCCAGCCGCACCCCGTGCAGCACTCGCTGGACCGCCTCGTCGGGATCATCCACCAGCTGGATCAGATTCAGATCCTGCGGCGAGACCATGGCTTCGGCCACCAGCGTGTCCTTGATCCACCCGATCATCGGCGTCCAGAAGTCCACGCCCACCAGCACGATCGGGAAGGACGTCACCTTGTGGGTCTGGACGAGGACCATGGCTTCGAACAGCTCATCCAGGGTCCCCAGGCCACCGGGGAGCACCACGAAGCCCTGGGCGTACTTCACGAACATCGTCTTCCGGGCGAAGAAGTACCGGAAGTTGACACCGAGGTCCACCCATTCGTTCATGCCCTGCTCGAACGGCAGCTCGATGCCCAGGCCCACCGACACGCCGCCGCCTTCCACGGCCCCCTTGTTGGCCGCTTCCATCGAACCGGGTCCACCCCCGGTGATGACGGCGACGCCGCTCTCCGCGAGCCTGCGGCCGATCTGCACACCGAGTTCGTAATACCGGGAGCCGGGCTTGGTGCGGGCCGAGCCGAAGACGCTGATGGCCGGGCCCAGCTCCGCCAGAGCACCGAAGCCCTCGACGAATTCACTCTGGATCCGCATGACGCGCCAGGGGTCGGAGTGGACGAAAGCCCCCGGCGTGCCGCTGTCCAGCAGACGCTGATCAGCCATCTCGATGCCGGCCTGCCCGCGCCGCAATTCCACGGGGCCGCGACGCCGGGGTTCGTTGTGCCGGGGGGAAGTGAAGTGCGTGCTCATGGTCCTAGGCTAACGGGGTTCGCCCAGCTCAGCGTGGATCACAATCCGGCAGAGATTGTGCGGGATGGTTCACATCACCCAAAAGATGTGACTAAGGTCATGGCATGACCGCACATGAGGAAGGGGAGGCCCTCGTCTCCCTCAAGGGCGTTAACAAGCACTACGGCGCATTGCACGTTCTGCAGGACATCAACCTGCAGGTGAAGCGCGGTGAGGTGGTGGTGATCATCGGGCCGTCCGGGTCCGGGAAATCCACGCTGTGCCGGACCATCAACCGCCTGGAGACCATCGACGACGGTGTCATCACCATCGACGGCAAGGAGCTCCCGGCGGAGGGCAAGCAGCTCGCACATCTGCGGGCTGATGTCGGAATGGTGTTCCAGTCCTTCAACCTCTTCGCGCACAAGTCCATCCTGGACAACGTGACCCTGGGCCCCATCAAGGTCAAGAAGCAGGACAAGGCCACCGCCGAGCGCGATGCGAGCGCACTTCTGGAACGGGTGGGAGTGGGCAAGCAGGCCCCGAAGCTCCCCGCCCAGCTTTCGGGTGGGCAGCAGCAGCGTGTGGCCATCGCCCGTGCTCTGGCCATGAAGCCCAAGGTCATGCTGTTCGACGAACCCACCAGCGCCCTGGACCCCGAGATGATCAACGAGGTCCTGGACGTCATGGTCCAGCTGGCCAAGGAGGGGATGACCATGATCGTGGTGACGCACGAGATGGGCTTCGCCCGGAAGGCCGCTGACCGGGTGGTGTTCATGGCCGATGGTCAGATCGTCGAGGATTCCGAGCCCGAGGCGTTCTTCACGAATCCGCAGAGCTCCCGGGCCAAGGACTTCCTGTCCAAGCTGCTCACCCACTGAATCCGTCCGCGCAGGACTGTTCAGACACGAATCAGATCTCACTGCTCAGTTACCGAGCCACGCACCCGGCTCATCTCCATCTCCCCGGTCTGCCGACCGGAAACGGAAAGGGAACGACAACCATGAGGAAGCTTTTCACCGGCCGCACCGCGGCACTGGGCGCCGCGGCCGCGGCGCTCGCCCTGACGCTCTCCGCCTGTGGCGGCTCGAGCGGCGATTCCCCGAGCGGGGGCGCGGGAGGTGGCGGTGACGCACCGTACACCGTCGCCAAGGACGTCTCCCTGACGGGCAGCCCCACCTTCGACAAGATCAAGTCCAATGACAAGATCCGCATCGGCGTCAAGCAGGACCAGCCCGGCCTCGGCTTCAAGGATGCAGCCACGGGTGAGTTCAGCGGCTTCGATGTGGAGATCGCCAAGTGGATCGCCGCCTCGCTGGGCTACGACAAGAGCAAGATCGAGTTCAAGCCGATCCCGTCCGCCAACCGTGAGTCCGCCATCCAGAACGGCGACATCGACTACTACGTCGGAACCTACTCCATCACGGACAAGCGCAAGAAGCAGATCGATTTCGCCGGCCCGTACTTCGTCACCGGCCAGGGTCTGCTGGTGAAGTCGGACAACACCACGATCAAGAGCGAGAAGGATCTGGACGGCAAGAAGGTCTGCTCTGCCACGGGATCCACCCCGATCCAGAACATCAAGGAGAACTTCAAGTCCGCCAAGCCGGTCGAGTTCGAGAACTACTCGCAGTGCGTCGCCGCTCTCAAGGACGGCTCCGTGGACGCGGTCACCACGGATCAGGCCATCCTGCTGGGTTACGCGTCCCAGGATCCTGACAAGGCGCTCAAGGTGGTGGGCGAACCCTTCACCACCGAGAAGTACGGCGTCGGCATGGCCAAGGGTGACGCCGCCCTCCGCCACTTCGTGAACAAGATGTTCACCGATGGCAAGGACACCTGGACGAAGATCTACGACTCGACCCTGGGCAGCACGGGCACCAAGGTGCAGCAGCCGTCGGTGGACGACTATCAGTGACACCCCTCGTGGGGCGGGAGACCGCCCCACGAGCCTCCCCTGTCCCTGCGAGCGAAAGCGATCTGACACGTGAACACGCTGCTCGACAATCTCGACCTCTTCACCGAGGGCTTCAAGAACACGATCATCCTGTTCTTCTTCTCGGCGATCTTCGCGCTCATCATCGGCACGGTGGTCGGGGCCATGCGCGTCTCCCCCGTTCCGGCTGCCCGGGCCGTCGGAACGGTCTACGTGAACCTGGTCCGCAACACCCCGCTGACCCTGATCCTGTTCTTCTTCGCCCTTGGCTACCCGAAACTGGGGCTTCCGCAAATCAGCTTCATGGTGGCCGCGATCATCGGTCTGAGCCTCTACACGGCGACCTACATCGCCGAGACGATCCGGTCGGGTATCAACACCGTGCCGATCGGCCAGGCGGAGGCCGCCCGCGCCATCGGCCTGGACTTCGGGCAGACCCTGAGCCTGGTGGTCCTCCCCCAGGCGGTCCGTGCGGTGATCCCCCCGCTGTTCAGCGTCCTGATCGCCCTGCTGAAGAACACCACGGTCGCCGCCGGCTTCTCCGTCATGGAGGCCGGCGCCATCCGCGCCAATCTCTCCGAGCGCGGCGAGCCCGCCATGGCCGGCCTCCTGTGGGTGGCCCTGGGCTTCATCATCCTGGTCGCCCTGCTCTCCCTGCTCCAGCGGCACTTTGAGAAGAAGTGGAAGGTGGCACGATGACCTCGGTACTCTTCGACGCACCCGGTCCAAAGGCCAGAGCCCGCTACCTGGTAGGCGGAGTCATCACGCTCCTGGTGGTCCTGGGCGCCATCGCCTTCGTCATCGTCCGCCTGATCGACACCGGTCAGTTCACGGCGGCGAAGTGGAAGATCTTCACCTTCCCGTTGGTGCAGCAGACGATCCTCCAGGCCGTCGGCGCCACGCTCTCGGCCTTCGCTCTGGCGGCAGTGCTGAGCGTCGTGCTCGGCATGCTGCTCATGGTCGGCAAACTGTCGGATCACCGCTGGGTCTCGGTGCCCTGCTTCTGGTTCGTCGAGCTGTTCCGGGCCGTGCCGCTGCTGATCCTCATGATGATCATCTACTACGGCCTGCCGACGGTCGGCGTCCATGGTGTCACGCCCTTTGCTGCCGTGGTCGGCGGACTGACCCTGTACAACGGCTCGGTCCTGGCGGAAGCCTTCCGCGCCGGCGTCGAGTCGCTGCCGAAGGGCCAGAAGGAAGCCGGCATGGCGATCGGTCTGCGGAAGAGCCAGGTCATGAACCTGATCCTCTTCCCGCAGGCCTTCCGAGCCATGCTCCCCCTGATCCTGGCTCAGCTGGTGGTCATCCTGAAGGACACGGCTCTCGGCTTCATCGTCACCTACAACGAGATCCTGTTCCAGGCCAAGTACTTCGGCTCGCAGGCGCTCTACGGCTCGCCGATCATCCCGGCCGCCATGGTGGCAGCAGTGATCTACATCGGCCTCTGCCTCATCCTGTCTGGCATCGCCAAGCTGGTGGAGATCCGGCTCCGCAAGGGGCGCAAGGGCAAGGTGCTGGACGCCAACCCGGCTCCCGGGTCGACCCTGGAGGGCGGAGCGGCGGGCGCCTGACGTCGCCACCCGGCACCCGGCATCCGAACGCGACGGAGGCCGTGACCCTCAGGGTCACGGCCTCCGTCGCGTTCCGCAGGACTCAGTCGGAGAGCCAGGCGGTGAGCGCCTCCAGGCACGTCCGCACGGCCTGAGCGTCCACCCGCTCGTCGTCCTTGTGCGCCAGGAGCGCATCACCCGGGCCGAAGTTCACGGCGGGGATGCCCAGCTCGGAGAAGCGCGCGACGTCGGTCCAGCCGTACTTGGGCTTCGGCTCACCACCCACGGCGGCCACGAAGCTCGCGGCGGCCGGGTGGTTCAGCCCGGGCCGCGCGCCCGGAGCGGCGTCGGTCCGGACCACGTCGAAGCCCTCCATCAGCTGCTTGACGTGCAGCTCGGCGTCGTCCGCGGTCTTGTCCGGGGCGAAGCGGTAGTTGATCTCCACGACACAGCGGTCCGGGATGACGTTGCCCGCGGTGCCGCCATGGATGAGCACCGCGTTCAGGCTCTCCCGGTAATCCAGCCCGTCCACCTCGACGGTGCGGGGCTGGTATGCCGCCAGTCGGGTCAGCACCGGGGCCACCGCGTGGATGGCGTTCTCCCCCATCCAGGCCCGCGCGGAGTGTGCTGCCACGCCGCGGGTGGTCACCTCGAAGCGGCTGGTGCCGTTGCAGCCGCCCTCCACCACGCCGTTGGTGGGCTCCAGGAGGATTGCGAAATCTCCCGCCAGGAGGTCCGGGTGGTGCTTCACCAGCCGGCCCAGCCCGCTCTTGGAGGCTTCGACCTCTTCGTGGTCGTAGAAGACGAACGTGACATCGCGCTGCGGGACCAGCTCGCCGCGTCCGATGGCGGCGGCGAGGGCCAACTGCACCGCCACGCCACCCTTCATGTCGACGGCGCCGCGTCCGTGGAGCACTCCCTCGCCCGGGGTGCCGTCCCAGCTGCTGGGCACCGTGCCGCGGGCGCCCTCCGTGCCCGGCAGGGGCACGGTGTCCAGGTGCCCGGCGAGAATCACGCGTTCGGGGTGGCCCGCCGTCGTGCGCGCGACGATCGAGTCGCCGTCGCGCGTCACCTCGAAGTAGTCCAGGGCCCGCAGGGCTTGTTCCACCGCGTCGGCGATGGCCGTCTCCTGGTCGGAGACGCTGTTGATGTCGATCAAGGCGGCGGTGAGGAGCGAAACGTCCTGCTGAAGGTCCAGAGCGGTCATTTTTTCACTCTACCGTCACGGGAAGCCCCTGCTTTTGAGGCCGCACGACGCGCCGATAAACTGCTCACATGACTTCCGCAGCCCCTGAGAACGCTTCCGCCCAGAGCCGGACCGCCCACGGTTTCGGCATCGCCACCATCGCCGTCCGCGGCGAGGACGCCACCGTCCTGGACGTCTGGTTCCCCGCGCCCGCCCTGGGCGAGGCCGCCGAGTCTCTGCGCTCCGTGGAGAACGCCCCGCAGGACCTGATCGAGGCGGCTGCCGCCGGGGACGACGCCGACCGCGGCACCCAGCAGCAGGTGGTCTTCGCGCAGATCGACCTGGACGAGGCACCCGCGGACACCGCCGACGCCTACCTGCGGCTGCACCTGCTCTCCCACCGCCTCGTGGCCCCGAACACCATCAACCTGGACGGCCTCTTCGGCAAGCTCGCCAACGTGGTCTGGACCAACTTCGGCCCGGCGCTGCCCGAGGGCTTCGAAAGCGTGCGCGCCAAGCTGCGCAAGCGCGGGAACGTCACCGTCTACGGCGTGGACAAGTTCCCGCGCATGGTGGACTACGTGGTGCCCACCGGCGTGCGGATCGCCGACGCGGACCGTGTCCGTCTGGGCGCGCACCTGGCCGACGGCACCACCGTCATGCACGAGGGCTTCGTGAACTTCAACGCCGGCACCCTCGGCACCTCCATGGTGGAAGGCCGCATCTCGGCCGGGGTCGTGGCGGGCAACGGGACCGACGTCGGCGGCGGAGCCTCCATCATGGGCACCCTCTCCGGCGGCGGCAAGGAGCGCGTCGCCCTCGGCGAGCGCGTCCTCCTGGGCGCCAACTCCGGCGTGGGCATCAGCATCGGCGACGACTCGGTCGTCGAAGCCGGTCTCTACGTGACAGCCGGGACCCGTGTCCGCCTGCACGGTCCCAAGGACGCCGACGGCGAGGAGCAGCAGCAGATCGTCAAGGCCGTGGAACTCTCCGGCGTCCCGAACCTGCTCTTCCGCCGCAACTCCAGCACCGGCGAGGTCGAGGTCCTGCCGCGCAAGGGCCAGACGGTGGAGCTGAACGAGGCGCTGCACGCGAACTAGCCAGGAACGCCATTTACCATGGAGGGGGTGAGGATGAGCCTCACCCCCTCTCTGTCCCCCACCGGAAGCTCCTCGTGTCACGACGTCGCCACCTCAGGCTCTGGATCACGCTCGTCCTCCTCGCAAGCCTCGTGGCAGGAGGTATCTGGGTCGCGGTCCAGCTGACCCACTCGATCAGCGCCGACGGTCCCGAGCTCTGCACCGCCGACGTGTCCGGACAGAAGTTCCAACTCACCCCCGAGCAATCCGTCTACGCGTCCCTGATCTCAGCCGTCGGTGTGAGCCGCGAGCTTCCGCCCCGGGCATCCTCCATCGCGATCGCCACGGCCATCCAGGAGTCGAACCTGCGGAACCTCACGTACGGTGACGCGGCCGGTCCGGACTCCCGGGGGCTGTTCCAGCAGCGCCCCTCCCAGGGCTGGGGCACCGAGGCGCAGATCATGGATCCGTACTACTCCGCCGCCACGTTCTACAAGGCGCTGGTGAAGGTGCCCAACTACCAGTCGATCCCGCTGACGGAAGCTGCCCAGAGCGTTCAGCGCTCGGCGTTCCCAGAGGCGTACGCCGATCACGAGAGTGAAGGGCGGGCGTTCGCTTCGTCGCTGACCGGCCAGTCCCCCGCCTCATTCAGCTGCAGCCTCCTGCCCGCGTCCGGCGCCGGTGATCCCAAGGCGGTGCGGGAGGAACTGAGCAAGGCCTTCCCGCACCTCGGGGTGGAAGGCTCCGGCCGGGAGGTCCGCGTGGACGTGTCCGGGCCGACGGGCTGGGCAGTGGCGCACTGGGCCGTGGCCCATGCCAAGGCGTACGGCATCGACCGGGTGGACTACAACACCCAGACCTGGCTGCGCGAGAACAGGGACGGGTGGCGGTCCACACATTCGCTGGGCCGGCAGGTGATCATCACGCTCGCCTCTGGCCCCGGCGCCTGACTTCACCAGACAGCGTTCGTCGCTCACGCTCGCCTCAGACGAGCAGCTCCACGATCGGCTCCAGGTAGCTCCGCAGGAGGGGCGGGTCCCCCGTGAGCTGATGGCTCAGCAGGACGAGATCCGGCTCCGAGAACCACGCCCGCGGCTCGGCGAACGGCAGGACCACCACGTTCAGGCTGAACGTCCGTGCCCGGCGCTTCAGGTTCTTCTCACGGGCCCGGACCACGGCAGTCACCTCGGCCTCCAGGACTCCTGAATGCCGTGCCTCGTGCTGAGTGTGTTCCCGGACGCGGGCCTCCGCCCAGCTGTAGGCCGCCCCACGGTGTGCGCTGGCCACGCGGTGCAGTGCCGGTGAACCGACGAACTGCGCCGTCTCCGGGATCACGGGCGCCTGGGTGTGACTGTGATGGGTCCTGATCAGGTGCTCCCACCACGCCTCCCATTCGATCCGGAGCGCGTCGCGGCCGCCCACCTCGGAAATCAGGTGGTGGTGCTCGCTGCCGTGCACACGGGGTTCGATCGGCGCGAGGGTGGGGATCCCGGCGTCGTGCATGCCCGAACTGTCCCGCAGATACAGGGCGACGAGCAGCGGGAAGGAGGTGCCCACGGTGATGTTCCATGGGGCAGGCTCGTCCGCCCCGGACCGACCGGGGCCGATGGGTTCATCGACGCTCATGCAGACCTCCTGGCCACGCCGCTTCCACGGCTTGTGACCCCGGCTCTCAGTCTAGATCCGCCGTCGCATCCTGTTAATGGCTCGCGGCCTCCGAATGCGGCGAAGGCGCCAGACTTTTCAGGTGAGCTGTCAGGACGTTCCGGCACATGGCGGCGTCGAGCCACTGGCTGTGCACCAGCGCATGCAGCGAGAGCCCGTCCAGCAGGGACATGAGGCGTTCCGCCTCCACCACCAGCTCCTCCAGCTCACCGTCCGGCCTGAAGACCTGGATCAGCTGCCCGACGACGGCGGCGGCCGCACGGTAGCCGCGCTCGGCCTCGGCCTGGAGCCCGGCGTTGCCCCGGGATGCCAGGCGGAACTCGGTCCTGGCGCTGCACTCGGCGGCGCTGTTCCCGTCCAGTGGCAGGAATTCCGCCAGCAGCAGGAGCGACGCCTCCGTCAGAGCCTCCTCGTCCCCGGAGTCCGCCGCCTCATGCACGGCCGGCAGACGGGCGGACAGCCGCCCCTCCAGCCGGTCATCAGCCGTCGCGAAGGCGTATTCCAGAAGCTCGGCGCTGTCCTTGAAGTAGTGCCGGACGGACCCGACCACGAGGGACGCCTCCGCGGCGACCTCGCGGAGGGACACCCGGGCGAGGCCATCGGTGGCGATGATCCGGAAGACCGCGTCGGCCACATCGGATCGTCGGGCAGCTGCATTCACGACTTTCGGCACCCTTAGTTTGTAGCACACCTGCGCTTCTTCTGCTCGCTGCGATACGGTGATGCCATGACGATTTTGGTTACCGGAGGCTCCGGCTACATCGGCTCGCACACCGTCCTGGCACTCCAGAACGCCGGGCATGACGTGGTGGTGATGGACAACCTCTCCAACTCCAGCGAAGAGTCCCTGCGCAGAGTCGCCCAGCTCAGCGGCAAGCACGTGCCCTTCCATCAGGTGGATCTGACCGACCCGGAGGGACTGGAGCGCCTGTTCAGCAGCTATGACTTCAGCTCCGTCATCCACTTCGCCGGTCTGAAGGCCGTGGGCGAGTCCGCGAGCATCCCGCTGGAGTACTACTACCGGAACGTCGCCGGCACCATCAACCTGCTGCGCGCCATGGACGCCCATGATGTCCGGAGCATCGTCTTCAGCTCCTCCGCCACGGTGTACGGCGACCACAACACCGCGCCTTTCGTCGAGAAGATGGAGATGGGCGCCAACAATCCGTACGGCCGGACCAAGGAGCAGATCGAGGACATCCTCACCGACCTCGGCGCCTCGGACGAACGGTGGTCCATTGCCCTGCTCCGGTACTTCAACCCGGTGGGCGCCCACGAGTCGGGTCTCATCGGCGAGGATCCCAGCGGCATCCCGAACAATCTCATGCCGTTCATCGCCCAGGTGGCCGTGGGCCGTCGGGAGAAGCTCATGATCTTCGGTAGCGACTACCCCACGGTGGACGGCACCGGGGTCCGCGACTACATCCATGTGGTGGACCTCGCCGACGGGCACGTGGCGGCGCTGAACTATCTCACGGCCCACGGCGGCACTCACCGCTGGAACCTGGGCACCGGAAATGGCGCAAGTGTGCTGGAAGTGCTCACGGCCTTCTCCCGGGCCGTGGGACGCCAGCTCCCGTACGAGTTCGCCGCTCGCCGCCCCGGCGATGTCGCGGAGAGTTACGCGGATGCCAGCGCGGCCCTCGCCGATCTGGGCTGGTCCACCACCAAGACCCTGGACCAGATGTGCGAGGATCACTGGCGCTGGCAGAAGAACAACCCCAACGGCTACGCCGACTGAGCCACAGGGAACCCCATGACGACGGCGCCCCCACCTTCCGCGGAAGGTGGGGGCGCCGTCGTCGTGCAGACTGTCCGGGGTCAGACCGCCGGGTAGTTGCGCTCCGGGTAGCCGGTGTACAGCTGGCGCGGGCGGCCGATCTTGGTGGCCGGGTCGTTGATCATCTCGCGCCACTGGGCGATCCAGCCCGGGAGGCGGCCGATGGCGAAGAGGACGGTGAACATCTTCTCCGGGAAGCCCATGGCCTTGTAGATCAGGCCAGTGTAGAAGTCCACGTTGGGGTAGAGCTTGCGCTGAATGAAGTAGTCATCGGCCAGAGCCTTCTCCTCCAGGCGCATCGCGATGTCCAGGAGCTCGTCGTTGCCGCCGAGCTTGCCGAGCACCTCGTGCGCGGTCGCCTTGATGATCTTGGCGCGCGGATCGTAGTTCTTGTAGACACGGTGCCCGAAGCCCATGAGGCGGACGCCGTCCTCCTTGTTCTTCACCTTCTCCATGTAGTCCTCCGGCTTGATGCCGTCGGCCTGGATCTGGCGGAGCATCTTCAGCACGGCCTCGTTGGCACCGCCGTGGGCGGGGCCGAAGAGGGCGTTGATGCCGGCCGAGACGGAGGCGAAGAGGTTGGCGTTGGCCGAACCGACCAGTCGCACGGTGGAGGTGGAGCAGTTCTGCTCGTGGTCAGCGTGCAGGATGAGCAGCAGGTCCAGGGCCTTGACGATGGTCGGGTCCATCTCGTACTGCTCCACGGGCAGGCCGAAGGACAGGCGCAGGAAGTTCTCCACCAGGTTCATCGAGTTGTCCGGGTACAGCATCGGCTGCCCGATCGACTTCTTGTGGGCATAGGCCGCGATGACCGGGACCTTGGCCAGCAGACGGATGGTGGAGAGCTCCACCTGCTCCTGGTTGAAGGGGTCCAGGGAGTCCTGGTAGAAGGTGGAGAGTGCCGAGACCGCGGAGGACAGCACCGGCATCGGGTGCGCGTCGCGCGGGAAGCCACCGAAGAAGCCCTTGAGGTCCTCGTGGAGCAGGGTGTGGCGGCGGATCTTCTGGTCGAACTCCTCCAGCTCCGTGGGGGTCGGAAGCTCGCCGTAGATCAGCAGGTAGGAGACCTCGAGGAAGCTGGAGTGCTGAGCCAGCTGCTCGATGGGGTATCCGCGGTAGCGGAGGATCCCGGCATCGCCGTCGATGTAGGTGATGGCGGACGAGGTGGCCGCCGTGTTCATGAACCCGGGGTCGTAGGTGACGGCGCCCGTGGCTTTCAGGAGCTTGGAGACGTCATACCCGTCGTTGCCTTCCACCGCGGGAATCCGGGGAAGTTGCAGCTCGCCGTTTTCATGGCGGAGCGTTGCGCTCTTGTGCTCAGTCATGGAGTCTCCTTCATGGGGGCGTCGCCCCGGTAGAACTCGTGATCCAGTGGCTCCGGCGGTGGCGGGTTGTCCGTAACCGACAAAGCCAGGGCGGAATTCCCGGAGGAATCGCCAGGTTTCCAGTAACAAACTACAACCACCGGCAAGCGCTACCCTAATCGACAGCTTTTTCTCAGGAAGCCTTGCGGCGCCACCCTGCGGCGGAGTAGGAGCCCGACGGCGAGCCTCAGGCGAGCAGGCGCTCGACCGCCGCGTCCACGCGCTCATCCGTGGCCGTGAGAGCGATGCGGACGAAACCTTCGCCGCGCCTGCCGTAGAAGACGCCGGGGCCGCAGACGATGCCGCGTTCCGCCAGGCGGTCCACCGTCGTCCAGGTGTCCTCGCCCGCAGTGCTCCACAGGTAGAGCCCGGCCTCGGAGTGCCGGATGTCCAGCCCGAAGTGCCGCAGGGCAGGCAGCAGACGCTCCCGGCGGCCCCGGTAGAGGTCCTTCTGCGCCTGCACGTGGGCGTCGTCACCCAGGGCGATACGGAGTGCCGCCTGCACGGGCGCGGGGACGATCATCCCGGCGTGCTTGCGGGCGTTGACCTGATTGGCGATCAGCACGGGGTCCCCGGCGGCGAAGGACGCACGGTATCCGGCCAGATTGGACTGCTTGCTGAGCGAGTAGACCGAGAGGAGACCGGACACGTCTCCCCCGCTGACCCTGGCGTCGAGGACGCTGGGGACGGCTTCTCCGCCACGCTGGACGTCCCATTCGTCCCAGCCCAGCTCCGCGTAGCATTCGTCGGAGGCCACCACGGCGCCCTGGGCGCGCGCCTGGTCGACCACCTTCTTGAGAGCTTCCGCCGACCGGACCTCGCCGGTGGGGTTGCCCGGGGAGTTCAGCCAGACCAGGCGGACCCGCGCCCGCGTGTCGGCGCCCAGCTCGTCCAGATCGTCCGCGGCCACCGGAGTGGCGCCCACCAGCTGGGCGCCGATGTCATAGGTGGGGTAGGCGACGCTCGGACGCACCACCACATCGCCCGGCTTCAGGCCGAGGAAGAACGGCAGCCAGGCGACCATCTCCTTGGATCCCACGGTGGGCAGGACCGCGTCCGGGTCCAGCCCGGGGACGTTCCGGCGCCGTTCGAACCAGCCGACCACGGCTTCGCGGAGCGCCGGGGTGCCATGCACGGTCGGGTAGCCGTGAGCGTCGGCGGCCGCCGCGAGCGACTCCTGGATGAAGTCCGGGGTGGGGTCCACAGGGGTGCCGATGGACAGATCCACCACACCGCCCGGGTGCTGCGCGGCCTTGGCCCGGTAAGGCGCCAGAGCCTCCCAGGGGTATTCAGGAAGGCTCAGACCGAAGGTCTCCGAGGGAAAGGCCATCGTCGCGGAACTCAGTCCTGGTTCTGCGGCGGGAGGGCGGAGATGAAGGGGTGGTCGGTGCCCGTGTTGCCGACCTTGGCGGCCCCGCCGGGGGAACCGAGCTCGACGAAGAACTCGACGTTCGCCTTGTAGTACTCGCTCCACTCATCGGGGACGTCGTCCTCGTAGTAGATGGCCTCCACCGGGCAGACCGGCTCGCAGGCGCCGCAGTCGACGCATTCGTCCGGGTGGATGTAGAGGGAACGCTCGCCTTCGTAGATACAGTCGACCGGGCATTCCTCAATGCAGGCCTTGTCCTTCACGTCCACGCAAGGCTGCGCGATTACGTACGTCACGTTCCCATATTCCTTCCAGTAACGGTGCCCGTGTCCCGCAGGCGTTCCTCCGCTGGACTCCACTGTATTACCCCGGAGGTCACTTCACCGAAGAGGATGACGCCGCTCTACGATGGAGGCGTGTCGTTCTCCACGCTCCGAGGCGTTCCCCTACTGCTCAGCGCCCCCTTGGGCACCCGGGTGGTGGTGCGTCACCGGCTCGACGACGGCGCGCTCAGCGACGCTCTCGGCGAGCTGTCCGCGCGGGATGACACCGCCGTCGTCGTCGGGAGTCCGCGGATCGTGATCACGGGCAGGAACGGTGAGATCAGCATCCCGCTGGATCGGGTGACCCTGGCCAAGCCCGTTCCGCCGCCGGCCGCGCGTCGGGCACCACGGTTCTGACGCCGCACCCTCGGCCGACTGCTGCGGCCGGAGGGGTCAGCCCACCAGGATCCTGAGGAAGAAGAACGACCCGATCAGGAAGACCCCCGCGAACACCATGGTGCAGCCGAGTGCAACCCTGCTCGTCTTCTCGATCACATACGACTCGGCAGGTTTCTGCGGATTGACGCAGATCTCCACGGTGCTGCCCAGCTGAAGTGGGCTGGGACCACCCCGCAGTGCACGCCCCTGAAGGAGCCGGCCGGCCGGGTCTTGGTACTGATAGACAGGGAAATAGCGCGTCCGGCTGTCCACGCCCTCTCCGACCCCGGGCCCTTCCTTGTGGCCCACCACCACCGCCTGGACCCGCGGCCACTCGCGCATGCCCCGCTCCCGCCGGCGCAGCGCGAGCATCTGGACCACGGAGACGACCACCATGAGGACGACGAACGCGCCCCAGATGCTCCAGGCGATGATCTGAACGGTGGACATGAACGGTTCCTCTCGTCAGGGGACTTCTGTACCGGGAGCCCGCGCTGCCGGGGTGGGCAGGGCTACCCACCGACATGACATGCACGGGATGAGCAGGCCCGGTAGCGTGGCTCACAGTACACGCTCCGTCCTGCGGACACCCGGCAGAAAAGGCTCCCATGAAGAAGACCAACCTCTGGACCACGCTGGCACTGATGCCCCTGCTCGCCGCCTGCGCGCCGACGGCGCCGGCCCCCGCGCCGGCCACCAGCGAGCCGGCTGAGTCCGCCACGACGCCGGCGGACGAGGCGTCCCCCTCCGGGAGCTCCGGCAGCCTCAGCATGAAGGAGGGCTGCGAGAAGTTCAACGCCCTGGATGAGAAACTCGCGGCCCTGCAGCCCACGGACAAGAAGGGGCTTCTCGACCTCTGGGGCGAGTTCGACCAGGCGTCCGACGCCGTTCCCTACGACCTGCAAGGGCTGTACAAGTCCATGAGCATCGTGGTCCTGGGGTACCAGGGCAAGGCCGCCGGTCAGGGCGGAGGTCCCAGCAAGCAGGACAAGGATCTGGTGTCGGAGCACTTCCTGCGGGCCTCCGGGCTCTGCACTCCCGAGGGCGTCACGCTCACCCTGAAGGTGCTCTGACGCCCGCGACTCAGCAGCTCAGGTGGCCGGGGGCAGCACCGTGATGGATCCGACGATCTCGCGCAGGAGTTCCGTGCGGGGTTCGACCGCCTCGTCATACACGGGCCACACCGTCACGAGGCCGAGGAATGATCCGTTCTGCACCATCCCCACGCACGAGACGATCCTCGTCTCGTCCTCTCCACCGGGCAGCTTGAGCATGACGACGTAGGACTCCTTCCCGTCGTTGTTCAGCGCGCCCTCAGTCAGCTGGGTGGCATCCATCTCCTTCAGGTAGTAGTCGCCCTGGCGGTGCGCCCACAGATTCGCGCCGGACACGTCGGCGGGGACGTTCCGGTCCTGATACAGGGTCACCAGGACGTTGCCGGGAAGCCCGTACTGTTCGGTCTGCGGTCCGCCGGTGGATTCCTCCAGCGTGAGGGTGTGCTCGGGGAACTCGGCCCGGAAGCCGAGCGGGGATTCGATGTTCACGGTCATGAGGTGCTCCTCCTTGAATCCTGATTACTCCGGGATAGCGTATCGGGGCTGGTCACCAGCCGCCTGATCCCGGGGGAACCTGGCCGCTCAGCACGTCCAGGCGTCCGTCATTGGGCACCTTGTAATAGGTGACCACGTTCTGGGTGACCTTCGCCTCGGTGCTGACCTTGGCTTCCACCACCTTGGCATCCACCTTGAACTCGTTCTTGTTCGTGACCACCTCGTTGACCTGGACCGTGGCGGCGCCCGCGTCGTAGAGCCTGGCGAGGTCACCGGCCACCCCTGCAGTGTCATTCGACGCCGCGTGCCCCAGGTACTGCTCGATCAGCTGCTGATTCTCCGGGGTGTAAGGGATGTCGATCTTGACGGTCCCCTGGGTTCCGGTGGTGGTCGTGGAGCTCGCGGACAGACCGGCGTCCTCCGTGCCGCCCTTGACTGAGTCCTTGACGCCCTGCGCCACGGTGCCCTCGACGGCCACGGACACCGACTTGATGTTGTGGTCCTTGTCCCAGTTCACCGTCAGGCCACCCTTGCCATCGGCTTCGAAACGCCTCCCGTCCAGGTCGAGGCTTCCCTTGGCGGAGAACTCGCCGGTGCCCTTGGAGGTTCCATCCGACAGATTCTGCTCATAGGCCATGTCGAGTTTCACGCTTCCCGACGCCCCGCCGGCCTTGCCCTCCGCATCGAGCGAGAGCGATCCCTTCAGGCGGTCCACGTGGCTCGAGGAGCCGTTCTTGTCGGCGGCGTTGTCGATCGTGTCCAGAAGGTACTTCGGGGTGTTCGTGGTGGCGTCCACGGCCTTGTCGAAACTGTCCGGCGGCAGATCGGTGACCATCTGCGTGCGGGCTTTCATCGCCTCTTCAACGGAGGCGAACTTGTACTCACGGGACATCTCGCCGTTCAGCGTGGCACCCAGTTCACCCGTGGGGTTGTTGACGCCCGCACCGAGTTTGCCGGACACCTTGAGGGTGGCGGATCCGTCCGCGTTCTGGACCACCTCGGCGCTCACACCCACGCCCCCGTGCACCCAGGCCACCCGGAGGTTGGCGTCGGCCCTGAGCGTCTCCCTGTACACCGGGATGGTGTGCTTGGCCTCGTCCTGCAGGAACTTCCGGGCCTCTTCCTGCGCCGCATCGGGCACGCCGCCGTCGAGCTTCATGATGAGCGCGGCGGTGGCCGGATTGCTCAGAAGGTACTTCTTGTCCTCCTCCGAGAGGCCGTTCCACCAGGCGGCCTGCTGCACGGGTGTGGCGTGCGTGATGTTCTCCAGGGCCTTGGTGAGGTCGTCGTGGGACGGTTTCTGGACCGTTCCCGGGCCGCCACTGCCAGCGGATCCGGAGGAGTTGGAGGCCTCCTCCTGTTCCTTCGCCTGGGCGGTCAGCGTCTTGGCGTTCTGGCGCAGGGCGTTGATGGCCTTCTCCAGCAACGGCTGGTACTCGCTGCTCCAGCTCTGCAGGAACCGGCTCGCGTCCTGGCCCTTCCACGGCGAGTTCATGATCTCGGTCTGGAGGCTCTTGCTCCGCGATTTCAGCAGCTCCGCCGACTTGTCCATGGTGCTGGACAGCTCCCGGAGTCTGGCGACGTCCGCTCCAGCGCCATGGGGATCACTCCCCATGGCGCACGGCGCCCAGGTCAGGCTGGAATCAGGAGCGCGCGCGGGCCCTGGCGGCCTTGAGACGCTCGTTGGAGTCCAGGATCACCTTGCGGATGCGGATGTCCTCGGGGGTGATCTCCACGCACTCGTCCTCGCGGGCGAACTCGAGGGATTCCTCCAGGGTCAGCTCACGCGGGGGCGTGAGGTTCTCGAAGGAGTCCGAGGAGGCCGCACGCATGTTGGTGAGCTTCTTCTCCTTGGTGATATTGACGTCCATGTCGTCGGCGCGGGAGTTCTCGCCGACGATCATGCCCTCGTAGACCTCGGAGGTGGGCTTCACGAAGAAGGAACCGCGCTCCTGCAGGTTGATCATGGCGAACGGCGTCACCACACCGGCGCGGTCGGCCACCATGGAACCGTTGGTGCGGTACTCGATGGGGCCGGCCCACGGCTCGTAACCCTCGGCGATCGAGGAGGCGATGCCGGCGCCGCGGGTGTCCGTGAGGAACTTGGTGCGGAAACCGATCAGGCCACGGGCCGGAACGATGAACTCCATGCGGCACCAGCCGGTGCCGTGGTTGGCCATGTTGGTCATGCGGCCCTTGCGGGCGGCCATGAGCTGCGTGACGGCGCCGAGGAACTCCTCCGGCACGTCGATGGTCATGTGTTCCATCGGCTCGTGGATCTTGCCGTCGATGGTCTTGGTGACCACCTGGGGCTTGCCCACGGTCAGTTCGAAGCCTTCGCGGCGCATCTGCTCCACCAGGATGGCCAGCGCGAGCTCACCACGGCCCTGGACCTCCCAGGCGTCCGGACGCTCGGTCGGCAGGACACGGAGGGAGACGTTACCGATCAGCTCCTTGTCCAGGCGGTCCTTGACCTGACGGGCCGTGACCTTGGCGCCCTTGACCTTGCCGGCCAGCGGGGAGGTGTTGATACCGATGGTCATGGAGATCGCCGGGTCGTCCACCTTGATGAGCGGCAGCGGCTGCGGGTTCTCCAGATCGGTCAGGGTCTCACCGATGGTGATGTCCTCGATGCCTGCGACGGCGACGATCTCACCCGGACCGGCGGACTCGGCCGGAACGCGCTCCAGGGCCTTGGTGGCCAGGAGTTCGGTGATCTTGACGGTCTTGAGGGTGCCGTCCTGACGGGCCCAGGCGACCTGCTGGCCCTTGCGGAGGGTGCCGTTGTAGATGCGCAGCAGCGCCAGACGGCCCAAGAACGGGGAGGCGTCCAGGTTGGTCACGTGAGCCTGCAGCACGCCGTCCGGGTTGTACGTCGGAGCGGGGATGTGATCGATGATCGTCTTGAACAGCGGCTCCAGGTCCTCGTTCTCCGGAGCGGTGCCGTCGGCCGGCTGCTCGGTGGAGGCGCGCCCGACCTTGGCGGCGGCGTAGACCACGGGGACTTCGAGGACCTTGTCCAGGTCCAGGTCCGGAACCTCGTCGGCCAGGTCGGAGGCCAGGCCGAGCAGGAGGTCCATGGACTCGTGGACGACCTCTTCGATGCGGGCATCGGGACGGTCGGTCTTGTTGACCAGGAGGATGACGGGCTTATGAGCAGCCAGTGCCTTGCGGAGCACGAAGCGGGTCTGCGGCAGCGGGCCCTCGGAGGCATCCACCAGCAGCACGACGCCATCCACCATGGACAGACCGCGCTCCACCTCGCCACCGAAGTCGGCGTGGCCCGGGGTGTCGATCACGTTGATGGTGATGGTCTCGCCATTGGAAGCGGGACCGTTGTAGGCCACCGTGGTGTTCTTGGCCAGGATGGTGATGCCCTTTTCACGCTCAAGGTCACCAGAGTCCATCACGCGGTCCTCGACCTCGCCGTGGGAGGCGAAGGAGTTCGTCTGGCGGAGCATGGCGTCCACGAGCGTGGTCTTGCCATGGTCAACGTGGGCGACGATTGCGACATTGCGCAGATCAGAACGCGAGGCAGTGTTTTCGGACATGCGGTTTTCGACTCGTTTCAACGACGACAAGACAGTGAATTCCGTGCCCGCGGATCACTTGTCCAGCGACGGGGCACAAAGCAGGGGGAGGACACCACAGCCCTTCCACGACAATTCTACCGGTTGCGGCAAGGCCTGTCGGACAAGCCGGGAATCCCGGGCGACGTCGCCCCTCCGGAGCCGCGTGGAGGAGCCGGCCAGACGTGACCATTTCGATACGCCCAACGACTGGTCAAACCCTTTCATCGGGCCCCACACTGGTTCAAGGTCCCGACTCCTGTGAGGAACTCCTTGAACATCGCCTTCCGCCGCGCCGCGCTCTCCGCAGCCGCACTCGCCCTCGTGGCGGGCTCACTCGTCGTGAGCGAGAAGGCACCCCTCTCTCCCGCCCACAGCACTCCCGGCCAGGTGGCCGGGACTGGGGTGAGCGCCGGGCGGGGCACCGCCGTCGTCGCGCTGACGGGCCCGGACGGGGTCCGGCGGGGCACCGCGCTGCTGGTGGGCGACTCCCAGTCCGCGGGCGCCGCCGGGGTTCCCGGCGAGGAGACCTGGCCCCGGCGAGGGCTCGCCAGTCTGGGCTACTCGGTCACCTGGGTGGGCGCCGGCGGCACGGGCTACGCCGCGAGCCGGCCCCGCGCCGCGAATTACCTGCAGTCGTACCAGCAGGGCGCGTGGAAGCTTCCGCCGTTCGCCCCTGAACTGATCGTGTTCCAGGGCGGCGGCAACGACGCCGGTCAGGGCAAGCCGCTCCCCCAGGTTTCACAGAACGCCCGGCAGCTCGCGTATCTGATGCACCGCCGTTATCCCGGTTCCCGGATCGTGATGGTGGGGGTGCTTTCCCGCTCGGCGCACGACGGCGGAGGGCGGCGGCTGGTGGTCGACTCGCTCCTGGCGGGGACCGCCGAAGAGCTCAGGATCCCCTTCGTGGATCCCGGCGGCTGGGTGTCCGCCTACGGACTCGAGAACGAGATGGCCGACGGGGTGCACCTCAAGGCGAGCGGACACCGGCGCCTGACCCCGGTGTTCGCGGAGCATCTGTCCCAGGTGCTGGAAGGCCGCTGAGGTTCCAGAAGATCCGGCGCGCCGAGCGGTCGGCGGGTGATGCAGCCGCGCAGTCTGCATGGCGCGGACACCCGACACGAGCACGGGGACAATTGGGGAACATTCGGAATCAGAAAAGGACAGGGTCCCACCGTCTCCGGTGGGACCCTGTCCTTATTCTCCGTGCAGAGTTCTCAGTACAGGTCGTCAGGCGACCTCAGGCGGCAGGAGCAGCCGGGCGCCGGGGATGGCGTCGAGCAGCTTCTGCGTGTACTCCTGCTGCGGGTTCTCGAACACACTGTCCGTGGTCCCGGTCTCCACGAGCTTTCCGCGCTCCATGACGCAGACGTCGTCGGCGATCTGGCGGACCACCGCGAGGTCGTGCGTGATGAAGAGGTAGGTCAGACCCAGATCGGACTGCAGATTCGCGAGCAGGTTCAGCACCTGGTCCTGAACCAGCACGTCCAGAGCGGACACCGCCTCGTCACAGATGATCACTTCGGGATCCAGCGCGAGAGCACGGGCGATCGCCACACGCTGGCGCTGACCGCCGGAGAGCTCATTCGGGTACCGCCGCATCATGCTGGCGGGAAGGGCCACGGCGTCGAGCAGCTCGCGGACCTTCTTCTCACGGCTCGCCTTGTCCCCCACCTTGTGCACCCGAAGAGGTTCCTCGATGGTGCGGAAGATGTTGAACATCGGATCCAGGGACCCGTACGGGTCCTGGAAGATCGGCTGCACGCGACGACGGAACTTGAGCGCATCCGCACCCTTGAGGGTGCTGACGTCGACGCCGTCGAAGGAGATGTTGCCGGACGTGGGCGTCTCGAGACCCAGGACCATACGGGCCACGGTCGACTTGCCCGAGCCGGACTCACCGACCACGGCCGTGGTGGTGCCACGCATGACCTCGAAGCTGACCTTGTCCACCGCGGTGAAGTCGGTCTTACGGCCGAACGCACCTTCCCGGAGCTTGAAGACCTTGGTCAGATCCTTGATCTTGAGCACCGCATCCGGCTTGCCCTTCTCGTGGACCGTCTCGGAACCGCTGAGCAGCTCCTCGGATTCCAGACCGGCTTCCTTCGCCACCTGGATACGGCGTGACGCAAGCGACGGCGCCGCAGAGACCAGACGCTTGGTATAGGGGTGCTGCGGGTTGCGCAGCAGCTCCAGCGCAGGACCCGATTCCACGACCTGGCCCTTGTACATGACGACGACCTTCTGGGCGCGCTCAGCGGCAAGACCCAGATCGTGCGTGATGAGCAGGACAGCGGTGCCCAGCTCCTCGGTCATCTTCTCCAAGTGATCGAGGATCTGCCGCTGCACCGTCACGTCGAGAGCCGAGGTGGGCTCATCGGCGATCAGGAGGCGTGGCTGGCAGGACAGGCCGATGGCGATGAGGGCACGCTGGCGCATGCCACCCGAGAACTCGTGCGGATACTGCTTCGCACGACGTTCGGCGTCCGGGAGACCCGCGTTCGACAGCGCCTCAGCCACGTCCTTGGGTCCGCTCGGCAAGCCGTTGGCCTTGAGCGTCTCCTTGACCTGGAATCCGATCTTCCAGACCGGGTTCAGGTTGGACATGGGGTCCTGGGGAACCATTCCGATGGAGTTGCCCCGCAATTCGACCATGCGCTTTTCATCCACATGGGTGATGTCCTCACCATCGAAGATGATCTGCCCACCGGACACGCGACCGTTCTTGGCCAGCAGTCCGATGGCGGCCAGGGCGGAGGTGGACTTGCCCGAACCGGACTCGCCCACGATCGCCACAGTTTCGCCCGGCATCACGGTGAAGTTGACCTTGCGGACGGCCTTGGCCGTGCCGCCTGCGGTGGTGAATTCGATCTCCAGATCTTTGATCTCGAGGAGCGGACGGTCTTCCTGTCCGCCGGAGGTGTTCGGCACCTCATTCATGTTGATCTCCGGAGTCACTTCTTCCTCGCTTTGGGGTCAAGGGCGTCCCGCAGGGCGTCGCCGAGCATGATGAAGCTGAGCACGGTGATGCAAAGAGCTGCCGACGGGTACAGGAGCACCGAGGGGTTGGTCCTCAGCTGCGTCCGAGCATCCGAAATGGCCTGGCCCCAGGACAGCAGCTCTTGCGGGAGACCGATACCGAGGAAGGACAGCGTCGCCTCGGCCACGATGAAGGTTCCGAGGCTCACGGTGGCGACCACGATGATCGGCGCGAGCGAGTTAGGAATTGCGTGGCGGATGAGGGCGCCCCACTTACTGACGCCCAGTGCGGTGGAGGCGGTGATGTAATCCGCGTTCCGCACCGAGAGAACCGCGCCGCGGGTGATGCGAGCGATGTTCGGCCATCCGAGCACAGTCAGCACCGCGACCACGGAGAGGATTCCCTTATTTTCACGGAAGAGCGGCATCTGGAAGACCACCAGGGCACCGAGCACCAGAGGCAGGGCGAAGAAGATGTCACCCAGGCGGGCAAGCACCGAATCCACCCAGCCACCGAAGAAGCCGGCAATGGCACCCAGGGCTCCGCCGATGATGACCACGAAGATGGTGGTCAGGATGCCGACGGACACCGAGGCACGTGCGCCATAGATGGTCTTGGCATAGATGTCACAGCCCTGGCCATCGGTGCCGAAGAAGTGCGCACCGGACGGCCCCTGAAGGGCTGAACCGAGATCACAGAAGTTCGGCTTGCTGGGGTCAAGGGAGGTGAAGAGCTGGGGGAAGATCGAGACCACGGCGATCAAAAGGATCAGCACCGCCGAGACGATGAAGAGCGGCCGGGTCCGGAGATTGACCCAGGCCTCCTTCCACAGACTACTGGGGGCGGAGTCCGCCACCGAACTGTCGACGGCCGCAAGTGGCGTCTCGTCCAACGGGGCGACGTAGTGCTCGATCACGCGCGAGTTTTTCTTATTTGTCATAGCGAATCCTCGGATCAAGCCAGGCGTACAGCAGGTCGACGACCAGGTTGGAGATGACGAAGACCAGGACGAGGAGGCTCACGATGGCCACGATCGTCGGCCCCTCACCACGGATGATGGAGTTGTAGAGCTTTTGGCCGACACCGGGCACATTGAAGATGGCCTCGGTGACGATCGCGCCGCCCATGAGGTTGCCCAGGTCTGCACCCAGGAAGGTCACCACGGGGATGAGCGAGTTGCGCAGCACGTGCACGGTGATGACACGGCCACGGGACAGGCCCTTGGCCGTGGCCGTCCGGACATAGTCGGCGTCCATACCCTCCGCCACGGAGGTCCTGGTCAAACGCAGGACATAGGCGAAGGAGACGGAAGCAAGCACGATGGCCGGCAGAATCAGCGAGTTGAAGTCCACCGACGAACCCACGGTGGGCCGCGCCCAGCCGAGTTGCAGACCGATCACCAGCTGCAGGACGAAGCCGATGACGAAGGTCGGAACGGAGATCAGCAGCAGGGAGAAGACCAGCAGCGTCGCGTCGAAGACCTTTCCCTTGTTGAGGCCGGCGATGAGGCCCGCGACGATGCCGAAGACGGCTTCGATCACCAAGGCCATGATGGCCAGCTGGGCGGTCACCGGGTAGATCTGGGCGAGGATGTCGGCGATGGGGCGACCGGTGAAGTCCACCCCGAGGTTGAAGGAGAGCAGGTTCTTCAGGAACAGGAAGTACTGGACGAAGAAGGGCTGATCGAGGTTGTACTGCGCACGCAGCGCGTTGATGACGGCGTCTGAGGGCTGCTTGTCCCCGAACATGGCGCGGATGGGATCACCGGGGACCGCGAAGACCATGGCGTAGACGAGCAGCGTCACGCCGAAGAATACGGGGATGACCTGCAGGAGGCGTCGTCCTAGATAACGGAGCATGAGCGCCACCTGAACTTGATCGAAGTCGTGTTTTTCATATGAGGGGTTCTCCGTAGATGAACGCCAACAAGCGAGCGTAACCAGACAACAGCAGTCAGGTTACGCTCGCTCGCGGCGTTGGACTACATCAGATGATGGATTCCTACTTGTTCTTGGTGACCTTGTAGTACTCGATCACGCCGTGCCAGTCGGTCTCAACGTTGTTCACGCTGGTGCTCCAGCCGATGGGCTGGTTCTGGGACCACAGCGGGATGTTCGGGAGATCCTTGAACAGGATCTCCTGAGCCTTGTTGAAGATCTTGGCGCCATCTTCGGGGGTCTTGGCGGCTTCGCCTTCGAGGAGCAGCTTGTCGAACTCGGGGTTCGAGTACTTCTCGTAGTTGGAGCTGCCGTTGGTGCCGAGGGTCGGCTCCAGGAAGTTGTAGATCGACGGGTAGTCGGCCTGCCAGCCGGCACGGACGGCGCCGGTCAGCTTGCGGTTCAGACGGTCGTCCAGCATGGTGGCGAACTTGGGGTACGGCTTGCCTTCAGCCTTGATGCCCAGGTTGTTCTTCAGCTGGTTGGCGACGGCGTCGACCCATTCCTTGTTTCCGCCATCGGTGTTGTACGCGATGGTGAAGGACTTGGAGGAATCCCACGGCTTGATCTTGTCGGCCTGGGCCCACAGATCCTTGGCCTTGGCGGCGTCAAAGTTCAAGACATCGCTGCCCGGGATGTTCGCGTCATAGCCGAGCATGGACGGAACGGTGAATTCCTTGGCCGGCGTGCGGGTGTCGTGGAAGATCACCTTGGTGATCTGGGCACGGTCGATCGCGTGGGAGATGGCCTGGCGTCGGAGCGAACCGGCCTCACCCTGGAAGTCCGGCAGGTAGACCGGGATGTTCAGCGTGCCGTTGAGGGCGCTGGGCTTGTTCGCCGCGCGGCCGTCGAGGTCCTGCTGGAAGGTGGCCAGAGCGGTGGACGGGATGACGTCCAGCACGTCCAGGCTGTTGCCCTGGATGTCCGTGTAGGCGGCATCGGAGTTCGTGTAGAACGCGAAGGTCACGCCGCCGTTCTTGGCTTCACGCGGGCCCTTGTAGTCATCGTTCTTGACGAGGGCGATCTGCTTGTCATGCTGCCAAGCGTCGGCGCCGGCCATCTTGTACGGGCCGTTGCCGATGGGGTTCTGGCCGAACTTCTTGGGATCCTTCATCGCCTCCGAGGGAAGCGGGAAGAAGACGGTGTATCCGAGGCGCTGGGTCCAGTCGGACTCCGGCTGCTTCAGCTTGACGGTGAAGGTGGTGTCATCGACGACCTTCAGACCGGACATGGTCTGAGCCTTCGGGGCGGGCTTGGCGTTGTCGCCGGTGCCGGTGGTGGCGGAGACCGCGTCGTAGCCTTCGAGCGAGCTGAAGAAGCTGCCGTTGGACTGACCGTTGGTGCTCAGCGCCTCGAAGTTCCAGGAGTCCACGAAGGTCTTGGCCGTGATCGCTTCACCATTGGTGAACTTCTGACCCGACTTGATCTTGATGGTGTAGTTCTGCGAGTCGGAGGACTCGATCGAGTCGGCCAGCTCGTTCACGGTCTTGCCGCTGCTGTCGTAGCTGACGAGACCCGCGAACAGCAGATCAACCACGCGGCCACCGAAGACCTCGTTGGTCTGGCCGGGGAGCAACGGGTTCTGCGGCTCGTTGCTGTAAGCCCGCACGATGCCCTTCGGATCCGCATCGCCGCCGGTGGAGCCGCCACCATTGGTGCTGCCGCCGCCACACGCCGACAGAGCCAATGCAGCGATGACCGCCAGGCCCAGTGCCTTGGAAGTGCGCGAGAAACGCATTCCGCCTCCTTTGGAGTTCCTGAGTAGAGATGGGGAATCTCGCGGATTCCCATGAACGAGGTCCAGGACACACAGGTGTGACTTGGCCTACATAACGTGAAAGCTTAGCTTGATTTTGTCCACCCAGTGGGCATCCGTTGCCAAACCGTGATCCTCAGACCGCGCCTTTGTTACGCCCGCAAAGTCAGTTGACTTGATTGTCACCTCGAATGACGCAATGCGTCCCGGTGATGCTCCGCCTCCACGGCTCTTCCCGCTCCTTGTCGAAAGCGCAGTTCAGAGCCCTGGAACCGGTCAGACCCTGGTCAAGGGGAAGTGCTCCCCCTCCGGAAGCAGCACCTCGATGACATCTCCCGTGGTCAGCATCCCGCCTCGCGACACGATGCCCATCACCCCCGCGAGGCGGAGCGGACGGCCATCCGGATCCACCTTCAGAACCTGCTTGAGGAGCCCTGCCTGGAAGCCGTTGATCTGCTGACAGGGGTTCCGCAGGCCGGTCACCGTGACCACGGCCTCACCCATGACCAGCCGGGAACCGACCGGCAGGGAGAGCAGATCCACTCCCCTGGTGGTCAGGTTCTCGCCCAGTTCACCCGGGCGCACCGTGAAGCCCGCAGCACTCAGCGCATCGAAGAGTTCGGCATGAATCAGGTGCACTTGGCGAAGGTTCGGCTGGGAGGGATCCGCAGCCACCCGGGAGCGGTGCTGGACGGTCACGCCGCAATGGGCATCCCCCTCGACGCCCTGGCCTTCCAGGAGGCGGAGCGAATCCACGGTCTCCTTGGAGAAACCATGCACGGGGCTCAGATGCAGCGCTTCGAGGCGGGCGGCCCGGCTCATCCCTGAGCACCCCGTTCGTTCCCTCGGCGGTAGTTGCCCGTGGCCCGGGCCAGGAGCTGCTGCCGCCCTGCGTCATCCGCCCGGCCGAGGCGGGCGGCGAGTTCCTGAGCCCGGCGTCCGGCCACCGTCACCACCAGCCGCCCGCCACGGCGGATCAGGATCGTCCCGTCCTTGGTCTCGGTGTGGTCGAAGGGGTCATCGAGGAGGCTCACGTCACCAGCCTAGGGTGCGGTCGCCGGCCGCGGAAGGACTGCAAGGTGGGACCAGGCCGCACCGACGCCGGCCGGCAGCCCTCGGACCCGGCCCGGCCGCATCAGGCCTTCAGGAGTTCATCCGCCAAGGACGTCCGGCGATAGAAGACCTCTCGCCCCCGCCGGTACGCCTCCAGCAAGCGCGCGCCCGCAAGCACCTTGAGATGTTCGCTGACCGTGGCGGGCGAGATGTCCAGGTGCCGTGAAAGATGTTTGGTGGTCATGGGGATGTCCAGCTGAGCCAGCACGGCGGCCCGGGTGCCGCCCATGAGATCGGACAGTGCGCAGTCGTCACGGCCGCCGTCGCACGCTTCCCAGAGCGAACCCACACCACGCGGGGCGTAACTCACGGTCGGTGTATAGGGACGCGCGTTGAGGAGCACTGTGCCCGGCCAGGCGAAGACGCACGGGATCAGGATCAGGCCCGGTCCTGCCGCGTCGAAAGTGGTTTCACAGCCTGTGCCGGAGAAGACGTCGCAGCTCTTGCCCACGAAATCGAGCCCTTCGTCCACACGCAGCACCTGGGGGTGGAGGGTCTTGAGCACCTCGTCCAGTCCACCGCGGGAGAGCAAGCGGAGCCTGTAGTCGATGTCGGCCACCTGAAGTGCGTGGATGCGTTCCCAATGCGGCTCGACGGCGAGCTTCCAGATCCATTCGACGGCGTCACACAGTTCCTCCGTCACCCGGTGAGGATCGGCTTCGAAGGCATCCAGAATGGCCGGAGCGGCCTGGTGGTCCGCCACTGATCGGATGATCCGCATGTCGTGGAGCAACAGGTCCGCGTCCTGATTCAGCACCCGGTCCTTGCTGTCCTGGAAGCTCTCATCCCGGGACGGGGTGGGAGTCAGTCCGTCCAGGATGTGCCCGTTGGCCGTGATGAATGCCCGGAGCACCTCCCATTTCCTCGCCGCCCCGGGACTCGCGGTCAGGACCTCCTTGGACTCCGTGATCCACCGGCGGTGCATGGGAACGCCCTTGGCGAGTGTCAGCACCGAGGTGACCGCCTCCCACCAGGGCGAGACGCAGAATCGGATCCGGGTCAGGTCCGCCGGGGTCAGCTGCAGCAACATGGCTTGAGACTAATACCGGAGGTCCGTCGGCATCGATGATTCGGCGTGGGCCGAATCGAGGACCGCACGGAACGACCGGCGAACACTGGGGACATGTTCACCTCACCCCTCCCCGTCAGCCCGTCCCTCCGCCGCCGCCTGCTCCCGTCCCTCGCCCGCCTCCTCCCCCGGCGCCCTGTGCCGCGGCCGCTCTCCCCGTGCGAACTGGATCGCCTCCGCGACCGGCTGGAGCTGGAGCACCGGGCCCGGAAGGAGGCCGAGGCGGTCCGCCGGGACATCGACCTGGCCCGCACCCAGGCCCACACCATCATCCGCTGACCGCTCTCAGGCGACCGCTGTTCTACTATCGAACATGTGAGCGCTACGAGTACGCCGGGATCTCAGACCCTCAGCCGCGGTATCCGCCTGCTGGAGATCATCGCCGCGTCGGAACAGCCTCCGACCATCGCGGAGCTCGCCGAATCACTGGGGGTCCACCGGTCCGTCGCGTACCGGCTCCTCGTCACCCTGGAGAGCCACGGTCTGGTCTCCCGGGACGCCTCCGGACGGCTCCTCCTCGGCGCCGGCCTGGCGGCCCTGGCCGCCGGGGTGTCACGGGATCTGCAACAGGCGGCGTTGCCGGAGCTCAACGCCGTCGCCAATGAACTCGGGATGACGTGCCTTCTGGCCGTCCAGCTGGACCACGAGGAGGCGGTCACCCTGATCAGCGCCTCTCCGCGGCAGACGGTGGCCGTGGTCTCCTACCGGCCGGGCCACCGCCACCCGATCACGCGCGGCGGCCCCGGGAAGGCCATCCTCCTGTCCCTCCCGGCGGAGGCATGGCCGGACGACGTCGACGAGCCGCTCCGGGACGAGATCGCCCTCAGCCGCCGTCGCGGCTATGCGCTCAGTCACGACGAGGTGGTCCCCTCCCTCTGGTCCGTGGCGGTCCCGCTCACGCTCCCGGGCCAGCCGCCCGCCTCGATCGCGGTCATCCACGTCTCGCTCCCCCACGACGAGGAACGGATCGCCGAACGGCTCACGGCAGCCGGCGGGAAGATCACGCGCGCCTACGGGGCCTGACGACCGCCGACGCCGTCAGGCGCGGGGCGCCCTCAGGGTCGCCTCCGCGAAGAACCCGGCCAGCTCCTCCCGGGCCGCGAGCGGCAGCACCTGGGCGACGTACTGGTCCGGCCGCACCACCACGACGACGCCGTCCCGATCGATGCCCCTGGCGTCGAAGATGTCATCCCCGGGGTCCGCCGCGTAGACCTTCTCATAATCGACGACCTGGAACGGTCCCGTGCGGGGCAGGAAGACCTCCGGCACGGAGGTGATGTCGATGTCCAGGTGCGGCTGCTGGTAGATCACCTTGGCGTCGAACCAGGCATCCCGGTCGAGGCCCGCCGGAGTGGTGGCCAGAGGCGAGTCCGGGGACTCCGCGAGCCAAGCTCCCAGCGCGGCCGTCCCGGACGCCGGGTCCAGGCCGTCACGCCCGGCGAAGACGTAGACACGCCATCGGCCATCGGCCCGGGCGTGGTGGCCCAGATGCACCGGATTGCCGTCGCACACCCGGGTGACCGCATGGGACTTGAACCGTTTGCCGAGCGGGAAGCCCTCGGCCAGATCCTGGTGCTCCCGTGAGCCGACGATCAGGGACGGGGCGTACTCGGTCATGAACCCGGCCGGGAACTCGGCGGTCTGGACGTAGAAGCGCTCGAGTTCAGCGGGGTCGGCCATCTCGTCCGGCCGGGCCGCCATGAGGCTGGACCATTCCTTGTCGAAGTCGATGAGGTTCTGCGCCACCACCTGGCGCTCGGCGGAGTAGGTGTCGAGCAGGGAGAGCGGAGCCCGGCCCTCCAGGACGTGACCGAGCTTCCAGCCCAGGTTGAAGCCGTCCTGGATGGAGACATTCATTCCCTGCCCGGCCTTGGCGCTGTGCGTGTGGCACGCATCCCCCATGATGAACACCCGCGGCGTGCGGACGCCGGCCTCCTCGGCGGGGACGTCGTCGAAGCGGTCCGTCACGCGGTGCCCCACCTCGTACACACTCCGCCAGGCGACGTGCCGGACGGACAGGGTGTAGGGGTGCAGGATCTGGTTGGCGCGGCGTTCGACCTCCTCCTGGCTGGTCAGACGGACCTTGCCCGAGTCGTCGTGCGGCACTTCGCCGAGGTCCACGTACATGCGGAAGAGATGATTCCCTTCGCGCGGAATGTGAAGGATGCTGCCGCCGTCGTGCGACTGGATGGCGCATTTGCGGCGGATGTCCGGGAAGTCGGTGTCGGCCAGCACGTCCATGACGCCCCAGGCATGGAATGCCTGGTCTCCCACGGGCTTGCGCCCGATGGCCTCCCGCACCTTGCTCCGGGCGCCGTCGCCGCCCACCACGAACTTGGCCCGGACCACCCGCTCGGTCCCTTCGTCTTCACCGGCCGTGCGCCGCAGGGAGACGGCGACCGGGTGCTCGCCGCCGTCGTGGTCGATCTCAAGACCGACGAACTCCCAGCCGTAGTCCGGCCGGTTGCGCGTGGGCGAGTTCTTCATGAATTCGAGGAAGTAGTCCTGTACCCGGGCCTGGTTGACGATCAGGTGCGGGAATTCGCTGACTCCGCTGGGGTCGTCCGGAGCCACCGCGGTGCGGATGATGTCGCCCGGCTTCTCGGGGTCCGGCTTCCAGAAGGCCATCTCGGTGATGCGGTACGCCTCTTCCGTGATCCGGTTGGCGAAACCGAAGGCCTGGAACGTCTCGACGCTGCGAGCCTGGATCCCGTCTGCCTGGCCCACCTCCAGGCGGCCCGGGCGGCGCTCGATGATGCGGGTGGTGACGTCCGCGAACTGGGACAGCTGCGCCGCGAGCGTGATCCCCGCCGGGCCCGTGCCGACGATGAGGACGTCCATCTCGTCCGGCAGTTCGTCCGGACGGTCCAGCCCGACGCCGTCGGCAGGCTGGACCCGCGGATCGCCGGAAACGTACCCATGATGGTGGAACTGCACGGTGGATCTCCTCACGTCGCTGTGTGGTGACGGGCGTCGCCGATCGTCAAAGTTCGATAATCGAATTCCAAATTCCTTTATCGAATGATGTGAGCATAGCCGTCCCGCGGAGGCTCGACAAGAGAACGTATACGATCCTGAATCTTCGGTATGATATGTGACGTCCGGCACAGCCCGCCCCACGGGGCTACCGTGCCCGGTGCCCGAAAAAGGGGCACGAAGCCGTGCGGACAGCACGCGCGAGACACATACGGAATCCATGTCTCCGTCATGTCTCGAAAGGCACGATCATGCCCACTGTCTCCCAGCACGTCGCCATCGCACTCTCCCGGCACATCGACCAGGTCTTCGGCCTGATGGGCAACGGGAACGCCTACTTCCTGGACGCGATCCTGCGCGATACCGACGCCGCCTTCACCGCCGTGCGTCACGAGGCCGGCGCGGTGGTGGCCGCGGATGCCCACTACCGGGCGTCCGGCCGCATCGCCGCAGCCACCACGACCTACGGCGCCGGCTTCACCAACACCCTCACCGCGCTGGCGGAATCGGCCCAGGCCCGTATCCCGCTGGTGCTGATCGTCGGGGACGAGCCGACCTCCGGGCCGCGCCCCTGGGGCGTGGACCAGATCGCCCTCGCCTCCGCCGTGGGAGTCCGCACCTACACCGCCGGACGCCTCGACGCCGCCGCGAGCACCATCATCGCGATCGAACACGCCCTCGCCTACCGGGTGCCGGTGGTGCTCGCCATCCCCTACGACGTGCCCACGCTGGAAGCCGGCGAGGTCCCGGCGACTCCCCCACTCCGCCTTCCGCAGGCCGTCGAACCCGCACCCTTCACCCAGGCCGCCATCGCCCGCGTGGCCGAGACGCTCGCCCACGCGGAACGGCCATTCCTGCTCGCCGGACGCGGAGCGCACCTGGCGGGCGCCGGCCCCGCGCTCGGGGCACTCGCGGAGGCCACCGGAGCCGTCACCGCCTCCAGCGCGCTCGGCCGCGGGCTCTTCCCGGACGAGCGCTACGACCTCGGCGTGACCGGCGGCTTCGGAGCACCCGGGGCCATGGAGCTCATCCGGGAGGCCGACGTCGCGATCGTGTTCGGGGCGTCGCTGAATCCCTTCACCATGCGGTTCGGCGAGCTCTTCTCCCCCGGGACCCGCGTGGTGCAGGTGGACATCGCCCCCGCCGCCACGCATCCCCGGGTGGGCGACTACCTGCAGGGCGACGCCCGGCTGATCGCCGAAGCGCTCACCACGGCGCTGGACGGATCCCGGCCTTCCGGATGGCGGGAGACCCTGGACGTCGCCGCACTCCGCGAGCAGGAACCGGGAGAGCCGGACCTGGCCGACGGACGGCTGGATCCCCGCCTGGTGGCGGCCCGGATCGCCGAACTGCTGCCGGAGGACCGGATCGTGGTCAGCGACGGCGGGCACTTCATCGCCTGGGCCAACATGTTCTGGCCGGTGGCCTCTCCGTCCCGCATGATCATGATCGGGACCGCCTATCAGTCGATCGGGCTGGGCTTCCCGAGCGTCGCGGGCGCAGCCCAGGCGGACCCGGACGCCACGATCGTTCTGACCACGGGCGACGGCGGCGGGCTCATGGCGCTGTCCGATCTGGAGACGGCGGTCCGGACCGCCGGCGGACGAGGACTCTGCGTGGTGTGGAACGACGGCGCGTACGGCGCCGAAGTCAACCTCTACGGGCTCAAGGGCCTGGCTGAGGACCCCATGCTCATCCCGGATGTGGACTTCGCCGCTCTGGGCCGGTCCGTGGGCGCCGAGGGCGTGATCGTGCGGCGGCTCGAGGATCTGGACCGGCTGGTCGAGTGGGCTTCCCGTCCGGCGGGAGAGCGGCCCTTCCTGCTGCTCGACCTGCGGATCTCACGCTCGGTGATCGCGCCGTATCAGCACGAGGTCATCCGGGTGAACAGCTGAGGCGCCCGGCCGCCGTCGTCGTTCAGTCTGCGGTTTCTCGGGAATCCTCAGGGTTCTCACCGGAGAATTCGCAGACTGAACGACGGCGCTCGCCTCACCGCTGCCAGGCGTAGACACCGCGCGACTGCTCGTCCTCCGCTGCCGGGCTGAGGTCGAAGCCCCGCCGGTCCCGCAGCAGGAGGGTGGCGAGCAGTCCCACCACCGTCATCGCCAGGAGATACCAGGTGACGGACTGCGAGGTTCCGGTGGTCTGCTGGAGCCACGCGGCGATGGTCGGGGCGAAAGCGCCGCCCACGATCGCGCCGATGGCATAGGAGATGGAGACGCCCGAGAAACGCACCGAGGCGGGGAACATCTCCGAATACCAGGCGGACTGCGGCCCGTACGTGAACCCGAGGCCGAGCGTGAGCAGGATGAGCCCCAGCGCGAGCAGGCCGGGTTCCCCGGTGTTGACCAGCGGGAACAGGGCCAGCACGGCGGAGCCCTGCAGGACCCAGCCGATCAGGTAGGTGTTCCTCCGCCCGATCCGGTCGCTCAGCCAGCCCGCCACGAAAGTGGACACGAGCCAGCTCACCGAGGACGCCGTGACGGCCCAGAGCACCGAGCCGCGGTCCAGGCCGACAGGCCCGTCCGGATTGGTGGCGTAGTTCTGCACATAGCCACCGGTGGTCATGTAGCCCGCGGCGTTGTTCCCGGCGAACACCAGGGCGGCCAGGAGGACCAGCGGGGTGTACCGGGCGAACAGCCGCACCACCGGCATCCCGGTCTGTTCCTTGCGCGCGGCGATCTCGGTGAAGACCGGACTCTCCTCCACCCGGCGCCGCACCCAGTACCCCACCAGGATCAGGACCACGGAGAAGAGGAACGGAATGCGCCAGCCCCAGGTGAGGAAGGCCTCGCCCGGGAAGAGCGCGTTCATGATCGCGAGCATGGCGCTCGCCAGGAGGAGCCCGATCGGCACGCCGATCTGCGGCATGGCCCCGTAGAGCCCCCGGCGATCGCGCGGGGCGTGCTCCACGGCCATGAGCACCGCGCCGCCCCACTCGCCACCGGCCGAGATCCCTTGCAGGATCCGCAGGACGATCAGGAGCACCGGCGCCAGCATCCCGGCCTGCGCGTACCCCGGGAGCAGGCCGATGAGCACGGTCGAGGCGCCCATGAGGATCAGGGTCACCACCAGGACGATCCGCCGTCCGTACTTGTCACCGAAGTGACCGGCCAGGAACGCGCCGAGCGGGCGGAAGAGGAAGCTGATGCCCACCGTGAGGAAGGCCAGGATGGTCCCGATCCCCTTGCCGGCGGGTTCGAAGAACAGCTGCCCGAAGACGAGCCCCGCGGCGGAGGCGTAAATGAAGTAGTCGTACCACTCGACGGTGGTCCCGACGACGGTGGCGAAGAGGACCCTCCGGCGGTCCGTCATGGACGCTTCCGGGCGGGTGAGGACAGGGGGTTTCTCGTTCATCTGGCGCTCCAGGGTGCGAGTCGGGGCGATGCACCATCGCATTGCTCCAGAAAATATACGATTTCAGATATGACCTGACAACCCCCTTGTTTCGGCGCTCAGATCGTATATGATCTGGTGTACGACCCCAGTCAGCGAGCGAAGGGACCCCCGTGCCGACCAAGGATTCCACGCCACTTCAGGTGACCCCCGGCAAGATCATCGCCGTCCACCTGAGCTATGCCTCGCGCGCCGCGCAGCGTGGCCGGACGCCCGCCGCCCCCTCCTACTTCCTCAAGCCCTCCAGTTCCCTGGCGGCCTCCGGCAGCAGTGTGGAGCGCCCCGCCGGCACCGAGCTGCTGGCCTTCGAAGGCGAGATCGCCCTGGTGATCGGCGAGGCGGCGCGCAACGTCCCCGTGGAGCAGGCGTGGGGTCACGTCGCCTGGGTCACCGCCTCCAACGACTGGGGCCTGTACGACCTCCGGGCCAATGACAAGGGCTCCAACCTCCGCAACAAGAGCCGGGACGGCTACACGCCCGTGGGCCCCGGGCTCATCGACGCCCGCGCCGTGGAGCCCGCCGCCCTCCGGGTCAGGGCCTGGCGCAATGGCGAGCTGGTCCAGGACGACGGCTCGGGCGCCATGATCTTCCCGTTCGCGCAGCTCATCGCCGATCTCTCGCAGCACCTCACGCTCGAAACCGGGGATCTGATCCTCACCGGCACCCCGGCCGGGTCATCCGTGGCCGTGCCCGGCGATGTCGTGGAGATCGAGGTGGACGCGCCCACTGTCGACGGCGCGCCGTCCAGCGGACGCCTCGTCTCCCACGTCGTCGAAGGCCCCGGCGCCTTCGACCCCGCACTCGGCTCACTCCCCTCCGTGGACGACCACCAGCGCGAGGAGGCCTGGGGGTCCCGCGAGGCCGCCGGTCTCGGCGAGCCAGGCCCCGCGCTCTCCCCCGAGCTGCGAGCCAAACTGCTGGAGACCCCGGTGGCGGGCCTGTCTCAGCAGCTGCGCAAGCGCGGCCTCGACAATGTCGCGATCGACGGCGTGCGGCCCTCGGTGCCCGGCACCAAGATGGTGGGCACGGCGAAGACGCTGCGCTTCGTCCCGAACCGCGAGGACCTCTTCCGCAGCCACGGCGGCGGCTTCAACGCCCAGAAGCGCGTTTTCGACACCGTCGCCGAAGGTGAGGTGATCGTCATCGAGGCCCGCGGCGAGCGTGGCTCCGGCACTCTCGGGGATGTGCTCGCGCTCCGGGCCCAGGTCCGCGGAGCGGCCGGCGTCGTGACCGACGGCGGCGTGCGGGATTACGTCACCGTGGCGGAGACCGGCCTTCCGGTCTTCAGCCAGGGCCCCCACCCCGCGGTGCTCGGGCGCAAGCACGTGCCCTGGGACAGCGACCTCACCATCTCCTGCGGCGGCGCCACCGTGCAGCCCGGGGACATCATCGTCGGCGACGACGACGGCGTGATCGTCCTGCCGCCGTCGCTCGCCGAAGAGGTGGCTGACGCCGCCCTGGCCCAGGAGGCCGAGGACGCCTGGATCGCGCGGCAGGTGGCCGCCGGACATCCCGTGGACGGCCTGTTCCCGCTGAATGCCGAGTGGCGGGCACGCTTCGAGGCCGACCGCGGAACGGGAGAATGAGGTCATGAGCAGCACCGTCACCTCCCTCAGCAAGTCCCAGATCGCCTACGAGTGGATCCGCGAGCGCATCGCGCGCCACGAGTTCGGGCCCGGTTACCGGCTGGTGCTCGGTTCCATCGCCTCCTCCCTGGACATGAGCGTGGTCCCCGTCCGTGAGGCCGTCCGGCGGCTGGAGGCCGAGGGGCTCGTGGAGTTCGAACGCAACGTCGGCGCCCGGGTGACCCTGGTGGACGAGCAGGAGTACGTCCACACCATGCAGACCCTGGGGGTCGTGGAGGGCGTCGCCACCTCGCTGTCCGCACCGCGTCTCGCCCCGGCGGACCTGGACCGCGCCGCCGAGATGAACGAACGCCTGCGCCGGCTCCTGGACGACTTCGACCCGCACCTCTTCACGGTGGTGAACCAGCAGTTCCACACCGTGCTGTTCGAACCGTGCCCGAACCCTCACATCCTGGACCTGGTCCACCGGGGCTGGGCCCGCATGGCCGGAGTCCGCGACTCCACCTTCTCCTTCATCCCCGGCCGTGCCCGCGAATCGGTGGAGGAGCATGACCGCATCATCGAACTCATCCGGAGCGGCGCCGACCCGCTCGACATCGAGATGGCCGCCCGCAACCACCGCTGGGCCACGATGAACGCCTACCTCGCCCAGCGCCACCCCGGCGACGGGCCCACCGCCTGAGCACCCATCCGGGTGCCACGATCACATCCTTGGAGGAGAGCATGACTTCACCCGCCCTCGATCAGCGGCACGTCCCCGCGGATCTCCCCGATCGCATCCGGCACTACATCGACGGCGAGTTCGTCGACTCCCTCGACGGGGACACGTTCGACGTCCTCGAACCCGTCTCCAACGAGGTCTACGTCAAGGCCGCCGCGGGGAAGAAGGCGGACATCGAGCGCGCCGTCGAGGCGGCCCGCCGCGCCTTCACCGAGGGCCCCTGGCCCCGCATGCTCCCCCGCGAGCGCTCCCGGATCCTGCACCGCATCGCGGACATCGTCGAGTCCCGGGACCAGCGGCTGGCCGAGCTGGAGTCCTTCGACTCCGGGCTCCCCATCACGCAGGCGCTGGGCCAGGCCCGGCGGGCGGCAGAGAACTTCCGTTTCTTCGCGGACCTGATCGTGGCCCAGGCGGACGACACCTTCAAGGTCCCGGGACGCCAGATCAACTACGTGAACCGCAAGCCGATCGGCGTCGCCGGGCTCATCACGCCGTGGAACACCCCGTTCATGCTGGAGAGCTGGAAGCTGGGCCCCGCCCTGGCCACCGGCAACACCGTGGTGCTCAAGCCGGCCGAGTTCACCCCGCTCTCCGCCTCGCTCTGGGCCGGGATCTTCGAGGAGGCCGGTCTGCCGAAGGGCGTCTTCAACCTCGTCAACGGCCTCGGCGAAGACGCCGGGGATGCGCTGGTCAAGCACCCGGACGTGCCCCTGATCTCCTTCACCGGCGAGAGCCGCACCGGCCAGATCATCTTCGGCAACGCAGCCCCCTTCCTGAAGGGCCTCTCCATGGAACTGGGCGGCAAGAGCCCGGCCGTGGTGTTCGACGACGCCGACCTGGACGCCGCGATCGACGCCACGATCTTCGGGGTCTTCTCCCTCAACGGCGAGCGCTGCACGGCCGGCTCCCGCATCCTGGTCCAGCGTGGGATCTACGACGAATTCGTGGAGCGCTACGCCGCCCAGGCCCAGCGGGTCAAGGTCGGCTACCCGCACGATCCGGCCACCGAGGTCGGTGCGCTGGTGCACCCCGAGCATTTCGAAAAGGTCATGGGTTACATCGAGATCGGCAAGGGCGAGGGACGCCTGGTGGCCGGCGGCGGGCAGCCCAAAGGCTTCGCTTTCGGCAACTTCGTGGCGCCCACGGTGTTCGCCGACGTCGCGCCGGACGCCCGGATCTTCCAGGAGGAGATCTTCGGCCCGGTCGTGGCCATCACCCCCTTCGACACGGAGGAAGAGGCTCTCGCACTGGCCAACGACACCAAGTACGGCCTGGCCGCCTATGTGTGGACCAATGACCTGAAGCGCGCCCACAACTTCTCCCAGGCCGTCGAAGCCGGCATGGTCTGGCTGAACTCGAACAACGTGCGGGATCTGCGCACCCCGTTCGGCGGCGTCAAGGCCTCCGGGCTGGGCCACGAGGGCGGCTACCGCTCGATCGACTTCTACACCGACCAGCAGGCGGTTCACATCACGCTCGGCAAGGTCCACAACCCGACCTTCGGCAAAGCCTGACGAGCCCGAGCAAGCCGCCCCATCTCACGCAAGGACGCATGACATGACGCATCTGGAAGACCGCACCCTCACCTCCTCCGGCTTCTATGTGAGCCAAGAGGCCCCGATCCACGCCACGGATCCGGTGGCCACGCCCACCTCCCCCGCACCGGACATCCTCCGCTGCGCGTACATGGACCTCGTGGTGACGGACCTGGCCGCGTCACGGGTCTTCTACGTGGACGTCCTCGGTCTGCATGTGACCGAGGAGGACGAGGACGCGATCTACCTGCGCTCCACGGAGGAGTTCATCCACCACAATCTGGTGCTGCGCAAGGGACCCGTGGCCGCCGTCGCCGCTTTCTCCTACCGGGTGCGGACCCCGGAGGACCTGGACCGGGCCGTCGCGTTCTACACGGAGCTCGGCTGCCGGGTGGAGCGCCGCCCGGAGGGCTTCGTCAAGGGCATCGGCGACTCGGTGCGGGTGGAGGATCCGCTGGGTTTCCCGTATGAGTTCTTCCACCAGACCGACCACGTGGAGCGGCTGTCCTGGCGCTACGACCTCCAGACGCCGGGCGAGCTGGTCCGGCTGGACCACTTCAACCAGGTCACGCCGGACGTGCCCCGTGCCGTGCGGCACTACCAGGATCTGGGATTCCGGGTCACCGAGGACATCCAGGACGAGGACGGCGTGGTGTACGCCGCGTGGATGCGCCGCAAGCCGACCGTGCACGACACGGCGGCCACGGGTGGCGACGGACCCCGGATGCACCACGTCGCCTTCGCCACGCACGAGAAACACAACATCCTGGCCATCTGCGACAAGCTCGGGGCCCTGCGCCGCAGTGACGCGATCGAGCGCGGACCGGGCCGCCACGGGGTGTCCAACGCCTTCTACCTGTACCTGCGTGACCCCGACGGGCACCGCGTGGAGATCTACACTCAGGACTACTACACGGGCGATCCGGACAACCCGGTCATCACCTGGGATGTGCACGACAACCAGCGGCGCGACTGGTGGGGCAACCCCGTGGTGCCCAGCTGGTACACCGAGGCGTCGCTCGTCCTGGACCTGGACGGGAAGCCGCAGCCCGTCGTCGCGCGCACGGATGCGAGTGAGATGGCCGTGACCATCGGCGCGGACGGTTTCTCCTACACCCGTCCGGATGACGAAGAGGCCATGCCGGAGTGGAAGCAGGGCGAGTACAAGCTGGGCAACCAGCTCTGACGGAACCGGAAGAGGGAGGCAGGGCATGCTCGACGACAAGACGATCAGCCGGCTCGCACAGGAACTCGCCGACGCCGAACGCGACCGTGCGGTGATCCCCCGGATCACCGCACGCCACCCCGAGGCGACGATCGACGATTCATACGCCATCCAGCGCGTCTGGCGGGAGAAGAACCTGGCGGCGGGCCGCCGGCTGGTGGGCCGCAAAATCGGCCTCACCTCCAAGGCCATGCAGCAGGCCACCGGCATCACGGAACCGGACTACGGAGTGATGTTCGATGACACCGTCTGGGAGAACGGGTCCACGCTGCCATTCGACGCCTACTCGAACGTCCGGATCGAGGTGGAACTGGCCTTCGTGCTCAACGCACCGCTGGAGGGGCCGCACTGCACGGTCATGGACGTGCTGCGGGCCACGGAGTACGTGACCCCGGCGCTGGAGGTGCTGAACTCCCACATCGAGCTGGAGGGCCGCACGATCGTGGACACCATCAGCGACAATGCGGCCTACGGCGGCATGGTCCTGGGCGGCAATCCCACCCAGCCGGACGCGGTCGATCTGCGCTGGGTGTCCGCGCTGCTGTACCGCAACGAGACGATCGAGGAGACCGGCGTCTCCGCGGGAGTCCTCAACCATCCGGCCAGTGGAGTGGCCTGGCTGGCGAACAAGCTCCACCACCATGGAGACCGGCTGGAGGCCGGGGAGATCATCCTGGCCGGGTCCTTCACCCGGCCCGTCTGGATCTCCCGAGGCGACAGCGTGCTCTGCGACTACGGACCGTTGGGAACCATCTCATGCCGCTTCCTCTGAATCCCACCCTGCGCCGCCGTCTGCAGGAATCCGGGCGGCCGCTGTTCGGCGGCTGGGTCTGCTCCGGCTCACCGGTGATGGCCGAGGTCATGGCCGGTTCGGGTCTGGACTGGGTTCTCCTCGACATGGAGCACGCGCCGAACGGGCTTGAGTCCGTGCTGTCCCAGCTGCATGCCGTGTCCGGCTATCCGGTCACGGCCGTGGTCCGGGTGCCGTCCGCGGACCCGGTCATCATCAAGCAGGTCCTGGACCTGGGAGCGCAGAACATCCTGGTGCCGATGGTCTCCACGGAGAAGCAGGCGCGAGCCGTGGCGGCCGCGGCCCAGTACCCGCCGCAGGGGATCCGCGGCGTGGGCAGCGCGCTGGCACGGTCGGCGCGCTGGAACCGCGTCCCGGGGTACCTGGAGAACGCTGCCGAGCACGTGTCGGTCTTCGTTCAAGTCGAGACCGGCGAGGGCGTGGAGAACGCGCGCGCCATCGCGGCGGTGGACGGGATCGACGGCGTGTTCGTGGGTCCCAGCGATCTGGCCGCCTCCCTGGGATTCCTGGGGCAGCAGGGGCATCCGGACGTGGTCGCCGCCGTGCGGCGGGCCTTCGCCGACGTGACGGCCGCGGGGAAGCCCGTGGGTGTCAACGCCTTCGACCCGCAAGCCGCGTCCGGCTATGCGGAGGCCGGTGCGCGCTTCCTGCTGGTGGGGGCCGACGTCGCGCTGGCGGCCCGGGCGTCCGAGGCCCTGGCAGCGCGATTCATCCCGCAGCCCGACGGCGACGGCCAGGTGCGGGGCTCGTACTGAGGTGGCTTGGCGCCGGGGCCGTCCCGGCGAAGCCGGTCAGTCACGGCCGGATCCGCGCCACCCACTCCCGGAGGAGGTCGCGGACCGCCTCCGGCTGATCCAGGTGAACGTTGTGCCCGGCCTCGTCGAGTGCCGCGTACCGCGCATCCGGGAACCTCCCGGCCAGCGATTGCTGGTCCTCGAAGCCGACCACGTGATCCTGCCGTCCGGCCACGATCAGCACGGGCTTCGCGTACCCGCCCAGGCGCGCGTCCGGCGCCGGATCCAGGAAGTACCGTTCCGCCAGGCGATCTATCGCGCGCGAGTCCGCGGTCTTCAGCCCTGGCAACGCCGCAGTCCGGAAACGCTCCCAGTTCTCCCGCGACTGCACCACCGCCATCTCCTGGTACTTCAGCGCCTCACCGGGCCTGAGCGAGCGGAGCAGCTCCTCGTCGCGCCGCAGCACGGTCTGCTCCGGAACCGTGCGACGCGAGTGGTCCGGGTCCACCACGGGCGCCAGCAGCGCCAGGCCGAGCACCTGTTCGGGGCGCCGGGCCGCCAGTTCACGGGCCAGCAGGCCACCCAGGGAGTTGCCGACGACGGCGAACGGCCGCCCGCCCGTCAGCTCCCCCGCCGCGGCGTCGAGCCAGTCCGCGAGGGCCGGCAGGTCGCCGTCGCCGGCCAGCGCGGGAGTGCCGCCGAACCCGGGGAGGTCGAGGTACAGACGTTCCCAGCCGCCGTCGTCGAAGACGTCGTCCAGATCCAGCAGCAGGCGGTGGTCGATGCCGTTGCCGTGGACGAACAGGAGCGGTATGCCTTCTCCCCGGCGGACCACGCGGGGGGCCGGGCGCAACCCGGAGAGGGCCAGGTGCAGGAGCGGATAGGGCCGGCCGGCGTCGTCCGTCTCGCTGCGTCCCATCACGGCGAATCCGCGGCGCGTGTAGAACTTCGTGGCCCCTGGGTTCTGCTCGTTGACGTCCACGGTGCGCACACCTTGCGTCGAGACGACGTGCTCCAGCAGCGCGCTGCCGACTCCACGGCCATGAGCGGGGGCGTCGACGAACAGCATCTCCAGACCCTCGCCGGCGGTCCCCGCGAAACCGGCCACCTGCCCGTCCAGCTCCGCGATGCTCAACCGCACCTGGGGGAAGTAGGCGGCCGCGAGCTGCGCCTCGATCTCCTCGCGATCGGTGACGGTGAGGAAATCGTGGGTGGCGTCCACGGCGGTGCGCCAGATGGCGACCAGTCGCGGGTACTCCTCGGGGCCTCGGCAATCACGGATGAGAACGGAAGACATGGACTGGAACTCCTTCGGCATGGCCGGTTGAGCGCAGGAACACGGGCGGTCACCAGCCTAGTCGAGGGGTTTTTCTCTCCGTGGCGCGGTGATGGTGAGGGTGGCGACTGCGATCAGGACGATGCCCGCCAGCTGCACCAGGTCCGGGATGTGGCCGTAGACGGCGATGTCCGCGAAGATCGCGACCGCAGGGTTCACGAAGGAGAGTGCGGCGAGCGCGACGGTCGACAGCACACGGGCCGAGCTGTACAGCGCGGAATAGAGCAGGCCCGTGTGGATCACGCCCATCGCGGCGATCCACCACCATCCGGAGCCGTTCCACTGCACAGGCGAGGCGAAGGGCAGAAGCAGCACCGCTCCCGTGACGCACTGGAGGAGGGTCATCACATATGGACGGATACCGGTGGTGTGTTTCGCGGCCAGGGTGGCGAGTGCGTACAGGAGGCCCGCGAGCAGCGCCGAGACGACGCCGACGAGCTCGGTCCCCGACAGCCGCTCGACTCCGTTCACACCGATGAACTTCGTCGCGAGCAGCAGCCCACCGAAGGCCACCGCCAGCCAGACCAGGTCCCGCATCCGGGGCATCTCGCGGCTGATGACCGCGCCCAGGGCCACCAGCAGGAAGGGCTCCATGTGGTAGGAGACGGTGGCGACGGTGATGGTGGTCGTGGCGAAGGACTCGAAGAGGAGCACCCAGTTCGCCACCAGAGCCACCCCGCCGCCGAGCGTGAGCAGAACGGCTTTCCGCGACCAGACGCTCTGACGGAAGGCGCCCGTCGCCAGTGCGAGGATGAGCAGCGCACCGGCCGCGAACACGCAACGCCAGGCGACGGTGGTGATCGGGTCCGTCCCGGCCTGGATGCTGAAGACCCCGATGGTGCCCCAGCCCGCCATCGCGAGCGCGAGCCAGATTTTGGCGCGCCGCACGGTGGACCGAGAGGCCGGGGCGGGCTGAGCCGGCTTGCGGGTGGCCGGGAGATCCGTAGAGGAAGTCATGTATCGATCATGGGCGCGAAATTCTTTTAGCACCAGTAACAGTTCCTTGGACATTAACCGTAGAATTTCTGAATGATCGACGTTCTCTCGCTCCGCGCCCTGATCGCCGTGGCTGACACAGGCTCAGTGACCTCAGCCGCGACGCTCCTCAGCTACACGCCGTCGAACATCACCCAGCACATCCGGCGGCTCGAGCGCGCCGTGCACTGCACGCTGCTCGAGCGGGTGGGCCGCGGGGTGGTCCTCACCGAGTACGCGAGATCACTGGTGGAGCGCGGCCGTCCCATTCTTCTGGCCCTGGACGACTTGGCGGCTGCGCACGACGGCGAGCCGTCGGGCCGGGTGCGGATCGCGGTCTTCCCGACGGCGCTGAGGGGCCTTGTGATCCCCGCCGTCGCCGCGCTCACCCGGGAGCATCCGGACCTGGTGGTGCAGCCGCTCGAACTGGAACCCGAGGAATCCCTGCTCTTCGTCCGGACCGGCCTGACCGACATGGCCCTCGTGAAGACCTGGGGGCGGCTCGCCGAGGATGCTCCGGACCCCGAGCTCCGGCGCATCCCGCTGGGCGTGGACCGCATCGACGCGATCCTGCCCAGCGACCATCCCCTCGCCGGAGAGCCGGGTCTGTCCATGGAGCAGCTGCGTCACGAACCGTGGGCGGTGACCCCCGACGACGGGCCGTACCGTCAGTGGATCGCAGCCCAGGGCGGCCTCGGCAGCCCCACAGGCCCCGCCTACGAAGCCGCGGAATTCCAGTCCATCATCCAGTACATCTCGGTGGGGCTGGCCGTGGGCGCCGTCCCCCGGCTCGGGCGCGGGCCTCTTCCTCCCGGCGTCACGGCGGTGCCTCTCACGGGCGAGGCGTCCTTCCGCGAGGTGTCGCTCGTGGTCCGGACGGCTGCCGCGGACGGCCCCAATCTTCGCGCCGTCATCCAGGAGATCCGGCGACGGTCAGGGATGTCCCTGGAAACTCCGTGAGAATGGAATGAACGGCCGCTTCACCCCTCAGCCCGGGCCGGCCCACCCGGCACTCCACACGCCAGCAAAGGATGAAGACATGACGCACAAGGTCGCACTGGTCACGGGGGCGTCGTCGGGGATCGGCGAGGCCGCCGCTCGCGGGCTGCTTGCGGCCGGCTTCACCGTCTATGCGGCGGCCCGCCGCGTAGACCGCATGGCCGCCCTCGCCGACGTCGGCATCCGCACGGTCTCGCTCGACGTCACGGACGCGGAGTCCTCGGAGCGTGCCGTCGCCGCGATCCTGGAGGCGGAAGGCCGGATCGACGTGCTGGTCAACAACGCCGGCTATGGATCCTACGGTTCGGTGGAGGAAGTCCCGCTGACGACCGCTCAGGCTCAACTGGACGTCAACGTCCTGGGGCTCGCGCGGATGGCGCAGCTCGTCATTCCTCAGATGCGGGCGCAGCGCAGCGGTCGGATCCTCAACGTCAGCTCGATGGGCGGGCGCTTCGCCATGCCGCTGGGCGCCTGGTATCACGCCAGCAAGTACGCGGTCGAGGGACTCAGCGACGCCCTGCGGATGGAGCTCGCGCCCTTCGGGATCGAGGTCGTCCTCATCGAGCCCGGGTCGATCCGGACCGAATGGGGCGGCATCGCCGCGGGGAACCTTCAGGACGTTTCGGGAGACGGGCCGTACGCACGCCAGGCCGCGGCCATGGCCCTGACGATCGGCGGCAGCTCGGGTCCGGCGGCCCGTCTGGCCTCCCGGCCGGAGGTGGTCGCCAAGGCGATCGTGAAAGCCGTCACTGCCAGGCATCCGCGGACCCGTTACCTCCCCGGGTTCGGGGCGAAACCCCTGGTGTTCCTGCGCGCCGTACTCCCGGACCGCGCCTTCGACGCGCTGATCGCACGAGGGCTCGGGGGTTAGGGACGGGATTGACCGGCCTGGATACAGTGTTGCCATGGACCGTTTGCTCCTGATCAGACATGCCGAAGCCACGGCATCCGACGCATCCGACCCGGGCCTCAGCCCGGCGGGCAGGGAGCAAGCCGAGCGCCTGGGAGAACTCCTCGCGACCTCTCAGGCGAATACTCTCCTGCACGGACCTCGCCAGAGGGCCCGGGAGACCGCCGAACTCCTCGGACAGAGACTCGGCCTCCTCCCGACGCTCTCGGAACTCTTGGAGGACCGCACCCCCTACCCGTCGGACGACCGCGCCGATGACTACTCTCCGCGCCAGTGGGATTACCTCCGTTCGGTACCTCCGGAAGAACGCGACATCAACGGCGCAATGATGGCCGAGGCCTGGCGAAGACTGACCGCTTCTGAGCATCCCGGGACAGTGATCGCGGTGACTCACGCCTTCGTGGTGGGATCCTTCGTGAGCACCGTGCTCGGTGCCGCTCCCGACGCGTGGATGAAGCTCCACATCCGGAACACCGGCATCACGGAGCTGCACTTCGGAGCATCTGGCGGCTGGGTCATCGACCGCATCAACTGCACCGAACATCTGGGACCGTAAACGGGTCATCCATGACGGGATGGACCCGGCGCCCTCATACGAACGGGTCGGGACCCTGACCCTGGCGGCGTGAACGGCGCTTCTCAGGAACCTTCGCCAGGGGTCGTGCGCCCTCTGGCCGGGCGGCGCAGCAGTTCCGGAAGCTTCTCCAGCTCCGCAGGTCCGGCGAGGCTGTCGCTCAGGCTGACGAAGGCCAGGATCCGCACGCTCCCTCCCTGCCGGGCCGCGGCTTCCAGCTTGTGGTGGCCGTCGAGCAGGAAATGAGTGAGCCCCCAGTGGGCGTAGTAATCCTGCCCGTCCTCCGCGATCGCCGGCTGGCACACGTCCAAGGTGGAAAGCGCGACGGCGGTCGGCGTCGTGCCCTGGCCCAGGAGCTGCTCGTAGTGCGACACCCGGGCGCGATCGTTCCACGCCGGAGGCACCATCGGGACGACGAACTCGTAAAGATGCGCGTCGTCAGACACCGACGTTTCAAACGTCCGGTAGTAGTAACTGCGTGGATTCTCCGGCAAGCCCCAGAAGCCGTCGACACCCCAGGTCTTCACCTGCTCGTGTGAGAAGTAGTCACGCTCGCCGCAGGGCGCGACCAGTTCCGCTTGAACCTCCAGCAGGAGCGGCAGATAGTCCCCTTCGGGCAGCAGCTCGGCGAAGGCGTCGATCAGGCCGTCGTCGACCGAGCTGATTGTCTGTTCCAGCGCCGCCAGCGGAGTCACGTCCGACGACAATGTCCCGTTCGCGCCGGCCTTCCGTTTGAACAGGAACTGGCAGGTTCCGCACCAGAACGAGAGTTCGAAGGCCGGCTCACCCGCCATGAAAAGACAGCGCGACGACGTCGGGGACTCCGGGTCCACCTGCCCGAAGCGCAGCGGGGCGGGGTCCTTGGCGGAACCGAGACGGCGTGGAGGCAGGGCGGCGAGCAGCACAGACTGATCGTAGGTGCCCCAACGGAGGTCGGCAATGGGTCGGCACCACGTTTCCGCAGCTTCACCCCAGAGGCCAGGACCAGCTCGCGTCGGCGGCGGCACACTCCCGGGCCATGCGGCGCGCATGAGACGCGGCGCGCTTGGTGGTCGATGGCAACGCTGGTTCCCAGACCCAGTCCTTCGGGAGGACGTGGAGAGCAAGGGTCTCCAACCGCTCTCGTTCATCGACGGCGCGGACGAGCACGACGGCAAGGTTCTGGATCACCCACCACAGCAAGGCGCTTCCGTGGGGAATGGCCCCGGTCTCGAGCACCTTCCGCCCGTAGCCGTCGTCCGGACTGAGGACCGACTCGGCGTGAAAGGAGTCGCCGCCGTAAAAGTGGATGCAGTGACGCCTCAGCGTGGTCTCGGTCTCAAGGAGAGCCCCAGCGTCACCGGAATCACTCAGCGGCACCACCGCAAGGGGGAAGATCGCATGGTCACCTCGGTCGACAACGGGCAGGCCAAGATCTCCCCACCGGGGCTTCCTCCACGTGGGGATCGTCTCCAGAGTGCGGAGAAGCGCAATGCCATCCGTGATGTTCTCGACGTCGGTCATGGACATTGATCCTGCCATGACCGACGTCGGCCGCACAGCCGCTCGCTTACGCCTTCTCGATCGGCAACCAAAGTTCACAGGAGGCGAAGCTCTCCGTGAATTCCAGGTACCGCACGATCGACGGCCCGGGCCGCAACCGCCACGGGTTCGACGGGAACCATTCGGTCGCCGTCGCGGCCCACAGGTTCTGCAGCGTTTCCGGGAACGGGCCCCGCGCGGCGAAGACCGCCCAGGTGCCGGCGTCGAGCGGGAGAGCGTCGAGATCCTCAGGGACGTCCGTGCCGGACTTCACCGCGACGCCGTGCAGATACGTGAGCAGGGATCCTTCCGGAGCGTCCGGGTCGACGCCGTCGGTGACGGCGAGGATTCCCGACGGCTCGGCGCTGCTCAGGGCCTTGAGGCGCATGTGTTCCTCGACCGGGATCGCGGCGATGTGCGCCTGGATGTGAGGGTTCACCCCTCGATGGATGAGTGGGACCCGAACGGCATGCCCGACGAGCATGAGGCCGGGCAGTTCGGTGATGGTGACGTCCATGGACGTGCCCCCTTCTACACTCAGGCGGAACCTGAGCATGGTGTGAGTGCTGAGCGGACCACCATGGCGTCGCACCTCGGACGGGCTGGCGCCGTGCACGGAACGGAACGCCCGGCCGAACGCCTCGACCGACCCGTAGCCGTGCCGCACGGCCACATCGAGGAGATGCGGCGCGCCTGCGGCCAGTTCGGCGCCGGCGAGGGTCATCCGGCGGTTGCGGATGTATTCCGAGAGCGGCACCTGCGCCAGAGATGCGAACATCCTCCGCAGGTGATACTCCGTGGTGCCGTGCCACCGGGCGAATCCGGCGACGTCGATCGGCTCACCGAGGTTCTTCTCGATGTGGTCGACCAGGGCGTTGAGCGTGGCGATCATGTGGTCCTCCTGACACCAATGATTCTCCGGGCCGGGTGTGGGGCGGGACCCGATAGTTCCGGTCAGGTTCGATCAGCCCACCACAGGGCGACGGTCACTCCTCACGTACGTCGAGGGGGTTGAACGAAGGGCAAGGATCGGACCGCAGCCTGCCGTAGGTGTCGACGTCGATCCTCCGGCCGGCGACCAGGAACTTACCGCGTTCGGTTCCTTCCCGGATGAAGCCTGCCGCCTTCGCCACGGCGCCCGACGCCGGATTGTTGACGCGGTGACCGAGCTCGAGCCGTTCCAGACCCTCATGGGACAGAGCTCGTTCGGCGACGGTCGCTGCGGCACGGCGCATCAGTCCACGCCCGCGGCCTCGCTCATTCATCCAGTACCAGAACCAGCCGGAGCGGTTGGCGGCGTCCACACTCACACAGACCAGCCCGACAAGTTGGCCGCGGTCTACGATCGCCCAGGGTCGATGAGGCGATTCCGCCGAGACGAGGTTCGAGACGTAACGCTCCGCTTCTTCGAGCGTGCACACTCGGCCTTGGCGGTTCATATCCGGATTCGACCGGAAGGCGGCCAGCACCTCCGGAGCGTCCTCCGCGGTCAGAGGCCGGAGGAAGGCGCCGACGGGGAGGTCCGCAGCTGTCCCCGGAGCAGCGCCGATCCCGGTTTCCATTTGCACGAGCCCCAGGCGTGCGCCGAATCCCGCACTGAGCGCGTGGCCGTTCTCCAGCGGAGTCCACCAGCAGGTCCAACGTTGCGCGGCGCCGTCGGAGGGGTGCTCTTCGCCCGCCTGCCACCGCTCAGGGACCGGCTCTTCGACCAGTGCGAGCTGAAAGAAATGACGCTGGTGCACTTCATCCTTGGCCGGCCGCGCATCGTAGAGCTCGACGCCGAGGTCGCGGACGACGCGCACCTTCAGTCCCGTCTCTTCCAAGACCTCGCGGACCGCGGCTTCGGCGGCGGATTCACCCTCTTCCAGGGTCCCCGCCGGAACCTGCACGCCGGTGATCTCAAGCGGGATGTCATCGTGGGTGAAGACCAGAAGCCGCCCTCGGTGCACGACGTAGGCGACGACCTTGCGCACCACCCGCGAGTCTCGGCGCGTCACCCCGCTCACGCGATCCCCTCGGCCCGGACCGCCGCCAGCAGTTCGTCGTTGGCCCGGGACCAGGCCTCGATCATCGAGGCGCCGCCATGGCCTTCGCCTTCGTCGATGATGAGGTTCGAGGCCGGCCAGAGACGGTGCACGTTCCAAGCCGTGACCACGGGGCCCGAGATGTCGTTCCTGCCGTGGATGAGCCACCCAGGTATGTCGCTGATCCTGTCCATCCCGGCCAGCAGGCCCGCCTCGCTGAAGGCCGCGTTCGACCAGTAGTGCGTCGTCAGGGTCGCGAAAGCGAGGCGGTAGGCCGTATCCTCCCAGCGGGGATCCCGCGAAAATCCGCCCGCGCCGATCGACACGTGTGTGTCCTCCCAGAGAGCCCACTCCTTCGACGCCGCTTCCCGGAGCGCTCTGTCCGGCGAGCGCAGCAGCCGGGCGTAAGCGTCGACAAGACGTGCTTGTCCACGTCGGTAACCGATGCCCGAGTCCTCGGCGAAGGTGGCGAACCTGTCCCACGCCTCCGGGAACATCATGCCCACCCCCTCCGTGATCCATTCGACTTCACGGCGGCTCGTGGTGGTGACGGCCACGAGCACAAGGCCCAGCACCCGTTCCGGATGGGCTTGCGCGTAGGCGAGCGCAAGCGTGGAACCCCAGGAGACGCCGTTGACGATCCAGCGGTCGATTCCACGGGCAACCCGGAGGGCTTCGATGTCCCCGAGGAGGTGGGCCGTGGTGTTCAGGGTGAGGTCCACTTCTGAATCGGAGGCGTGCGGCACGGAGCGGCCGCAGCCACGCTGCTCAAAGCCCAGAACGCGACAGTGTTCCAGATCCGTCCGGTGCCGGTAGCCGCTTGATCCGAGCCCGCCGCCAGGACCCCCGTGCAGGTAGAGGACGGGCGTTCCCTGGGGGTTGCCCCATTCCTCCCAGTAGATCCGTTGCCCGTCGGTGGTCTCAAGGAATCCGGACTCGCGAGGAACCTCTGACACTGCGTCACGTCCTTTCCCTGCCGCGCCTCCTGAGGCGGCGGCCCGCCGTCGTCGTGGCGTCCGGCGTCGGCGCCACAGCACGAGCCTGCCATACGACGGCCGGGTCTGCGGCGACCGCCGTACTCGACGCCGGACGCGCTGGGACCCTGACACCGAGCGGTGTCAGGGTCCCAGCGCCGCAGCGCGACAGGCGGGCGGCCCGCTCAGACGGCGTCGACGTCGGCCATCAATGGGCGAGCGGACCGGCCACGGAACGCCAGGCCGAGCACGGACAGCAGCGCGACTATGGAGAGCACGGTGGCTGCGATGAATCCGGCCCGGCCACCGACGTAGAAGTCACCCGGGACGGCGAAGGCCGCGAAGACGGATGCCACAATCGCGAGCCCCACCGCGCCGCCGAGCTGCTGCATGGTCTGGAAGAGCCCGGATGCCGCGCCGGCTTCTTCCGGACTCACATTCCTCAGGGCGAGCGTGGTCAGCGGCATGAACGTGAGACCGGCCGAGATGCCCGTGAAGGCGAGTGCGGCGATCACCACGGCGAGCGGAGTCTGCGGGCCGATGAGCGCCAGTGGGATGAACGCGGCCACCCGCAGCGCGGCGCCGACATTCACGAGCCGCTCCGCGCCGAATCGCTCGACGAGACGCGGGACGACGCGTGACATCGTGAACACCCCTACCGGCATCGGCAGGAACATCAGGCCCGTCACGAGCGGCGAGTAGCCCTGCGAATCCTCCAGGTACTGCACCATGAGGAAGAACATCGCGAGCATCCCGGCGTAGGTCGCCGCCATCGCGGCAAGCGCCGCCACCCGGCTGGGGCTGCGCAACAGCTGGGGCCGGAGCAGCGGGTGCGCCACACGACGCTCCGTCACGGCGAGCGCGACCAGGAGGACGGCGCCGACGGCGAGACCGGTCAGGGTCAGTGGGCTGGACCAGCCGTCGTCGGCGGCCTGGATCAGTGCCCAGACGATGGCGACGGCGCCGCCCGTGGCGGTCACGGCTCCGAGGATGTCGAAGTGCCCGGTCTGCCGCGGGGTCTCCCCCACCAGTCTCGGCACGGTCACGAGGATGACGATGCCGATGGGGACGTTGATGAACAGGGTCCAGCGCCAGTCGGCGGTGGAGGTGAGGATGCCGCCGAGGATCAGGCCGAGCGCTCCGCCCATCGAGGAGATGGCGGAGAACATGGCCAGGGCACGGTTCCGGGCACGGTCGTCCCGGGCGCTCGTGGTGATGAGCGCCAGAACACTGGGGGCGGCGAAGGCGGCACCGACTCCCTGGAAGGCACGGGCCACCACCAGGAACAGCGGATCCGTCGCGAGCCCGCCGAGGAGTGAGAAGAGAGTGAAGACGGCGACGCCGGCCAGGAAGGTGCGGCGGCGGCCGAGAACGTCGCCGACGCGGCCGCCGAGCAGCAGCAGACCGCCGAAGGCGAGGGCGTAGGCGTTCAGGACCCAGCTGAGCTGGGCCGGGGAGAAGTGGAGGTCCGTGGCGATGCGAGGCAGCGCCACGTTCACCACGGTGGCGTCGAGGACGAGCATGAGCTGGGCGAGCATGACGAGGCCCAGTCCGAGGGACGTGGTCCGGGCTGTGGCCCGGCTCCGGGAGGGCAGAAGGGTGTCTGTGAGGGGAGCCATGGGGAGTCCTGTTCTGAAGACGGGGACTGGCGTACACTAATCGGAGAGTTGCTCCGTTTAGAACTATACGGAGACACTCTCCGTTTTCGCAAGACTTTTCATGAAGGAAGTGTTCAGGTGCGCGCTGACGCCCGTCGGAACCGTGACCGGATCGTCGAAGTGGCCCGGGAGCTCGCCCGAGCCAAAGGCTACGATGCGCTGACCATGGATGAGGTCGCCCGGACCGCCGGCATCGGCGCGGGCACCCTCTACCGGCACTTCCCCACCAAGGACGCCCTGCACGACGCCGTCATCGAAGCCTGGGCGGACAAGGTCAATGCCGCCGTGGACGCCGCGATGGAAGCACCGGGGACTCCGCGGGAACGCCTCGCGCTGTGGCTCCGCGATTACACCTCGATGCTGACGGCCCACCAGGGCGCCGCTGCCCGGATCACCGCCTCCCTCGGCGTGGTCGGATCGCCGTATGAGGCCAAGTGCCAGACGTATCTCCAGGCCAACCAGCGGGTCATCGACGCGCTGGGCCCGGAACTCCGGCCCGGCGCCGAAGCGATGCAGATGTGCCAGCTGGTGGGCGGGGTGGCCGCCGTCGCCGACAACAGCGGCCTGCCGCCGGAAGCGGTCACCGCCATGCTCGACGTCCTGGCCGACGGGCTCCTGGCGCCGAGCGCCTGACGCCCCCGCCCGGCGTCGTCTCGGCTACCATCAGCGATAAGCACCCGCTTGGGGCTTCGGCGGGCAGCACCACCGGGACGACGAGAGGTCGGAGGCGGACATGACGGAGACGTACCCGATTCAGGAGAGGGTCGAAGCCGCCCTCGGGGCCGAGCGTGCCGAACGGCTCCTCACCGCACTCGACAACTATTCGAATCAGCCGAATGCCGTCAAGGGCGCTGCGAAAAAGCCGAGCGACCCCGAGATCGAAGCAGCCGCTCACGCGGCCTTCGCTGCGGCCACTCCCCAGGAAGTCGACCTGGAACTGGATTCGATCGGCATGTGGGGCCTGCTGACGCTCGCGGCCCGCGCGGACGTCACGATTCTGGACAGCCTGCCCGCCTGGAGGGTGGCCAATCCCAAAGTGGCCTCGATCAGGCGTGCGGCGGCGAAGCACCGCAAGAGTCTCGCGGATGCAGCGGCGACGGATCCGCCAGCAGGTTCAGCGGACTAGTCTGATGGCCCGATTCGCAGGACCGGCACACGGTCCCTGGATGACTAAGGAGACCGCATGGCCGGCACATCACACGGGCGGCTGAACTTCCTGGTGCTCGGCCACTCGCCCGAGGGCGCCACCGGCTGGCCGCACCCGGTGTCGATCAGCGTCTACCCACGCGGTGAGACGACCTTGCTCAACTTTTCGATGGGACCTCACATCGCCAACGTCGGCGGGCAAGTGCCGGTCACGCGGGTGATCCTCGACGGCGTGCTGAACGAGAGCTTTGCCGAGGAGTTCGACGCCTGTGGCGCCCGCTGGCTCGTGCCATACCTTGCACGGATCGCCTCCGGCGAAGAGGTCACTGGACGCGAACTCATCGACGCCTACCGGGCGAAGTTCGGGCGACCGCCGAAGACGGAGCTGTCCGCCGACAACACCTTCTGAGCGGCGACGGTTTGGCCGCAGTCGGCCTCAATCCCCTTCGTACCGTGGTCACACGTCGAAGCCGCTGCGCAAGGCCGCACAGCCCACCCGGCCTGGTCACCCATGGAACCAGACCCGGTTCTCGGTGAGAATGGCACCGTGAACACTCCGCGCCCGTCCGACCGCCTGTCCCAGCTTTTTCGCGCCCTGCGGAATTCCGCCGATGACCCCGCCGTGGTCGACGTAGCCGAAGCCTTCGGCGGCGAGCCGGAAACGGTTCACCAACGCGCGGTCGGGGAGCCCGCGCGACACGTGCGGCGCCTGCTCTTCGCGTCCGGTGGCGAGATCATCCTTCACGACGGCGTGGTGGCCGCCGTCGTGCTCCACGTGGAGGAGAGCGAGCGGCACGTGCGTCTGACCGACTGGATCGGAGAGGGGAACCGCGCGACGCTGGACGAACTGGAGACGGCCTTCGCCAAGAGGCCGAGCTTCGCCGGGTTCAGGACGCCCTATTTCAGGTTCGACAGCGGTTTCGTGAAGGCCGTATTCGGCGCGAACGGCTGGAAGGAGCCTGGCGGCCTGCTCCGGCTCACACTCATGGCAGAACAGCCTGGCCTGGTGCCCGAACCGGACGACGATGGCTGCCCCGGCTGCTCGGGATTGCTGCAGCGCGGCACGTCAGGAGTGGTCGACGTCGACGCGACGGTCACCGCGCTGACGACCGCCACAGCGGACGGGCAGCTGAAAGAAGATGCCTACTGGGTGCGCGTGGGGGATCTTCTGGCGTTGCATGCTTCCGGGCTCATGGAACGGGTCGAGAGCCAGCTTCGCTGCACGAGCTGCGGCCGTACCGTCTGCTTCACCCTGTTCCGGGACGGCGAACCGGAATTCCGGTACTGCAGCTTCGACCAGGCGCGACGACGGCCACTTGAGTCGATCCCACCCGTCCAGGAATGGGGAGACCCTGCGCGCATCGCTGAAGCGGAGCAGGGAATGCAGTACGTGAACCACGAGCCGGGAAGCTGGTTCCTGGTCCGCAAAGGCGAGGAACTCTACCTCGATGCCCGGTACAGTGCCGGCGCCCTGATCGACTCCTCCGCGCTCATCCGCCTCGACGAATCGGAGCTCGCAGAGTACCGGACCCACGGTCCCGCCTACCTCTCCCGGCTCACCGGGCAGATCCATGAGAGTGCTCCCTACCAGGACGGATCGCCGTACTACGCCCGGGACCTGTACCGGCGGCCGGACGGTTCGCAGCTGCGCAAGGATGTGAGCGCCGCGATCGTCAATCACACCTGGATCGCGCAGCAACGGCACAAGTGAATGCGGGACAGGGGCGGTCTGCGGGACCGAGACTGCGGGTGCCGATGACGGCGCGTCTCGAGCCTCTGGCAGTCCCGGGGGTGCTGCCTGGGTCGGGATTTTCCGCGCCCAGTCTTCCCGTCGAGCTGCCTGACCGATAGAATCCGTTCAGCAATCCAGCCGTTCGGTATTTTCGGGGGACCATGGCAAGCTTGCCCAGCATTCGACAGCGAGGGCTCAAAGCCCTCTACACAGTGACCGCGACGGTCGCCTTGTGCGGCGGGCTGGTGACGCCACTGTCCCCCGCTCTGGCGGAGGCACCTCCCACTCCGACGGTCAGCGCCACCGCGACGCCGACGGAGACAGCGCCCGCGCCCTCCACGGCCCCGGTGAGCACCGAGTCTCCGACGGCACCGCCGACATCGGAACCCGCTCCGACTCCCAGCGCCACGGCCACCGCGACGTCCAGCCCGCAACCGACTGCCACACCGTCGCCGATCCCGGTGGGCAGCCATTTCACTGCTTGGCGCTCCATGTTCTGGTCGGCGGCCAACTACGGGCAGGCCACCGCCCCCGAGGCCTGTTCGTCCGGCCTGTGCACCCAGGAGTTCGAGTACGGCACGGTGTACTGGAAGGCGAATCTCGGCGCTCACGGCGTGTCCAGGAAGACGACGGTGGGTACGAAGTACTTCGCCGACGGAGGTTACGCGAAATACGGCATGCCCGACTGGGAGATGGCGGAGTACCAGTGGATCGACTCCGACCCCAAAACGCCTTTGTCGAATCAGCAAGGTTTTGAGAAAGCCATCATCGTCGTTCCGAATGGAACTGCGGGGTTCACCCTCAGCCGCACTCAGCCGATCGTCCGGGCGCTTCAGCCTCTGGGGAACAGCTACTGGGGTGTCCAGTGGCTGTCCCCCGTCAAATGCGGGCTGGCACAGGGCGCGTGCACCGTGCAGCACGTGGGATATATGAACAGCGTCTGGCCGAATGCCCTCGTCCAGACCTATTCCGTCGGCTCCACGGTTCTGGGGACCATCGCCACCGGCAGCCCGGAATGGGCCCGCTGGCGCACGCTGGGCGGTGAATCCGGCCTGCCCGGATATCCGCTGCGGTCCACGTGCCAACTCCCCGACACACCGGGAAAGTGCAAGACCACATTCCAGCGAGTGAACATTTACTCGGCGGAGAAATCAACCGCAGTGGTCAAGGGGGCGATGCTTCGCTGGGATGGCGAAGGCCTGAATCTCGGCGAGTACGGTGCTCCCCTCACAGACGAACGCTGCGGCCTGTCCCAAGGCGGCTGCCGTCAGGAATTCGCCCGAGGAACGGTGATGTGGACTCCCAAGACGGGCGCACAGCCGGTCGCTGGAGGAATCCGCAGCAGGTGGAAGGCGCTCGGCGCGGAATCCGCTCATCTTGGCTACCCCACGGCACATGAGCAGTGTTTCGGCTTGATCTTCAACAACGTCGACAAGTCGGGGTGCTATCAGCGCTTTCAATACGGCATGATCTGGTGGTCGAAAACCACCGGAGCCCGTGCCGTCTGGGGTTCGATCATGGGCACGTACCAGCGCTCCAACTTCGTCTGGGGTGACTACAACTCTTCCGCGTACTTCGGCAAGTCCCTCGGCTACCCCACCAGCGATGAGAACTGCTCAGGCCCCGGCGGCGGCTGCTACCAGCTGTTCCAGAACGGCATGATCTGGTGGTCCAAAACCACCGGCGCCCAGCGCGTGATGGGTGGAGACGCCCGGGTCTATCAGTCCCTCAACTGGGCGTGGGGCCGGCTCGGATATCCGACCACGGAGGAACAGCCCCTGCTCATGGGCCGGACCTACCCGAACAACGTCTGGGGCTCCCGGCAGTTCTTCCAGCGCGGATACCTCACCTGGCATCCGCGCTACGGGGTCACGGTCACGTACCGCTGACCGAAGACATCTGAACAACAGGAAAGGCCCCGGCAGCCGAAGCTGCCGGGGCCTTTCCGTGCGGAGAACTACACGTTGAAGCAGAACTCCACCACGTCGCCGCATGCATGTCCCAAGAAAACCGCGTATCGGGATGTTTCGATTTTGGGCACACCACCAATTCTAAATCTGAAAAGCACCTACTCAACAGTACCCCTAGCACTCACAGCAGAATCGACGACAAGCTCGCCCAGAGTTCGCACGCTTGATTGCATCTCTGATACTAAGGAGCCAGCGAATCAAGCGGATCCCGGCTTCGCCAAGCACTCGAGGGGATTCCCGTTGAGGTATCACCCAGTCCGGACTCATCGCAGGAAGCACGAACGACGTCCACGCAATCAGCTCACAGTCGTCTGGATGTCACTCTGTCGATCACGAAGTGCCGGATGCACTCGTGCACAACACCAAGGCCCAAATTGACCGTGCAACTTGACGGCTTCCCCTTAAAGGGATGCCTGGTCCCGGTCAGTGGAAGTAGATCTACAGGATCTCGCGTCGCGGGCCACGAATGGACATTGCAACACCGCCGGAAGAAGACCAGACTATGCTTTAGCCGGAAAGGAAACAAATTCGCCGAAAAATACAACCACCATGCCCTAATCGACGGCGCGAATATCGCGGCAAATCAAACCGCGGAGAATATCAAACTTCAAACGAGCCTTGGGTATTTCATCGATGAATTCCTCCAACGCCTTACGAGCGACAACTGAAAAATCCTGCTCAGAAAAATCGCGTTGCCCTCGATACAGGTCCTGCCGTTTGTTGCCGGAATCGATCCACTCTTCAGAACTAATGCACGCATGGACGACTCCACTGCCATCCGATCTGAGCTGAAGCGCAATCTGTGCAACCCAAGTGAAACTGTACGCCGGATCCTGCTCCGCGATAGTTCCCACTCCACCTTCGTAAACAATTTCGTCTCCACGAACGCCAGGTCGGGTTTGACGTTGCCCACTGGGGATTTCAGACGTCGAGGACCCCCAGTCACCGGTTAGCATATTCGTCCAGTTCTCAAGTAGCCGGGACTGATTCATAAGGTGGTCATGCCACATCCGCAACACGGGCGCAGCAAGCTGCGTCGCGACTTCCCGAGCGATAGCCGCAGCTCGCTCGACCTCGTCGAGTGAGCTTAGTCTTTGAGTGAGATCACCCGAACGTCGAGGCGAGATATTCGAAATGGTCGCAGGAACGGGAATGGTCCTACGGCCCGCCTCTTCGAGTATGTCGACCGGACACAGATAAAGATTACGGTTATGGAACCTGATTTGATGCACTTCAACATCGTCAAAGCCAGCCAACATCGCGCGCAAGGCTGGAACTCGGTCACGCGGGAACGCATCTCCCAGCACGACGCCGCGAAGGGCAGTGGTGATATCGAAGTAGAACGGCTCAGTGGACAGGTCTGTTCTAACTAACCTGAATTCGGACTCACTCGCCCAATCAGCATGTTTGCGGAAGAACACGCGGTCACGATGGACTTGCGCATAACGAAGTGCAACGGCGTCGATCCCGAACTCCTCAGCCTGGGCAAGACTAATACCGTACGGGCCGCTTCCCGTCTCCGCGCGTCGATAACGCACTGGCCCATAAAATTGATGGATCGCGCCGCCACGAGATTTCTCAAAAGACTCAATGAGGCGCGCACGATCAAATTTCAGACACACGCCTGCATGCCCGGCGCCGTAGTGGGCCCACAACGATAGATGCCCCCATCCTCGGAGCGCATCCGGATGAATTACGCGCTGAGCGATCTCCCAGTCTTGTGTGAAACACGCCACCTTCGAGTAGCCTCGAATAAACTGATCAATGTCAGTCCAGACTTTCGAATAGTCGTACGCGTCCGAAGGCAAGCCTTCGAAGCCCCCCTCAAGATTTGGAATTAGAGGACGCGATTCCCACAGGTCATTAGTGCCCTGAAATGGAGACATTCTAATGGTGCGAGTCGCGAGAATGCCCAGAATTGCCGCTTCAGAAGAGGTGTAATGATAGAGATCCGATGTCAGCACCTTAGGCGCAAATTTCAGCTCCAGTTCGGGATGATCATCCCCCTCGTCTCCAGTAAGGAAATTTGAATCCGCAGGCAACATTATTGGCTCATCATGCATAGTAAAAACCAACTTTAGACGAGGAAACGAAGAGGCGCACTCACACGTTGAAGCGGAACTCCACCACGTCGCCGTCGGACATGATGTATTCCTTGCCTTCGATGCGGACCTTGCCGCGGGACTTCGCCTCGGACATGGAACCGGCATCGACCAGGTCGTTGAACGACACGACCTCGGCCTTGATGAAGCCGCGCTGGAAGTCGGTGTGGATCACGCCGGCGGCCTGCGGGGCGGTGTCGCCCTGGCGGATGGTCCAGGCACGGGCCTCCTTGGGCCCGGCCGTCAGGTAGGTCTGCAGGCCGAGGGTGTGGAAACCGACGCGGGCCAGCTGGTCCAGGCCGGACTCCTCCTGGCCGTTCATCTCCAGCATCTCGCGGGCCTCCTCCTCGGAGAGTTCCACGAGGTCGGATTCCAGCTTGGCATCGAGGAAGATACAGTCGGCCGGAGCCACGAGGGCGCGCAGTTCGGCCTGCTTCTCCTCGCTGCCCAGAATGCCTTCGTCGGCATTGAAAACGTAGATGAACGGCTTGGCCGTGAGCAGGCTCAGTTCCTTGAGCTTGTCCAGGTCCAGCTTGTCCGAGGCGATCGAGGAGAAGATGGTGTCGCCGCGTTCGAGCACGGCCTGGGCGGCCTTGATGGCGTCCAGCTCGGACTGCTCGCGCTTGCGGGCGCGGATGTCCTTCTCCAGGCGCGGGATGGCCTTCTCGATGGTCTGCAGATCGGCGAGGATCAGCTCGGTGTTGATGGTCTCCATGTCGGAGCGCGGGTCCACCTTGCCGTCCACGTGGATGACGTCCGGGTCGTCGAACACGCGCACCACCTGGGCGATGGCCTCAGCCTCGCGGATGTTGGCGAGGAACTGGTTGCCCAGGCCTTCACCCTCCGACGCGCCCTTCACGATGCCGGCGATGTCCACGAAGGAGACCACGGCGGGCAGGATCCGCTGGCTGCCGAAGATCTCGGCCAGCTTGGTGAGACGTGGATCCTGGAGGTTGACGACGCCGACGTTCGGCTCGATCGTCGCGAACGGGTAGTTCGCTGCCAGGACCTGGTTGCGGGTCAGTGCGTTGAAGAGCGTTGACTTGCCAACATTGGGAAGTCCGACGATGCCGATAGTAAGAGCCACGGTCCACCATCATACCGGGATCCGTCCTCCGGCCCGCCGGCGCAATTAATGTCAGTCCCCCATGGCACAGTGAAAACCATGGAAAACATCCTGCTGGTTCTTCTCGCACTGCTGCTCGGGCTCGTCGCCGGTTTCCTCTGGGGACGCTCCCGGAACGACGACGGCGATCCCCTCCTGCGCGCGCAGCTGCGGGACGCGGAACAGCAGCTCGGCCTCAGCCGCGAATCGCTGGCCGACGCTCGTGCGCGTGCTGAGCTGCTCGAACGCCAGAACAGGGCGCTCAGCAGCTTCGACGAGCAGGAGAACACAGTCCTGCACGCGCTGGCGCCGGTGGCCGAGAAACTCGCGGCCGTGCAGCAGCATGTCGCCGTTCTGGAACGGGACCGCCAGCACCAATTCGGCCAGCTCTCCGAGCAGCTGAAGGCCGCGAGCACCACCGATGCCACTCTCCTGGAAAGCACACGCTCCCTGGAAGCGGCGTTGCGGAACAACGCCAGTCGCGGACGCTGGGGCGAGGTCCAGCTTCGCCGGGTGGTGGAAGCCGCGGGCCTGCTGGATCACGTGGACTTCCACGAGCAGTTCAGCTCGTTGTCCGGGGACTCTGCGGTCCGGCCTGATCTCGTGGTGCAGCTGCCCCAGGGCAAATACCTCGTGGTGGACTCCAAGGTGCCCCTCAGCTCCTTCCTGGAAGCCCAGGAGAACGGCTCGCCGTCAGCGCCGGAGCGGAAGTCCGACCTCATGAAGTCTCACGCCAAGGCGGTCCGGGCCCACATCGACGCCCTCGCGGGTAAGCGGTACTGGGACGCCGTGCCCGCCAGTCCGGAACTCGTGATCTGCTTCCTGCCGGCGGAATCCTTCCTGGCCGCCGCCCTGGAAGCCGATGGCAGCCTGCTGGACTACGGCTTCAGCCGGAACGTCGCCCTCGCCTCCCCCGCCACGCTGATGGCACTGCTGAAGGCCGTCGCCGTCACCTGGCGACAGGAACTCCTGACCGAGAACGCCAAGGACCTCTACGACCTCTCGCAGGAGCTGTACACCCGGATGGGGACGATGGGCGGGCACATCTCGAAGATGGGGTCCTCGTTGAAGTCGAGCGTGGAGAATTACAACCGCTTCGTCGGCACCCTGGAAACCAGGGTTCTCAGCACCGCTCGCAAGATGACCAGCCTGAACCTCGGCGATGCCGAGCAGTTCAGCACTCCGGCCACCATCGAATCCACCCCGCGAGTCCTCACCGCGGCGGAGCTTCTTGACGAAGGCGACCGGGCCGCGTCCTGACGCGCGCCCCGGCAGGACACGCCAGGATCACAGGGACCAGCTGAATCACAGGGACCGCCTCAGCCGCGGAATTCCCCGCTGAACACCACGGTCGCGGTGCCGCCGACCCACAGCTCGCCATCGGCGGCCTTGATGAACAGACGGCCGTCACGGTCCATGCAGCCACCCTGACGGTTGGTGAACGGCGCGGTCGCCCGGCCGGTCTCGATCATCCACTGGGATGCCGACGCATTGAGGCTCCCGGTCACCGGGTCTTCCACGAGCGGGCCTACGCCATCGGAGAAGAAGCCTCGCACTTCGAACGCATCCTGGTCACCGTCGGCGCACGGTCCAAGCACACCGATGTCCCAGCGGCCCGGGTGTCGGCTCGCGTTCGGCTGCAGGTTGACCACGGCTTGGTCGTCTGCCAGGAGCACCCCGACCCAGCCCGGACCATTGTCGATCCACCGGGCCTCGACCACGTCGTCACGCTCAATGCCCAGAATCTCCACGACGTCCGCCAGATACGATTCCTCCACCTCGCCGCCACGGATCAGATCCGGGGCGGCGAAGGAGAGCTTCCCGTCCTCTTCCCGGACCTGGACCAGGCCGGCGCCACACTCCTGCACGATCACGCCCGGGGTCTTCGGCACCCCACCGGCATCCAGCCAGGCCCGTGCGGTGCCGAGCGTCGGGTGGCCGGCGAAAGGGCACTCGGTCCCGGGCGCGAAGATCCTGACCCGGTAATCCGCTTCGTCAGTGGTGGGAGGAAGCACGAAGGTGCACTCGGACAGATTCGTCCAGGCAGTGAACCGGACCATGTCCTCAGTGCTCAGCCCCTCGCCGTCGAGCACCACGGCCACCGGGTTACCGCCCAGCGCCGACGTCCCGAAAACATCCACCTGCTTGAATCGTCTGCTCACGATTCGAGGCTATCAGCCGCCCGCGGGCATCAGCCCAGCTCAGCACCGCCCCAAGCCACGCACCACAACACCCGGCAACGCGAAATCCCCCTGCGCCGCAGAATCCGCAGCACAGGGGGACATCACGATCATCCAGGAAGGAGCCTCAGCTCAGAGGCCGGTTGCCGCGGCCACCCAGGGCCCGGCTGGAATCGCCGGCGGCCTTCAACGTGGCCCGGAGTTCCTTGGGCAGAGAGAACAGCAGATCTTCCTCAGCGGTCACGACTTCCTGCACGTCCGCGTAGCCGTAGTCGGCCAGCAGGCGCAGGACGTCCTGCACCAGAACCTCGGGCACGGAGGCGCCGGACGTCACACCGACGGTGGCAACACCCTCGAACCAGGCCTCGTCCACCTGGTTCGCATAGTCGACGCGCTCCGAACGCTTCGCCCCGTACTCCAGGGCCACTTCCACGAGGCGCACCGAATTGGACGAGTTGGCCGAGCCGACCACGATCACCAGATCCGCCTGCGGAGCCACCTTCTTGATGGCCACCTGACGGTTGGTGGTGGCATAGCAGATGTCGTCGCTGGGCGGATCCTGCAGTGTGGGGAACTTCTGACGCAGCAGGCGCACCGTCTCCATGGTCTCGTCCACGCTCAGCGTGGTCTGCGAGAGCCAGATGACCTTGTCCGGATCACGCACCGTGACCTGATCCACCTCGTGCGGTCCGTTGACGATCTGAATGTGCTCCGGAGCCTCGCCCGCGGTTCCCTCGACCTCTTCATGGCCTTCGTGGCCGATCAGGAGGATGTCGTAGTCGTCCTTCGCGAAGCGCACGGCCTCCCGGTGAACCTTGGTGACCAGGGGGCAGGTGGCATCGATGGTGCGCAGCCCCCGGTCCTCCGCCGACTGCACGACGGCCGGGGACACTCCGTGAGCCGAGAAGATGACGAGAGCACCCTCGGGCACCTCGTCGTTCTCTTCCACGAAGATGGCGCCCTTCTCCTCCAGGGAGGTCACGACGTGCACGTTGTGGACGATCTGCTTGCGGACATACACGGGCGGCCCGTAGTGCTCCAGCGCCTTCTCCACGGCGATGACCGCGCGGTCCACACCGGCGCAGTAACCGCGTGGTGCGGCGAGCAGGACCCTCTTCGGGGCAGTCACCGGCGCAGCGGCTTCCACATCCTCGCGGGTCCGGCGCTTGCGCGGGATGGAGGGCATGGGCACTGAGATTGCGGCCGAGGTCATGAAACCCATTCTACTGAACCGGGCAGGACCCCCGCGGGTGAGCTGCGTCCCAGCGCTCCCCCCGGCAGCGACCACCATCCCTGCGCCAGGCCCGCCTTCCGCGTCAGCGCCTCCGTGACCAGCGCGAAGGCCACCAGATCCACCGCCCCAGCTCGTAGCTGAGCGCCGGAACCAGGAGGGAGCGCACCACGAACGTGTCCAACAGCACGCCGAACGCCACGATGAACGCGATCTGAGCCAGGAACAGGATCGGGATCACTCCCAGCGCCGCGAACGTGGCCGCCAGCACCAGACCCGCGGACGTGATCACGCCGCCCGTCGCCTTCAGGCCGCGGAGCAGACCGTCCCGCGAACCGTGCTTCTTCATCTCCTCCCGCACCCTGCTCATGAGGAAGATGTTGTAGTCGATACCCAGCGCCACCAGGAACACGAACCCGTACAGCGGGACCGAGGCATCCGCCCCCGGGAAGTGCAGCACGTGGTTGAACACCAGCGCCGAGACCCCCAGGGCCGCCCCGAAGGAGAGCACCGTACTCAGAATCAGGATCACCGGGGCGATGATCGACCGCAGCAGGAGTCCCAGGATCACGAAGATCACGCCGAGCACCACCGGGATGATGAGATTCCGGTCATGCACGGACGCCGTGTTGGTGTCCAGGGCCGTCGCGGTGACGCCACCCACCAGGCTCCCCGGCACGTCCCGGCTCAGTGCCTCGCGCAGCTGGACCACCGTGTTCTCGGCAGCCGGCGAATCCGGAGCGTCCGCCAGCGTCGCCTGGAGGAGGACCCTGCCGTCCGCCACCGTCGGCGTCGCCTTCGCCGCCGACGGTCCACCCTGAGCCGTCCCGGTCGGCGCCCCACCGGCAGGCTTCTCCCCCGGAGGCGTCCACGGAATCGACCCGCCCGGGGCCTCCTTGGAGCTGACACTCACCGATTGAACGCCTGGCTGCCGGGCCGCGACGGCGGCGGCATCCGACCAGTGGCCCTCCGGCACCACCAGCAGCGCCGGGCTGCCCGAACCGCCCGGGAAGTGCTCTCCGAGCGCCTTCTGCCCGTCCCGCGCCTCCGAGTGGCCCAGGACCAGGTCCGACTGCGGGACCCCGGAGGCCTGCAATCCACCCAGTCCGAAACAGGCCGCCACCAGGAGCACCACGGTGCTGGTCCAGATCAGGCGCGGACGACGGCGGATGGCCGCGGCGAGCCGGTCCCACACGGTCCGGCGCGCGGACGGGGAGCCGGGGTCGCCGTCGTCGTCCAGAGGACGCGGGCGGCGCGGCCAGAAGGCGGCCTTGCCCATGACGTACAGCAGCGCGGGGAGGAAGGTCAGAGCGGACAGCATAGCGAAGACGATCCCGATGGCCGCCACGGGACCGAGCGCGCTGTTGGACTTCAGATCGCTCAGCAGCAGGCACAGTAGGCCCGCGATCACGGTGCCGCCGGAGGCTGCGATCGGCTCGATGGACCGGCGCAGTGCCGTGCGGGAGGCCGCCCAGCGCTCGTGGCCCTGGGCCAGTTCGTCCCGGTAGCGGGACACGTAGAGCAAGGAGTAGTCGGTGGCCGCGCCGATGACCAGGATGAACAGGATGCCCTGCGTCTGGCCATTGAGCAGCAGCACGCCGGCCTTCGCGAGCCACCAGACGGTCAGCAGGGCCACGCACAAGGCGAAGACACTGCTCAGCAGCACCGCCAGCGGCAGCAGGAAGGAACGGTAGACCACCACCAGGATGATCAGCACGGCGAGCAGCGAGACACCCAGCAGCAGACCGTCGATCCCGGTGAAGCCTTCCAGGAGATCCGCGGTGAATCCGGCGGGACCGGTCACCTGCGCGGTCACCCCGGCCGGCGTCTTCTCCCCCAGCGCCTTCCGCAGGTCCTCCACGACGGCGCCCACTTCGGACGAGGAGTCGACGCTGACGAAGGCCTGGACCGCCCTCCCGTCCTCCGAGGGGATCGCCGGCGAGATGTCACCGGCGACGCCCTCCCGCCCCTTCAGGCTCTGAAGGGCAGCCGTGATGTCCTTCGTCTGATCCGGGGTGAGTGCCGTCTCCGAGGTGAAGACCATGATCGCCGGAATCCGGCCGGGCTCATTGAATCCCGGCAGCAGCTGCTGGACCTGGGTGGCCTCGGCGGAGGACGGCAGATACGTCGTCTGGTCGTTGGAGGAGACCTCGTCCACCTTGCCGAAATACGGTCCCCCGACGCTTCCGGCCACGAGCCAGCCGACGATCAGCAGAGCGGGGAGCAGGATCCTGATCCACCGTGCCGGTCGTCTCACCGTGGTCTCCGGCGGTGCGTCTCCGTCGAGAGTCGCCTGCGCGGTACGGAGTGTTCCCATGTCTCGCCCTCACCATCCCGAGTGGAAGCGACGACGTGACCGCCGCCCGCTTACCTCCATCACCTTGTTTCTAGCCAGGCTAGCAATTAGCCAGGTTGAAAGGAAGCCGAGGAGTAATCTTGAGGCATGACATTTCCGGTTGAGGGCGAAGGCATCGGGCCCGCTTCCGTCTATCACGTCGAGGCCAGCGACCCGCAGCAGGAACTGGTGGACCGGACGGGCCTCGCCGCCGAGGATCTCCAGCAGATCAACCGGCTCATGGAAGCGATGGCGGGTCTGCGCGAGGCGGAGAATCTACTCTCCGACGCCTCGCGCCGCTACATGAAACTGAACGAGTCGGACATGCGAGCGCTGCATTATCTGATCGTGGCGCGCAATCAGGGGATCGTCGCCACACCGGGCGGGATCGCGACGCACCTGGGCATCTCGACCGCCTCCACCACCAAACTCCTGGACCGGCTGGAACGGGCGGGGCACGTTCTGCGCCAGCCACACCCCAGCGACCGTCGGGCACTGGCCATCACGGTCACGGAGGAGACCCGGGCAGCGGCCATGAACACGGTGGGCCGTCAGCAGGCCCGCAGATTCGGCGTCGCGGCGGAGCTGTCGCCCGCGGAACGGGAAGTGGTCATCCGTTTCCTGCAGGAGATGGCGCGGGAAATCACGCCGTCACCGGACATCTGGGACGTCGCCGCGCCGGAGTGATCCCACGCGGGCGCGGTCAGCGGCCGGGCAGGAATCCGTCGTCGTAGAAGTCCTCGTCCTGAGGGGCGGAAGCGGACGCTGTCCGGATCTCCTTGCGCCGCCGGACCGATTCGATCACGACACCGGCCAGGAACCCCGCCAGGCCCGCGATCATGAAGAACCAGAACGCCTGGTCGACCTGAGCCGTGACCACGTCACCCATCCGGGTCAGGACCACTCCTTCGAGCTCGCCGCCCATCCGTTGGCCCAGCACGGTGACGCCCGCGAACGTGGCCACCTTCCAGATCACGGCGATGACCACGACGCCGACGCCTGCGACCATGAGGAATGCACCCCGCCGTCGTGCGCTGACGAGCGCCAGGAGGAAGGCGATCGCGGCGCCGACGGCCAGCGGCGTCCCGTACGGGGCGACTCTGAGCACCGGTTCGATCATCTGCCGCTGGCTGAGATCGCCCATGCTGATGAGCGCCACCTTGGGCCCGGACACCTTGACGGGGAGCTTCTTGTTGACCTCTTTGACCACCAGGTCCACCAGCGGGGCGACGTCCAGCGTGAAGGCCGTGGTGGACGTCTTCGACTCCGCTCCGATGGTCAGCGCATGGCTCCGCTCGAGGGTGGAGTTCCAGGCCTCCGGGTAACCGGGGAGGTCGAACATGTCATTCGCCGCGGCTGTCACAGCCCTGCCCACCGCGGAGTCGAGCGCTTCGGGGACCGGCGCTTCGGAAGCCACTCGCCGGCCGATGGCGGTGGCGAGATCCCTCTTGAAAGAGTCGTCCTGGCCGAGTGGGCTCATGGTCTGCACGAATCCCGCCCGGTCCACGACGTTCTTGTCCAGCCACAGCACGGGGCCCGCGATCAAGGTCAGGACGAAGGACAGGATGGCCGCGAGGACGGCGATGGTGGTACGCACCGTGGCCTTTCTATTGGCGGGAGGCGGGTCGGCGGGACATACGGGTGGTCACCGGGGTCACCAGTCAGTCTAGTCGGCACGAAAATGTCCCCGCTCCTCGATAGGGTGAGGGAAGGAACGGCAAGAGTGAGGAATGCACATGAGCGAACCGCAGGACAGCCTTGCGGCCCTGCCTGCCACCGCGGGCGAGACCTCCCCGGACAATCCCTGGCCTCTGCGTCTCCTCTCGGAGAAGCTCAAGGCTCACATCGACCGGACACCCATGGCCTGGGTGGAAGGCCAGATCATCGAACTGAACCACCGCGGCAGCGCCTCGTATCTGACACTCCGGGACGTCGACGCCGAGGTGTCGCTCCCGGCCTCCATCTGGGCGAACAACCTCAACCGGCTGGACACCACGCTGGAGCGCGGTTCCCGGGTGGTGGCCCAGCTCAAGCCCGAATTCTGGCTCAAGACAGGGCGCCTGAACATGTCGGTGCGGGACATCCGCCCGGTCGGTCTGGGTGATCTGCTCGCCCGGATCGAACGGCTCCGGCAGGCGCTGGCGGCCGAAGGCCTGTTCGACGACGAGCTGAAACGGCCCCTCCCCTATCTGCCGCACCGGATCGGCCTCATCACCGGCCGCGACTCGGACGCCAAGAAGGACGTGCTGCGCAATGCCGCACTGCGCTGGCCCGCCGTCGAATTCGATGTCCGGGAGGTGGCGGTCCAGGGTGTCACGGCCGTCGGTCAGGTGACTGCGGCCCTCGCCCAACTGGACGCCGACCCCGAGGTGGACGTGATCGTGATCGCCCGCGGCGGCGGTTCGCTCGAGGATCTGCTGCCGTTCAGCAATGAGGACCTCATCCGCGCCGTGAGCCTGGCCACCACCCCGGTGGTCAGCGCGATCGGCCACGAGGCGGACCATCCGCTGCTGGACTATGTCGCGGATCTGCGTGCCTCGACGCCCACGGACGCCGCCAAACGGATCGTCCCGGACGTTGCGGAAGAGCTGGCGGGGCTCGCCTACGCCCGGGATCAGATGCGTCGCGTCATCCACCAGCGGGTGGAACGCGAGGCGGAACGCCTCGAACAGCTCCGCTCGCGGCCCGTCCTGGCTCAGCCCCTCACCATGGTCGACGCGCGGGCGGAGGAGCTGCGGCGGCTCCGTCAGAGCGCGACGACGTCGCTCACGTCCGCCCTGGCACGCGGCCAGGATCAGATCACCCACCTCCGGGCACAGCTCCTGGCGCTTTCCCCGCAGAAGACCCTTGACCGCGGGTACGCGGTCGTCCACCTCGACGGCGGTGAGGACTCGGGCGCGATCGTGCGGGACTCGGCCCAGGTGACGGAGGGTCGGGACCTGCTCATCCGCGTCGCCCGGGGGAAATTCACGGCTCAGGCCACGATGCCCGGGGCGGCTCCGGCCGCCGGGAAGAAGACCACGTCCCGGGCGACACCGCGCACCCGCAAAACCACCCAGCAGCCGAACACCCAGCAGCAGAGCACCGGGAGCGGCACCGCTCCACAGGACGAGAGGAACTGACCCATGGCCGAGAAGACCACCACCGCACCGGATGTCGCCGACCTCAGCTACGAGGAGGCCCGTGAGGAACTCCTCCTCGTGGTCCAGCGCCTCGAGGCCGGAGGGAGCACCCTGGAAGACTCTCTGGCGCTCTGGGAGCGGGGCGAAGCACTTGCCGCCCGCTGCGAGGAGTGGCTGGAAGGGGCCCGCGCCCGCCTCAAGGCCGCTCAGCCGGACACCGAGGACTGAGCCGGCCCTGCCTCCGGGCCCGATGACCTGGACCGGAACGGGCCCGATGACCTGGACCGGAACGGGCCCGTGAAAAACCAGGAAGGGCCGGGCTGAGCCTCTGCTCAGCCCGGCCCTTCCATCCGATTCAGGAAGCCTCGACCGCCGCGATCTGCTCGGCGACATCGAAGTCGGCGGACGGCCACTGCGGATCGATGTCCTCCAGCGCGTCGAGCAGCAACTGCTGCACCGCGATCCGGGCATACCACTTCTTGTTCGCCGGGACCACGAACCACGGTGCGGCCTCGGTGGACGTCTTTTCGAACATGGCCTGGAACGCCGCCTGGTAGTCGTCCCAGAAACCGCGTTCCTTGAGGTCTCCGGTGCTGTACTTCCAGTGCTTCGCGGGGTCCTCCAGGCGGGCCAGCAGACGTTCCTTCTGCTCGTCCTTGGAGATGTGCAGCATGACCTTGACGATCCGGGTGCCCTGGGCGATCAGGCGTTCCTCGAACTCGTTGATGGCGGCGTAGCGGCGCTCCAGCTCGGCTTCATCGGCCCAGCCGTGCACGCGGTGGATGAGGACGTCCTCGTAGTGGGAGCGGTCGAAGACGCCCACCATGCCCGCCCCGGGCACTTCGTTCTCGATGCGCCAGAGGAAGTCATGAGCCTTCTCCTCCTCGGTGGGGGCCTTGAACGCCTTCAGGCGCACGCCCTGGGGGTCCATCGCCCCGACCACATGGCTGACGATGCCGCCCTTGCCCGCGGTGTCCATGGCCTGGAGGACCAGGAGCACACGGTCCGGGGAGCCGCCCTTCGAGGCGGCGAACAGACGCTCCTGCAGCCCCGCGAGCAGATCGTCCTGCCGCACGAGGTGCGCGGCGCCGTCGCTCTTGCGGCCCGGGAACCCCGGGGAGGACTCAGGATCGACGTCCGCCAGCCTGAACCCCTCCCCTACCTTCAGGGTCTTCGCGGGATCTCGCGTGAAATCCACCAGGCTCTTCGTCGATGCCATGCTCAGGTCCTTCCCCAGGGGTGTGTGGCCGCTCAGCGACCGGATGCCAATCAGTTGCCGGGGTACCGGCTCAGGAATTCGGCCATGCGGCCGATGGCCTCTTCGATGTCCGGCACGGCGGGCAGGGTGACCATCCGGAAGTGATCCGGTCGGACCCAGTTGAACGCGCGCCCGTGGGACACCAGGATCTTCTGCTCGCGCAGCAGGTCCAGGACGAATTTCTCGTCATCACGGATGTGATAGACCTCGGGGTCCAGCTTCGGGAACAGGTACAGCGCGCCGTGGGCCTGCTCGGTGCTCACACCGGGAATGGCGTTGAGCAGTTCGTACGCTTTGTTCCGCTGCTCCAGGAGCCGGCCTCCCGGGAGGATCAGGTCATTGATGCTCTGGTATCCGCCGAGTGCCGTCTGGATGGCGTGCTGGCCGGGGACATTGGCGCACAGCCGCATGTTGGCGAGGAGGTTGATGCCCTCCAGGAAGTCCTTGGCCGCGGCCTTGGGTCCGGAGATGGCCATCCAGCCCGCGCGGTAACCACAGATGCGGTACGCCTTGGAGAGGCCGTTGAAGGTGAGACAGAGAACGTCGTCGCCGGCGATCTTGGCCGTGTTCACGTGCACGGCGTCGTCGTAGAGGATCTTCTCGTAGATCTCGTCGGAGAAGACCACCAGGCCGTGCTTGTCCGCCAGCTCCACGATCGCCCGGACGGTGCTCTCCGGGTAGACGGCGCCCGTGGGGTTGTTCGGGTTGATGAGGACGATGCCCTTGGTGCGCTCGGTGATCTTGGATTCCAGGTCCGAGATGTCCGGGGCCCAGCCCTCCTCCTCCACGCAGAGGTAGTGGACGGGGCGGCCGCCGGCCAGACTCACGGAAGCTGTCCACAGCGGGTAGTCCGGGGTGGGGATGAGGATCTCGTCGCCGTCGTTGAGCAGCGCCATGAGGGACAGCGTGATGAGCTCGCTGACACCGTTGCCGAGGTAGATGTCATCCACGCCGATGTTCTGGATGCCGCGCGTCTGGTAGTACTGCGACACGGCGGTGCGGGCGGAGAAGATGCCCCGCGAGTCGCTGTAACCCTGCGCGTGCGGCAGGTGGCGGATCATGTCCACCAGGATGGCGTCCGGCGCTTCGAAGCCGAAAGGCGCGGGATTGCCGATGTTCAGCTTCAGGATCTTGTGCCCTTCGGCCTCCATCTGCTGGGCAGCCTCAAGAATCGGTCCCCGGATGTCGTAGAGGACGTTGTGAAGCTTGGTGGACTGCTTGAATTCTGCCATTCACCAAATATGCCATATGAGGCGGCCTCTACCCTGTGATCCCCCTCTCTTTGAGCCAGGAGACGGCGACTTCGTGGGGTGTGCGGGCCTGGTCACCCCGAATGGCACGGTTCATGGTCACCAGGTCGTCCGCCGTCAGGGTTCTGGAGACGTTGTTGACGGCGTCCCGGGCCTTGTCAGGCAGGGCGACTTCGTCCACCACGGGCACCACCTGCTCGGGCAGGAGGGCCCTGCGATTGTCCTCCAGGACCACCAGGTCGTTGTCACCGATCGCGGGATCGGTGCTGAGCATGACCGCCACCTGGGCCTCATCCTCCAGGAGGGACCGGAGAGGCTGCGGGAGGGCCGAGCTGGGCTGCGTCTGGCCACTGGGCAGCGACGGCCCACCATCCGGACCGCTCGTCATGCCGTAGGTCAGAATGCGTTTGGGCGTGCAGGAGTAACCGCTCTTCAGCGCCTGGGAGCCGTAGGCGCCGCCGCTGAAGTCCGCGGCGGCGGCGAACACCGTCTGCGAGCAGACCTTCCCCAGGTCCTCCAAGGTCTTGAGCTGGTACTTCTCCGCCGTCACCTTGGTCACCACCACGACCTCGCGGTCCTGCGCGCCTGACGCGTCCAGGATCGCCAGCGGCTTGCGCAGGGCCGTGGTGATACCGGCCTTGACCGCGTCGTCGCCGGTGTCCTTGGCGGAGCCACCCAGCGCCTCCAGCAGACTGCCGGTGTACGCCGGGACCAGCTGCACCTTGCCGGAGCGCAAGGCTTCCAGAGTGGCGGCCCGCCCGCCGACGTTGAGCTTCACGCTGCTCGGCACCCCGGCCGACCGGATCGCGCCGGAGTACAGTTCCGCGATGAGCGCGCCTTCCGCCGTGTCCAGTGCGCCGACGACGACGGGCCGCTGGGGCGCGCCGCTCGTCACGGCCGGGCTCGGGGCAGGCCGCCCGGGGGTGCAGGCGGTGAAAGCCGGCAGGCACGCCAGAACGGCGGCGGCCATCACGGTCCGGAAAACGACGGACCGGCGCAGCGGGGCCATGGGGCACTCCTTCGAGGGGCGTTCAGGACGGTGCGAGAGCCTGTCCAGCATATCCCGCGGCCCTGCACCGTTCCTGGGCGCTCAGCTCAGGAGCGTCCGCTGGAGAGCCGGCTCAGGCGAGGTCGGCCTCTGTGATGACATCGACGCTCACGGCGCCCAGCTGAGGCTCCTCGCGCAGTTCCACGGCGCCACCGCTGACTCCCAGTTCCAGCACCCGCACCGTGTTCCGCCCGGACTTCACCAGGGGTGCGGGCACGTACAGGGTCTCCTGCGGTCCGATCTCCCAATAGCGTCCCAGCAGGAAACCGTTCACCCACACGAAGCCCTTGGTGGAGCCCGGCAGTGCCAGGTAGGTGTCCGCCGGCGTCTCCACGTCGAAGGTGGCCAGGGCGAGGTCCGCCAGCTCATCCTCACCGAACCGGGAGGGATCCACCACGAGGTGCTCCCAGCCGAGGGTGAACCGCTGATTCACGAGCACACCGCCCAGCAGGCCCTTGCGCTGGCCGGTGTGCGGGCCGTAATTGATGCGGCCCAGATTCTCGACCAGGATCTCCAGCACGACTTCGCGGCCATGCCCCTGAACGGCCAGGCCTGCGGCGCCGGTCTTGTCGTCCAGGATCCCCACCGGCTCGCCGTCCACCCACAGCTGCGCACGGTCGTGGAGGTCCGGCAGCTTGATGAGGCACTCCTGCGGAGCGTCCTCGCGGCCCGGAAGGACCGCCGTCGCGCGGTGGAAGAGCAGGCCGTGATGCTGGCCCACCTCTTCGAAACTCAGCGGCCGCTCGCTCGGGTGATGCTCGCCGGCAGCGACGGCGGCATCGAGTCCGGCGCGCAGCGAGTCCAGGAGCGGGAGACGGGCGGGGGCCAGTTCAAGGGTGCTCGCCGGCAACACCGGCGCCGCTTCCAGCAACGCCGCCGGGATGGCGGGCCATTCGTCCTCGAGGAAACCCTCGGCCCGCAGGAATTCGGCGCGGATGGCGTGGAACTTCTCGGTGAGGGTGCCGTTCTCCGCGATCGGCGCATCGGAGTCGTAGCTGGTGACCGTCGGCTGGATGCCACCGTCCTCGTTCGCCCCCGCGCCGAGCCCGAAGTTCGTTCCGCCGTGTGCCATGTAGACGCAGACGGAGCCGCCGGCGTCGAGCATCTTGCGGATCTCCGCCGCGGCCTCGCTGCCCGGGCGCACGTGGTGGGCCTCGCCCCAGTGGTCGAACCAGCCGCCCCAGAACTCCACATTGAAGAAAGGCTCGCTGGGCCGGCGGCGCTTCCAGACCTCGATCGCCTCGTCGCCGCGCGAACCCAGGGTGGCGGTGGCCCAGATCTCCGGAACGGCGCCGCCGTCCAGGTAGTAGTCGCTGCCGCCGTCGGCGGTGAACAGCAGCTCGGTGATGCCCCGCTCGCGGAGGGCTTCGGCACTCCAGCGGATGTACTCGGCGGAGTCGCCGTAGCTGCCGTATTCGTTCTCCACCTGGACCGCGACGACGGGTCCGCCCTGCGCTGCCTGCCGTCCGGTGATGGCGGGGACCAGGTGGTCCAGCCATTCGCCCACAGGTCCGGTGAAGCGCGGGTCGGTGGAGCGGAGCATGATGTCGGGTGTCCCGGTCAGCCAGGACGGGAAGCCGCCATTGTCCCATTCGGCGCAGATGTAGGGCCCGGGACGGACGATCACGTCCAGGCCCAGCTCCCCCGCCAGATCGATGAAACGGCCCAGATCCCGCCAGCCGCTGAAGTCCGGCGCGTCCTCGCGCCGCTCCTGGTGGAAATTCCACGCGACATAGGTGTCCACGGTGTTCGCGCCCATGGCTTTCAGACGGGTCAGCCGGTCCTCCCACAGATCGGGGTGGACGCGGAAGTAGTGGATGGCGCCGGCCAGAATACGGTGCTCGCGGTCCCCCTTGAAGAGGCGGGCATCGCGGTAGCTGAGGATCGGTGTGGGCATTGCTCAAGTCTAGAAGCGGACGCACACTTAATCGATACAAAATAAACAATTACGCACAAGGTGGACGGTGCACTGACCACCTGGCCGGACCGCCCCGGCGGCGTAGAGTGGCGCTGTGACCAACCTCGACCCGTCCCCGGATCAGCAGGCCTGCCCGGCCCGCACCACCGTGCCGGAACCGTGCCTGGAACTCTGGCCGGAGCGAGCCGTGCCGCTCGGCGGAATCCGTGCCATCACCGTCCAACGGACCCTCCCCCTCAAGGACCTTCCCACCATCGGAGCGTGGTGCTTCCTGGACCGGTTCGGGCCTGAGCGTGTTGCCATGACCGTTCTGCCGCACCCCCACATCGGGCTCCAGACCGTCACGTGGCCGTTGAAGGGCGAGATCCGTCATCGGGACAGCCTCGGCAGCGACGTGACCGTCCGTCCCGGCGAGCTCAATCTGATGACCGCCGGCCGCGGGATCGCCCACTCGGAATTCACCTGTGTGGACGGCGAGGAGATCCCGGTCCAGGAGGGCCTCCAGTTCTGGGTGGCGCTGCCGGACGAGCATCGGCACCGCGAGCCCGCGTTCGAACAGCACCAGGATCTGCCCCGCACCTCCGGCGACGGCTGGGAGGCGACCGTGGTGATGGGCTCGCTGGCCGGCGTCAGTTCACCCGCGAGCGCTTTCAGCCCGATCGTCGGGGCACAGGTGAACGCCGAAGGTTTGGCCACCATCCCGCTGGAGCCCGGCTTCGAACACGCGCTGCTGGTCATCGACGGCGCCCTGAGCGTCGAAGGGCAAGCCCTGGAGCCGGGTCCGCTCCTCTACCTCGGCGGCAAGCGGAGCAGCATCCCCGTGGAGGCCGGTCCGGGCGCACGCTTCTTCCTCCTCGGCGGCGCACCGCTCGGCGAGAACCTCCTCATGTGGTGGAACTTCGTGGGCCGGGATCACCAGGAGATCGTGCAGGCCCGGGACGACTGGGAGGCCAGCGGCACGCTGTACACGGACGACGGCGTCGAGCCGACGGCCGCGGAGATCGCCGGATCACGCTTCGGCTGGGTCGCCGGTCACCAGGGAGGCGACACCCCCGAGGCACAGGCGGAGGTGGGGCATATCCCAGCTCCCCCGCTGCCGGGCGTGACGCTTAGACCACGCGTGCGGCGGCGCTGAGCGGCGCCCGTCGTCGTTTGCTCGACGTGTCACTGCTCCCGGGTCTGCACGCCGTGAGCCAGGTCGGCCCACAGCCTGTCGCGCTCCGGGCCGGAGACACGGACGACGTCGTAGGTCCGGTCCCTGCCGTGGTGGTCACGCCCTCGCCTTGGCGCCCTTCGGTCTAAACTAGCGAAATCAAATTTTCAGTTGTGCCATAGGCCTGTGAAGAAGCAGATGCGGTAGCATAATAAGATGCCTGCTAAGAACGCGAAGAGTGCTTCCGGTCAACCGCGGCTGTCGGCTCCGCGACGTGGCCAGGCCGCGTTCGAGGAGGATCTGGACTCCAGGCTCGGCACCTATCTGAAACTCGCTGAGCAGACGCTCATGGCCGAGAAGGCGCGAGCTCTCCGTGATTTCGATCTGAGCGTGGCGCAGTACGCGACCTTGATGGCGCTGTATTACGTTCCCGAGCAGTCGGCGGCGATGCTGGCCCGCACGGCTGCTGTGACGCCTCAGACGATGGCCACGGTCTTGTCGAAGCTTGAGGCCAAGAGGCTCGTGGACCGTGTTCATTCGGAGATTCATTCCAAGGTCCTCCTGGTGTCGTTGACGCCGAGCGGTGAAGCGCTGGTGCTGAGAGCTGATGCCAGCGCGCGGGCTGTCGAACAGCGCCTGCGGGATGCCTTCACCGAGAGCGAAGTGGCTGTCTGGAAGGAGCTGCTTCTGCGCGCGGCGTCAGCGGTGCGTGATCGGGACGGCGAATAGAGCACTGCATCCCTCGGCCCGGAGCTGTCGAACGGCGATCGGCGAGGCGTTGGAGGATCTGGTTCATCGCCGAATCGATGCTCTTCTGTGGGTGATCGGACGGAAGCAGGGTGAAGGCTGGGCGCGCCGTGTGGAACCCTGGGCGCCGAATGGCCGTTCCGCTCGCGTGGAGTCTTTGGTGGCCGCCGAGATGGTCGCCGTCGTGACTGAGATGTGGGCGTCGCTGACATCAACCGATATCCCAATCACTCGCACGAGGGCAGCACGGCAAGCCTGTTCTCGTCCTGAGTGACGAGCGCCGCGCAGATCTCACCTCTCACCGTGTCGATCGCTCACGACTCGTCGCCCGTAGGGGTCGTTTTTTCCTTTCGAAGAAGCATCGGCCTGGACGTCGAATCCTGCGAGCGGGTCATCCCGTCGACCGCCCAGTTCCTCCTGACGTCGGCTAGTAGCGGCTTCCGCGAGCAGGCCCGAGGTCGTCGAGCTCAGCGGTTTCGGTCGCGCTGAGGCGGACATCGATGGCTCCGAGGTTGTCCATGAGGTGGCGTCGTGTGCGGGTTCCTGGAATCGGCAGTACTTGGGGTCCTTGACCCAGAACCCAGGCCAGGGAAACCTGTGCAGGTGACGCGTCGTGTGTCGTGGCGATCCGGCGCACGGCCGTGGTGATGAACCGGTTGTGTTCCAGCGCCTCGGGCTGAAATCGAGGATTGGTTTTGCGGAAGTCGTCGTCATCGAGCTTGCCGACCTCGATGCTGTCAGTCAGGAAACCTCGGCCGAGAGGGGCGAAGGGCACGAAGCTTGCGCCGTGCGCCGCGGTCCAGCCCACCACGTCTCCCCCAGGCGCGCCCGCAGATCCCGCGGTCCCGGGTCGTACGTCATGGCCTGCCGAAGGGATCCCTTGGGCGTCGCGGGTCCACAGCGACAGTTCGGACTGGATCGCTGTGACGGGGTGGATCGCATGGGCGCGTGCGGCTTCAGACGTGCTGACCTCCGACAGGCCCAGCCAGCGGATCTTTCCCTGCGAGACCAGGTCTGCCAGAGCACCCCAGCTGTCCTCCAGGGGGACGGCAGGGTCGATTCGATGCAAGTAGTACAGGTCGATGACCTCGCGTCCCAGATGCGACAGGCTTTCCTCGACCTGGCGCCGCAGCGAATCCGGAGTGGCCTCCCGCCGCATCGTGTGTGTCGCGAGGTCATCGACGACGAGCCCGCCCTTCGTGGCCACCACGACATCTGATCGCTCTTTCAGCGCCCTGCCGACCAGCCGCTCGTTGTGGCCGTCGCCGTACACGCGCGCCGTGTCGAAGAAGTCGACCCCCTGATCAACCGCCGCGTGGATCACCGCCGTGGACTCGGCGTCGTCGCGGCTGCTTTCCGCGTAACCCCAGCTCATTCCCATGCACCCCAGCCCCAGGGGGGAGACCGTCCGTCCGGTTGTTCCGAGTTCCCGCATCATCATTGTCATCGTACCCTGTCATGTATCAGCTGTCTGCTAGTGTGGCCAGCGTACATGACGAGCGAAGGAGTATGACGATGAAAGCGCTTCAGATCACTGACTACACCGGTGCCGGGACCCTGAGCTACCGAGATGCGGAACCGCCCGTGCCCGAGGAAGGGCAGGTCGCGATCGAGGTCACCCATGCCGGCGCGAATTACGTCGAGGCCCTTTTCGCGGGTGGCTTCGTCCCTGAACTGCCGCTGCCCTGGACGCCGGGGATCGAAGCGGTCGGCTATCTGGTCGGGAACGAACCCCGGGACGGTGCGGCGGAAGGAGGAGTGCCCGTCGCGGCACTGACCATCAACGGTGGAGGTGCATACGGTCAGATCGCCGTGACCAACGAGCATCTGGTCAAGCCGGTCCCGGCGGGGCTGTCTCCCGTCGTGGCTGCCGCAGTGCCGTCCAACACCACCACGGCGCTGCTCGTGATCGAACGCCTTGCGAAGCTCCACCCGGGGGAGAGCGTCCTGGTCCACGCCGCTGCCGGCGGCCTCGGTTCGCAAATCGGACAGGTAGCCAAACACTGTGGCGCAGGGCGGGTGGTGGGCGTCGTCGGACGTGAGGAGAAGCGTCAGCATGCGCTCGACCTCGGATATGACGAGGTCTGGCTGCGCTCGGAGCTCGAGCAGCACCTGGACGAACGGTTTGATGTCATCGCCGACCCGGTCAGCGGCCCGACCCGTGCGCTCAGCATCGATCTGCTCGCCTTCGAGGGTCGCCTTCTGGTCGTCGGCGACGCCGCGCAAGCCGGAGACCAGTACATCAGCAGCAACAGCTTGTGGTTTGGCGGCAAAAGCATTCTCGGATTCAACCTCGGCGCGCTCGCTGCAGCTCATCCAGAGCTCGTCGGCGAGTATCTCGACCGGGCGTTGCATCTGGTGGCGGACGGAACGATCCGTGTTGAGGTGACCGCTGCCGAACCCATCCGGAACGGCGCATCCGTGCTCGAGGACCTGCGTTCCGGAACGACGATCGGCAAGACCGTCCTCATTCACGAGTCAGCATTCTGACTCTGTCTCCGGGGACTGCCCCGGTTTTGTCGACTCCTTGATCTAGCGAGCTGGTGCTCGTGGAAGGATGTTGACCATGCCCACGGCTTATGGGGCGGAGTTCCGCCAGGATGTCATTGATGTGGCCCGCAAGGGCGAAGCGCCGCTGGCGCAGATTGCGAAGGATTTCGGGCTCTCGGTCACGACGCTGAAACGGTGGATTGCCATCGCCGAACGGAAGGAATCCGGAGCCGGCCCGGCAGCGGCCGGGTCGACCGAGATGCGGGAGTTGAAGAAGCGCAACCGCCTGTTGGAGCAGGAGAACGAGATTCCGCGCCGGGCTGCTGCCTATCTGGCGAGGGACATCAACCCAAAATGATGTACCCGCTGGTCACGGATCTTGCCGCCGACGGTATTCCCGTGGCGGTGATCTGCAGGGTGTTGGGATTCAGCAAGCAAGGCTACTACCGGTGGAGGTCCTGCCCGGTGACGGACCGGGACTGGGAGGACGCGCACCTGGTCAACGCCGCTCGGGACATCCACGACGACGATCCGGCCTTCGGATACCGTTTCATCGCCGACGAACTCCCCGAGAAGCGCATCATGGCGGGCGAGAACAGGGTCCAGCGCTTGTGCCGGGACCACGGCATTTGGTCCGTGTTCTCCAAGAAGCGTGGCCTGAACCGGAAGCCGGGTCCACCGGTCCACGATGACCTGGTGGAGCGGGACTTCACCGCCGACGCGCCGAACGAGCTGTGGCTGACCGACATCATGGAGCACCCCACTGCCGAGGGAAAGATTTACCTCGGCAGCGGTGGCTCACCAGGCAGGAACTCCGACTTGCCATCACGACCTGGATCGAGCGGACCTACCACCGCCGGCGACGGCAAAGACGGCTGGGAAAACTCACGCCAATCGAATATGAAACAATCAACCGGACCGCGCTCACAGCGGCCTAAGACCCCGAGTCAACAAAAGCCGGGGCAGTCCCCTCAGTATCCGAGAGTACCTGGAACCGCGATACCCGCTCAGGTTCCCAGCCCGTCCCGCCTTCGCTATTTTTAAATGACACTGGCGGCCGGCCGCCAGCGTGGAAGTGAGAACTTGATGGAACGACAAGAGCTGCCGGAAGGTGGCCCTGAAGATGAACCTACAGCAGAGCCGATGTCCTCTCGCATCCGGACGTCGCATCTGATTTTGTCTGCCACGCTCAGTTTCATTGCCATGATCTTCTGCGTAACCGCTTGGGAAGCTCTGTTTGTCGACCCAAATGGATCGACTTCTATCGTATCTGTGAAAGCCCCAACCATTACATGGGCTGCCGGCACGGCGACGAGTCTAATCTGCGTTCTTGCATTTTTTATCAGAGGCTCGATGCGCAAGATACCTGAATCACGCCAGAAGTATTTGCTGACGATAAGCTTCTTTCTCTCGGCGGCAATAGTTCTAATTGGAATCTCCGTCGCGACGCTACTGTGGAGCCGAGATGCAGGACCAATCTTGCGAATCACCGGGAACTTCGCGGGATTAAGTGCATTTGCGATCCTGATATTTATGAAAATTAGGTCAGTGGATCTTTCGCAGTAGGCAAGCGAGCCTCCCACCCCGCCTATACCCCTACTTGGAGTTGCAGGCATCGGCTGCCATTTGCCGCCTTTAAAGGCGAGGTGGATCATCAAGGACGCGGAGTGAGGAAGCAGACGAGCGCCAGCATCTTGTGCCGTCGGGGCCGTTTCTTAAATCCGCAAATTTCCGCGGCATGAGGGTATTCCACACCGCCAGGATGTTCCGACGACCGGCCAGCCTCTCGGAGAGCATCTGGCCGGCGCGTCTACCGGCTGGCAGGAAAGAACCGGACAAGGCGGTGCCGTCTCGAAAGAGACTAGTACGAGGCTTGCAGACATTGCTGCACTTCGGGAGCCGGCTGCCATTGTGTTGGTTGCCAGCCATGAGATGCGTCCCTAGCCTGCCACCTTGTGGCCCATCTCCTTTGAGATGGCGTCGGCGACGTCCTGTACCGGGGTGAGGAGTTCGCGCATGCGGTTGGGTGGCATGTAGGGGGCAGTAGCTGAGACGCTGATGGCTCCGACGATGGCTCTTGAGCCGTCCCTGACGGGGGCTGCGACACAGCGGATGCCTGGTTCGTTTTCTTCCATGTCGTAGGCGTAGCCACCCTTGCGGTAGTGGTGCATACGACCGAGGAAGTCTTCCTCGGCCTTCGCTCCGGCTGTGTTGGCCGCGGGGGCTGCGGCAGTTTCATCGGCCGGCGCCTCCGCGCGCCAGCATTCCGCCCAGATGGCGGGCTCGTCATCCAGCAGTATCGCTTTGCCGATTCCCGTGCGGGTCAGTGGCATGCGTGATCCGACTCGGGAACGCATTTCAGCTCCTCGCTGGCCTGGGATCTTGACGAGGTAGAGAACGGATTCATGGTCACGGACGGCTAAGTGCACGGTATCCAGCACCTCGGCCGCTAGGTCCTCCAGAAAGGGCCGTGCCACGGCTGCTAAGGGGTTGGACGAGAGGGCGCTGAACCCGAGCTCGATCAGGGTCGGTCCCAGGCGGAGGCCCGCGGGCGTGTCGCGGAGGTATCCCTCGCTTTTGAGTGCTTGCAGGAGCCGATGCACGGTGCTACGCGGGAGGCCAGTGACGCGCTGCAGTTCCGAGGCCTTCCTGGCGCCGTCCGCAACGAGCCGCACCAGGGAGAGCCCGGTGAGTAGTGTCTGGGCACCCTTCGGCGGAGAGTCCGCCTGTCGCATCAAATCCACACCTCCCACTATATGGGTTGCAATTGAACAGTGTGAGACATACTGCCTACTTTCGTCCTATGCCACACCCTCACCTGCCCGAAGAGCCTGCCTTGCTGGCGCTGGACTGGGGCACGTCTTCCCTGCGCGCCTGGTCCCTTGACCTCAATGGCGCCATCCTGTCTTGGACCACCTCGGGCGACGGGCTTCGCACTGTGAGAGAACGCGCCACGGTGGAAAGGATGAACCTTGGCGAGGCGTTCGCCGGCACTCTGGCCGGACTGCGTGAGCGGCTGGGCGCGACGGAGACGCCAGCGCTGGCCTGCGGCATGATCGGCGCCGATGATGGCTGGTCCAGGGCCGGCCGCCTCACCCTCCCGGTCCCCGCCGAGGCGGGAGCCTTCCGCCCCGCAGACGTTCCCGGGACCTGCCCCGCGGTCAGTATCGTTCCCGGGCTCAGGACGGATTCGGATGCCACGGGTGCCTGCGATGTGATCCGTGGCGAAGAGACCCAGGTCCTGGGGGCCGTGGCCCGCCTGGGCCATCCGGCCGAGGCAATCCTCGTCCTGCCCGGTACGCACACCAAGTGGCTTCGCGTGGCCGAGGGCCACATCGTTGATTTCACCACGGTCATGACCGGTGAGTTACACGCGGCGCTGCTGACGGCCACCATTCTGGGCGACCCCGCCCGGCACGCCGGGGCGGCCTCGACCGGGCCAGCGCAGATCGATAGCGAGGCGTTCGACGCGGGCCTGCGGCACTCGCTTTCCCACCCGGGCCAACCGCTGGCAGCTGGCCTCTTCAGCGCCCGCACACGTCACCTTGCCGGGGAATTGGCACCTGTTGCGGTCGCGTCCTACCTCTCCGGGCTGCTGATCGCCGATGAGACGGCCACGATGCTTCCCGCAGCCCTGGACGTCGGCGCCCCGATGGCTTTGTGCGCCGACGGTCCCCTGGGGGGCCTGTACCAGCGGGCTCTCGCAGCTCAAGGCGCGGACATGCCGGTACTGCAGGACACCGCTCTGGAAGGTTTGCGGGTCGTGGCCCGCGCTTGGGGCCTTCTACCGGACGTCGTCGCCCCCGTTACCTCATTCCCCTCTGCCTAAGGACTCTCATGCCTTCCCACACCACCGGACTCATTGCGATTCTGCGCGGCATCTACCCCCAGGAAGCGCCCGCCGTCGGCCGCGCGCTCTACCGTGCCGGGATCCGCACCCTGGAGGTCCCGCTCAATTCTCCCGAGCCACTGGAGTCGATCAGCCGGCTGCGGGCAGATCTGCCCGACGACGCCCGGGTGGGAGCCGGCACAGTGCTGACGGCCGCCCAGGTGGCGGAGGTGGCAGAGGCAGGCGGTCAGCTGATCGTCTCCCCCAACACCAACACCGAGGTCATCATGGCCACGGTCTCCCGGGGCCTGGCCAGTTATCCCGGCGTGGCCATACCCAGCGAAGCATTCGCCGCGCTCGACGCCGGAGCCACCGCCTTGAAGATTTTCCCGTCCGAGACCGTGGGAATCGCAGGAATGAGGGCCTGGTCTTCAGTCCTGCCAGCCGGGACGGAACTACTACCGGTGGGCGGTGTCGACGACCAGACGCTCACCGCCTGGTTGGAGGCCGGAGCCGCGGGGGCAGGCATCGGTTCCTGGCTGTACAAGCCGGGCCGCACTGTGGAGGAGATCGCTGCCCGAGCGGCCTCCCTGATGTCGGTGTGGCGCGCCCACACCGGGTCATGAATCCGCAATCCAGCGCTGGAAAGGCGACGTATCGATGAGGATCGAATCCATCACCACCTATCCCGTCCCGCCACGGTGGCTCTTCGTCAAGATCGAGACCGACACTGGTCTGGTGGGCTGGGGCGAGCCCGTCCTTGAGGGCCGCGCGGCTACCGTCGCGGCGGCTGTGGAGGAGCTCAGTGACTATCTGATCGGCAAGGATCCGCGCCTCATCGAGGACCACTGGACGGTCATGTACCGCTCGGGCTTCTATCGGGGCGGCGGCATCCACATGTCCGCGCTTGCCGGACTCGACCAGGCCTTGTGGGACATCAAGGGCAAAGCACTCGGTGTCCCCGTGCACGAGTTGCTGGGCGGGCGACTGCGCGAGGCCATCAAGGTGTACTCATGGATCGGCGGTGACCGGCCGGGTGAGACCGCCGGCCAGGCCCGCGATGCCGTGGCGCGCGGGTTCAGTGCCGTGAAGATGAACGGGCCCGAGGAACTGCAGTACATCGATACCTGGGACAAGGTCGAGCGGGTGGTGCGCAATGTGTCCGAGATCCGCGACGCGGTAGGCCCGAACATCGGCATCGGTGTCGACTTCCACGGCAGGGTTCACCGACCCATGGCCCGCGTGCTGCTCCGCGAGTTGGAACCCTACCACCTGATGTTTGTCGAAGAACCGGTGCTTTCCGAGCACGTGGACGGCATCGCGGACGTGCTGCGTGAGTCCTCCACACCCATCGCACTCGGAGAGCGGCTGTATTCGCGCTGGGACTTCCGCCACGTCCTGGAATCCGGAGTGGTGGACATCATCCAGCCCGACCTCTCCCATGCCGGCGGCATCACGGAAGTGCGCAAGATCGCCGCCATGGCCGAAACCTACGACATCGCCCTGGCACCCCACTGCCCCCTGGGCCCCGTAGCCCTGGCGGCCTGCCTTGCCGTGGACGCCGTCAGCTACAACGCGGTAATCCAGGAACAAAGCCTGGGTATCCACTACAACCAGTCCAACGATCTCCTGGACTACCTCACCGATCCCAGCATCTTCGACTACGCAGACGGCATGGTCAAGATCCCCTCCGGCCCGGGGCTGGGCGTAGAGATCAATGAGGACTACGTCATCGAGCGGGCCAAGGAAGGCCACCGCTGGCGCAACCCGGTCTGGCGCCACACCGATGGCTCCTTCGCCGAATGGTGAACCTCTCCCCCGCCCCGGACAGCAACATTTCCCCACATCACAACGAGGTGACCCCATGAACGCAACCCTGGCGCCGTCCACACTGCGCAAACTGAACGTGAAGATCATCCCTCTGGTGATCATCTGCTATTTCATCGCGAACCTGGACAAGACGAACATCTCCATCGCGGCGCTGGACATGAACGCCGACCTGGGCCTGACGGCCACCATGTACGGGATCGGGGTCTCCGTCTTCTACATCACCTACCTGATCTTCGAAGTCCCCTCCAACCTGCTGATGACCAAAGTCGGACCCCGCATCTGGATCGCCCGCATCATGATCTCCTGGGGACTGGTCAGCTCGCTGGTAGGCCTAGTCCAGGCACCCTGGCAGCTCTACACCCTCAGGCTGCTCCTGGGCGCGGCCGAAGCAGGCTTCGCCCCAGGCATCATCTACTACCTCTCGCAATGGTTCCCGCAAGCCCACCGCGCCCGCGCCATGTCCTTCTTCTACATGGGCTCGGTAGGAGCCTCCGTGATCGGCCTGCCATTGGGCGGTGCGCTTCTGAACCTGCACGGCCTCCTGGGAGTGAGCGGGTGGCGTTGGCTATTCCTCCTCGAGGGACTTCCCGCCATCGCCCTGGGAATCGTGATCCTGCGTGTCATGCGCGATACCCCACACAAGGCACCATGGCTTTCCCGTGCCGAAGCAGATGACCTGCTCACCGTCCTCGATGCGGAACGCGCCACCGCCACCATCGGCGCCCACGTGCCCTGGTACAAAGCGATCGCTAACCGCACGGTTCTCGGGCTTTCCGCAGTATGGCTGTTCCAGGCCTTCTGCACGATCGGCGTCACCTTGTTCATGCCGATGATCCTGAAGGAACTGGTCCCCCATTCCGACAGCGTCCTGGTCGGGTTCCTCTCCGCGGTGCCGTTTTTGGCCGCCATCTTCTTCATGCACTTCAACGGCCGCAGCTCCGACCGAACCGGGGAACGATCCAAGCACCTCGCCCTTCCCCTCATCACCGCCGGCATCTGCCTTGCCCTGGCCCCCTACAGCCCACCCGTCATCGCGTACGTCCTGCTGATCCTTGCCGTGGGCCTGACCTTCGCCCTGACGCCAGTATTCTGGGCAGTCACCACCGAGAAGATCATCGGAGTGGCAGCCGCAGCATCCATCGCCATCATCAACACCGTGGCACAGCTCGCCGGCCTAGGCCTGCCGCCCGTCCTAGGCACAATCAAGGACACCACCGGAAACTACAACGACGGCCTCCTCCTCATCGCCGCAGCCCTGATCCTCGGCGGCATCCTCGGACACCTGATAACCCGCAACCACCGCTCCCACAACCAGCCCAAGATCCCGGAGGAGCAACACTGCGCAGAGGCACCCAGCCGACCGGACCAGGAGAAGCTCTCCAAGCGGTAACCGCTCGACAGCGGCTGGGACGAGGGCGAAAGCAGCGATTTCTCACAAGAAACGCGGGCGGCGGCCCGCCTCCCTACTTCGGGTGGTCGTTGAGCTGTTGGATGAGGTGCGTGAGGGCGCCAATGTCGGTGTGTTGGGTGAAGGAGTCGTCATCGGGGGCGGCGATGGCGGTGTGGTAGCTGACGCCGTCTCCTGCCATGAGGACTAGGCGGGCCAGGAGGGGGTCGGCAAGGTAGTCGGTGAGGATCCGGTACCAGTGGTCTCGGGCCCGGCGGAGGATCTCACCGGCGCTCTGGTTCCCGGCTTGGGCCAGCCGTGTGGCGGCGACCACGGCCTGTTCCAGCGGGGATCCTGCGTCAAAGGAGGAGGACAGGTAGTAGTGCACCGCTCCTTGGGGCGCGTGCTGCATCTGCTGGAGGTCGTCTTCGACCAGTTTTTCCAGCCTGTTCAGGAGCGCTGCGTCCAGATCGGCCCGTGATCGGTAGTGGTGCAGGAGACCGGGTTTGGAGAGTCCTGAGCGTTTGGCGACGGCGTCGATGGTCGCCTGTTTCACCCCGGCTTCGGCCAGTACGGTGACGTAGGTGTCGATGATCTGTTCGGGCTTGCTCTGATCCATCGGTCCGCCGTCCTCTAGGGCCTTGCCGGGGCTGGTCATGTTCAGGCGGCACATCCCCCGAGTGTGCCGCCTGAACATCCTATGGTCTATCGCTCGACGATGCCCCAAGCAGAACCGTAGCCTTCGGGCTCGGCTGCGGCCAGCAGGTCCAGGAAGGGCTTGGCTACGAATGCTTCCGGGCCGAGTACGCCGGCGCCGGACCAGGTTCCGTTGGCCAGTAGTTCCAGGGCGACGACGGGGTTGATGGCCGTCTGCCACACCACGGCCTGGGAATTATCACGGGCCATGGTGTCCTCGTTGTCGGCGACGTGGTACAGGTACAGTCCGCCTTCCTTGCCGTCCTTGCGCTTGCCGGTCACGTGAACGCCTGCACAGGTCTTGCCCTTCATGAGTGGACCGAGCGTGGCCGGGTCCGGCAGGCAGGCCGCCACGACGTCCCGCGGCGAGACCAGCTGGCCCTTCACGTTGACTGGTTCGGTCGATGCCAGGCCCAGCTTTTCGATGGTCTTGAGGACCTCGATGAACTCGTTGCCGAGCCCGTACTTGAACTCGACCTTCTTCGCGTCGATCCAGCGCGGCATCAGCGAGACTTCCTCGTGCTCCACGTTGACGCATTCCACTTCGCCGATGCCTTCGGGGAAATCGAACACGATGGGGTCCGAGAACGGTTCGACGGCGTACCAGCCGCCCTTGTCTTCATCGAAAAGGATGGGCGGGTTGAGGCATTCCTCCAGGGTGGTCCAGATGGAGAAGGAGGGTGCGAAGTCGTATCCGTCGACGGTCAGGTTCGCGCCGTCGCGCACGGAGAGCGTGTCGATCTCGTCGAACAATTCATCGGCGGCGTAGCGGGCCATCACATCGGAGAGACCGGGCTCGACGCCGATGCCCACCAGGGCCAGCTGCCCGGCGTCTTCCCATTCGGTGGATTCAGCGAACTGCTCATCGCCGAGCATGATGTTCGTCTTTTCGAAGGGCCGTTCGGTGTCCCGCACGGACAGGCTCATGGCCATGTCCAGATAGGTCACTCCGGCCGCACGGCAGGCGTTGAAGATCGGCATCACGAATCGCGGGTCCACCGCGTTGAGCACGTGGGTGGCGCTCGTCTGCTGGATCAGTTCAATGATCGCGGTCTCGTTGGAGGCGTCCACCTGCGCTGCGGAGTACCGGGGGTCATTGATCGCCTCGATGAGGGCGGAGGGTCGGGCAGGGTCGTAGTCTGCGATCGTCAGCTTCTCGAAGAAGCTGCGGCGTGAGGCGATGTGGGCCGCGGCGGAACCGACGCCGCCGGCGCCGAGGATCAGGATATGCATGGACATGATGTCCCTTTCTTTCTTGTGTGCTTCCTCGCGTTGAAGGCGCGAGGTGGTCGGGGGCGGCCGGACGGCCGCGGCACGGCGATGGCCGACGACGGCGCGTGGCCGTGTTCGCGGAGCTGCTGTCAGGCAGCTGTCAGTAGGTCTCGGGGACTTTGACTTCGGTGTCACGGTTCAGGGATCGTCCGGCGAAGAATTCACGTGCCCCTGGGAACCGGGACCAGACAGCCATCACGATCAGGCCCAGAAGGAGCGAGCCCACACCCATGACGAAGGTCCCCGAGGTGCCCAGCAGCGTCGTCGTGCCGTAATCGGGGTTGAACATGCTCACGGCGGAGAAGATGAAGACCGCGGTCATCATGAGCCCGCCGAGCAGTGGGAGGACGAAGCGGAACAGGGTGTTGCGTGCACTGTCGAAGAGGTTTTTCCGGAAGTACACGATGCAGGCGAAGGACGTGATCGCGTAGTAGAGGGCCACGGCCAGGGACGTCGATTCGATGGTGTCCGAGAGGATGTCGCCGCTGATGATCGTCATGCCGACGTAGAAGAGAATCGAGACCACGCCCATGAACATCGTGGAGAATCCCGGGGTCTGGTACTTCGGGGTGATGCCCGCGAACCGCCGCGGCAAGGCCTTGTACACGCCCATCGAGAAGGTGCCCCGGGCGGTCGGGAGGATCGTTGTCTGGCAAGTTGAGAGGGCTGAGACGAAGATCGCGAAGACCAGCACCCAGCCGTACGGACCCAGAGCATCACTGCGCAGGCCGTAGAAGACGTCCTCGGCGCCCGCCGGGTTGCTCAGGCCCTTGCCCGAGGCGCCGGTTCCGGCATACATCATCGCCAGCACGGTCATGCCGATGTAGGTGATGAGCAGGGTGACGGTCGACAGCAGCGCAGCCAGGCCTGGGGTGGTCCGCGGGTTCTTCGTCTCTTCCGCCAAGGACAGACAGGTGTCCCACCCCCAGTAGATGAAGATCGCGATCAGGACCGCCTGCATGAACCCGGCGGGGTTGCCGGTAGCGAAGGGGTTGAACCACTCCCAGGAGAATGGCAACGTTCCCCCGCCATGGAGCAGCGCCAGGCCCAGACCGATGCAGAAGGCGATGATGGCCAGATACTGCAGGATCATCAGGGCGTACTGGGCGAATGCTCCCGCTTCAACAGCCCGGTAGGAAACCCAAGTCATCAGGGCGATGATGATCGCCCCGACCGTCGTCACGACCACTTTCGAGGTGGCCAGGGAGCCATCGCCCAGGAGTAGGAAGAAGTATCGTGAGGCCACCTCCGACTGGCTCGCCATCACGATGACGCCGGCCACGAAGACACCCCACCCCGCGAACCAGCCCGTGCGGGGCCCGAAGGCTTTGGAGGCCCAGGTGAATGCCGTCCCCGCATCAGGCACCGCTGTGTTCAGCTCCCGGTACGCGAAGGCCGTCAAGCACATGGGGACGAAAGCGGCGATCAAGGCCACGGGTGCCTGAGCGCCGGCAGCCATCACGATGAAGCCCAGCGTGGCGGCCAGTGAGTACAGAGGCGCCGTCGAACCCAGACCGATCACCGTCGAGGCCATCAGCCCCAGCTTCCCCTGCGCCAGGCCCTTCGCTGACGCCGCCGGGTCCAGTACTGGAATCCCGGATCCCGGCCGCTCCATCTTCACAAAGTCCTGTCGCACGAGCACCTCATCGTCTCTCAAAAACCTCACCGACCAACCAGTTGGTAGGTCGGTGAATATAGTGTCAGCCAGCTCACACCATGTCAAAAATCCCGAACGAGATGCCGTCTCCCATGAGATTTGAGACGTGCGCTGATAACCCTGCATTGATAAACCCTGCGCGGTCTCCGGGCTGCGGTCTCAACGGGCGGATAGCCGGTGCTGCATGATGCGTGAAGCAAGGCCTTGGCTCGCCCTGTACCCGGGGCCGGTCCGGTACTAAATCACCGGGTGCCAGGCATCTTTCGTCCACGGTTGCCGCCCCTGAAACGACAGGTGGACCCTCGCGCAAGAGGGGTCCACCTGTCGTTGGCCGGCATGACTGGGCGGCCGAGAACACCGCCGACGGGGCCGGCTCCTAGCCGATTTCTTAGCCGTACGTGTAGGCGATGTCCGTGGCTTTCACGCCCTCTGAGGTGATGACGAACTTGCCCTTGAAGGCGAATTCCGAGGTTTCAGCCTCGGGCTTGTCGCCCTCAAAGAAGGGATCTGGCGTGTATTCGAACTTCGCCGCATCACTGGTGAAGGACCCATCATCCTCGATCTTCACGCTCGAGGGTGCCGAGAGCATTTTCATGCTGTGCAGCTTCTTGTTCTGCAACGGATAGGGACACCCGTCGTTGGTATTGGTCGGGACGGTCACACAAGCCTGCGCGAAGGCTTTGACCTGGTCCAGGACTGCGGACTCCGCTGCCGGAGTGATGCTCCTCTTCAGCGTCACCCCCGGACCGCCTTCACTTGTTGAGCTGTCACCCTGCACGGTCAGCCGCTCACTCTGAACCGCCATGAACTTCGTCGATGCCGCACCGACGGTGTAGATACCGGGGTAGACGGGCAGGCTGAGGACATGGTCGGGGGTATCCGTCATCCCGATGCCCCCGAAACCGGATCCTTCCGGCACCGTCACAGGCTGCTCCCCCACCGTGACTGCGTCCAGTCCTACGGTCGCGATGCTGGTCGATGTCAGGAACGGATCGCGAAGCTGCCAGGTATCCAGGAAGCCGAACTCAGGATCTCCCTTCACCACCGTGAAGTCTTTCGTGGAACGCTGCCCGTCCAGGGAGTACGTCAGTGTGACGGTCGCGTCCTTGTCCCGCTTGTCCTTCACCTCCACGGACACCACCTGGATGCGGACAGCCTTTTCCATGGCCTTATCGGTCAAGAGAGCACGTTTGTCAAAGGAAATGCCGGGGTCAACCAACTTGGAGGCTTCGGCCGCCTTACCGTTCTGGAGCAGCTCAGCATAGCTACGCACCACCGCGTCAGGGTTCCGAGCACTGTTCAGGAAGGCCACCGCCCCTGCGGCGACTCCGGCCACGACGGCCAGTCCCAGAACAATGAACGCGCCGGCGCGGATCCTCTTCTTAGTCCGTGGCGACATTGGTGTGATCTCCCCAACCGGTGGTGAGGGAACCAGTTCCCCCGGTTGAACACCGGTGTGCGGCTGGGAGGACTTCTCCGGGGTCTTCGCTTCCGGAAACACGGTAACCGGTACCGGCACTACTGCAGAATCAGAGGGAAGCTGTGTGCCCGATGACTTCTGCGGAGAAGGTTGGCCATGCAGCCAGCGCTCCACGGCGTTGCGGCCCGCGACCAGGACCAGCAGCCGAGGGGCCAGCTGGAACAGGAACAGCGGCAACACCTCTGCACCGCACGAAATGAGTGCGGCAAGAACCAGCACGAATACCGGTGCGTACCAGGCAGGACCGATGCCTGCGGTGACCCCGCCGCCTTGATTGCCGCTCATGATGCTGATCCCAGCAGTCCCGGACACGGACATGCCGGTTGACCACGTACCTAGAAGCGCAATGACGAAGACGATCGCAGGCATCTGCCAGGTACGCCGCCAATCCGGCCCTGCGGTGCGGGAGCGGTGGGTTCCGACCCGGGCCGCAACCACGAGCATTGTCACGATCATGAGGATCAGCAGCACCCAGAAGAAGGCACCGGAAAAGTCCCAGGCGAAGTACAGGTTGTCCCGGCCAAGCTTGTTGCTCTGGCCACCGAAACTGCCCGCAAGGTTCACCAGGGGGCCTCCCAGGACGTAGTGAAGACCCGCGCCGACGCCCCAGGTGAGCAAGCTGAAGACTACGTTCCCCAGATAGGGCAGCATGGACAGTGGTACAGAACCGGGGATCGAGCCGGTCACGACAGCCACCACCGCGCCAATCATGGCAACGACCCCGAGCACTCCCCCGAACCAATCGCAAACCCTGAGCGCTTCACCGGCGGCCGTTCGCACCCGAGAGAATACGGCGGCCTCAGGCCCACCCCAACGTGCCAGGAAGGTAGGCAGGGCAACGGCCAACACAACGGTGAAGAAAATTACCCACCCGCGACTGGAGAGCGTTATCACCAGCGACCGCGAGTCACCGAAAGAAGCCTGGGAGAAACCGAACAGCAGTACCATCAGCACGCTGGCTGGCACAGCATCCAGGACAGACCGGACTGCCGCCTGGCGCCACGGCAGAGACCGGACCTGAGAGAGTTCCCCACGACGGACAATCCACCATGCCAACAGAGCCAGAGCAAGGACCGCACCCCACGCCACCAGGCCCAGCGTGCCCTGAGCGGTGAAACCGACCCAACCACTGCCGACAGAGTCGGCCGTGACATCGAAACCACCCCCGAAGGCCGCGCCCGCCAGCACGAAGAACAGACCTGGCGTCAGCACAGAATCCCGGATCTCGGACCCCCAACTGCTGACCCCAGGAATCCCCGCATCGAAGAGCTCAGAGACCGAAATGGTCAGCAGGAGCCCGGAGAGCCACGCCAGCACCGGTGCAGAAACAGCAAGGACGCCCCACTGCCGAACGCGCGCTCCAGACAGGGCAAGGGCCACTTCCCTCCGCCACAAACCAGGTCCGGGCATAACACCTGGAGCCCTCACAGGGGTCTCTTTGGCCCCATCCGCCGGCCCGGCAGCGCCGAGCCCTGGAGCACTAGCGGGTGGCGGTGGTACCGAAGCGCTCTGATTGCCACCCTCCTGCCGCGAGGTTGTCTCTTCTTCCATGATTCCCTGCCTATTCCGGTGCGAAATTCGGGACGAATGGACTGGAAGCCTCAGAGAGCCAACCATCGCCCAAATGATCAAATGTTGGATAGATCAAACGGGCCAAAGCATACCGATCGACCTGTTAAGCGCCAATTCACATACACGTCGCACCACCTGGTCGGCTTCATGGGTCTGCGCGGACGAAGGAAGGCCTCATGTCAGGACCTGCGAGAAGTCCCCTGCATGCTCCGCTCGCTGAGGTCTGATGCGCAGGTGAACCGCGCGCTGAACGTGCCAGGCAGGAAGGCTGCCACCCCGAGACACGCGCCACGCAACCGCAGGCGTCTGCCCGATCACCGTCCTCCGCGTACAGGTACTGGGGTTGCGAAGGACGCCCACGGTACCGCCAATCAGTGCGGCATGGTCGGGGCGCCGGGCCCGAGCACGTTTCCGATACTGGCCTGCCTGCCGCCGGGTTGCCGACTCGAAGCCCTCGCTGGGTGGATTAGGCGTTGTCTCCGGCTGAGGTCTTGCGGCCCTTCCGCTGGGCCCGGATTGCCGTCACCACAAAGGCCGCTGCCACTACGAAACACAGCACGACCGGGACCAGCCCCCACGAGACAGCATGGCTGACCGACAGCACGGATGCCCCTGCGAGGAAGAACAGTGCTGCGCTGAGGTAGTTACCTGTCGATTCCTTCATGGTTTTCAAGCTATCAATCAGGGCGATGGACGCGCCGCCCCTTGAGCATCTGCGTTCGTGGCTCAGCGTGGTTCAGAAGGGCAGGTGTTCGGCGGCGGTGATGAACTTGGTTTCTTCTCGGGGGTCTGCTCCGAGTGCGAGGTGAGCTCCGAGTTCGCCGAGTGCGGGTGAGGTTTTGAATCCTTTTCCGGAGAATCCGGCCATGACGATCGCGCCGTCGATTGAGGGGTGCTGGCCGACGTATTCGATCCGGGAGCGGGTGTAGGCCTCGAAGTAGGGGTTGATTCTGACGGGGTAGTCATCGAGGGATGGCAGGAGGTCCCTGGCCAGGTTTCGGACTGCGGTCAGATCTTCTTCGGTGACTCGGAGGTCTGCGGTATCCGGGGATTCGATGATCTTGTGGTGCTCGAAGCCGAGTCCGAGTTTCATTGCGGATCCGTCCGTGGTGGGAAGGCCGTAGGAGTAGTTGGGGGCGGCCCTGATGTAGGGCACGATTCCGGCCAGTGATTGGCCTGGTTTGGGAGGGAACCATGTCGAGAGCAGGCGGCGGGGTGCAAGGTACGGGGCGAGCTCCGGAACCAGTGTGGAGGTCCAGGCTCCGGCGGCGATCACGACCCGGTCGTAGGCTGTTTCGTCGTCCTGGGTTCGCACGATGACTTGGCGCCCATGTTGGGTGATCTCGGTGACGCAGGATTCCGTGCGGATCGTCGCTCCGAGTGCCATGGCAGTTGCGGTGGCCGCCCGGATCGCGCGTTCTGGGTAGATCGTTCCGGCGCCCTTATCCAGCACTGCGAACTCGTTCTCGGCGAGGTCGAACTTCGGGAATTTCCGCGTGGCCTCGTCCCGGTCCAGCACTTGGGCTCTGCGGCCGAGCAGTTCCGCTGTTTCACGTGCTGTCGTTGATGCGGTGGTGTCGTCCTGGACGATGGTCAGGGCTCCGTTCAAGGAGCGCAGCCGGGTGCCCGCCTTTTCCTGTAGCTGGTTCCAGAGCGTGTGGGCCCGTTGAACCACGGGCAGGTAGCGCAGGTCTTCGAGTTCGATGAATCGGAACAGCCGGGACTCCCCGCCGGCTGCCCCTCGTGGGTGTCCGGGGCTGTAGAGCTCGTAGCCCGTAACGGGTACGCCGTGCTCGGCCAATTGCCACAAGACTTGAGAGCCGATGGTTCCGGTACCGACGACGGCGACGCGAGGCTTTCTCATTCCATCCTCCTGAAGCTTTGAGTTCGTGTGATCAGCGCAGACCGGCATAGAGATTGCGCTGCAAGGGCTCGCGCACCACCAGCAGCACAATGCCGATGGCAACAGCTGTCCCTCCGATCCCGGCGAAATAGGTGTTGTTCGGGATGGCTGCGTAGATCTGCCCTAACAGGCCCGAGAGCGATGAGCCCAAGGCCAGTGTCAAGAAATTCACTGCCACCATCTGAGCGGTGAACGCCTCAGGAGCGATCCGAGTCGCCAAGGCGAGTCCGATGGGTCCGACGAAGTTCTCCGAACTGCCAACGATCACCATGAACAGCAGAACCAGCAGCACGGGAATCGTTTCCTGGAACACCAGGACTGAGATGATCAGGATGAAGACGAAGCCCAGCCCGATCTGGATCATGCCGAACGCGAACTTCGCTCCCGCGCGGGGCTGCCGGTCTCCGAGCTTCTTCCACAGCGAGGCGATGAGCGGGGCTGCCAGGACGCCGGCGAGCGGGCTGACCATGGCTACCCAGCCGACCGGGAACGACCAGCCCCCGAGGTCCCTGTCCACTCGTTGCTGTACCAGGATCGAAACGGCCGTGAACTTCTGGAAAAGGAAGCCGAAGTAGAGTCCAGTGGCCAGGAACAGGGGAATGTAGGCGCCCACTCGCCGCTTCTCATCGCGAGTGACGTTCCGGGAGGCGAGCATCGCGGCGAAATAGGCTGCGGCCGCGACCAGCGCGACGACGGTAGCGACGGTGGAGAGGTTCTCCGCGACCATCAGGCCCGTGGCCACGGCAAGCGCGATGACCACGACGGCTCCCCCGGTGAAAGCTAGTGCCAGGCGGGCACCTTTCCGTGAGAGGGGACGGGTGACCTGGTTGGCGCGCTCGGGAAGATTGCGGGAGGAGAACACGTATTGGACCAGCGCCACGATCATCCCCACTGCGGCGAGGGCAAACCCTGGATGAAATCCCGAGCTCTGCTCCTGCACGAAGCCGGTCGCGAGGGGTCCGAGGACGGCCCCGGTGTTGATCGCCATGTAGAAGTAGGAGAATCCGGCGTCCCGTCGAGCGTCGGTCTCGTGCTCGAGGACGAATCCGACGATGGAGGTGACGTTCGTTTTGAGCGCTCCGGTCCCGAGGATGATCAGCACCAGGCCCACGGACAAGCCAGGCAGGCCGGGGACGAAGGCCAGGGTAAGGTGGCCGAGGGTGATGACGATCCCGCCGATCAGGACCAACCGTTTGGGGCTGAGGACTCGTTCGCCCAGCCACGCCCCGACCAGCTGTGCAATGTAGACAGCTCCTCCGTAGGCGCCGACGATTCCCGCCGCGGCGCCAGGGCTCAGCCCGAGGCCGCCCTTCTCCAGTGTGTAGAGCAGGTAGAAGGCCAGGATGCTCTGCAGGCCGTAGAACGAGAAGCGTTCCCACAGCTCAGTGAACGCCATCCCTCCCACGCCCCGCGCACGGGCCCGGGCATCGGCCTGAACGACGTCGTTGTCGGTCGAAGTGGTCATCTTCCTTCTCCTCAGGTGCGTCTTCGCTGGTGCCCAAGTGGCAGGGTTAGTACGTGGGGGGAGCCATCATCCACACGAGCGTGGCGGGCATGGTTCCAGTGGCTTCGGTGACGCGATGGGGCTGGTCACTGCGGTAATGCAGAGAATCCAGTGCTCCCAGGCGGCTCGTGACTCCATCGACGGTGACCTCAACTTCGCCCTCGATGACCAGGAGGATCTCCTCCGAAGCTCCGTGCGTGTACGGTTCGACACCGGTATTCCCGCCGGGTTCGAACTGTCCCAGGAGAACTTCGAGGTGATCGAAATGCGCCGGGGAGATCTTGACCTTCGACGCCCCGTTCCCGAATCGCTTCCGCGCGGCATCAACGAACCTCAGAACAGGACTACTGTCGGTGTTCGGCTCATTGAAGAGGTCGCCGACGTTCAGCCGGATCACCGTGCACACGCGCTGAAGCGTGGCCACGCTTCCCATCGCGATACCCCGCTCGAGCTGCGAGAGGTAACCGGTCGTGATACCTGCCGCTTCGGCGACCTCACTCAACGTCATCTGCAGGGCCAGGCGCCGCTTCCGCAGCCGCAGTCCAAGCGTGTTCTCTTGCTGTGATTCAACTCTCACACAGGAACACTATAATTTTCTTTACTCATACGTCAACGAGTTTGAATTATGGGCATTCCGCGCAGCGACTCAACGACAAGTTGTTCACCGCGATCCGCGAGGCCTACCCGGCGGACTACGACACCGCAGTGAAACTCCAGGCCGTGCTGGAATTCCGGCTAAATCAGGAACTCACGGACGACGAGGTCGCCTACCTCACCCTGCACCTGGCCCGCATGGCCGATGATTCCCGGCACTGAGGCACTGCTCTTACATCTCTTTCACATCCCTCGGCCACCATGGCTGGCTATGAACGAACTCGCTGGGAACGTCAGCAGGGCCGGGCTGGGAACACCGGCCACAAACACGGTGCCGCGTCACGGCAAGGGACCCGGTCCACGACGCCGTCGGCGCCTGGTGCGGGCGATCGCGCTGCTCACGGGCGTCCTCACCCTCGCGTTGGCGGCCACGGCGGCCGCAGTGCTGATGCGAATGCAAGGCAACATCACCACCACCTCGCTGCACCCCGGGGGTGAAGCGGTCATCACGAGTTCCGAAGGACTGAACATCCTCGTGCTGGGTTCGGATGCGCGCAAGCTCCGGGAGCCCGGCTATGGTGAGGACGATGGGACCCGGCGCAGCGATTCCATGATGCTGGTCCACCTGGCCGAGCATGATGCCCGCATCGATGCCGTGCAGATACCACGGGACACCCTGATGCGGCTGCCCTCCTGCGCGGCGGCGGAGAATTCCTTCCCCGGCGGAGAAGGCATGATCAATGCTGCGCTGAACCACGGACCGGACTGTTCCGTCTCCGCGGTCGAGGCACTCACCGGCGTGAGCATCGATCACTTCCTGCTGGTGGATTTCGACGGGTTCTCCGACGTGATCGACGCCCTGGGCGGTGTCCCCGTCCGCCTTCCCGCGCCCCTGCGCGACTCCTTCGCCCAGCTCGACCTGCCCGCCGGTGAACAGCTGCTCAACGGCCGTCAGGCCCTGGCCTGGGCCCGCGTGCGACACATCATCGGAGACGGTTCGGACATCGCACGGCTCGGCCACCAGCAGGAGGTGATCCGGGCGATTTCTGACAGGGTGCGGGGCGAGAACCTCCTCACGCGGCCCGATCGGCTCTACGGCTTCCTGGACGCCGCGACGAAGTCGTTGACGGTGGACCGGGACCTCGGTTCCGTCACGGCACTGGCTTCCTTGGGGACCCGCATCTCCCACGTGTCCGGGAAGGACGTCAGCGTCCTGATCATGCCCTGGCAGCCCGCGCCTCAGGACCCCAATCGCGTGGTGCCCTCCCCCGAAGCCGCAGCGGTCTTCGGCGCCATGGCACGGGACCAGCCCCTGACCGCGCACGGGGCGGGCGCGCCCGCGCCATCCGGTAAGCCGGTGCAGAGCGACTCGGCCCTGGATCACCGTACCCGCTGACGGTCTCGGGCCCTATCCTGAGGTGGACGAGCCTTCGGTCCCTGGCCCTTCTGCGGGGAAGCTGACGTACATCAGGGTGCCGCCGGTCGCCGGCCAGCTCCCCCGCACCGCGGTCCCATGCTCGACGGCGATCTGCTGGGCCACGGCCAGCCCCAGGCCGGATCCGGGCACCGCCCGGGCCGAGGGCGTCCGGTAGAAGCGGTCGAAGATCCGCTCCCGCTCGGCTTCGTCGACGCCGGGCCCATGATCCCGGACCGACGCCGTGGCCGAGCGGCCCTTTACCCGCAAGGAGACGTCCACGGGCTCCTCCCGGGGTGAGTACTTGGCCGCGTTGGAGATCAGATTGGCGAAGAGCTTGAAGAGCCGTTCGTGATCGCCCGTGATAATGGCGGGATCCGCGCTGAACCCGAACGTGCGCTCCGGCCAAGCGCCTTGAACGGAGCGGGTCGCCTCGGCCAGGACCTCATCCAGCCGCAGTTCCTCCGGAAAGGACAACGGCTCATCCCCGCGCGCCAGATCCACGATGTCCGAGACCAGGCCCGTCATGTCATCCACGGCGCCCCGGAGGTTGCGGCCCGCCCGGAGACGCCGCTCCGGTGCCAGCGCACCGTCCAATGCCAGCTCCGCATTCGCCCGGATGGCCGTCAACGGCGTTCGGAGTTCATGCGAGGCGTCGGCCACGAGCTGCTTCTGGGCCCGCACGGCGTCCTGAAGCGTATCCACCATCTGGTCGAAGGTCGCGGACAGCCGCGCCAGCTCGTCATCGCCGGGCATCCCGATCCGCCCGGTGGACATCTGCTTCCGGGTGAGCTCCTCCGCCACGCGCCGGACCCGGTTGAGATCACGGAGGTTCGCCCGGGCCAGGAGATATCCGCTCAGTGCGCTGAGGCCCACTCCGACCACACCCACGGCCAGAAGCAGCCAGCGCGTGCGTTCCAGGGAGAGCTCGATGCCATCAGCCCGGTATCCGACGGTCACCACACCCTTCCCACCGGAGAGTGGCGCCGTGTAGAGACGCATCGGATGGCCTTGCACGGTGGCGGTGCTGAAGACGGGCGCACCGGCACCTGAGCGGACCGGCTCGGAGTCCTCCGGCAGCGGCAGTACCGGTGGCCCGGGATACCCCGTCCCCACCGCCTGAGCGCAGGCCGCGGCGCTGAGCCATTGGCAGTCGAGATTCCGGTCGATGGGGTCCCCGCGCTGGTCTTGCAGCACCAGGACGTTCGAGGCGCGGATGAGGGTGAGGTCCAGGGTCCGGTAGCTCTGGTTCTCCACGAGCCAGTAGGCGCCCAGGAAGGCGAGGATCAGGAAAGCGCTCAGGCAGGCCGTGATCGACACGGTGAGGGACCGGGTGAGCCCCCATCGTCTGCGCAAAGGGACCCTGGCCGTCACGATGCGGACCCGAAGCGATAGCCCAGCCCCTGTGCGGTATGGATGAGACGCTCCCCGCCCTGGGCCTCCAGTTTCTGGCGGAGGTATCCGATGTACACGGTCAGCGAATTGGACCGCGCACCGTAGTCGGTACCCCAGACGTGCTCATTGATGGTGGACCTCGGCAGCACCTGGCCCGGGTTGCTCATGAACAGCTCCAGGAGCGCCGCCTCCGTCGCGGTGAAGGCCAGTGGTCTTCCCCCGCGGGCGCCCGTGCGTCCGACAGGGTCGAACTCGAAGTCATCGTGGCTGAACATCGCTTCTGCCGGCGGCTCCATGCGGCGGAGCAGAGCACGCACCCTCGCTTTGAGTTCGGCCACGTCGAACGGTTTGGTGAGATAGTCGTCCGCGCCCGCGTCCAGTCCGTCCACCCGCTCCGAGACCGCTGCGCGGGCGGTGAGCATGAGGATGGGGGTCCGGTCTCCCACCGCCCGCAGGCTCGATGCCACCGTCAGCCCGGACACCCCCGGCAAAGAGACGTCCAGCACGATGGCGTCCGGATCGGCCTGCTCCAGGGACGCCAGCGCGTCCTCACCGGACCCCACCGCGAAAGTCTCGTGGTCCTCGGATTCCAGGGCGTCCGCGATCACCTCGCGCACGCGCGGCTCGTCGTCGACGATCAGGATTCTCATGGTTTTCAGCCTATAGTCCCGGTCCGGCGCCCTCCTCACATCTCTCTCACATCGGCTGGGAACCATGGAGGTCCATGAGCACCATTCGACAGTCCCCGGCTTCCACTCCCGGCGCACGGTCCCTGGACCGCAAGGTCATCGCGGTCGCCGCGGGCGGCACCGGCGGGCACATCTACCCCGCCCTGGCCGTCGCCGACGAACTCAGTGCACGGGGGCACCGGGTGGTCTTCTTCGGCAGCGACGACCGCATGGAGACCAGGATCATCCCGGCCCACGGCTACCCGCTCCACACCTCCCGGATCCATGGAGCCGTCGGAGGCCGGGCCGCCCTGGGTCTGCCGGGACGGCTCGTGACGGCCGGGGTCCGGGCCGCCCGGACTCTGAAAGACGTGGGGGCGGATCTGGTCCTGGGGATGGGAGGTTACCCCAGCGCACCGGCCCTGCTCGGCGGAGCACTCCTGCGGCTGCCCCTGCTGGTCCACGAATCCAACGCGGTCTTCGGACTCACCAACCGCTTCGCCCGGGTCCTCGGTGCGCATCTGGCGCTGAGGAACGCACCGGACCCGGGCAAGCGCCCCCTGCGCCGGGCCCGCGTGACGGGCCTGCCGCTCATGCCCGGGATCACCACGCTGGACCGGGCGGCCCTGCGTTCCGAGGCCCGACGGCATTTCGGCCTGCCCGAGTCTGCGGTGGTGATCGCCGTGATCGGAGGAAGCCTGGGCTCCCGGGCGATCAACCAGGCCGCGGCGGAACTTGGAGCTCGGTGGAACGGCAGGACGGACCGGCATCTCCTCATCAAGACCGGCGGGCAGCTGGTCATGAACGCCGTCTCCGACACGGTGTCAGAGGTGGCCTATCTGGACCGGATGGACCTCGCCTACGCCGCCGCTGACGTCTTCGTCACCCGCGCCGGTGCTGCCACCCTGGCCGAACTGGAACATCTGGGCCTGCCCGCCGTCGTCGTTCCGTTGCCGCACTCCGCAGGTGGCCACCAGCTCGCCAACGCCACAGAGTTCGCCCGGCACCGCGCCGCGGTGGTGCTCGAAGAGAGGCACCTGACGGCCACTGCCCTGGAGGAGGGCATCGTCACCCTGCTCGCGGGAACCGCCGGGCCGGGTGAGCGCCGTTCGCACCATGCCGCCGCGCGTGACCTCGCCGACTGGGCTCTGGAACTCATCGACACCGCTCCGCACCCCCGTTCCACATCCAAATCCACCAGCCACTGCTGAAAAAGGAGACGAATCCCTATGACCACTTCGTTCTGGGAATCACGCCCCGTCGTCGTCACAGGCGGCGAAGGGTTCATCGGCAGCACGCTTGTCGAAGCCCTGGTCCGCGCCGGAGCCGATGTCACCGTGCTGGCGCATTACAAGCCCTACGGGCGGCACGGACATCTCGCAGAGGTCATGGATCAGATCAAGCTGGTGGGCGGCGATGTCCGCGACGCGGACCTGGTCTCCCACACCGTGCGGGGCGCCGACACGGTGTTCCACCTCGCCGCCCTCATCGGGATCCCCTACAGCTATGTCGCACCGGACTCCTATGTGCAGACCAACGTGGCCGGCACCCGCAACATCGCCGAGGCGGCCCGGCAGCACGGCGTCCGCCGCCTCATCCACACCTCCACCAGCGAGGTATACGGCACCGCGCAGACGGTGCCGATCTCCGAAAGCCACCCGCTGCAGCCCCAGTCACCATACTCGGCCTCCAAGATCGGGGCAGACATGATGGCGCTGTCCTACTTCCACAGCTTCGGCACGCCGGTCTCCGTCTGCCGGCCGTTCAACACCTACGGTCCCCGGCAGAGCGCACGGGCCATCATCCCGGCGGTACTGGAGCAATTGCATGCGGGCGCTGAGACGATCCGCCTCGGTGCGACCTCCCCCACGCGGGACTTCACCTTCGTCACGGACACCGCCGCCGGCTTCCTGGCCATCGCCCAGTCCGACGAAACCATCGGGCAGGCGCTCAATCTCGGCACGGGCCGGGAGATCTCCATCGGCGACCTCGTGGCACTCCTGCTGGAGATCACGGGTTCCTCGGCACGCCTGGAACACGACACCGAGCGCGATCGGCCGTCCGGCAGCGAGGTCCACCGGCTGGTCTCGGACCATTCACTGGCGACGGCCCTGACCGGATGGGAACCGTCCGTCACGCTGAGGGAAGGCCTGGAACGCACCTCCGAATGGATCCAGGCGAGGACTGACCTCAGCACCCGGTACGAGGTCTGAACGTCCCTCTGACGAAGGATCCGCTCGGAAGGGCCCCGCTGCCGGAGGGAGGACGTCCGCTGCTCAGTCCAGCAGCCACAACTCCGCCGAAGCCCGGGCCCCACCATGCTCCGCCGGGCCGAGCGTCATGCGGTCCTCCAACTGGCGAAGCCTAACCACTCCGATGTCGCCGCCCCGGGCACGCCGGCAACCCGGCCTGCCGCGTCGCGACTCCTCTGCGATAACTCCATCGTCAGAGGAGCGATCGCCCTCGCTATCGAGTCTGATGAGGGCCTCTGCGAAGCCCTTGATCATGCCCTCTACCGAGAACGGCTCCTTTACACCGAACAAGCCTTGGATGAGGTTGTCAAAGCGGGACATGCGGACCCTGACTTCAACGTCGCGGTGATCTCCGAGGTCATTGTCAGTGCACCTTCGGGCGTACTCTGCCTTTCGTGGACCATGTCTGGCGGATGTGACCTACTCGAGCGTTTGCTGCGGCTATGGGGTGTTCTATTGTCCGGGTTGGGTTTCGAGGGATGGCACCTTCACGGGTTCACGAGGCGCTTGCTAAGGGCATTGAACTGATCGGCGCGGAACACACCGGCAAGAACAATGAAGTCCGGAGCGCGTTTCCTTCTACCGACGGCGGCGTGTCAGGTCCGCAATGACCCGTTCAGGATCTTCGCACTGAACAACATAGGTGTGCTTCGTCGTTGTCCTCAAGGTCACGGCTGGACCTGAGTTCCACAGAATTCCGGTGTCCCCGTTGATGCATTTTCACAGCCCGATACCCCAAACTGCTGGACTGTAACCTTGGCGACTGGGCTCATGCTGTCGAGCTCTGCCCACGGGATGCGCTTGGTCCAGATCGGGGCGAAACGCAGGACGATTCCGTGAACATCTGTGCCGATCGAGATTCGAGCGCTCAGGATCACGACCACGACCACGGCGCCCATGATCAACGTGGACCCTCTTCCTGGACGACGGGACTGCCTTTGCCGAGCATCGGAGAGTCTTGCGATTGGGCAAACCCCTTAGGGAATCACTGAACGCACTAATCAGTCCTGGCTAGTGTGTGTCTCCCATATAGATCGTGGTGCTGGTCGGGTGAGGTCAACAGGTTCGCGGTATCGGGTGTTCACGGATGAGCAGTGGGAGCGGATCGGGCCGGCGCTTCGTTCGAATGAGGGGCACTGGGGTCACCCGCTCAAGCGAGACCAGGCCACCGCCCGGAAACGTCGGTAGCGAAGGCGGCAGGCCATCCAGGTCCGGCACCGGTGCCTCCAAGGGCCGCAACGTCGTCGAGCGGTTCTTCGCCCTCGCCAAGCAATGGCGCGGCATCGCAACACGCTACGACAAACTCGCCATCACCTGCCACGCCGGTATCACGCTCTACGCAATCCTCATCTGGCAGCGACTAAAGGAGACACACCGTAGGCTGGCCCGGGGGTGGTCCACGCGATCAAACGCGTATCGGAGTCCATCGTGTCGGCAAGCGTTCCTAGCCGGCATTCGAGCGCGACGCGGCATCGGCTCCTACTCCACTGGATTTTCAGGACTGCCGAATCTTCTCTTCAGAACTGCCTGACGGGACTCTGAAAGTCTAAAACTTCGCCACTCGGCCGGGGCTCACACCGTTGAACGCGCGGGACGCAGAGGATCGCGCCCGTGAACCCTGACCTGATCCCACCCAGTCAGTTCGCATGGACGCGGCCGGCAATCGGAAAGAAGCCGCTTCGGGCGGTTTTCAACCCGTTGCCTTTCGGCACCTCTCACGGGTGGCGCAGGTTTCCGGCTCGGCTGAATTCTGCTCCTGAAGAGGGCGGCGCCCTTCACCTCAAACTGGCGAAAGACCGCCATGATCGCTGGATCAGTCTTGGAATGGGGAGATTCGTTCGAAGGAAAGCACGACCTGGCAGGCAATTGTTTGCAGGTCCGTGAGCCTGGTCAGCCCGCGGTGAGCAGCGCGACCGCGCCGAACACCGGTTCCTGGTCCAGCACGCGCACATCGTGGTGACCGCGAGCGGCCAGGCTCTCACGGAACGGGACCGAGATCTCGGGGACGTGCTGCCCCAGGCCGCCGCCCAGCACCACCGGTCCGGCGATGCCGAGGTTGTCCAGCACTCCGAGGGCCAGGGTCGTGAGTTCGTCCGCTGCCCGGCTCAGGATGTCCTTCGCGCCGTCGTTGCCGTTGCGCGCGGCATCCACCACCACGCGGCTCCTCTCGGCCCAGTACCGGCGGCCCTTGTCCGGGTGGTGGAAGGCCGCGATCAGCCCGGCGACATCCGGAGCCCCGACCGACTCACAGAGAGCCAGCGCCAGGGAGTCCGCTTCCTGCCCCGAGTTGAACCGGCGCAGCGAATGACGCACGGCCTCACGGCTCAGCCAGTACCCGCTGCCCTCGTCGCCCAGCAGGTAACCCCAGCCGCCGTAGCGCGCTTCCCGGCCGTCGATGTCCCGGCCCCAGGCTGCAGTGCCCGTTCCGGCGATCACCGCGGCGCCCGCCGTCGCGCCCGCTGCGGCCAACAGGAGAGCGGAGTCATGGACCACGGTGATGTCCGCTCCGGGGACGTGAGGCTGGATGAGCGCAGCGAGCGCGAACTTGTCCTGCTCGGTGTCCACGCCTCCCGCGCCGACCACCACACGGTCCACCGCAGTGGGGCCGAGACCGGCGAACAGTTCGGCGAACGCTTGCTGGGCAGCCTCCACACTGACGTTCTGCACATTGGCGCTGCCCACGGTCAGATCGGCCGCGATCCGGCCGCCGCGCAGCAGCACTCCGCGGGTCTTGGTGCCGCCGATGTCGATGGCCACGGATTCGCGACCGGCGGAGTCGGGGAGCTCAGTGGCAGGATGGCTTGGAGTAGTCACGAGTTCAAGGGTACGCAGGAGGGAACCCCATGTCAGGAACCATGAGCGGCACGCCGCTGCCGTCCCGGGTGATCGCAGCACCCATGGCGGGAGGAACCAGCAGCACCGGATTCGTGACCGCCGCCCTGGAGGCCGGCGCCATGGGGTTCGTCGCCGCGGGCTACCGGAGCGCCGAAGCACTGGGCGCGCAGTTGCACGACGTCGCCGCCCGCGCCACCGCGCTCGGCGGGGCGCCCTTCGGGGTGAACCTGTTCGTCCCGGACACCTCGCCTGTCGATACCCAGGCCGTCCGCGCCTACGCCGACGCGCTGCGGCCCTGGGCCGGCCGGCTCGGCGTCGCCGTCCCGGAACCGGTCCTCGACGACGATGACGACTACCCCGCCAAGATCCGCCTCCTGCTGGACCGGCCGGCGCCGGTGGTCAGCTTCACGTTCGGTCTCCCCTCCCGCGAGGACGCCCTGGCCCTGCGGGAACGCGGCACCCGGCTCTGGGCCACGGTGACGCACCGGGCGGAGGTGGAGGCCGCCCTGGCGATCGGCGTCGACGCGTTCGTGGTGCAGCACGAATGCGCGGGCGGCCACTCGGGGCGTTTCCTTCCCGGCGAGCCGCCCGTGGCGCAGGACGCGGCCGCGCTGATCGCCGAGCTGTCCCCGGGCTGTCCGGTCCCCCTCATCGCCGCGGGCGGCATCATGACAGCTTCTCGAGCCCGTGCGGCGTACGACGCCGGAGCCGCCGCCGTGCAATTGGGCACCGCGCTGCTGCGGACTCCGGAGTCCGGAGCGCGCCCGCTCCACAAGGACGCCCTGGGCGATCCACGCTTCGTGGCGACCCGGATGACGAGGGCCTTCACGGGGCGCCGTGCCCGCGGCCTGGAGAACGCCTTCCTGCGGGAGTATGACGCCCTGGCCCCCGATGCCTACCCCGCCGTCCATCACCTGACGGCGCCGCTGCGCGCGGAGGCGGCCCAGCAGGGTCTGGCGGACGGGCTCAACCTGTGGGCCGGGACGGGATGGCGGCAGGCATCGACCGCCCCGCTGCGGGAGGTCCTGGCACCGTTCCTCGACGCCGCATCCGAGCGCTGAGCCGACGTTTCGCGAATCGCCGCCCCGCCGTATCATGTAGTGACATTCGAAGCGGAGGAACAATGGCCGATTCAGCGAAGAATCTTCGCATTCCGGGGACCAACGGCGAAACCCTGGACGACGTGGACCGGAAAATCATCCGGATTCTTTCGGAGGACGCCCGGATCTCCAACAAGCAGCTGGCCGAGGACGTGGGCATCGCCCCCTCCACCGCACTGATGAGGACCCGCACCCTTCAGGAGCGCGGGATCATCAAGTCCTTCACGGCCGAACTCAATCTCGCTTCGATCGGCCGCAGTGTCCAAGCGCTCATCGCCGTGCGTCTGCGGGCTCATGACCGGGATCAGATCGATCAGTTCACGGCCCGTGTGCCCCGGCTTCCCGCGGTGCTGTCCACGTTCCACACCTCCGGCTCGGTGGACTACCTGCTGCACATCGCCGTGGGCACCACCGAAGAACTCCGCGATTGGGTCCTGGACAATCTCGCCACGGATCCGGTGGTGGGCCACACGGAGACCACGCTGGTCTTCGAGCACATGGACGGGAACTCCGGCCTGCTCGACTGAACGGCCGGGGGTGACCCGGCTGAGCCGGACTCAGCCGGACTCAGGCCCGGCGCTGCCCCCGCAAGGAGGCGATGGCCAGGACGAACGCCGCCACGCCCGTCAGGATCGCGAAGGCGGTGACCGCCGTCGTCATCCCCCAGACCGCGGCCGCCAGTCCGAGTCCCAGCACCGGCACCGCACTGCCGAGATACGTCACCACGTACACCGTGGACACCATCTGAGCGTGCTGGCCGGGGGAAACCGCCATCGCCGCGCGGTTGAACACGGTCCGGAAGGACAGGCCCTGGCCGAAGCCTGCCGCCACGGACGCCACCACCAGGAGCCACAGCGCGGAGGTGTTGCTGGCCCAGGCGGTGAGGAGCATCGAGAGGCCCAGCACCACAAGGCCTACGGGAACGGTCGCCTTGCCGGAGAAACCGGTGAGCTGGCTCAGGGCCGAAGCGCCGAGGGAGAGACCTGCCAGGACGCCTACCAGGGGCAGCGAACTGAGGTGCATCCCCTGAGCGAAGAACCCGGGCGCCAGGGAGAGCTGGAAGCCGAAGATGGCGAAGCTGAGGAACCCGACCAGGGCCGCGAGCCAGAACGCACCGCGGGCCTGGGAGGGCACACCGAGGCGGCGCGGCGCCAGAGCCCGGTGGTTGAAGCCGTGCTCGGCACGCATGATGGCAGGACGGGCCTTGATGAGCCAGAGCGGCACGAGCAGGAGCGCCAGGACGACCATCTGCACGATGAAAGGCGCGGTCCGGCCGCCCGGCAGCAGCGCGAGCAGACCGCCGATGGCGGGCCCGGCCGCGACTCCGCCGGAGGACGAGAGCAGGGTGAAGCGGGAGGCCCACTCCGGGCGGGCCGGCAGGAGTTCGCGCAGGGCCGCGGCGCTCGCGCCGGTGGCGAGCGCGATCGAGATGCCCTGGAGCACCCGTCCACCGCACAGCATCACAAGGTTCTGGGCCAGGCCGAACACGGCGGTGCCCGCCAGGCCCACCAGCACCGAGACCACCAGGGCCGCGCGCCGGCCGATGTGATCGGACCAGTGGCCCGCGAGAACCAACGTGGCCACGAGGGCGATCACATAACTGGAGAAGGCCACGGTGGTGCCGAACGGCCCCAGGGCGAGCTCCGCCTGCAGGGAAGGATAGAGCGGCGTGGCCAGATTGGCTCCCACCAGGAGCACGAAGATGACCACGCCGGACAGCACCAGACGGGCCGTGGTGGACGCTTCCCAGCCCCACTCACGGGCGGCCGGGCGCATACGCAGTTCACTGATGACGGTCATCGGGATCTTCCTCGCGGCTGTGGACGGTGGATGTGCCGTCACGAAGCTCTTCGGCCCGGGTCTGGGCCTGTTCAGATCATGAGGCATTCCCGTACTATCGATCAGTGAGCGCAAGGAAAATTGCGCAAAACATCCAACAGATATGCCTTCTCTTGAGCTGGAGTGCGCAATTGAACAATCTCGATGCCACCGATCTGAAGATCCTGCTGGAGCTCGTCAGGGAGCCCCGGATCCAGGTCAGCGAGCTCAGCGAAGTGCTGGGCATCGCGCGCAACACCGCACAGGCGCGGCTGCGCCGCCTGCAGCGCTCCGGGGCCCTCCAGGGAGGCGGCCGGGAGGTCGACCTCGAAGCGGTGGGGTACGACGTCGTCGCGTTCGTCACGATCGAGGTGACCCACCGCGAACTGGACACCGTCATCTCCGCACTCCGTCTCATCCCGCAGGTGCTCGAAGTCCACGAGATCTCCGGCCGGGGCGACCTCTGGGTGCGGCTCACCGCCACGGACACCCACCAGTTGCAATCCGTCCTCCGTCAGGTGGTGCGGATCAAGGGCGTCATCAGGACGGAGACGGTGCTGGCCCTGCACACCCACATCGCGTTCCGTGCGGAGCCGTTGCTCAGCCGCGCCCTCGACGTGCAGGAGAATGCCCGCGCCTCGCGCACATAGGCCTGCCCTCGTCCATAATGAAGCCGTGACGATCATCGACAACGCCGTCTACGTGGACGGCCGCCGGATTCTCGAACCGCGCTCCGTGCTGCAGACCAGCGAAGCCATGGAGGAGACCGGCGGAATGGCCTGGCTCGGCCTGTACCGGCCGAGCGAGGAGGACATGAAGGACATCGCGGTGGAGTTCGGGCTCCACCCGCTGGCCGTCGAGGACGCCGTCACCGCGCATCAGCGCCCCAAGCTGGAACGGTACGACTCCACGCTGTTCACGGTGCTCCGGCCCGCCCGCTACATCGACTCCACCGAGACCGTGGAGTTCGGCGAGCTCCACATCTTCACCGGGCCGGACTTCGTCGTCACCATCCGCCATGCCGAGACCCAGGGCGTCGCCGCGGTGCGTAAGCGGCTGGAGGACAACCCGGAGCTTCTCAGCATGGGGCCCGAAGCCGTCCTCTACGCCCTGGTGGACAAAGTGGTGGACGATTACTCCCCCGTGGTGTCCGGTCTGGAGAACGACATCGATGAGATCGAGGACCAGCTGTTCTCCGGGGACTCCACGGTGTCCCGTCGCATCTACGAGCTCACCCGAGAGGTGATCCAGTTCCAGCGGGCCATCCAGCCGCTGCCGGACATGATGGAGATCCTGGAACGCGGATTCACCAAGTACCAGGTCAACGTCGAATTGCAGCGCAATCTCCGCGACGTGCGGGACCACGTGGACTCCGTGATCGCCCGCGTCAACTCCTTCCGGGAAATCCTCCAGAACGCCCTCACCCTGGACGGCACCCTCACGGCCAACCGCATGAACGAAGTGACCCTCGCTCAGAACGAGCAGGTCAAGAAGATCTCCGGCTGGGCCGCCATCTTCTTCGCCCCGTCCATCGTGGCCGGCATCTACGGCATGAACTTCCAGGAGATGCCGGAACTGGCGTGGCCCCTCGGCTACCCCCTCGCGGTGTGCATGATGGTCGCCTTGGCCGCGCTCCTGTACCTGATCTTCAAGAAGAAAGGCTGGATGTAGGGGCACCATGAGTATCGACGCCGGATTCCTCGCCTTCATCCGTGTCCTGTCCGACGGCGGTGACGAGGATCAGGCCGTCCAGCTGCTCACCGACGCCCTGGCCGACGCCGTCCCGGCCCGGAACGAGGCGGAGGCCGTCGCCTGCGCCGAAGCCGTGGGCCTTCTGCTCCGGATGGAGACCACGCCTGAGACGTATCCGCTGGTGGCTGAACGTCTCCGGCTGCTCGGCGAGCTGACGGCCGGCGTGCCCACCCCCGCCGTCCGGGAGGCCTGCGCCCTCGCGGAGCTGGACGCCATCGAATGGATCCACGGCTCCGATGCGGAGGCGGACGCGATCCTGCTCGTGGACGTGCTGCGCGCCGCAGAGGCGTACGCCGCGCGGTACTCCGATCCCACGGAACCGCTGGTCATCCGGCGCGCCCGTGCCGAGGCCCTGCTGACCGCCGGCCTGCTCGTGCGGCACCTCGGCCGGCCGGGGAATGACGTGGCACGCGCCTTCGAACACCTGGCCCTGTCCCTGACCGGCGAGGACGATCCGCGCCTCCGGACCGTCCGCCTCCACGCTCTGTACGAGGCGTCGAAAACCCGGCTGAGCCTCGACGACGGCCGGGCCGAGAGCCTCGAGCTGCTGCAGCGCGTGATCGAAGAGGCACAAGGCCTCCCCGACGCACGACCCCTCCTTCACCGTGCCGCGCTGCTGCTTCTGGACGCCGAGGACGACGATCCGGCATCCGCACGCTCCAGGGCCGACGCCGTGCTCGCCCTGCCTCTGACAGAGGAAACACGGCGCGGATTCGCACAGCACCGCGCCTTCCTGGAGGAGGTGCTCCTCCGCGTCCCCGAGGAGCACCGGGAAGACGAGGCTGAAACAAGCTACCTGGCCCTCACCGAACGCTTCGCCGCGCATCCGGACGACGAACTGAGGGATGGCCTTCTGTGGGCCCTGGTGCTCCGCTACGGCTTGCAGGGCGAGCAATCCTCCCGGACGGCCACGTCCCTCAGGGTTCTGGGGCACGCGGACGCCGCGTTCGCCGGGGACCACAGCCCGGTGACCGTCGCCGCACGGCTGCGCCTGGCGGCCCGGGTGGCGGAAGCGACGGCCGCGCTCGGAGACCCGGCGCGCGCCGTCGCGCTCTCCGAAGACCTGGTCAGGCGCTTCCCCGGCGCCGAAAGCGATCCCGAGCTGCGGGTGCCGTTCGCCCTCGCCGAGCTGGAACGGGCGCTCCGCCTCGACGACCTGGGACGGCGCGAAGACGCCTTGGCGCTGCTGGCCTCACTCCCGGAACGCTTCCCACCGCTCGAGGACCTGCCGGACGCGTCCGGCGCCGTCGCTCAGGCCATGTACTGGCAGGGCCGGCTGCTCCGGGAGTCCGGTCGTGCAGCAGAGTCCAGGACGGTCATCGAGGCGCTGATCGGGCGGTTCGCCGACGCCCAGGAGTCCGGCCAGAGAGCACAGGCCGCGAACGCCTTGTTCTCCCTCTGGCAGTCCCCAGACGCCTCGGCCGAGGAGCGGGACGACGCGCGGACCCGATTCGCCGCCCACTTCGGTGATGACGACGATCCGCACATCCGCGGTCTCGATGCCCGGCGGCTTCTGACCCAGGCTTCGGTGGAGGCTGAGCGCGGGCGGAAGGACGCCGCCGTCGCACTCCTGAGTTCCCTGCTCGCGCGTCACGGCGACAGCACCGAAGCCGGCATCCAGGACACCGTGCGGCTGGCGCGCGAGAATCTGGGCATCCTGCGCGTCCCGACGATCGCTCAGGCGGACAGCGCTTCCGGCGCCCGGTATCGCGATCTGCGGGCACGCCTCGATGAAGCGGACCGCGCGATCGGAAGCGGCAGCACCGCGCAGGCGGAGGCGGTGCTGCGTTCGATCATCGACGACGCCGGCGCCGGGGACGCGGACCAGGCGACCGTCCTGCTGGTGCTGGCCGCGCTCGACGGCCTGGGCGGGCTGCTCGAGGAGGCGGGGCGCTGGGAGGAGCTGTCCCTTGTGGCGGGACGGGCCGCGCCGCCACGCCCGGACCTGGACACCCGCGCCGCACGGATCAACGCCCGGGCGCATCTCCGCCTGGCCCGGGCACAGGCCCGGCTCGGCGACCCGTCCTCGGCACTGAACGTCTACGACGCGCTCGACCGCTTCGCGGAAGGCTCACAGGACGGGGACATCGTCAGTGCCCGCGAGACGGCGCTCTACAACCGCGCGGTGCTGCTGGACGATCTGGGAGACGTCCACGCCGCGCTAGCGGCCTACGACCGGCTCCTCTGGATTCAGCAGGCCTCGGTGCCATCGCCCGAACGTCGGCTCCGGGCGGTCAAGGCTCTCCGCAACAAGAGTCTTCTGCTGGACCAGCTCGCCTTGTTCGCGGACTCCGCCGCCGCGCACCGGCAGGTCCTGGACATCGCCGGCACCGCGCCGGAACCCGCCGTCCTGCAACGCGCACGGCCTTCCGCCTTCGCCCTGGCCACCTGCTTCGCCCGGCTCGGCGACCATCGTTCCGCCGCCGACACGTATATGTGGATCGGCACGGCGCACCACCTCGGCTTCAGCGCTCAGGAGCTCCGCGAGGCAGCCGGCCTGCTCAAGCTTGCACGGAAAGAGGCCAGGCGGCAGCGGTGAGGGGGTGGCCTGCGGCATCGCCGGGAACGGCCCACCCTCCCCCGGGGACACCGAAGGCCCCTCCGGATCCGGAGGGGCCTTCGGTGAAACTGTGGAGCTAAGGAGATTCGAACTCCTGACCTCTTCGATGCGAACGAAGCGCTCTACCAACTGAGCTATAGCCCCGGACCCGCTCTCGCGGGAACCAACTGAAACAGACTACAAAGAAACCGCCGCAAGTTCAAAAACGCGGGGCTCAGGCCCTCCGGCGCTGCAGAATCGCATCCAGATTCCGCAGCGCGGACTGGCCCTGACCGACCACGGCGACGTTCACTCCGCCGGCCTGCACGGCCTGGGCGAGGTCCGGCTTCAAGGCGTCCTTGATGATCGGCTTGCCCTCGGGCTTGGGGGCCGCCGGCAGGTCGAGCGGTTCCGGCGCCGGACGCTCGGCCCGCGGCGCGTCGACGTACAGCGGCTTCGGAACATCCACCGGCTCCCAGGTCTCCTCGGCGCCCGCCTCGGAATCACCGATCTCCCGAGCCACGGCGAGGGCTGCGAGACGCAGCTCAGCCGCCGTGAGCGGCGGTTCCTCCGCCTCCTTCACCGGCTCCGCGGGCGAACCGTCGAAAGGTTCACTGGGCGATGACAGCGGACGCTCCACGGCGACGTCGCGCACCGGAGCGGCAGAAGAAGCCATGGCATCACGGAAGGCCTGGTCCAGCCGGCGCAAGCGGTCCCGCTTGGCCAGCTGACGAAGGGCCGCGACGCACGCCACGGTCACCAGGAGGCAGAGCACCGAAGCGCCGGGGGCAACCACCGAGAACAGGGAGAGCACGGCGAGAACCGGCACGGCGGCCAGACTCAGCGCACCGAGCAGTGCGAGCGAGGCGCGGCCGGTCTTGATTCTGGGACGGCGGACAGGGTTCTCCGAGAGATCCTGCTGGCCTGGATTCTCCATGGGCACGGTCTCTTCCTCCTTGCTGCCGTCCTGCACTGTCATCGTGGGTCCGGCACTCACCGTCGGCAGGTGGCCGGGATGTTCCTCGTTCTCCGCCTCCACGGTCCGGACCCGGACGCGGCGCTTCAGAAGTGAAGGAGCGATCCCCAGAAGCCAGAACGCGACAGCAGCCACCAGGACCACTGAGCTGCTCATGGGGAAATCCACAGTCTTCACGTTAGGGGGTGCTCACCACACGCCTGACCATTTGCCCTAGTGTGTCGCCCAACTCGGCAGGAAATGACGACGGCGAGGTGTCACCGGCTGTTGAGCCAGCGCGTCAGGACGCCCTCCGGGACCTCATCGGCCGTCAGCGCGAAGCTCAGATGATCCGCCCATTCGCCGTTGATGTGGAGAAACGCCGGACGCAGACCTTCCGGGCGGAAGCCGAGCTTCTCGACTACCCGCAGGCTCGGCGTGTTCTCCGGACGGATGTTGATCTCCATCCGATGCAGTCCGAGTTCCCCGAAACAGAAGTCCGTGGCGAGGGCGACCGCCGTCGGCGTGATGCCCCGTCCTGCGCGTTCCTGGTCCACCCAGTACCCGATGCTCGCCATCATGGCCGATCCCCACATGATGTTGGAGACCGTCAGCTGCCCGACGATCGCCGGCACGGCAAGGCCGGGCCGGCGCTCGGTGATCAGGAACGGCAGGGCGTTGCCCTGGCGCGCCTGAGTCCTGAGAGAGGTGACCATCTCACGGTAACTGGGCAGGCGTCCGCCCGGATTCGGGTTGCTCGCCTCCCAGGGCTGCAGCCAGTCCTTGTTGCGCTGACGGACCGTCGTCCACTCGACACGGTCCCGCTGCCGGATGGGCCTCAGGACGATGTCACCGTGTTCCAGGGTGACGGGCCAGTACGGAACCTGACGCACCGGTGGCAGCGTCAGAGAGTGGACGTGAACTCGCCGAGCCAGGTGCGGAGGTCAGGACCGAGGTCCTCGCTCTCCGACGCCAGCTGGATGACGGCCTTGAGGTAACTCAGCTTGTCGCCGGTGTCGTAGCGGCGGCCGCGGAACACCACGCCGTAGACCCCGTACCCTTCACCCTCGCCTGCGGCGAGCGTCTGCAGGGCATCCGTCAGCTGGATCTCGCCACCGCGCCCGGGGGCGGTGTGGGCGAGCACCTCGAACACGGCGGGGTGCAGCACGTAGCGGCCGATCACGGCGAGGTTGGACGGAGCCTCCTCGACGGACGGCTTCTCGACCAGCTGGCTCACGCGGACGAAGTCCTCGCCGTCCACCGGCGAGATGTCCGCGCAGCCGTAAGCACTGATCTGGTCCGGCTCCACCTCGATCAGGGCGATGACCGATCCGCCGGTCTTCTGCTGGACCTTCATCATGATGGACAGCAGTTCGTCCCGGGGGTCGATCAGATCGTCACCGAGCAGCACCGCGAAAGGCTCCTGGCCCACATGCTGCTGGGCACGCAGCACCGCGTGACCCAGCCCGAGGGGATCGCCCTGGCGGAGATAGTGGATGTCCGCCAGATTCGTGGATTCCTGGATGGCGGAAAGCTTGCGGGCATCACCCTTGGCCTCCAGGGTGGCTTCCAGCGACGGGACCCGGTCGAAGTGGTCTTCCAGGGCGCGCTTGCTGCGCCCGGTGATCATCAGAATGTCATCCAGTCCGACGCTGGATGCCTCCTCCACCACATATTGAATGGCCGGCTTATCCACCACCGGCAGCATTTCCTTGGGCATGGCCTTCGTGGCCGGCAGGAATCGGGTTCCCAGGCCGGCGGCCGGGATGACGGCTTTGCGGATCTGCTTCTGTTCGGTCACAGGACTAATCTAGCCGATACAGTCACCAGCCCCTTCTCCGGATTTTTTCCGACGACAGAATGACGGTTTCACCCATGCCAGCAGAAAAAGCGGAATTCCGCTCCGCGCAGCGCACACGACGGCGCGCAGAGGCCGCCCTTCGCACCGGCGACGACGCCGCCCGGCTGGGTGCCGCGTTCTCGGCGCAGGCGATGGGCTGGCTCTCCACGGTGCTGCCGGGGGGGTCAGCGGCGGCTCCGAGCGTGGCCTGCTATCTGAGCGCCCGCCTCGAACCGCCCACCGGAGCATTGCTCCACTCCCTGCATGACCGTGGCTGCACCGTCCTGGTTCCGGTCTGCCGTCCCGGGCATCTCATGGAATGGGTGCGCTGGCATCCGGGAATCGAGGTCCGCCGCAGCACGCTCGCTCCGGTCGATGAGCCTGTGGGACCGGGTGCCGGTCTGGCGGAACTGCTCGGCGAGGGTGGCCCCGGCCTGGACGCGATGTTCCTGCCGGCCACCGCCGTGGACTCGACAGGGAACCGTCTGGGTCAGGGCGGTGGGTACTACGACCGGTTCCTGGCGGAACTGGCGGAGGCACAGACGACTGAGGCGGCTCCGGCAACTGAGACGGCCCAAGCGGAGTCCGGTCGCACGGTCCCCCTGGCCGCCCTGGTCTTCGAGTCGGAGTACGTCCCACAGGGGTCCTTCACCGTGGACCCGTTCGACCGGCCCGTGGACGCCGTGGTGACGGAGCACCGGTGGCGCCTCTTCGGGAAGTGAATCCCGGGTTCCGGCGTTGTCCTCTTTGATAGAATTGGCACTCGGAACCTGACAGTGCTAATCCGTATCCGTTCAGGACCCAGAGAACTGAGGAGAATCCGTGCCGACTTATGCGTATGCCTGCAAGGACTGCGGCCACGATTTCGAGGTCGTCCAGTCGTTCAGCGACAACTCCCTGACCACATGCCCCGAGTGCGGCGGCACCCTGCGCAAGAAGTTCAACAGCGTCGGCGTGGTCTTCAAGGGCTCCGGTTTTTACCGGACGGATTCCCGCGGTTCCTCGTCACAGAGCACGGTGCCGGCGGCCTCCTCGTCTTCCACCGCTTCAAGCTCCCCCGCTCCAGCGGCGAGCCCAGCCAGCGGAAACTGATCGGCCCAGCGCCCGCCTCAGAGCATGAGGCCGCCACCACCACGGAGCGAGCCCCGTCCACCGGGCCGGCGCTGTCCACATAAGCGAAGTCATCCCCTCCGGGCCGGACAGCGGTCCCTAGCCTCGGAGTATGAGGAATCCTCCGCTCGGCTCACGCCGCCGTTCCGCTCTACATCGTCTCCATGCCTGGCTCATCCGGCACCGCCGTTTCCTGGCGGCCGTCTTCCTCTCGGCCGCCGTGAGCCTCACGGTCTATCAGCTCACTCCCGAGCCCGCTGAACGTGTCCCTGTGGTCTCCGCCTCCGGTGATCTTCCCGCCGGGGCCACCCTGAGCCGTGACCAGCTCACCATGGTGCAGCTGCCTCCTCAGGCCGTGCCGGCCGGCAGCTATCGTGACCCGGCGCCCGTGCTCGGACGACGGCTGGCCACTCCCCTCCGGCGGGGTCAAGTCCTCAATGAAACCGCGCTCACCGGTCCCGGCCTGCTGACGGGGACGCCCGAGGGAACCACCGCCGTGCCGCTGCGGATGTCCGACCCGTCGTCCCTGAGAATTCTGAGTCCTGGTCAGCTCATCGACGTGGTGCTCACCCCCGACCCTGGTCCGGACATACCGCGCGACCCGGCCGGGCAGCCGTCTCATGTCCTGGCGTCGCGGGTGGCCGTGCTCTGGATCAGCCGAGGAGAGAGCACCGGGTCGTGGCTGGGGAGCGATGACTCGCCCGGTCTCATCGTGGTGGCCGCCGGCCCGGCACAGTCCAGATCGCTCGCCGGAGTACAGCGCCAGGGACGGCTCTCCTTCGTCCTGGTCCGCTGACCGGTCATGAGCACCATGGTGTTGCGTGCCCGGTCAGTCCCAGTGCGGGGGCCGCTGCTCCTTGAGCCATTCATCCCGTTCCGGGTTGCCCGGCGTGCCGCCCCAGGCGACGTCCAGGTCCTCGGCGGCCTTGTCCGGCAGGACCCCCTGCGCGGGTCCCGGCCGCCGTGCGCCGCGGTCCTCAGCAGACAGCGCTTGGTCTCCGGCCGCAGAGGCCTCCGGAGGCGTGCCCTCCGCCGGGCGCTTGCCCTTGGCCGTGGTCACCCCGCCGGACGGCGACGCCGGCGCCTCCATCACCATCGACTGTCCGTCGGCCACCTCGAGCCGCGTCATCTGAACGGTGGCACGGCGTGAAACCCACCGCTTCCGCCCGGGACCGGACGGGTTTGCCGCCGCGTCATCGGAAGAGCCGGGAAGGTCAGGCTGCGGTCCCCGAGCGGAACCGCCAGGGGTATCGCTCACGCCGGTCCGTCGTCGCCCAGGGGCACCTGCTGCATGAAGCCCGTGGCGGTGTTCTCGGCGCCGCCCTGTTCCTCACCGTCCAGGTGGAGGTAGGAGGCGATCCGATCGGCGCAGAACGACGGGTCGGTGAAGACCTCGATGGTCCAGAGGGAGACGTGACGCCACCCCATCCGTTCCAGCAGTTCCGGACGCAGCCGGCTCCGCTCACGGATGGACCGCTTCTGGTATGCGGCAGTGCCGTCGGACTCGATGGCCACCGGGGTGGGGATCTCGGAGTCGTCCTTGCCCATGGTGTGCAGGGGATCGGCCGCGGCCACCACATCGATCGCGCCGTCGTACTGGTGCCAGACCCGCGCGCCCCGGACCCGGAGCCGCTCGGCGAGGTCCACCACCAGGGCGTCCTCCCCCAGGCTCGGGTCGCTCGACGCGGCACGGGAGGCGTGGCTTCCCAGGGAGTAGTTGCCGCCCAGTTCACGGTCCAGCAGATCGTAGAAGTCCGCGGCGCCGTGACTCAGGCGGCTGCGGTCCAGATCTTCGGGCTTGAAGCAGCTGAGGACATGGAGGTGCTGACGTGCACGGGACATCGCCAGAGCGAACTTGGCTCTGCCGTCACGAGCCGACAACGGACCGAAGCTGTGCAGCGCGCGGCCATGGGGCGTCCTGCCGAAGCCGAGGGAGAAGATGATGTGGTCACGTACCAGCCCACGGGCACGTTCCAGATCCACCACCCGGAAGGACTCCGGGCCGGTGCCGTGGAAGAAGTCAGCCAGCAACGGGTGGTTCGGCAGCTGGAGCCTGATGGCTTCGCCGATCCGCGCCGCGTGGTTCAGGGTGCTGGTGACCACCGCGAGGGAACGCCGCGGCCGGGTCCTCGCGTGCTCGAAGACCAACTCCACCACGCGGTTGACCTCGGCCATCACGGATTCCACGGCTTCTTTGCCCTGGACCGGAAGGCCCGTGCCGTCCGGCAGGTACTCCACCACGATCGAACGGTCCAGACCGGTCACCGCATTGCCGTCGGGCAGGCGGTTCAGACGCTCGCCGTAGAAGGAACGGCTCAGCTGAAGGCTCAGGTCCTCGTCCACCGAACGGTAGGCGTTGCGCAGCTCGACGCTGGGCAGCACCTCACTCAGGGCGTCCAGAGCACTGGTGACCGTCTGTGCGGCCTGCTCGCGGTCGTCGGGGCGTTCCACGGCGACCGAGAAGGCACGGGGCGCGCCGATGCTCGCGTCGCCGAAGGCCACCACCTGCGTGCCGCGGGCCAGCGCCGGCAGGGCACTGCGCAACGCGGTCGACTCGGCGTCGACCAGGACCACGGCATCGAAGTGGACCCCGGCGGGCAGGGCCCGGGACAGGGAGTGCGGACTGACGGTCCAGATCGGGACCAGGCTGGACAGCAGCTGAGGCGCCTGAGCCCAGAGCGCGGCCATGCTGACCCGGCCGTCCTTGAGGAGGCTGCGCAGCAGCTCGGCCTGACGGGTCTCCCGTTCCACCAGGTCCCGCCAGCGCTGCGCCAGCGACCAGCGCAGACGCCCGGCGCCGCTGGCGATGTGCGCGCTATCAGCCAGGCGGAACTCGCCCTCCATGGTGCGGAGGCTGTCGCCGTCGGACATGGCCAGGTAATCGTCTCCGCTGATCATGGCTTCGAGGACGGACTGCCACCAGGCGAGGTCCAGTTCCGCGCCGACCGCCTCGGCGGGGACTTCGCGGGCCGCCAGATCATCCAGCAGCTCGTCGAGGCCCTGGCCACGCAGGCTGTCCAGGATCAGAGTGCGCTCGGGAAGGGTTTCCAGCGCTTCGGTGTCACCGCTCAACGACGCAAGACGGGCCTCTAGGGCCGCCAGCGGCATCTCCTGCAGATCGGTGCCGCCCCGGGTGCCCTTGAGCGCCTGGCTCAGGGACAGCAGGTCCTTCTTGACCTCCGAGTAGCGGGTGTCCAGGTCGGCGAGGCCGGAGGGCACCACGGGGTGCCGCTGCGAGGCCGCGTACTTGGACCACTGTTCGCGCTGGACCTGGACCTCTTTGAGGCTTTCGTGGAGATCCAGGATGTGCACGCCCGGACGGACGAACTCCTTGGCGTACTTGCGCAGCTTGGCACGCCCCAGGCTGGTCATCTCGATGCCGCGGTCCCGGCGCCAGGCGGTGGGCGCCGTGGCCGCGATGAAGTCATGGACGTCCCGGTCGAAGATCTCCACGGAGAACCGGCTCAGGCTGTCGCGCATCCCGAGGAACAGCCCCAGCTGCTCACCCCACTCATGGAAGTTCGCACCCAGGTGGAGCTGCGCCTGCTCGGCGAACTCCTCCATGCGGCGGCGCAGTTCCGGGACCGACGTGTTCAGGCGGCTGGCCGTCTCGTGAGCCTCCTGGGCCTCCTTGCGTGTCAGGAGGCGCGCGCCGTGCCATTCGCTCGTGACCGTGGACCGGGTGAAGCTGCCGAGTTCGGCCGCCCGGACCAGCTGCGTCGCCGTGGCTTCGCGGTCCTTGATGCTGTCCAGCACGCTGCGCTTCAGGCGCACGGTGGTGCCAGGCGTCGTGTCTGTGGCGACCGCGCGGGCGAGCGCCTGCATCGCCTGATAGGGAGAGCAGCCCCAGCGCGACCGCACATTGTGCAGCGAGGCCACATGCTCGGCCAGGGAGTGCCGACGGGCCCGCAGGGTGCTGTGCAGCTGCTCCAGCTGGGGCTCCTCGGCCTTCTCATTGCGCACGATCGCCTGAATCAGCTGGGCCTTGAGCTGGGCGGGACTGGCACTCGCGCTCAGGGGCAGCACCAGGGACTCCAGACCCAGGGACCCGAGCCGCTGGTTGAGTTCGGTCAGGGAGGTGCGCCGTTCGCCGATCACCAGGACCGACTTCCCCGCCATCACGAGCTCGCCCAGGGCGTTGACCACCGTCTGGGTCTGGCCGGTGCCGGGAGGCGCGGAGATGACCACGGAGTCGCCGGCACGGATCACGTCCAGGGCCAGCTGCTGCGAGGCGTCGGCGTCGAGCAGCAGGAACTCGTCCGCCGGATCGCGCTCGTCCAGCGGCACGAACTCCTCGGCCGTGATGGGCACCCGTGGTTCCACACTGTCCGGATCCGCGAGGGCGGAGATCAGCTCATGCCGGTCATGGATCCAAGGGTCGTCCAGATCCTGCGGAAGGTCGGCGAAACTGGAGACGAGCAGCTCCGAAAGGATCTCGGAGCCGTGGATCGGCGCGATGACCGTCTCCATGCGCTCCAACACGGGCTGGGGATCGAAACGGGCGGTGCTGTACGCCAGGCGCGCCAGGGCGTTGACGTCGAAGATGATGCCGTGCACTGTTTTCAGATGACGGACAAGGGCGGGGTTGATCCGCGCCTGCTCCATGACCTGGAGTTCGTAGTCGTCCCCGCTGGGGCGCAGGCTCAAGCTGATGGAGGCGAGCAGGACCGGAGCCGTCACGCGCTGCGGCTTGCCACCGACTGCGGAAGTCCAAACGGCGGTGCCTGCGGAGAGATACCCGACGTCGATCCCCCGCTCGTTGCCCATCTCGTAGATCTTGGCGCGGATGCTGCGGGCCGCCCGGGCAGCGCGGGTGTAATCCTGCGGCTCACGGATCAGGGTGGACAGACGGGTCTTCCGCCCGGCCATCAGTTGAGCGAGGCCGGACGGGTGAGCGTGCGCCAGGTCGATGAAGCCATCCGGAGTGCGGGAGAAGCGCAGCAGCGTGTCCGGGCCTGACACCGGCGCGAACGCACCGAGCCAGCGGCTCAGCTCCTCGGAGCGTTCGACGTGTTGTGGGTTCTCCGGCACGGGTTCCTTCTTCTCTGCACTGGCTGCACTGGCGCGTGAGGCTTTGGACCAGATAGGCATACCTTCGAGGGTATCCGCCCCGGAGCGCCACCGGGGCTTGCAACGCCCACGACTTGCCAAAGTCCAGCGGAATTCCGGGGAAAAAGCCGTGACCGGCCCGCGGAAGCGGACCGGTCACGGTTCAACGGCTCGGGGGGATCACTCCCACTCGATGGTTCCCGGCGGCTTGCTGGTCACATCCAGCACCACGCGGTTGACGCCGTCCACCTCGTTGGTGATGCGGTTCGAGATCCGGGCGAGCAGATCGTACGGCAGACGCGACCAGTCGGCCGTCATGGCGTCCTCGCTGGACACCGGACGGAGCACGATCGGGTGGCCGTAGCTGCGGCCGTCGCCCTGGACGCCCACGCTGCGCACATCGGCCAGCAGCACGACCGGCATCTGCCACACCTCGTTGTCCAGACCCGCGGCGGTCAGCTCGGCGCGAGCGATCGCGTCGGCCTTCCGCAGGAGGTCCAGGCGCTCGGCAGTGATCTCACCGACGATGCGGATTCCCAGACCGGGGCCGGGGAACGGCTGGCGCCCGACGATCTCGGCGGGCAGGCCGAGCTGCGCGCCGACGGCACGGACCTCGTCCTTGAACAGCGTGCGCAGCGGCTCCACCAGCTCGAACTGGAGGTCCTCCGGCAGGCCGCCCACATTGTGGTGGCTCTTGATGTTGGCCGTGCCCTCGCCGCCGCCGGACTCGACGACGTCCGGGTACAGGGTGCCCTGAACCAGGAACTTGATGCTTTCGCCGTCGGCTGCCGCCTCAGCGATGATCGCACGCTCGGCCTCTTCGAAGGCGCGGATGAATTCGCGGCCGATGATCTTGCGCTTGGTCTCGGGGTCACTGACCCCGGCCAGGGCGTTCAGGAAGCGTTCCTGCTCATTGGCCACATACAGCTTGGCGCCGGTGGCGGCGACGAAGTCGCGCTCCACCTGCTCAGCCTCGCCCTCACGCAGCAGACCGTGGTTCACGAACACACAGGTCAGCTGGTCGCCCACGGCGCGCTGCACGAGAGCAGCCGCCACAGCCGAATCGACGCCGCCGGAGAGACCGCAGATCACACGGGCCTCGCCCACCTGCTCGCGGATCCGCTCCACCTGGTCCTCGACGATGTTCCCCGTGGTCCAGTTCGCCTCCAGACCGGCGCCCTTGTACAGGAAGTTCTCCAGGATCTTCTGGCCGCTCTCGGAGTGCTTGACCTCCGGGTGCCACTGCACGCCGTAAAGGCACTTCTCCTCATTGGCGAAGGCCGCCACCGGGGCGCCCGCCGTGGTGGCGAGGACCTCGAAGCCGTCCGGGGCGCGGTGCACCGAGTCGCCGTGGCTCATCCACGAACGGTGGTCCGTCACGCCCTCCAGGAGCGAATGAGGCTCACCGACCAAGGTGGTCTCGGTGGAGCCGTACTCGCGCAGGCCGGTCTGGGCGACCTCGCCGCCGAGGGCGCGGGCCATGGCCTGGAAGCCGTAGCAGATGCCGAGGACGGGGACGCCGGCCTCGAAAAGGTCCGCGCCGACGTTCGGGGCACCCTCCGCGTAAACGCTGGACGGGCCTCCGGACAGGATGATGGCGGCGGGGTTCTTGGCCAGGAGTTGCTCGGTGCTGAGGGTGTGCGGAACGATCTCCGAATACACCTTCGCCTCACGCACGCGGCGGGCGATCAGCTGCGCGTACTGTGCACCGTAGTCAACAACCAGCACCGGGCGCTGAGAAGTCTGAGCTGCGGGGGAATTGGTCACCCCTCAAGGATACGGTCCCGCGGCACTCCCCCGCACACCGGGCGGCCTCCGAGTAGCGCGGCTCACAGCCGCAGCCGTCACAACGACGGCGGCCGGCCCGACGTCGTGGGTCATGAACCGGCGCGCGACGACGCCGCACAGGCCCCGCGGCCGAAGTCACCGAGGGGGCCGCCACGCAGCCGTGGCGACCCGGGCGCGAGCGTTCAGTAGCGGCTGGCCGCCTGAGGATTGGCCGCGAGCTCCGCCTCCACCTCGGCATGCGTCTTCTTCTCGACGATGAAGGACAGGAACGGCACCACACCGCCCAGGGCGAGCACCACGAGCTTGCCGAACGGCCAGCGCAGGAGGCTCCACAGACGGAAGTTGGAGATCAGGTACAGCACGTACATCCAGCCGTGCACGATCAGCACGATGATGGACAGGTTGGCCCCGCCCACCACGCCGGACGGGTCCGCGCTCGCCAGGCCGAAGACATGCGGCTGCCCGGTGACGGCGTTCGTGCCGCCCGCGAACAGGAACTGGCCGAAACCGTAACGCAGGATGAGCTCGACGCAGAGCAGCAGCAGGAACGAACCCGTCGCGTAAGCCAGGACCTTGTAGAACTTCAGGGCGGAACGGATCTGCTGCTCCGTCCCTCCGAAACGCCGGGGGCGGGGTGCGGGAGTGCCGGCAGGCTTGGGGTCGATCATTCGCTGCTCCTGTGATCATCGGGGGTGTTCTGGGGGAAGGACTGCCCGCGGGCGTAAAGGGCCGCGTCCTCCTCCGCTTCGAGCTGCCGCTGGTAGTCGTCCTTGACCAGGCGCCACCAGATGAAGAGGGCGAATCCCGCGAAGACCACCCACTCCACGGCGTAGAAGATGTTGAGCCAGTTCACGCCCTGCTCGGGCGGCGCCGCCTTGAGTCGCAGCGGCTTGAGATCCGAGTCGTCCCGGGCGCCGACGTCCTGGCCGCCGCTCTTCTCCTGGCCGGCGCCGACGAAGCCCTGGTAGCTGGAGACGTCCCACACATTGATGAGTTCGGCGACGGAAAGATTGGCATAGCTGCTCTGCGGGAGGTCCTGCGTGACCGTGGGGGCCTCGGAAGGGACGAGGCGGCCGGTCAGGGAGACCTGCCCCTGCGGCGCCCGGGGAGCCTGATCGGCCGAGGAGATCCAGCCCCGGGCCACCGGGATCCAGGTGGTCTCGGTGGCCTTCGCCCCGGCCAGTCGCGGAGCGCCGTCGACGGCGAAAGCCGTGACCACCCAGTAGCCGCTCCGGCCGTCCAGGAGTCTGTCCTTGACCAGGACCTGTCGCGAGGGATCGTAGTGCCCGTTCAGAGTGACCATCTGGTCTGCGACCGACGAAGGGAAGAAACTCCCCGGCTTGAGCACCTCACTCAGGGGCCGGGGCGACTCCAGAGCGCTGTCCGGGGCCTTCTCCTGCTCGGTCGAGCGTCCGAACTGCCACTGGCTGAGAAGCACGAAGACCGTGGACACCAGCAGCGCAAAGAGCAATCCGGCGATCCAACGCGGCTTAAGGGCAGTTTTCAGCACCATTCCACCGTACTGGCTGAACCTCGGAATTCCCCAAAAACGGCCGCCCGTCCACCCGGCCCGCCAAGGGCCTCCTGAGCGCCCTGCACCCGCCCGGCCCCCGTAACAGAATCGCCTTCCACCAGCCAGAACGCCTTATTCCAGAATTTCCCGAAAGAAATCTTTCATATGAACTTCCCTGTGACTCAGGCCTCATTTAGGCTGGCGCTGTGCGAGAGTACCCCTATCCCCGTCCTGACGAGCCTTTCGGTCTCTCTCCCAGCCGATTCCTGCTCTGGCTGGGCCGCCTTCAGCTGCCCACTTTGATCGGCGGATTCTGCTTCGGCATCGTCTGGATGTTGTCACAGGCCTTCGCGCCCTTTGTTATCGGCAAGGCCCTCGACCTCGGCGTGGTCGCCCAGGATTTCGGGGCTCTGCTGTTCTGGACCGCGATCTTCCTGGGCCTCGCGGCCATCCAGGCGGCCACCACCACCATCCGTCACCGCCTTGCGGTGAGCAATTGGCTCCAGGCCGCCCTGACCACCAAGGAACTCATCGGGGTGAAGGTCTCCCGGGGCGGTGAGTCGGTGGGGCGCGCCGTTCCGACCGGCGAAATCGTGACGGTCGCGTCCAATGACGCGCCGCGCATCGGCCAGCTCTTCGACGTGACAGCCCGCTTGTCCGGCTCGATCATCTCCTATCTGGTGGTCTCCGCCCTCGTGGCGGGCATCCACCTGCCTCTGGGCATCGCGGTGCTCATCGGCGTGCCCGCACTCGGCGCGCTCCTGGTCTTCGTGGTGAAGCCGTTCCAGAAGCGGCAGCAGGCCCAGCGCGAGGCGACCGGCAAGATGACCTCCGTGGGAGCGGACACGGTGGCCGGTCTGCGGGTGCTCCGCGGCATCGGCGGAGAGCGCATCTTCGTCAACCGGTACCGCGAGCGCTCCCAGCACGCGCGCCAGCAGGGCATCGAGGTGGCGAAGTCGGTGGCGACCCTGGAAGCCTCGCAGCTGCTCATCGGTGGCGCCTTCAGTGTGTTCTTCACGTTCACGGGTGCGGCACTCGCGCTGGACGGCACGATCACCCCGGGACAGCTCATGTCCCTGTACGGCTTCTCGGTGTTCCTGGTCGCCCCGATCCGGACCGGCTCGGAGGCCCTCAACGTCGGCATCCGCGGCGTGGTGGGCGCGCGCAAGGTCAGCAAGCTTCTCGGAGCGAAGCCTCTCGTAAGCGACGGCGGCAAGGCCGCGCCGCCGTCGTCGGCAGCGTTGCAGGACGGCGAGAGCGGCGTGACGGTCCCGCCGCAGGGGCTCACGGCGCTGGTCTGTTCGGATCCGGGCCGTTCGGCGGCCGTGGCCAAGCGGCTCGGCCGGTTCGAGGACGCCGCCTCGCGCGATGTCCTGTGGGGAGGCCTCCCTCTGGAGGCCTATCCCCTGGATGACATCCGCCGGACGATCGTGTTCAGTCAGGCCGAGGCTCAGTTGTTCACCGGCAGCCTGCGCAGTTCCCTCGATCCCCAGGGGCGGCACAGTGACCAGCGCATCCTGGACGCTCTGGAGCAGGCCGCCGGACTGGACATCCTGGAGGCCCTGGAGGAGGGGCTGGACCACGAGGTGGATGAGAAGGGCCGCAGCTTCTCCGGTGGCCAGCGACAGCGTCTCTCCCTCGCCCGGGCACTGCTGAGCGATCCTGAATTCCTCCTGCTGGTCGAGCCCACCAGCGCGGTGGACGCCCACACCGAGGCCCGGGTCGCAGAGGGGCTCGCCGAGGCCCGGAGTTCGCAGAGCGGGCACGGCGGCGCCGCCACCCTGGTCACCACCGCGAGTCCGCTGCTGCTGCACGCGATGGACCGCGTCATCTTCCTTCCCGAAACAGGCGAACCGCTCACCGGCACGCATGCCGAACTGCTGGAGAGCTGTCCCGAGTACCGAATGGTCGTGATTCGCAGTGAGTAACACGGCGGAGTCGTTCGAGGAACCTCTGCTGGAGGAGAACGAAGCGCGCCAGAGCCTGCCCGAGGCCGCCGCCGCCCTCCCCAACCCCGGCAACCGCCTGCCCATCGCGGCCTCCGCGCAGGTGCGGGCGGAGGCGTGGCGTCTGCTCCGCCGGAATCAGCGGGGCCTGGTCGGCGTGATGGTCTTCTACGCGGCGGCCGCCATCATGGGCCTGGTGGGGCCGTTCATCATCGGCCGGCTGGTCGACACCGTCACGACGGGGACCACCATGTCCACGGTGACGGCCCTGAGCCTGGCGCTCCTCGGCTCGGTGGTGGCTCAGGCGCTCCTGCAACGCCTGGCGTCCTACCGTTCGATGGTGCTGGGTGAGAAGGTGTTCGCCGACCTCCGGGAGGAGTTCATGGGGGACGTCACCTCACTCCCCCTGTCCACGGTCGAACGTGCCGGCACCGGTGATCTGCTCTCCCGCACCACCAACGACGTCGAAGCGCTCTCCCATGCGGTGCGTTTCGGTGTGCCGCGACTCCTGGTTGCCGTGGTCACCGTGACGCTCACGCTCGCCGCGGCGCTCGTGGTGTCCCCGCTGCTGGGGCTCGGCCTGCTGGTCAGTGCACCGTTCATCATCCCGGTCACCCGCTGGTACCTCAAGCGTTCCGGCCCCGGTTACCAGCGCGAGCACGCGGCGTACGGAACCATCGACGGGACCATCTCCGAGGCTGCCGACGGCGCTCTCACGGTGGACGCCCTCAGCCTCGGCCCACAGCGCATCCACCGCACCCGCACCGCCATCCGGGAGGCGTTCGAGGCGGAGAAGTACACGTTGTGGCTCCGCTCGATGCTGTTCCCGGTGACTGAGCTCGCGCTGTGGCTCCCGGCCGTGCTAGTGGTCCTTTGGGGCGGCTGGCTGGTCTCCGTGGGCGCCGTGTCCGCCGGGTCCGTGGCCGCCGTCGCCCTGTACGCCGTGGCTCTCGTGGAGCCGGTGAACACCCTGATCATGTGGCTGGACGAATTGCAGTTCGGCGCGGCGTCCCTGGCGAGGATCGTGGGTGTCAAGGAGGTCCCAGCGGACCGTGAGGTGAGTGGTGAGACGCCTGACGGCAGCCGGATCTCCGTGCGCGGCGCCACCTTCGCCTACCGGGCCGGGCGCAACGTCCTGCACGGTGTGGACCTGGAACTCGTGCCGGGTGAGCGGCTCGCCATGGTGGGTCCTTCCGGGGCCGGCAAGTCGACACTGGGCCGCCTGATCGCGGGGATCAACCCGCCGTCGTCCGGCGCCGTGACGGTCGGCGGGGTGCCGTTGGTGGATCTGCCCGTGGAAGAGCTGCGCCGTGAAGTGGCATTGGTGACCCAGGAGCATCACGTGTTCGTGGGAACCCTCGCGGACAATCTGCGTCTGGGCAAGGAGGAGGCGAGCGATGAGGAACTGCTGGCCGCTCTGGACGACGTGGGCGCGGCCTCTTGGTTCACAGCGCTGAAGGACGGCCTGGAGACCGAGCTGGGCTCCGGCGGCCACGCGCTGACGCCTTCGCAGGCACAAGAACTGGCCCTGGCACGTCTGGTCCTCGCCGATCCCCACACGCTCGTGCTCGATGAGGCGACCAGCCTCATCGATCCCCAGGCCGCCCGCAGCGTGGAGCGCTCGCTGGGCGCGGTGCTGAGTGGCCGGACCGTGGTGGCGATCGCCCACCGCCTGCACACGGCCCACGACGCGGACCGCGTGGCCGTGGTGGAGGACGGACGGATCACCGAGCTGGGCAGCCATGACGAGCTGCTCGCGCTTGACGGGTCCTATGCGGCCCTGTGGCGGTCCTGGCGCAGCGAATGACAGATCTCCCCGGTTAAACGGTCATTCCCCGACGCTGGAGCGTCGGGGAATGACCGTTTAACCGGGGAGATTGCGGCGCCAGCAGCTCGGCTGGTGCAGCCCAAGGGTCAGTGGCCACTGCTCTGCCGGCGCTGGTCAGTGGTTGAAGAAGCCGGTCAGTGGTCGAAGAACACGAGCGAGGTGTTGATCAGTTCGGCGATGACCTCGGGATCATGTGCCCGGCGCAGCGACTCCCGATAGCTCTCCTTGGAGAGCGAGCGTGCCAGGGTCGCGAGCACTTCCAGGTGTTCCGAGAATGATTGGGCCGGGGTGGCGATGAGCAGAATGAGATTGGCAGGTCCATCGGCCGCACCGAAATCGAGCGAGTGACCGTACTTGGTCACGCCGACGGCGATCGACGGCTGCGTGACGTACTCGCTGCGGGCGTGAGGCAGCCCGATGCCGCCCGGCAGGCCGGTCGCCAGCTGGTGCTCGCGGGCATTGACGCTGGCCAGGAACCCTTCCAGATTGGAAACCCGGCCGGAGGCGAAGAGCCGCTGAGCAAGCTGGGCTGCGGCGTCCTCCCGGTCCGTGGCTTCCATTTCCAGGATGACCATGCTGGGCAGGGTGAGCTCAGCGTCATAGCGGTTCAGATCCTCGGCCACAGGGCGTCCTTTCAGTCAACGTTCAATCGTGGTGCGCCCGCATCGCTGCGGGTCACCACTGGACGACGCCCCAGGCGCCGTCCTCAGCGGAGCGGGATGATGTCATCCACCCCGATCCGTGCCGCATCGGCCGACTCGTCGTCCGGCTGCTCCTGCGACAGTCGTTCGGCCTCCACCCGGGCCAGATAGTGCTTGATCTCGCTCTCCTCCTGGACGGGGCTCCAGCCGAGCACCTCGCCCATGAGACGCGCCACGACCGGCACCGCGGAGACTCCGCGGTCCCAGGATTCGATGGAGATCCGGGTCCGGCGGGTGAGGACATCATGCACATGACGGGCACCTTCGTGGGTAGTCGCAAAGACCACTTCCGCGCCCAGATAATCATCCGCTCCCGGCAACGGTTCCGCCAACTCGGGGCGCTCACGGATCAGATCCAGGAGCTCCTGGGTCTCGGAGCCGTAGCGGTTCAGCAGATGCTCCACCCGTGCCACGTGCACGCCGGCTTCGTCCGCGCTCCGGTGCCTGCGGTTCCAGGCGGCCTTGTAGCCCTCGGCGCCGAGCAGCGGGATGCCTTCCGTGCAGCTGGGGGCCACCCGGTCATCGAGACCACGCACGGCCTCGTCCACGGCGTCCTTGGCCATGACGCGATAGGTGGTCAGCTTGCCGCCGGCCACCACCACGAGGCCGGGGACCGGATGCGCCACCACGTGCTCACGGGAGAGCTTCGCCGTCGAGTCGTTCTCACCGGCCAGCAGCGGACGGAGACCTGCGTAGACCCCCTCCACGTCCTCCCGGGTCAGCGGCCGCTTGAGCACCTTGTTGACGTGTTCCAGCACGTAATCGATGTCCTTGCTGGACGCCGCCGGGTGGGCCTTGTCCAGTTTCCAGTCCGTGTCCGTGGTGCCGATGATCCAGTGCCGGCCCCAGGGGATGACGAACAGGACGCTCTTCTCGGTGCGGAGGATCAGACCTACCGTCGACTGGAAGCGATCGCGCGGGACCACCAGGTGGATGCCCTTGGAGGCCCGCACCTTGAGCTGTCCGCGGTCGGTGACCAGGGCCTGCGTCTCGTCCGTCCAGACGCCGGTGGCGTTCACCACCTGGCGCGCGGCGACGTCGAACGTGCTGCCGTCCTCCATGTTCTCCAGGCGTGCGCCCACCACGCGTTCGCCTTCGCGGAGGAACTCCACCACCTTCATGCGGTTCACCGCGTGGGCACCGTAGCTCGCGGCCGTGCGGACGATGTTCACCACCAGGCGGGCGTCATCGACCTGAGCGTCGTAGTAGCGGATGGAGCCGACCATGGCGTCGTCCTTGAGGCTCGGAGCCGCCTTGAGCGTGCCACGCCGCGTGAGGTGCTTGTGCATGGGGACACCACGGGCGTTGCCACTGGTCATGCCGAGCGTGTCATACAGGAGGATGCCTGCGCCGACGTACGGACGCTCGACGAACCTCTTCGACAGCGGGTACAGGAACGGCACGGGACGGACCAAGTGCGGGGCGATCCGCTGGATGAGCAGACCACGCTCCTGCAGCGCCTCGGTGACCAGCGCGAAGTCCAGCATTTCGAGGTAGCGGAGACCACCGTGGATGAGCTTGGAGGAGCGGGAGCTGGTGCCCGAGGCCCAGTCGCGCTGCTCCACGATGCCCACCTTGAGCCCTCGCGTCACGGCGTCGAGGGCGGCTCCGGCGCCGACCACACCACCGCCCACGATCAGGATGTCGAGTTCCTGACCCGGCTCCGTGGTCTTCTTGAGCGCCTCGATGGACAGCTCGCGCTGTTCCGGACCGAGGACCTTGCTGCTGGCATTCTGGCTCATGGAAGCCTCCCGATATGCGTGGCTAAGACTTGGTTCCACCCTAGTCTTTCGGCGGCTCCTTGGGCAGGGGCGAATCAGGTTTGTGGACGACGGTGGTCACCACCGCTCCTCAGCTCGTGATTCCGTCGCTGCAAACCGTCGTTCGGGTGCTGAGTTCGCTACGTCCGATAGCGAACTCACGCCCTCCGCAGCGAACTCAACGGAAGCACCGGGAACCGACCTGACGACGACGGCGCGGCCCTCCGGAGAGAGGCCGCGCCGTCGTCGGCCGGGAAAGTGCGCTATTCGCAGCCGACGCCGTCGCCGTCCCGGTCCAGCTTCGGGCTGTAGCCCGGCTGGCCGATGCGAATCGGGGCCGCTCCCGCAGCCCTGACCGCCGCGCAGTTCGCGTAGTAGACGGAGCCCGGGTCCGCCGGGGCCGGATTGTTCTGCGGGACCTCCGGTACGAAACGGCGGGGCGTCTGCTCCGCCGGGGCCTGAGCCTTCTGTGCTTCCGCTGCGGCCTGCCGGGCCGCCTCCGCAGCGGCCTTCTCCAGCTCTGCGGCGGCAGCCTTCTGACGTGCCGCTTCCTGAGCCTTCTTGCGCGCCACCTCGGCCACGGCCTTCGCCTTCGCGATCTCGGCCTGCGTTTGACGGACCTGGGCCGCGGTCATCCACAGGGCCTTGCCGGCTTTGTCCTTGAAACACAGCAGCGCGGGTTCCACGGCGAGGTACTTCTCGCCGGCCTTCTTGCAGCCCTCGCCGGAGCGGTACAGCGCGACCGTGACGGTCTCCGTCGCCGTCGGGCAAGCCACGGCCGGGGCCGATCCGGTGCTCGACGCCGACGGCTCGACGCCCGCGGTCTCGGTCACCGTGACCGTGGGCTCGGGACTAGGGCAGGCGACCGTGGGCGCCGTCGTGGTCGGCGATGCTCCGCCCGTCTTGACGACCACACTGGAACACCCCGTCAGGAACACCGCTGCTCCGATGATGAGAGCGGCGACACGGGTCGACCCCGCGGAACTACGGAATGCCCGGTGATTCCGTGCGTGAAAAAACGTCATGACTCGATCCCCCAAGGAACGTGCGATATCTGAGGAAAGTACTCCCCCAAAGTAACCATGTGGAAATCCTCGCGGTCACGATTCCGTCATGAACGACGGTGAACCGGTTTGGCTCCGTCGCTCGTCCCCGGCGCCGTCAGCGGGTATTCGGTTCCGCCCCAGGACGGTGTCGGCGAGATCCATCATGTGATGGTCGTGCAGGCGGGGAAGGAGATCCGCGCCGCGTGCGAAATCCTCGAAGAGATCCCGGTCCGCAGACTGGTGGCGCGCAGCTGGGGGCAGAGCGGACCCGAGGAGCGCTCCGAACTCCGGCTGGAGCACCACCTCGATAGCGGACTCAGCGCACGCCGGCTGAAGCGGCGCTGCCGAAACGACGACGGCGCGGCCCCCACTCGGGAGGCCGCGCCGTCGTCGTGCGTGTCAGCGGGTGCGGGACGGCTCAGTGCCGCGGGCGCACCACGACGTCCACGCGCTGGAACTCCTTGAGGTCCGAGTAGCCCGTGGTCGCCATCGACCGGCGCAGCGCGCCGATCAGGTTGGACGTGCCGTCGGTGTGGTGGCCCGGCCCGAAGAGGACCTCCTCCATCGGTCCGACGGTGCCCATCTGGACGCGGTCGCCGCGCGGGATCTCCGGGTGGTGCGCCTCGGCGCCCCAGTGCCAGCCCTTGCCCGGGGCTTCCTCGGCGCGTGCCAGAGCGGAACCCAGCATCACGGCGTCGGCGCCCATGGCGATGGCCTTCACGATGTCCCCCGAGGTGCCCATGCCGCCGTCGGCGATCACGTGCACGTAGCGCCCGCCGGACTCGTCCAGGTAGTCGCGGCGCGCGGCGGCGACGTCCGAGATGGCCGAGGCCAGCGGGGAGTGGATGCCGAGGGCGCGGCGCGTCGTGGTGGTGGCGCCGCCACCGAAGCCCACGAGGACGCCGGCCGCACCGGTGCGCATGAGGTGCAGCGCCGGGGTGTACCCGGCGGCGCCGCCCACGATCACGGGGACGTCGAGTTCATAGATGAACTGCTTGAGGTTGAGCGGCTCCGTGGTCTTGGAGACGTGCTCGGCGGAGACGGTGGTGCCGCGGATCACGAAGATGTCGACGCCGGCGGCCACGACCGTCTTGTAGAACTCCTGCGTGCGCTGCGGCGTGAGGGAACCCGCCACCGTGACGCCGGCGGCGCGGATCTCCGCAAGACGCTGGGTGATGAGTTCGGCCTGGATGGGCGCCTGGTAGATCTCCTGAAGAGTCCGGGTCACCAGCTCACTCGGGGACTCCTGTTGCAGCTCGGCGATGCGGTCCAACTGAGCCTGCGGATCCTCGAAGCGGGTCCAGAGGCCCTCCAGGTCCAGCACGCCGAGGCCACCGAGCTCACCGAGACGGATGGCCGTGGTCGGGGACATGACCGAGTCCATGGGGGCGGCGATCACCGGCATGTCGAACTTGTAGGCGTCGATCTGCCAGGACACGCTCACGTCCTGCGGGTCACGGGTCCGGCGGTTGGGGATGATCGCGATGTCATCGAGTCCATACGCACGGCGTCCGCGCTTCCCACGGCCAATCTCAATCTCGTAAGTCACGGGTTCAACTCTATCGTGAAGCGGGTTCCTGACGGATTGCGTCGCTCAGGCGAGGACGATCGCGGCCTCAGGAGTCGCGACACGGAAGCTGAAGGTCTCCTGGAGGTACAGCTCCACGCTCCCGGCGGAGTGGTCCGCATAGCCGACCGCCAGATCCTCGCCGCTCTCCAGGATGAAGTCCCCGCCCCGCAGGCTCAGCACCACGGAGGAGTTGATGCCCGGGGTCCACTGGACGGGGCCTTCCAGGATGCGCTGCAGGTGGGTGAGGAGCGGCGAACCGCCCATGTCGTTGCCGCCGGTCGCATTCACCCAGGCGTCGTAGCCGAGGGCGAGGCCGTAGGGGCCTCCGATCCCGGAGTTCTTGAGCGCGGCCACCGCCGCGGCGACATGGACCGCCAGGCGGCGGGGGTCATCGCCGGTCTGGATCGGGGTGTGCGGCGAAGCCGCCGCGATGCCCGTCATGCCGAGTTCGTCCCAGCCGTCGAAGACAGCGGAGTTCTCCACTTCGGCGATCTTGCGGGCCGCGGCGTCCAGGGTCGCGAAGTCCACGTCGACTGCTCCGCGGGTGGCGGCGTCGAGCTCTTCCCGGGACATCGAGAACGAGGCGCGGACCTCGGCCAGCGGCAGGACCTTCCGCGGACGGGCGATCACTCCCTCGGCCGGAGCCGACACCACGGGACCCACTCGACCGGTCGAGGTCGCGGAGTGCTGCCAGCCCAGCGGACCGGCGAAGTCGACCAGACGCCGGGCGCCCAGGGCCGCGGACAGCCGCGTCTTCGCCTCGTCATCGATCATCGCCCAGGTGTCGCGGGTGATCGGAGCGTGTTCGCGCAGCAGGTGGTTCATGGCTGGTCCTTTCGACGGGCGTGCTCAGGCAAGAGGTTCAGGGCAGGACGGTCAGGGTGTGGGGACGTTCTTCAGCGATCCGATCCCCAGGGAACCGGCGGCCTGCACGGGTGCGGCGTCCTGCACACTCGCCGGGTGCCCGACGACGGCGGGTTCAGCCTCCGTGGGGACGTTCTCCTCGGCGGGCGGAGCCGCGGACGCCGCAGCAGCCGCGGTGTCATCGAGGGCAGCCAGCATGTCACCGGTGGGGACGAAGAAGGTGGTGCCGGTCTCCGCCGTCGAAAAGTCCAGCAGCCGGTCATGCAGACCGGGCGGGTCGCCGATGAACATGCGCTCGAGCATCCTCTCGATCACCCAGAGGTGCCGGGAGTACCCGATGAAGTAGGTGCCGAACGCGCCGGAGCCGGGGGTGCCGAACGGCATGTTGTCCCGGACGATGTCATGCTCGCCGTTCTCATCGGTGATGGTGGCGAGGGTCTTATGGGACTTCTGGCCGTGCACGGCGTCGTCCAGTTCGACGTTGTCGGCCTTGGTCCGGCCGATGATCGCTTCCTGCTGTTCCGTAGTGAGTCGCTGCCAGGCGCTGATCGGGTGGAGATACTTCTGGACCACCACATAGCTGCCGCCGGCGAAATCCGGGTCCTCCTCCCCCACGAGCGCGGACTCGGGAAGGTCCGGCCCTACGGGGTTGGCGGTGCCGTCGATGAAACCGAGCAGGTCACGGGCGTCGAAGTACCGGAACCCCGACACCTCGTCCACCGTGCTGACCGAGGTTCCGAGGGCGGCGAGCAGCAGCCGCTCCAGCTCGAAGCAGAGATCCTGGCGGTCGGACCGGATATGGAAGAGCAGATCACCCGGCGTGGAGACTGCGGTGTGGGTGCTGCCCACGATCTCCCGGAACGGCTGGAGCTCCGCGGGCTTGCCCAGTCCGGACAGCGGTTCCCAGATACGGTCCCCGACTCCTACCGTGCAGGACAGGCGTCCGTTCAGATCACGGAATCCCACGGTCTTGACCAGCCCGTCCAGATCCGAGAGGACATCCCGGACGGTGTCGAGCGCTCCGGGCTCGTCCGCGACGGACAGCACCAGGAAGATGGCGGAGCGGGTCAGGGGGCCGGACACGTTCTGGGTGATGGACCCGGCGGTGTAGCCGCCTCCCGGGGGCAGGCTGTGCGCCGTCACCGGCGTGCCTCGCCCCGCCGGATGCCCGTCCGGTCAGTCGTTGCGGAGAGGGGTTCGGCAGCCGTGATCCACACCGTGAGTGACATGCCCTCACACTAACAGCGTGCCTGGTCGGGACGGCACTGTTCTCGTCGGCGTCGAACGATTCATGTCACGTTCGAAGCCATCGCCGCACACCCGGGCGCAGGCGGGCGTCGGGAGCGAACGGCGCCCGGCGCTGTGGACCCGACCCCACGGATGGGCGGCTCATTCCTAGACTGAACGGAGACGCACTCAGGACAAGGTGAAGATGACCATGCAGACCGAAGTGACCCGCCCACACCCCGCTTCCGGGGACGAACCCGTCGCCGGACACCAGCCCTTGGCCGTGTCCGCTCGGACCTGCGCCGCGAACGTTCCGGGATCCGGCGCCTGATGGCCGCCGTTCACCCCGCCCCGCTTCCGCAGCCCTCCCATCCACTGGACCACTGGCTGGATCCGGAGCTCGCCCGGGTCAGCCCGCCGAACGCCCCGTCCCGTCTCCGGCAGCTGGCCGACACCCAGGGAACTCTGGCCGCGGCCTGGAGCAGTGCGATCGGCATGGGGCCCGTCCTCGTCCTCGCCGGCGCGTTCATCACGGTCATGACGGGCGCCGCGGCCGCCGTGCTGGTGCTCGGCCTCCTGGGCTTCGTCCTGCTGGGCCTGGGGCTCGCCTTCGGCCGGCGGGTCCGTTCGACGCTGCCTGACACGTCGCGAACCCTGATCTCCCGGGGCCCGGGATCCGCCCGCGGAGGCCTCCTGATGGCTGGATTCCTGGCCCTTGTTCTGGGCGGGATCCTCGTCGCGATGGCACCGGGGATCGCGTCACGTGGCGCCACCACCGCGGCGGGACTGGCAGGCGCCTACGTCCTGTTCGTGCTGCTCCTCGTCGCCGGCATCGTGGTCCCCTCGACGGTCATGGGCCGTGCACGGGAATCCTTCCGGAAGCGGGCCACCGCCAACCCGGAACTCCGCTCCCTGCTGGAACAGGACCTGATCACGTGGCGTGACCCAGTGGGCAACGCGAGCTACGGCCCCCTCTGAGCGGCACCTCCCCGGGCCACCCCCGACGCGAAGTCACAGTTGGTGCCCCCAAACCTCGGATTTGGGGGCACCAACTGTGACTTCGCGTGGCTCGCGGGTGGATCAGACGCGTGACCGCCGGCGCTGCGGGGCCAAGGCGATGGCGAGACCCACCACCGCGATCACCATGCTGAGCACGAGTCCCGGGCGGAACTGGGCGAGCATGGCTGCGGCGTCGTGGGTGGGAGACCCGCCGTGCGAGCCCGAGGTGACGATCGCCGTCGTCACGGCGAGCACGAGTGCCGCACCCACCTGGGTGCTCGACTGGATGAGACCGGCGGCGAGGCCCTGCTCGTCGTCGTGGATGCCCGACGTCGCCTGCACGTTGATGGCCGGGAAGCCGAGCGCGAAACCGATGCCCAGCAGCAGGACCGAGGGCAGGACGTCCACCACGTAGTTGATGTCCGGGCCGATGCGCAGGAACCAGGCGTACCCGGCTGTCAGCGCCGTCAAACCCACCACGATCAGCCGCGTGGCTCCGAAGCGGTCGATCAGCTTGTCCGCGAACGGCGCGCTGCTGACCACCAGCAGCCCGGCGGGCAGCAAGGCCAGTGCCATCGACAGCGGTGCCCAGCCGAGAACTGACTGCAGGAACAGCGTGACGATGAACTGGAAGCTCAGGTAGGAGCCGAAGAGCGCGACGGCGGCGAGGTTGGCACGTGCCACCCAGCCCTCCCTGAGGATGCCGAAGCGGATGAGGGGGTGCCGCGTGCGGGTCTCGATGAGTCCGAACAGCGCCAGGATCACGGCGGAGAGGACGAAACCACCGATGGTGAACGGCGAGGTCCAGCCGGAATCGGGCGCCTGGACCACGGTGAACACGAGGCCGAGCATGCCGACGGCCAGCGTGAGGGCGCCCCAGATGTCGTGTCCGCCTTCGGCCGCAGGACGGTCACGCGGGATGAACCGCAGGGCCATGAGCAGAACCACCGCTGCGACCGGGACAGAGACCAGGAAAGTCCAGCGCCAGCTCAGTTCGGTCATGAAGCCGCCCACCACGAGGCCCAGCGAGTAACCGCTCGCGCCGAAGGTGGCGTAGATGGAGATCGCCTTGTTGCGGGCGGGACCTTCCACGAAGTTGGTGGTGATGATGGAGAACCCGGCCGGGGCGGTGAACGCGGCGGCCAGTCCCTTGATGAACCGGGTGGCGATCAGCAGCGTGGGATCGCTGACCAGTCCGCCCAGCAAGGAAGCCAGGGCGAAGACGCTCAGGGCCACCAGGAACACCCGGCGCCGGCCGAGCAGATCGGCCATGCGACCGCCGAGCAGCAGCAGGGCTCCATAGCCGAGGACGTATGCCGAGACGATCCACTGGAGGGCGCCCGTGCCGAGGCCGAGTTCCTGGCCGATGGACGGAAGGGCGACGCCCACCATGGAGACATCCAGGCCGTCGAGAGCCAGGACGATGCAAAGGGTCACGAGGAGCAGCCAGGTGCGGCGGCTCCAGAGAAGGTCGGAGACGGCCAGGCCGGGCGCCGGGGAGGTCCGGGGGCCGGCCCCTGTCACGGGGGCTGCGGTCAGTGTGCTTCCTGAATCCATGGCAACAACTTATATGACGCATCATCGAATGACAAGGAAAATGTTTCCATGGAAAAATATTCCGTCATGGACTAAAATGGCGGCATGTCAACTACAGACGCCGCGGCACTGGTGGAGCAATGGCGCTCCGTGCAGAGCTGCTACCTCAAGACCTCCAACACCCTGGACCGCGAGCTGGCCTCGCACTTCGGGATCGGGCTCAACGACTTCGAGACCCTGGACCTCCTCGCCGAATACGGCGATGCCGAGTGCCGCATGAAGGACCTCACCCAGGTCTCCCCCATGACGCAGAGCGCCCTGAGCAAGATCGTCGACCGGCTCGAGAAGGCCGGCTACGTCCACCGCTCGGCTTGCAGCGAGGACCGGCGCTCGCTCGTGGTCGGGCTCACCGACGCAGGGGTCCGCATGCATGAGGACGCCGCGAAGATCCACCGCGAGGTCCTGCAGAGCGCACTCTCCACGACGGAGTCCTGAGCCGGCGGTCTCAGACCGGGAGTGTCAGGCCGCCCCGAGACGCGAGGCGTCGTCCGCGCCGGCGCCGAGTGGGATGACATGCGGCCGGCCTTCGGATGGCTCCGGCACCACCTGCGCCCGCAATCCGAAGACGGACCACAGCAGTTCCGGTGTGACGACGTCCACCGGCTCGCCCTGCGCCTCGACGCGGCCGCCCCTGAGGGCGACGATCCGGTCCGAGTACCGTGCGGCCAGCGAGATGTCGTGCAGCACCATGACCACGGTCCGGCCCAGTTCGCGGTTGAGCCGCCGCACGAGTTCCAGCACCTCCACCTGATGCGCCAGGTCCAGGTAGGTGGTCGGTTCGTCGAGCAGGAGGATGTCGCTCTCCTGGGCCAGCGCCAGGGAGATCCAGGCCCGCTGCCGCTGTCCGCCCGAGAGATCGTCGAGCGCCATGTCCGCCAGATCCGTGATGTCGGTGGCCGCGAGGGCCGCAGCCACGGCCGCCTCGTCCCCCGCCGAGAACTGCTGGTACCACTTCTGCCGGGGATGACGGCCGCGGGTGACGAGCTCGGTGACGGTGAGCCCTGAAGGCGCCTGCGGCGTCTGCGGCAGGACCGCCACGCGCCGGGCGAGCTCCCGCTGCGAGAACGACAGGACGTCGCGGCCCTCCAGGAGCACCCGTCCGGCGGTGGGCTTCAGCAGCCGGGAAAGGCCTTTGAGCAGCGTCGACTTGCCGCAGCCGTTCGGCCCGATGATGGTGGTGACGCTCCCCTGCTCGAACTGCAGGCTCAGCTCCTCCACCACGGTCCGTCCCTCGAAACCCAGGCTCAGCCGCTCGGCGGCCAGGATGGAGTGGGTCATGAGGTCCTCCTCTGTGAGCGGAGCACCAGGGCGATGAGCACCGGGGCGCCGAGAACGGTCGTGAGCACGCCCACCGGGAGGGCATGCGGAAGCAGGAAGCCGGCCACCAGATCGGCGACGACGACGAACGCGGCCCCCAGGAGCGCGGTCACTCCCAGCGGGGGCACCACGGCGCCGGCCACGTGGCGTGCGGCGAGCGGGCAGACGAGCGCCACGAACGCCACGGGCCCGGCAAGAACCGTGCCCGCGGCCGCCAGCAGCACGGCCAGCAGCAGGAGAGCGGGGCGGGTGACGCGCAGCGGCAGCCCGAGGCTCCGTGCCGTGTTGTCGTCGAAGGACCCCAGCAGGAGCCAGCGGCCCGCCATGGCGCTGAGCAGTAGCAACGGAAGCGCGACGGCGAGGACGGGGATCACCGCGTCCCAGTCCCGGCCGTTGAGCGAGCCACTCATCCACGTCAGGGCCTGAGCCGCATTGCTCACGTCCCCCAGCGTCAGCATCCAGGTCACCAGGCTCGTGGCGACGGCCGTGGCGCCCAGACCGACCAGCACCATCCGGTTGCTGTCCAGAAGGTCCTGACTGCGGCGGAATGCCAGGAGGAACACGGCCCCCCGAAGAGCACGGCCCCGGCGGCGGCCGCGAGCGGCAGACCCAATGCCGCAGCCACGCCGCTCAGTCCACCGGCCCCGCCACCGGCGAGCACCAGGACGGAGACCGCGCCCAGGGAGGCTCCGGAGGTCACGCCGAGGATTTCGGGCGTCGCCAGCGGATTGCGCGCGACATTCTGCGTGAGCGCGCCGGACACGGCCAGGCAGGCGCCCGCCAGGGCCCCGGCGACGGTCCGCGGCAGACGGAACTCCTGCACCTGCAGAGTGAGACGCGGTGGCGTCCCGGCCGGGGTGGTCAGGCCGCGGAGGACGTCGCCCAGCGACAGCGGCCGTCCCGCGAACATGAGGTGGGCGAGCACCGCGAGGAGCAGCACGGCCACGGCGAGCAGCCCCACCAGAAGCACACGCGGCCGGAGGACGAAGGAGACCTGGCCTGCCCGGAGCACCCGGGGACGCAGGCGAGGGCGGGGCGAGGTCACCGCGGCGCTCACAGGGACACCACCTTCCGCCGACGGGCCAGGTGAATGAAGAAGGGTCCGCCGATCACGGCGAGGAGGACGCCCACGGGGAGTTCACCGGGCCGCGCCACGACACGCCCCGCCGTGTCGGCGAGAAGCAGCACCGCGGCGCCGAGCACGGCGCTGCAGGGGACCTGCCAGCGGTAGTCGAGCCCCACGAGACGACGGGCCAGGTGCGGTACCAGAAGTCCCGCGAAGGCGATGGGCCCCGCCAGAGTCACGGCGACGGCGGCCAGCACCGCGATCGCCGCCACTCCGACGGTCCGGGAGCGCCGGACATCGACGCCGAGGGAGGCAGCGGTCTCCTCCCCCAGGGCCAGGGCATTGAGCGAACCGATGTTCAGGGCCGCGAGCAGCAGGCCGACCACGAGGAACGGCAGCACCCCGGGGATCATGCCTCCCCGCACGGCGATCGAGCCGAGCTGCCAGAAGCGCAAGGTGTCCAGAGCGGCGTCACTGCTCAGCACGATGACGGAGACCAGCCCGCCGGCGAGCGCCGTGACGGCGGCACCGGCGAGGACGAGCGTCACGGTCGTGACGCCGTGCCGGCTGGCCGATCCGACAGCGAACACGAGAGCACTTGCTGCGACGGCTCCCACGAACGCCAGCACGGCCTGCGGACCGGAGGCTTCCAGCGCGTCGCCGCCGAGCAGGGAGCCGGCGACGATGGCGAGCGCGGCGCCGGAGTAGATTCCGAGGAGTCCGGGGTCTGCGATGGGGTTCCGGGTGTGGGCTTGAGTCAGGCAGCCCGCGATGCCCAGGCACGCGCCGACCACCAGACCGTTGAGGGTTCGGGGCCAGCGCAGCTCTCTGATGGCCACATCCGCCACGGAGCCGTCGGGGGTCGCCAGCGCGTGCCAGACGTCCGCGAGGCTCGATTCGAGCCCGCCGATCAGCACACTGCCCAGCAGCGCGGCGAGCAGCAGCACGACCGCGGCGCCCAGGCCCCGGGCGGGCGCGCGCCGTCGTCGTCCCTCCGCGAGTGGCACGCGGGGAAGCACAGCAGTCACAGCAGACCCCCAAGGGTAATACGCAAGGAAAATTGCACGTAATCGATGCGTGCCGCTACAGTCTAGCAACATGGCTAAAGCAAGCCTTGCCTTAGTCCGGGCGTGCGCGCTCCGGCCGCCCGTCCCCCACCTCAGTAAGTGAAAGCACTCATGATCCGCACCCGATTCACCCGCGCGGCCTTCGGCGCCGCCGCTGCCACGGCCCTCCTGGCCCTCACCGCCTGCGGCGGCTCCACGAGCGCGGCCCCCTCCCCGTCCTCCGCCGGCGACGGGCAGTTCCCCAAGACCATCGAGCACGCCATGGGCAAGACCACCCTGGAGGGCAAGCCGCTGCGGGTCGCCACCCTCGACGCGAGCTACACGGATGCCGCGCTCGCTCTCGGGGCCGAAGTGGCCGCCTACACGACGTACCGCAAGGGCGACGAGAGCTTCCCGTCCTACCTGGGCGACGTCTCCGCGCTGACCAAGAACGCCGTCAACGTCGGAGCCCTGGCCGAGCCGAGCCTGGACAAGATCCTGGAGGCCCAGCCCGATCTCATCGTCTCCGCCAAGGTCCGCCACGAGGCCCTCTACGGTCAGCTGTCCAAGATCGCGCCGACCATCTTCTCCAAGTCCACCGGCCCCACGTGGAAGCAGAACATCGTGATGCTCGGCGACGCGCTCGGCAAGAAGGACCTCGCGGAGCAGCTCATCAAGGAGTACCAGGACCGGGCCAAGAAGGTCGGCGCGGCCATCCTGGCCAAGAAGCCGGGGCTGACGTACTCCTACGTCCGTTTCGCCGGTGAGGACACGGCCCGCCTGTACTCCAGCACGTCCTTCCTGGGCGAGATCATGAAGGATGCGGGCATTCCCCGCCCCGCCGGGCAGCCGGACTCCCAGGACAAGATCATGGTGGAGCTCGGCCAGGAGAAGATCACCCAGGCTGACGCCGGACTCATCATCACCTCCGCCTTCGGTCAGGACACCGCGGAAGGCGCCAAGTCCCGCGCTCAGATGGACAAGTTCCTGAGCAACCCCCTGTGGAAGTCGCTCAAGGGCCAGGTCCTGAAGGCCGACGACCGCGTCTTCGCCACCTCCGTGAGCCTGCAGGGTGCCCACGGTGTGCTCACCAAGCTCGCGGAGACCTTCGGCGTGGACCCGCAGCTGCCCGCGAAGAAGTAGCCCGCCAGCCCTCGCAGGGGAACGACGACGGCGGCGGGTCACCGTCACAGGTGGCCCGCCGCCGTCGTCGTTCAGCGAGAGGTGCCGCTGAGCGCGGCACGGGAACTCAGCGCGAGGTGTAGTTCGGAGCCTCGACCGTCATCTGGATGTCGTGCGGGTGGCTCTCCTTGAGGCCCGCCGGGGTGATGCGGACGAACTTGCCGCGGGCCTTGAGCTCCGCGATGTTCGGGGAACCCACGTAGAACATGGTCTGGCGGAGGCCGCCCACGAGCTGGTAGGCCACAGACGACAGCGGACCGCGGTACGCGACGCGGCCTTCGATGCCCTCGGGGATCAGCTTGTCATCGCCGGAGACGTCGGCCTGGAAGTAACGGTCCTTGGAGTACGAGGTGTTCTTGCCACGGCTCTGCATGGCGCCCAGGGAGCCCATGCCGCGATAGCTCTTGTACTGCTTGCCGTTGACGAAGATCAGGTCGCCCGGGGACTCGGCGCAGCCGGCCAGGAGCGATCCCAGCATGACCGTGTCGGCGCCGGCGACCAGCGCCTTGCCGATGTCGCCCGAGTACTGCAGACCGCCGTCGGCGATCAGCGGGACGCCGGCCGGGATGGCGGCCTTGGCGGATTCGTAGATGGCGGTGATCTGCGGAACGCCCACACCGGCCACCACGCGGGTGGTGCAGATGGAGCCCGGGCCCACGCCCACCTTGATGCCGTCGGCGCCGGCGTCGATCAGAGCCTGGGCGCCCTCACGGGTGGCGGCCTGACCGCCGATGATGTCCACGTGCGCGGCGGACTTCTCGGCCTTGAGGCGGGAGATCATGTCCAGCACACCCTGGGAGTGGCCGTTCGCGGTGTCAACGAACAGCGCGTCGACCCCGGCCTCGACCAGCGTCATGGCGCGCTCCCAGCCGTCACCGAAGAACCCGATGGCGGCGCCCACGCGGAGGCGGCCCTCCTCGTCCTTGGTGGCCAGCGGGTACTGCTCGGCCTTGGTGAAGTCCTTGGTGGTGATGAGGCCCTGGAGACGGCCGTCGGCGTCCACGAGGGGGAGCTTCTCGATCTTGTTCTTCGCCAGGAGGTCGGAGGCCTCGTCACGGCTGATGCCCACGCGGCCCGTGATGAGCGGCATCTTGGTCATGACGTCGCGCACCAGGCGGTTGGGGTATTCACTCTCCGGGACGAAGCGGGTGTCGCGGTTGGTGATGATGCCGAGCAGGCGGTTGTCGGCGTCGACCACGGGGAGGCCGGAGACGCGGTAGCGCGCACAGAGCTGATCCAGCTCGAGGAGCGTGGCGTCCGGACCGATCACGAGCGGGTTCGTGATCATGCCGGATTCGCTGCGCTTCACGCGGTCCACGTGATCGGCCTGATCGGCGATGGACAGGTTGCGGTGGATGACGCCGAGGCCGCCCTGGCGCGCCATGGCGATGGCCATGCGGGACTCGGTCACGGTGTCCATCGCGGCGGAGAGCAGCGGGGTCTGCACGGTGATGCGCTTGGAGATGCGGGAGGAGGTGTCGGCGTCCGACGGGATGACGTCGGTGTGGCCGGGCAGGAGCAGGACGTCGTCGTAGGTGAGTCCTACGAAGCCGAACGGATCGTGTTCAGGGGTGGTCATGAGTGCGCCTCTTTCGGGGATACCGGGTGGGTGTGCAACAGATGACCAGCCAGTCATTACGGGTCTGGTCCGTGCGTAGTTGATTAATTCTAAACGCGGAGCACGGGGCCGCTGTTCCTCCGGCCTGCCGTGACATTCACCACTTCATGAGCCGGGTGAACTCCGAGGCGAAGGGGGCCGCGAGCGTGTCCAGGAACGTCTCGGTCAGATGGTTCGAATCCAGGAAGACGCGGACGTTCCCCACCACCGGCGGGCACGTGGTGGGCAGGCAGATGTAGTCACTCAGGTCCATGAACGTGGTGTTCTTCAGGACCGGTTCCAGCGGGGCGTAGGCAGGCACCGCGGGGAGCACCTGGTCCCGCTGCATCACGCAGCCGGGGCTGTTCACGCCCTTGACCAGCGCGCACTCCGCCAGGTTCTTGGAGGACCGGGGGTTGTCCCGCAGCCCGAGCACCTTGATGCCCTGGTCGCCGAGTTCGCGGGCCGTGCTCTCGAAGCCGACGCTCAGCTGCTCGTCCGTCGAGTCCGGCGTGGACTGCGTGGCCATGGTGATGACCAGGTCCGGCTTGAGCTCCGCGATGTATTTCCGGAGATCCCCGTTGAAGGAGTCACATTCCTCATTGCCCGTGGGCTCTACGGCCGAGTAGGGGCATCCGCCCTTCACGTCGGCGATGAGGTTCCAGTTCTGCTGGGTGGCGAGGGGTTTGATGGCCGCGAGCATCTGCTGGGCGTGGGAGTGACCCACCACCAGGACGGTTTTGGAGCCCTTGCCCTCGGCCGGCTGCATGGCGCAGTTCCGGATGACCTCGTCGCCCTGGCTCGGACGGAAGGCACCCTCGCAGCTGCCGTCCAGCGTGGACCAGTCATTGCCCACCCGCTCCGGCTGCGGAACCAGAGCCGTGGCGGCCTGTTCCGTGGGGACGTAGCCCGGTTCCAGGCTCGTGGCGCCCGGGTTGGTGACGGTGGAGACGCTCACGGGCGTCATGGCCTTCGACTTGTAATCCACCCGCCACGCGCTCAGGGGCACGGCCGCGCACATCACGAGCGTCACCGTGGCGACCACCGCATTACTGGTCCGGCGCTCCACCCAGCTCCAGCTGCGCAGCGGCTTCTCCACGAAACGCGTGGTGAGCACCGCGGCCGCGAGCGAGAACACGATGATGCCCAGGCCCAGCAGGAAACCCGCCGACTCGCGGTCCGCGACCACCAGGGCCAGCGTCAGCACCGGCCAGTGCCAAAGGTACAGCGCGTAGGAGTTCCCGCCCAGCCGGGCCAGGGCCTTGGAACTGAGAATCCGGTCCACCCCCACGCGGGACTCGGTGGCGCCCGCGACCAGAACGGCGGACACGGCCAGCGTCGGCCACAGGGCGACGTAGCCCGGGAAGGCGCCCTGCACGTCGAGGATGAATCCGCAGCTCAGCATGGCCACCACACCCAGCCAGCCCAGCACGATCCTCACCGTCCGGGGAAAGTTCAGGTACGGCAGGACCAGTGCCAGCAAGGTGCCGAGCGCGAATTCCCACATCCTGGCGAAGGTGTCGAAATACGCGAGCGTCTGGTGGCTCGCGGTGTACTGCACCGAGAAGATGAAGGACGCGATGAACACCAGGGAGAAGACCGGGATGAGCACGGCCCGGTAGTTCCAGCGGAACCTGCGTGCCAGCACCGCGCAGAGCACGAAGATCAGCGGCCAGAGGATGAAGATCTGGCCCTGGATGGACAACGACCAGAAGTGCTGGAAGGGGCTGGCCAGGGAATGGTCCACGGCGTAATAGTCCACCGATTGCGCCTGAAGAGCCCAGTTCTCGACATAGAAGAGCGAGGCCAGACCCTGCCCGATGATGTCGGCCCAGCGGGTGGCGGGGACCAGGAAACGGACGGCCAGAAGAACCACCACGATCACCAGGACGGCCGCCGGGAGAAGCCTCTGGAAGACGTGGAGGTAGTGCTTCGGCAGGCTGACCCGGCGCCCCTGCTCGAAGCGCCGGGTGAACTGGAGCGTCATCAGGAACGCGGAGATCAGGAGGAACGCGTCGACGCCGCCGGACACGCGGCCGAACCAGACGTGGTACGTGACCACCATGAGGACCGCCAGAGCACGGAGCCCCTGAATCTCCGGACGGAAGGACCGCGCCGCTCCCGATTCCGGGGTCGAGCCAGGGCTCGAGGCGCCGGCCGTGCGGGCCGAGCCTCCGGAGAGCCTTGTCAGGGCGTTCTTCATCGTCGCGGTGAGCATACCTATCCAGCCGTCGGGAGCGTTATCTCATCGTTACATTCTAGCCTGTGCGCCGGCTATGCGCCTCCTCGCGAGCTGCTGAACTACCCCGCACTCTTGACTAGTGCGTATTGCGTAGTAGTGTCGTGTGCGGAAGAGACAAGCAGGAGAGGAGGACCCGTGGAATCGACACAGCTGCTCAAGGGCGTGCTGGATCTCGCGGTCCTGGCCGTGCTGGACCGCGAGGACGGCTACGGCTACGACGTCGTCCGACGGCTCCGGGCCGCGGGCCTGGAAGAGGTCGGGGACGCCTCGGTCTACGGCACATTGCGGCGCCTCTACAACGGGGGCGCGCTCAGCAGCTACGTGGTGCCGTCCGACGGCGGACCGCACCGTAAGTATTACGGCATCAATGCGCAGGGCAAGGCCCTCCTGGACATCCAGGCCAAGGGCTGGCAGGACTTCTCCCGCAGCATGGACCTGCTCATCTCCGGAGCGCCGCTCCCCGGACCTCGCACCACCGAAACCACCCAGGAGACGGAATGAGCACCACAGGAACCACGGACATCCCCGTCGCCATCAGCGACTACGCCGCGGCCGTGCGCCGCGAGCTCAGCGATCTGCCGAAGCACGACGTCGACGAACTCACCGAAGGCCTCGACGCCGACCTCCTGGAACAGTTCCGGGAGTCCGGAACGGTGCCGCACGAGTCGCCGGCAGCGTATGCGGCGGAGCTGCGGACGTCCGCCGGTCTCCCGCCCCGACCGGAGGGCCGCTCCCACACGGCCCTCAGCCTCTCGGCCTCCTACCGGGAAGCGCTCACCCGGCTCCGCGACGCCGCCGACCGCCACCCGGCGCTCCGGGCCACGTGGGACTTCCTGGTCCTGCTGCGTCCTCTCTGGTGGGTGGTCCGCGCCTGGACCGTCTACCAGATCTTCGCCACGGCCTGGGGATCGGGCGTCCCCCGCTTCGTCTTCCCGCACGGCCCGCTGACCTGGGCGTTCTTCATCCTCTGCGTGGTACTGAGCGTCAGTTGGAGCACCAAGGTCCTCCGCCCGGGGCACTGGCCGGCCCGCCTGCGCACGATCGTCAACGTGGGTGCGGTCCTCGCCTCGCTCGTGATGGTGCCCATGGCCATCGCAGTCGCGAACAGCACGCAGGAGTACACCGGGTACACGACGCCCAACGGACCGTGCACCGTCTACGACGGGGTGTGCCACAACGGCTCGGTGGTCGGACCGCTGTTCGTTTACGGACCGGATGGATCGAGACTGGAGAACGTCCGGTTCTTCAGTTACGACGGCTCCACGGTTCCGGTCGATCTGGCCCCGGCCGAGGACCCCGGCCCCTGGGTCACCGCGCCGCGCAGCACGCCCGGTTCCCCGGACTCAGCGGCGACGCCCGCTCCGAGCGCCACCGGGCCGGCGGCCACGCTGCCCGGCCCGGCCGGGACGACAGCACCGCGCTCCCCCGCGCCGTCGTCGGCGGTCACCCCGGCACCGAAGCCGAGCGCCACACGCGGCGGCTGAGCCCGGCCGCTGAGCCTGCCTCGAAAACACGAAAGGCCCGGATCCATTGGGGGGATCCGGGCCTTTCCGCGTCAGAAGACGGTCAGTGCTGGTCTATCAGTGCTGGTGACCTGCGTGCTCGTCCTCATCGGAGGGCTTCTCGGCGACCAGGGTCTCCGTGGTCAGCACCAGCGCGGCGATGGAGGCCGCGTTGCGCAGAGCCGAACGGGTCACCTTGACCGGGTCGATGACGCCGGCCTCGATGAGGTTCTGGTACTCGCCGGTCTTGGCGTTGAAACCGTGGTTGTTCTCCAGCTCGGAGACCTTGGAGACCACCACGAAGCCGTCGAAGCCGGCGTTCTGGGCGATCCAGCGCAGCGGCTGGGCCAGAGCGCGGCGGACGATGCCCACGGCCGCGGCGGCGTCGCCCTGAAGCGCTGCCACCTCCGGGCTCTCATCCAGCGCCTTGAGGGCGTGGATCAGAGCGGAACCACCGCCGGAGACGATGCCCTCTTCGAGAGCGGCACGCGTGGAGGACACGGCGTCCTCGATGCGGTGCTTCTTCTCCTTGAGCTCCACCTCGGTGGCGGCGCCGACCTTGATGACGCCGATGCCGCCGGCGAGCTTCGCCAGGCGCTCCTGCAGCTTCTCGCGATCCCACTCGGAATCGGTGCGCTCCAGCTCGGCACGCAGCTGAGCCACGCGGGACGCGACATCCTCGGCCGTTCCGGCGCCATCCACGATCGTGGTGGAGTCTTTGGTGACCGTGATGCGGCGGGCGGTGCCGAGCACCTCAAGGCCGACCTGGTCCAGGCTGAGGCCCAGCTCCGGGGAGATGACCTGTGCGCCGGTGAGGATCGCGATGTCCTGGAGCATGGCCTTGCGGCGGTCGCCGAAGCCCGGGGCCTTGACGGCCACGACGTTCAGGGTGCCGCGCAGACGGTTGACGATCAGCGTGGACAGGGCCTCGCCGTCGACGTCCTCAGCGATCACGAAGAGCGGCTTGCTCGCCTGGAGGGTCTTCTCCAGCAGAGGCAGCAGTTCCTGAAGGTTGGAGATCTTGCCCTGGTTGATCAGGATGAAGGCGTCCTCCAGGACGGCCTCCTGGCGATCCTGGTCCGTGATGAAGTACGGGGACAGGAAGCCCTTGTCGAACTGCATGCCCTCGGTGAGGACCAGCTCGGTCTGGGTGGTGGAGGACTCTTCGATGGTGATGACACCATCCTTGCCGACCTTGCCGAAGGCCTCGGCGAGCAGCTCGCCGATCTCCTCGGACTGCGCGGAGATGGCGGCCACGTTCGCCACGTGGTTGCCCTCCACTTCGCGGGCGTTCTCCAGCAGGCGGGCGGCCACGGCTTCCACCGCGGTCTCGATGCCACGCTTGATCTCGCTCGGAGCCGCACCGGCGGCCACGTTGCGGAGGCCTTCCTTGACGAGCGCCTGGGCCAGCACGGTGGCGGTGGTGGTGCCGTCGCCGGCCACGTCGTTGGTCTTGGTGGCGACTTCCTTGGCGAGCTGAGCGCCCAGGTTCTCGTACGGGTCATCCAGCTCGATTTCACGGGCGATGGTCACGCCATCATTCGTGATGGTGGGGGCGCCCCACTTCTTGTCCAGCACGACGTTGCGGCCGCGCGGGCCGAGGGTGACCTTGACCGTGTTGGCGAGCTTGTCGATGCCGGCCTCGAGTGCGCGGCGTGCGGCGTCGTCGAACGCCAGTTGCTTTGCCATGAGTGTCCTTTCAAAGGCAGATCCCCGCCACCATCGGGGTGCCCGGCCTGGCCGGGCACCCGGTCATGGTGCGGGGATCTGCGCTACATGAGCTGTAGGGGCGTTACTTGACGATGATCGCCAGGACATCGCGGGAGGACAGCACCAGGTACTCCTCACCGCCGGCCTTGACCTCGGTGCCGCCGTACTTGGAGTACAGCACGACGTCGCCCACGGCAACGTCGATCGGAACACGGTTGCCATTGTCATCCACGCGGCCGGGGCCAACGGCCACGACTTCGCCTTCCTGCGGCTTCTCCTGAGCGGAGTCCGGGATGACCAGGCCGGAAGCAGTGGTCACTTCAGCGGCGAGCTGGCGGATGACAATACGATCCTCAAGAGGCTTGATGGAGACCGACACGATCTCTCCTTTGCATGAGATTTCTTACGTCTTCAGCCGCGGTGCCAACCGTCGTCGCGGTGCCGGCAGCAACCTTGGGCTTAGCACCCGAAGGGTACGAGTGCTAATAGCAACTGTAGGGATGCGTTAGCACTCGGTCAAGGCGAGTGCCAACGATTCGTCATCGGAGACGTGCCGTCCGGGGCCGCCGAAGGACCGGCGTCAGTCGAGAATGTCTTCGACGCCCACTTCACCCTGGTCCGGACCCTGATCCTTCGGGCGGCTGTCCCGGTTCAGGTACAGGCCCACGGAGCCGAGAGCCGCGAACACGGCCGCGAGAATCAGGACCACCCAGGCCCCGGCACGCACGGGCGTGTAGATCTCCCGCAGCCCCTTGGCCTCCTCCGTGGCATCGGCGATGTTCTTGCCGTCCACGGAGTACACGGCCGCGTTGAAGGTGTCGAGGACCCAGAGCACGCCCAGGACGGCGAACGCCACCAGCAGAACGATGACACCCACGATCAGCAGGGCGCGGGAATACTCGCCGAGCAGAGCCACCAGCACCTTCCGGGAGCTTGAGGCGGATGACTTGGGCTGGTGGGCGCTCATGCTTTCACCCTACCGGGCGCGGCTGAGCGCACGCTCCGCACCCGGTCCACCCGGACACTGGGCCGCACTAGGCTGGAACCATGCCCACCCCCGACGGTCAGATCGCTCCGCTGCTCACGGCCGAGGCCTTCGCCCTGCTGAATTCGCTGGACCCCTACTCCGAGAAGGACGCCCTGGCGCAGAACCTCCGGCTCCGCAAGGACGGGCACGATCCCGCACTCGTCGCTGCCCTGCTGACGCAGAGCCGGCTGCGCGCCAAGGCCGAGGCGAAGTTCGGGCCGTTCGCCCAGGACATGCTGTTCACCCAGGCGGGCCTGGAACAGGCCACCCGCCTGAAGGTCGCAGCACTGCACGCCGAAAGGTATCGGCAGGCCGGGGTGCAGCGCGTCGTGGACCTGGGCTGCGGCCTGGGAGCAGACTCGCTCGCCCTGGCGTCCCTCGGTCTCGAAGTCACCGCCGTGGAGCGCGACGAGGAGACCGCCGCCTGCGCCGCCGTGAACCTGCACCCGTTCCCGGAAGCGCGCGTCCTGCACACCGACGCCACGGCGCTGGATCTCGCGGAGTACGACGGCGTGTGGCTGGATCCGGCGCGCCGCGAAGTGTCGACGTCCGGCTCGGCCAGGCTGTGGGACCCGGAGGCGTTCTCCCCTCCCCTGTCCTTCGTGGAACGGCTCGCCGCGGACGGCAAGGCGGTGGGCGTGAAGTTCGGCCCGGGCATGCCGCACGAGTCGATTCCGGCGGATTGCGAGGCTCAGTGGGTCTCCGTGGACGGCGACGTCACGGAGGTCACCCTCTGGTTCAATGCCCTGGCACGGGAGGGTGTCCGGCGCTCGGCCCTGCTCCTGACACCCGCGGGCCGGGTGGAGCTCACCTCCGGGGCCGCTTTCGGCGAGAGCCCGGAACCGGAGACCGGGCCGGTGGAGGGCTTCCTGCATGAGCCTGACGGCGCCGTCATCCGCGCCGGGCTCGTCTCGGACCTGGCCGAGGAGGTCGGCGCGCATTTCCTGGATCCCCAGATCGCGTACCTCGCCAGCGGGACGGCTCTGGAGACGCCGTTCGCCCGGAGTTACCGCATCCTGGAGACCATGCCGTACAACGTCAAGGCGCTCCGGACCTGGGTGAAGACCCACGACGTGAGCAGTGTGGACATCAAGAAGCGTGGCACGGCCGTCACCCCGGAGGAACTGCGGAAGCTCCTCCTGCCGGGCAAGCCGCGCAAGGGCGGCAACCACGCCACGCTGGTCCTGACCCGGATCGGCCAGGACCGCGTGGTGATCGTGGTGGAACCGGTCGAGCGCGGCTGAGTCACCTGGTGCGCTGGTCTTGACCCGCACCACATGCATCAGGGCCCGGACTCAGCCCAGCCGGACCGCCGTCGCCGGACCGCGCACACCTGCCGCGGAGATCGGCACCACGGAGAACGTCCGTCCCTCCCCGAGATCGACGCCCGGGGAGAAGAAGGCGTCCCGGTGCGTCCTCCCGAGCCACTGTCCGCCCTGGAACACGTCGTAGGCGGAGGCGCCGCTGCTGAGGGTCCAGGTGAACTCCACGTCCGTCCCGCCTCCGACCGTCCGCACGGCCAGGCCCTTCACCGGGACCGGAGCCGGTGTGGCGCCCGCCTCCCGGAAGGACAGGCGTCCGAGCCGGCCCGTGCCGCTGATCCGCAGCGACAGCCGCACGACGGCGTCCCGCTCGGCCGGGATGGCGCCGCGGTACGGCGCCCAGGGAGCGGACGCCCCGCCGTCGCGCTCCAGAGGACGCCATTCGATGCGTCCGGGCCGGGAGCGCCGGGTGACGCCCACTTCGAGAGTCAGGCCGGGCCCTGCGATGACCTCCACCTGCACCGCGCGGCTCTGCCGCAGCTCGGTCTTGAACAGGTGCAGCACCCCGGAGCCGGACACGGAGAGGCTGTGCCCGCTGTCGTAGGAGGCCGTCTCGTCGAGCGCGACGGCGAGCCGCCCCTCGGTCCAGTACTGCCAGCTCAGTGAGGGGTCGGCGATGCCCTGGTTGTCCCAGCCCCGCGCGCTGACCGTACGTCCACCGATGCTGAAGGACGACCCGACGCCCACGTTGAAGGAATTCACGATCGGCAGCGAACCGTATGGCGAGCGTTCGACCACCGAGTGGGCGATGCCATCCCATTGGCGGTAATTCAGCACATCGCTGCGGTACGGAGGCTTCCTCGCATCGAGACGGCCCGACTCCGCGGGATTCCCGGTGGGACCCGACCAGAACTTCTGCTCCAGATCCCGGTACCGCGCACGCCCCTGAGGATCGTGCACCTCACCGCGGTGTGCGGCGTCCAGCCAGAACTCGCTGTCCACGAAGAGGGCCACGGACATCGGCCCCGGCTTGCCCGGCGCGGCCAGGTCACCGAAGCACTCCATCGGCCGGAAGCCGCCCTTCTGATGCTCCACGCCGGCAAAGCCGACCTGCCGGGGATCGAACCCGGCGGCCTTGGTCGCGGCGACGCTGTTCTTCAGCCCCGGATCGACCCGGGGCCAGTCGTAGTTGATGAAGATGGAGTCCACGGCGCGGTCCTGCGGAGTGCCGAGCGAGGGCAGGTTCCGGGCGTTGAGTTCGTTCTGGTAATCCAGCTCACCGCTGTCCGGGAGCACGGCGTCGTAGTACTGGAGGTAGAAGCCGGGATCGACCGACTTGATGTACCGGAACAGCTCGAACAGCTTCCCCACCTGGGCCTTGGTGATCGAGGCCTCCTGGTTGATGAAGAGCCCGTCGAAGCCGAAGTACTTCTTCAGCTCCACGATCTTGTCCCCCACCGGGAAGGTGCCGTCCGGGCGTTGCACCAGGAACTCGTCGAACGCCGTGGTGCTGCGCGGCCAGAACCAGCCGCCGATGGCGCGGGCGCCGTTCTTGTGCGCGGCTTCGGTCCACCCGGGATTCGGGATGTCGATGACGCCGTAGTCGCGGTTCGGTGCGGAGGGGTCCTTCACCACCTCGTCCGGCACCGACGCGAGGACCTGGCCGTGCCACGTTCCCCAGATGTCGATGTACGGCCAGTACCGCTGGGTGTAGACGTACGGCTCCTGGCCGATCGCCTGATTCCGTCCCTCGTAGACCGAACCCGCGTCGTCGATCGTGAGAGTGGACAGCTGGACGGCGGGGTCCAGGTCGGGACGGGCCTGGGTCGGCGCGAACGGGGCGATCCGTTCGGCGCGAGGGATGAGGCACCGCAGATGCCGCCCCCAGGGAGTGGTCGCCGGGTCGAAGTCGAGCAGGTCACGGGGATTCCATCCGAAGGTGGACGGTCCCGCGGGAATGCCGCCGCTGCCCGGAACCGGAGTCCCGGGTGGCGTCATGGCGGGGTGCACGCCCGACGGTGTGCCGCCGGCCGCGGAGGCCGCGGGTGCCGTGGCGAGGCCGAGCACTCCGGCCAGGCCCGCTCCGCCCACGGTGAGGAAGGTTCGCCTGCTAGTCATGCTGGAACTGGACATTCAGATACCGCCCTTCAGGTCGCTGGCGGCGCAACGCTGCGCCGCTGCCAGGAACTATAACGGTTTAGCAATGAGGTGCCAAGGGTTCCGGACAGGAGCGCACAGAGTGCTACGAGGCCTGCGGAGGGTACGGGACGGGAGCCGCGGAGCCGGTCTGAGGCGTCACGCCTCCTGGCGCGAGAACTCGCTCGCCTCGCGGACCAGGTCCGCGTCGGGCCGGACACCCGTGTAGAGCACGAACTGCTCCTCGGCCTGGATCGACGCCACCTCGGCGCCAGTGATCACCCGCTTGCCCGCGGCCCGGGCGGCCTTCAGGAGCGGGGTCTCGGCCGGCATGGCCACGACGTCGAACACGAGCTCCGCCGCCTCGATCGCCGGCAGCGGGAAGGACAGTGCGTCCTCATCGGCGCCGCGCATCCCGAGCGGAGTGACGTTGACCAGCAGCTGGGCCTGCGTGCCATCGGCGAGGCGGCCGCCGTCGTCGTCGGCCTGCCAGGCGAAGCCGTAGAGCCCCGCGAGGGCGCGCCCTTTCTCCTCATTGCGTGCGACGACGGTGACGTTGCGGAAGCCCGCGTCCCGGAACGCGGCGACCACGGCCTTGGCCATGCCGCCCGATCCGCGCAGCATGACGGACAGGTCGCTCGGCACCCGGTTCTCGGCGAGCAGTCGCTCCACGGCCTGGTAGTCGGTGTTGTACGCGGTCAGGACGCCGTCGTCGTTCACGATCGTGTTGACCGAGTCGATCGCGGCAGCCGAGGGGGCCAGGCGGTCGACGAGCGGGATCACAGCTTCCTTGTACGGCATGGACACGGCCGCCCCGCGGATCGGCAGCCCGCGGATGCCCTGCACCGCCGCCGCCAGATCGGCGGGCGCGAAGGCCTTGTAGACGAAATTCAGGCCGAGCCTCTCGTAGAGGTAGTTGTGGAAGCGCGTCCCGATGTTGCTGGGGCGCGCCGCCAGGGAGATGCAGAGGGTCATGTCCTTGTTCAAGATGGCCATGCGCTCATTAAACTGCACCACCGGCCCCGGAGACCGGCCCGGCGCCGGGAAGACACCGGGCCGGTCTCACATCTCAGCCCTGACGGGCCTTGAAGCGGGGGTTCTTCTTGTTGATGACGAACGTCCTCCCCCGGCGCCGGACCACCTGGGCGCCCGGGATCTTCTTGAGGGCTCGGAGCGAATTGCGTACTTTCATGACGGTTCCTTTGCTTGTTCCAGTGGGGGTCAGAGGCCGGGCCAAGTGCCCGGATCGCGCTCGGGCAATCCGAAGGGGTCCGGGAAGCGGGCCGGGTTGAGGGCGAGTTCGGCGTCACTGAGCTGGCATGAATCCAGCAGCCGCGCGACGGCGCCCGGGTCGACATCCTCGGCCCGTCCCGTCACGGCGACGACGGCGGCGTCCCCGGCAAGGCGCGTCGCCTCCCCCGGCGCGGGGAAGAGTCCCGCGAGGCCGCCAGGCCGGGGACGCTCGGCCGGCTCCATCCACACGCGCGGCCCGACCCCCTGGAGGGCCACGCTCCGGTAGCCGGGCGAGGCCAGCCTGAGCGTGCCGCGCAGCCAGTGCGCCCCCTGAGCCAGCTCGGGAAGCCGCTGATGCAGCCGGAGCGGATGCAGCGGCCGCTCGAGGCGGTGCACCACGGTGCGGAAGTCACCCGGGTTCAGGGGGTGATCCTGCGCCCGCGGCGCCCGGACCGCCCCGGGCTGCGAGCGCGACAGCGCTTCCGCCCGGTCGTGACAGCCGGGCTGGAACTCGTCCCCGGATCCGAGGACGGCGGCGTGCGGGACGAGGTGCCCGAGCAGATGCCGTCCCTGCAACCACGACGAGCCCTCGGCGGTCAGTGCCGGGGGAACCTCGGAATCCAGGTCCGCGCTGAGGGAGGTCGACAGCCCGGAAACGGTCAGCACGGTGTCCCCCAGCGCGAACTCGCCCACCAGGAACTCACCACTCACCCGGTCATCCGATGGCATGGGGGTGAATCCGGCGTCATGAAGAGTCCTCGGATCCCAGATCTGATCCTCCAGCTCGGAAGGATCCACGGCCACCAGGACGTTGTCCACCACCAGATCCTCGGGGCCGTTGATCCGCAGCTCCTCCAGGACCAGCCCCGCGGCCACGCCGGGCGGAAGGCCGAGCACCAGGTGCGGGCAGCCCGCCCGGGCGAACTCACGCACGGCCGGCACCACGTCCAGACGGACGGTGCACGCCAGGCAGCCGTGTTCCAGGAGGCGTTCCTGACGGTCGACGATCCGGTCACGGAAGTGCACCCGGCGCAGCACGCGGGAGTCGGGAAGCAGGTCGTGGAGCACGAGCACCGAATCACGGTGACCTCGGCCCACGAGCCTCACGGCCTCCGCGCGGCAGTGGCTGTCCAGGGAACTGACCAGAGTGAGATGCATGGAACGAGCTTATGTGAGAATGATTCTCATTAGCAATTCGGGGCCTGTGATGTCCCCGGGGCGACACCCGGCGTCATGTGTCAGCGCGTGACGCATCTCCCGCCGTCACGCAGGATTCACCAGCTCGGCGAAGGCCTCCCGCATATTAGACTTACGCAAGCATCGGCATGGTCTCCTGACCGCCATTCAGAGGAAGCCGGGCAAGAAGGAGGGGACCAGGTGCAGATCGACTTCGCAGACTCGGAGCAGTCCACACTCGGCATTGAATGGGAACTCGCCCTGGTCGACGGCCAGACCGGCGAACTCGCGTCCGTGGCCCAGGAGGTCCTGGATCAGGTCACCGCCAATCACCCGGGGCTCCAGGACGGCGAAGAACACCCGCACATCAAGCAGGAGCTGCTTCTCAACACCGTGGAGCTCGTCACCGGCGTGCACCACACGGTCGCGGAAGCCAAGGCGGACCTGCAGCGCTCCCTGGACGCCGTCCGCGAAGTGACGGACCCCATGGACGTCGAGGTCTTCTGTGCCGGCAGCCACCCCTTCAGCCCTCCGCAGCTGCAGCCCGTCACGGACAAGGAGCGCTACGCCAAGCTGATCGACCGCACCCAGTGGTGGGGCCGTCAGATGGTCATCTACGGCGTCCACGTCCACGTCGGCCTGGACCACCGCAACAAGGCCCTCCCCGTCATGGACGCGCTGCTGAATTACATGCCGCACTTCCAGGCGCTCTCCGCCTCCAGCCCTTACTGGGGCGCCGAGGACACCGGCTACGCCTCGCAGCGCGCCCTCATGTTCCAGCAGCTTCCCACTGCGGGCCTGCCGTTCACCTTCCAGTCCTGGGGCCAGTACGAGGACTACGTCTACGACATGTTCACCACCGGGGTGATCGACACGGGCAGCGAGATCCGCTGGGACATCCGCCCCGTGCCCGCCCTGGGAACCATCGAGATGCGCGTCTGCGACGGGCTCGCCACGCTTGAAGAGGTCGGCGCCATCGCCGCGCTGACCCAGTGCCTCGTCGAGGAGGCCTCCCAGCAGCTCGACGCCGGCTGGGCCATCCCCACCATGCCCCGCTGGTTCCTCAAGGAGAACAAGTGGCGCGCGGCCCGGTACGGCCTGGACGCCATCATCATCCTGAACCGGGCGGGCGACGAGCTCCTCGTCACCGACCACCTGCGCAACAACGTTTTGAACCGGCTGGAGCCCATCGCCGCGAAGCTCGGCTGCTCCGACGAACTCGCCCATGTGGACAGGATCATCGAGCGCGGCGCCGGCTACCAGCGGCAGCGCAAGGTGGCGGCAGCTAGCGACGGCGACCTGCACGCCGTCGTGCTCGACCTCATCCAGCAGATGCGCAAGGGCCCCGACGCCTGATCCCCCACGCGAAGGAACACATCACGCCCTTTCCGCGAGGTTTTCAGGGCACGAACTGTTCCTTCGCGGGGAAGCGCAGGCCATTGCCGCTCCACCGTCCCGGTGCGACGATGAGGGCGTGGCATACGACCAGGAACTCGCGGCACGGATCCGGTCCGTCCTGAACGGCACGGTGGACTTCACCGAGAAGAAGATGTTCGGCGGGCTCGCCTTCCTGGTGGGCGGCAACATGGCCGTGAGCGCGAGCGGCCAGGGCGGCCTGATGCTGCGCGCGGATCCTGGTGCCAGCGACGAACTCTGCTCCCATCCCGGCGTCGAGCGCGCGGTCATGCGCGGCCGGGCGATGGACGGCTGGCTCCGCGTGGCGGACGACGTGACCCACGACGACGACGCGCTGGCCCGCTGGGTGGGCGTCGGCGTCGACTACGCGTCCTCACTCCCGCCCAAGTGATCCACACTCAGAGATCGCCCCAGGACGCGGCCAGCTCCACCAGACGACGGGAGACGCGCGCCGCCGCCGGCGTGGGCGGGACACCGGCCTGCCGCGCCAGGTAGATCGTGTTCAGCGGGGCCACCACCGGCTCATGGAGCAGTTCGGCCTGCCCGCTGCTGACAGCGGGCGCGGCAAGATACCGCGGAAGGACCGTCGCCCCGGCGCCCGCGACGACGGCGGCGAGCACCGCCCGCAGGTCCGGAACCAACAGCGCCACCGGATTCCGGGGCCGCTGGCCGAATTCACTGCGCCAGTACCGGCGGATGATGGGCAGTTCTTCCGAGTAGGCCACCAGCGGCACGGACGCGAGCGCCTTCAGAGGCGAGGACGCCAGCAGCTCCCGGTCCACACGCCGCGCCACTCCCGGCGCCGCGATCAGCACGAACTCTTCGTCGATGAGCGGCACGGCGTCGACGCCGTCCGTCCGGGGCCGGACCGAGGACAGCACCAGATCCAGCCGTCCCGCCGCGAGTTCCGGCAGCAGCGTCTCCGGATGCCCCGGCAGGAAGCGGAGCTGGAACCCGGGCCCCGCCAGTCCGGAGAGCCCCGGGACCAGGCGCGCCGCCGTGATCTCCGCGGCGGCGCCGATCCGCACCGTGCCCGACGATCCCTCCGCCTCATCCTCCCGGAGCGCGGCGGTGACTTCATCCAGGTGTGTGCCCAGCCGCTGCGCCAGCCGGTCGGCCCGGCCGGTCGGAACCACCCCGTGGCCCGTCCGGAGAAACAGGTCCTCCCCCAGTTGCTGCTCCAGCCGGCGCAAGTGGCCGCTGATCGCCGGCTGACTGAGTCCCCGTGCCGCGGCGGCCGCCGTCAGCGACCCGCGCCGGTAGATCTCCAGGAAACTCTGCACCACGTCAAGATTCATTCCGCAAGTCCTCCATCATAAGAAATCTTATGAGAGCGGAAAGTTAATGGGAAGAATCTCGATGAGCGATGGCTTCACTCCATACCGACTGATCGTCGTCTCCCCCTCGATTGGAGCCCCTCATGAAACGCATCCTCATGGTCCTCAGCGCCGCCTCGGAACTCCGCCTCTCCGACGGCACCCTCCACCCCACCGGTTACTGGGCCGAGGAGGTCGTGGTGCCGCACCGGCTGTTCAGCGACGCCGGGCTGAGCGTCACCTTCGTCACCCCGGGAGGAACCGCCCCGACGGTCGACCCCATCAGCCTCAACGAACAGGGCGGTGTGGAGCCGGAAGCCGCGGCGGATCACCGAGCGTATCTGGACGGGATCGCCTCCTCACTGGCGAGCCCCCTGGTTCTGGAGGACGTGACGCCGGACCAGTTCGACGCGCTCTTCCTGCCGGGCGGGCATGCCCCCATGGCGGACCTGGTGGACCACCCGGCGCTGGGCGCCCTGCTCGACGCCGCCGATCGCGACGGGATGCCCGTCACGGCGCTGTGCCACGGCCTGGCCGGACTGCTGTCCGCACGGAACAGCGGCGGCTTCGTCTTCGCCGGCCGGCGTCTCACCTCGTTCAGCGACCTGGAAGAGCAGCAGGGCGGCCTCGGGGACCTCTCCCCGTTCTTCCTGGAATCCCGCCTCCGGGAGAACGGCGCCACCGTGGTGACCGATGCCCCGTGGTCATCCCACCTCGTGATCGACGGAAACCTGATCACCGGTCAGAACCCGCAGTCCAGCGCGGTCACGGCCAACGCTCTGATCGACGTCCTGGCCGTCTGACGTCCTGACGTCCTGACGCCGCCGCCTCCCCCGCGAACCGCCAGTAGGTGCCCTTATCCGACCGGGATTCGGGCACCTACTGGCGGTTCGCGGGCAACGAAGCCGGTTACGGCAGCAGGACCGTGGACACCGGGAGAGAGGAATCCGGCGCGAAGCCCAGGCTCGACGGCTCGGCCCCGTCCATCACGAGCCGCGACGCCAGCGCCGCCACCATGGCGCCGTTGTCCGTGCAGAGGCTGATCGGCGGCACGTGCAGGGTGATCCCGTTCGACGCGCAGCGCTTGGCCGTCAGTTCACGCAACCGCGCATTCGCCGCCACGCCGCCGCCCAGCAGCAGCTCCGTGATGCCGTGCTCCTTGCACGCGAGCATCGCCTTCGCGGTGACCACGTCCACCACGGCCTCCTGGAAGCTCGCCGCGATGTCCTCCACCGGCGGCTCCTCGCCGCGGGCCTCGAACTGCTCCACGCACCGCGCGACGGCGGTCTTCAGCCCGCTGAACGACCAGTCGTAGCGATGGGGGCCGGGCTCGTCGGCGGTGCCCATGTACTTGGGCTGGGTCAGGCCGCGCGGGAAGCGGATGGCCTTCGGGTCCCCGTCCCGGGCGAGCCGGTCGATCACCGGGCCGCCGGGGTAACCCAGCCCCAGCAAGCGGGCGACCTTGTCGTACGCCTCGCCCGCGGCGTCGTCGATCGTGCTGCCCAGCAGTTCGACGTCGTGGATGCTCCGCACCCGCAGGACCTCCGTGTGCCCACCGGAGACGAGCAGTGCGCCGAGGTTCTCGGGCAGGGTGGCGGAGCCCTCCGGACCGGGCGCGAAGACCTGCTGGTCGAGCAGCCCGACCGCCACATGCGCCACCAGGTGGTTGATCGCGAAAAGCGGCTTGCCGGTGGCCACGGCAAGCGCCTTCGCGGCACTGACGCCGACCATGAGCGCGCCCGCCAGGCCGGGTCCGGCCGTCACGGCGATGCCGTCCAGTTCGTCCAGCGTGACCCCGGCTTCCTTGAGCGCAGCGTCCAGGGCGGGGACGATCGCTTCGAGGTGCGCCCGGGACGCGATCTCCGGGATCACGCCGCCGAAGCGCACGTGCTCGTCCATGGAGGACGAGACCGTGTTGCTGAGGAGCGTGCTGCCGCGCACGATCCCCACGCCGGTCTCATCGCAGGAGGATTCGATGCCGAGGATCAGCGGTTCGGTTCGGTTCATGGCTTGCCTCCGTCGTCCTGCCCGGCGTTCCGTCCCGCTTCGGGGTCCAGCACACGCCGCATGATGAGCGCGTTGACCCCGCCCTTGTAGTAGTTCTTCCGCACCGCGATCTGTTCGAAGCCGAAGCGCCGGTAGAGCTCCTGCGCCCGAGGGTTGTCCTCGCGGACCTCCAGCAGCATGTCGTCCGCCTTCCCGTGGGAGGCCCGCTGCAGGAGCGTCCGCAGGAGCGCGGAGCCGATCCCCCGGCCCTCGAACTCCGGGATCACGGCGATGGTCTGCACATCGGCGATCGGCGGGATGCACATGAGCCCCGCGTAGCCCACCACGGTGCCGCCGATGGTGGCCACGAAGTACTCGCGGGTGTCCCGCTGCATCAGCTCGGCCTCGAACATGTCCAGGGGCCAGGCGTCCTCGGGGAACAGCCGCAGCTCCAGACCGTGCACCACGGGGAGATCGTCCGGGGTCATCCCCCGCAGGCTGAAACCGGGATCGCGTTCATCCACCGTGTAGCTCCTGGGCGACTCGTCGTTCCCGCTCACAGAGCCCGCTTCCTCGGGCCGGGCACCTGCGCATCCGACTCCCGCAGATACAGCGGTTCGGTGTCCAGGAGCTCTTCGCCGCGGGCCATCCTCCGCAGGGCCAGCGTTCCGAGCGCGACGGCGCCGGGCTGGGTGTGCGCGAAGCCCGGCGCCGGGGGCAGGGCTTCCGGGTACAGGCCCGCGCCCGCGCCGTAGACCACCGCGTCACTCGCCTCGGTGCCGCCCACCAGCTCGCCGAGCGGGACTTCGGCCGGGACCTGCACGTGGGGGCCGTCGAGCAGGACCGGGGTTCCGGCGTCGTCGGCATAGAGCGCCCAGTAGACCTCTTTGCGGCGCGCGTCCGTGGCGACCAGGAAGCGTTCCGGCGCCCCGGCGGCCACCGCCTCCGCGGCGATCGCATCCAGGCTCATGACGCCGTGCACGGGGATGCCCCAGGCGAAACCGAGCGTCCGCGCCACCGTGAGGCCGGCACGCAGCCCGGTGAACGGGCCCGGGCCGACACCCACGATGATCGCGTCCAGATCACGGCCAGTCAGACCGGTCTCCGCGAGGAGCGCGGCGACCGCCGGGGCGGTGACCTCGGCGTGGCTGCGGGTGTCCTCGGTGGCGAAGCGGGCCAGGACCTCGACCCCGTCGGCCGCGGTCCGGAGGATGGCGGCGCCGGCGATGGCGGAAGTGTCGATGGACAGGACTGTCGTCACGGGGTGTCCTCCTGCAGGGTTTCTGATTCGTCGGCGTCCCGGGCCCAGGCCGGGCGTTCGGCCCAGCGGTCCCCGAACGCGGTCACGGTGAGAGCACGGGGTTCGTCCTCGTCCTCGAAGTCGAGGATGATCCGTTCCCCGGTGTCCTGGCCCGTGGCGCGCTCCAGGTCGATCTCCAGGCGGCTGGCGGACAGCTGCTCGGCGCGGTCCCGGCCCCACTCCACCACGGTGACCGAGGTGTCCAGGGTCTCCTCCAGATCGATGTCCTCGAGCTCTTCGGCGCTGCCCAGCCGGTAGGCGTCCACGTGCACCAGGTCGGGGCCGCCGGGGCGGGGCCCTTCCGGGAGGTTCGGGTGACGGCGGGCCAGAACGAACGTGGGCGAGATGATGCCTTCACGGACACCGAGGCCCCTGCCGAGGCCCTGGGTGAACGTGGTCTTCCCGGCGCCGAGTCCGCCGCTGAGGATGAGGAGATCACCGGCGTCCAGCGTGGCGCCGATCGTCTCGGCGAGCGCCTGCGTCTCCTCCACATCGGCCACGTGAAAGGTCGCGGTCCAGAGGGCCTCGCTCATGCGCCCGTCTCCTGCCCGGTGTCCGTGCTGCCTGCGGGTGCCGCGTCGGGCGCGGCCTCGCTGTCCACATAGACCCGCGGGACGCGACCGCTGATCCGGGTCACGATCTCGTAGTTGATGGTGCCGGCCGCCGCGGCCCAGTCGTCGGCGAGCGGGCCGCCGTCGCGCCCGGAGCCGAAGAGCACCGCCGGCGTCCCCACGAGGGCGAGCCGTTCCGCGCCGTCGAGTTCGACGTCCAGGTCCACCACCATCTGGTCCATCGCGATCCGGCCCACCACGGGGTACGTGCGGCCGGCGAGGCGGACGGGACCCCCGGTCGCGATCCGCGGCACGCCGTCGGCGTAGCCCAGCGGGATCAGCGCCAGGGTGCTGGGCGCCTTGGTCCGGTAGTTCAGCCCGTAGGAGACGCCCTGCCCCTCCGGGACGGCCTTGCAGTTCGCCACCCGGGTCTGGAGGGTCATGGCGGGGATGAGGCCGAGATCGTCGCTGCGCTGGTCGGCGAACGGCGAGAGCCCGTACACGCCGATGCCCACCCGGACCAGGTCGAAGTGCGCGTCCGGGCGGGTGAACGTCGCGGGGGTGTTGGCGAGGTGGCGGACCTCCGGGTCGATGCCGGCGTCCTCGGCGAGCGCGAGCGCCTCACGGAACACGTCCAGCTGGCGGTCCGTCTCCGGGCGGTGCGGCTCATCGGCCACGGCGAGGTGGGAGAAGATGCCCACCACGCGCAGCAGACCCTGGTCCTGGTAGTCGATGGCCTCACCGATGAGCTGGTCCCAGGACTCGACCGTGGACCCATTCCGGCCGAGGCCCGTGTCGACCTTGAGGTGGACGCGGGCCGGGCGCTCCACGGAGCGGGCGGCGGCCACGATGTGTTCCAGTTCCCAGCCGGAGCAGCCGAGATCGATGCCCGCTTCGATGGCCGCGGTGAAGTCCGTCTCCGGGGTGTGCAGCCAGGCGAGCAGCTGTGCGTCGATGCCGGCCTCCCGCAGGGCCAGCGCCTCGCTGACGTGAGCGGTGCCCAGCCAGCTCGCTCCGCCGTCGAGCGCAGCCTGTGCGGTGCGCAGCGCACCGTGCCCGTAACCGTCCGCCTTGACCACGGCCATGACCTTCGCCGGCGCCGCGATCTCCGCCAGGCGGCGGACGTTGTGCCGGATGGCGGCCAGGTCGACGATGGCCGCCCGTTCCGGGATGGCGGTGCCGTCCTGCGCTGTCACCGGGTGGCTGTGCGGCACGGTCGGGGAAGTCGGGGTCTCGGAAGTCACCCGTTAAGTCTAGGTGCGCGGGCGGGCGCTTTCCCGGTGCCACCGCGTAGCACTCGTCACGGGGCCGGCGTCACCGCTCCGGCGTCGCGGGCGTGACACCACGGAGCGGTAAAGTCTCTGAGGGACGTCAGCTTCCACCGTCCCCGCCGAAACAGACCTGCGAACCAGGGAGGGACCATGCCGCCGATCAGCCGCGTCGCTTTCCTCTCCCTGCACACCTCGCCGCTGGAACAGCCGGGTTCCGGTGACGCCGGTGGGATGAACGTCTACGTGCGCTCGCTGGCGTCCGCGCTGGCGAAGTCCGGCGTGGACGTGGAGATCTTCACCCGGGCCGTGGACCCCGGGCAGCCCGAGGTGGAGCATCCCGAACCGGGCATCTGCGTCCACAACATCCAGGCCGGCCCGCGGAAACGGATCCCCAAGGAACAGCTGCCGTCGCTCATCCACCACATGGCGGACGAGGTGGATGCCATCCGGGCCCGGCAGGCCCAGGGGCATTACCAGCTCATCCACTCCCACTACTGGCTCTCCGGGGTCGCCGGGCTCCATCTCGCGCGGGCGTGGCAGGTGCCGCTGGTCCACACCATGCACACCATGGCGCGGGTCAAGAATCAGCATCTGCACTCCGGCGAACATGCCGAGCCGGAGAACCGGGAACAGGGCGAGCAGTGCGTGGTGGACGGCGCCGCACGGCTCATCGCCAACACCCGGGCCGAGGCGGAGGAGCTGCACTCCCATTACGACGCCTCCCCCGCAGCCATCGACGTGGTGGCGCCCGGGGTGGATCTCGACGTGTTCTCCCCCGAAGTCCCCGTGGCCGGAGTTTCCGGGGGCTTCCACGTGGTCTTCGCCGGGCGCATGCAACGGCTCAAAGGCCCGCACATCCTGGTGCAGGCCGCGGCCATGCTGCGGGCCAGGCGACCTGACATCCCCCTCCGACTGACGCTGCTGGGCGAGCAGAGCGGCAGCCGTCAGTACGACCTCGGCTCCCTCATCGCCACGAGCGGCATGTCCGACGTGGTCACCCGCCTGAACGCGGTTCCCCGCGAGGAGCTCGCCGCGTGGTTCCGCGCCGCGGACGTGGTGGCCATGCCGTCCTACAGCGAGTCGTTCGGGCTGGTGGCACTCGAGGCGCAGGCCTGTGGCACACCCGTGCTGGCAACCCGGGTGGGCGGGCTCGCCGATGCCGTGGACGACGGCGTCAGCGGCATCCTGGTGGACGGTCACCGGATCACCGCCTGGGCCTCCGCCCTGGAACGCCTGTACGACGACGTCGCCCTCCGCACCGCGCTCAGCCTCGGCGCCCGCCGCCACGCCTCCGCTTTCGGCTGGGACAGCGCCGCCCGCGCCACCCTGGCCTCCTATCGCAAGGCACTGGACGCCGGATGACGGGTGGTCCGGCCCCGCCGTCGTCCCACGCGGGCCTCGAATCTCCGATCTCCCCTCCGACCCACCCTTGCGTGGAACACCCACGGAAATTTCCGTGGGTATTCCACAAAGCCGGGGGTCGATCCGGGTGCCCCGCCTACCTGACCCGGAGCTCCCGGATCGTGAGCCCGCGGAAGGTGGCTTCGCCGTCGTTCGCATAGAGCCGGATGCCGTCGTCGCCCTCCAACGGGAAGACCCGGTGCGAATGGACGACCGTCCCGTCCCCGACGAACAGCTCGACGCTCGTCCGGTCCACCAGGACGCGGATCGCCAGCCGTCCCGTCGACGGGTCGATGGGGGTCTGGGACTCACCGCCCGTCGGATTGATCGTGGGCCGGCGGTTGACGTAGCTGAACGGGCCACGGAGGTAGGCGCCCACGGCCACGTGCCGCCCACCGCCGGGAGCACGGCACAGCTCGAGCCCGATATTGGACGGCGGCGCCGACGGATCCCACACCAGTTCGCAGCTCAGGTCGTAGGCGCCGGAGCGGATCGTGAGGTCCCGGGTGCCCCGGACCCGGACGTCGCCGAGCCAGTGCGTGCGCGTCATGTACGAGGCGAGCGCGGCGGGCGGACTCGACGCGAGCTGGTAGCCGCTCCCGGTGCGGACCAGGCGGAGTTCCCGGACGATCATGTCGTCCCCGTTGTACCCGTCCGTGGCGAGCGTGGGGGTGTTGTGCGGGTAGTCCCAGAAGTTGGCCCAGCCGATGACACGCCGGAGCGCGGGATTCTCCGCGCCGGAGGCCAGGTGATCCGGATAGGTGACGGCGCCGTAGAAGTCGAAACCCCAGTCCAGCCAGTGGGGTTCGTCGTGATCCGTGGTGAAGGACGCTCCGTCGAACGTCCCGGTCCAGTACGCGTAGGTGGCCGGCAGCCCGCGTCCCTTGCCGTTCGCGCTGGTGCCGAGAACCCAGTGAGCGCTCCCGTCGTCCGCGGTCATCCGGAAGAGGTCCGGGCATTCCAGCAGCCCGATGTCGGTCCGGACGAACTCCCCCACCCTCGCCCAGGACCGCAGATCGGACGAGGCGTAGAAGCCCAGCTTGTGGCCTTCGGCGTTGACGAGGATCCAGCGCCGCCGCTCGGCGTCCGAGACCACCTTCGGGTCCCGGAAGTCGGGGACGCCGGGGTTCGGCAGCACCGGCTCCGTCCCACCCGGGAGGAAAGTGCGCCCGCCGTCGGTGGAGTGCCAGAGGTACTGGGCCTGCTGGCCCTCTGGGGCCTGGGTGACGACGGCGATCACCGCGCCCCTGCCGTAGCCCGCGGTGTTCCCCTCATCCACCACGAGACTCCCCGACCAGCAGTCCCCGTTGGCGTTGGTGAACTTCGGGATGGCGACGCCCCGGTCCCGGAAGGACACGTGGTCCCGCGTGGTGGCGAGCCGCCAGGAGGTGCCGCCACCGCCTGCGAGGTAGTCCCCGTTGTAGAGGTAGTAGTACAGATACTCACCGTTGACGTAGACCGGCCGCTGGGGGTCGTTCTTCCAGTTGTCCGGGACGCTGAGATGGAATTCGGGCCGCTGACGCATTCGTCCTCCGTTCGTTGCCGGCGCCGCCTCCGCGGGCGAGCCGGTGAGAGGAACCGCCAGTGCCGCGACGGCGGCCGCCCCGGCTCCCGTGACGAGGGATCGCCTGGTCATCCCTGGTCCCTCGCCCGTGCCGGCGGCCGGGCTGCGGTCCTTGCTGATGGATCTCCTCATGTCTCCTGGTCCTTTCTCGGGATGATGCTGCTCTCGGGTGACGCTGCGCTGGGGATGGTGCTGCTGCTCGTGGTCACGGCGCTCAAAGCGGCGTGACCACCACGTCCTGGTAGGCGGCCCTGCCCCCGAATGAGTTCAGGCCCACCCGCCCGGACGTCAGGCGGGAGTCCGTCACGTCGATCAGCGGCGACCCGTCGAGGGAGACGGTGATCCGGTTCCCCACGATCGAGGCGTCCACCCGGTACGAGGTGTTCACGGCGAGCGGGAGCGGCACCGACGCGAGCGTCCCGGTGGCGGGATCCAGGGACCCGTTGATCACGGCGAACACCCGGACCAGCCCCAGATTGGGGTCGACGTTGACGTAATAGGCCGTGGAACCGTCGGCCGAAGAGCGCAGCAGGATCGAGCCGGCTCCGCCGTAGCCCCGCTCGGGCGCCGGGTCCTGCCCTAGCAGCGCGCCCGTGTACGGCACCGTGCCGAAGCGTGCCGTGGCCTGCACCCGCACATCGGACAGCGTGGTCTGTCCCAGCGCGGTCGAGTCCTGATCGAAGGTCCCGGACAGGCCGGCGCCCGTGCTCTCCCAGCGGCCGCCGGGGACCACCGTGTACGGGCCGAGGTTCTGCCGGGCCGTGCCCGTGAACGGCGCGAGCGGGGACTGCGGTGGCACCGTGCTCTGCGGGACGCCGCCCAGCCGGAACGTGTCGGCCAGCTGATGGACCTTGACGGACACCAGGCGTGCCGTGCCGCCGCTCGTGGAGAAGGACAGGCCGGTGGAGGACGGGTCGGGGAACACGAGCGACGTGATCGCCGCGGTGCCGTCGCCGCCGAACACCTCCACGGACGAGGCGTCCACCAGGATCCGCAACGTCACGCGCTTCTCCCCGCCGACCGTCGTCGTGCTCCAGGGTGCCGTGCTGTCATCGGCCGCGGAGGAGGCGAAATAGCGGGAGAAGTCGGCCCGGCCGGAGGCCGTGCGGCCCACGGTCACCGTGTTCGCCGGGGCGTCGTAGCGCACCGCGGTGCTCTGCGAGCCGTCCTGCCGCAGGCCGAAGGTGAACGACGACGCCGCCCCCGCCGCCGGGAGCCCCACCTCCGCCTCGACCTCCACAGCCCGTCCCGACACCGCGGCGAGCGGATTGGCCGAGGTGGGCGTCACCTGGACGTCGGTGGTCTGCCAGGTCAAGGACCGCAGTGCCTGTTCCTCGGCGACCGGCGCCTGCGAGAGCCGCAGCCCCACCCCGGGGACGCTGACCAGTTTCAGCTCCCGCGGGATGCTGAGCTGCCCGTTCCAGCGGCCCATGGGAGGGCTGAACGCGTAGTCCCAGTTGCTCATCCAGCCGAGCTGGATCCGTCGGCCGTCCGGGGCGCCGAAGAAGCTCATGGCGGCGTAGTAGTCGCGGCCGTGGTCGGCCTGCAGGACCTGGGCGGCCGTGGTGTCCGGCGTGAACGTGGCGCCGTCCCAGGTCCCCGTGACGTACTGCGCGGAGGACCCGTTGGTGGCCCGCACGGCACCGGTGCTCCAGTACAGGACCCAGCGTGTGACCCCGGGCTGTCCTTCCACCGGCATCTGGAACAGATCCGGGCATTCCCAGACGCCGCCCCGCACCCAGGCCCCGTACCCGAAGGTGCTCGCGAACGACCAGGTCTTCAGGTCGGTCGAGGTGTAGAACCGAAGATGGTCCCCGCCCGACACCGTCATGACCCACCGGGCCGTGGCCGGATCCCAGGTGACCTTGGGGTCCCGGAAGTCCCAGCCACCCGTGGCCCCGCCCGGATTCTGGACCACGGGCGACTGCTGGACCTGCCGCCAGCTCCGGCCCTTGTCCGTGCTGTAGGCGGCGCGGATCGACTGGTTGCCATTGGGCAGATCGTGATTGAACGAGGTGTAGAAGGCGACCAGCCCGCCGCCGGGGACGCCCGCGAACAGGCCGCTCGCATTGGAGGAGTCGACCACGGCCGAACCAGACCAGGACTCCAGGCCGTCCATGACGGGGAGGGCGATCGGCAACGGCTTCCAGTGGAGCAGGTCCGTGCTGACGGCGTGCGCCCAGCGGCCCCGGTCCTGGTGGAAGAGGTGGTATTCGCCGCCGAAGTACACCAGGCCGTTCGGGTCCGAGGCGTTGCCCGCATTCTGCGAGTAGTGATAGCCGGGCTGGTAGAGCCCGTTCATGTAGTCGCCCGCGGCGTCCGCGCTGACGTTCTGGAAGACCGCGCTTCCCCCTGTCGTCAGCAGCGCGACGCCACTCCCGGCCGCTGCGGGCACCGTCCCGGAGAGGACACTCACGCCGTCGACCAGCACCGTGGCCGAGCCGCCCTGGAGGGTGAACTGGACCCGGTACGGCTGTGCCGCGGAGGCGAAACTGCCGGCCGGGAGCGTGCCGGAGCGGATGACCGTGCCCGTGGACCGGTCGTAGAGGGCTGCGAGGCCCGAGGCCGGGGTGATCCTCAGTTCGGTGCCGCCCGTGCCGTCGGTGTTGCTCCGGGCCACGACGGAGGCGGTGGCCGGCGAGGCGGCGCTCAGGTCGAGGGACACGACGACGTCGGAAGCGACCGCCGGAACGTACCGCACCGCGGGGGTGGCCGCCGCCGTCGCGCGCACCCCGGCCGGGTCCGGCTCCCAGCTGCCGGAGGCGGTCCGCCAGCCCTGCAGGGACGTCTGCAGACCCTGCAGGTGGAGGGCCTGGAACACCGCGGTGCCGTTGTAGGACAGGATTCCGAGGTGGCCCGATCCCACGGTGGAGTCGGTGGCGGTGATGACGGGCAGGGCGCCGTTCGGGGTCAGGAAGTCGGTCTGCCAGTGCACGGCCAGGCGGCTGCCGGTGGCGGTGACGCGGAGGCGGTAGATCTTGTTCAGGGTGATGGTGGTGGCGTAGGCGCCCAGGGTGACGTTGTCCGCCACCCGGTAGAGGCGGAGCCGGCCCGCGTTGGGGTCCACCTCTGCCGCGTAACCGGTGGTGGCGCCGTCGTCGGTCCGGAAGAGCACCGCGGCCACTCCGTACGGCGACGTGAGCTGGACCGAGGTGCTGAAGTCGACGTCCGCCGGAGACTCCCCCGTCGCGACCGCCCTGATGTTGGCGCCGGACGGGGCGGCACCCCGCAGCCCGGCCGAAGTCGCCTGCCAGCCGGCATCCGCCGACCAGCTGTCCAGATCCGTCTCCACGGTCCGGACCCCCGGCGGTCCGAACCGCACGGTCCCGTTGTACGCGTGCAGTCCGACGCGGCCGCGCGTGTAGCGCTGGTCGGTGACGTCGAACCGCTGCACCCCGTCCAGTTCGATGTGCAGGCGTGGCCCGTCGAGGTGGACATCCACGGTGTACGCCTGTCCGGTGACGAGCGGGACCGACACGGGGGCGGCGACGTCCTGGCCGGTCGCCAGGTCGAACAGCCGCAGACGGTCCAGGTTCGGATCCACAGTGATCGCATAGCCCGAGGAGGCGTCAGCGGCGGCCCGGAACAGCAGCGCGCCCACCCCGTAGGGCGACGCCGGATCGACCGTCACGGTGGCGGTGTACCGGGCGGTACCGGCCACCTCCTGCTCACCGACCGCGGGGGCGTTCTGGTTCGCGGCCGCGACGGCGGTGTAGCCGCCCTGGGCCGTCCGGGTCCAGGTTCCGGCCAGGCCCGTCAGATCGGGCATCGTGCTCGTGGTGCTGCCCGCGGTGAGCGGAGCTCCGGAGCCCAGTGCGGTGGCGGGCGCGGCCGGCGAGATCGCCAGAAGGGCCGTGCTCAGCAGGATGGCCGGAAGTCCGGCGGCGAGAATCTTGCGCATGGGATCACCTTTGATCGGGACGTTCTCGGTGGATGTTCTCGGTGGACGTGCTCGGAGGTCCGGGGCTCCGCCGGGCCTCCCGTGAGGAGGCGGCCCGGCGGAGCACCCGGGTGGAGGTCACGGACGGAGCGTGCGGCCGTCCGGGGTGCTGTCCGCCATGGCCCAGGCGTCGAAGGACAGGAGACGGACGGTCCCGCTCATGGCGCCGAGGGTGACCTGGCCCCCGCCGAGCGTCGGGTGGACGCGAGCCGTCAGGGGCTTGCCGTTGGCGAACACCTCGATGGCGGAACGGTCGACCAGGACGCGCAGCCGGACCCGGCCGGACGGGAGCGGGACGGGCCCGGCGAGCCCGGAACGGTCCAGCCCGGAGGCTGTGTCCATGCTGCTCAGGCTCCGGTCCAGGGAGAGGGTGCCCTTGCCGTCGGAGTCCCGGGACACCGAGACGGCCGTCTCCTCCACGGCCCGGCCCGCAGCGCGGACCGCCAGCACCCCGAGTCGCAGCTCGGAGCCGGGGGACAGTTCGGCGTCGAGTTCCAGGTCCAGCTGGACCCCCTCCACGGGCAGCACGACGGTGGCGAGATCCCCGGGACGCTCCGGCCCCACCAGGACCCGCGGCTCCACGGTGCGGTGGTCCCGGCGCAGCACCTCCAGCTCCGGGACCGGCGCGAAGTCAAGGGACCCGTCGGCAGCGGGCAGGACCAAGCGGGGCACGCTCAGGACACCCGCCCAGCCCGCCTCCGCCGCGGCCGGCTCGCTCCGTGCTTCCTGGAGCCAGCCGAACATGATCCGGCGGCCGGCGTCGTCCCGGAAGGACTGCGGGGCGTAGAAGTGGCGCCCGCCGTAGTCGAGCCGGTGGAGCGCCTCCGGGAGGAACGAGTCGTCCTCATACCGTCCGGTCCAGTACAGCGGGTGGTGCGTGACGCCTTCGTCCCAGGCGGAGAACACCAGGACGTCCCGGGCCTCCGGGTCACCGGCGGCCCCGCTCCCCGCACTGAACAGGTCCACGCACTCCCACATCGTGCCGGTCCAGTCGGCGTCGCCGGACGCGCCGTCCGCCGCGGACCCCACCAGCAGCGGGCCGAGAAGCTCCCAGTGCCGCAGATCCGCGGACTCGTACAGGAACGCCGTCCCGCCCTGGCCACGGATCCCGGAACCGACGAGCTGACGCCAGCGTCCGTTCTCCTTCCAGACGCAGTGGTCCCGGAACGCGGTCACGTCCACCCCCGCGGGCGGGGCGGCGATCACGGGATTGCGCGAGTCCTTCGTCCAGCTGAGGAGGTCCGGGCTCCCGACCGCCACACAGGGGAGCTCGCGCTCGCCGTGCCGGCCGGAGTAGACCAGGGTGGGCGTGCCGCCGTCGTCTACCAGCACCCCCGACCAGCAGCCGTCCCGGTCCGGATCGTCAGGTCCGTCCCCGGGGACCAGGGCCACGGGGCGGTCGGTCCAGTGGACCAGGTCGGTCGAGGTGGCGTGGCCCCACTGGATCCGGTGGTGGAAGGCCCCCTCCGGGTTGTACTGGTAGAAGAGGTGGTACTCCCCGTTCCACTGGCTGACGCCGTTGGGATCGTTGAGCCAGCCGGCCGGCGAAGCGAAGTGGAAGCGCGGCCGGAGCGGATCAGACTCCGCGCGGGCCACCAGCTCGTCCTCCGGGACGAGGGCGAGCGGGTGCAGGGTTTCGGTCATCAGTGCCCCTTGGTTTCTGCGAGTGCGTGGCCGGCCGAGGATGCGGCCGGGCGGTAGAGATGGCAGCGGACCCAGTGCCGCTGTGCGGGGTCGCCCACGCGGTGACGCACCGGACGCTCGGCGGAACAGGCCTGCTCGGGGTCGCCGTCGAACGGGCACGACGCCGCGTGCATCACGGCCGCCCGCAGCTCCGCCCTCAGCGCGGGATCGTAGGAGCCCGCTCGCGCCGGGTCCGGCACGGCCGAGACGAGCAGCCGGGTGTAGGGATGCCGGGGGTCCGCCAGGAGATCCAGCGACTCCCCCTCCTCCACCAGCTCCCCCGCGAACATCACGGCTATCCGGTCCGCCAGGTAGCGGGCGGAGGCGAGGTCATGGGTGATGTAGAGCATCGAGATGCCGCGCTCGTCACGCAGCGATCGCATGAGGTTCAGGATCCCGATCCGCACCGAGACGTCCAGCATCGAGGTGGGCTCGTCGGCGAGGATCACCTCCGGCTCCACGGCGAGCGCCCGGGCGATCGCCACGCGCTGCCGCTGCCCTCCGGACAGCTCGTGCGGATACGACTGCAGCATGGCCGCCTCGAGCCCCACCACGGCCATGAGCTCTTCGAGGCGCTCGCGGGTCTCCTTCTCCGAGCCCGTCCGGCCGTGCAGGGCCAGGGAGCGACGGAGGAAGTGTTCGATCCGGTGGACGGGGTTGAGGGAGCCGAAGGGGTCCTGGAACACCATCTGGACCTGGGAGCGGTAGGCCCGCGTGGCCTGGAAGCGGTTCCTGGCCAGCACGTCCGTGCCCTCGAGGAGGATCCGGCCCGAACTGGGCGTCTCCAGCCGGGCGACGCAGCGGGCCAGGGTGCTCTTGCCGGAGCCCGACTCCCCCACCAGGGCGACGATCTCACCTCGCCCCAGAGTCAGGTCCACCTCGTGGAGGGCCCGCGTGGACTTCCGGGAGAACAGCCCGCCCAGGGGGAACGTCTTGCTGAGTCCTTGCAGTTCCAGGACCGTCTCCGTGGGGGTGACGGGGGCCAGTGAGGACACGTCGGTGATGCTCATCGGAGCGCTCCTTCCAGGACGGGTGCCACGAAGTGGCCCGGGGAGACTTCCTCCAGGTCCGGGATGTCCCGGAATTTCACTCCGTCGGCGAGGCCGGTGAGCGGCACGCGCGGGCCGCTCAGGGGTGGGAAGGCGCCCATGAGCGCCTGGGTGTAGACGTGCCGCGGCTGCTGGTGGATGTCCGCGGCCCGTGCGGTCTCCACGATCCGCCCGCCGTACATGACGGCCATCCGGTGCGAGAGCTCCACCATGAGGGACATGTCGTGCGTGATGAACAGGACCGAGAACCCGAGCTCGTGCTGGAGCTCTTTGATCTGCGCCATGATCTCCTGCTGCACCACCACGTCCAGGGCGGTGGTCGGTTCGTCCAGGATCAGCAGGGACGGTTTGAGCGCCACCGCCATCGCGATGACCACGCGCTGCCGCATGCCGCCGGAGAGCTGGTGCGGGTACGACTTCAGACGGACCGGATCGATGCGGACCAGTTCCAGGAGCTGGGCCGCCCGGCGCAGGGATTCCTTGCGGGAGTAGCCGGCGTGGGTGGTGTAGATGTCCACGATCTGCTCCCCGATGGTGAGCACCGGGTTGAGAGAGTTCATGGCCGACTGGAACACCATCGCCACGTCCTGCCAGCGGAACCGGCGGAGCTCCTCCGGATTCATGGCCAGGACATCGCGGCCGCCGAACCGGATGGAGCCGCCCGCGATCCGGGCCGGGCCCTTGAGCAGCCGCATGAGCGTGTTGGCGATGGTCGACTTGCCGCAGCCGGATTCTCCGGCCAGCCCGAACACCTCCCCCGCTCCGATGCTGAAGGACACGCGGTCCACGGCCGTGGTGGAGCGGGCCTCGCCCACGTACTGGACCGTGAGGTCGGTGACTTCCAGGACGGACTCGTGAGATCCGAAGGACACCTGGGAGACGGTCATGACGCGCTCCTTCCAGAACGACGCGCGACGGCGGCCGGCCGCGCGGCCTTGATCGTGCGCAGGCGAGGGTTGGTGACCTCGTCCACGGCGTAGTTGATGAGGGCGAGGGCGAAGGCGACGAGGGCGATGCAGAGCCCGGAGGGCACGAACACCCACCAGCTGCCGGTCAGCAGCGCACCTTCATTGCCGGCCCAGAAGAGGTTGTTGCCCCAGGAGACCGTGCTGATGTCCCCGAGGCCCAGGAATTCGAGGCCCGCCTGGGCGCCGATGCCGTAGATGACGCATCCGAGCAGGGTGCCCATCACGATCGAAGCCATGTTGGGCAGGATCTCCGCGAACATGATCCGCAGGGTCCCTTCGCCGGAGACGATCGACGCCGCCACGAAGTCCTTGGACCGGATGGACAGGGCCTGCGAGCGCAGCACGCGCGCGGATCCCGCCCAGCCCGTGACGATGAGGACCAAGATCACGGTCCCGAGCCCGGGTGGGAGGAACGCGGCCAGGATCACCAGGAGCGGCAGACCGGGCAGGAGCAGGAAGACGTTGGTGACGAGGGAGAGGGTCTCGTCGATCGCCTTGCCGAAATAGGCCGAGGCCAGGCCGACCAGGATGCCCACGAGGGTCGAGGCGAGCCCCACGGTGAATCCCACGAGCAGCGAGCTGCGGGCGCCGTGGACGGTGAGGGCCAGGACGTCCTGGCCCTTGGCGGTGGTGCCGAGCCAGTGTTCGGGCGAGGGTTCCAGACTGGCCAGGTCCGTGATGCGGGAGGGGTCCCCCGGGAAGAGGACCGGGGCCAGGAGGGCCAGCAGAATGAAGACCAGGAGGATGGTGACGCCCACCAGGGCCTTGGTGTTGCGCAGGAGTCCGCGCAGGAATCCCAGCCGCGGCTTCCGCGCGCCCCGCGGTGCGGTCGGGGCCGCGCCGGCGACGGGCGCCGTCGTCGTGCCGGGGTTCGGGGCCGGCTCGTGCTCAGCCGTGGCGTCCACGGAGGGGTCGGTGAAGATGCTCATGGTCGGCTCCTAGTTGCTGCGCACGCGCGGGTCGAGGCGGACGTAGAGGACGTCCACCAGGAAGTTGGCCAGCAGGACCGCCGCGGTGATGGTCAGGAAGAGGCCCTGCATGAGCGGGTAGTCGAGGCCCTGCACGGCGTTGAGCAGCTGGTACCCGACGCCGGGGTAGGCGAACACCACCTCGGTGAGCAGGGCGCCGCCCACCACGAAGCCGAGGCTCATGCCGAAACTGGTCACGGACGGCAGCATCGCGTTGCGGGCGGCGTAGCGGAACATGATGCGGCCCGGGCGCAGGCCCTTCGCCTCGGCCATGGTGATGTAGTCCTCGGCGTTCGTGGCGATCATGGTGTTGCGCATCCCGAGCATCCAGCCGCCGATCGAGACGAGCACGATCGTCAGCGCCGGCAGCACCAGGTGCGCCCCGGCGTCGGAGAGGAACTCCGACGTGAACGCCGGTTCCAGCCCGTCACTGTAGGCGTGCCGCAGCGGGGCCCAGCCGAGCGTCACCCCGAAGAGGTACAGCGCGCCCATCGCGAGCCAGAAGTACGGGAACGACCCGATGAAGATCAGGACCGGCGGGAGCGCCGAGTCCACCCAGCCGCCGCGTCGCCAGGCGGCGAGGATCCCCAGCAGATTGCCGACGACGGCGGCGATCACCAGGGCGGTCGCCCCCAGCAGAAGGGTCCAGCCCACCTGGGACGCGATGACCTCGGTGACCGGTGTGGGGAAACGGGTGATGGAGATGCCCATGTTGCCGGTCAGGATGTTGTGCAGGTAGTCGGCGTACTGCTGCCAGAGCGGCCGGTCGTCCACACCGAGCATGGTGCGGAGCGCCTCGAGCTGCTCAGGCTGCATCTTGCCTTGCGACTTGGCGAACATGCGGGAGACGGGGTCCCCCGGCATGAAGCGCGGGAGCAGGAAGTTCAGGGTGATGGATGCCCAGAAGGCGATCAGGTAGAAACCCAGGCGGCGCAGGATGAAGCGCACGGGATCCCTCCGTTCGGGATGGCTGATGGGGCTCCCGCCGGGTGCGCGGAGGGAGGGTGGGGCCCGACGGCGCGTGGGCGCCGCAGGGCAGTGAGGTGCGGTGACGTGCGGGGCGGTCGTGTGCGGGCGGCCGGAGCGGCCACGCCGTCGGGGTGTCGGAGTGGCACCGCCGGAGCGCGGAGGACCGGCCCGCAGTGGCGCCGCCGGCACGGAGCGACGCTTCGCGCCGGGTGTCCTGACCGGCCGGGCGGGAGCTTCAGCCGCACCCGGCCGGTCAGGAACGCCGGGTCACTTCCGGGGTTCGAGGTTCGTGAGCACCAGGACGGTCGTGGCGGAGCGGACCGAGAGGGTCGCGTACGGATTCGCCTCGGTGGGCCAGCCCGTGAAGCGAGCGTCGGTGTAGGCGCCCCACTCCGGGCCGGAGAACAGCGGCACCACCGGCGCGGCGTCGTTGTACTCGGCCTGCAGCTTCTTCGCCAGGCTCTTCTGCGCGGCGTCGTCACCGGCGGCGGCGAACTGGCTCAGCAGGGTGTCGGCCTTGGGGTCACCGAAGCGGTGGTAGTTGTCCGTGGTCTTGGTGCCGACAGGCTTGACGGTGTCGGTGCCCATGATGGTGTCGAAGTACTTGTACGGGCTCGGATCGTTGGCGCTCCAGACGATGCCGGAGTCGAAGGTCCCCTGCTCGTAGCCGGAGACGACGGAGGCCCAGTCCGGGGAGTCGACCTTGGCGGTCACGCCGACCGCCTGGAGATTCTGGGAGATCACATTGGCCACGGAGAGCCAGTCGGAGGACGTGGCGCCCACGGAGATCTTGAACTCGAACGGCTTGCCGTTCTTGAGCGTCCGCTTGCCGTCCGCGCCCTTCGGGTAGCCGGCGGCGTCGAGCGCCTTATTGGCCTCGTCCACGTTCAGCTTGGTCCAGGTGCAGCTCGCCGCGAGGTCCTGGTCCTTCCAGGTGCTGTAGTTCCCCGAGAGACCCGTGCAGTCGGCCGGCTGGGCGTAGCCGCTCATGCCGATCTTGGCCACCTGCTCGCGGTCCACGGCCATGCTGAGGGCCTTGCGCACCTGCGGGTCGTTGAAGGGCGCCTTGGTGGTGTTGAGCTGCCAGTTGATCATGGCGCCCGTGGGCGGGAACCAGTAGTGACGGTGCTCCTTGTCCTTGGAGACGTAGGTCTTCTCGATGTTCGGCATGTACTGCGGGGCCCAGTCGACGTCCCCGTTGACCGCCGCGAGGTTGGCCGCGTCGTTGCCGGACATGGCCAGCATCTTGATGCCGGCGATCTTCTGCTTCTCCGGCTGCCAGTACTGCGGGTTCTTCTTCAGCACGTAGGACTGTGACTGGAAGCCGTCCACCTCGGTATACGGACCGGTGCCCACGGGCTTGGTGTTGGGGTCCTTGGCCGGGTCGGCGATCTTGGACCACACGTGCTGGGGGATGATCGGCAGCTGGCCCACGTCGTAGAGGGCCGGGGACCACGGCTTGGTGAAGGTGAAGACCACCTTGTTCTTGCCGTCCGCGGTGACGGACTTCAGGTAGTCGAAGCCGCCCTTGAGCTTCTTCTGGAGCTGGAAGGTGTACGCGACGTCCGCGGCGGTGAAGGCCTGACCATCGGACCACTTGACCCCGTCCCTCAAGGTGAAGGTGATGGACCGGCCGTCCTTGGCCACGTCCCAGGCGGTCGCGAGCCACGGGGTGGTGTCGCCCTTGGCGGGGTTGAAGACGAGCAGCGGTTCGTAGATGGCCTGCTGCACCAGGGGGTTCACGGTGGGTGCGAACGGGTTGAAGTTGTTGTCGAAGGTCGCCATGTCCTCCCGCGGGATGGTGAGCAGGGCGCTCACATCGGCCGCGGGGGCTTTGCCGGCCCCTCCGGGGTTGGCGGAACAGCCGGTGAGGAGCAGGGTCCCCAGGGCGAGGCCTGCGGCGGTGACCCGCGCAGCCCTCAGAAAACGAGGGTGTGTCATGATGGTGGTCTCATTCCTGTCTTACAGCAAAGGTGGGGTGGGATTGTTCTTCAGCGGTGATTTCGCGGTCAGACTGAAGAACGTTCAAGCAGCGGACAGCCGACCAGTTGCCGGTCGGCGGCGATCGGCTGTCCTGCTGTGAGCGCGGCCAGCGTTTTCACGCCGAGCGCGCCCATGTCTTCGAAGGGCAGGGCAACCGTGGTGAGCTTCGGCCTGAGGTAGGCGGCGATGAGCTCCTGGTTGTCGAACCCGATCACGGCGATGTCCCCGGGGATGGTCAGTCCCCGTTCCTTGATGGCGTCGTAGGCGCCCATCGCCATCCGGTCGTTGAGGCAGAACAGGGCGGTGGGTCTGCCCCCTCCTGCCGGGAACCGGTCAAGAATCGTTGCGGCCGCTTCGTAGCCGCCGTCGGCCGTGGCGTGTCCGGAGACCACGAGCTCGTCGTCGAGCTCCAGACCGGCGGCGGCGAGGGCTTCGCGGCACCCTTCCAGCCGCCCGACGGACGCCGGGATCCCCGGGTCCAGATCGATGACGCCGATCCGGGTATGGCCGGCGCGCAGCAGACGTTCGGTGGCCACGCGTCCGCCGCCCCGCTCATCGGGGACGATCGAGGGGAAGCGGCCGTCGGCGTCGTAGCAATTGATCAGGACGGTCGGCACCTCGCCGGCCGCGGCCGGGACGTGGAGGCCGCGGTGATAGGTGGCCGCATACAGCAGGCCCTCGACCCGCTGTTCAAGCAGCTTCTCCACCGCTGCGTCCTCGAGACCGCGGTTCGGGCCCGTGGAGTCCGCCTGGTCGGAAGGCGCGACCAGCAGGAACCGGCGGGCCTTCCAGGCCTGGTCCTGAGCGCCCTTGATGATGTCCACGGCGAAGGGCGCCGTCACGATCTCGGTGACGATCCCGTACCAGTCGCTGCGGCGCGCGGCCAGTGCCCGGGCCCCGGCGTTCGGACGGTAGCCGAGTTCCTGGACCGCCTCGGCGATACGCTGGCGGGTGTCCTCGGAGATGTTCGCGTCTTCCCGGTTGCTGAGGACGAAGGAGACGGTGGTGCGGGACACCCCTGCGCGACGCGCGACGTCGGTCATGGTGACGCCTTGTCGCCGCTTCTTCGCGGGGGTGATGTTCGCCATTGAATGCTCCGGTGCCTGTCCTCGCCCGCTCCGCCCGGAGGCGGCGCGAGGCCGTGATGAAGTCTTTTAGTAACGCGCGTTACCTACGCGATGTGATTTAGGTTACGCGCGTTACCAATGCGTGTCAACGAGGTTGCCGGAACATTCCCCACGGCCGGTTTCCTCGCCCACGCGACGCTCCTCCGCCCTGGCCGAGTCCCTGGCCGGTCGCCCCACCCACCCTTTTGCCGATCACCCACGGAAATGTCCGTGGGTGATCCGTAAACGGGTGGGTCAGGCCGCACCGGCTGTCACGAATCCTCAGAGAAGAGACCTGTGCCACGAGCGCTCCAAAAGAGTCCCGCGGCTTGCTAACATTGACACTCTCACCGGCTTTCCGGTGGGCACCCCTCACCCCACTTCCCGGCCTGGACCGGGCGCACTGCCTTGCGCCCTGAAACCGGCCCGCATGACCCGAGGAGAGCCCTGCCCTCATGACCGCCCTGGCCGACACGGATTATTTCGAGGACGAGGACTACGACGACCGTAGTTCCCGCTACGACGAGGGCTTCGGCCACACCCACGAGCCCGACGACGAGTACGACAACGGCTTCGACGAGCTGGACAAACTGCTGGACGGCATCCTCGTCGACGACGATGACGCGGAGGCCCCCACGCCTGTCGCGAAGAAGCCCGGCCGCAAGGCCGCCGTCAAGACCCTGACCACGGACCGGCAGGCCACGGCCGCCGCGAAGAAGACCGTCAGGACGCCGCCGAAGGCGAGTGAGGTCATCACCCGCCGGATCGAACCGGTCGTCGCGGAGGTCGTCGCGGAGCCGGACGCGGAGCTGCCCGCGGAGCCCACCAGCACCGACAGCGGCGCCCCTGCCGAGGCGCTCGTCGAGACCGGGCCCGACGCCGCCGTCGTCGAGCCGCACGTCGCCCCGGAAGCCGAACTGGAAGCCGAGCCGGACGAGGCCCCCGCCGAGGAAGAGCCCGCCGTCCCTGCGAGCCCGTTCTTCGCGCCGCACATCGCGGCCGTGAACGAGCACGTCGAATTCCTCCGCAAGCTCCGTCCCGGCTTCGAGGTGCCCTACGTCGACCCGATGCACTCGGTCGATGAGTGCCGGATCCTGAGCCTGTTCTCCAACAACAGCGCCCCTTCGCCACAGGGCGTGGTCTGGGCCGGCGACGACGCCGCGGCCACGCGCCTGCTCGGTCTGCAGTTCCAGCTCGGCCTGCGTCCGGAGTGGATGATGCCGTGGAACACCCACCCGTGGTTCACCCCGGGAGAGGCCAACGCCAAGCTGACACCCGAGCAGGTCAGCGCCGGTCTGAAGCCCCTGATCGCCTTGCTGCGGGTCCTGCCGCGCGTGTCGGCGATCGTGGCCCACGGCACCGAGGCCAACCGCCTCGCCCAGATGCTCCTCAAGACGGACAACCCGCTGATCTGGCGCCGCGGCCTCAAGGTCTACAAGGCCCGGTCCCTGCACGGCCGCTCGTTCGCCGGGTCCAAGGAACGGCAGACCGAATGGCTGATCGACATGGGCCGCTCCTACGCGGACGCCATGGCACGCGCCGGGCTCCAGGCCGGCCGCCGCTGACGCAGCGCCTGACGGAAGAGGCCCCCTCCACGTGGAGGGGGCCTCTTCCGTCAGGTGCTCGGTCGTGGTGACCGCGAGGCGCGCGAGGTCACCACGACTGAGCAGCCCCCGGGGGAACCGACGACGTCGTGCGGCTCAGGCGAGCAGTCGCCCCCAGCGGGCATCGAGCAGCGGGGCGCCCGCCAGATCCAGGCAGCGCCACAGGGTCACGGCCACGGAATCCAGGACGGCGACCCCGGTGCGCTGTTCGACCTCCTCGGTCACCGGCGCACCATACAGATTGGTGCACAGATACACGAGCGCGTCCGGACGATCCGAGGCCAGGTCCACGGACGGGTCCACGAGGGCCTCAGGACGGACCCGCGCGAAGGACTCGTTGTCGCTCAGGCCGAGGGCGCGGTGCCCGCTCACCTCGATCCCCTCCGCCTGGTAACGGAGGATGACCTGCTCGTTCACGTCCGGGGTGTAGGGCGTCAGCAGCCCGATGGACTTGGCGGCGAAGCGCTCGAACGCGTCGAGGTACGCCAGGGTGGAGGTGGTCGCCGGAATGCCCGTGGCCGCGGTGATCTCCTCGACGATGGCGCGATCATGCCCGGCGCCCAGCCAGGAGCCTGAGGTCCCGTTCCAGGCGATCACGTCCACGTCCGCGGTGGCCAGCAGCTCGGCGGCCGCGCGCATGCCGGCCGCGTCGAACTGTCGGTCCGAGCCGGAGTCCAGCGCGATCCGGGTGACCGGGATGCGGGCGGAGTGGATCGTCACATCCTCCCGCTCCCCCAGGATCCGGTAGCTCATGGGCTCCAGGCAGGTGTTGGAGGACGGGACGATCATGCCGATGCGCACAGGACGCCGGGCGCTGAGGGTGTTCTGTTCCTGCGTCATGTTCAGACGGCCTTTCCCGCGAGAGAGGCCGGCGCCACGAGGCCCCCACGTGCTTCCTCCTGGGCGGCACGGGCCACCAGCCGGCCCACCGCCCCCGGATCGTGGAAGCCGTCCGCGTCCAGGACCACGCGGCCACCCGACACCACGACCTCAGGCCAGCCGCGCAGCTGCTTGCCGTCGAACGGGGAGAAGTCGGTGCCCATGTGCAGGGCCGCGCCGTCCACCAGCCGGGACTCGGCCGGGTCGAACATGACGAGGTCGGCATCGAAGCCGGCCCGGATGGCTCCCTTGCCGGGCAGGGCGTTGATCCGCGCCGGGCCGGCTGAGAACACGTCCACGAAGCGCTGCAGAAGCTCATCGCTGACGGCCAGGCCCTCCCCCACGGTCTCCACGAGCGCCGTGAACGCCGCCGGCATCCGGGTCTCCACACCGGGCAGACCGTGGGGCATCTGACGGATGTCATCGGTGCGCTCACGCTTCTGGGTGAGGTCGTAACAGGAGTGGTCACTGGACGCCGTGTGGACGGCGCCGGAGGCGAAGCGCTCCCGGAGCGCGGCCACGGTCTCCGCCGACCTCATCGGTGGGCAGCAGGCGAACCATTCGGGGAAGCGCGAGGCGTACACGCCGTCGTCGAGCAGCAGGTAATGCGGGCACGTCTCGGAATAGGCCTCCACGCCGCGGCCGCGGGCGTCCGCGACGAGGTCGACGGCGCCGGGTGTGGACTGATGGACGAAGTACACCGGCGTGCCGACATACTCGGCCATGGCCAGGACCTCCCGCACGGAGGCCTCCTCCGCGAGCTCCGGGCGGGTTTCGTGGAGGTGCTCGATGCCGATCTCGCCGGTGGCGGCATGTTCCTCGGTGCAGTCCACGATCATGGCGTCATGCTCGGCGTGGATGTAGGTCAGGCCGTCGAGGCGCTTCATCTCCTTCATGACCTTCAGGACCGTGTCGTTGTCGCTCATGGTGCCGCCGCGGTTGGTCATGTACATCTTCACGGAGCGGACGCCCATCTCCGCCAGGGCGTCCAGCTGGGCGGGAACCGTCTCGTCCCAGCTGATCACGGAGCCGTGCAGCGCGACGTCGCAGCGGGCCTCGCGGGCCAGCTCGCTCTTGTTGCGGGCGGCTTCAAGGGGGGTTTCGGATGCGTCCCGCGGGATGCCGAAGTCCATGATGGTGGTGGTGCCGCCCCAGAGCGCGGCGGAGCTGGTGACTGCGTAGTCGTCCAGGGTCCGGAACCGGCCGGTGATCTGCGCGACGTGACAGTGTCCGTCGATTCCACCGGGGATCACGGCGCGGCCCTGGGCGTCGATGACGCGGTCCGCGGCCGGGACGGCCTCCGTGGCGTCCATAATGGCTTCGACGCGGCCGCCGCTGATGAGGATGTGGCCGGTTTCCGTGCCGTCGGCGTTGACGATGCGGGCGTTGGCGATGATGAGCTCGGTCATGTCACTTGCCCCCTTCCGGGGTTGCTGAGTCGGGATTCTGAGTGAGGGTGAGTGCACGGTCGAGGGCGGGCGAGAGACCGGCACGGCGCTTGACCGGCGGCGCCGCGAAAGCGCCGGCGCGGTGGCTCCCGGAAGCGAGGCCGACGACGGCCTCCGCCAGCCGGATGCCCGCGCCGATGCCGTCCACCACGGGGACGGGGATCTGGTGGCTCACCTCGCGTGCCAGGCCTGCCAGCGGGGCGCCGGCCAGGATGATGACATCCGCCCTGTCCTCGTCCACGGCCTGCTTGGCCAGGGCGACGAGGGTGGGGCCGAAGTCTTCCTGGACGGAGCCGATGCCACCCAGGGCCTCCTTGATGGACCGGATGGACGCCAGACGACCGGCCAGGCCGAACCCCTCGACGCATTCGCGGTACCAGGCGGTGATGCGGTCCGAGATGGCGATGATGGAGAAGCGATGGCCCTGCAGCGCGGCGGCGCAGAGTGCGGCCTCCGTGATCCCGATGACCGGGACATCCAGGAGTTCCTTGAGCGCGGGCATCCCCGGGTCGCCGAACGCGGCGACCACGGCGCCGTCGACGGTTCCGGCGTGATCCGCCATGACCTCGGCGACGGCGCCGGCGGCGATCAGCGACTCGAGCCGGGTCTCGATGTATTCCACGCCGTGTGGCGCGGTCTCCACGATGAGTTCCGTGGCAGGCCCGGCGGAGCGTTCCGCCTCGGCCCGGATGAGGGCGGTGACGTCCTCACTGATGTTGGGGTTGATCACAAGAAGTTTCATCTCGGTCTTTCGTCGGCAGACCCCCGCTGCCGGACGGCATCACACGGTGTCTGGGTATTGTTCGCGGTATTTCTGGATGTGGTGGGCGGACTGTTCGGCGGCCCGTTCGGGGTCCCCACTGGAGATCGCCTCCAGCAGTTCGCGGTGTTCCTTGATCAGCTCGGGCAGATCGCGGACGTGCCGGAAGAGCCAGTGCATCCGACTCTGAAGGGGTTCCAGAGCCGACTTGAGGAAGGTGTTGTCCGCGATCCGGGTCAGTTCGTCGTGGAACTCGCTGTTGAGCCGGTGTGCGTCCACCAGGCTGCCCCGGGCGAGGGCGTCGTCCGCCTGATCCACCAGTCGTCCCAGCGTGGCGAGGTCGTCCGGGGTGGCCCGTTCCGCAGCGAGCCGGCAGGCCAGGACCTCCAGCGAGATCCTGACGTCGAAGAGGTCGTCCACGTCCTTCTCTTCCAGGGCGGTCACCACGGATCCACGGGTGGCGCGCTCCGTGACCAGACCCTCCTGCTGGAGCATCCTCAGCGCTTCCCGGACGGGAAGCCGTGACACCTTGAACTCCGCCGCGAGGTCCCGCTCCACCATCCGGGCGCCCGGGGCGTAGTGGCCCTCGAAGATGCGGTTCCTGATCGCGTCCCGGATCACCTCACGCAGCGGGAGTTCCCGCTGGGTCTCCTCAGCAGCCCGTGCCATGTGGTCCCCTCCGCTCAACGATTATGGGATCCCAGCCTAGTACGCGTGAGGTCCGCTGCCGAGCGGAGTGGGCCGATGAGCCCTGGCCGCCGCTCTGTGACGCGTCCGGTGCGACCGTCCGCCGGCCTCGCCCGGGCCGGCGGACGAGCCGATCAGACCACCAGCCGCTTGCTGTAGTCCAGCGTCAGCACGGAGATCCCCATGATGACGGCGGATGCCACGAAGTAGAGCAGCGCCCAGGTGTAGCCACCGGTCGCGCCGACGATGAACCCGACCACGATGGGGGTGATCATGCCGGCGATGTTGCCACTGAGGTTCATGGCCCCGCCCAGCACACCGGCGTTGGCCCGGCCACCGAGCGTGGCGGGAACGGCCCAGAACAGACCGACCCAGCGCAGGAAGAACAGCACCACGGAGAGCAGGACCACCGCGGTGACCGGATCGCCCACCACCGTGACGCCCACCAGGCCGAGCGTGACCACCAGGGCGGAGAGCCCGAGCAGCGAACGCATCACCTTGTTGGTGTCGAAGCCGCGCTCACGGAGCGTGTCCGCGAGTGATCCGCCGATGATCTCACCGATGAAACCCGCGCCGAAGATGACGAACGTGGACCATCCGATGGTCTTGAGGTCGAAGTGCTTGGCCTGGGACAGGAACAGCGGACCCCAGGTCAGCAGCCCGTAGAAGACGCCGTTGAAACCGAACCAGCCGAAGCACATGGCCCAGAAGGACCGGTGCTTGAGGTAGGGCAGGAGTCCGCGACGGCCGGTGTTCGCGCCGGCCGCCTGCGCCGCCTCGTCCTCCGCCCGGTGGGACGCCTCGATGTACTCGGCCTCGGCGTCGTTGACCGCGCGGTGCTCGCGGGGGTTGTCCCGGACATACCACCAGATGACCAGGCCCAGAACGACGGTCAGGATGCCCGCGATGATGAAGGCCGGACGCCAGCCGCCGGCGGTCGAGATCAGCCAGGTGATGAGGATGCCGCCGACGCCGGCGCCCAGGGGCGCTCCCGCGTCCAGGATCGTGGCGCCACGGCCGCGCTCCTTGGAGTGCATCCAGAGGGCGTTCAGCTTGCCGCCGGCCGGCATGACGCCCGCCTCGGTGACGCCGATGCCCATGCGGGCGATGAACATGCTGAGGAATCCGCCGGCCAGACCGGAGGCGGCGGTCGCCGCGCCCCAGCCGAGGCAGGATGCCGTGACCACCTTGCGGGGACCGAAGCGGTCGATCAGCCAGCCGACAGGCACCTGCATGAGAGCGTAGGTCCAGAAGAAGGCGGAGAGGAGCAGCCCCACCAGTTCCGGTCCCATGTTGAATTCCTTCTGGATGATGGGAAGGGCCACCGAGATCGAGCCACGGTCGATGTAGTTGACGGCGACCAGCACCAGCAACAGCAGGAAAAGCTTCCAGCGGACCTTGGTGGGCTTGGTCTGCCGGCTCTGGGGAGAGTCCGTCTCCACCGCTGGGATCGCGGTGGCTTTCTGGGGAAGGGACACGAGGTCCTCCTTCGCTTCTTCGGGAGGGCTGCCGGTGCGCCGTCGGCCTGCCGGAGGTCAATTTTGGGATCCCGCGTTGGGATCCCAAAAACCACAGTAGATATGATGCGTGTCACAGTCAATAGTTGGGATCCCAAAAGTCAATGTGACTGTCCCCGCCCTTAAACCCGCCCTTAAACGCCGGAAGGGCACCCGTCCTGCGACGGATGCCCTTCTGACCTGTGCCGACCTCAGCTGAGCTGGGAGGCTCAGCGCTCCAGATCGCCCCGGATGAACGCCTCGACGTTGTCCCGAGCCGTGGAGTCGTTGACCTGCTCCGGCGGGGACTTCATGAAGTAGCTGGAGGCGGACAGCAGCGGGCCGCCGATGCCACGGTCCAGGCCGATCTTGGCGGCGCGGATCGCGTCGATGATCACACCGGCCGAGTTCGGGGAGTCCCACACCTCCAGCTTGTACTCCAGGGACACCGGGGCGTCGCCGAAGTTGCGGCCTTCCAGGCGGACGAAGGCCCACTTGCGGTCATCCAGCCACGCCACGTAGTCGGACGGACCGATGTGCACGTCGTCGGCATGCAGCTCGGCCTCGACGTTGGAGGTCACGGCCTGGGTCTTGGAGATCTTCTTGGACTCCAGGCGATCGCGCTCCAGCATGTTCTTGAAGTCCATGTTGCCGCCGACGTTCAACTGGTACGTGCGGTCCAGGGTGACGCCGCGGTCCTCGAACAGCTTGGCCATGACGCGGTGCGTGATGGTGGCGCCGATCTGGCTCTTGATGTCGTCACCCACGATCGGCAGCTTGGCCGCTTCGAACTTCGCGGCCCACTCCGGGGTGCCGGCGATGAAGACGGGCAGGGCGTTGACGAAGGCCACGCCGGCGTCGATGGCGCACTGCGCGTAGAACTTGGCCGCTTCCTCACTGCCCACGGGCAGGTAGCAGACCATGACGTCCACCTCGGCGGCCTTCAGGGCAGCGACCACGTCCACCGGCTCCTCCGGCGCTTCCACGATGGTCTCGCGGTAGTAGCGGCCCAGGCCGTCCAGGGTGTGACCGCGCTGAACCGTCACGCCGGTGCTCGGCACATCGGCGATCTTGATCGTGTTGTTCTCGCTGGCGCCGATGGCGTCGGCCAAATCCAGGCCCACCTTCTTCGAATCGACGTCGAAGGCGGCCACGAACTGCACGTCCCGCACATGGTACGGACCGAATTCCACGTGCATGAGGCCGGGAATCGTGCTGTTCGGATCAGCATCCTTGTAGTACTCGACGCCCTGCACCAGGGAAGCGGCACAGTTGCCTACGCCAACAATGGCAACGCGAATGGGGTGTGACGGCACGGAACTCCTTAGTCAAAAACGTGAACTGCGGGCTCCACCCGGAACCGGGGAGCGGCAGCGAGCGCCCGGCGGCGATGCCTCAGGCGCTCAAGCAGTCTATCGAACACGCCGAAGTGGCCCGAAAACCCTCGGCAACAGATCCAACGCACGACGCTCCGTTTTTAGTCCCGGCGCGGTGAGGGAGCGCGACGACGGCGGCCGACGGGCCGCCGTCGTCGCTCCACTCCGCGGGTGGTTCAGCCGTTGCGGTGCGTCGCGGGGGCCCAGCGGTTGATGTCGGATTCGACCGCGAACTCATCGATCGCGGTCAGCTCATCGTCGCTGAAGTCGAGGCGGTCCAGCGCCCCCAGGGTGTCCTCCAGCTGACCCACGCTCGACGCGCCCACCAGGGCCGACGTCACGGGCGTCCCCTTCGGCTGGTCACGCAGGATCCAGGCGATCGCCATCTGAGCGAGGCTCTGGCCCCGGCCTGCGGCGATCTCGTGGAGGCCGCGGACCCGGTTCATCTTCTCCTCCGTGAGGGAGTCCGCCCGGAGGAAGCGCTCCTGAGCGGCCCGGGAATCGGCGGGGATGCCGTTCAGGTAACGGTCGGTGAGCATGCCCTGGGCCAGTGGCGAGAACGCGATGGATCCGGCGCCCACCTGCTCCAGCGCTTCGTACAAGTTGGGGGTGCCGTCCTCGGTCCAGCGGTTCAGCATCGAGTAGCTGGGCTGGTGGATGAGGAGCGGGGTCCCGAGTTCCTTCAGGATGCGAGCCGCCTCCAGCGTCTGCTCCGGGGTGTAGGAGGAGATGCCTGCGTACAGCGCGCGGCCGGAACGGACCGCGGTGTCCAGGGCGCCCATGGTCTCCTCCAGCGGAGTGGACGGGTCCGGGCGGTGGCTGTAGAAGATGTCGACGTAGTCGAGCCCCATGCGCTGGAGGGAGGCGTCCAGGCTGGAGAGGAGGTATTTGCGGGACCCCCACTCCCCGTACGGGCCGTCCCACATGTGATAGCCGGCCTTGGTGGAGATGACGAGCTCGTCCCGGTACGGGCGGAAGTCCTCGGCCAGGTGGCGGCCGAAGTTCGTCTCCGCGCTGCCTGCGGGCGGGCCGTAGTTGTTGGCGAGGTCGAAGTGGGTGACGCCCAGATCGAAGGCGCGGCGGAGGATGGCCCGCTGGGTTTCGAACGGCTTGTCGTCACCGAAGTTGTGCCACAGACCGAGGGAGATGGCCGGCAGCTTCAGACCGCTGCGTCCGACGCGGCGGTAGGGCATGGTGTCGTAGCGCTGAGGGGAAGCTAGATAAGTCACAGGCCCATCCTGCCACTCGAGTAACCGGCGGGCGAGGACCTGCTCACAGAGTGAAACCGGGTGCACAGGGAGCTCTCACAGCTCGCGAGACGCCAGGTGAGCACAGTCCCGGTGAGGAACACTGTGCTCAACTGGCGTCTCGCGGCAGGGAGGGAGTGTCTTACCCCCGCCACCCCTGCAGGACCAGCATGGACTTGGCAGGCACCGCGACCTTCGAGCGAGCCGCGAGCGCGCCCTTGCATTCCCGGCCCGACGTGTCCAGCACGGGCGTCCATCCGGCGGAGAAGTTCTCGGCGGGAAGGGTGAACTCCACCTCGTCGTCGTGCGCGTTGAAGCAGAGGATGAAGTCGTCGTCCAGGATCTCCTCGCCGCGCTCCCCCGGCGCCTGGATCGCCCCGCCGTTGAGGAACATCGCCAGGGTCCGGGCGAAGCCGTTGTTCCAGTCCTCATCCGTCATGGGGGAGCCGTCCGAATCCAGCCACACGACATCCGGCAGCCATTCGCCCTCGGACGTCTCGGCCGGGCGCCCGTCGAAGAAGCGACGGCGGCGGAACACCGGGTGCTCGTGCCGCAGTTTGCTCAGCCGACCGGTGAAGTCCACCAGATCCTCGTCCACCGCGTCCCAGTGCACCCACGTGAGCGGGGTGTCCTGGCAGTACGCGTTGTTGTTGCCATCCTGAGTCCGGCCGAGTTCATCGCCGTGCAGGATCATCGGGACGCCCTGGGAGAGCAGCAGCGAGGCCAGCAGGTTCCGCTGCTGCCGCGAGCGCAGCGCCTGAACCTCGGGGTCGTCCGTGGGGCCTTCGACCCCGCAGTTCCAGGACCGGTTGTGGGACTCGCCGTCCCGGTTGTCCTCGCCGTTGGCGTCATTGTGTTTCTCGTTGTAGGACACCAGGTCCCGCAGCGTGAAGCCATCGTGGGCGGTGACGAAGTTGATGGAGGCCACCGGCCGGCGGCCGGAGTGCTCGTACAGGTCGGCCGATCCCGTCAGCCGGGACGCGAATTCGCCCAGCGCCGCCGGTTCCCCGCGCCAGAAGTCCCGGACCGTGTCGCGGTACTTGCCGTTCCATTCGGTCCATTGCGGCGGGAAGTTGCCCACCTGGTAACCACCCGGTCCCACATCCCACGGCTCCGCGATGAGCTTCACCTGGGACACCACCGGGTCCTGCTGCACGAGTTCGAAGAAGGAGGACAGCTTGTCCACCTCGTAGAACTCACGGGCCAGGGTGGCGGCCAGGTCGAAGCGGAACCCGTCCACGTGCATCTCCGTGACCCAGTACCGCAGCGAATCCATGAGCAACTGCAGCGAATGCGGGTTCCGGGCATTGAGGGAGTTGCCCGTGCCCGTGTGGTCCATGTAGTACTGCGGGTCGTCATCCATCAATCGGTAGTAGGCCGCGTTGTCGATGCCCCGGAAGGACAGGGTGGGGCCCAGGTGATTGCCTTCCGCGGTGTGGTTGTACACCACGTCCAGGATGACCTCGATGCCGGCACGGTGCAGGTCCCGCACCATGGTCTTGAACTCCTGGACCTGCTCACCCTGCTCCCCCGTGGAGGAGTAGCCGTTGTGCGGGGCGAAGAAGCCGATGGTGTTGTAGCCCCAGTAGTTGGAGAGGCCCTTGTCCTGCAGCACCGAGTCGTTGACGAACTGGTGCACGGGCATGAGTTCGATGGCCGTGATGCCGAGGTCCTGCAGGTGCTTGATCACCGAGGGGTGCGCCAGGCCCGCGTAGCTCCCCCGCTGGTCCTCGGGCACGTCCGGATGGAGCTTGGTGAGGCCCTTGACGTGCGCTTCGTAGATGACACTCTGGTGGTACGGGATGCCGGGCTGCTGGTCGCCGGCCCAGTCGAAGAACGGGTTGATGACGACGCCGAGCATCACGTGCGGCGCCGAGTCCTCATCGTTGCGCTGCGTGGGGTCCTCATGGTCGTAGCTGAACACGGCCGGATCCCAGTCCACCTGCCCCGCCACGGCCTTGGCGTAGGGGTCCAGGAGGAGCTTGTTGGGGTTGAACCGGTTGCCGTGCTCGGGTTCGTACGGCCCGGACACGCGGTAGCCGTACTTCTGCCCGGGGCGCACGGCGGGCAGGTAACAATGCCACACATATCCGTCCACCTCGGTGAGGGGGATGCGCTGCTCATTCCCGTCGTCGTCCACCAGGCACAGCTCCACGGCCTCGGCCCGTTCGCTGAAGAGCGCGAAATTGGTGCCCGCCCCGTCGTACGTCGCCCCGAGCGGGTACGCCTTGCCCGGCCAGACTTGCTGATTCACATTCTCCACGCGGTGTGCCTCCTCAGGCGGTAGTCCCGGTGCCCCTGCGGGCTCACCTTAGTGCACTCAGATGTCGATTCCGCTACACGGTCGTCAGGGCCCGTCCCAGACCAGGCGCGCGGCCCGCGCGACGTCGCGCGCGGTGATCGGGTGGCCCCGTCCTCCGCCGGCCTCGCCGGAGGCGATGCGCCCGGCGCGGCCGTGCACTGCGGCGGCCAGGGCGGCGGTGGCGGCCCAGTGCCCCTGTCCGGCCTCTCCCCCCGACGACGACGGCGCAGCGCCCCCTTGCGCGAGCAGGGCGCCGAGGATGCCCGCCAGGACGTCCCCGCTGCCCGCCGTCGCGAGCCACGGTGTGCCGTCGGCCTGGGAGTAGAGGATCCCGCCGGGCTCGCAGCACACGGTGTGCGGGCCTTTCAGGAGGATGGTGGCGCGGGTCAGACGGACGGCCTCCCGCAGCGAGTCCAGCGCGGTGGCCTCGACCGCGGAACGTTCACGATCGACGCCCAGACGGCTCAGCAGGCGCGCGAGTTCCCCCGCGTGCGGGGTCAGGATGACCTCCGGCCGGTCTTCGTCGCCTTCACTCACGAGATCCAGCGCCCCGGCATCCACCACGGCAGGCTGCCCCAGGCTCAGGGCCTGCCGGCACCGGTCCAGCTGTCCCTCACCGGACACCCCGGATCCGAGGACCCACGCCTGAACCCTGCCGCGCAGCTCGGGTCCGCTGTGACACACCACTTCCGGCAGCGCCGCAGTGACCACCGCCGCCACGGACGGAGGGCCGAAGTACCGGATCATGCCGGCCCCGGCGGACAGTGCGCCCGAGCAGGCCAGAACGGCCGCTCCCGGATACTCCTCCGAGCCGGCCACGACGCCGAGCACTCCGCGGGTGTACTTGTGTCCCTCGGCTGCGGGCCGGGGCAGGGCGCGCGACACGTCCTCGGCGCCGAGCCGCCGCACCACGGGCTCCCCGAGGCGGTCCTCCACGCCGATGCGGACCACATTCACCCGGCCGGCGGCTCCGGCTCCCGGAGGCAGCAGCAATCCTGCTTTGGCGGCCGCGAACGTGACCGTGGCTCCGGCACGCAGCACGGGCCCGGCCACTTCGCCGGTGTCCGGGTCGACTCCGCTCGGGACGTCGCAGGCCACGACGAACGGGAAATCGGGGGCCACGGTCCGCTCACGCTCCAGCAAACCCACGAGCTCCGCCGCAGTTCCTCGCAATCCGCCGCGTGCGCCCGTGCCCAGGATCGCGTCGATCAGGACGTCCGCACGGACGCACTCATCCCGCGCCTCGGCCGGGCTGATCAGGGCCACCCGGGCGGCGCCGTCGTGCGCTGTGTCGCCCTCGGCTGTGCCGTCGTGCACTCTGTCGCCCTGCGCTGTGCCGTCGTCCGCTGTGCCGTCCCGCGGCTCATCGTCCTGGGCCGTATCGCCGGAGACGGCTCCGGACACCAGCTGCAGCCCTCGGCCTCCCGCGCTCAGCAGCGCGGCGAGACCCTCGCCATGTGCCGAGGAGTCCACCAGCACGGCCGTGACCGCGACTCCGCGGTGGGCCAGGAAAGCGAGGGCCCAGAGGCCGTCTCCCCCGTTGTTGCCCTTGCCCACCAGAGCCGCCACCCGCGCGCCGGAGACCCGGCCACAGTGGGTCCGCGCTTCACGGAGGATCGTCATGGCCAGACCGAATGCGGCCCGGCGCATGAGTTCGGCGCCCATCCCGGCGTCCAGGGCGGGCCGCTCGGCGGCCCGCACCTGATCCGCGGAATAGGCGCCGATCATGTCCTGCTCTTCGTCTAGCGTTCCGCCACGACCATGGCGGTGGCGATGCCGCCGTCATGGCTCATCGACAGATGCCAGTGCTTGATGCCCTTGGAATCGGCCACGGCCTTGACGGTGCCCTTGACCTGAATGCTGGGGCCTTCCGCGGAGAGCCCGATCCAGCAGTCCTGCCAGTTCATGCCGGCCGGGGCGCCGAGAACCTTGGCCACGGCCTCCTTGGCGGCGAACCGGGCCGCCAGGGAGCGGTCATTCAAGTCGCGCTCGGCCGGGACGAAGAGCCGCTCCCGCAACGCCGGAGTACCCTCCAGCTGCCGCTTGAAACGCTCGATGTCCACCACGTCAACGCCGATTCCAACGATCATGGCGCTTATTCTACGGTCACGCTCTTGGCGAGGTTACGCGGCTGATCCACGTCGTAACCCTTGGCCTCGGCGAGAGCCGCGGCGAAGAGCTGCAGCGGCACCGTGGTCAGGAGCGGAGCCAGCAGCGGCGGGGTCTCCGGGACGTAGAAGACGTGCTCGGCGTAGTCCACCACGTCCGTGTCGCCTTCCTCGGCGATCACGATCGTCCGGGCGCCACGGGCGCGGACTTCCTGGATGTTGGACACCACCTTGGAGTGGAGCGAGTCGCGGCCGCGCGGGGACGGCACCACCACGAAGACCGGCTGGCCTTCCTCGATCAGCGCGATCGGGCCGTGCTTGAGCTCGCCGGCGGCGAAGCCCTCGGCATGGATGTACGCGAGCTCCTTGAGCTTGAGCGCGCCTTCCATGGCGACCGGGAAGCCCACGTGACGGCCCAGGAACAGCACCGACTTGGCCTCGGCCATGTCGCGGCCCAGGGACTTGATGTCCTCTTCACGCTCCAGGATGGCGGAGATCTTGGCCGGGATCTTGCCGAGGTCGGACAGGATGTCCTTGATCTCGCCCTTGAACTTGTTACCGCGCAGCTGTGCCAGATAAAGCCCCAGCAGGTAGGCGGCGGTGATCTGGGCCAGGAACGCCTTGGTGGACGCCACGGCGATCTCGGGTCCGGCGTGCGTGTAGAGCACGGCATCGGATTCACGCGGGATCGTGGAGCCGTTGGTGTTGCAGATCGCCACGGTCTTGGCGCCCTGCTCACGGGCGTAGCGCACGGCCATGAGGGTGTCCATGGTCTCGCCGGACTGGGAGATGGAGACGATCAGGGTGTTCTCGTCCACGATCGGGTCGCGGTACCGGAACTCGTGGCTCAGCTCCACCTCGGTGGGGATGCGGCACCAGTGCTCGATCGCGTACTTGGCCACCTGGCCGGCGTATGCGGACGTGCCACAGGCCAGCACGATGATCTTGTTGACGGACTTCAGCAGCTCGGGGTCGATGCGGACCTCGTCGAGCGTCAGATTGCCGTGGGAGTCGGAACGGCCCAGGAGGGTGTTGGCCACGGCCTCGGGCTGATCGTGGATCTCCTTCTCCATGAAGGACGGGTAGCCGTCCTTCTCGGCGGATGCCGGATCCCAGTCCACGTGGTACTCGCGGCCCTCGGCCGGGTTCCCCTGGAAGTCGGTGATCTCCACGGTGTCCGGGGTGATCGTCACGATCTGGTCCTGGCCCAGCTCGACGGCGCGACGGGTGTAGTCGATGAAGCCGGAGACGTCCGAGCCGAGGAAGTTCTCGCCGTCGCCGAGGCCCACCACCAGCGGAGAGTTGCGGCGGGCGGCCACCACGGCCTCCGGCGCATCGGCGTGAATGGCGAGCAGGGTGAAGGCGCCTTCGAAACGCTGGCAGGCCTGGCGCATCGCCTCGGTGAGGATCGCGGTGCCGGAGTCGCCGGACATGGCGCCGTCCGCGAGCTTGCGGTACAGCCGGCCGAGGAGGGCGGCGGCCACCTCGGTGTCCGTCTGGGAGAGGAACTCGATGCCCTGGGCGAGCAGCTCCTGCTTGATCTCCGAGTAGTTCTCGATGATGCCGTTGTGGATGAGGGCCAGCCGGCCGCCGTCCGCCAGATGCGGATGCGCGTTGAGATCGGTGGGGCCACCATGGGTGGCCCAGCGGGTGTGCCCGATCCCGGTCAGGGACTCAGGCAGGGGGTGCGCTTCGAGCTCGCTCAGCAGGTTCGCCAGCTTGCCGGACTTCTTCCGGGCGGCGACACCGCCTTCTTCGAGCACGGCGACACCCGCGGAGTCGTATCCACGGTATTCAAGACGACGAAGGCCTTCCAGCACCACGCCGAGGGCGGAGCGCCCCGCTTCCTCGGCGGTGGTGGACCGACCGGTGTATCCCACAATTCCACACATGCGCACAAGCCTACCGGCCCGGGCGTGTGCATTTCATTCTGGCCTCGCCTGCGGGCAGAATCTCTTAGGTGAGTTTGCACCGCATGGACAACCAGGGCGACGGCGTGTCCCCCTTCGTGGAGCTCGACCGCCAGACCTGGTCGCGGTTGGCCGCTCAGATGGAGCAGCCGCTGAACCAGGAGGACCTGGACCGCCTGCGCGGACTCGGCGACCCCTTGGACATGGCCGAGGTCCGGGATGTGTATCTTCCCTTGTCACGCCTGCTTCACCTGTACGTCGAGGCCGCCGGACAGCTGCACTCCGCCACCACCACGTTCCTGGGCGAGCGAACCCAGCGCACGCCGTTCGTGATCGGCGTGGCAGGTTCGGTGGCCGTGGGCAAATCCACCATCGCCCGCGTGCTCCGCGAGATGCTGCGGCGCTGGCCCGGCACCCCCAATGTCGAGTTGATCACCACCGACGGTTTCCTGTACCCCCTGGCCGAGCTGCGCCGTCGTCAGCTCCTGGACCGCAAGGGTTTCCCCGAGTCCTACGACCGGCGCGCCCTCCTGCGGTTCGTCGCCGCCATCAAGGGCGGCGCCGAGGAAGTGCGGGCCCCCTGGTACTCCCACGTCACGTACGACATCGTGCCGGGACGCGAAGTGGTGGTCCGCCGGCCGGACGTGCTGATCGTGGAGGGTCTGAACGTCCTCGCCCCCGCGCAGATCCGTCAGGACGGGCGGCTCGGCCTCGCCCTGTCCGACTTCTTCGACTTCTCCATCTACGTGGATGCGAAGACCCAGTACATCGAAGAGTGGTACGTGGACCGCTTCCGCAAGCTCCGCACCACGGCGTTCTCCCAGCCGGAGTCGTATTTCCACCGCTACGCCTCGCTCAGCGACGCGGAAGCCGAGGAGACCGCCCGGGACATCTGGAAGCGCATCAACGAACCGAACCTCGTCCACAATGTGCTTCCCACCCGCGGCCGGGCCCAGCTCGTGCTGACCAAGGACCCGGATCACTCGATCCGGCGGATGCTGCTCAGGAAGGTCTGATGGAACCACGACGGAGAGATCTTCTGCGGGCCGGTCTGCTGGGAGCCGGGGCGCTCGGCCTCGCCGCCTGTTCGCCGACGACGCCGCCCCAGGGGTCCGCGACGGCCTCAGGCACCGCTGCGGGCGGCGTCTCCGCCTCCGGTTCCCGTCCGCCGTCGCCATCCGTCTCGCCGTCGCCTTCCGTGAAGCCCGTCCCGAAAGCCCCCTACCTCTCGTCGCCCGGCGCCCGGCACTCCTTCGATGACCCACGGAGTCCGTGGGTGGTCGTCAACAAACACCGGCCGCTGCGCCCGGTGGATTTCATCCCGCCGGATCTCCGTGCCCCCGCGGTCGCCTCCACGGCCCAGGGCGAGCTGGCCCTGGTCAACGCGACCACGGCGACGGCCGCGGAGAAGATGTTCGCTGCGGCGTCTCAGGACGGCGTGGGGCTGGTCCTGGCCAGCGGATACCGTTCCTACACCACTCAGGTGGGGCTGTATCAGTCGTATGCCGACGCCCGCGGCACCGCCAGTGCAGACACCGCTTCGGCCCGTCCGGGGTACTCGGAGCACCAGACGGGATGGGCGTTCGACATCGGGGACAGCGGCGGAGCGTGCGCCTTCGTCCCGTGTTTCGCATCACAGCCCGCCGCCGTCTGGGCGGCCAGGAGGGCGCACGAATTCGGGTTCATCGTCAGATATCAGATGGACATGGAGGCGGTGACGGGGTACCTGGCGGAGTCATGGCACCTCCGGTACATCGGCGTCGAGGCCGCTCAGGACATGCATTCCCGGGGCATCAAGACGCTGGAGCAGTACTTCGGTCTGCCCTCCGCGCCGGGCTACCGGTAGCCCGCGAAAAACTGTCAAACGCCAGCCGCGACGGTTGCGAGGAGTGTGCAATTTTGTCACTCGCGGACACGCCGTTCGGAGAAAAGTAAGCTTTAAGCCACCTGATCGGGCGCTGGATGCGCTAGTTTGGGGCTTATGCTCAAGGGTTTCAAAGAATTCATCATGAAGGGCAACGTCGTCGATCTGGCCGTTGCCGTCGTTATGGGCGCCGCCTTCGGTGCGGTCATCACCGCCCTCGTCGAGAACATCCTCATGCCGCTCATCTCCCAGTTGGTCGGCTCTCCCAACTTTGACAGTTTCCTCGTCTTCGGCCAAGTGAAGATCGGCGTGTTCCTCACGGCACTCATCAACTTCCTACTCATCGCCGCCGCCATCTACTTCGTCGTCGTCCTGCCGATGAACCACATGATCGCCCGGCGCAACGCCAAGCTCGGCATCAAGGAGGAGGAAGAAGCGGTCGATCCGCAGATCGCCCTCCTCACCGAGATCCGCGACTCCCTCAAGAATCGCTGACCGTCTGAGCTTCTCCCCCTGACACTTCTCCCCGGAACGACGAAGGCCGCCACCCGAACGGGTGGCGGCCTTCGTCGTCGTCGAGCGGGGACTCAGGACGTCGGCTCGAGCGCCAGGTTGTCCTTGACGATGGCGGCGAGTTCCTCGCAGACGCGGGTGGCGGTCTCCATGTCGGCGGCCTCCACCATGACCCGGACCACGGGCTCGGTGCCGGAAGGGCGCAGGAGCACGCGGCCGGTCTCCCCCAGTTCCTGCTCGGCGCGCGCCACAGCTGCAGCCACCTGGGGATCCTGCGTCGCCCGGGCCTTGTCCACGCCCTTGACGTTGATCATGAGCTGCGGGAGCTTCTTCATGGCCCCTGCCAGCTCCTTGAGGCTCTTACCGGTGCGGGCCACCTGTGCAGCCAGCTGGAGCCCGGTGAGGAGGCCGTCACCGGTGGTGGCGTAATCCGCGAAGATCACGTGCCCGGACTGCTCGCCTCCGAGGTTGAAGTCACCCTCGCGCATGCCCTCCAGGACGTAGCGGTCGCCCACCGCGGTCTCCTTGATGGTGATGCCGGCTTCGCGCAGGGCGATCTTGAGACCCAGGTTGCTCATCACCGTGGCCACGAGGGTGTCCTGCCGGAGCTGACCGGCCTCCTTGAGGGAGAGTGCCAGGATCGCCATGATCTGGTCCCCGTCCACCTCGTTGCCTTCGTGGTCCACCGCGAGGCAGCGGTCGGCGTCGCCGTCGTGGGCGATGCCCAGGTCCGCTCCGTGCTCCAGCACGGCGGCCTTCAGCTGACCCAGGTGCGTGGAGCCCACGCCGTCGTTGATGTTCAGGCCGTCCGGATCGGCGCCGATGACCACGATGTCAGCTCCGGCGTCCTTGAACAGCTCGGGGGAACAGCCGCTGGCGGCGCCGTGCGCGCAGTCCAGCACGATCTTGAGGCCCTCCAGGCGCTGCGGGGCGATCGAACGCAGGAGATGCAGGATGTAGCGGTCCTCGGCGTCGGAGAAGCGGCGGATGCGACCCACCCCGGCTCCCTGGGGGCGCTCGAAGCCGAGTTCCATCTGGGTCTCGATCGCGTCCTCGACCTCGTCCGGCAGCTTGTGGCCGCCGCGGGCGAAGAACTTGATGCCGTTGTCCGGCGCCGGGTTGTGGGAGGCGGAGATCATGACTCCGAAGTCGGCCTTCAGGTCCGCCACGAGGAACGCGGCGGCCGGGGTGGGAAGGACGCCCGCGTCGTAGACGTCGACGCCGGAGCTGGCGAGACCCGCCTCGACTGCGGCGGAGATGAACTCGCCGCTGGCCCTCGGATCGCGCGCGACGACGGCGCGTGGCCGGCTGCCGTTGCTGTGGTTGTGCCCCAGCACCACGGCCGCAGCCTGAGCCAGCTGCATGGACAATTCAGCGGTCAGCAGTCCGTTCGCCAGGCCTCGGACACCGTCGGTTCCAAATAATCTAGACATCGGATCGATTCTAGCCGACCACGCCCTCCATGGCGCAGACAGATCGCCGGAGGCCTCCTCCCGGCGTCCTGCCTCAAGGGCCGTCCCGACGGTCCGCCCCGCGCCCACTGGAACCGTTTTCCCCGGTCGGATGGACATTCCCCACCGCTGAAGCGCGGGGGAAGGTCCACCACCCCGAGGAACAACAAAAAGCGGCCCGCACAGCGAACCGCTTTCGTCGAAGGCCGACAAACCAGCGCTTGTGGAGCCAAGCGCTCAATCGCGCCGAGGCACCAAAAAAGCGGCTCGCGCTGCGAGCCGCTTTTTTGGTAGGCGCGATTTAGCGCTTGGAGTACTGCTGTGCCTTACGGGCCTTCTTGAGACCGGCCTTCTTACGCTCGATGACGCGGGCGTCACGAGTCAGGAAGCCTGCCTTCTTGAGGGTCGGGCGGTTGTTCTCGACGTCGATCTCGTTCAGGGAACGAGCGATGCCGAGGCGCAGCGCACCGGCCTGGCCGGAGGGGCCACCACCGTGGATGCGGGCGATGACGTCGTAAGCGCCCTCGAGCTCGAGGATGCGGAACGGCTCGTTGACTTCCTGCTGGTGCAGCTTGTTCGGGAAGTAGTTGTCCAGCTCGCGACCGTTGATGGTCCACTTGCCGGAACCCGGAACAACGCGCACGCGGGCGATTGCTTCCTTACGACGGCCGACACCGGAGCCGGGCACCGTCAGGGCCGGGCGCTCCTTCTGCTCGGAAGCCTGCGCCGGGGCGCTCTCCGAGGTGTAGCTGGTGGGGATTTCCTCGGCCTCGACGGCCTCGGTGGTCAGTTCTTCGTTCTGAGCCACGATTCTCCTTGAAAACTAAGTTGGGTGGTGGCCAGGACTACTGGGCGACCTGGGTGATTTCGAAAGTCTGGGGCTGCTGAGCGGCGTGCGGGTGCTCAGCACCGCGGTACACCTTCAGCTTGGTCAGCTGAGCGGCAGCCAGGGAGTTCTTCGGCAGCATGCCCTTGACGGCCTTCTGCACGGCCAGAACCGGGTTCTTCTCCAGCAGTTCGGCGTAGTTGACGCTCTTGAGGCCGCCCGGGTAACCGGAGTGGCGGTAAGCGCGCTTCTGCTCGAGCTTGGCGCCGGTCAGGGCGACCTTCTCAGCGTTGATGATGATGACGAAGTCGCCCATGTCCATGTGAGCGGCGAAGGTCGGCTTGTGCTTGCCGCGCAGGAGATTGGCGGTGTGGCTGGCAAGACGGCCCAGGACGACGTCGGTTGCGTCAATGACGTGCCACTGGCGATCAACATCGCCGGGCTTCGGGGTGTACGTACGCACGGTGTATGCCTCGTTCTTGTTCTGGCGTTCAAAGTAGTTTCAGCAGGCGTGAGTTCCTGCTGAAGGGTTCCTGTGCGACCGGATAAGAGGTGAGGGCTCTTGGGAACCAGTGAGACCCGAAGCTCGATAGCGCGACCGGATTCACGATCCATGCAACAGAATCATCCGGCCGGCACCCAACATCGAGAGGGCACACGCACAACGACTTAAAACTTTATCGTTAATGACCCGTTCAGGCAAAAGCGCCGGACCGGCCCTAGTCCCGGAGCGCCCGGGTCTGCTCGGCCCGCTCCCTGAGCTGGTCGTCCTCGGGGTACGCCACGTACTCCAGGACCAGGGGATGCGCCGGGGCCAGGACCGACCGGGAGTCGCGCCGCTTCTCCAGCAGCCGTTCCCAGAGCCAGGGCGGCGGCTCCGCCCCCTCCCCCACTTTCAGGGTGGCTCCGATCAGCGCACGCACCATGTTGTGGCAGAACGCGTCGGCCTGGATGTGCGCCGTGATGATCCCGTCCGCGCCCCGCTCGAAGTCGAAGCGCTGAAGTTCGCGGACCGTGGTGGCCCCTTCCCGGGGCTTGCAGTAGGAGCGGAAGTCGTTGAGTCCCAGCAGCAGCGCTGCGCCGCGATTCATCGCTTCAGTGTCCAGCGGCTTCTTGTGCCACAGCACCGTGGCACGCTCCAGCGGGTCCCAGTGCCGCGCGTCGTCGGCGATGCGGTAGCTGTAGCGGCGCCAGAGGGCGCTGAAACGGGCGTCAAAGCCGTCCGCCGCGATCTCCACCGTGTGGACGACGACGGCGCCGCTCAGCTCGCCCAGGACCCGCGCCAGGGCGCCGCTGAGCCGGCGCAGCAGAGCCCTGGGGGCGTCCTCGGCGCTGCCGCGGCCCACGCCTTCCCATTCGGCCTCGGTGGTGTCCCAGTGGACCACCTGGCCTCGCGAATGGACACCTGCGTCGGTGCGGCCGGCGACCGTGAGACGCACAGGCCGCCGGAGGATCATCTCGAGCGCCTCCTCCAGCGCTCCCTGGACCGTGAGCAGGCCGGGCTGGACGGCCCAGCCGCGGAAGGGGGCGCCGTCATAGGAGAGGCCCATCCGGATACGAAGAAACCCGCCGCCACCTGATGGGGTGACGACGGGTTCCTCGAACTGCATAGACCAAAGTCTACTGGGTGGAAGGCGCCTTACTTGGCGTCCTTCTCCTCAGCTGCTTCCTCGGTGGCCTCTTCGGCGACGGGAGCCTCAACGGTCTCCTCGACGACCTCAGTGGTCTCCTCGGCCGGAGCCTCCACAGCGGCTTCCTCGGCCGGAGCGGCCTTCTCGGCAGCCTGGGTGGCCTCGGCCACGACGGCCTGCTTCGCGGAGAGCGGCTCGAGCACGAGCTCGATCACGGCCATGGGGGCGTTGTCGCCCTTGCGGTTGCCGATCTTGGTGATGCGGGTGTAGCCGCCGGGACGGTTCTCCACCTGCTTCGCGATGTCGGTGAACAGCTCGTGGACGATGCCCTTGTCGCTGATCAGGCCGAGAACGCGGCGGCGGGAAGCGAGGTCGCCACGCTTGGCGAAGGTGACCAGACGCTCGGCGTACGGCTTCAGGCGCTTGGCCTTGGTGACCGTGGTGGTGATGCGCTTGTGCTCGAAGAGCTGAGCGGCCAGGTTCGCGAGCATCAGGCGCTCGTGAGCCGGGCCACCGCCCAGGCGCGGACCCTTGGAGGGGGTAGGCATAGTTCTATCTCCTAGATGGGTGGTTTCACCGGACCATCAATGGCCCGGGAGAACCAAAATCTGCTTTATCAGGCTTCTTCGTCGCTGAAGGTTGCGTCGTCCTCATCGATCGCAGCCGCGCGGGCGGCCAGATCGAATCCGGGAGGCGAATCCTTCAGAGAGAGACCCAGTTCAACAAGCTTGGCCTTGACCTCGTCGATGGACTTGGCACCGAAGTTCCGGATGTCCATCAGGTCGGCCTCGGAACGCGCCACGAGTTCGCCCACGGTGTGGATGCCCTCGCGCTTGAGGCAGTTGTAGGAACGGACGGTGAGGTCCAGTTCCTCGATGGCCAGCGCCATGTCGGCTGCCAGGGCAGCGTCCGTGGGCGACGGGCCGATTTCAATGCCCTCAGCGGCAACGTTGAGCTCACGGGCCAGACCGAAGAGTTCAACCAGCGTGGTGCCGGCCGAAGCGACGGCATCGCGCGGGGCGATGGACTGCTTGGTCTCGACATCGACCACGAGCTTGTCGAAGTCGGTGCGCTGCTCGACACGGGTGGCCTCCACGCGGAAGGTCACCTTCATGACGGGCGAGTAGATCGAGTCGACCGGGATACGGCCGATCTCGGAGTCGCCTGCCTTGTTCTGAGCAGCGGACACGTAGCCACGGCCACGCTCGATGGTCAGTTCGAGTTCGAACTTGCCCTTGGAGTTCAGGGTCGCGATGTGCAGGTCCGGGTTGTGGAATTCCACGCCGGCCGGCGGAGCGATGTCCGCAGCGGTGACGACACCGGGGCCCTGCTTGCGCAGGTATGCGACAACCGGCTCATCGTGCTCGGAGGACACCGAGAGGTTCTTGATGTTCAGGATGATCTCAGTGACATCCTCCTTCACACCCGGAACAGTGGTGAACTCGTGCAGCACGCCGTCGATCCGGATGCTGGTGACAGCAGCGCCGGGGATCGAGGAGAGCAGGGTACGACGCAGGGAATTGCCGAGAGTGTAACCGAAGCCCGGCTCCAGCGGTTCGATGACGAACCGGGAGCGGTTTTCGGAAACGACCTCTTCAGTGAGGGTGGGGCGCTGTGCAATGAGCACTTATGTTTCCTTTCAGCGAGCATCCGCTATATGACGCAACACAGGTAGTGGAAATCGACGTCGTTCCGTCGGTCATGCCGTCACCGCCGCCCAAGGCGGTGATGACGGCATGACCAGGCCACAGCTACTAGACGCGGCGGCGCTTCGGCGGACGGCAGCCGTTGTGAGCGCTCGGGGTCACGTCCTGGATGGAACCGACCTCGAGGCCGGCGGCCTGCAGCGAACGGATGGCCGTCTCGCGGCCGGAGCCCGGGCCCTTCACGAACACGTCCACCTTGCGGAGACCGTGCTCCTGCGCGCGCTTCGCGGCAGTCTCAGCGGCCATCTGCGCGGCGTACGGGGTGGACTTACGGGAGCCCTTGAAGCCGACCTCACCGGCGGAAGCCCAGGAGATCACAGCACCGGACGGGTCCGTGATGGACACGATGGTGTTGTTGAAAGTGCTCTTGATGTGCGCCTGTCCAAGCGCAATATTCTTCTTGTCCTTCTTACGCGGCTTGCGGACAGCGCCACGAGTCTTCGGGGGCATGCTTTTCTCCTACAGAAAGTTTCTTGGGAAACCCGGAGCTAAACCCAACAGGGTTTAGCGGCCGGCCTTCTTCTTGCCTGCGACGGTCCGCTTCGGACCCTTACGGGTGCGAGCGTTGGTCTTGGTGCGCTGACCGTGGACCGGCAGGCCCCTGCGGTGACGCAGACCCTGGTAGCTGCCGATCTCGACCTTGCGGCGGATGTCAGCGGCCACTTCGCGGCGAAGGTCACCCTCAACCTTGTAGTTGCCCTCGATGTAGTCACGCAGCTGAACCAGCTCAGCGTCACTGAGGTCCTTGACCCGGACGTCCGGGCTGATGCCGGTGGCAGCCAGGGTTTCCTGTGCACGGGTCTTGCCCACGCCGTAGATGTAAGTAAGCGCGATAATCAACCGCTTTTCGCGGGGGATGTCAACGCCAGCGAGACGAGCCATGTTTGGCGGTACTCCTTGATTGAACCGGAGGTCGTAGGCAGTACACCCGCAGTTTCACTGCGGCCCCAGCCTCCGACCGGGGGTTAGCTGTCCGGGCCCATACGTCCCAGCGCAGCTTGTGCTGCCTTATCTATTACTTGCGTGGGCAAGCAGTCCAGTGAGTTGGTCCCCGAAGGGGAATCAGCCCTGGCGCTGCTTGTGGCGCGGGTTCTCGCAGATCACCATGACCCGGCCGTTACGGCGGATCACTTTGCACTTGTCGCAGATCTGCTTGACGCTCGGCTTGACCTTCATGGCTTTCCTTTGCGTGTTTGCAGTTGTCCCTGCCACAGCGGACTGTGGCAGCGGTCTTTACTTGTAGCGGTAGACGATACGACCCCTGGTGAGGTCGTAAGGGCTCAGCTCCACCACCACGCGGTCCTCCGGGAGGATCCTGATGTAGTGCTGACGCATCTTTCCAGAGATGTGTGCCAAGACGATGTGCTTGTTCGTCAGCTCAACACGGAACATCGCGTTGGGCAGCGCTTCGGTCACCACGCCTTCGATCTCAATGACCCCGTCCTTCTTGGCCATATCCTCCGCTAACTGTTGTGCCGCAAAGCACGGGCGTGCTCAGCAGGCAATGGGTGTTTTCCTGTGGGATCATTCCCACAGGCTGCCAGTCCATGCATTCCCACCCTGAAGTGGGCCGACCCGACACACTCGAGAGTGCAGAGGGCATGACGGAACAGACAACCAACCATCAACTGTACGCCATCCGGTGCCAGAAGTTAAATCGGGTCATGATAGCCGCCCTCCGACGGATCACGCACCCCCGCCGCCGAATGCCGGAAACGTCCCGGCAGGTGTCGTGACGCCTTCCGCCTGGGCGACGCCGTCGAGGATCGCGAGCCGCACCGCCTCGGCTGCCGCGCTCTGCAGACCGATGAGGAACGCCGTCCGGGCAGCCGGGTCGAGGGCCGTCCAGACCGCCGACCCGCCGGTCGAAAGCGCGAACACCGTGTCCCCGTCGGCCAGGGTGTGACTCGGGTTCAGCGCCCGCGCGAGCCCGGCGTGGGCCGCGGTCGCGGTGCGCTTGCACTGGGCGACATCCAGGGCTGCGTTCGTCACGACGACGGCGAGCGTGGTGTTGAGCGAACCGGCGTCCGGCGCGGATTCGGGCGCCTCCGCCTGCGGGTCCGCGGAAATCCTCCGGCTCACTGCTGCGCCTGTCATCGTTGCCGGGAACTGCGGCACTCCCAGCGCATTGACGATCGCGAGCGCTCCGACCACGATGCCGCCGTCCAGGTGGATCGCCGAGGTGCCGAGTCCGCCCTTGTACTCGCCCCGGGCGACTAGCGCGCCGGTTCCCGCGCCCACCGTGCCGCGCTCGACGTCGTGCCCCGGCTCGCGCGTTCCGGCGTCGCGCGCCGCCTGGTACCCCATGTCCAGGCCGGGCCGGGCGAGGAAGTCACCGCCGCGCCCCAGGTCGAAGATGGCGGCGGCCGGGACGATCGGCACCATGCCTCCCACCACGGGGAATCCCAGGCCCTGTTCCTCGCACCAGAGCTGCGCGCCGCCCGCCGACGCCAGACCGTAGGCGCTGCCTCCCGTCAGGACCACGGCGTCCACGGTCGGAACCATCGTGCTGGGATCCAGGGCATCGGTCTCGTGGGTTCCCGGGCCGCCTCCCCGGACATCCACCGAACCCACGGTGCCGGGCGGCGGCAGCACCACCGTGACACCACTCAGCCAGCCCTGCCCGATCCGTTCCGCATGTCCCACCCGAACGCCGGGCACCTCGGTGATCCGTCCCATGGCTTCATTGTCCTCCGGAACTCCAGCCCCGGCGAGGATTCCGGCGCTGGGGAAGGCGTTCGGGAGCCTGCGCAACTGGGAGCCGCCCCTCGTTTGTGAACGCGAGGTGCCACTTCGGTGACCGGTCGGCGAACCCGTCCTGAAGTGTCCGGGAACTCTGCCCCGAACGCGCGGAAACCGGCCGTCGGACGGTTCCGGCTGTGGTGAAGTGAGCTTGTCCTGCGCGTCCTGACGCAGGCGGAAACGACCCAGATTCCCTGATGACTGATACTGAGATCCCCCTTGCCCAGCGCCCCGCGACGCAGGCCCCTCCCCGGGCCTCCGCCGGCGCTCCCGCCCCCTCGGCGGCCGGACGGAAACGCGGCTGGAGCCCCCGGCGCCGTCGTGACTTCCTGGTGTTCCTCGCCTTCGCCGCACCGAACCTCGTGCTGATCGGCGTGTTCACCTACCTGCCGCTGCTGAACAACATCTACTACTCGACCCTGGACTGGACGCTCGGCTCGGCCGAGGCCACCGTGGTCGGATTCGGCAACTACCTGACCTTCTTCACCAGCCCGGACGCCCCGCGCGTTCTGGGGACCACCGCGGTGTTCACCGTCCTCACCGTCGGCGGGTCCATGGTGCTCGGACTCCTGGTGGCTCTCGCGCTGAACGCGAAGGTCAAGGGCACCACGTTCGCCCGCGCCGCCGTGTTCGCCCCGTACGTGCTGTCCGGTGTGGGTGTCGGCCTCGTCTGGCTGTTCATCTTCGACCCCGGCTACGGCGTCCTGGCCTGGATCCTGCGCGGCGTCGGACTCAAGAGCCCGGAGTGGATCAACGATCCCCAGCTCGCGCTGGTCATGGTGATCGTGGTCTACGTGTGGAAGAACCTCGGCTACTGCGCGGTCGTGTTCCTCGCCGGGCTGCAGTCGCTGCCCACCGAGGTGATGGAGGCGGCGTCGCTGGACGGCGCCAACGGAGCACGCCGGTTCCTGAGCATCTCGCTGCCGCTGCTCTCCCCCACCACGTTCTTCCTGCTCATCACCACCATGATCAGCTCACTCCAGGCGTTCGACCTGATCCGGATCATGACGCCCCTGGGCAACGGAACCAGCACGCTCATCTACGAGGCCTACCTCCAGGCCTTCGGCGCCTACAACCGCGCCGGGTACTCGGCGGCCATCTCCGTGGTGCTGTTCGCCATCCTTCTGGTGGTCACCGTCCTCCAGCTGCGTTTCGTGGAGAAGAAGGTGCACTACGCATGAGCACTCTGACCGACAGCCGTCCCCGCGCCCTCAGCCGGAAGAACCTCGCGGCCACCCTCGCGGGCGGCTACGTCCCGCTGGTCCTCGCGACCCTGGTGGTCTTTCTCCCCCTGCTCTGGATGGTGCTGAGTTCCTTCAAGCAGCCCGGTGAGATCGTCACCACGGACCTGAAGATCCTGCCCCAGGCACCCACCCTGGACAACTATCACACGGCCATGACCACGGTGCCGTTCGGGCAGTTCTTCGCCAACAGCGTCATCGTCACGGCCGTGGGCTCCGCCATCAAGGTGAGCCTGGCGATCCTGACCGCCTACGCCCTGGTGTTCGTCCGTTTCCCGTTCAAGAACGTGGTCTTCGTGATCATCCTGGTGGCCCTCATGGTGCCCGCTCAGGTCTCCATCCTGCCGAACTACATCCTGATCGCCGGCCTGGGCGGGAAGAACACCCTCTGGGGCATCATCCTGCCGGGGCTCGGCACCGCGTTCGGCACGTTCCTGCTCCGCCAGCACTTCCTCACCCTCCCCGGCTCCATCCTGGAGGCGGCCGAGCTCGACGGCGCGGGGCACTGGCGGCGGCTGTGGCGGATCGTCGTTCCGGTCTCCATCCCCTCGATCGCCACCGTCGGCCTGGTGACCGTGGTCAGCGAGTGGAACGACTACATCTGGCCCCTCATCATCACGGACCGACCCGAGAGCATGACCCTCCCCGTGGGCCTCACGCTCCTCCAGAACTCGGAGAGCAACGGGGCAGGCTGGGGCATCCTCATGGCCGGTTCGGTCCTCGTCATCCTGCCCGTCCTCAGCATCTTCGCCATGCTCCAGCGCTACATCGTGGCAGGCCTCACCCAGGGCAGCGTCACGGGCTGAACCTCCGCTCCACCCCGGGGAGGCGCGCCGCCCCCTCAGTCACCCTCAGCAACCGCATCACAGCACCACTGAAAGGTCACCCCATGAACTCCTCACTGCGCCGTCGTCAATTCCTCGGCCTCTCCGCCGCTGCGGCCATCACCGCCGCCCTCGCCGCCTGCGGCGGTCCCTCCACCGGTGGAGGCGGGGCCACCCAGGCCGCCGCGGACACGGACTTCACGGGGGTGAAGCCGGCCGCCAGCTTCGATTTCTGGTCCACCCACCCGGGCAAGTCCCAGGACGTGGAGAAGCAGCTGATCGAGAAGTTCCAGGCCAAGCACCCGGACATCAAGGTCAACCTCATCACGGGCGGCAAGGACTACGAGGAGATCGCCCAGAAGTTCCAGACGGCCCAGGCCGCCAAGAGCGGACTGCCCGCGCTCGTGGTCCTCTCCGACGTGTGGTGGTTCCGCTACTACATGAACAAGAGCATCATCCCGCTGGACAGCCTGATCAAGCAGCTGGACTTCAGCATGTCCGACTTCCGCGAGACGCTCGTGGCGGACTACGGCTACGACTCGAAGCAGTGGGCCATGCCGTACGCGCGCTCCACCCCGCTCTTCTACTACAACAAGGATCACTTCAAGGCCGCCGGTCTGCCGGACCGTGCCCCGAAGACCTGGGCCGAGTTCGCCGAGTGGGCGCCGAAGCTCAAGGCCGCGTCCAAGGCGCAGTTCGCCTTCATGTACCCGGCCCTCGCCGGCTACGCGGGCTGGACCCTGCAGAACAACCTCTGGGGCGAAGGCGGCGGCTGGTCCAAGGACTGGGACATCACGGCCGACTCGGACGCCAACGTGAAGGCGCTCCAGTTCGCGCAGGACTCCGTCTACAAGGACGGCTGGGCCGGTGTCTCCTCCAAGGACTCCGCCGATGACTTCGCCGCGGGCATCGCGTCCGCCACCCTGTCCTCCACCGGCTCCCTGGTGGGCGTGCTGGAGAACGCCAAGTTCAACGTGGGCGTCGGTTTCCTTCCCGGCGGCTCCGCCACCCAGAACCCGGTCTGCCCCACGGGCGGCGCCGGCCTCGGCATCCCGGCGGGCGTACCGAAGGATCAGCAGCTCGCCGCCGCCACGTTCCTGAAGTTCGTGACCGAACCGGAGAACACCGCGCTCTTCTCGGCGGCCACCGGCTACATGCCCACCCGCAAGTCGGCCGACATGACCGCCGCGCTGGCCAAGACGCCGCAGATCAAGATCGCCATGGACCAGCTGGCCGTGACCCGCAAGCAGGACAACGCCCGCGTCTTCCTGCCGGGCGCCGACCAGGAGATGGCCAAGGCCGCCGCCGCGATCCTGACCCAGAAGGCGGACGTGAAGAGCAGCCTCTCCACTCTGAAGGGCACCCTCGAGGGCATCTACACCAAGGATGTGAAGCCGAAGCTCGGCAAGTGATCCCCCCGGGATCCGCTCGTTCTCCTCTGAATCCCACCCGGTGCTGAGCGCGGGACGGGAGGGGGAAACGGCGGGGAGCCCGACCGCGGAACGCACGACGACGGCGGCGGCCACCCGAACGGTGGCCGCCGCCGTCGTCGTCCCTCCTCAGGTGTGGCAAGGGCGGCGCCGTCGGGGAGATAGCACGACTGGGCTATGTGAACGCCAGCCCGGGTCCCGGCTGGGCCGGTCTGGTATCGGCGGCAGGCCCCGGCTGGTCCCGGCCGCCGCCCGGTGCCATCCTGGACGGGCGGAGTTCCGCACTGACGCGTCCCGTCCGGGGCCGTGCCCGACCATCTGAGGAGCCCCCGAGTGATCACCCGCATCAAGGCCGCCTTCATCATCGGCTACGCCGACGGTGACCACCGCATCCTGCCGGACGCCGAGCTGGTCCATGAGGACGACACGATCCTCTTCGTCGGCCGCGGCTATACGGGGCCCATCGACCGCGAGATCGACGCGGGTCTGTCGATCGTCTCCCCCGGCTTCATCGACCTCAACGCCCTCGCCGACATCGACCACGCGATCTTCGATTCCTGGCACGGGGCCGACACCCGGCTGGGCCTCCTCTGGTCCGAGGAATACCTCCGCGACCACGCACCCGTCTTCACTCCGGAGCAGGAACGCTTCCGCCGCGAGTTCGCCCTGGCCCAGGTCGCCCGGAACGGCATCACCACCCTCATGCCGATCGCGGCGGAGAGTTACCTCGACTGGTGCGAGGACTATGACGACCTGGCGAACACCGCCTCGGCCGTGGAGGCCATCGGGCTGCGCGCCTATCTCGGCCCCAGCTACCGCACGCACGTCCCCTATACGGACGGGGAACGCGTGCTCCTGCACGAGGACGAGCAGAAGGGCCTGGATGGGCTCGCCGAGGCGATCCGCTTCGCGAAGGACCACGACGGGCGGGCGGACGGCCGCATCCGCGCCGCGCTCCTGCCCGCCCGGATCGAGACCCAGACCGAACGGACACTCCGACTGACGCGCCAGGCCGCGGACGAGCTCGGCATCCCGGTCCGCCTGCACGCCGCCCAGGGCCTGTCCGAAGTGGAGACCATGCTGGCACGCACCGGGCTCCGCCCCCTCCCCTACCTCCACTCGATCGGATTCCTCGCCGAGCGGACCTTCATCCCGCACGCCTGGACGGTGCCGGGTCACCGCCACATGCCTCCGGAGTTCGGCGACGGCGACGACCTCGCGCTGCTCGCCGAGAGCGGGACCAGCGTGATCTTCTGCCCCATCCCCTCCGCCCACTACGGCAGCGTGCTGGAGGATTACGATTCGTACCGGGCGCGGGGCATCCGGGTGGTGATGGGCACCGATTCGGCGCCACCCGACATGATCCGCGGACTGGACCTGGCCATGGCCATGCAGAAGAGCAGCACCGCGGACCGGGCCGCCGCCCAGGCCGGCGATCTGTTCCGCTCCGCCACCCTCGACCCGGCCGATGCGCTCGGGCGTCCGGACCTGGGACGCCTCGCGCCCGGCTGCCAGGCGGACTACTTCGTCCTGGATCTCACGGGCCCGCACCTCGGACCGTACGCGGATCCGATCCGCACGATGGTCCTGAACGCCGACGGCCGGGACATCAACCGCGTGGTCGTCGCCGGACGGACCGTCGTGGAGGACGGCGAGATCGTCACCGTGGACACGAGCGACCACCGCCGCCGGGCCCAGGAGTTCCTGGACCACTACATCGCGTCGCTCAGCCTGTCCGACCACGCCCGCCGCCCAACCGAAGAACTCCTTCCGCCGAGCTTCCCATTCGCCTGAGCCGCCGCTCCCCCGCCGAGGTGACAGTTGAGGCCCCCGACCGGTCCGGTCGGGGGCCTCAACTGTCACCTCGCGTCAACGCGATGGCGCACGACGGCGCGTGCTCACGCCGGGATCGGCACCACGGTCACGCCCAGCTTGGACAGCTCGGAGGCGCCGCCGTCGGGCGCCGTGAGGACCCAGATGCCCTCGCGGTGCACGGCCACCGAGTGCTCCCACTGCGAAGCCCGCGCGCCGTCAGTGGTGACGACCGTCCAGTCATCCTCCAGCACGGCGGTCTCGAGGCCGCCGCGGACGAGCATCGGCTCGATGGCAAAGCACATGCCCGGCTTGATCTTCGGGCCGCGGTGCTTGCTCCGGTAGTTCAGGACATCGGGAGCCATGTGCATCTGGGATCCGATTCCATGGCCGCAGTAGTCCTCCAGGATGCCCAGCGGCTTGCCCTTCTGCGCCGACACGTAGTCGTCGATGGCGTCGCCGATGTCGCCCACGTACTTCGCGGTGGCCAGCGCCGCGATCCCGTGCCACATCGCCATGCGGGTGACCTCGGAGAGCCGTTCGTCCTCCGGATCGCCCTGGCCCACGATCACGGTGCGCGCCGAGTCGGCGTTCCAGCCGCGGACGATGCAGCCGCCGTCGATCTTCACCACATCGCCCGGTTCCAGCGCCCGCGGACCGGGGATGCCGTGCACCACCTCGTCGTTGACCGAGGCACAGATGTGCTTGGGATAGCCGTGGTAACCCAGGAAGTTGTACTGGGCGCCCGCCTCGTCGACCACTGCCGCGAAGACGGCGTCCAGCTCATCGGTGGTGACACCCGGAGCGACCGCGGCCACCGCCGCGTCCAGGGCACGGCTGAGGAGCTCGCCTGCCTCCTGCATGATGCGCATCTGGGCGTTGGTCTTGTATTCGATCCGGGGAGAGTGGAATGCCACGGGTGTTCCTTCGGTTCCGGCCGCGGGTCACGCGGCCTTCGGGGCTACTGGTTTCGGGGAGGGCGCTGGTTTCAGTCGCGCCGGCCGAAAAGTCATGCCCCCGGAGCTTCTCCGGGGGCATGTCAGGTGTTGCTAGGCGCTGGCGGCTTCGTCCGCCACGGCCTCTGCGATGGCTGCCATCACACGGTCCGTGACCTCGTCGATGGCTCCGATGCCATCCACACGGCGGAGGATCCCGCGTTCCGCGTACTTGCCCACCACGGCTTCGGTCTGCTCGTGGTAGAGATCCAGACGGTGCCGGATGACGGTCTCGTTGTCATCGCTGCGGCCCGTTTCCAAGGCCCGGCCCAGCAGGCGGGTGACGAGTTCCTCGTCGTCCGCGGTCAGCTGGAGCACCACGTCCAGGCGCGTGCCGGAAGCGGAGAGGATCTGGTCCAGCTCGTCCACCTGCGCCACAGTGCGCGGGTACCCGTCGAGCAGGAAGCCCTCCGCCACGTCGTCCTGGCTCAGCCGGTCACGGACCATGCGGTTGGTGACCGAGTCCGGGACGAAGTCGCCGGCGTCCATGTACTTCTTGGCTTCCAGGCCCAGCGGGGTCTCGCCCTTGACGTTGGCGCGGAAGATGTCGCCGGTGGAGATGGCCACCACACCGAGACGGTCGGAGATCCGCTCGGCCTGCGTTCCCTTGCCGGAGCCGGGAGGACCGATAATCAGCATTCTTGTCATCGCAAGAGCCCTTCGTAGTGCCGTTGTTGAAGCTGCGCGTCAATCTGCTTCACCGTCTCCAGCCCGACACCGACCATGATGAGGATCGACGTGCCGCCGAAGGGGAAGTTCTGGTTGGCCTGGACCAGGACCAAGGCCACCAGAGGGATGAGCGCAACAATGCCGAGGTACAGCGCACCTGGCAGGGTGATCCGGGACAGGACGTACTGCAGGTACTCAGCAGTGGGACGGCCGGCCCGGATACCGGGAATGAAGCCACCGTACTTCTTCATGTTGTCCGAGACCTCTTCAGGATTGAAGGTGATGGACACGTAGAAGTAGGTGAAGAAGATGATCAGCAGGAAGTACACCGCCATGTACAGCGGGTGATCACCCTTGGTGAGGTTGTTGTTGATCCACACGACCCATTCAGGGATCGGACGGCCGTCCGTGGGGGTGTTGAACTGAGCGATCAGCGCCGGCAGGTACAGGATGGAGGACGCGAAAATCACGGGGATCACGCCGGCCATGTTGACCTTGATCGGAATGTACGTCGTGGTGCCGCCCACGGTGCGCCGCCCCACCATACGCTTCGCGTACTGCACGGGGATGCGGCGCTGGGACTGTTCGACGAAGACCACGAGTGCCACGGTCACCAGACCGACGAGCAGGACGGCGATGAACGTGCCCCAGCCCTTGGCTCCGATGATGCTGTTCATCGCCGGGACGAAGCCGGCCGCGATGGAGGTGAAGATCAGCAGGGACATGCCGTTGCCGATGCCCTTCTCCGTCACGAGCTCGCCCATCCACATGATGAGGCCGGTGCCTGCGGTCAGCGTGATGATGAGGAGGATCGTGGTAATGATGCTGTTGTCCGGGATCAGCGGCAGGGAGCATCCCTGGAACAGCTGACCGGAACGGGCCAGCGACACCAGCGTGGTGGCGTTCAGGAGGCCCAGGGCGATCGTCAGGTAACGCGTGTACTGCGTGAGCTTGGTCTGCCCAGAGGCGCCTTCCTCATACAGTTCCTGGAACCGGGGGATCACCACGCGCAGCAGCTGCACGATGATGCTGGCGGTGATGTACGGCATGATGCCCAGCGCGAAGATGGAGACCTGAAGCAGGGCGCCACCCGAGAACATGTTCACCATCTGCTGCAGGCTGCTGTTGCCCGCCGTCAGCTGGAGACACTGCTGAACGTTGTTGTAGCTCACACCCGGTGCCGGGATGAACGCGCCGAGCCGGAAGATCGTGACGATGCCAAGAGTGAACAGCAACTTGCGTCGCAAGTCAGGGGTCCTGAAGGCACGGCCGAATGCGCTGAGCAAGCGTCCTCCTGAGGGATCTGTGAGGTAAAGGAGAGTGGGTTCCTGGTTGAACCCGACATCAGAGTCTAACCGTTGTGTCGGTCAGCCCAGTAATTCTTCGACAATGCAGGAACTCCCGGCACCCGGACAGCTGTCCGGGTGCCGGGAGTTCTCAATTCGCTTTCAGCGGGACCGGCGCTCAGAGAGCGGTGGCGGAACCACCGGCGGCCTGGATCTTCTCAGCCGCACTGGCGGAGAAGGCGTCCACGGTGACATCGACCTTGACGGTGATGTCGCCGGAGCCGAGCACCTTGACGGGCTGGTTCTTGCGAACCGCGCCCTTGGCGACCAGGTCGGCCACCGTCACGGTGCCACCCTCCGGGAAGAGCTCGGAGAGACGGTCAAGGTTGACCACCTGGAACTCGACACGGAACGGGTTCTTGAAGCCGCGAAGCTTCGGCAGGCGCATGTGCAGCGGCAGCTGGCCACCGGCGAAGCCGGCCTTGACCTGGTAGCGCGCCTTGGTGCCCTTGGTGCCACGACCGGCGGTCTTACCCTTGGAGCCTTCACCGCGACCCACACGGGTCTTCGCGGTCTTGGCGCCAGTGGCGGGACGCAGGTGGTGAACCTTCAGAGCGTGCTGCTTCTCTTCGGTCGCTGCAGGCTCAGCAGTCTTCTTCTCAGCCATTACTTCGCCTCCTTGACCTCTACGAGGTGCGGAACCGTGTTGAGCATGCCCACCGTCACGGCGTCAGCGGTACGGACCACGGAGTGGCCGATGCGCTTGAGACCGAGAGAGCGAAGCGTGTCGCGCTGGTTCTGCTTGGCGCCGATGACGCCCTTGATCTGGGTGATTTCCAACTTGGCGTCGGACGGAGTCAGGTTCTTTGCCATGGCTCAGGCACCTGCCTTCTGGTTGTTCAGAGCACGCACCAGAGCTGCGGGAGCAACCTCGTCCAGCGGCAGGCCACGACGAGCGGCAACAGCTGCCGGCTCCTCGAGCTGACGCAGAGCCTCAACGGTCGCGTGAACGATGTTGATGGCGTTGGAGGAGCCCAGCGACTTGGACAGCACGTCGTGGATGCCGACGCACTCCAGCACGGCACGCACCGGACCACCGGCGATAACACCGGTACCCGGGGAAGCCGGACGGAGCATCACGACACCAGCGGCGGCTTCGCCCTGGACGCGGTGCGGGATGGTGCTGCCGACGCGCGGGACGCGGAAGAAGGACTTCTTGGCCTCTTCAACACCCTTGGCGATGGCGGCGGGGACTTCGCGAGCCTTGCCGTAACCGACACCGACCATGCCGTTGCCATCGCCGACCACCACGAGGGCGGTGAAGCTGAAGCGGCGGCCACCCTTGACCACCTTGGCGACACGGTTGATGGTTACAACACGCTCAACGAACTGGCTCTTCTCGGCCTCGCGGGCGTCGCGGCCACGGCCACCACGCTCGCCACGGCCACCACGTTCGCCGCGCTCACCACGACGGCCGCCACGGCGGTTGTCGTTGTTGGCAGCCTCAGTGGTTTCAGTTGCAACAGCGGCTGCAGCTTCAGTCACCTGGGTTTCCTTTTCGTTGTTCACTTCGGTCACAGCGCCAGACCACCTTCGCGAGCACCGTCAGCGACGGCGGCGATGCGGCCGTGGTACTTGTTGCCACCGCGGTCGAAGACCACGGCCTCAACACCGGCTGCCTTGGCACGCTCGGCGACCAGTTCACCAACGCGCTTGGCCTTGGCGGTCTTGTCACCTTCGAACGCACGCAGATCGGCTTCCATGGTGGAGGCCGAGGCGAGGGTCTTTGCCACGGTGTCATCCACGACCTGCACGAAGATGTGACGGGCCGAACGGTTGACGATGAGGCGCGGACGAGCCGGGGTACCGGAGATGCGCTTACGGATACGCAGCTGACGACGGCTACGAGCCGAGGTCTTGTTCTTGCTGTTGCGCTTCTTGTTAATGCTGATGGCCATGGTTACTTACCAGCCTTTCCGACCTTGCGGCGGATGATTTCGCCGGCGTAACGGATGCCCTTGCCCTTGTAGGGGTCGGGCTTGCGCAGCTTGCGGATGTTGGCAGCGACTTCGCCGACCTGCTGCTTGTCAATGCCAGCAACAGAAAGCTTGGTCGGGCCTTCAACCGCAAAGGTGATGCCGGCGGGAGCGGCGACGCTGACCGGGTGGCTGTAGCCCAGAGCGAACTCCAGGTCAGAACCCTTGGCCTGCACACGGTAACCCGTGCCGACGATTTCCAGCTTCTTTTCGTAGCCCTTGGTCACGCCATCGATCATGTTGGCGATCAGGGTACGGGTCAGGCCGTGCAGCGAGCGAGCAGTGCGCTCGTCGTTCGGGCGGGTCACGGAGATCGTGCCCTCTTCAAGGGCCACCTCGATGGGGCTGGCCACAGTGTGGCTCAGTTCGCCCTTGGCACCCTTGACGGTGACAACGGCTCCATCGATCTTGACCTCAACGCCAGCCGGAACGGTGATGGGGAGACGTCCAATACGCGACATTCTTCTCTTCCTTTCCCGTTACCAGACGTACGCGAGGACTTCGCCGCCCACGCCCTTCTTGCCGGCCTGCTTGTCAGTCAGGAGGCCGGAAGAGGTGGACAGGATAGCGATACCCAGGCCACCCAGCACGTGCGGCAGGTTGGTGGACTTCGCGTAAACGCGCAGACCGGGCTTGGAGATACGGCGGACGCCAGCGATGGAACGCTCGCGGCTCGGACCGAACTTAAGGGTGATGGTCAGCGTCTTGCCGACGCGTGCCTCTTCTTCCTTCCAGTCCGAGATGTAACCCTCGGCCTTCAGGATGTCGGCGACGCGAGCCTTCAGCTTGGAGTACGGCATGGACACGGTGTCGTGGTATGCCGAGTTTGCATTGCGCAGACGGGTAAGCATGTCTGCGACGGGATCAGTCATGGTCATGAGGGCTCAGGCCCTTCCTCGTACTGGTTTCCACCGGCTGAGCCAGTGGACCTTTTACGTAGTTGGATTAGTCTTCGGTCTTGAACGGGAAGCCGAGGTGCTTGAGCAGCGCGCGGCCTTCCTCGTCGGTCTTGGCGGTGGTGACAACCGTGATGTCCATACCACGGACGCGGTCGATGGCGTCCTGGTCGATCTCGTGGAACATGACCTGCTCCGTGAGACCGAAGGTGTAGTTGCCGTTACCGTCGAACTGCTTGCCGTTCAGGCCGCGGAAGTCGCGGATACGGGGCAGTGCGAGGGTGACCAGACGATCCAGGAATTCCCACATGCGGTCGCCACGCAGCGTCGCGTGGGCGCCGATCGGCATACCCTCACGCAGCTTGAACTGGGCGATGGACTTGCGGGCCTTGGTGACCTGGGGCTTCTGACCGGTGATCGCGGTCAGATCGCGGACGGCGCCGTCGATCAGCTTGGAATCCTTGGCGGCGTCACCGACACCCATGTTCACGACGACCTTCACAAGGCGCGGAACCTGGTTGACGTTCTCGTACTCGAACTCATCCTGCAGGGACTGCTTGATGTTCTCGGCGTACTTGGTCTTCAGACGCGGGACGATCTTCACCGGAGTCTCGAGGGTCTCAGTCATTAGATGTCCTTCCCGGAGGCCTTGGCAACGCGGATGCGCACTTCGCGCTCCACACCGTCGCGCTCAACCTTCTCGACACGGAAACCGACGCGGGTCGGCTTCTTGGTGGACGGATCCACCAGAGCGACGTTCGACAGGTGGATCGGGGCCTCGACGACCTCGATGCCACCGGTGGTGGTGCCGCGCTGGGTCTGGCCGGCCTTCACGTGCTTGGTGACACGGTTGATGCCCTCAACCAGAACGCGGTTGGATTCCGGGAACACACGCAGGACCTTGCCCTGCTTGCCACGGTCTCCACCACGGGACTGACGAGCGCCGGTGATGACCTGGACGAGATCGCCCTTCTTGATCTTTGCACCCATAGTTACAGCACCTCCGGGGCCAGCGAGACGATCTTCATGAACTTCTTGTCGCGAAGCTCGCGGCCAACCGGGCCGAAGATACGGGTGCCGCGGGGCTCCCCGTCCGTGTTCTTCAGGATCACGGCTGCGTTCTCATCGAACTTGATGTAGGAACCGTCCGGACGACGGCGCTCCTTACGGGTACGGACGACGACAGCCTTGACGACGTCGCCCTTCTTCACGTTTCCGCCAGGGATAGCGTCCTTGACGGTGGCGACGATGACGTCGCCGATGCCTGCGTAGCGGCGACCGGATCCACCGAGAACGCGGATGGTCAAGATTTCCTTGGCACCCGTGTTGTCGGCGACCTTAAGCCGCGACTCCTGCTGAATCAATGTTTACTCCTTGCGTCGCGCCGGTTCTCACGCTGAAATACTGCATACAGTGCGAGCCTTGCGGAACGGTTGTTGGGGTGTCTCTGCCCTGCCTGGATTTTGCCAGCACAGGGTTAAACCCTCGTTCCAGACGCATCTGGGCCCCCTGGCCGGGGACCGGCCCTGAGGCAGTATGCACTGGCACGATGGTTTACGAGGATCTGTCCGGGCGCATGACGCACCCATACAAGCTCAATATCCTAGCACAGCGGAGGGACGCACCACGAACCGGGAAGCCGGGCTGAAAGCCCGGGATCCCGGGTGTTTCAGGACACGTACGCCTGGAGATACCGGCCGGTGAGGCTGTCCGACTCCGCCAGAGCGGCGGGGGTGCCTTCGAAGACGACCGTGCCGCCGTCGTGCCCGGCGCCCGGACCCATGTCGATCACCCAGTCCGCGTGGGCGACCACCCCGAGATGATGTTCGATCACCACCACGGTGTTCCCCTCATCCACCAGCTGATCCAGCAGGCCGAGCAGATTCTCCACATCCGCCAGGTGGAGTCCCGTGGTCGGCTCGTCGAGGATGAACACTCCGGCGTCGCTTCCCATGTGGGTGGCGAGCTTGATCCGCTGGCGCTCCCCGCCCGACAGCGTGGAGAGCGACTGTCCCAGAGTGATGTAGCCCAGGCCGACGCGGGCCAGACGCTGAAGGATGGGACGGGCCTTCGGCACTGCGAGCTGCTCCAGCGCCTCCTCGACGCTCAGCCGCATGACCTCGTAGATGTTGAGTCCGCCCAGACGGTATTCCAGGACCTCGTCCGTGAAGCACTTGCCGCCGCAGTCCTCACAGAGCGTCCCCACCGGAGCCATCCCGGGAATCTCGGTGAACGTCTCCCCCGCTCCCTTGCACGTGGGGCAAGCGCCCTCCGAGTTGGCGGAGAAGAGCGCCGGCTTGGTTCCCGTGGCCTTGGCGAAGGCGGCCCGGATGTGATCCAGCGCCCCGGTGTACGTGGCCGGGTTCGAGCGCCGCGAACCGCGGATGGCGGATTGGTCCACCACGTGCACGCCGTCCCGCTTGCCGAGCGCCCCGTGGATGAGTGAGCTCTTCCCCGATCCGGCGACTCCCGTGACCGCGCAGAGGACCCCGGTGGGCACGTCCACATCCACGTCCCTCAGATTGTGGGTGCTGGCCCCGCGGATCTCCAGGGCGCCGGTGGCCTCGCGCACGGCCTCCTTGAACGGAACCCGAGAGCCCACGTGCTGGCCGGTGAGAGTCTGGGCCGACGACAGTTCGTCGAAGCTCCCCTGGAACACGATCTCCCCACCGTGGATGCCGGCCTTGGGACCGATGTCGACGATGTGGTCGGCGATCGCCATGACCTCGGGCTTGTGCTCCACCACCAGGATCGTGTTGCCCTTGTCCCGCAGGCTCCTCAGCAGATCATTCATCCGGGCGATGTCGTGCGGGTGCAGGCCCACCGTCGGCTCATCGAAGACGTAGGTGACATCAGAGAGGGGCGAGCCGAGGTGCCGCACCATCTTGACCCGCTGCGCCTCTCCGCCGGAAAGGGTCGAGGAGGCCCGGTCCAGGCTGAGATACCCCAGGCCGATGTCCACCAGGGCCTGCAAAGTGCCGAGCAGATTCGAGATGACCGGCGCCACCGAGGGCTCGTCCACGGCCCGGAGGAAGTCGATCAGATCGGTCACCTGGATCTGAGCGCACTCGGCGATGTTCCGGCCGTCGATCCGGCTGGCCAGCGCCTCCTGATTCAGCCGGCCGCCCTGGCACAGCGGGCATTCCGCAAAAGTGGCGGCCCGCTCCAGGAACGCCTTGATGTGCGCCTGCTTGGGCTCTTTGCCGCCGGCCAGGTAGCTCTGCCGGATGCGCGTCTCCAGGCCCAGGAACGTCATGTTGACGTTGTCCATCTTGACCTTGACGGCCGGGGAACGGAGCAGGAAGTCCAGGGTCTCCGCATCGTAGTCCTTGACCGGCAGATCAGGGTCGAAACGTCCCGTGCCGAGGAGCACCTTGATCAGCCAGCCGTCCACCGTGAATCCCGGAACCTTGATGGCGCCCTGGGACAGCGAGAGCGAACGGTCCAGGAGCACGTCCACATCCAGCGCGGAGATCTCCCCCGCCCCCTCGCACTCCGGGCACATCCCCTCCGCCAGGTTGAAGGAGTACTTCCCAGCATGGCCGGCACTCGGCACCCCGGCACGGGAGAAGATGATCCGCAGCAGGGCATGCGCGTCCGTGACGGTGCCCAGGGTGGAACGCGAGTTGCTGCCCATGCGCTCCTGGTTCACGACGATCGCCGCGGAGAGGTTCTCGAGTTCATCCACATCGGGACGCGGCAGACTGGGCATGAAGGACTGCACAAACGTCGTGTACGTCTCGTTGATGAGCCGCTGCGACTCGGCCGCGATGGTCCCGAACACCAGGGAGCTCTTGCCCGACCCCGACACCCCGGTGAAGACCGTGATCCGCCGCTTCGGCAAGTCCAGTGACACGTCCTGAAGGTTGTTCTCGCGTGCTCCGCGGACCTTGATCAGACCGTGCGAATCGGCGGCGTGGCGGGCAAGGTCATTCTGCATGAGGCACCTCAGGATCGTCGGCGGAGCGCTCCCCCGCGCACTGAGGACAGAATACCCGCCGCCTCCGACATCCTGGGGCGGCACCCGGCGGAGCACGACGGCGCCATCCGCCGCCGTCGTCGTCCCACCGCCCTTGCGTGCTCAGTCGTCGCGGGTTCCGGTGTGGAACACCCGCGACAACTGAGCACGCAACGGCGGTGAACGCAGAAGACCCCCGCTCCCAGAAGGGTGCGGGGGTCTTCCATTCGCTCAGTGGAGCAATCAAACGGCCGGTTCTACTTGGCGCGCTCGATGACCTCCACCAGACGCCAGCGCTTGGTGGCGGAGAGCGGGCGGGTCTCGGCGAGGAGAACCAGGTCGCCGATGCCGGCGGTGTTCTCTTCGTCGTGAGCCTTGATCTTGGACGTACGACGGATGACCTTACCGTACAGAGCGTGCTTCACACGGTCCTCGACCTCGACGACGATGGTCTTCTCCATCTTGTCGGAGACCACGTAGCCGCGACGCGTCTTGCGGTAACCGCGCTGCTGCGCAGCAGTTTCCGTCACGTTCTGATCCTTTTCACTCACTTGGCGTCCTCCTCGGTAGCAGCGGCCTCAACGGCCTCGGCCTTCTTGGAAGACTTCTTGGCCTTCTTCTCTTCCTTGGCCTCAACCACCGGAGCGGGCTCCGGGCGAATGCCCAGCTCGCGCTCACGCAGGACCGTGTAGATGCGAGCGATGTCGCGCTTCACGGACTTGAGTCGGCCATGGCTCTCCAGCTGACCAGTGGCGGACTGGAAACGCAGGTTGAACAGCTCTTCCTTGGCCTTACGGAGTTCAGCAACCAGACGCTCGTTGTCGAAACCGTCAAGCTGTGCCGGGGCCAGATCCTTGGATCCAACTGCCATTTCTATTCACCACCTTCGCGACGCACGATGCGTGCCTTCAACGGGAGCTTGTGGATTGCCAGGCGCAGTGCCTCGCGGGCCACTTCTTCATTCACACCGGAGAGTTCGAAGAGAACCCGTCCCGGCTTGACGTTGGCCACCCACCACTCGGGGGAACCCTTACCGGAACCCATGCGGGTTTCGGCAGGCTTCTTGGTCAGGGGGCGGTCCGGGTAGATGTTGATCCAGACCTTACCGCCACGCTTGATGTGACGGGTCATGGCGATACGCGCAGATTCGATCTGGCGGTTCGTCACGTAGGCCGGGGTCAGCGCCTGGATACCGTACTCACCGAAGGTGACCTCGGTGCCACCGGTGGCAGCGCCGGAACGACCCGGGTGGTGCTGCTTACGGTGCTTGACTCGACGTGGGATCAGCATTTAAGCCTGTCCTCCTTCTGCTGCTTCAGCAGCCGGTGCCTCGGCAGCCGGAGCTGCGTCGGCGGCCGGACGCTCGGTGCGACGGCGACGGTCGCCACCGGGGCGACCGGGACGCTCGTTGCGGCCACGGGACGGTGCTGCGGCCTGCTGTGCAGCAAGCTCCTTCGCGGTGACATCGCCCTTGTAGATCCAGACCTTCACGCCGATGCGGCCGAAGGTGGTCTTGGCCTCGTAGAAGCCGTAGTCGATGTTGGCGCGCAGGGTGTGCAGCGGCACGCGACCCTCGCGGTAGAACTCCGAGCGGGACATTTCAGCGCCACCCAGACGACCGGAGCAAGCGACACGGATGCCCTTGGCGCCGGCGCGCTGCGCGGACTGCATGGCCTTCTTCATCGCACGGCGGAAAGCCACGCGGGAAGAGAGCTGCTCGGCGATGCCCTGGGCCACCAGCTGAGCTTCGATCTCGGGGTTCTTGACCTCGAGGATGTTCAGCTGAACCTGCTTGCCCGTGAGCTTCTCCAGCTCGCCGCGGATGCGGTCTGCTTCAGCACCACGACGGCCGATCACGATACCCGGACGGGCGGTGTGGATGTCCACACGCACACGGTCACGAGTACGCTCGATCTCGACCTTGGCGATGCCGGCGCGCTCCATGCCGGTGGTCATGAGCTCGCGGATCTTGACGTCCTCACGGACGAAGTCCTTGTAGCGCTGACCGGGCTTGTTGCTGTCCGCGAACCAGTGCGAGATGTGATTGGTGGTGATGCCGAGTCGGAACCCGTTCGGGTTTACTTTCTGTCCCACTTAGCGGGCCTCCTCGTTCTCCGGGGTAGCGACAACCACGGTGATGTGGCTGGTGCGCTTCTTGATCTGGAAGGCACGACCCTGGGCACGCGGCTGGAACCGCTTCATGGTCGGACCCTCATCAACGAATGCCTCGCTGATGTACAGATCACCTTCGTCAAACGCGACGCCGTCACGGTCCGCGAGGACACGGGCGTTCGCGATGGCGGACTGAACTACCTTGTAGACCGGCTCCGAAGCTGCCTGCTCAGCAAACTTCAGGATCGCCAGAGCCTCATTCGCCTGCTTGCCACGAACAAGGTTGACGACGCGCCGGGCCTTCATAGGCGTTACGCGGATGTGACGCGCAATAGCCTTGGCTTCCATTGCTTTCCTTCTCTCGTCTTAAGACCGAGGTCAGGCGCCTAGCGGCGCTTGCCCTTGCGGTCGTCCTTCACGTGGCCGCGGAAAGTCCGCGTCGGGGCGAATTCGCCGAGCTTGTGCCCGACCATCGACTCCGTGATGAAAACCGGCACGTGCTTGCGTCCATCGTGCACGGCGATCGTGTGACCCAGCATGTCCGGGATGATCATCGAGCGACGGGACCACGTCTTGATGACGTTCTTGGTGCCCTTTTCGTTCTCCTTGGCGACCTTCACGAAGAGGTGCTGGTCAACGAAAGGACCTTTCTTCAGGCTGCGTGGCATGTTTCCAGGCTCCTATCGCTTGTTCTTGCCGGTACGACGACGACGCACAATGAGCTTGTCGCTTTCCTTGTTGGGGCGGCGGGTGCGACCCTCAGGCTTGCCGTTCGGGTTGACCGGGTGACGGCCACCAGAAGTCTTGCCTTCACCACCACCATGCGGGTGGTCAACCGGGTTCATGGCCACACCACGCACGGTCGGGCGGACGCCCTTCCAGCGCATACGGCCGGCCTTGCCCCAGTTGATGTTCGACTGCTCGGCGTTGCCGACCTCGCCGACGGTTGCGCGGCAGCGCACGTCGACGTTGCGGACTTCACCGGACGGCAGACGCAGCTGGGCGAAACGGCCTTCACGGGCGACGAGCTGCACGGAGGCGCCGGCGGAGCGGGCCATCTTGGCGCCGCCACCGGGGCGGAGCTCAACTGCGTGGATCACGGTACCGACCGGGATGTTGCGCAGCGGCAGGTTGTTGCCGGGCTTGATGTCAGCGTTCGGACCCGACTCCACGATGTCGCCCTGGGAGAGCTTGTTGGGAGCGATGATGTAACGCTTGGTGCCATCAACGTAGTGCAGGAGCGCGATGCGAGCCGTACGGTTGGGGTCGTACTCGATGTGCGCGACCTTGGCGTTGACGCCGTCCTTGTCATGGCGACGGAAGTCGATGACGCGGTACTGGCGCTTGTGGCCACCACCCTTGTGACGGGTCGTGATGCGACCGGTGTTGTTGCGGCCACCGCTCTTGGTGAGCGGACGCAGCAGCGACTTTTCCGGAGTCGAGCGAGTTACTTCGCTGAAGTCGGCCACGCTCGAGCCACGACGGCCCGGGGTGGTCGGCTTGTAATTGCGGATTGCCATAATTTATTCCTCGTTAAAGTGGTCTCCGCTACGCGAGCGGACCGCCGAAGATGTCGATGGTGCCTTCCTTCAGGGTGACAATCGCGCGCTTGGTGCTCTTGCGCTGCCCCCATCCGAACTTGGTGCGCTTGCGCTTACCGGCACGGTTGATGGTGTTGATCGTGTCGACCTTGACGGAGAAGATCTTCTCCACGGCCAGCTTGATCTCGGTCTTGTTCGAGCGGGGGTCCACCAGGAAGGTGTACTGACCCTCGTCGATCAGGCCGTAGCTCTTTTCGGAGACCACGGGCGCGAGAATGACGTCACGCGGGTCCTTGTTGAAGACGGCGCTCACTTGGCTTCCTCCACGGTCTTGTTGTCCTTACCGGCAACGAAGCCGTCGAAGGCGTCCTTGGTGAAGATCACGTCGTCGGAGATCAGCACATCGTAAGTGTTGAGCTGGTCGACGTACAGAACGTGAACCTCGACGAGGTTGCGCACGGACAGTGCGGCAACATCGTTGGCGCGGTCGATCACCACGAGCAGGTTCTTGCGGTCGGAGATCGCCTTCAGCGCAGCGCGAGCATCCTTGGTGGACGGCGTGGTGCCGGCAACCAGGGACTCGACCACGTGGATGCGACCGTTACGAGCGCGGTCGGAGAGGGCGCCACGGAGAGCAGCAGCCTTCATCTTCTTGGGGGTGCGCTGCGAGTAGTCACGCGGGGTCGGGCCGTGGACGATGCCACCACCGGTCATGTGAGGAGCACGGACGGAACCCTGACGGGCGCGGCCGGTACCCTTCTGCTTGAACGGCTTACGACCGGCACCGGCGACTTCACCGCGGGACTTGGTCTTGTGAGTGCCCTGACGAGCAGCGGCGAGCTGCGCGACGACGACCTGGTGCAGCAGCGGCACGTTGGTCTGGACGTCGAAGATCTCGGCGGGCAGGTCAACCTTGATGGTGTTGGCCATGGTACTAGGCTCCCTTCACGGCGGTGCGTACGAGGACGACCGAGCCGCGGGCACCGGGAACGGCGCCCTTGATCAGGAGCAGCGACTTCTCGGCGTCGACACCGTGAACCGTGAGGTTCAGCGTGGTGTGACGGACATTGCCCATGCGGCCGGCCATTTTCAGGCCCTTGAAGACGCGGCTCGGGGTGGATGCGCCACCGATGGAACCGGGCTTGCGGTGGTTCTTGTGAGCACCGTGGGAAGCACCGACACCGTGGAAGCCGTGACGCTTCATGACACCGGCGAAGCCCTTGCCCTTGGTGGTGCCGACGACGTCGATCTTCTGACCGGCTTCGAAGAGCTCCACGGACAGCTGCTGGCCGAGCTCGTAGCTCTCGGCGTCAGCGGTGCGCAGTTCGACGACGTGACGGCGCGGGGTGACCCCGGCCTTGTCGAAGTGGCCGGCGAGCGGCTTGGTGACCTTACGCGGGTCGATCTGGCCGAAGCCGATCTGGATCGCGGTGTAGCCGTCCTGGTCTGCGTTACGCAGCTGGGTGACGACGTTGGAGTCGGCCTGGACGACGGTCACGGGGATGAGCTTGTTGTTCTCGTCCCAAACCTGGGTCATGCCGAGCTTCGTGCCCAGCAGGCCCTTAACGTTGCGGGTTGCGGTCATAGTCTCTCAGCACCTCCCTAGAGCTTGATTTCGATGTTCACGTCGGCCGGCAGGTCGAGACGCATGAGCGAGTCAACAGCCTTGGGCGTGGGGTCGATGATGTCGATCAGACGCTTGTGAGTACGCATTTCGAAGTGCTCACGGCTGTCCTTGTACTTGTGGGGAGAACGGATAACGCAGTACACGTTCTTCTCCGTGGGCAGCGGCACCGGGCCGACTACCGTTGCGCCTGCGCGCGTGACCGTCTCAACGATCTTCCGTGCCGAAACATCAATGACCTCGTGGTCATATGACTTCAGCCGGATGCGGATCTTCTGTCCCGCCATGTCGCCTGACTCTCTTTCATTAGGTTCAGTCCTGGGTGACCAGGACCGCTATTCGCATCTCTTTGCTGTTATGTGCGGCTGCCGAGGCATTTGAAGTCGTGACTACCGCTCTCCGCATGAGCTGAATCCGAGTTGGACCCGGGTTCCTCAACCCACCGGAGCAACCGACCCACGCGGTCGGGCGTGTCGGCCAGATTCTGGACGTGCCACACCGTTCTCAGTGGATGGATTGGTCATGTTTGGTCCCCAGCCTGGTCCCTGACACCCGGCATTATCCGGGTCGGGGCACGAAGGGGCGCTTGAACAACCCTTCCAGTATGGCGCATCCCGCAAGGAATTGCGAATCCGCGCCGAAGCCCGGCTTCTCCGCCTGGTGAACGGGGCCTCCCGTCATGCCCGGTCGGATGGACACGGCTTCGCGGGCGGGCCACCCCGCCCCAGCTCAGAACGCACCGTTGCTCAGGCGCTGAACGCCCCCGCGGGCGCTTACCGCGTCATTCCGGGCTCCACAGGGCCGTCCCCGGTCGCCCAGAGCCGCACCAGGTGGCCCTGGACCTCCGGCGCCGAGCCGCTCGATGAGCACGGAGCCCACGAACGCGAAAGGCCCCGCTGCCGAAGCAGCGGGGCCCTCACACCGGCATCAGCCGGAAATCATCAGTCAGTGACTACTTGATGATCTTGGTCACACGACCCGAACCAACGGTGCGGCCACCTTCACGGATGGCGAAGCCGAGGCCCTCTTCCATGGCGATGGGCTGGATCAGCTCAACGCTCATTTCGGTGTTGTCGCCAGGCATGACCATTTCGGTGCCCTCGGGGAGGGTGATCACGCCGGTGACGTCCGTGGTGCGGAAGTAGAACTGCGGGCGGTAGTTCGAGTAGAACGGGTTGTGGCGGCCGCCTTCATCCTTGGAGAGGATGTAGACGTTGGCCTCGAAGTTGGTGTGCGGGGTGATGGAACCCGGCTTCACCACAACCTGGCCACGCTCGACATCGTCGCGCTTGAGGCCACGGAGCAGCAGACCACAGTTCTCGCCGGCCCATGCCTCGTCGAGCTGCTTGTGGAACATCTCGATACCAGTGACCGTGGTCTTCTGGACCGGGCGGATGCCGACGATCTCGACCTCGGAGTTGATGGCGAGGGTGCCACGCTCGGCGCGGCCGGTCACCACGGTGCCACGACCGGTGATGGTGAAGACGTCCTCGATCGGCATCAGGAACGGCTTGTCACGGTCACGAACCGGGTCCGGAACGGACTCGTCGACGGCGGCCATGAGCTCCTGGACGGAAGCAACCCACTTGGGGTCGCCTTCCAGAGCCTTCAGACCGGAGACGCGGATGACGGGAGCGTTGTCGCCGTCGAAGTCCTGCGAGGACAGCAGTTCGCGAACTTCCATCTCCACGAGGTCGAGGAGTTCCTCGTCCTCAACCATGTCGGACTTGTTCAGCGCGACCAGCAGGTAAGGAACACCAACCTGGCGGGCGAGCAGAACGTGCTCACGGGTCTGAGCCATCGGGCCGTCAGTGGCGGCAACCACGAGGATTGCACCGTCCATCTGAGCAGCACCGGTGATCATGTTCTTGATGTAGTCAGCGTGACCGGGGGCGTCAACGTGTGCGTAGTGACGCTTCTCGGTCTGGTACTCCACGTGGGAGATGTTGATGGTGATACCGCGCTGGCGCTCTTCCGGAGCAGAGTCAATGGAAGCGAAGTCGCGCTGCTCGTTGAGATCCGGGTACTGGTCGTACAGCACCTTGGAAATGGCGGCCGTCAGCGTCGTCTTACCGTGGTCAACGTGACCGATGGTGCCGATGTTGACGTGCGGCTTAGTCCGCTCGAACTTTGCCTTTGCCACAGGTTCCTCCTAGAACATTTTTCAAGTGACGTGCTGTTTCTGCCACGGGTGTCGCGGCAGAACTTCTACAAGTCTACTTGGGGGCAGGGGTTTTGATGAAATTGCGGTTCAGGGGCCGGTTGGTCCCTGGGGCCTGAGTGTCGCGGCTCCCCCGGCGAGCTGCCGAAAGCCACGCGACGCCGGTGGGGAAAGCCGGATGGCCTCCCCTACCGGGGTGCGACAACTTACTCGCCGCGGTTCTTCTGGATGATCTCGTCAGCCACAGCCTTGGGAACCTCGGCGTAGCTGTCGAAGGTCATCGAGTACACCGCGCGGCCCTGCGTCTTGGAACGCAGGTCACCGATGTAGCCGAACATCTCGGACAGCGGAACGTTGGCACGGATGACCTTGACGCCCGCAGCATCCTCCATGGACTGGATCATGCCACGACGGGAGTTGAGGTCACCGATGACATCGCCCATGTACTCCTCGGGAGTACGGACCTCGACGGCCATGAGCGGTTCGAGCAGAACCGGGTTGGCACGGCGTGCGCCTTCCTTGAACACCTGGGAACCGGCGATCTTGAACGCCATTTCCGAGGAGTCGACGTCGTGGTATGCGCCGTCGATCAGGATGGCCTTGACACCCACCATGGGGTAGCCGGCCAGGATGCCGAACTGCATGGCGTCCTGGATACCAGCGTCGATGGAGGGGATGTACTCGCGCGGAACGCGGCCACCGGTGACCTTGTTCTCGAACTCGTAGAACGTGCCGTCCGTGGTCTCGAGCGGCTCGAAGGAAACCTGCACCTTAGCGAACTGACCGGAACCACCGGTCTGCTTCTTGTGGGTGAAGTCGACCTTCTCAACGGCCTTCTTGATGGTTTCGCGGTACGCGACCTGGGGCTTGCCCACGTTGGCCTCGACCTTGAACTCGCGGCGCATGCGGTCCACCAGGATGTCCAGGTGGAGCTCGCCCATGCCGGCGATGACCGTCTGGCCGGTGTCCTCGTTGAGGGAGACCTGGAAGGTCGGGTCCTCGGCGGAGAGCTTCTGGATGGCCGTGGAGAGCTTCTCCTGGTCACCCTTCGAGTTCGGCTCGATGGCCACGGAGATCACGGGCTCCGGGAAGCTCATGGACTCCAGCACGATCTGGTTGTTCGGATCGCACAGGGTGTCACCCGTGGTGGTGTCCTTCAGACCGATGGCGGCGTAGATGTGGCCTGCGGTGGCGCCCTCGACGGGCATCTCCTTGTTGGCGTGCATCTGGAAGAGCTTGCCGATGCGCTCCTTCTTGCCCTTGGTGGAGTTGACCACCTGGGCGCCGGCCTCGACGTGACCGGAGTACACGCGGACGAAGGTCAGCTGACCGAAGAACGGGTGAGCCGCAATCTTGAAGGCGAGAGCGGAGAAGGGCTCGTCAGCGCTGGGCTTACGGACCAGTTCCTCTTCCTCGTTGCGCGGGTTGTGACCGATCATGTCCGGCACGTCCAGCGGGGACGGCAGGAAGTCGATGACGGCGTCGAGCATCGGCTGCACACCGCGGTTCTTGAAGGCGGAGCCACAGAACACGGGGTAGAGCTCGGAGTTGACGGTCATCTTGCGGATGCCGGCCTTGAGCTCCTCGAGGGTGATCTCCTCGCCCTCGAGGTACTTCTCCATGAGCTCTTCGGAGGACTCGGCGACGGTCTCCACGAGCTGTGCGCGGTATTCCTCGGCACGCTCCTGCAGATCGGCGGGGATCTCCTGGACCTCGTAGGAGGCGCCCATGGTCACGTCACCCTTGGCATCGCCGGGCCACACCAGGGCACGCATCTCAAGCAGGTCGACGACACCGATGAAGTCGTTCTCGGAACCGATCGGCAGCTGCATGACGAGCGGCTTGGCGCCCAGGCGGCTGATGATGGTGTCCACGGTGAAGTAGAAGTCAGCGCCCAGCTTGTCCATCTTGTTGACGAAGCAGATGCGGGGGACGTTGTACTTGTCAGCCTGACGCCACACGGTCTCGGACTGCGGCTCAACGCCTTCCTTGCCGTCGAAGACGGCGACGGCACCGTCGAGGACGCGCAGGGAGCGCTCAACCTCAACCGTGAAGTCCACGTGACCGGGGGTGTCGATGATGTTGATCTGGTTCTTGTTCCAGAAGCAGGTCACGGCGGCAGACGTGATGGTGATGCCGCGTTCCTTTTCCTGTTCCATCCAGTCGGTGGTGGACGCACCATCGTGCGTTTCACCGATCTTGTGGTTCACACCCGTGTAGAAAAGGATGCGCTCCGTAGTAGTGGTCTTGCCGGCATCGATGTGGGCCATGATGCCGATGTTGCGGACCTTGTTAAGGTCGGTAAGCACGTCCTGTGCCACGGTGTCTCCCTTTGAGATGGACAACACGTCCGCCGCCGACCGAGGAGGCCGGCGGCGGTTCGTGTGTTTTTACCAGCGGTAGTGGGCGAAGGCCTTGTTGGACTCGGCCATCTTGTGGGTGTCTTCGCGACGCTTCACGGCGGCGCCGAGACCGTTGGAGGCATCCAGGATCTCGTTGCGGAGGCGCTCGGTCATGGTCTTCTCACGACGGGCCTTGGAGTAACCGACCAGCCAGCGCAGGGCCAGCGCGGTGGCGCGACCCGGCTTGACCTCGACCGGAACCTGGTAGGTGGCGCCACCGACACGACGGGACTTGACCTCAAGGCTCGGCTTGATGTTGTCCATGGCCTTCTTCAGGGTGGCGACGGGATCGTTGCCGTTCTTCTCGCGGGCACCTTCGAGGGCACCGTAGACGATGCGCTCGGCGGTGGACTTCTTACCGTCCACGAGAACCTTGTTGATCAGCTGGGTGACCAGCGGGGAACCGTAAACCGGATCCGAAACGAGCGGCCGCTTGGGGGCCGGACCCTTGCGAGGCATATTACTTCTTCTCCATCTTTGCGCCGTAGCGGCTGCGAGCCTGCTTGCGGTTCTTCACACCCTGGGTGTCGAGGGCACCACGGACGATCTTGTAGCGAACGCCGGGGAGGTCCTTCACACGACCACCGCGCACCAGCACGATGGAGTGTTCCTGCAGGTTGTGGCCCACACCCGGGATGTAAGCGGTAACCTCGACGCCGCCGTTGAGGCGGACGCGGGCGACCTTACGGAGAGCCGAGTTCGGCTTCTTCGGGGTGGTGGTGTAAACGCGGGTGCAGACACCGCGGCGCATCGGGCTGCCCTTAAGGGCAGGAGCCTTGGTCTTGGAGACCTTCGGCGTGCGGCCCTTACGGACCAGCTGCTGAATCGTAGGCACTGTTCGTGTTCTCCATCATCTGGAGCGGACGTTCCCGGCCGCTCCCCATTTGCTTTGCCCCGGCCTGTCAGTCTGCGGACCGAACCACAGGAACGCCAGGGCGAAGCACTTCAAAGAGATGCACACCGGGCCCCGATCCGAATAATCCGCAAGGGCCCCAGGCATGCAAAATCGTGGCATTCGTTGTGCAAGTTCCCCACAACATGGACGGTGTCCGCTGCCACGTAAATCAATCAGATCAACTGTACCACGGCGGAACCCACCGCCGTGAATCGGGGGCGGCCGGGTGCTTGACCCGCCACCACTCCCCCGCACGACGACGGCGCCCGCCGGCCGCCGTCGTCGTCCTCGCCTCGCGTGCCAGGCGCCGCAGCCCGCGGAAACGCGGGAGGGCCCCACCGGAAACCGGTGGGGCCCTCCCTGCCACGCATCAGATGCGGGGCTGATCCTTAGCGGTAGTCGCCGCCGAGATCGTAGTCATCCAGCGGGATGGCGTGGAACTCACTGCCGCCGTCGACACCCATGGGGTCGTAGGAGAAATCGCTGAACGAGGCCTGAGCGGAGAAGATGCTCGCCTTGGCCTCCTCCGTCGGCTCGACGGTGACATCGGTGTAGCGCGGCAGGCCGGTGCCGGCCGGGATGAGCTTACCGATGATGACGTTCTCCTTGAGGCCCAGCAGCGGGTCGCTCTTGCCTTCCATGGCCGCCTGGGTGAGCACCCGGGTGGTCTCCTGGAAGGAAGCGGCCGACAGCCAGGACTCCGTGGCCAGCGAGGCCTTGGTGATGCCCATGAGCTCGGGACGGCCGGAGGCCGGCTTCTTGCCCTCGGACACCACGCGACGGTTCTCGCCTTCGAAGCGGCTGCGCTCGGCGAGCTCGCCGGGCAGCAGATCCGAATCGCCGGACTCGATCACGGTGACACGACGCAGCATCTGGCGGACGATGACCTCCACGTGCTTGTCGTGGATGCCGATGCCCTGGCTGCGGTACACGCCCTGAACCTCGTCCACCAGGAACTTCTGCGCGGCACGGGGGCCCATGATGCGCAGCACCTGCTTGGGGTCCACCGGACCCTGGACGAGCTTCTGGCCCACCGAGACGTGCTCGCCGTCGGCGACCAGCAGACGCGAGCGGCGCAGGATCGGGTATGCCAGCTCCTCCGTGCCGTCGTCAGGAGTGACGACGATGCGGACCGAGTTCTCACCCTCCTCGATGCTCACGCGGCCGGCGGCCTCGGAGATCGGGGCCACACCCTTCGGGGTGCGGGCCTCGAAGAGCTCCTGGATACGGGGCAGACCCTGGGTGATGTCGTCGCCACCGCCGGCGGACACGGCACCACCCGTGTGGAAGGTACGCATGGTCAGCTGCGTGCCGGGCTCACCGATCGACTGGGCGGCGATGATGCCGACGGCCTCACCGATGTCCACGGTCTTGCCGGTGGCCAGCGAGCGGCCGTAGCAGAGAGCACAGGTGCCCACCGTGGATTCACAGGTCAGCACGGAGCGGACCTTGACCTCGGTGATGCCCGCGGCGAACAGCTCGGCGATGACCACGTCACCGCAGTCGCTGCCACCGGCGGCCAGCACATTGCCCTCGGCGTCGACGACGTCGACGGCCAGGGTGCGGGCGTAGGCGCTGTTCTCGACGTTCTCGTCCAGACGCAGCTCACCGTTCTCGTCGACCAGGGCGATCGGGGTCACCAGACCACGCTCGGTGCCACAGTCGGCCTCGCGGACGATGACGTCCTGCGAGACGTCCACCAGACGACGGGTCAGGTAACCCGAGTTGGCGGTACGCAGAGCGGTGTCAGCCAGACCCTTACGGGCGCCGTGCGTCGCGATGAAGTACTCGAGAACGGACAGGCCCTCACGGTAGGAGGACTTGATCGGACGCGGGATGATCTCACCACGGGGGTTGGCCACGAGGCCACGGATACCCGCGATCTGACGGACCTGCATCCAGTTACCACGAGCACCGGAGGACACCATGCGGTTGATGGTGTTCATCGGAGACAGCGACTTGCGCATGACCGAAGCGACCTCGTCGGTGGCCTTGCCCCAGAGCTCGATGAGCTCCTGACGGCGCTCGTCCTCGTCGATCAGACCCTTGTCGTACTGGCTCTGGATCTTCGCGGCCTTCTCCTCGTACCCGGCGAGGATCTCCGGCTTGGCGGCCGGGACCTCGATGTCGGACACGGCGACGGTCACACCGGAGCGCGTGGCCCAGTAGAAACCGGCGTCCTTGAGGTTGTCCAGCGTCGCAGCGGTGACGACCTTGGGGTAACGCTCAGCCAGATCGTTGACGATCCGGGAGAGCTCGCCCTTGTCGGCGACGGCCTCGACCCAGGGGTAGTCCGCGGGCAGGGTGTCATTGAAGATGACCTGACCCAGCGAGGTCTCCACCAGGACAGGCTGACCCTGCTCCCACCCTTCGGGGGCTTCCCAGCCCTCGTACGGCACGAAGTTGTCCAGGCGGATCTTCACCTTGGAGTTCAGGTGGAGTTCCCGCGCGTCGAACGCCATGATCGCCTCGGAGACAGAGGAGAAGATCCGGCCTTCACCAGCAGAGCCCACACGCTTGGTGGTCAGGTGGTAGAGACCGATGATCATGTCCTGCGACGGGAGGGTCACGGGGCGGCCGTCGGACGGCTTCAGGATGTTGTTCGAGGACAGCATCAGGATGCGCGCCTCAGCCTGGGCCTCGGGGCTCAGGGGCAGGTGCACAGCCATCTGGTCGCCGTCGAAGTCCGCGTTGAAGGCGGCGCACACGAGCGGGTGCAGCTGGATGGCCTTGCCTTCCACGAGCTGCGGCTCGAAGGCCTGGATGCCCAGACGGTGCAGGGTGGGTGCACGGTTGAGCAGCACCGGGTGTTCGGTGATGATCTCTTCCAGCACGTCCCAGACCTGCGGACGGTAACGCTCGACCATGCGCTTGGCGCTCTTGATGTTCTGCGCGTGGTTGAGATCGACCAGGCGCTTCATCACGAACGGCTTGAAGAGCTCCAGGGCCATCTGCTTGGGCAGACCACACTGGTGCAGCTTCAGCTGCGGGCCGACGACGATGACCGAACGGCCGGAGTAGTCGACGCGCTTGCCGAGGAGGTTCTGACGGAAACGGCCCTGCTTGCCCTTGAGCATTTCGCTCAGGGACTTCAGCGGACGGTTGCCCGGACCGGTGACAGGGCGGCCACGGCGGCCGTTGTCGAAGAGGTTGTCAACAGCTTCCTGCAGCATGCGCTTTTCGTTGTTGACGATGATCTCCGGGGCACCCAGCTCGAGCAGACGCTTGAGTCGGTTGTTGCGGTTGATCACGCGGCGGTACAGATCGTTGAGGTCGGAGGTCGCGAAGCGGCCACCGTCCAGCTGCACCATGGGGCGCAGTTCCGGCGGGATCACCGGGACGGCGTCCAGGACCATGCCCAGCGGGCTGTTGTCCGTGGTGAGGAACGCGTTGACGACCTTGAGGCGCTTGAGCGCACGGGTCTTTCGCTGGCCCTTGCCGTTCTGGATGATGTCCTTGAGCAGCTCGGATTCGGCCTCGAGGTCGAAGGTCTCGAGGCGCTTCTTGATCGCCTCGGCGCCCATGGAGCCCTCGAAGTACATGCCGTAGCGGTCACGCAGCTCGCGGTAGAGACCCTCATCGCCCTCGAGGTCGGCGACCTTGAGGTTCTTGAAGCGGTCCCAGACCTGTTCGAGGCGCTCGATGTCGGCGTCCGCGCGCTTGCGGACGTTCGCCATCTGACGGTCGGCGGAGTCGCGGGCCTTCTTCTTGTCCGCGGCCTTGGCGCCCTCACCCTCGAGGCGAGCGAGCTCGTCCTCCAGGTCGCGGGCGATCGCGGCGATGTCGGCGTCGCGGGTGTCCACCAGCTGCTTCTTCTCCACATCGTGCTCGATCTGGAGGTTCGGCAGTTCGGCGTGACGGTTCTCCTCGTCAACGCTGGTGATCATGTAGGCGGCGAAGTAGATGACCTTCTCCAGGTCCTTCGGCGCCAGGTCGAGCAGGTACCCCAGACGGGACGGAACGCCCTTGAAGTACCAGATGTGGGTGACGGGAGCGGCGAGCTCGATGTGGCCCATGCGCTCACGGCGCACCTTGGCACGGGTGACCTCGACGCCACAGCGCTCACAGATGATGCCCTTGAAGCGCACGCGCTTGTACTTGCCGCAGTAGCACTCCCAGTCGCGGGAAGGGCCGAAGATCTTTTCGCAGAAAAGACCGTCCTTCTCCGGCTTCAGGGTGCGGTAGTTGATGGTTTCCGGCTTCTTGACTTCGCCATAGGACCAGTCGCGGATGTCATCCGCAGTGGCCAGGCCGATCTGCATGAGGCCGAAGGAAGATTCGCTGGACATGGAATCCTGTTCTCTCTTGTCTCTAAGTCTTGACTGTCAGGAAGAGGTGGGGTGCAGCGGCGGCCGGAGCCGCCTGGGCCCCCTCGGCAGGGGTCCCCGACCCCGCGAAGCGGTGTCGGGGTGCCGAAGGGGATGCACGGCACTACACCTCTTCGACGGAGCTGGGCTCTGCGCGGGACAGATCGATGCCCAGTTCTTCGGCAGCCGTGAAGACTGCATCGTCAGAGTCACGCATCTCGATCGTGGTGCCGTCGGTGGAGAGGACCTCCACGTTCAGGCAGAGCGACTGCATTTCCTTGATCAGAACCTTGAAGGATTCGGGAACACCCGGCTCCGGGATGTTCTCGCCCTTGACGATCGCCTCGTACACCTTCACGCGGCCGTGGATATCGTCAGACTTGATGGTGAGGAGCTCCTGGAGCGTGTACGCCGCGCCATAGGCCTCCAGCGCCCACACTTCCATTTCACCGAAACGCTGACCACCGAACTGGGCCTTACCGCCCAGCGGCTGCTGCGTGATCATGGAGTACGGACCGGTGGACCGGGCGTGGATCTTGTCGTCCACCAGGTGGTGGAGCTTCAGGATGTACATGTAGCCCACGGAGATCGGGTCCGGGAACGGCTCACCGGAACGGCCGTCGAACAGACGGGTCTTTCCGGAGGCGTCGATGAGACGGTCGCCGTCACGGGTCACGTTGGTGGAGTTCAGCAGACCTGCGATCTCCTCCTCACGCGCACCGTCGAACACCGGGGTGGCCAGGGTCTGGTTCGGGCCGGTCTCACGGGGCAGGTTCGGGAGGTTCTTGACCCACTCCGGCTCGCCCTCGATCTTCCAGCCGGTCTTCGCGACCCAGCCCAGGTGCGTTTCCAGCACCTGTCCGACGTTCATTCGGCCCGGGACACCCAGCGGGTTCAGGACCACGTCGACCGGGGTGCCGTCCGCCAGGAACGGCATGTCCTCGATCGGCAGGATCTTGGAGATGACGCCCTTGTTGCCGTGACGGCCGGCGAGCTTGTCACCGTCCGTGATCTTGCGCTTGGCGGCCACGTAGACGCGGACCAGCTGGTTCACGCCCGGGGGCAGCTCGTCGTCGTTGTCGCGGTCGAAGACGCGGACACCGATCACGGTGCCGGACTCGCCGTGGGGCACCTTCAGGGAGGTGTCACGCACTTCGCGGGACTTCTCGCCGAAGATGGCGCGCAGCAGGCGCTCCTCCGGGGTCAGCTCGGTCTCACCCTTCGGGGTGACCTTGCCGACCAGGATGTCCCCGGCCTCGACCTCGGCGCCGATGTGGATGATGCCACGCTCGTCCAGGCCCGCCAGGACCTCTTCGGAGACGTTCGGGATGTCACGGGTGATCTCCTCGGCACCGAGCTTGGTGTCGCGGGCATCGATCTCGTGCTCCTCGATGTGGATGGAGGACAGGACGTCCTCGGCCACCAGGCGCTGGGACAGGATGATGGCATCCTCGAAGTTGTGGCCTTCCCAGGACATGAACGCGACCAGGAGGTTGCGTCCCAGGGAGAGCTCACCCTGGTCCGTGGAGGGACCGTCGGCGATGATGCCGCCGACTTCGAGGCGCTGGCCTTCGTCCACCAGAACGCGGTGGTTGTAGCAGTTGCCCTGGTTGGACCGGGAGAACTTGCCGATGCGGTAGCTCGTCTCGGTGCCGTCATCGTTCAGCATGACCACGAGGTCGGCGGAGACCTCGGAGACCACACCGGCCTTCTTGGCCACGACGACGTCGCCGGCGTCCACGGCTGCGGCGCGCTCCATGCCGGTGCCCACGAAGGGGGCCTCGGCGCGGACCAGCGGCACGGCCTGACGCTGCATGTTGGCACCCATGAGGGCGCGGTTGGCGTCGTCGTGCTCCAGGAACGGGATCAGGGCGGTCGCCACGGACACCATCTGGCGCGGGGAGACGTCCATGTACTGCACGTCCTCGGCCGGGATGAGCACGGGCTCGCCTCCACCGCCACGCTCACGGACGAGGACGGTCTCCTCGGTGAAGCGGTTGTCGGCATCCAGCGGCGCGTTGGCCTGGGCGATGACCACCTCGGCCTCGTCATCCGCGGTCAGGTACTCGACGTCGTCGCTGACGACGCCGTTGGACACCTTGCGGTACGGGGTCTCGATGAAACCGAACGCGTTGATGCGGCCGTAGGACGCCAGCGAGCCGATCAGACCGATGTTCGGGCCTTCAGGGGTTTCGATGGGGCACATGCGGCCGTAGTGCGACGGGTGCACGTCACGGACTTCCATGCCGGCGCGGTCACGGGACAGACCACCCGGGCCAAGAGCCGAGAGACGGCGCTTGTGGGTCAGACCCGAGAGCGGGTTGTTCTGGTCCATGAACTGGGACAGCTGGGAGGTTCCGAAGAACTCCTTGATCGCTGCCACCACCGGGCGGATGTTGATCAGCGACTGCGGCGTGATGGCCTCGACGTCCTGCGTGGTCATGCGTTCGCGGACCACGCGCTCCATACGGGACAGACCCGTGCGGACCTGGTTCTCGATGAGCTCGCCCACGGCGCGGATGCGGCGGTTGCCGAAGTGGTCGATGTCATCGACCTCGACGCGCAGATCCACTTCCTGGCCGTCGCGGACACCCTTGATGGTGGTCTCGCCGGCGTGCAGTGCCACGAGGAACTTGATCATGGCCACGATGTCCTCGACGTGGAGGATGGAGGCCTCACGGTCGGACAGCGGGCGGTCGATGCCGAGCTTGCGGTTGATCTTGTAACGGCCGACCTTGGCCAGATCATAGCGCTTGGCGTTGAAGTAGAGGTTGTCCAGAAGGTTCTGGGCGGCCTCGACGGTGGGCGGCTCGCCCGGACGCAGCTTGCGGTAGATGTCCAGGAGGGCTTCCTCCTGGGTCTGCGTGGCATCCTTCTCGAGGGTGGCGCGCATGGAGTCGTACTGGCCGAACTCCTCCAGGATCTGGCCTTCGGTCCAGCCGAGAGCCTTCAGCAGCACCGTGACGGACTGCTTGCGCTTACGGTCCAGACGGACGCCGACCTGATCGCGCTTGTCGATCTCGAGCTCGAACCAGGCACCCCGGGACGGGATGATGCGGGCCGAGTAGATGTCCTTGTCACTGGTCTTGTCCGGCGACTTCTCGAAGTAGGCGCCGGGAGAACGGACCAGCTGCGAGACGACGACACGCTCGGTGCCGTTCACCACGAAGGTGCCCTTCTCCGTCATCAGCGGGAAGTCACCCATGAACACGGTCTGCTGCTTGATCTCGCCCGTGTTGTTGTTGATGAACTCAGCCTTGACGTACAGCGGGGCGGAGTAGGTCGCATCGCGATCCTTGCACTCGGCCATGGTGTACTTGGGCTCGTAGAACTCCGGATCGGAGAAGCTCAGGGACATGGTGCCCTGGAAATCCTCGATCGGGGAGATCTCTTCGAAGATGTCGGCCAGGCCGGACGTCGTGGCGACGGACTCGTCGCCGGCTTCGACAGCGGCGGCGACCTTGGCCTGCCAGCGCTCGTTCCCTACCAGCCAGTCAAAGCTGTCCGTCTGGAGTGCGAGCAGATTCGGGACGTCAAGCGGCTCGTGAATCTTCGCGAATGAGATGCGACGAGTCGCACCATCAGTGGTAGCGGTTTCATTGTTTGGGGTGCTCGAGGCGACCAAGAGGGTTCCTTCCACAGACCTTCGGGCTGAACAGCCCTCCCCCATGGACTGTGCTAAGCGCGCGACACGCTTGGCACCACCTGACCGGGACCGCTATATGACCCGGGATCGTAGAGCGGCATAAGCACTCTTTGCTTAAATGCCACAGACACGACCAGCCCACCGCTATATGAAGGCCGAAGGTACAGAGGGAAGACGCAAATATCCACGATACAGGACAGAAACGAATATGTCTACCGCAGTCACGGTGCCCGAGTCAAGCCGGGCCATCGCCCGGCGAGCCGCCGTCAGTCCTCCGGGACCGTGATGTCCGCGACCGTCGCCCCATAGGCGCGGATCAATTCGTCGGCCTCGACGAAGAGGCTGTAACCGTGCGCTCCGGCACCCAGGGCGACCCTCCGGCCCACGATCGACTCGTCCGCGAAGACCGGCCAGTCCGTGGTGCTCCCGACCGGTGTGATGGTGCCCCGGACGTACCCGGTGGCCTCGAATGCCAGCTCCGCGTCCGGCAGACGGAGCTTGTTCACGCCCACCACCGCCCGGAGCTTGGGCCAGGAGATGGCCCGGCCGCCCGGGACCAGGGCGAACAGGTAGGTTCCGTCCGAGCGCTTCACCACGAGCGTCTTGACGATGCCCGACGGCGGGATGCCCAGCAGCGCCGCGGCCTCCGGCAGCGACCCTGCCGCGGGCCGTTCCCGGATCTCGATCTCCAGCCCACGCGCCGCCGCCGCGTCCCGGACCCGGGCCTGCTGGTCGGTCACGGCACCCGGGTCGGCCACGGCGCCCGCACCTGCCGCCTCGCGTGGATCGGACACAGGGCCCTCCTTCAACGTCTTTCATCCCCTGCTGTCTGGCTCATCCTCTCAGGCCCATCCTCTCAGCCCGGACCGACGGGTGCCACCACGCGATAGCCTTGGTGGAGAACCACATCACGAAAGCGAAGGCCCATGTCCAGCACTGAAAACAACAATGACGTTGTCATCCTCGCCGCTGCCCGCACACCGCAGGGCCGGCTGAACGGACAGCTCGCGAGCAAGACCGCCGTCCAGCTCGGCAGCCACGCCATCAAGGCCGCCGTGGAGCGCGCGCGGATCGACCCGGAGGACGTTCAGGCCGTCATCATGGGGCAGGTGCTCCAGGCCGGGGCCGGACAGAATCCCGCCCGTCAGAGCTCGGTGGGAGCCGGCCTCGGCTGGAACGTGCCCACGGTGACCGTCAACAAGGTCTGCCTGTCCGGACTCACCGCCGTGATCGATGCGGCACGCCTCATCCGCTCGGGCGAGGCCGACGTCGTCGTGGCCGGCGGGCAGGAATCCATGACGCGCGCTCCGCACCTGCTGCCCGGCTCCCGCCAGGGCTGGAACTACGGCACCGTGCAGGCGCTCGACCACGCGGCGCACGACGGCCTCACGGATGCCTTCGACGGCCAGTCCATGGGCCTGTCCACCGAAAGCCTGAACCTCACCCTCGGCATCGACCGCCGTTCCCAGGACGAAGTGGCCGCCGCATCCCACAACCGGGCGGCCGACGCCATCGCGGCAGGGGTCCTGGCCGAGGAGATCGCACCGCTGAGCATCGCCCAGCGCAAGGGCGATCCGCTGATCGTGGACACCGACGAAGGCGTCCGGGCCGGAACCACCCTGGAGACCCTGGCCGGCCTCAAGGCGGCCTTCGCCACGGACGGGACCATCACGGCCGGCAACTCCTCGCCGCTCTCCGACGGCGCCTCGGCGCTGGTCCTGTCCTCCCGCAAGTACGCCGAGGAGCACGGCCTGGACTACCTGGCCGTCGTAGGCAGCCCCGGCCAGGTGGCGGGGCCTGACAATTCGCTCCACTCGCAGCCCTCGCACGCGATCCAGGCGGCCCTGAACCGGGCCGGGTGGCAGACCGAGGACCTGGACTTCATCGAGATCAACGAGGCGTTCGGGTCCGTGGCGGTCCAGTCGCTCAAGGACCTGGATTACCCGCTGGAGCGCTGCAACATCCACGGTGGGGCGATCGCCCTCGGCCATCCCATCGGCGCCTCCGGTGCGCGCCTGGCCCTGCACGCGGCTTTCGAGCTGAAGCGCCGCGGCCAGGGCAAGGCCGCGGTGGCGCTCTGCGGCGGTGGCGGCCAGGGTGAGGCTCTTCTCCTCTACCGCGACTGAACGACCGCTGCTGAATCACCGCGACCGAGCCACCGGTGCTGTGACGCGAGAGGCCGGTTGAGCATGGATCCAGTGATCTGGACCGCGCTCAACCGGCCTCTCGCGTTGCGGCGGACGTCCCGTCAGGCGGTGACGGTCAGCGGCTGGCCGTTGGCCACCAGCTTCCAGTCGTTCCGGGCGAACACCGCCGGATCCAGGACGCCGTGCTCCACCACGTAGTCGATCATGAGCTGGCGGATCTCCTGCTGGCTGTTGGTCAGCACGGGGGCCTGGGTGACACCCGGGAAGCTGCCGCCGCCGCTCTGCCGGTAGTTGTTGATGGCCAGGGCGAATTCCATGCCGTCGGCCACCGGCGCTCCCCCGTAGCTCAGCCCCTGGATGCGCTGGCCTGCCGGGCGCGCGACGTCGATGGCGTACTCCAGCGGCGCGTCCAGGCCGAAGACGATGTCGTAGTTGTAGTCCGGAGTTCCCGCGGGAGCCAGTGCCGTCGGGGCGTTGGTCAGATCGGCGGCCGCCACCGTGGTTCCCGTGACCGTCTTGTAGTACGTCGCGGTCCACTCGAGGTACGCCTTGACCTGGGCTCCGGTGAGCTTGATGCTGAGCAGCGTGTTGTCGAAGATGTAGAGTCCCGCGATGTCCCGGATCGTCAGCGGGCCCGCCGCCACGTCGACCGAGCGTGAGAAGGGCGCGGCGATCGACAGCACGGGCAGCCCGGCGTTCGGGCCGCCTGCCAGTTCGGCCTTGACGCGGGTCGCCTGGACGAAGTTGATGGCGTCGATCGCCGCGCTGTCCTCCCAGCAGGCCGTGGCCGTGGAGAGCGGCGCGGTGGACGAGCCGATGGCGGTGTTGACGTACTTCACGGCCTCGCGGTGGGCCGAGGTGACGGCCCGGACCACGGCGGGATCCTCGGGCGCGGTCTTGGCGTCCAGCAGGTGCGAGTGAGCGGACTCGACCTTCCAGTGGCCACGGTCCTTGACGAGGTCCAGGTCCATGACCGAGACACGCATGCCCCAGCGCAGTGGTTCGGTGAGCAGGACCTGGCGGCCCGTGGCCTTGTTGGTGACGAAACGCTCCGGGATCTCCTGGTGCGCGTGGCCGACCAGGATGGCGTCGATGCCGGGCACCTCTTCGGCAAGCTGGCTGGAGGCGTTCTCCGGGAACGGCAGAGCATCCCCGTAGGAGGAACCCGGGGTCGCGCCGGAGTGGCAGGAGACGATCACGACGTCCGCGCCGGCGGCCCGCACCTCGGGGATGACCTTCTTCGCCTCCTCCACGATCCCGTTGAAGTCGAGCTTGCCTTCGACGTTGTGCTTGTCCCACAGCGCGCAGCCCGGGGTCACGAAGCCCACGATGCCCACCGTCACCCAGCCCGCGGACGCCCGGACCCGCTTGAGCACGTAGGGGCTGAAGGCACGCGCCGCCCGGCCCGCCACGTGGACGTTGGCGCCCAGGACCGGGAAGGTCAGCTGGCGCTCCCAGGTCCGCAGGTGGTCGATGCCGTAGTTGAACTCGTGATTCCCGAGTGCCACCGCGTCATAGCCCACCGCGTTCATGGCCAGCGCCATCGGATGCTTCACCGTGCGGGAGGCCGGACGGATCTTGGCGAAGTAATAGGCGAGGGGCGTGCCCTGGATGGTGTCCCCGGCGTCGATGGTCAGGGTGCTGGACTCACCGCGTTCGGCGCGGACCGCCTTGATCAGCGAAGAGGCCTGAGCGATGCCGATCTGATTGCCGGCCTTGTCCGAGTACGCGGCGTCCTTGAAGTAATCCCAGTTGAAGACGTTGTTGTGCAGGTCCGTGGTCCCGAGCACGGTCAGGCGGAAGCGCTTGGCACCCCGGCCCGGGCTGGCTTCGGCGGGAGCGGCGGCGAGGAGGGCTCCGGCGCTGGAGCCCGCGACGACGGCGGCGCTCAGCATGGCACGGCGGCTGACGGTGCTGGTTTCACTCATGGGTAACCTCTGCGGGGTGACGATGGATTGACGCCCGGCCGGCAGGCACGAGCAGCGGGCCGGGGGCCCAGAGCGCCAGTCTAGGCCGCTGCCGCAGCCCTGGGAAGGAGTTGTGAAACGATTCCTGAATTGTTCACCGGAGGTTCCCGCGAGCGGAGACTCCTCGCGGTGATTAACGCGGAAGGTCCCGCCCACCGAAGTGGACGGGACCTTCCGAAGCAGACAGTCTCCCGCTCCTCAGAGGAGCGGGGAACCGACCAGCAGCAAGTGCTACTTGACGGAAACCGTGGCGCCGGCAGCCTCGAGCTGCTCCTTGGCCTTCTCGGCGGTCTCCTTGTTGACGCCCTCGAGGACGGCCTTGGGAGCACCGTCGACCAGGTCCTTGGCCTCCTTCAGGCCGAGGGAGGTCAGGGCGCGCACCTCCTTGATGACACCGATCTTCTTGTCGCCAGCGGCTTCGAGAACGACGTCGAACTCGGTCTTCTCTTCAGCCTCTTCAGCAGCAGCGCCACCGGCGGGGCCGGCAACGGCAACAGCAGCCGCGGTGACCTCGAAGGTCTCCTCGAACAGCTTGACGAACTCGGAGAGCTCGATGATGGTCAGTTCCTTGAAAGCTTCAATGAGCTCTTCGTTGCTGAGCTTCGCCATGATTGGCGTCCTTCCTGTAGTTGGTGCCTGCGCACCACAGTGTGTGGGTGGGGAGAAGAGGATCAGGCCTCTTCGGAAGCGGCCTCGGCCGGAGCCTCGGCAGGTGCTTCCTCAGCGGCGGGCGCCGGAGCGCCGTTCTCTTCTTCGAGCTTGATGCGCAGGGCATCAATGATGCGGGCAGCTGCGGCAGCCGGGGCCTTGAGGACACCGGCGACCTTCGCGAGCTGCAGCTCACGGGACTCGAGAGCGGCCAGAGCGGCAACTTCCGAAGCGTTAAGAGCCTTGCCCTCGAAGAAACCGGTCTTGATGACCAGCTGCTTGTTGGCCTTGGCAAAGTCCGTGAGGCTCTTCGCGGCAGCAACGGCGTCGCCCTTGATGAAAGCGATTGCGGTGGGGCCTGCGAGCTGGCCGTCGAACGCGTCGACACCGGCTTCCTTGGCTGCAATCGCGGTCAGGGAGTTCTTGACGACGGAGTACTTGGTCTCCGCGCCCAGGGAACGACGCAGCTCCTTGAGCTGTGCGACAGAGAGCCCGCGGTATTCGGTCAGGACAGCGGCGGTCGATTCCTTGAAATCGGTGGTGATCTCAGAAACTGCGGCCACCTTGTTCGGCGTTGTCATAACCCTCCTTCCGGGGAATCAGGCCGGTCAGGAAGGTCCTCGCTGCTCGCGGCGTGAGCCGCGCATCAGGTACTCAGGGGCACCAACAAAAAACGCCCCGCGCAGGCGCACGGGGCGTGGAAGAAGAACTTCTCGCTCAGGTCACCTGCGCCGGCCGCCCTTATGCTGAAGGGTCCTTCGATGGAGATCCGCAGGGCTCTGCCAGGCAGAAACGCACAGGGATATCCAACAACCGACGGTCTTTGGTGGTTCAAGCTTACGGGAGACCGTGCTGGCGGAGCAAATCGGCGCCCGACGGCTCAGCTCAGGTGAGGCTGCCGCAGGTCGGGAAGCTGCTTCTGCCACAGCCCGGTCACCCCGGCGGTCCGGAAACCCAGCTGCTGGTTCACCGTGAGCAGGTACCGATTCTCCAGCGCGTTCCAGGTGTAGATCACCCGGACGTCCGGGAACAGGTCCTGCAGTTGCTGCATGTTCGAGATCTTCAGCAGCAGGCCCAGCTTGTTGCCGCGATGCGCCAGCCGCACATGGGTCTCGTCCTGGAAGACCACGTCCTGCCGTTGCGGCAGGACACTGATGGTCGTGACGCCGACCAGGACACCCGTCTCGACGTGCTCGACGGCGGTGACCACCGTCCGCCGGCCCTGCGCCATGGCGATCTCCTCCGCCCTCCGCAGCGCCTCGACGTCGTAGTCCTCCCAGACGGCGGCGGGGACCCCGGCATCCGCGGCCGCCGCAAGGGTGAGGTCCTCCGCGGAGGAGTCCAGCGCCGTCATGTCGGCCAGCCAGCGCTCAGGGCAGCGGTCCCGCCAATGATGCAGACGGTACCGGCCGTCATTCGCGGCTTCCGCCTCCGCCGCCAGCCGGCCTTCCAGCACCGTGTCCAGGGGCAGCGCGCAGGAGCTGAACTGTTCGATCCGTTCCAGGCTGTACCCGCTGCGCTGGGCGAAGTCCACGGAGCGGCTCGCGAGGGGCACGAAGCCCGGGCCGCTGTCCGGCTGCAGGCTGTCCTCCGTGTCCCCGAGGCTGGCCGCCGGGTGGTTCGTGTCCACCAGGAGATGCCGGCGGCCCTCCGAGCGGGCGAACTGCTCAGCCGCCCGGATGAGCTCGCGGCCCACACCGTGGCCCTGAGCCTCCGGCAGGATGTCCAGCGTGAACTCCGCGACGTCGATGTCGCCCAGGAGCGGCAGCGAGATGTCCGCGACCCCCACCATGACGCCGTCCAGGGTCGCGGTCAGCAGCACCTGCCGCTCATAGGGGTCCCGCAGTTCGTAGAGTTTCTCCAGCGGGGTGTACGCGAGGTCATCGCTCCCCCAGGTGGCCAGCCGGACCCGCCGGGAGACGTCCACGGCCGCCAGGAAGTCCTCCGCGTCCGGGCCGTCCAGGGTGTCGGGGATCCACAGCTGCTCGATCCTGATGGTCATGCCCTGTCCCCTTCCCTCGACCCCCGGCCCAGATGCGCCTGCCACTGGCCATCGTGGCCGGCCGGGCGGAAGCCCATCGCGATGTTTATAGCAAGCATGTGCTGATTCTCGTCCGCGTTGTAGGTGTAGATCCGGCGCACCGCGGGGAACGCCTCCAGCAGCCGCTCGAAGTTGGCGGCTTTCATCCACTGGCCCAGCGCGTGCCCGCGGTGATCGGGAAGCACCAGGGTGTTGTCCTGCTCGGCCACCTCGGGATGGTCAGGAACGTATTCGAGCACCGAGTATCCGGCCAGCTCCCCCGTGGAACGGTTGCGCGCCGCGGTGGTCACCGCACGGACCCCACCGTCACGGCGGCGCGTGTCGATCTCCCGGACCCGGGCCTCGTCGAAGGCCTCCTCGCCGAGTTCCAGCCCTCCGAGCGGGATCTCCGTGGACATGCTGGTGGAGAGCCGGACCAGATCCGCGACGTACTCCTCCGGGGTCCCGTCGAACCACGTGACGAGTTCATAGTTCTCCGCGGCCCGGGCCTCCGCCTCTTCGAAGAGGGCATGGGCCGCCCGGCGAGACTCCTCGGACACCTCGAGCACGCTCGTCCGCTCCACCTGCACCAGCTCATAGCCCCGGTTCAGCGCGAACCGGACCGCCCGCGACCCCGCCGGGACGCTTCCGCTGCCCGTGGGCGGCAGGAGCTGCTCGCCGTCGTCGTCCGGGCCGCCGACCGGATGTTCGGTTCCCATCTGGACCACCGTGCGCCCTGCCGCCCGCGCCACGGACTCCAGGTGATCGGCCAGCGCGCGGCCGAGACCGCGGCCTTCGAAATCGGGGTGGACGCCGATGCTCAGCCAGGCCGTCTCCAGATTGTCCTTGAGCGGGAGATGGATCCAGGCCCGGGCGGCCACGCGCCCTTCCATCCGGACGAAGTAGACGTCCAGCCGCGCGTACTCCGTGTCCCGCCACATGATGAGACGTGCGCTGTTCGGACTGGCCAGGTCCAGGTTCCCCCGCAACCGCAGCACGAGGGCGTCGCTCAGCTCACACACCGCCAGGAAGTCCCCGGCATCCGGAGATTCCAGGGACTCGGTCAGAACCAGCCGTTCGATGCTGAAGGTGTGCTCGGTCATGCTCCCACCCTAACCCGCACACCATCGCCCGCCTCCGAGGCATCACGGCAGCCGGAAACACCAGAGGCCGCCCAGCGATGCTGGGCGGCCTCTGTCAGGTGAGGTCCTGCAGGCGTGGCCTGCGAGGGGCGACTAGGCGCCGAGGACGACCTTGGTCACGTTCGGGTCCACGGAGATGCCGGGGCCGAAGGTGGTGGCCACGGTGGCCTTCTGGATGTAACGGCCCTTGGCGGCGGTCGGCTTCAGACGAAGCACCTCTTCCAGAGCGGCGGCGTAGTTCTCGATGAGCTTCTCAGCGTCGAAGCTGGCCTTGCCGATGATGAAGTGGAGGTTGGAGTGCTTGTCGACACGGAAGTCGATCTTGCCGCCCTTGATGTCGTTGACAGCCTTGGCCACGTCCGGGGTCACGGTGCCGGTCTTGGGGTTCGGCATGAGGTTACGCGGACCCAGGACCTTACCGAGACGACCGACCTTGCCCATGAGCTCGGGGGTCGCGACGGCGGCGTCGAAGTCGGTCCAGCCACCGGAGATCTTCTCGATCAGGTCGTCGGAACCGACGAAGTCGGCGCCTGCGGCCAGTGCGGCCTCGGCCTTGTCACCCGTGGCGAACACGAGGACGCGGGCGGTCTTACCGGTGCCGTGCGGCAGGTTGACCGTGCCGCGGACCATCTGGTCGGCCTTACGGGGGTCGACACCCAGGCGGAAAGCCACCTCGACGGTCGCGTCGAACTTGGAGGGGTTGGTCTCCTTGGCCAGGGTTACCGCCTCGGCGGGAGCGTAAAGCTTCTCCGCGTCGATCTTGGCGGCGGCTGCCTCATATGCTTTGCTGCGCTTTGCCATGCTGCGTATTTCTCCTTGTGCAGTTGTGGTCTGCGGACCGCGCTCGGCCCTGCCACTGCCCCGTCGTTGCACGGGGCTCAATGAATTTCGAAGTGCCGGCGAACCGGCGGATGGCCAGAGGCCGTGATTACTCGACCGTGATACCCATGGAGCGAGCGGTGCCGGCGATGATCTTGGCAGCAGCCTGGACATCGTTGGCGTTGAGGTCGGGCAGCTTGGCGGTGGCGATTTCCTCGACCTGTGCCTGAGTCAGCTTGGCGACCTTGACGGTGTGGGGGGTTGCAGAGCCCTTGGCCACGCCTGCGGCCTTCTTGATGAGCTCAGCAGCCGGCGGGGTCTTGGTGATGAAGGTGAACGAGCGATCCTCGTACACCGTGATCTCGACGGGGATGACGTTGCCGCGCTGGGATTCCGTCGCAGCGTTGTACGCCTTGCAGAACTCCATGATGTTGACACCGTGCTGACCAAGCGCGGGACCGATCGGAGGGGCCGGGTTGGCGGCACCTGCCTGGATCTGCAGCTTGATGAGGCCGGTGACCTTCTTCTTGGGAGCCAATGTAGGGTCCTTCTCTCATGTGCTTACTGAGGAACAGGAGTGCGCCTCAGCTGGTTGGCCGCCCTGGCGAGGCGACCGGACGTTCCCACGCCGCGAAAGCAGCGCGCCGCAGGAACGAAATCTCGGGTTGTCAGATCTTGGTGACCTGGTTGAACGCGAGCGTGACCGGGGTCTCGCGCTCGAAGATGGAGACCAGGACCACCAGGGTCTGGGACTCGATCTTGATTTCGGAGATCGTGGCGGGCAGGGTCTCGAACGGGCCCTCCTTCACGATCACGGACTCGCCGACCTCGAAGTCCACGTTGACCGGCGCGGCGGCCACGCGGGCCTGCTTGCCGCCCTGCTGCTCGGCCTGCTCCTGCTCGATGACCGGAGCCAGCATGGAGACGACCTCGTCCAGCTTGAGCGGGACCGGGTTGTGGGCGTTGCCCACGAAGCCGGTGACGCCGGGCGTGTGGCGGACGGCGCCCCAGGAGGCGTCCGTGAGCTCCATGCGGACCAGGCAGTAGCCCGGGATGCGCACGCGGGTGACGACCTTGCGCTGCGCGTTCTTGATCTCCACGACCTCTTCCATGGGGACCTGGATCTCGAAGATGTAGTCCTCCATGTCCAGGGTCTGGACGCGGGTCTCAAGGTTGGTCTTCACGCGGTTCTCGTAACCGGCGTAGGTGTGGACGACGTACCAGTCGCCTTCCTGGCGGCGGAGCTTGGCCTTGAAGGCTTCGAGGGGGTCCTCAGCAGGCGCCTCGGGCGCGACGTCGGCGTCTTCCTCGGTGTCAGCCTCGCCGACGTGCTCCGCTTCCTCAGCGTCGGCTTCCTCAGCCTCGGCGTCCAGGGTTTCGGGCGCAGCAGTGTCCGCCTCGACGGCGTCCTCGGACTCCGGGGCGACGTCCTGGTTGACGGTCTCGCTGAATTCGAGCTCCTGCTCAGACACGTGGTCTCCTGCTTCGTCGTTAGTGCATTGCAAGCGTGGGCACGCTCGTGGTGGCTGAGCCACTCAGAGGACATCCCACTTAAATGGCTCAATTCCACAGGCAGCCATCTCAGCCTCCTTGCGGAGGCTGATCCGGCAGCCTGCGGAAAGTCAGTCGGTCAGCGTTCCGTGGAACCCGTGCCGCCGAACACCCATCCGACGCCCACGCCGAAGGCGAGGTCCAGGAGGGTGACGATCAGCATGACGATCGCCACGAAGACCAGGACCACCAGCGTGTAGTTGAGGAGCTCGGAGCGGGTCGGAGTGACGACCTTCTTCAGCTCGCCGATCATCTGACGGAAGAACAGGGCGATACGAGCGAAGAAGCCCAGCTTCTTGCTCTTTTTCCCGCCACTCTTGGCAGGACGGCCCTGAGCGTCGTTCGCGGCCGTATCGGTCACTGTTCCCTCGCTCTTCTTTGCCGTGCTTGTTCTGACGAACCCGTGCGGCTACCGTTCGGCAAGCCTCAGTGCTGGTGCTGTGGTCTTCTCGGCTGACGCCTGGAGCTAACCATGCGCAGGGCAGACAGGACTCGAACCTGCAACCTGCGGTTTTGGAGACCGCTGCGCTACCAATTGCGCCACTACCCTATGGAGTCGGATGGCCTTGCGGCTTCCAACACCGAGGTACAACTATACGCAAGATGTGGGCAAACGTCTAAGTGGGACTCATCGCAGCTCCCGGCTGTGCCTCAACGAGCACGTCCGCCTAAGCTGGGAAGTGCCGGTTGACCCCGGGATCACGCTGAAAAACACGCGAAGGACCGCCCCATGCCCTCTTCACGCATCTCCCGACGCATCTCCTCCATCGCCGAATCCGCCACCCTCGCGGTGGACGCGAAGGCCAAGGCCCTCAAGGCCGCGGGCCGCCCGGTGATCGGTTTCGGGGCGGGTGAGCCGGATTTCCCCACCCCCGGTTACATCGTGGACGCCGCGATCGAGGCCGCCCGGAATCCCGCATACCACCGCTACTCCCCCGCCGGCGGACTGCCCCAGCTCAAGCAGGCCATCGCCGAGAAGACGCTCCGCGACTCCGGCTACCAGGTGGACGCCTCCCAGGTCCTGGTGACCAACGGCGGCAAGCAGGCGGTGTACAACACCTTCGCCACGCTCCTGGATCCGGGCGACGAGGTGATCGTCCCCACCCCCTTCTGGACCACCTACCCGGAGGCGATCCGGCTGGCCGGCGGTGTGCCCGTCGAGGTCTTCGCCGGACCGGAGCAGGGTTACCTGGTCACCGTGGAGCATCTTGAAGCCGCGCTGACCGAGAACACCAAGGTGCTGCTCTTCGTCTCGCCGTCCAACCCGACGGGCGCCGTGTACTCGCCGGAGCAGGTCGCCGAGATCGGCGCCTGGGCGGCTTCCAAGGGCCTCTGGGTGGTCACGGATGAGATCTACGAGCACCTGACCTATGACGGTGTGCCGTTCACGTCGATCGCGGCCGCGGCGCCGGAGCTGGGCGACAAGGTGGTCATCCTGAACGGCGTGGCCAAGACGTACGCCATGACCGGCTGGCGCGTGGGCTGGATGATCGGCCCTGCCGATGTCATCAAGGCGGCGACCAATCTCCAGTCGCATGCCACGAGCAACGTCTCCAACATCATGCAGATCGCCGCCCTGGCCGCCGTCTCCGGCCCGCTGACCGCGGTGGACGAGATGAAGGTGGCCTTCGACCGCCGTCGTCAGGCGATCACGGCCGGCCTCAATGCGATCGAGGGCGTGGAATGCCCGACGCCGAAGGGCGCCTTCTACGCCTACGCGGATGTCCGCGGACTGCTGGGCAAGTCGTTCCCCACCGCCGCGGGCGGGACCGTCACGCCGCAGACCAGCGCCGAGCTGGCGGCCCTCATCCTCGATGAGGTCGAGGTGGCCGTGGTGCCGGGTGAGGCGTTCGGCCCGAGCGGCTACCTCCGCCTGAGCTACGCACTGGGCGATGACGATCTGGCCGAGGGCGTCCGCCGCCTGCAGGAGTTCCTCGGCAAGGCCGCCTGAACCTCAGCGGCCGCGCCGCGACCGCAGACCGCCCCGTACCGTGACACACGGTGCGGGGCGGTCGTGTTTTCACGGACGCCCGGGCAATCACCGCGGACGCCGGGTCAATCCGGGCGGGCCTCCGCCCGGCACAGTGGACTTCATGACAGCCACAGCTCTTCGACGTGCACCGTTCGCGATCCCCGCCCTGGCCCTCGGCATCACGATGCTGGTGGCCAGCGAGTTCCTCCCGGCGAGCGTGCTGCCCTTGATCGCCGCCGAGTTGCGGATCAGCGACGGCACCGCGGGTCTGGCCGTCGCAGCCACGTCGCTGGCCGGCGCGCTGACGGCTCCGAGCCTCGCCAGCCTGGTGCCCCGCACCGATCGCCGCCGCGTCCTGATCGCCCTCCTGGGGGTGGGCACCGTGGCGAACGTCCTGGTGGCCGTCGCCCCGTCCTTCCCCGTTCTGCTGCTCGGGCGGCTGGCGCTGGGCGTGGCGATCGCGGGCTACTGGTCGCTCGCCTTCGGGGCCGGCGTCCGAATCGTCCCGTCGCGCGCCGCTCTGGTCTCGACGGCCCTGGCGACCGGAACCAGCGTCGCGACCATCGCAGCCATGCCGCTCGCCGCCGTCGGCGGGACCGCGCTCGGCTGGCGACAGGTCTTCTGGGCGGCTGCCGCCATCGGCGTCCTCGCCACGCTCACGCTCGCGCTGACCCTGCCGTCCGTCCCGGCCCATCCCTCCGCCGGATTCGCCATGCTGCGCAGGGCCGTCGGCCATCGGCGCCTCATGATCGGCATCCTCTGCGTGGGACTGGCCGCCTTCGCGAACTTCACCGCGTACCCCTACGTCAGACTGGCGATCGAGATGGTGGACCCGGGCTCCCTGGGCTGGCTTCTCCTGCTGTGGGGCGTGGGTGGCCTCCTGGGGAACATCCTGGCAGGCGCCATCTCGCGCAGGCTGCGCTTCGCGGTGTCCCTCGGGCCGTTCGTCCTGGCGGCCTCGCTCCTGCTGGCCTCCCAGAGCGGGACGACGGCGTCGCTCACCGTGGCGAGTTTCGCCTGGGGTCTGGGGTTCAATCTGGTGCCAGTGACCACCCAGCTCTGGGTCACCACGGTCGAACCGGACGACGCGGAAGCCGCAGTGAGTCTCCAGGTCACCGCGTTCCAGGCGGCGATCACGCTGGGCGCCGTCGTCGGCGGTCTGCTCCTGGACCACTCCGGACTGGCCGCGGTCTTCCTCACTGCGGCGACGGCGGCGGTGCTGGCCGGCGTCGGCTTCGCCGCCCTGCCCGCTCAGCCCGCGGAGGCGCGCCAGCGGCCGGGCGTCGTGCCCAGCTCTGCGGAGAACGCCCGGACGAACGCCGCATCGGACGCGTAGCCGACGCTCGCGGCGATCTGGCTGATCTGCTGATCACCGTGCCGCAGCAGATGGGCGGCACGGGCGAGGCGCTCCTGGCGCACGTACTGCATGGGCGTGGCACCGGTCTGCTCACGAAAACGTTCGGCCAGCGCCGAACGGCTCAGGAGCGCCAGCCGGGACAGCTGAAGAAGGGTCCAGGGATGCCCCGGATCTTGGCGGATGGCGGAGGCGGCCCGGCACACCCCCGGGTCCCAGACCGCAAGGGGATCCTCGGTCGCCAGGGAGACGAGCATCGCTCCGCCGATCAGGTGCCCGTACCCGCGGTTGAAGTCGCGCACCGTCGGCTTGCCGCTCAAGGGGCAGGCGGCGATGAAGTCGGTGACACCGTGGTGCCGGGCGTTGAAGTCGTGCACGATGGCGGGCTCCGGCAGTGCGGCACCGCTCAGTTCCGCCAGATCGACCTGGAGCACGCGGCTCGCTGGCACGGCCCTGGCCCTGAACCGGGCCGTCTGGCGGATGAACACGGCCGCGGAGGCGGGCAGAGTCCTCTCCTCCGCGTTCCAGCGCAGGACCACGGCTCCGGAGAGCACCAGGAACCAGACCGAGGGTGAAGCCCAGGGAAGGGCTTCACCCTCGGAGAGGTCCAACACGGCGGAAGCGCTGGCTTCCCACTGAGGTTGAGTGTCCGTCACATCCACCGGAACGCGTTCGGGGATTCAGGCATTCCTTCGGGGGCCGGGAACGTGGCCCTTTCACGAAGCCCGGGAACCTCAGGGCCGGCTCACGGCCAGAGGTTGGGGTTCTTGTCCGTGCCGTAGCCGCCGTAGCGCGGGCGGCGTTCCAGGTGCAGGTGCGGCCCGGTGGTGTTCCCGGTGTTGCCCGAGTAGCCGATCAACTGGCCGGTGGCGACGCGCTGTCCCTCGCTCACCACCGAACGCGAGAGGTGGCAGTACCCCCAGTCCGAGCCGTCGACGTTGTCATTGATGAGGATCATGGTGCCGTAGGCCGCGCCCCAATTGGCCCGGCCGGTGCGGACGTCGCCGCCGATGGTCGCATACACCGGAGTGCCGACGGGGCACCCGATGTCGACTCCCGTGTGATATCCGGCGGCCCAGGAGCCGGGCTGGCGCCACTGCGCCGTGATCGGGTGGGCGGCAGGGTCCTTCACGGGACGGACATACGACGCGGCCTGGGCGGCCGGTGCGGCGACGACCCCTGCCACGGTGAGGCCGGCGACGGCGAGGCCGCCTCCGAGGATGGTCCGCCGGCTGGGCAGGATCGATGGGTCCTGACGATCGGTCATGGCTGTGCTCCTGAGTTCTCATGGGTTGGCGAGATGTGAGGGCTCCGACGGCGGAGGGCGGCTTTTACGCCGCTCCACCGCGCCCAGGAACAAAATGTCAACTGATCGACTGAACTGTCAAGGGGGCGTCTGGACCGGTACGGCGGCACCCTCCCCCCAATGGAGGGCGCCGCCGTCGTCGCCGGTGAGCCGCCGGTGAGCAGCCGACCAGCGTCAGGCCCCCGCCGGCGCCTCCTCCCGCAGGACGCCCTGCTGCAAGCGGAAGCGCCGCTGCGTCTTCTGCGCCAGTCCCCGGTCATGCGTGACCACCAGGACGGTGGTCCGGCTCTCCGAGCTCAGTGAACTGAGCAGTTCCACGATGTGCTCGCCGGTCTGTTCGTCGAGGTTGCCGGTCGGTTCGTCGGCCAGGATCAGCTTGGGCTCGTTGCCGAGTGCCCGGGCGATCGCCACGCGCTGCTGTTCACCGCCGGACAGCCGGTTGGCCTTGCGGAGGTGCTTCTCCGGATCCAGCTGGACACGCTCCAGAAGGGCCTGAGCCCTGGTCTTGCGCGCGGCGCGGCCGAGGCCCGCGAACTCCATGGGCAGCATGACGTTCTCCAGTGCGCTCAGATTGGGCACCAGGTTGAACTGCTGGAACACGAAACCGATGTCCTTCCGGCGGTACGCGGTGAGCTTCGAGTCGGGCAGTCCGGCCAGGCTCACCCCGTCCACCACGACATCCCCGCTGGTCGGCTTGTCGAGAGCCCCGAGCAGCGAGAGCAGGGTGCTCTTGCCGCTGCCGCTCTTGCCCACGATCGAGGCGAACGCCCCGCGTTCCAGAGTGAAACTGACACCGTTGACCGGCTTGATGGTGCGGTCCCCCGAGGTGAACTGACGGACCAGGTCCTTGACTTCGATCATGACTACTCTCCTCGGAGGACTTCGATGGGGCGGATGCGCGCTGTCAGGAGCGCGGGGACGAGGGCTCCGATGATGGCCACGAGGAACACTGCACCGATGCCCAGGGCGATCACGCCCGGCGAAACGGTCGCGTTGACCGAGGTCAGCAGCTGATTGGCGCCTCCCAGGAAGCCGCCGCCACCGCCGCTGGGACCGAACCCACCGCCCTGGCCCCGGCGGCCCACGGATCCGGCTGCCGAGGCGGTGTTGGAGCTGACGAGCGCCGAGGCGATCCCGCTGCTGGCGAAGGAGGCGATGACACCGCCGACGACGCTGCCGAGCGCCACGAGGACGAGGGCTTCCAGGACGAACTGGAGGCCGATGGTGCGGTTCGGAGCACCGATCGCCTTCAGCACGCCGATCTCCCGGCGGCGCTCCCGCACGAGGAGGACCATGATGAACAGAACCACCAGCCCCGCCGTGGCCAGCGAGGCGACGAAGGCCACCATCGAGATGTTCTTGACACTGTCCAGCGAGCTCACGGCCGTGGCCAGATTGCGCTGGCCCTGCGTGACATCGGCCTTGTCCGTGCCCAGCGCCGATTGCAGGGCGGTGCGGGTCGAGTCGACGTTCGCCATGGAGTCCACGGTCACGATCAGGCTGGACACCTCGCCGGTGGTGCCCGCGAGCGCCTGTGCCTGGGGCAGCGTCAGGTAGACGGCGTTGTTCCCGAACTCGGTGCCCTCGTCGAAGATGCCCGCCACCGTGTAGCTCTTACCGTCGATCGTGAACGTGGAGCCCGGCTTCAGGCTGTTCTTGGTGGCCAGCGTGGCCCCGACCAGGGCCTTGGTGCTCGCCTTCATGTAGTCGCCGAGCCCGGCGCCCGAGGTGATGTTCAGGGCCTTGCCCGCGCTGTCCACTTCCGCCCCGGTCCCGGTGGCGGTGATGGGCAGCTGGAAGGTCCGGTTCCGGGTGGCCTCGCCGTTCCCCGTGCCCCCAGTGGAGGCGGAGTTGTTGCGGTTGCCGAGGGTGCCGGCGTCGATGGCGGGCTGGAGGCTAGTGGTCACCGCGGCGCCCTGGCCACCCGGCCCTCCCGAGCCGGGCCCCTGCGTGGCGGACGACGTCGAACTGGCCGTGCGCAGCCGCAGAGCCTTGGTGGACACCACGGACTGCACATGAGGCACCGCCGCGGCGGTCTTCGCCGTGGCAGCGGTCAGCGGCTCCCCGCCGCCTTCGAACCCCTGGCCGCCCGCGGGATTGACCGTCAGGACGGTCCCCACGGAGGCGTTGAGCTCCTGGACTTTGTCCCCGACGGCCTGGTTGGCCACGAGCATGGCCAGCGCGAGGCCGATGGCGACCGCCAGGACGGCCACCACCGCCGTCGTTCTGATGGTGTTGCGGAAGGCATTGCCTACGCTCCGGGCAAGGACGTTCACTGTGCTCCTCGGGACGGGTCCGCCGGTCGCGGACTGCTCACCTCAGAGTGCAGGGATCCGCTGTGCGCGGAGACGGCCGAAGCTATGCGCCGGCTGTGAGAACGTTCGTGCTGGGCCGACGTGGGCCGCGGGTGGGACCCGGGTGTGGCCCCGGCTCAGAGGAGACGGCGTTCGGCGGCCCAGCGGCTCAGCTCGTACCGGTTGGAGAGCTGCAGCTTGCGGAGCACGGCCGAGACGTGGGTCTCCACGGTCTTGATGGAGATGAAGAGCTCCTTGGCCACTTCCTTGTAGCTGTACCCACGCGCGATCAGGCGCATGACCTCGAGTTCCCGGGCCGAGAGGCGGTCCAGTTCATCGTCCGCGATGTCCTCCACCGCGGTGCCGAAGGCGTCCAGCACGAAACCCGCCAGACGCGGTGAGAACACGGCGTCGCCGCCGGCCACGCGGTACACCGCGGCGGAGATCTCCTCCCCCGAGATGGTCTTGGTGACGTACCCGCGAGCACCCGCCCTGATCACGGACACCACATCCGAAGCGGCGTCGGAGACGCTCAGGGCCAGGAAACGGACCTGCCCCAGGAGCGGCGCGCAGCGGTTGAGGACCTCACGCCCGCCCCCGCCCAGGCCGCCGGGCAGGTGGACGTCCAGGAGCACCACGTCGGGAAGCTCCCGGGAGATCACCTCGACCGCCTGATCCACGGAACCGGCCTCCCCCACCACGTCGATGGTGTCCGCGAGGTCGGCCCGGAGGCCCGAGCGGAAGATGGCGTGATCGTCCACGATCACCACTCGGGCGGTGGTCCGGGCTTCCGTGGCGGGGTTCTGTTCGGTCATGCGTGGTCTCCATTCCGTGGCTCTGGTTTCGCGGGTTCCGGCTCATCGTGACCCTGCGGCGCGGGCAGGCTCAGGCGCACCTCCGTGCCGTCCTCATCGCTGAGGATCACGGCCGTGCCACCGTGACGCTGCATCCGGCCGATGATGGATTCCCGCACACCCATCCGGTCTGCGGGCACGGCGTCGGGGTCGAAGCCGGGTCCCCGGTCCTTGACGAAGACCTCGGCGCCCCGGTCCGAACATTCGAGATAGACGGACACCGCGCCACCACCGTGCCTGACCGCGTTCAGCATCGCTTCTCGCGCCGCCTGGACCAGTGCCTCGTGGCGTTCGCTCAGGGGAGCATCACCCACGCAGACGACATCGACGGCGTATCCGTGAGTGTCCTCCACCTCGGCGGCGGCCGCCTTGATCCGCTCGGCCAGCAGGCCGGCGTCGCGGTTGGTGTCCCCGAACAGCCAGGTGCGCAATTCGCGTTCCTGAGCACGGGCCAGCCGCACGACGTCCTGTTCGGAGCCTGCGCGGCGCTGGATCAGCGCGAGCGTCTGGAGCACGGAGTCGTGCAGATGGGCCGCGATCTCCGCGCGCTCCGTCTCCCGGATGCGCCCGGACCGCTCGGCTTCGAAGTCCTTCCAGAATCTCAGTCCCCAGGGCAGCAGCACCAGGCCCACACCACCCAGGACGGTGACCGATGCCAGCAGCGCGAGCCACGTCTGTTCCCAGGATCCGGCGCCGGAGACCATGACCAGGACCCCGGCCATCACCAGGGCCAGTCCGGCCAGCAGGCGCACCCAGCCTCCGGCCTGATCTGCCTTGGTGCGGTCCACGAGGTGCGCCCGGCGGGTCTCGTCCAGTTGCATCCAGGCGATGGCCGCACCTCCCAGGATGGCAGCGACCGGGATGAGAGTGCCCAGGGGCACCTCGACCCCCAGCTGCCGTGCGATGAGGATCGCCGCGAGCAGCAGCAGGCCCACCCCCAGGAGGACTTCCTTGCCGTAGGGGATCGTCCAGTCCCGGCCGCGCTGCGGAGGGATCCAGGGCTGTCTCCGAGCCGTCCCCGCACCTTCTCCCGACGCAGCCTGGGCAGTCTGCGCGCCGTCGGGCGGGACTTCGGGAGCGCTGACCGCGGGAGCGATCGGCGACGCCGGCCGGGGCGCCCTGCGCTGTGCGTCCTCGTCCGCCGTCGGGACCATGGTCCACAGCCAGCCGTAGAAGACCAGACCCGCGCCGCCCGCGAGCGCCGCGACGATCATCCCGAGCCGCACGAACTTGACCGGCCAGCCCAGATGCGCGGCCAGCCCGCCGCAGACACCGGCGATCACGCGGTCGCCGCTGCGGACCAGGGGCGGGCGCTCGGCGGCTGTCTTCATGCGATCAATCCAACCACGGAACAGGGGCTCCCTGGCCGGGCGGCCGGGGATCTCAGGGCGTTCTCAGGGGCGCTTCAGGGTATCCCCCAGTAGAGGGGAAAGCACCCCGGACGAGAGGATCGAGATATGAACACGCACAGCACCACACCAGAGGAGCCCCGGCAGCCCGCCGGGGCCACGGCCGAGGCCGGTCAGCAGGGGGCTCAGCAGGCCGGTCAGCAGGGGACGGGCGCCCCGCATCAGGCGCCCGGCACGTCACCTGCGTCCCAGGACTTCTTCTCCTGGATCCGGAGCCTGGGCGTCCGGCGCGGCAGCGATCGGTGGCTGGGTGGCGTGTGCAGCGGCCTGGCGGAACGCTTCGGGATCGATCCGCTGATCGTCCGCGGCATCTTCATCGTCCTGTCGGTCTTCGCCGGCGTCGGCGTGCTCGCCTACGGCATCGCCTGGGCACTGCTCCCCGAGCCGGATGGCCGCATCCACGTTCAGGAAGCGGCCGCGGGGCGGTGGAGCGGCGGCATGACCGGCGCACTCATCACCACCGTGATCGGCCTGCCCGGCCTGGGCCGCGGTTTCTGGGCCTGGGGCTGGAACGGGCTCAACGCCCTGTTCTGGACACTCCTCTGGGTGGGCGCCCTCGCCTTCGGCATCTACTACCTGGTGCAGCGCCAGCGGGCCAAGGACTCACGGCGCTTCACCGCGCCGGGCAGCACTCCGCCTCCGGCCGGCTCACCGGCTGACGAGTGGTGGCAGCAGACCGGGCAGGCATCTCCGGCCGGAACGTCGTCGCCCGCGGCCGTCGCACCTGAGACGAGCCCGGAAGCCGACCGCAGGAACGACGCCGTCCACCCCGCCGCGCCCTCCTGGAGCCCGGCGACGCCGTCCTTCCAGTCTGGGCCGACGACGCTGCCTGCCCCGCCCCTTCCGGCGCCCTCCCTGACGGAACCCGCCTTCGCTGCACCTCCGGTGCAGCCCCGGCCGCCACGCGTCCCCCGGCACCGGCAAGGTCCGGGCAGCGCACTCGTCGCCGTCTTCGTGGGTCTCGCCCTGCTGGTGGGTGGAACCCTCAAGGGTCTGGACGCGGCACGCGTCATCGACCTGGGCGGAGCGTCCACCGCAGTCATCCTGGCAAGCGGCGCGGCAGTGCTGGGTCTCGGCATCCTGATCGCCGGGCTCCGCGGCCGGACCTCCGGGTTCCTCGGGTTCCTGGCCGTGGTGAGCCTGATCATCGGAGCCTTCTTCACGATCGCACCGCGCGCCGAGGGCCTGCACTTCCAGAACCAGGACTGGACCCCGGCAGGCGTCGAGCAGGCCCGGCAGGGATTCGACCTCACCGGGGGCAAGGGAACCGTGGACCTCAGCGGTCTGGGCGGCGGAGCCCCCCTGACGAGCCGGGTGGTGGTCCCCGTGGACGTCACCGCCGGCAACCTCACCCTGATCATCCCGGAGAACATCCCGGTGGAGATCCGCTCCGACCTGACCTTCGCCAACCTGGATCAGGACGGCGCCGACGCCGGCCATGTGGCCGACAAAGGTGCTCACACCTACCACGGGGACAAGCCCGGTCAGCCTCTGGTCATCGAACTCGATGGAACCTTTAGCAACATCACCGTCCAGGAAGGAAGTCTCTGATGAGCACCCACGAATTCCCCCGGGACGCGGGACAGGAGAACCCCGATGACACCGCACTCCCTGACGCCGCACTCCCCCGCACCGAAACCTTCAACACGGCGCTTCCCGAGACGCACCGGCTCGATGCCGCTCCCGGGGCAACTCCCGGCGTCGGGGACCGCACGACGGACCGCTCAGCGGACAAGGCTGCAGACAAGGCGGCAGATGAGGCGGCAGCCGGACCGTGGCAGTCCACCGCTGCGGCAGCGCCTTCGGCAGACCCTGTCACCGCGCCTGTCCCCGCTCCGGTCTCCGACGAGCGCCGCCGCGGGCCCCGCGTCAGCACCGTCGTGTGGGGACTGCTGATCATGGCCCTCGCAGGTCTCATCATCGTCTCCAAACTGGGCCTGGTGGCACTGAACGGGAGCTATGTCCTGATCGGGCTCATGATCGGCACCGGCGTGGCCCTGGTGATCGGCGGGCTCCTGTCCGCCGCCGCCCGTAAAGCCCCCGGCCACGGGGACACCGACCACCACCGGATGCCCGGCAGCGGCTCCGGCATCGCGTGACAAAGCACGCCAGACACGGAAGGCTAGAGACATGGACAAGTTCTTCAGCATCATCAGGGGCCTCGGCCTGAAGCGTGGACCGGAACGCTGGGTGGGCGGCGTCTGCGGCGGGCTCTCCGCCAAGTTCGGCGTGGACGTGGCCTGGATCCGCATCGGCTATCTCCTCTTCTGCCTCCTGCCAGGCCCGGCCTTCGTGGTCTACCTGGCCGCGTGGTTCCTCCTGCCCGACGGCAAGGACGAGCGCATCATCCTGCAGGGCTTCCTGCAGAACCGCGGCGTCAAGTAACCCGCGGAACCGCCCGGGGAGACCCGGGACGAGAATGGCCCCCCGTTCATGAACGGGGGGCCATTTGTCATCTGGGTCACAGAAAACCGTAGAATCGGTGTGGGCTCAACGGGGCGCTCTTCAACACTGCTTCATCGACGAAGGGCCTCTGAGCTATGAAAATCGGCATCCTGACCAGCGGTGGCGACTGCCCCGGACTCAACGCCGTGATCCGCGGCGCCGTCCTCAAGGGGATCGCCATCCACGGCCACGAATTCGTGGGCTTCCGTGACGGCTGGCGAGGCGTGGTGGAAGGCGATGTCATCGACATCCCCCGCACCATGGTCCGCGGCATCGCCAAGCAGGGCGGCACGATTCTGGGCACTTCCCGCACCAACCCGTTCGAGAACGGCGGCGGGCCGGAGACCATCATGCGTCACATGGAGCGCCTGGGCATCGATGCCATCATCGCGATCGGCGGGGAGGGCACCCTGGCCGCGGCGCGGCGTCTCACCGACGCCGGGCTGAAGATCGTGGGCGTCCCCAAGACCGTGGACAACGACCTCGACGCCACCGATTACACCTTCGGCTTCGACACCGCCGTCCAGATCGCCACCGAGGCCATCGACCGTCTCCGCACCACCGGCGAATCCCACCACCGCTGCATGATCGCCGAGGTCATGGGCCGCCACGTCGGCTGGATCGCGCTGCACGCCGGAATGGCCTCCGGCGCCCACGCCATCCTCATCCCCGAGCAGCAGGTCAGCATCGAGCAGATCTCCGAATGGGTCACCGAGGCCCACGAACGTGGCCGCGCTCCCCTCGTGGTCGTGGCCGAAGGATTCGTGCCGGAGCACCTGGAGGCGCCGCACTCCGAGCGCGGTCTGGACACTTTCGGACGCCCCCGCCTCGGCGGGATCGCGGACCAGCTCGCCCCCGAGATCGAGGCCCGCACCGGCATCGAGACCCGGGCCACCATCCTGGGCCACATTCAGCGCGGCGGCGTGCCGAGCGCCTTCGACCGCGTGCTCGCCACGCGCCTGGGCATGGCCGCGATCGACTCCGTGGTCGAGGGCCGTTGGGGCACCATGGTCGCCCTGAAAGGCACCGAGATCGAGCACGTCACCTTCGAGAACGCCCTGGGCCGCCTCAAGACCGTCCCGCTGCACCGGTACGAGGAAGCGGCCGTCCTCTTCGGCTGATCGCCGCCCGGGCGGAACGAGGACCCGGAACACAGCGAAGGACGACGACGGCGGGTGCGCACCCGCCGTCGTCGTCCTTCGTCATTTCCCCGACTGTGCATATCCGTCCCCGGCAGGCCACCGCTCATCGGCCGGCCGGGCACGGCGTCAGTCGGCCGAGACCTTCTCCTGCTCCTGGGCCGGGGCGAGAGCCGCGGGCCGGATGAAGAACAGGGACGCCACGGCGGCCACCAGGATGGCGCAGGCCGGCAGCATGATCGACTGGGCCATGGCCGAGGAGAACCCGGCATGCAGGAACTCTGGCAGCGTGCCCGTGGCCATCTCGCCGCTCGGGGCGCCCTGGCCACCGGGGGCCTGCGGGAGCTCCGCCGCGAGACGTGCCTGGATGAGGGCCGCGATGGCCGCGGACCCGAGCACGGCGCCCACCTGACGGGTGGAGTTGTAGATGCCCGATCCGGCGCCGGCCTTCCGGGGCGGCAGGTTCCGCAGCGCGGTGGCGCTCATGGGAGCCCAGATGCCGGAGCTCGCCACGCCCATGATCGCGGCCGGGATCAGGTACATCAGCACCGGGGTGTCCGGGGTGGTGAGGAACGAGTAGATGAACAGCGAGAGCGACATCAGGCCGAAGGCCACCGGGATGACGATCTTGGGATTCATCCGCGGGATCCACTTGCCGACGAACGGCGCCAGGACGCCGGAGACCACGGCGGTGGGGGCCATGAGCAGCGCGGACTGCGTGGGGGTGAGGCCACGGACCATCTGGATGTAGAAGATGATCGGCAGCATCATAGAGCTGATGGTGAAGCCCATCAGGCTGATGCCCAGGTTCGCGAGGCTGAAGTTCCGGTCCTTGAACAGGTCCAGGGGCATGAGGGGCTCACCGTTGTAGCGGCGCCGGTACACGGACTGCCAGATGACGAAGACCACCAGCACCACGATGCCCGCGGTGATCAGACCCCAGACGGTGATGCCCGGGGTGACGGTGCCCCACTTGTAGCTCTGGCCCTCCTGCAGGCCGAAGACCAGCAGGAACATGCCGACGGCGCTGAGCAGCACCCCGAGCCAGTCGAAGCGGTGCTGATGCCGTTCGAGCTTGGGGACGAAGCGGGCGGCGGCGATGAAGCCGACGATGCCCACGGGCACGTTCACGAAGAAGATCCACTCCCAGCCGAGGCTGTCCACCAGCAGGCCGCCCAGGAGCGGGCCCACGAGGGTGGCGACGCCGGCCGTGGCGCCCCAGAGGGCCATGGCGGAGCCGCGCTCCTCCGGCTTGAAGATGCGGGTGATGACGGCCATGGTCTGCGGGGTCATGAGGGCGGCGCCGAGGCCCTGGACGGCGCGGGCCGCGATCAGCATTCCGACGTCGCCGGCCAGGCCACACCAGAGGCTGGCGAGCGTGAAGACGGCCAGGCCGGTCAGGTAGAGGTTGCGCGGACCGAAGCGGTCACCGAGGCGGCCGGTGATCAGCAGCGGCACGGCGTAGGCGAGCAGGTAGGCGCTCGTCACCCAGATGACGGCGTTGATGTCGGTGTTCAGGCCCTCCATGATCTTCGGATTGGCCACGTTCACGATGGTGCTGTCCACCAGGATCATGAAGAAGCCGACCACGAGGGACCAGAGAGCGGGCCACGGTCGGGCGATCTGTTCCACGTCGGAACCTTTCGGTGTAGGTGTTCGGGGAGTCGAAGGTGTTCAAGCGGTCGAGGTTGTCGAGGCGGTCGACGACGGGCCGGAGCCGGAGCCGCGCGGAACGGCTTCCCCGCGAGCAGGGCGGGGCAGGGTCAGGAGGGGACGCTGATGTCCAGGTCCCCGGTGCGGATCTCCGAGACCAGGCCGGTGAGCCAGTCGATTTCCGCGACGAGCAGGTGGTGCTGATACTTCACGTCGAGCCAGAACTGACGGGGCACCTGGCGCTCCAGGGCGCGGGCCTCGGCGGCCTCGTACTCCGCGAGACGCCCGGTCAGCCCGGCGATCCTGGCCTCCAGCCGGTCCACGACCACCTCGCTGGGCAGGTTGTGGCATTCGGCCAGGGCCAGGGGGAACGGCGGATAGGAGTTGGAGGAGTCCCCCAGCAGCACGCTGAGGTTGGAGGCGAGGGCGTCCTCCCCCGCTCGGCTGATGCGGTAGACGGTGCGTTCGGGGCGCTTGCCGTCCCGCTCCACACCGTCCTCCTCCACGAAACCCTGTTCCTCGAGCCGCGAGACCGCGTGATAGAGCGTGCCGGGCCGGACCTTCACGGTCCGGTCCTCACCACGGAACATCAGGGTCTGGTACATCTCGTACGGGTGCATGGGCTTCTCCCGGAGGAGACCCAGCGCCGCGAGGCTCAGCGGGGTGAGGGAAGGAGAGGTCACGAAGGTCAGATCCTTCCTGGGTGGCGGGGTGTCCGGCGGAGAGTGCGACCGGGCCCGGCTCGGCCCGGTCGAAGCCTGCAACCATCATTCCACACCGATTATTCCACGTGGAATAGTCCGCGGCGTGAGATGGCTCTCTTCGAGGAGGGGTTCAGGGTTTCCCGGAGGCGTTCAGGGGTGGATCAGCCGGCGCCGGGGCTCAGCGAGGCGCCCGGAGGAAACCGCTCTGCCGTCCGACCACCTGGCCGGCTTCCGGGGCGACGATCACTTCCTGGGCCGCGGTGTACGTCTCCTCCACGGGATTGCCCTCGGCGTCCTGCGAACCCGTCGAATCGACGACGCTCAGCACAGCCGAAGGATTCACGCTGCGCTTGACCAGCGCCAGCGCGATCGGCCCCATCTCGTGGTGCTGTGCCACGCTGCTGAGCCGCCCCACCGTGCGGCCCTCCAGGACCACGGGGCTGTCCAGCGCGGGAAGGGTGTGCTGCGAGCCGTCCAGCTGGAGCAGGACCAGACGCCGCGGAGGGTGCCCCAGATTGTGCACCCGGGCGATGGTCTCCTGGCCTTTGTAGCAGCCCTTGGTGAGGTGGACTGCCGTGCGGATCAGATCCAGCTCATGAGGAATGGCGCGGCTGTCCGTCTCGAATCCCTGCCGCGGACGCCACGCGGCGATCCGGAGCGCCTCGACCGCCATCATGCCGGCCAGTTCCAGACCCTCGGTCCGCTCCGCGAGTTCGCCCTGCGGCACCAGCCACTCACGCCAGGGACGGTCACGGCCGGGGTGCTGTTCGACACCGACGGCGGCGTACGAGTACCCGCCCTCCGTCACCTCGGGCCACGGGTCCTGCCAGAAGAGCAGCCCGTCCAGCGCGGGTACAGGTCCGGTGCTGCCGAGCACCGCCCACCCGGCGCTGACGTCCGCCACCTCGACCCGCAGCATGAAGCGCATCCGGTCCAGGAACGCGGCCAGGGACTCCGCCAGGCCCGGCTCCACGATGAGCCAGGCCGTCTCGCCGTCGTCCACCAGTCGGATGTCGAAGTCGATGCGGCCCTGGAGGTCCAGCAGGAGAAGCTGAGTCGACACGCCCGCCGCCAACCCGCTCACGCGCTGGGAGGAGAGGGTGTCCAGCCAGGAAAGACGGTCGGGTCCGCTGACGGTGACCACGCCCAGCTGGGAGAGGTCCGCGACCGCGCGGCCGGCTGCCAGAGCCCGCTGTTCCTTGAGCGGCTGACCGTAGTGGGCTGCCACGGGACTGTCCACGCCGGCTCCCGCGATGGCGGAGGGGCGCGACAGAAGAGGGCTTGTGTACTCCATATGGGGTGCAACCTTCCCGGAGAGGGAGCTATTCCACGGTCCTGGCGGGCGGATCAGGCGAGCTTGCTCAGGATGGCCGAAGCGTGGGCTTCCAGACCGCCGTCGCCCTCAGCCTCGCCGGAGGTCTGGCCCTGCGAGACGTCCCAGCGCCAGAGCAGCTTGCCGTCCACCAGACCGAAGATGCGGGTTGCCGCGGAGTAGCCCTTGGAGTGGTTCCCGCGCATGACCATGTCGGTGCTCAGCTGGATCTGCGGCCCCTTGATCTGACCGTAGTACAGCTCGGAGATCCCACCCGGGTGGGCGATGGAGACCGTGATGTCGAAGCCGCCGTCGTCATTGCGCAGCGCCTCCACGTCATCCGCCGTCTTGAGCGCGGGGACCATGTCGGCGGGAAGCATGCCGGGACCGCCGTCGGCGTCCACCAGCTTGCGGTCCAGGGCCCAGAAGCCCATCTCCACGGTGAGGGGGCGCAGGATGGTGCCCTCGTCGTCGCAGAGCCAGCTCTCGGCGCGGTACTGCAAGTACGGCAGGCCGTTATGGGCGAAGGTGGCACGCTGCACGAAGTGCTCGGAGCCCTCTTCACCCGTTCCGAGACGGCCGCGGCCCTCCCACTCCCCGATCAACCAGGAGAGAGGTACCAGCTCAGGCGTCAGGTCACTGGGGATCTCGACGGGCATGGCTTACTTCTGGCCCTTGAAGAGCCGGTACACCACCAGGCCGGCGAACCAGGCCATGGCGATGCTGGCGACGCCGAGCAGGACCAGGAAGAAGATTTCAAATGCAAGGACGGACATGACTTCATCCTAACCGTTAAACGAGCAGGAGCTTGCCCAGGAAATACGCCACGCTGCCGAGCGCCAGGACCGGGCCCAGACCGAGCGCCACGGCGCCCACCAGGGAGGCGCTGTGCACCCGGAATGTGATGAGCCGTCGGAAGCTCACCACCAGGACCGCCGCAGCCAGGCCGAGCGCCGCACTCGGAAGCATCGAGACATGCGGATTGAACCAGCCGACCAGCGGACCCACGAGGACCGCGAGCACGATGCCCAGCGGGGCCACGATGCTGTCCGGCCAGCGGATCAGGCCCACACACACCGCGACGGCGGCACACACCACCACGATGACGAGCATCTCCCGCAGACCGCCCAGGCGCACATTGGCCACCCAGCCGGCCCCGAGCGCGGACAGCACCACGCCGCCGCTGGCGCCGAAGGTCGACTCCAGGCGCTGGGGCTGACCCGTCCCGCGGATCAGCTCGACCAGCATCACCGCCATGATCCCGAGGGCGATCAGCGGCGCCGCCCACGCCAGGAAGCCCGGTCCGGGCGAGACCGCCGCGCCGAGGACCGCGAGGGCCCCGACCGCGGCGATGATCCCGCCGAGGGTTTTGCGCGCCGGGATGCCGAGGTAGTGGGGCCACGCCAGACCGAAGAACACGGCGAGGACGGCGCAGATCACGGCGTGGGCCGTGGAACCGAGCCAGGGCGAGACCCCGAGGACCGCGAGCGCCACGAGGGACGCGAGCCCCACCGTGCGGTATCCGTGGCCCGTCGAGAAGAAGCCCCCGGCGCGGCCGGAACCCGCGCGGGAGGCGCCGTGGCCCAGGAGGGCGAATCCGGCGTCGTCGTTCTTGGAAGGTTCAGCGGCTGGGCTCACACAGCCATCCTCCACCATCCGGCGCTTCCACGCCCATCCCGCCGAAGCCGCCGCACGCCACCCGGTCCACATTGTGACGGGAATAACTCGAGCGGCGGCTGATCTCGATATACTGGGTCATCAGGCTCGACGACGCGCTCCAGATCCTTGGAGGGGACAATGTCGCAACTCTTGTTACTGACCAACAGCACCGATTCGTCGGTGGACATCCTGCCTGCGCTTGAACTGCTCAATCACCGGGTGCACATCCTGCCGGCGGAGCCGACGGCGCTGCTGGAGACCGACCCCTGCGACATCATCTTCCTGGATGCCCGGAAAGACCTGGTGGGCTCGCGCTCCCTGACCAAACTCCTCAAGGCCACGGGCCTGTCCGTGCCCCTGCTGCTGATCCTCACCGAGGGCGGCATGGCGGCCATCTCCTCCCAGTGGGCCGTGGACGACGTCGTCCTCGAATCCGCCGGACCCGCCGAGGTCGAGGCCCGCATCCGCCTGGCCCTGGCGCGCGGCCGCAGCGCCGAAGAAGAGGCGGACACGGAGATCCGCGCCTCCGGCGTCGTGATCGACGAGGCCAGCTACACCGCCCGCATCAACGGCGAAGCCCTCAACCTCACGTTCAAGGAGTTCGAACTCCTCAAGTATCTGGCACAGCACCCCGGGCGCGTCTTCACCCGCCAGCAGCTCCTCACCGAGGTGTGGGGCTACGACTACTACGGCGGCACGCGCACCGTGGACGTCCACGTCAGGCGCCTGCGCGCCAAACTGGGCCCGGATCACGAGACCCTGATCGGCACCGTCCGCAACGTCGGATACCGCCTCACCATGACGCGCGAGCAGGACGAACAGCACGCCCAGGCCTGAATGCCGGCGTGAATTCCGGGACGGCCCCCGCCCCCGGTACTAGCCTGGTGACATGACTAGCGCTAACGCCTCCCACTGGCCGGTCCACCGTCACCTGGCGCCTCTGGACGCCGGAACTCTCACCGAGACGTCGGAGCTCCTGCGGGCCGCTTCGGCGGCGGACGGCACGCCGAGCGTGTCCGAGCAGTCCCTGATCGCGCTGCGCACCGGCGGCAACGACGGCCAGCAGGTGGAGGCGTATCTGGTGTACTCCCCGGAGGACCCCTTCGCCGAGGAGGAATCCGCCCGGGACGCGGTCCTGGCGGGCTTCGCGGTCCTGGTCACCACGGGCGAGGACGCCGTCCTGGAGATGGCCGTCCACCCCGGGTACCGGAACATCGGGGTGGGATTCCGGCTGGCGGAACGGATCGAGGCGAACAGAGGCACGCTGGACGGCATCCAGGCCTGGTCCCACGGCGACGCCGCGGCGGCCGAGGATCTCGCCGCCCACTTCGGATTCACCCGGGTGCGCGAGCTGTGGCGCATGCGCCTGAGCACCCCCTCCGCGGTCTCCCCCGTGGACGACGACGCCCTGCCGCCCGGCTACACGCTCCGCACCTTCGTGCCGGGCCAGGATGAGGCGGCCTGGCTGGACGCCAACGCGCGGGCTTTCGCGCATCACCCCGAACAGGGCGCCCTGACGCTGCGGGACCTCCAGGAACGCCAGGCCGAACCGTGGTTCGATCCCCAGGGGTTCTTCCTGGTGGTGGACCAGGAAGGCCGCATCGTCGGCTACCACTGGACCAAGCTGGAACCCGCCCAGGGCCGGCAGGGCGCCCAGGGTGAGGTGTACGTGGTGGGAGTGGTGCCGGAGGCGCAGGGCAAGGGCCTCGGAAAGGTCCTCACGCGGCGCGGACTCGCCCATCTCCGCGAGCAGGGGGCGACCACCGTGCTGCTGTATGTCGAGGCGGACAACGCACCCGCGGTGCGGCTCTACGAGAGCCTCGGTTTCACCCATTGGGACAGCGACGTCATGTACCGGAAAAACCCGGTTTCCTGACCCGTTCCGTTCTGTAAGGTTGAGGTGCATCGACTGCGGCTTAAGGAGTGTGGCATGAGCAGCGACAACAAGGGTTCCACAGGGACCGTGAGCAGGCTCTCACAGCGATTCGGTTCCTCCGAGGTCAATGCCGCCCGGGCGACGCAGGACCGGATCGAACTGCCGGAGTTCCAGGAGCCGAGTCTGCTGCCGGACGGCGACATCAGCCCCGACCGCTTCCTGGACCGTGAGCTGTCCTGGCTGAAGTTCAACGCCCGCGTGCTGGAGCTCGCCGAGGATCCGGACCTCTTCCTGCTGGAGCGGGTCAACTTCCTGTCCATCTTCGCGTCCAATCTGGACGAGTTCTTCATGGTCCGGGTGGCCGGTCTCAAGCGCCGCATCGCCACCGGACTGGCCGTGCCCTCCCCCGCCGGGCTGAGCCCCGTGGAGGTCCTGGAGCAGATCAGCGAGGCCGCCAGCGCCCTGCAGGAGCGCCACGCCCGGGTCTTCGCCGAGCAGATCCGTCCGGCCCTGGCTTACGAGCACATTCACCTCATGCACTGGGATGAACTGGACCAGGAGGCCCAGCACCGCGTCAGCACCATGTTCACGGAGAAGGTCTTCCCGATCCTGACGCCGCTGGCCGTGGACCCCGCCCACCCGTTCCCGTACATCTCCGGGCTGTCCCTGAACCTGGCCGTGGTGGTGCGCAACCCCGTCAGCCAGAAGGAACTCTTCGCCCGTGTGAAGGTGCCGGACCAGCTGCCGCGCCTGATCTCCGTGGACGGTCCGCGTGCGGGCGCCGTCGCCGGGCGCGTGGCGCGCTTCATCACGCTGGAGGAGGTGATCGCCGTCCATCTCGATCAGCTCTTCCCGGGCATGGAGGTGGTGGAGCACCACACCTTCCGCGTCACCCGCAACGAGGACGTGGAGGTCGAGGAGGACGACGCCGAGAACCTGCTCCAGGCCCTGGAGAAGGAACTGCTGCGCCGCCGGTTCGGCCCTCCGGTCCGCCTGGAGGTCACCACGGACATCAACCCGGCCGTCCGGGAGCTCCTGGTGCGCGAACTCAGCATCGACGAGTCCGAGGTGGTCTCCGTCCCGGCGCCCCTGGACCTGCGAGGCCTCTCGGTCATCGCGGGGATCGACCGCGCCGATCTGCACTATCCCAAGCAGGTTCCGCACACGTCCCGCTACCTGAACGAGTCCGAGACGTCCAAGGCGGCGAACGTGTTCGCGGCCATGCGCCGTCGTGACATCCTGCTGCACCACCCCTATGACTCCTTCTCCACCTCGGTGCAGGCGTTCCTGGAGCAGGCCGCGGCCGACCCCAAGGTCCAGGCCATCAAGCAGACCCTGTACCGCACCAGCGGCGACTCCCCGATCGTGGACGCCCTGATCGACGCGGCCGAGGCCGGCAAGCAGGTCCTGGCGCTCGTGGAGATCAAGGCCCGGTTCGATGAGCAGGCCAACATCTCCTGGGCCCGGAAGCTGGAACAGGCCGGTGTGCACGTGGTGTACGGCATCGTGGGCCTGAAGACGCACTGCAAGCTGTCCCTGGTGGTCCGGCAGGAGTCCGACGGCATCCGCCGCTACTGCCACATCGGCACGGGCAACTACCACCCCCGCACGGCCCGCTACTACGAGGATCTGGGTCTGCTGACCGCCAACCACCAGGTGGGCGAGGACCTGTCCAAGCTGTTCAACCAGCTCTCCGGGTACGCGCCGAAGTCGACGTTCAAGCGACTGCTGGTGGCGCCGCGCTCGGTGCGCAGCGGCCTGATCGAGCGCATCGACCAGGAGATCGCCAACGCCAAGGCCGGGAAGAAGGCCAAGGTCCAGATCAAGGTCAACTCCATGGTGGACGAGGCGATCATCGACTCCCTGTACCGCGCCTCCCAAGCCGGGGTGGAGGTCAACGTGATCGTCCGCGGCATCTGCTCCCTCCGTCCCGGTGTGCCGGGCCTGAGTGAGAACATCACCGTCCGGTCCATTCTGGGCCGCTTCCTGGAGCACTCCCGGGTCTTCACCTTCGCCAACGACGGCGACCCCGTGGTCTACATCGGTTCCGCCGACATGATGCACCGCAACCTGGACCGCCGCGTCGAGGCCCTGGTGCAGCTGACCAACCAGGATGACATCCGTGAGCTGGTGGACCTGATGGACCGCTACGTCGACCCGGGCACCTCCAGCTGGCACCTGAACGACGAGGGCGAGTGGGAACGCCACCACCTCGCCGAGGACGGCACCCCTCTGCTGGACATCCAGTCCTGGCTGCTCGCGTCCCGGGCCCGCCAGCGCACGGGGTCCATCCGCTGATGCCCGAAGCACGTGCCGACGCACTGGTCGCCGACCAGTCCGAACATCCCGGCGAGAAAGTCGCGGTGGTCGCCGCGGGCGGCCTCCCCTGGCGCATCACCCGTGGTGCGCTGGAGGTGCTGCTGATCCATCGTCCGCGCTACGACGACTGGTCCTGGCCGAAGGGCAAGCTCGACGACGGCGAGACGGTGCCGGAGTGCGGCGCGCGGGAGATCTTCGAGGAGATCGGCCTGACCGCCGGCCTCGGCATCCCCCTGCCGAGCATCCATTACCGGGTGGGCGCCGGGCTGAAGGTGGTCCACTACTGGGCCGTCAACGCCCAGGACGCCAGAGTCAAGCAGGACGGCAAAGAGGTGGACAGCCTGCTCTGGTGTTCACCGGAACGCGCGGCGGAGCTGCTCAGCAACCCCTCCGACCGTGCACCGCTGGCGGCTCTGGTGGCGGCTTTCGAGGCCGACTCCCTGGACACCTGGCCCCTCGTGATCGTGCGGCATGCCAAGGCCAAGCCCCGGGCGTCCTGGACCAAGGGCGAAGGGGACCGCACTCTGGCCGCCTCGGGTCTCCGTCAGGCCCAGGCCGTGCGGCGCCTCCTGGCCGTGTGGAGTCCGGAGCGGATCGTGAGCAGCCCCTGGAAGCGCTGCATCTCCACGATCGCCCCGTACGTGAAAGCCACGAAGGCCAAGGTCAAGCTCGTGGACGCTCTGACCGAGCACAGCCATGAGCGCAAACCCCAGAAGACGGCGGCCGCCATCGAGGCGGTCTTCGACAAGGGGGTGCCGGCCGCCGTGTGCGTGCACCGGCCCACCCTCCCGACCATCCTGGAGCAGGTCTCCAGGCACATGAAAGCGCCGCTCGCACAGAGCCTGCCGGACCGGGATCCGTACCTGGCGCCGGGCGAGGTGCTCGTCCTCCACGTGCGCAAGGACTCCCGGTCCCGCGTGGTCGCGGTGGAGCAGTACCGGCCTTTCGACGACTGAAGGATCGACTGATGACTGAGAATGCAGCACCCGAGCCGATCGGTTTCGGCGTCGCCGAGCTGGCCTTCCTGCTGAGCAGCTTCGAAGGCCCGGGCCACGACCGCTCCGTGGAAGCCCTCGACGCCGCGGCCTGGGCCGCTGACCCGACACTCTCCGAGGTGGGGGTCTCCGGCCTCGCCGCCCGCGGCTTCGTGCAGCCCGAGGACGACGGCCTGGGCATCAGTGGTGCGGCGTCCGCCGTCGCGCACGTGCTGGGCGGTGGCTCGCTCTGGATCACGCTGCAGGTGAGCGCGGGCGAGGGCGCGTCGACGCGCCTGGTCCTGGTGGAGGCCGAGGGCATGCGCATGCTGTTCCAGCCCGGCATCCTGAGCACCTGGTTCGCCACCCCGCTGCCGGAGGAGCTCACGGCGTCCCAGACCGCGGTGAGCATCCTGCACCAGCACGCCGACGAGAACCCGGGCAGCCAGGCGACCGTCACGGTCAGCACGCAGGAGCGCAACAGCTCGTACGAGGTCACGCGTGAAGCCGACGGCTGGCGGTTCGCCGGGATCTCCGAGACCGGCGCGGAAGAGCCCGTCGGCGGTCTCGGGCCCGCCGAAGTGGCCGCTCTCCTCGAGGCCGCCGCGCTCTAGATCTCCTCTCCTCCCCTCGAGGGAACAGTTGGTGCCCCTTCCCGCCGTGGATGAGGGCACCAGCTGTTCCCTCGCGGTGGTTAAGGGGCGGGAACGTCCTTGACAGCGCCCATTTTGTATCAAACACTTGATACAAAATGGGGGGTTGAGATGAGCATTCCGTACGAACTGACGCCTTACGTTCCCTTCGGCATGGCCCTGGCCGGCGCCGCCATCCTGTTCCTGCTCCTGCGGCGGATGGTGTCCGCGGGTCCCCACGGGGCGACACAGGCCACCGCCGCGAAGCACTCGCTCACCGTGGGCGTGCTCGGCTGGATGGCCAGTTCACTGGCGGGATCGTCCGCCTTCTGGGAGGTGCGGCAAGCGCAATTCGGCCCCGGGCCGGCGCCGTGGATGCTCTTCGTGCCGGTCGTCCTGGTCCTCGGCATTCACGCGCTCGGTCAGTGGAGTTACCCGGGTGACCGGCGGTCCGTGCGCACTGCGGACATCCGGCCCCGCCGACTGGCCGATTTCCTACCCAAGCCGCTCACGGTGGTCACCGTCCTGGTGTTCCTGATCAGCCTGCTTCTGATCCTCGCCACCCTCAGGTTCGCCGGCATGGCCCCGCGCGAGGACCCTTCCCCGTACGCGGTTCCCAATCCCGGACGTCTCCCGGGTCCCGAGGTCGCGGCGTGGCTGGGTGGGGCGTTGCTCCTTCTGGCTGTGGGCACCTTCGCGGTTCTTCTGCTGATCGCCCACCGGCACCAGCTGGCCGGGCTGACCCGGCGGGAGAACTCCTATCTGCGGACCCTGTCCATGAACAGGCTCCTCCGGACCTCCGCCACCATCGCCTCCGGGCTGGGCGCGATCGCCGCGGGGTTCGCCGGACTGAAAGTGCCCGGCTTCACCGCGGGCTCCGAGTTCTTTCCCGGGGCGGTCTTCAACGTCCTGGTGCTTCTGGTGATGTGGCGCTGGCCCGTCCCCATCTTCCGGCCGGCATCCGACCCGAAGCCCGCCGATCCGGCGCTCCGGTGGCACCGGCTGGCCGTCGTGCCGGCCGTGCCGTTCGGGCTCGTGACCCTGCTGGTGCTGATTCCATCCGTCGTCCTCAACGGCGCCGGAGTGCAGGCGATCGTGATCGTCCTGACCGCCGGGATCCTGTTCCTGCTCTGGGTGCTCTGGTGCACGCGGAAGATCCCCCAGGAACCCCACCCTGCCCCGCCCGCGCGGCTGCCGATGCCACGAGCCTCGACCCTGACCGTGGCCGTGCTCTGCGGCGTGACCGCCCTCCTCGCCCTGGGAAGCGCGCTGTGGAACGTCGCGTCCACCGAGGGTGACCACAGCGAGATCGCCACCCCGGCCATCATCGTGTGCGGCATCGGCTCGCTGCTGGTGATCGGCCTGGGTCTGTTCGCCGCGCACAGGATCGCCGTCCGCACCCTCACCTCGGTGCTGCCCGCCACCATTCCCCCGGACCGCGAGGCCGTCGTCCAGGAGCGCTGGCAGCGGCTGACCCTGTGGAGCGGCGCCATCCTGCTCTGCGTCTCCGCGTTCCTGCTCTTCCAGATCAGGCTCCCCGTGGAGGTCACGGGGCGGACCGGCGACGGCGGCGTCACCACGGCCGTCCTCGGCTTCGCCCAGCTGGCCGGCAGCCTGCTGATCCTCCTGGCCGTGCTCCTCTGGGCCCTCAGCGCCGTCGATCCGGTCCCGGAGCCCGAGGACGAGGCCCAGGACGAGCCCCTCGTTCCGGAGCCACACCACGTATGATCGCCAGGATCGAGATCCACCTCGACTCCCCTGTTCCCCCGTTCGAGCAGGTGCGGGCACAACTGGAGACGCTGATCCGGCACGGGGCCCTGGCGGATGGAAGCAAGCTCCCCACTGTCCGCGCTCTGGCGGGAGACCTCGGGCTCGCGGCCGGAACCGTCGCGCGGGCCTACCGCGAGCTGGAGGCGGCAGGGCTGATCAGGACGGCGCGGCGCTCCGGGAGCACCGTCGTCGCGCCGTCGGGCCCGGCCGCGCCGCATGCCCCGGGCGGAGATGCCCTTCCCCTCCCCGAGCCGGTGGCCTCCGCGCTTGAGGATCTGCTCGCCGTCGCGCGGCGGCACGGCGTCGACGCCCAGACCCTGAGCAGCGCGATCCTCGCCCGCTAGACTGAACCCATGAGCATCCCCACGCCTTATGAGGACCTGCTGCGTGACGTCATGGACCATGGCACCCACAAATCGGACCGGACGGGCACGGGGACGCGGAGCGTTTTCGGACGTCAGGTCCGCTTCGACCTCGCCGAGGGCTTCCCGCTGATCACCACCAAGCGCGTGCACTTCAAATCCCTCGCCCTCGAACTGCTCTGGTTCCTGCGCGGCGACTCGAACGTGCGCTGGCTGCAGGAGCGCGGCGTCACCATCTGGGACGAGTGGGCGGACGACGACGGCGAGCTCGGCCCCGTCTACGGCGTGCAGTGGCGCTCGTGGCCGACACCTGATGGCGGCCACGTGGACCAGATCGCCGAGCTGGTGGCGAACCTGAAGTCGAACCCGGATTCACGCCGTCACATCGTCTCCGCGTGGAACGTCGCAGAGATCTCGAACATGGCACTGCCCCCATGCCACGCGTTCTTCCAGTTCTACGTGGCGGACGGCAAATTGTCCTGCCAGCTGTACCAGCGTTCGGCGGACATGTTCCTCGGGGTGCCGTTCAACATCGCGTCCTACGCCCTGCTGACGCACATGATCGCGCAGCAAGCCGGCCTCGAGGTGGGTGACTTCGTCTGGACCGGCGGGGACTGCCACGTCTACGACAACCACGTGGAGCAGGTGGAACTCCAGCTCAGCCGGGAGGCGCTCCCGTACCCGACGCTGCAGATCAAGCGCATCCCGGAGAGCATCTTCGACTACGAGTTCGAAGACTTCGAGGTCGTCGACTACCAGCACCACCCGGGCATCAAGGCCCCGGTGGCCGTATGAGCACGTTCGCCGAGGAGATCCGTCCCCGTCTGAAGGGCACCGGACTGATCTGGGCGCAGACCGCGAACGGTGTGATCGGCGCCGGCGGGATCATGCCCTGGCACCTCCCGGAGGATCTGAAACACTTCAGCTCCCTCACGACCGGATATCCCGTCATCATGGGCCGCCGGACCTGGGAGTCCTTCCCCTCGAAGTACCGTCCGCTCCCCGGCCGCACCAACATCGTGGTGACCCGGCGCGAGGACTGGGCAGGGACGCCCGAGGCGGAGGGCGCCGTCGTCGTGCCGTCGCTGGAGGATGCCTTCGCGGAGGCCGGGGACGGGCTGCGCTGGGTGATCGGCGGAGGCGAGATTTTCCGGCTGGCCGTCTCGGAGGCCGACTTCGCCGTGGTCACCGTGATCGACTCCGACGCGGACGGCGACACCCATGCGCCGGGTATTCCGGACGCGTGGCGATGCACCGCCGTCGACCCCGAGCCGGAGGACGACGGCACCGACCGCTGGCTCACCTCCGCGAACGGCACCCGCTACCGCTTCACCCTGTGGGAACGCGCCTGAGGCGCCCCCGTACCCCGCTTTCCGAACTTCGCCGCATTCTGAAAAGGCCCGCATGAAACACCTTCTGACCCGCTCCGACGTCCTCTTCGTGCTCGGGTACATGCTCTTCCCACTGCTCGGTCTGGTGACCGCCGTCCTGGGGCTGTTCATGATCCTGGGCGGCAACCGGATCCCCGGCGTGATCGTCCTGGTGCTGGTCACCCAGGTGTTCGTGTTCGGTTCGTGGTGGGCCCTGAAGAAGCGCCGGACCGCACTGGCCGAGGAGTCCTCCCAGCCTGAGTGAGCCGATGGGGAGTGCTCCCCATCGCAAGCCGGCGGGCATCCGGGATACTCTCGCTGGTGGATGAACATGACAGAGGGCGACAGGAGTCCTGATGGGAAGCACGGTGTGGGGCGCGGACGTCGCGCAATTGCGCACTCTGGCGCAGACCTTCGGTAAGGCATCGGAGAATCTGCTCCAGCAATCAAGCCAGCTGGGCCAGAGCATCAACAGCGCGCAGGCATGGCAGGGACCCGACGCGGTCCGTTTCAAGTCTGAGTGGAACAGCAGTCATCGCACCGTTCTGATGAACGCGGCGTCGGCGCTGAAGAAGCAATCGCGCTTCCTGCTCACGCAGGCCGACGAGCAGGAGACCGCGTCCAACGGCGCTCACGGCTCCGGCGGCGGGCCGATGCCCGGTGGACCGGGCGGGCCGGGTGGCAACGGCGGGCCCTTCCAGCTGGGACCGGACTGGCTGGCGGACGGGGACAATTCACCCTTCCGCAACGGCTGGGACCTGTACAACACCATCAAGGCCTACCCTGACCTGCGGGCCGGAATCTTCGACCTGGTCAACTTCGCCAACAAGGCCGACGGTTTCAAGGATTTCTGGTCCAAGGACTTCCAGGCGATCGCCAAAGCCTTCCAGGACGAGAACCTCATCAGCAAGGGACTCAACTCGCTCTCCGAGGCCTACAGCGGAGACGCACGCGGTCTTCTCAACCTCGCCGAAGACGGAAAGGCCGCCAAGTTCTTCAGCGTCGGCGGCAAAGCCCTCGGTGGTCTGGGCGTCGGTCTGGACACCTTGGACGCCTTCAACAACTTCAGCAAGGGTGATATCGGCGAAGGCATCTACTCCTCCGTGAAAGCCGGGCTGGGGGTCGCCTGCTTCGCTCCGCCACCGGTTGGCACAGTGGCCATGGTGGCCAGTGGAGCCCTTGCCATCTACGACAACGTCCCCTTCGTGCACGACGCCGTCAACGCCACCGGCAAGGCGATCGGTGACGCGGCCGTGGGAGCATGGAATGCAGGCGGAAAGGCCCTTGACGCAGCGGGCAAGGGCCTGAAGAAACTCGGAGGTTTCCTTGGTTTATGACGCACTGACTGGAGAAGAGAACGATGACTGAAAGCACCGCAGCCCAGACCCAGCCGGACACGATCGGCTACGGATTCGCGGAGATCGCGACGCTGGCCGCCATGGTCCCGAACGACGCCACGACCGCGAGTGCGGAGGCCCTGCGTGTTGCGGAGTATCTCGGCAACCCTGACATGATCGCGGCGGGTGCCTCGTCCCTCGTGGCCCGTGGTCTCGCCACCGTCGAACCGGGTGGGGACATCGCCGTGTCCGGCCCTACGGCAGCCGTGGCCGCAGCGCTGTCTTCCGCCACTCGGCGCATGGAGATCTCCTTGATCACCGAGGAGCTCACGGACAGCGTGATCGGCATCGAGAGCCCGGACATCCATCTCCTGTTCCAGCCTCGCGCCTACCTGACCTGGTGGGCCATGGCCCAGCGGCCGGACATCACCGGAGCGGATGCCGACTTCTTCATCGTCCGGGAGCACCTGCGGGTCCATCCCCGGGGCGGCGTGACCGTCCGCCGGCGTGAAGACGCCAGTGGCCGCACCCTGTACATCAAGAACGGGAACGGTTCCTGGACCATCGGCCTGTCCACCGCCGCCGAGGACGATGTCACGGAGACGGCTGGGCTGGATGATGCAGCACTCCTGGCACAGATCCGGCTCATCCGGCAGGACTGACCGAGATGTCGTTCAGCAATGACCGCGAGCGTCACAACGACGAGGTGGTCAGGGAGCACAAGGCCGCACTCGCCCGTGGTGAGAAGCGCGTGCTGCGCAACACCAAAGAAGGGGGGCTGCGCAGCTATCCCGCCGACGAGATCGGGTTCTCCCCCGGTCGCGGGCAACCTCAGGTGACCACCTGGTGGGGCATGGGCATCCTCTTCTGCTTCATGGTGCTGCTCGGCCTGGGCACCCTGGTCGTGCTGTTCGCCGTCCTCGCGAGCGGTGGTGCCGCACCCGCCCCAATGGGGGCGCCGAAACACCACAAGGGCGCCGACGCGGCCGGGGCCGGATCCCGGAGGCCCGCTCGCCCTCCGCGCCGCCCGCCGTCGCGCGCTTCCGGGCCATTCCCGACACCCGTGTGACGTAACCGGCGGAAACGCGGACGTCTTTCCCCGTAAAATCGGGTCATGACTAACGCAGCCGGGCCTTCCGTAGGTTTTGTCGGGTGGCGTGGCATGGTCGGTTCCGTCCTCATGCAGCGCATGCAGGAAGAGAATGACTTTGCCAGCCTGAACCCCGTCTTCTTCTCCACCTCCAACGCAGGAGGTGCCGCTCCCTCCTTCGCCGAAGGCGCGGGCACGCTGGAAGACGCGTTCGACATCGACACCCTGGCCAAGCTGCCGATCATCGTCACCGCCCAGGGCGGCGACTACACCAAGCAGGTCCACACCGCGCTGCGCTCCCGCGGCTGGGACGGTCTCTGGATCGACGCCGCCTCCACCCTGCGCATGAACGACGACTCCATCATCGTCCTGGACCCCATCAACCGCGACGTCATCGACCGCGGCCTGGAGACCGGCGTGAAGGACTACATCGGCGGCAACTGCACCGTGTCCTGCATGCTCATGGGCCTGGGTGGCCTGTTCAAGAACAATCTGGTCGAGTGGGGCACCTCCATGACGTACCAGGCGGCCTCGGGCGGCGGCGCCCGCCACATGCGCGAACTGCTCAACCAGTTCGGCACCCTGAACGCCGAGGTCAGCAGCGAGCTGGAGGATCCGGCGTCGGCCATCCTGGAGATCGACCGCAAGGTCCTCGCCCACCAGCGCGACGGCGTGGACGCCGCCCAGTTCGGCGTGCCGCTGGCCGGTTCGCTCATCCCCTGGATCGACTCGGATCTCGGCAACGGTCAGAGCCGCGAGGAGTGGAAGGCCGGGGTGGAGACCAACAAGATCCTGGGCACCACCGACGCCGACCGCGTCATCATGGACGGCCTGTGCGTGCGCATCGGCGCCATGCGCTCCCACTCCCAGGCGCTCACGCTGAAGCTCCGTGAAGACCTCTCCGTGGCGGAGATCGAGAAGATCATCGACGCGGACAACGAATGGGCCACCGTGGTGCCCAACGTCAAGGAGGCGTCGATGAACGACCTCACCCCCGTGGCCGCCTCCGGAACCCTGAACATCCCGGTGGGCCGTATCCGCAAGATGGAGATGGGCCCGGAGTACATCAGTGCGTTCACCGTGGGTGATCAGCTGCTCTGGGGCGCTGCCGAGCCGCTGCGCCGCATGGTCAACATCGCCACCGGTCGTCTCTGACGGTCTGACCGCGCCTGCGTCCCTGAAAGCGAAGGGGCGGGACTCATTGCGGAGTCCCGCCCCTTCGCCGTCTCCTGAGCGCGCCTGCGCGGGAGGGGGCGCGCGGCGTGGCGCGGCGTGTCTTCCTGTCTGTGCATCGCTCTGTCCACATACCAGCGCCGGTGCTGCGCCTCCCGGATCCGTCATGCCACCATGGAGGCATGAGCCTGCCCACGCCTGAGCTGCCCCGTCCCGAAGTCGATCCTGATGGCCTGCTGGAGTATTCGGTCGTCTTCACGGATCGATCCCTGAATCACATGTCCGCGCGCTTCGTCTCGGCGATGCAGCAGACACTGGAGATCCTCCGGTCGGCCTACTCCGCGGACGCCGTCGCCGTCGTCAACGGCGGTGGGAGCTATGCCATGGAGTCGGTCGCGCGGCACTTCGCCGCGGGCACCCACGCCCTGGTGGTGCGGAACGGCCTCTTCTCCTATCGCTGGTCCCAGATCCTTGAGGCCGGCGCCATCGCGTCGGGCGTCACGGTCTGCGCCGCACGCCCGGACGACGACGGCCCGCAGGCCTCCTGGAGCCCGGTACCTCTCGATGAGGTCGTGTCCGCCATCCGCGCCGAGCGTCCCGGCGTCGTGTTCGCGCCGCATGTCGAGACCGCGGCGGGCATGATCCTGCCGGACGAGTACATCCGGGCCCTCGCCGACGCCGCGCACGAGGTGGGAGGCGCGCTGGTGCTCGATTGCATCGCCTCTGGAGCGATGCTGGTGGACATGCAGGAGCTCGGGGTGGACGTCCTCCTCAGCGCACCGCAGAAGGGCTGGAGCGGCTCCCCCGGAGTCGGCTACGTCATGCTCAGCCGGAGTGCCCGGGAGATCGTGGAGTCCCGGGCCTCGAGCAGCTTCGCGCTGGATCTGCGGACCTGGCTGAACATCTCGGAGGCGTACCGCGCCGGGCGCGCGGCCTACCACGCGACGATGCCCACGGACACGATCATCCGCAATCTCGCACAGATGATCGACACGCGGGACCGCGGCTTCGCAGAACTCCGGGCGGCCCAGGAGGAACTCGGCCGCCGGGTCCGCGCTCTGCTCGCGGAGCGGGGACTGCCCTCGGTCGCATCGTCCGAGTACGCGGCGCCGAGCGTCGTGGTGGTCCACACTGCCGACCCTGAGCTGAAATCCGGAGCGCGCTTCGTACGGGAAGGCGTTCAGGTGGCGGCCGGTGTGCCGCTCCATTGCGGAGAGCCGGAGAACTTCTCCACGTTCCGCGTCGGCCTGTTCGGGCTGGACAAGCTCGGGGACGTGGACGGCGCGGTGGAGCGGTTCCGGGCCGCCCTGGACCGGATGGGTCTCTAAGAATTGGGCTTCTGAGCGAAGGGCTTGTAAGACCTGTCAGAACGGAGACCCGCAGTGGGCGGCGTTCCCGCATCCCGCTAGGATCTTGCCATCACTCGACGTCACCGCAAAGGGGATTGCCATGACACGGACCACCTCATCACTCGCCGCCTCGACGGCTCTGCTTCTCGGGCTCGCACTCGCAGGCTGCTCCACACCGCAGCCCTCCGGGGCGGGAACAACGGCGCCGTCTGCGGGCGGCTCCCGGGAGATCACCGCCGACGGCGCCTGCGCCGCGGGCGAGGACGTCACCGTCTCCGCCAAGGCCGCCTCCGCGGTCATCACGGGCGAGTGCGGGACCGTCACCATCTCCGGCACAGATGTTCACGCCAACATCGACTCCGCGAAGAAGCTCGTGGTGACCGGTGCCGGTGCCGCCGTGATCGGCAAGAAGTGGGACTCGGTCGAGTCGACGGGCGCGAAGTCCAGCCTCAATGCCGACGAGATCACCACGCTGACCGTATCCGGCTCCGACACCACCGTGGTGCTCAGCCGCAAGGCTGGAAAGGTCACCTTCGGAGGCGTCGGCGGGACCCTGAATGCGCACGACGTTCAGGACCTCACGGTGACCGGAGACCGCAACACGGTGGTCCTCAGCGGCGCTCTGAGCGGTCTCACCGTCAGCGGCAGCACCAACACCTTCAATTGGTCCTCCGGGGTGAAGGTCCCCGGTTCGGACACCGGGAAGGGCAACACCTACACCCGCTGAGAACGCATGAACCGCTGGTAGCCGGCGGCGCGCGCCCCGCTCGACCGGTGGGGCGCCGCCCGCCGGCCGTCCGCCTCGAACGGTTCCAGCACGACGGCGCCGCGCGAGTCCGTGGACCACGTCCCGTCCGTCACGCCGCCGCTCATGAACGTGCGTTTGAACATGCCGTTGCCGCCGGGCACCACCAGGTCGAAATGCCCCGGGGCCAGCACCGCGCTGCGGTCCGTGTACCCGAGGATGTACTCGTCGAAACCGGCCAGCAGGTGGAACGACCGTGCGCCCGGCAGCGGTTCGCCGTCCCGGGCGTCCAGCCACGCAGCGGCCTCAGCGCTCAGGAGCCAGCCGCCGGGGTACTCCCGCAGCCGCTCACCGAGCCGGAGCTGCGCCGCCCGGCACTGTCCCAGCGGCAGGCCGGTCCACCAGGCGAAGTCCCGGATCGTCGCCGGACCGTGGCTGCGGACGTAGCGTTCCAGGAGGTCGTCCAGGGCCGCCTCCGGGGACAGCTCACGGGGCTCGGTGATCCACTCGTCCTGAAGCACGAAGAGGTGCTCCTTGCCCTCGGCCGGCCCCTGGACCAGCGTCCCCGTGAGGGAGAGGACCAGGAGCAGGTGGGCGCCCCGCTGTTCGCGGGTTCCCTGGCCCGCCTCCTCGAGGGCCGTGAACAACTCAGCCCGTGTGGCCCGCCCTCCCCCGCTCAGCGTCCCGCGCACCACGGCACGGGCCTTCTCCCAGTCCTCCGGCACGATGCTGAGGTTCCGGTGCCGTGAGGCCATGGACTTCAGGAGGCGCTCCGAGGTCAGTGCGTGGAACAGCGGAAGGTCGTGGGGCAGGAGCGTGTGCAGCGTGCCGCGCATGGGCCAGGAGCGCACGATCCTGCCGTCGGCGAAGGCCTGGCGCACCGCCGCCGCGGAGGCCGCGGAAGCTTCGCCCGCCGTCGTCGCGCCGCCGGTCCACCGTGCGCCGATGGACCACGGGACGGAGTTCCAGTCCTGACCCTGCAGGGCGGTCATCCAGCCCACCACGTCCTCCGGGGCGTGGAAGGCCGGGCGGGGGAATCCTTCCGGCGCGGGCAGGAGCCCGTGGCTGAGGAGGCGGAGACGCGGGATGTCCCGCGGAGTCAGCGTCGAGACCATGCTGTCATCCTAGGCGCAGGGTCCGACCCCGCTCCCGTCACCCGCCACCGGATAAGGTGGATTCGTGACCCTGGGAGAACTCTGGCCGAACATGCGCCTGCTGAGCCGTTGTCTGGCCGTGCCCGGCTGGCTCCTGGCTTTCCTCGGCATGGGAGCGGCACTGTTCGTGGCGATCACCTCGGGCCTCAGGGTGTCCAGCACGCTGCAGATGATCCAGGTGGTCGGTTCCACGGCGGCTGCGCTGTCGATCGTCTTCCTGGCCTGCGCGGTGTTCTCGCAGCCCCTGGACAAGCCGCGCTCCGCGCGCTGGCAGCTTTCACTCAGCAACGAACTGCCCGTCATGGTCCGCAGCTTCTACTTCGGCGCGCTCATGATGCTGGCGGGGGCGATCGCGTTCTCCGTGATCGGGCTGTTCCTGGTGGGCGGGCCCACCTCACAGACCCTGGCGTTCAGCCAGGTCTTCCTCACGGGGGCCTGCGCCTCAGCGCTCAGCTACCTGCTGTTCAGCCGCGCCTGCTCTCTGGACGAGCCGGAAGCCTGACTCCTCACCCGATCGACTGTCAGAGCTCCAGGCCGATGAGGAGCGGCTCGTTGTGGAGCACGACGCCGAACGCCGCCTCCACGCCGCCCCGCACCTCACGAGCCAGGGCCAGGAGGTCCTGTGCGGCGGCGCCGCCGCGGTTGGTGAGCGCCAGGGTGTGCTTGGTGGACAACGAGGCGCGGCCGCCCGTCACGGAGTCCTTGTCCAGCCCGTAGCCCTTCGGGAACCCGGCGTGGTCGATCAGCCAGGCCGCCGACAGCTTCACCTGCCCCTCACCCGCCGGGTACCGGGGCGCGTCGTCGGGCAGCCGGGCCGCCTCAGCCTCGCTGATCACCGGATTGGTGAAGAACGAACCCGTGGACCAGGTGTCGTGGTCGGCCGGGTCCAGCACCATGCCCTTGCCCTTGCGGAGTTCGAGCACGGCGTGCCGGACCTCCAGCGCGTTGGCCCGCTGTCCAGGCTCCACGCCCAGGGTGCGCGCAAGCTCGGCGTAGCGGATCGGCGCGCTCATCCGGCCCAGCGGGAACTGGAACGTCACGCTCAGGACAACGAACCGGGGGGACCCGTTGCTGGTGGTCCGCTTGAGGATCGAGTCCCGGTACCCGAACTCCAGCTCCGAGAGGGTGAAGGTCCGGACGGCATTCGTGCCACGGTCCCAGGTCCGCACCTGGGCGATGGTCTGGGAGACGTCCGCCCCGTATGCGCCGACGTTCTGCACCGGGGTCGCCCCCGAGCTGCCTGGAATCCCGGACAGGGCCTCCACTCCGGAGTGGGCGTGCAGCACGCTGTGGCGCACGAAGTCGTCCCAGGGGTGACCTGCCTGCACCGTGACGGTGGCGCCGCCGCAGGTCTCCTCGGAGGACACCCGGATGCCCTGCGAGGCGATGCGCAGCACCGTGCCCGGGTAGCCGTCGTCGGACACCAGGAGGTTGGAGCCTCCCCCGATGATCAGAAGATCCTCGCCCGCGGCGTCGGCGCTGCGGACGGCGTCGATGATCGCGGCTTCGGAATCCGCTTCCACGTATCGGCCCGCGGGGCCGCCCACGCGGGTGGTGGTCAGCTCGGCCAGCGTCGGCTGTGTCATGCGGAGAGCTTCACCACGGCCTGCGCCTTCATGAGGACGCGCTGCCCGTCGAACGTGACGGTGAGGTCGATCCGGGCGGTGCCGGCCTCCTCGTCGAGCGCACCCACGACGCCGGTCACCTCGACCTGTGCCCCAGGCTCTTCGGTGCCGGTGGTGTCCTGGACCAGGACCGGCTTGGTGAAGCGGGTCTGGTAATCGACGACCGCGCCCGGATCGCCGGCCCAGTCGGTGACCAGCTGGACGGCGGAGCCCATGGTGAACATGCCGTGGGCGATCACGCCCGGCAGCTCGACGCTCGTGGCGAACGCCTCGTTCCAGTGGATGGGGTTGAAGTCCCCGGAGGCCCCGGCGTACTTCACCAGGTCCACACGGTTCACGTCGATGACACGGCGGCCGATCTCCTGGCCCTTCTCAAGCTCATTCAGTGCAGGTTGATTCAGTGCAGGCATTACTGTCCCTCTCCGCGGACCAGGATGGACGACGTGGTGGTGGCGACCTTCTCGCCATCCACCGTCGTGATCTCCGAACGAGTGGTGATCATGGCTCCGCCGCCCATCCCGCGAACGGTGTCCACGTGGAGCTCGGCGACCAGACGGTCCCCCGCCACGATGGGGCGGTGGTGGGTGAAACGCTGGTCCGCGTGCACGACGCGGGAGAAGTCGATGCCGGACTCGGGGTCCTCGATCAGCTGAGCGTCCGCCCGCTGGGCCACGATGATGGCGAAGGTGGGCGGCGCCACCAGATCGGCGTGGCCGAGCGCCTGGGCGGCCTCGACGTCGAAGTGTGCCGGATGGGTGGCCTTCACGGCGCGGGCGAACTCGCGGACCTTCTCGCGGCCCACCTCGTACACCTCGGCGGCCGGGTAGCTGCGGCCCTGCAGATCGGGATTGATACTCATGGAACAAGCCTATCGTCCGACGGGCTGGAGGCCTCCGCACACGCGAACCGCCACTTGATGCCGTTATCCGGGCGGGATAAGGGCATCAAGTGGCGGTTCGCGGCGGGGTGCAGGGGCTATTTGCCGGAGCGGCCTTTCCGGAGTTCGCGGGTGCGGATCACCATTCCCACCACGTGGAGCAGGAGTCCCACACCGATGACCGGAAGCGCCCCGATCGCCAGGGGATTGTTGTGCTTCATCAGGCCGATGATGTTCAGGCCGAGACCCACCACCATGAAACCGAGGGCGCTGAGCACCACGGTCTTGTAGACGGTGGACGCACTCGTCCAGAAATCACCCAGCATCGAGGGGCCTGCCTCAGAGCGCCGGGGTGACGCCGAAGGCGACGGCGAGCTTCATGATCTTCTCGGCGCGGCCCAGGCGGGGAAGGTCGGAGCCGTCCCGGATCACGCGGCCGTTGGCCTCGAAGTCGTTCATGAAGTCGGTGGCCCAGGCGACGTCGGACGGCGTGGGGCTGATGACCTCGTTGATGATGGCGGTCTGGTCCGTGGCGAGGCAGAGCTTGCCGGTCATGCCCATCGTCACGGTGATGGCGCTCTGCTCGCGCAGGATCGGGTGGTTGCTGCCGACGGTGGGGCCATCGATGGGGCCCGGCAGACCGCCCACGCGGCTGGCGACCACGAGCTTGGCCCGCGGGTACGCCATGGCCTCCGGCGTGGCGGCCATGCCGGTGTCGCGACGGAAGTCACCGGAGCCGAACGCCAGGCGGAAGCAGCCCTGGCCCTTGGCGATGTTGTTGGCCTCTTCGATGCCGACGGCGGACTCCACCAGGGCGATCACGGGGGTCTTGCCGTCCATACGGTGGTAGGACTCGGTGACCTGGTCGGCGGACTCGGTCTTGGCGAGCATCACGCCGAGCAGACCGGGGGTGCCACGGAGACCGGCGAGGTCATCGGCCCAGAAGGGGCTCGTGGCGTCGTTGATCCGGACCCAGGCCTGGCCGCCGGCTTCGAGCCAGCCGCGGACGTTGTCGCGGGCCTCGTCCTTGTGCGAGGGGTCCACGGCGTCTTCGATGTCCAGGATGATGGCGTCCGCGCGGGAGGCGGCTGCGTCATCGAAGAGTTCCGTCTTCATGGCGTTGACCAGGAGCCACGAACGCGCGATGTCCGGGCTGACTTTTCGAGTGGGACGACCAGTGGAAGTGACGGAAGAACTCATGAGAATACGGTACCGGTCCGGGGCCACACGCGCCCAAGCGATTGTGGGCCCCGGACAGTCATATCTGGTTTTATTTGACTTTTCTCACAGATTCCGAGCGGCAGGCGTCACTTTGCCCCTAGACCGGTATAGCTCGTGCGCCCGACGCCGGAGTCCGCGGGCTACGGGATGTACTCGCCGCGGGCCGTGATCCACAGCCGGTACCACTGGAGCCGGTCCATCCGCTGCGCCACCGAGATCGCGTCCCCGCACGCGGCGATCCGGGCCGTGTTGGTGGTGCCGATCACCGGGGAGATGCGCGCCGGGTGCTTCATGAGCCAGCCGAGCAGCACGGATTCCGGCGCCACCCCGAACTGGCCGGCCAGTTCCTGGACGAGGTCCGCCGTCGCGCGGTCAGCGTCGCTGAGATCCTGAGCCGGCACTCCGCCGGTGTACCGGCCGTTGGCCAGCGAACCGTAGGCCTGGAGTTCCACGCCGCGGCTCATGCAGTACTCCAGCACGCCGTGCGGGAACGGATTGCCGGCGCCCTGCCGGTGGTTCACCGTCACGGTGGAGTCCACCCAGTCCCGGGTGCCCAGGCTCATCTCGAGCTGATTCGCCACGAGCGGGGTGGACAATGCGTCCTGGAGATGTTCCATCTGCGCCGCGGACATGTTGGAGACGCCCAGCGCCCTGATCCGGCCGTCGGCGAGCAATTCACGCACCGCTCGGGCCGCCTCGTCGCGATGGAGTAGCGGGTCGGGGCGATGGAACAGGAGCGTGTCCAGATGGTCGGTCCGGAGGCGTTCCAGGATGCCCTCGACGCGCTCCATGATGGAGTCGTAGCTCAGGTCGTAGTAGTTGTTCAGGCCGTTCTCGTGCAGACGGATGCCGCACTTGCTCTGCAGGAGGATCCGGTCCCTCAGCTCCGGCCGCGCGGCCAGGACCTCCCCGAACACGGCCTCCGCCTTACCGAAGCGGTAGATGTCCGCGTGATCGAAGAGCTCGACGCCGATGGCCAGGGCCGCGTCGATGACCTCGGACGCCTGCGCCACGTCGGCCTCGGTGTACGGGGTGGGTTCCCAGGGTCCGCCGAGGCCCATGCAGCCGTAGATGATCCGTCCCATGCCGGATTCACGGCCGGGCTCCTGCTGTGTGTTCTGGCTCATACCGGAACTCTTTCACGGTCCCCGGCGGCGCCGCCAGTCACCGCAAGCGCCTGAACAGCGGCGCGCGAGCGGAGCTGCGCCGCACGCTGCGGTGGGATGGCCGACGACGGCGGCCGTCCCGCCGTCGTCGGCTCCGCCAGTGCCGGGGGCCTCAGTCCGCCGTGGGCATCACCATGGTGCGCAGGTCCAGCTGACGCAGCACGTGGTCCGCCACTTCGGGATCCATGCCGAGTTCCTTACGGGCCACGAGCACCTCCTGGCGGGCGGCGTCGAGGGCGATGGTCTGGGCCGCCACCATGAGTTCGCGGCCCTTGGCGAGGCGTTCGCGGACGTCGTCGGAGAGCCCCTTCCCCGGGTGCTCGGGGTCGGTCCCCTGAAGTTCCACGTGGAGCGACTTGAAGCGCTTGGCCATCATGGCCTGCTGCTCGGGCGTGAGCTGGCTGACCAGCTCGCTCTCCTTGAGGGCCATCAGAGCGGCCTTCTGCGCCCGGCGGCCGAGCATGCGGGTGGCCTCCTTCTCCTCCGAGCCGTCGTCCTGGGCTTTGAGGACCTTCATGAGCGCCGGGAGCGTCAGGCCCGGGAGCACGAGCGTCACCAGGAGCACGGCGCACGCCGTCACCAGGATCTGGTCCCGTGCGGGGAAAGCCGAGCCGTCGTCGAGGACCAGCGGAAGGGCGAGCGCCAGGGCCAGGGTGGCCAGGCCGCGCATGCCGCTGTAGCTGAGGATGATGACGTCCTTGAGCATCGCCACCCAGTCGCCGTGGTACAGCGAGCGCCGGGTCGAGAGGTACAGCCACGTCCACAGGAACCGGACCGCCACCACCACGGCGCAGACCGCGATCGCCGCGGGCACCATCTCGAAGATCCCGGCACCCTCGTGGTGGATGACCTGGCGGATGTCCAGGCCCACCAGTCCGAACGCCAGACCCGTGGCCAGCAGTTCCACCACGTCCCAGAACGCCGCCTGGCTGACGCGCTCCGCCGCGTCCTCGGGCCGCGCGTGCCGCTTCATCTCCAGCGCCACGACCACGACGGCGATGACACCGGATGCGTGCACCTCCTCAGCGAGGATGTAGGCGGCGAAGGGGACCACCAGGCTCACGGCGGTGCGTGCCACGCCGGCCGTGACGAGCCAGGTGACGAGCTTGGCCGCGTAGCCCATCAGCACACCGATGATGACCGCCAGCACGATGCCCAGGAGGAACTTCGGCACCAGGCTCGCGTCCAGGTTCCGTCCGGCCAGCGTCGCCGCGACCGCCGCCTGGAAGATCACGATGGCGGCGGCGTCGTTGAACAGACCCTCGCTCTGCAGGATGTTCATGAGCTTGCGGGGCATGTGCACCTTGCCCGCCACCGATTCGACGGCGACCGGGTCCGGCGGCGCCACCATCGCGCCCAGGGCGATGGCCGCGGGGATGCCGATGCCCGGGATCAGCATCCAGGCCGCCCCGGCCACGAACACGGTCGTCACCACCACCAGCCCGACGGCGAGCCACAGCAGGGTGCGCCAGCGCAGCTGGAAGACCTGCCAGGAACTGCGCTGCGCCGTGGCGAACAGCAGGGGCGGGAGGAAGATCGGCAGGATCAGCTCGGGATCGATGGCGAACTCCGGGAACCCGGGGATGAAGGTCATGACCATGGCCATGAGCAGCATGAGGACCGGGTAGGGGAGTTTCAGACGGTCCCCCAGGCCGACGGCGAGCACCGTGGCGAAGAGCAATCCGACGATGAGTGCGAGCTGTTCCATTCCGCCATTGTTCCAGCGCCCCGGCCGATCCCGAAGGGCTTGGCACGTGTGAGTCCTCACCGGGCAGGCCCGGAAGGTCCGTGCGGGTTCGGGGGCGCCGGCTTCACGGGCTGCAGACTCCGCATGCGGCGGAATCCCCCGAATCCCCCGAACCCGTCGAGAGGTCGAGAGGTATGGTGCTGCATATGTGCTCGGACCACACCCCGTCCGTCTACGACGCTGCGGGCGGATTCGATGGATTACTGGCCCTCGCGGAGGCCTGGCACCGGCGGGTGCTGGAGGATCCCGTGGTCAGCCACGCCTTCCGGAACGGAACCCGGCCTGATCACACTCCCCGCCTCGCGGCGTACTGGGCCGAGTCGCTGGGCGGTCCCGACCTCTATTCCCGCGCGTACGGAGACCAGAGCGCCGTGGTCCGCAGGCACACCGGGAACGGGGTCCACGAGGAGATGGACACGCGGGCCGTGGACTGTTTCGACCGGGCCCTGGAGGACGCCGGGCTGGCGTCCGATGAACGGCTGCGGAGAACACTGCACGACTACTTCGCCTGGGCCACCACGGTGGACATGGCCCGCTACCACCGGAGCGCGGACGACGTCCCCGCCGGGCTGGCCATGCCGCGGTGGTCGTGGGACGGGCTGGTGGAGCCCTGACCGGACCTCGGCCGTGGATGCCGGCTCCAACCTGCCCGCCGAGTTCGGGGGATCCTTCCGGAAGCAGGGCTCGCAGGCCCCGTTCCCGGCACGATCCCCCGAACTCGGCGGTGGTTCAGGGCTCCCGACTCAGCCCTCTTTCAGGCCCGCCCGGTAGGCCATGCGCCGGGCGGCCTGCTCGTCCGGATCCGGGACGGGCAGCGAGGCGATGAGCCGCTTGGTGTACTCCTGGCTCGGATGCCCCATGATCTGACTGCCGATGCCCTGTTCCACGAGCCGGCCCTTGAGCAGCACGCCCACCCAGTGGGAGAGCATGTCCACCACGGCCAGGTCGTGGCTGATGAAGAGCGCCGCGAAGCCGTACTCCTCCTGGATGTCCCGGAACAGCTCGAGGACCTTGGCCTGCACGGACACGTCCAGGGCGGAGGTGGGCTCGTCCGCGATCACGAGCGGCGGGTTAAGCGCCAGCGACCGGGCCAGCGAGGCCCTCTGACGCTGACCGCCCGAGAGCTCGTGCGGATACCGCGCCGCGTACGACGCGGGCAGCTGCACCGATTCGAGCAGCTCACCGACGCGCTTGCGCGCCTCAGCGGCGCTCGGCTTCCGGTGGATGATCAGCGGCTCCGCGATGCACTCACCGATGGTCAGGTGCGGATTGAACGATGCCGCCGGGTCCTGGAAGACGAACCCGATGTCCTTGCGGAGCGGCTTGAAGTTCTTCTCACGGAACCCCAGCATCTCCTGCCCGAACACGGTCAGGCTCCCGCCGGTGACCCGGTTCAGGCCTGCGATGGCCCGGCCGATCGTGGACTTGCCCGAACCGGACTCCCCCACCAGGCCGAAGACCTCCCGCTCCCGGATGGTGAAGCTGACGTCATCCACGGCTTTGAACCCGGCACGGCCGAAGCGGCCCGGGAATTCGATGCTCAGGCCCTTCGCCTCCACGAGGACCTTGCCGTCCTGATGCAGACGGCCCGTGGCGCCCTCCGAGGCGGAGTTCCGCCCCAGGTGGGGCACCGCGGCCAGGAGGTCCTTGGTGTAGTCCTGTTTCGGCTCGGCGAAGAGGGCCCGCACGGGCGCTTCCTCCACGACGTCGCCGCGGTACATGACCACCACACGGTCGGCCAGGTCCGCCACCACGCCCATGTTGTGCGTGATGAGGACGATCGAGGTGCCGTAGTCGTCCCGGAGTTCCCGCAGGAGCTCCAGGATCTCGGCCTGGACGGTCACGTCGAGGGCGGTGGTCGGCTCATCCGCCACGATCAGCCCCGGGTCCAGTGCGAGCGCCGCGGCGATGACCACGCGCTGCTTCTGGCCGCCGGAGAGCTGGTGGGGGTAGTAGTCCACCCGGACCTCGGGTTCGGGGATGCCGACCTTGCGCAGGGCTTCGACGGCGCGGGCCTTGGCCTCCTTGGCCGAGACCTTCTGCCCGTCGCGGGCATGGGCCCGGATGCCCTCGGCGATCTGCCAGCCGATGGTGAAGACCGGGTTCAGGGCCGTGGAGGGCTCCTGGAACACCATCGCCACGTCACGCCCGCGGATCCTCCGCAGCTCCGCCGGGCTGACGCTGATCACGTCACGGCCGTTGATGAGCACGGCTCCCTGGCTGATGGCCGTCTCGGGGAGCAGACCCAGGATGGTCCGCGCCGTCACGGTCTTGCCGGAGCCGGATTCGCCCACGATCGCCAGGACTTCGCCCGGCCGCACCTCGAGGCTCACGTCCTTGACGGCGTGGACATCCCCACCGTCGGTGGCGAAGGTGACGTTCAGGTGCTCGATGTCCAGGACCGCGGTTCCGCTGTCCTGCCGCGCGGGGCCGGATGCCCCGCGATGTGCTGCCGCGCTCATGCGGTGGCTTCCTTTCCGTGGGAACCGGGTGCGCTCGGGGCGCCCTGGCCGGAGCCGACGACGGCGCCGCGGGACTTGCCCGTGCGGCCCGCCCTGCGGCGTCCGCGCAGTCGCGGGTCGTTCAGATCGTTCATGCTCTCACCCATGAGCGTGAGGCCCAGGACGGTGAGCACGATGGCGGCGCCAGGGAACACACCGGTCCACCAGATGCCGGACGAAGCATCGGACATGGCCTTGTTGAGGTCGAAGCCCCACTCGGCCGCGGACGTCGGTTCGATGCCGAAGCCCAGGAAGCCCAGACCGGCCAGCGTCAGAATCGCTTCGGAGGAGTTCAGCGTGAAGATGAGCGGCAGGGTGCGGGTGGCGTTCTTGAAGATGTGCCGGCCCATGATGCGCCACGGCGACGCGCCCACCACCTTGGCGGACTCCACGAACGGCTCGGCCTTCAGACGGATGGTCTCGGCGCGGATCACGCGGAAGTACTGCGGCACGAACACCACGGTGATCGAGAACGCGCAGGCCAGCACACCGCCCCAGAAACTCGACTGCCCGTGGCTGATCACGATCGACATGACGATCGCCAGCAGCAGGGACGGGAAGGCGTAGATCGCGTCCGCGATGACCACCAGGATCCGGTCCACCCAGCCGCCCAGGTAGCCGCTGAGCAGGCCGAGCAGCACGCCGAGGACCAGGGACAGCGCCACGGACACGAGGATCACGATCACGGCGGTCTGAGACCCCCAGACCGCGCGGGAGAACACGTCGTAGCCGCCGACGGTGGTGCCCCAGAGGTGCTTGCCACCTGGGGCGGCCTGCGCCGGGAACGTCCCGTCCGCATCGGAGATCTGCGAGTAGCCGTAGGGCGCGATCACCGGCGCCAGCAGGGCGACCAGGACGAAGAGCACCGTCAGGACGGTGCCCAGCACGAGCATGCCGCGCTGCAAGCCGACGCTCTGGCGCAGATGGGAGATCACGGGAAGGCGGCCCAGCCAGGAGCCGCGCTGAGGAAGCTGCGGCGCGGGGGCCGGCGTCGTCGGTGTTTCAGACATCAGTACCTCACCCGGGGGTCGATGATGGCGGCCACGATGTCCACCACGAAGTTGGTCACGGCCACGATCACGGCGAGCAGCATGACGATGCCCTGCACGGCCACGAAGTCACGGGCCGTGAGGTACTGGGCCAGCTGGTAACCCAGACCCTTCCATTCGAAGGTGGTCTCCGTCAGGACGGCGCCGCCCAGCATCATGGCGATCTGGAGGCCCATGACTGTGATGATCGGGATCAGCGCGGGCTTGTAGGCGTGCTTGGTGACCAGGCGGTACTCGCTCACACCGCGTGAACGCCCGGCCTCCACGTAGTCCTTGCCGAGGGTCCCGATCAGGTTGGTGCGCACCAGGCGCAGGAAGATGCCCGCCGTCAGCAGGCCGAGCGCGATGGCCGGCAGGATCGCGTGTTTGAGCACGTCACCGAAGGCGTCGAGGTTTCCGCTGCGCAAGGCGTCCAGCCAGTAGATGCCCGTGGGCGCGGCAAGCTGACTCATGGCCAGTTCCGTGGTGGTGGAGGCACGGCCGGAGACCGGCAGCCAGCCCAGCGCCACGGAGAAGGTGAGCTTGAGCAGCAGACCCGCGAAGAACACGGGGGTGGCGTAGCCCAGGATGGCGAAGAAGCGCAGGACCGCGTCCGGCACCTTGTCCCGCTTGTGGGCGGCGATCATGCCCAGCGGAATGCCGATCAGGAGGGCCACCACGAGGGCGTTGAGGGTCAGTTCGAGGGTGGCGGTGCCGAAGGTGGCGAGCATCTCGGCCACGGGACGGCGGTCCGAGATGGTGGTCCCGAAGTTGCCGGTGGCGATCTGGCCCAGGTACTCGAAGTACTGGACGAGGATGGGCCGGTCGTAGCCGGCCTCGTGGATCCTGGCGTCCAGCTGGTCCTGCGGCAGGCGTCCGCCGAGCGCCGCGGTGATGGGGTCGCCGGTGACCCTCATGAGGAAGAAGACCAGGGTGACCAGGATGAAGATCGTGGGGAAGATGAGCAGGAAGCGGACCAGGATGTACCGGCCCACTCCGCCGCTGCTCCGGGGGGAGACAGCGGGGCTGAGCGCCTCGGGCGACTCAGCTTCGATGATGGAAGACATGGGGAACCTTGCGTCGAGATGTGCGTGACCGTGCCGGGGACAGAGGCCCCGGCCACCGGGCGGCGGTCAGAGGCTGACAGCCGAAACGGCAGGGGGCCGGGAATGAAGCTTCCCGGCCCCCTGCCGTGGTGTTACTTGGAAACGCTGCCGAGCCGGAACTTGAAGGAGGCGTCCAGCGTGCTGTCCACACCCTTGACGTTCACTCCGGAAACGGCCACCTGAGCGCCCTGGAGGAGCGGCAGGGTGGAGATGTCCTGCGCCAGCAGCTTCTGGACGTCCTGGACGTCCTTCTCACGCTGGGTCTTGTCCTTCTCCGTGACCTGCTTCGAGATCAGCTTGTCCACCTCGGGGTTCGAGTAGTGGTTGTTCATGAAGCCGCCCTTGGGGAAGAACGGGGTCAGGTAGTTGTCCGGGTCGGAGAAGTCCGGGAACCAGCCGAGCTGGTAGACCGGGTACGCGTCGGCCTTGGAGGCCTTGTTGTAGGTGACCCACTCGGCGGACTGCAGGTCCACCTTGAACAGGCCCGACTTCTCCAGCTGGTCCTTGACCATGGCGTACTCGTCGCCGGAGGACTTGCCGTAGTGGTCCGGGTTGTATTCGAGCTTGAGGTCGACCGGAGTGGCCACGCCCGCGTCGGCCAGTGCCTTCTTGGCCTTCTCCGCGTCCGGCTTGCCGTCCGTGCCGTACAGGTCCTTGAAGGAGGTGTTGGCGCCGAGGAAACCGCTGGGGACGTTCGAGAAGAGCGGGAGGTAGGTGCCCTTGTAGACCTGGTCCGCGATCGCCTGGCGGTCCACCAGGTTGGCGACGGCCTGGCGCACGGCCTGGGCCTTCTTCGGGTCGGCGCCCTGAGCCTTGGCTCCGAACGGCATGGTGTCGAAGTTGAAGACCACGTAGCGCATCTCGCCGCCCGGGCCCACGTGGACCTTGAGCTTGGAGTCCTTCTTGAGGTCATCGATGTCCGTGGCGCTGAGGCTGCGGTTGGCCACGTCGATGGCGCCCTGCTGGATTTCGAGCTTCATGTTGCTCTGGTCCGTGTAGTACTTGACCGTGGCGCCGCTGTTGGCGGGGGCGCCGAGCAGACCCTTGTAGTCGGCGTAGGGTTTGAAGCTGACCAGGGTGTTCTTGTTGTACGAATCGATCACGTACTGGCCGGCGAAGGGCTTGCCCTTGACGATGTCCTCATCGGAGAGGAGCTTGTCCGCAGGGAAGACCTCGTCGTCGACGATCGGGCCGGCCGGGCTGGACAGGATCTGCGCGAAGGTCTGGTCGTTGGCCTGCTTGAGGGTGAACACCACGGTGGTGGCGTCCGGCGCCGCGATCGACGCGATGTTCCCGAGCAGGCTGGCGGGGCCGTTGGGGTCATTGATCTTGATCTGGCGGTCGAAGCTGAACTTCACGTCCTTGGAGTCCAAGGTGTGTCCGTTCGCCCACTTGAGGCCGGACTTGAGCTTCACGGTGAACTGGGTGGGGCTGGTGAACTCGGCCGACTCGGCGATGTCAGGCTGGGGCTCGGCGCTGCCGGGCTTGGAGTTCATCAGGAACGGGAACACCTGGTTCATCAGCATGAAGGAGCCGTTGTCGTAGGAGCCGGCCGGATCCAGTGCGGTGACTTTGTCGGTGGTGCCGTAGGCGATGGTGCTCCCACCACTGCCCCCGGTGGAGGTCGCCCCGCCGGACGGGCCGGTGCAGGCCGTCAGCGCCAGGGCGGAAACCCCTGCCAGTGCGATAACACTGCGCAGAGCGATCTTGTTCGTTGCCATCGGAGAACTTCCTTGTCAGTCTTCCAGCGCGTGGGAACACGCGCCCGCCGGCCCGGGCCACATCTGAAAGAAGTGTTGCCAGTTCAGGCCAGACGCAACACTAGCGAATGTGATGCGCAGCACACAACACCTGTTTACCAAAGTGTGATGCGAGTGAGACCTGGCCCGACGACGGCGGAACGGGCCTTCCGCTGCATGCCGGAGGGCCCGAGCGGGGAGCCGAACCGGATCGACAGCTCTGTTCATTGCTGACCGATTGGTCGCACATCCATGGACCGGTCACGGGCGCCCGCCGAAAATCAACAGTGAGTGCGCATACGGCACAGGCTGCGCGCTCCAGCCCACCGCCGTCGTCGTCTCCGGGAGTTCCCATGACCAGCATCACCGTCTCCTCACGCGCTCTCAGAACCGCCACGCTGGGCCCGGACGGGACCCTCCCCCTTCTGGGGCCGCTGCCCGAGACACCCTATGACCCCGCGGCAGGTGCGGCGGCAGGGCTGGGCGACATCTCCTACGGATACCCGCCGAGCCTCCACCCCTACACCGCGCAGGACGGTTACGGCCGGTCGCTCGAGGAGCGGGAGGTCACGACGGTCGTGCTGGAGAACGAGCGGCTCCGCGCGGTGTTCCTCCCGGACTGGGGCGGGCGGCTCTGGGAACTGTTCGACAAAAGGAGCGGCAAGCAGCTGCTCCATACTCCCGGCACCCTGCAACTGGCCAACTTCGCACTGCGGAATGCGTGGTTCGCGGGCGGGATCGAGTGGAACATCGGAACGCGCGGGCATTCCCCCACCACCTGCGCTCCGCTCCATCACGGGATCGTGCGCGGGCCGGACGGCCAGGACGTGCTGCGGTTCTGGGAGTACGAGCGGCTGCGGGGCGTGGTGTTCCAGGTGGACGCCTGGCTGCCGGAGGACTCCCCCGTGCTGTTCGTCTCCGTCCGGATCAGCAACACCCAGGACCACGACGTGCCCCTGTACTGGTGGTCCAACGCCGCCGTGCCCCAGACCGAGGGCAGCAGGGTCATCGCTCCGGCCGCCACGGCGTATTCAAGCGACTATTCGAGCATCACCGTGGTGGACCCCAGCCACTACGAGGGCCGCGACTGCACCTGGCCGGCCAGGAATCCGCATGCGAACGACTTCTTCTTCGACGTCCCCGCATCGGCTCGGAAGTGGGTGCTCAACGCGGACGACGACGGCGACGGGCTTGTCATGCTCTCCACTGACCGGTTGCGGGGTCGCAAGCTCTTCGTCTGGGGCACGGGCGAAGGCGGCCGCCACTGGCAGCGCTGGCTGACCCCGGACGGCGGCGAGTATGCGGAGATCCAGGCCGGCCTGGCGCAGACCCAGTTCCAGCACCTGCCCCTGTCTGCCGGCGCCTCCTGGAGCTGGACGGAGGCCTACGGCAACGCGGCCGTCTCGCCCGAGCTGGCGCACGCGGAAGACTGGGCCGCTGCCCAGGCGCACTGCGGTGAGCGGGTGGATGCGCTGCTGGGCCGGGACGCCCTGGAGGAGGCCCACCAGGCCGCGGAGGCCCGGATGGACCTGCCGGTGGACGAGATCCTCGGGCGGGGCAATGGCTGGGGCGCACTGGAAGCCGTGGCGCGCGACCGGGCCGGGCTGGGTGCCTTCCCGGCAAGCACGCCCTTCCCCGAGTCGTCGCTTGGTCCCGAGCAGGAGCCGTGGCTCGCTCTGCTGCGTGACGGCACCTTCGAGGGCGCCCGGACGCAGCCCGCCGGGCCCCTGTGGGACGAGCGGCTGGCCAGCGTGGAAGGAAATAGCTCAGCTGTGCTGCACAGGGCATTCCTGGCTCACGGCGAGGGCAGGCACGTGGATGCCCGGGCGCTGTATTTGGAGGCGCTGGGAGGCGAGGGGCTGAGCACCGGCGAGACCGCCCTGGCGCAGCGCGGCCTGGGTCTGCTGGCCTGGGGCGGGCAGACCGCCGTCGGGGGCGCCGGCGCGGAGGCCGCCAGCGAAGCCGCCCGTGAGGCCGTGGCCCGGTACCGCACCGCGTGCGCCCTGGCTCCGGACGACCGCCGGCTGCTCGCCGAAGCACTGGAGGCGATTCTGGCGGCCGGGCAGCCGGAGGAAGGGCTCGCGCTGCTGTCCGGAGTGTCGTTCGGGAACGCCACGGAGTTCTTCCACGGTCGGTTGCTCCTGCTCAAAGCCCGGGCGCTCCATGCCCTGGGACGGACGGATGAGGTGGCCGAGCTGCTGAAGGCGGGCATCGAGGTGCCGGACCTGCGGGAGGGTGCGAACGTGCTCCGCGAACTCTGGGAGGCGGCCGTCCCCGGAGAGCCCCTGCCCGTGCGGTACGACTTCACGATGAGCTGACCTCAAGGCAGAGCGAAAAGAGGTCCCCAGGATCAATCCCGAGGACCTCTTTTCGCATCGTGAAGATGAGACGCCTATTTCACAGCGCCTTTGAAGATGGCCGGCTTGTCGAAGAAGGCGTTCGGTCCATTGACTTCGACGCGCACGGTTCCAGCCGAGGCCTTCGGAATCGCCACAGCAAATTTCACCGTCTGCATCTCTCCCGGGAGAACCGTGCTCAAAGAGTCGATCCCAAGGCCATTCTCACTGTCGATGACGGACTTCGCCTTGAGGTTCTGAGGACCATACGTCACGTCAGGAAACGACATCAATGACGCGTTGAGCTCTTCTTTCCCCCCGTTCTTGACCGTCAGCTCAAACACTGCAGCCTGCCCTTCGATCGCCCCTGCGGCGTACTGCCCTACCTGCTTGAGGCCGAGCGACTTCACGGTGACCGAAACGCCATTGTCGTAAGTCACAGTCCCTCCGAGAGCGACCGATCGGTCAGCCGGAGCAGACTCGGGGGCCGCACCAGGAGCCGATGACTCCACTGCGGGGGCGGGGTTGCTGATGTGAGGTTCCGATTTCTTCATGGCGTCATCGACGGCGCCCACGAATGCGGCGGTGATGACCGTGACGATGATGGCCACCACCACGGAGACGGCACCGAGCACGATTCCCGTGATCGAGGTGCCTCGCGGAGTCCCTTTCCGGAGAAAGATTCCCAAGAGACCGAACAGAATCGCCAAAGGGCCAAGAACGAATGCGACCGTCCCCAGCAACGGAATGATCGAAGCGACCACGGCGACGATGCCAAGAACGAGCGCGGTGACCCCGAATCCATTGCCCCGCTTGGGCTCCGGTTGAGGCGGGTACGGCGATGCCTGATAGATGGGCTGTGACATTGATGATCCCCTAGGTGAATCTCGAGCGAAGCCCGCAGGTACAGGCGGGCCATTTGGATCGTATCGAGCGTCTCTCTCGGAAGGAACATGTGTCTGAATCATTGCGAGACTCGGCGCAGAGTTTACCGATCGTCGGCTCCACGACCCGACGACTCCGGGCCGCGCTGGATCTCAGGTGAATCCCTGCCTGTGCCGTTCCGTTTTCGTTCACTTTGAGATCCGAGAAAGTGGCATAAGTGGCGATAAATAGACACAAGTGAGATGCGACGGGAGGGCCCTCCGGATACGCGAAAACCCCCGGAATCTCGCGATGATCGGCGTGATTCCGGGGGCCTTTCTCGGTAGCGGCGCCGGGACTCGATCCCGGGACCTCACGATTATGAGTCGTGCGCTCTAACCAGCTGAGCTACGCCGCCACGGATGAGTAAAGCCCATGTCAAGCCGGTCAATCACCGCCTTGACACAGGCCACTCATCCAGAGCCCCCTGCCGGAATCGATCCGGCGACCTCGTTCTTACCAAGAACGCGCTCTACCACTGAGCTAAGGGGGCAACGAAGAAATACTTTACCGGATCCGGGGCCGCGCGCCAAATCGAGGGCGCACCCGCACCCCGTCTTTGACGCAGATCACATCGACCCAGCTCATCGGCCCTTTGCGGCTCCGTTTCGACTCAGGCGGGGAGCCTCAGGATCTGCCCCGGGAACAGCGACCGCGGGTTGGGAACCAGCCAGGCATTGAACGCCGCGAGCTCCCCCGCATCCACGCCCCAGCGGTCCGCGATCGAGTCGAGGGTCTCCCCCTCCTCCACGGTCACCTCACGAGGTCTCTCCGGCACGACGACGGCGCCCAGCACCGCGGTCTCCTCCGGCACCTCGTCGGCGGGGCCGGCGTCGTCCGCCCCGGCGACGTGCTCGCCGTCATGCGGACCGGCATACGAGCCGTCGCCCTCCGGCGTCGGCACCGCGTCCACCGGGGCGTCCTCACGGTGCGCCGGAGAATGCCCTGAATGCGCCGAAGAGGCGCCCACCCCAGGGGTGAACGCCTCTTCAGAGAAGTCTTTTACCACTTGTTCCGTCCGCCGAAATCGCCCTTGCCGTGGCGCGGTTTGCGCTGACCGAAGCTGCTGTTGCCACGGTCGCCGCCGAAGCCGCTGTTGCCGCCGGAGCGCTCACCGTAGCCGCCAGTGCGCGGCCGTTCCCCGTATCCACCGCGGGAACCACTGTCCCGATCATAGCTGCGCTCGTTGCGCTCGGAGTAGGAACGTCCACCGCGGTCGGCGCTGGTGCGCTCCCCACGGTCTGCGCCACGGTCACGGTTGAAGCCACCGCCGGGGGCGCGGTCTCCGCGATCGCCACGGTCACGGTTGAAGCCGCCTTCATCGGACTTGCGGAATTCGCGCTTGAACCCGCCGTTGCCCTTGAAGTTGCCGCCGCGTCCGCCGCCGAAGCCACGGTCGCCACCGCGATCGCCGCCACGGTCATTACGCTCGCGGTTGGGACGACGGCCGTTGTCCAGCTCGAGCTGGATCAGCTCGCCGCCGATCCGGGTGCGGGACAGAGCCGCCCACTGATCCTTGGTCAGCTCGGCCGGCAGCTCCACGAGGGTGTGGTCGCTGCGGATGTCGATGCCGCCGATCTGGGAGGAGCTCAGGCCGCCTTCGTTGGCAATGGCGCCCACGATCGAGCCGGGGAGCACGCGCTGGCGACGGCCCACCGCGATGCGGTAGGTGGCGTTGCCCTCGGTGACGGAGCGGGACGGGCCACGGGAGTTGAAGCCGTCCTTGTTCCGGTCACGCTTCTGGAACTCGGGGGTCGCGGGAAGCTCTTCCACCAGGAGCGGCTTGCCACCCTGGGCCATCACGGCCAGAGCCGCGGCGATCTCCGCGGCGGGGACCTTGTGCTCCTCTTCGTAGGAGGCGATGAGGTCGCGGAACGCGGTCAGGTCTTCGGACTCGATGGTCTCGGTGATCTGGTCCGCGAACTTGCTCATGCGCAGGCTGTTCACGGTCTCCGCGGTGGGCAGGTGCATGTGCTCCACGGGCTGCTTGGTGGCACGCTCGATGGCGCGCAGCAGGTACTTCTCGCGCGGGGTCATGAACAGGATCGCGTCACCCTTGCGACCCGCACGGCCGGTGCGGCCGATGCGGTGCACGTAGCTCTCGGTGTCGTGCGGGATGTCGAAGTTGACGACGTGGCTGATGCGCTCGACGTCGAGGCCTCGGGCGGCGACGTCGGTGGCGACCAGGATGTCGATCCGGCCGTCACGCAGAGCCTCCACGGTCCGCTCACGCTGGGCCTGGGCGATGTCGCCGTTGATGGCGGCAGCCTGGAAACCGCGGGCCTTGAGCTTGTCAGCCAGGTCCTCGGTGGCCATCTTGGTGCGCACGAACACGATCACGCCGTCGAAGTCCTCGACCTCGAGGATGCGGGTCATGGCGTCGAGCTTGTGCGGGCCCATGACCTGCACGTAGCGCTGACGGATGTTCGCCCCGGTGGTGGTCTTGGACTTGACCGAGATCTCTTCCGGGTTGTTCAGGTACTGCTTGGACATGCGGCGGATCTGGCCGGGCATGGTGGCGGAGAACAGGGCGACCTGGCGGTCTTCCGGGGTCTCCTGGAAGATCTTCTCCACGTCTTCGGCGAAGCCCATGCGCAGCATCTCGTCAGCCTCGTCCAGCACGAGGTACTGCAGCTCGGAGAGGTCCAGGGAACCCTTCTCGAGGTGGTCGATCACACGACCGGGAGTGCCCACGACCACCTGTGCGCCACGGCGCAGGCCGGCCAGCTGAGGGCCGTATGCCGAACCGCCGTAGACGGGAAGGACGGTGAAGTCGTCGATGTGCTTGGCGTAGGAGGTGAAGGCCTCGGCCACCTGGAGCGCGAGCTCGCGGGTGGGGGCCAGGACCAGGGCCTGGGTCTTGCGGGACGGGCCGTTGGTGTCGTGCAGCTCGGCCATGCGGGACAGGGCCGGGATGGCGAACGCGGCGGTCTTGCCGGTGCCGGTCTGGGCCAGGCCCACGACGTCGCGGCCTTCCAGCAGGAGCGGGATGGTGGCGGCCTGGATGGGAGACGGCTTCTCGTAGCCGACATCCTTCAGGGCGGCCAGCACGCGGCCGTCGATGCCGAGGTCGGTGAACTTGATGGCACCGTCATCGTCGGCGTCCTGGGCGGAGTCGTTGTCGGCCTCAACGGGCGCGGAGTCCGCAGCCGGGGCCGCGGTGTTCTGCTCTTCGGGGGCCTGGACGGTCTCAGTCTCGACGGTCTCGACGGAGGTGTTCTCAGTCGGAGTGTTTTCAGTCAGGTTGTTTTCGGGCACGGGGGAGGAACCTCATTCATTCCAGCCGGCGGGCGCACTCTGAAGTATCGGGCGGCCGCACATTACGGGCATCGGAGCCGGTTGACCCGATGCTCGGAAACCCAGCGCTCTTGCAATCCCATGGCCAGGCATCCCACTGCATCCCTGTCGCTCTCTCAGCGAGTTCTGCGCAGTGCTTTCTTCCGAGCATCTACGTGCTCAGCCGGCCGTTCCATGAAATATGCCCGCACACCCTGCGGACCCCTTGTTCAACCAGTCCTGCCTCAAAAATTGGGCAGGATATATGGAAAACCGGATTGGGGGATGTCTCCATCATACGGGACGCGCACGGCGGGACGCCACACTCCGGCGACCGCCGCCGGTGTTAGCTTGGCCACAGAGCGGTGGCGGCGCCGTCGTCGTCCTCGGGCTCCCACCTGTTACGTGCTCAGTAGTTGCGGGTTCCGAGCCGAAACACCCGCAACTACTGAGCACACAACGTGAGGCGGAAGAGGGTGCCTCAGCGGCCCAGACGCTTCTCCAGCTTGGCGAACTTCTCGTGATACTCGTCCTGGAGCACGATGTGACCGTCGGCCTCCGCGTCCCGCAGGGCGTCCACGATCTCCAGGGTCGGCCCGCTGAACCACTGCCCCACCGTCACCCCGTGCTCCGGCACGTACACCCGGTGGACATGGTCGCCCTTACGGATGTCGCCGGTCTTGATGACCCTCAGGTAGCAGCCCACGCGGCCCGCTTGCGTGAATCGGCGGACCCAGGCCGCTTCCTCCACGCGGCGCTGGAAGGTGGCGCAGGGGACGCGCGGCGACGTCACTTCGAGTTCGACGTCGGTCCCGATCCGCCAGCGTTCACCGATCACGGCCTGCGTGGTGCCGATCCCTGCCAGGCGCAGGTTCTCCCCGAAATACCCGGCGGGGATGTCCCGCCCCAGTTCAGCGGCCCAGTAGTCCGCCTCCTCCTGCGAGTAGGCGTAGACGGCCTGGTCGAAGCCTCCGTGATTCGCGCGATCGGCCTGGACATCCCCGTGGAGGCCCAGCCGGTGCACAGTGACAGGGCCCTCGACGGGGCGCTTGTCGATGGCGGTGACGCCCACCCGGCCCTCCAGGTCAGGACGGAGCTCGTGGACTCGGCAGACGGCCAGTACGGTTCCCGGATGCATGCGACCAGCCTACTAAAGCCGCGTGTTTCCAGAAGCCCCGTCTTCCCGCGCTCCAGGTTCCGGAGCCTGGGCCGTTCGACTCGCCGGAGCGGCGGCCGCCGGGCTACCGTGAGCCCATGGATTCCGCCTACCGTTTCTCCGCCCGTCTCGAGGACATGGACCGCGGGCAGGTGCACCGCTGGCTCAGCGAGCAGTCCTACTGGGCCGAAGGCCGGCCCCGGCAGACGCAGGATTCAGCCATGGACTCCTCCCGGAACTACGGGGTCTTCGAACGGTCCACCGGGCGGCAGGTGGCCTACGCCCGGATCGTCACCGACGCGGTCACCTTCGCCTGGCTCTGCGACGTCTTCGTCGACCCGGCCGCCCGGGGTCATGGGGTGGGCAAGGGGCTCATCGCCGGGGTGATGGCCGATCTGGAACCGCTCGGCCTGCGCCGGGTGCTCCTCGCGACCGCGGATGCTCACGGACTGTACGAGCAGTACGGTTTCGAACCGCTCGCGGACCCCGCCCTCTTCATGGTGAAGCCGCTCCCCGGCTCTCAGGGCCAGAACCTCACGGCTCGAAGCGGTAACCCATCCCCGCTTCGGTGATGAGATGGCGGGGCGTGGCGGGATCCTTCTCCAGTTTCCGGCGCAGCTGGTTCAGATACACCCGGAGATACTGCGTCTCCTTGGCGTAGGCGGGGCCCCACACCTGCAGGAGCAACTGCTGCTGGCTGACCAGCCGGCCCTGGTTCCTCACGAGGATCTCCAGGATGCTCCACTCCGTGGGGGTCAGCCGGATCTCGGCGCCCTCCCGGGTGACCTTCCGCGCGGCCAGATCCACCGTGAAGTCCGCGCCCTGGACCTGCGGCACCTCCTGCGCGACGGCGGACCGCCGGGTCGCCGCCCTCAGCCTCGCCATGAGCTCCTCGATGCCGAAGGGCTTGGTCACATAGTCATCGGCCCCCGCGTCCAGCGCGGCCACCTTGTCCTGCGACCCGTGCCGCGCGGACAGCACGATCACCGGCACCAGGCTCCACTGCCGCAGCCACCGGATGAAATCCACCCCGTCCTCATCCGGCAGCCCCAGGTCCAGGATGACCACCTCGGGCTGTTCGTCCGCGGCCAGCCGACGGGCGACGGCGGCGTTCGGCGCCAGCAGAGGCTGATACCCGTGGGCCTTGAAGTTCAGCTGGAGGGCGCGGGCGATCCCCGATTCGTCCTCCACCACCAGGATCTTGGTCATCCCGCCACCTCATTGCCCGGCTCCGCTGAGTCCCGGCCCGGCCCTGCGCCCGGCCCCCGCTCTGCGCCCGATCCTGCGCCCGGTCCTGCGGAGAGCGGCAGGGTCAGCACCATCGTCACGCCTCCGCCGGGCGTCTCGTCCGCGTGCAGCCGCCCGCCCATCGCCTGGCTGAACCCCCGGGCCACCGCGAGCCCCAGGCCGACGCCGCGGACACCACCCTGCGAGGAGTCGTGCAGGCTCTGGAACGGACGGAACAGCTCCTCCTGGCGTTCCAGATCCATCCCCGGGCCGTGATCCGCCAGGCGCAGTTCCGCGGCGGGCCGTCCGCACAGCACCACCCCTTCACCTTCCCGGACCGACAACGCGATCCGGGAGCCGCGCGCGTGCCGCACCGCGTTCTCCACCACGTTCGCCACCACCCGCTCCAGCATCCCCGGGTCCGCTTCCACCGGCAGGCGGCCGTCCACATCCAGGCTCACCAGACCGGCGGGCACACCCTGCAGCGCGGACCCCATCACCTGATTCCAGCGCACCGGCTGAAGCAGCGGCGCCGCGGAGTCCCCCATGAGACGGGACATGTCGAGCAGATTCGCCACCAGGGAGGAGAGCCGATCCGTGTAATCCTCCACCGAGGCGAGCAGCTCCGCGCGTTCGTCCGCGCTGAACTCCACCCCCGGCTGGCGCAAGGTGGCCACATTGAGTTTGATGCCCGCGATCGGGGTGCGCAGATCATGGGAAACGGCCTGGAGAATGGCCGTCCTCATGACATTGCCCTCGCTGAGCTTCGCGTTCTCCCGCTGGCTCACCACCAGTTCCTGCCGCTCACGCACCGCCACCACCAGGGCGACGAACGCCCCCAGGAGATGCTGCTGCCGGGCGTCCAGTTCGGCGCCGCCCACCAGCAGGCGGTATTGATCTCCGACAGCGACGGCGGCCTCCGCGGCCGCCGAACGCACCGGCGCCTCGGGCGAGGTGCTGGCCAGCAGGCGCTCCACCTGCGCGCCGTGCGGCCACGCGCCGTCGTCCTCCACCGAGAGCAAGGAGACCGGACGTCCGTCGAGCGTCTCGCTCAGCCGGTGCAGGAAGGATTCCAGGGAGTCGTCCGAGCCGAGGATCCGCAGGGCCAGGCCGTTGAGAAGGGAGGCCTCGTCCCGGGCCTGTTCGGCCTGGATGGCGCGCCGTCCCGCCAATCCGACCGCGAGCGCCATGGAGCACGCCACCACCAGGAAGATCACCACGGTCGCGGCGGCCTTCGGATCCACCATGTGGAAAGACCCGATGGGCTGGGTGGAGAACAGATTGAGCAGCAGTGTCGCGACCACGGACGCCAGCACCGCCGGCCAGAGCCCGCCGAGAGCCGCCACCAGCACGGCGACCGCCAGGTGCAGCAGCATGACCAGAGGGAAGTCCCGGAACCCGGTCGCGGCCACCACCGCTTCCAGCGCGGCGGGAAGCACGATGGCCAGGACCAGCCCCAGCCCCGGGCGCTGCACCCCGAACAGTTTCCGGGCCCAGGAGCGACTGAGAGCCCAGTTCTGCGTCTGCGTCATGCCTTCAGTCTCGCAGGCCGCGAGCCGTGCAGGATCTGAGGCGCGAACGTCCATGGGCAGTCCTCCCCATGTCATCCGGCACACAGCCCTTCCCCGTCTCAGTACACTGAGCGTGATCGGTCACACCGTGCCTGACGAGCCGCGGCCTGAGGGCACCCGGCCGGACAGGTCACGGAAGCACTCGCGGGGAGGACAGGCCCATGGCCCACAACGAAACACCGTCCGGAGCGGAGCAGCCTCCGCAGGGAGGAGGCTCTGGCATGCCCCCGGCGGACAGCGGAGCGGGACGGCGCAAAGACGGCGCCTCCCCCACCCCGCCCTGGCAGCCCCCGCAGCCTCCGCTGCAGGAGCACCTCGCGGCGTCGGGAGCACCCGCGCCCGGCCTTCCGCCCTACGGCGCCGGCGCCGAGGCCCACGGCACCCCCCAGGGCGGGTACGGCGGCAGCCCCGCTCCCACCGTGGACCCGTTCGCCCTCGAAGCCGAGGCGACCGAACGCCGCAACACCAAGCGGAAGCGGCGCCGCACCGTCGTCATCTCCCTCGGCGTGACCGCGCTCCTCGCGGGAACCATCACGGCCGTGGTGGCCAGCCAGAACGACGATGACGACTACGCCCAGGTCTGCACGGACGAATCCACCCAGCAGCGCGTGGATGACGAGAAGTGCGAGGACTCCGGAGCCAGCAGCACGGCCGGACGGAGCAACTCCCACTACGGCTGGTACTTCTTCCCCCGCGGCAGCAGGATCCCGGCGATCGGCTCCTCGGTGAAGAGCTACTCGGGTGGCACGTCCACCCTGCCCAAGGGGTCCACCGCGGCGAAGGGGTTCTCCTCCAGCGGCGGCAGCTTCAGCAAGAGCACCACCACGCGGGGCGGCTTCGGCAAGAGCTCCGGCGGCAAGAGCTACGGAGGCTGAGCATGGAACGCAAAGCCGCCACACCGCGCCCCGACTGGCGCGAGAAGATCGAGTCCGTGGGTCTGGTGTTCTCCACGAGCACCAAGCCGGACGGAACCAAGGTGGAGTACTGGCACGAGAACGCGTACTACGAGTTCCAGATGGACGAAGTGGAACGCCTGGAACTCGTGGCCGAGGAGATGCACCGGATGTGCCTGGAGGCCGCCCGCTTCCTGGGCACCGGAGCCATGGGCGATCTGGGCATCGGGCCCCAGGCCCGCGAACTCGCCGTCGCCTCCCTCGAGGCCGGGGACCTGGACATCTACGGCCGGTTCGACTTCGCCTACGACGGCAAGGGCGGTGACGCCAAGCTGTTCGAATACAACGCGGACACCCCCACCGGTCTCATCGAGGCCTCCCTGGCGCAGTGGTACTGGCTGCAGGACGTCATGCCGGAGAAGGACCAGTGGAACGGGATCCACGAGGCGCTGATCGAGCAGTGGCGCCGCTACCAGGTCCGCACCGGGATGTCCCGGCTGCACCTGGCCCACGCGGAGGAAGAGGAGTCCGGCGAGGACTGGATGACCACGGGCTACATGCGGGACGTGGCCGAGCAGGCCGGCTGGGCCACCGTCGGCATCAACATGTCCGACATCGGCTGGAACCACGGATACCAGCGGTTCGTGGACATGGACGACTACCCCATCAGCACCATCTTCAAGCTGTATCCCTGGGAGCTCATGGCCAAGGAGCCCTTCGGCCAGTACCTCCTCCAGCGGGAACTCAACCCCCAGTGGGTGGAGCCGGCCTGGAAGATGCTGCTCTCCAACAAGGCCCTGCTCGCCGCGCTCTGGCACCTCTACCCCGGGCACCCGAATCTCCTGCCGGCGTATCTGGACTCGCCCCGCGACATGACGTCCTGGGTGGCCAAACCCCTGCACGGCCGGGAAGGCGACAACATCCGCATCCACGCCCCGGGCATCGACCTGGAGCAGCCCGGCGACTACGGGCGTGAGGGCTGGTGCTATCAGCAGTACCAGGAGCTTCCGGACTTCGACGGCAGCCACCCGGTCCTGGGTCTCTGGGTGGTGGGCGGCGAGTCCGTCGGCTGCGGCATCCGCGAGTCGGACGGGCCCGTCACGGACTTCTTCTGCCGCTTCGTGCCCAACATCATCGACGCCCCGGCGCCCACCGCCGCGGAACTGGAAGCCGAAGCCGCTCACGCGTTCACAGGAGGTGCGGCATGAGCCGTCAGGGCATCACCGACGGCGGCCGGCAGGCCACGATTGCCGTCAAGCCGAAGGGCCTCCGGGCCGGGATCCTGGACCTGGGCGATCTGACCATGCTGGGCATGGCCTCCACCGCCCCGGTCTTCGCCCTGTCCGTGACGCTGGGCCTGATCGTCTCCCGGGTGGGCGACTTCGCCCCCCTCGCACTCGTGCTGGGCTTCGCCCCCGTGCTGCTGGTGGCTCTGGCGTTCCGCGAGCTGAACGCCCGTGAACCCGATTGCGGGACCTCCTTCGCCTGGGTGCGGCGTGCGTTCGGCCCGTACAGCGGCTGGGCCGCGGGCTTCGCCACGGCCGTGGCGAGCGTGGTGGTGCTGGTGAACCTGGGCCACGTCGCCGCCCAGTACCTGTGGGCGCTGATCTCCCGGGGATCCTGGGAGGTCTCCCCCTGGCTGACCGTCCCGACCGCGCTGCTCATCATGGCCGCCATGTGCGGGGTCAACTCACTCGGCATCCGGATCGGCGAGAACGTCCAGCGAACCCTGACCTATGTGCAGTACATCGCCCTGGGCGTCCTGGCGATCGCCTTGGTGGTGGGCGTGGTCCGCGACGGCGCGTCCGAGGTCTTCCACTGGGGCTGGTTCGATCTGGGTGCGGCTCTTCAGGATCCGTCCCGGCTCTGGCAGGGCGTGCTCCTGGCCATCTTCCTCTTCTGGGGCTGGGACACCTGCTTCTCGCTCAATGAGGAGAGCGACGACCCCGCCCGCACCCCGGGCCGTGGCGCGCTGCTGTCCACGGTGGCGCTGGGCCTGATCTACCTGGCGCTGACGGTCCTGCTCATGATGTTCGCCTCGACGGACATCACGGGCATCGGCCTGGGCAATCCCGACAACTCCGGGGACGTCATGGGCGCGCTGCGTGAGACGGCTCTGGGGCCCTGGGGCTGGGTGGTGCTGCTCTCTCTGCTGGGCTCGATCCTCTCCGGCGCTCAGGCGACGGTGCTGCCCGTGACCCGGAGCCTGCTGGCCATGGGCCGCGAGGGTGCGCTGCCCGCACGGCTGGGTCGCGTGGAACCCTCCACCCAGGCTCCCCGCACGGTCTCCTGGGTGGTCTTCGGGGCCGCTGGGATCTACTACCTGGTGCTGACGTTCCTGGGCGCCAACGTCATGATCGACTCGGCCAACGCCGTGACGGTCTTCATCGCCTTCTACTACGCCATCACCGCGTTCGCCTGCGTCTGGACATTCCGGAACACGCTCCGGGATTCCGCGCGGAACCTGTGGCTGCGGGGCATCCTGCCGTTGCTCGGCGGGATTCTGCTCACGGTGGCGTTCGTGTCCGGGATCATCCAGTGGGGCAAGCCGGAGTTCTCCCAGACCTCCGCGGGAGGCGTGGGCGGAACCCTCGTGGTGGTGCTCGTGCTGGCCGTCCTGGGGATCGCGCTGCTGCTCTGGGCGCGCTTCTCCTCGGCGACCCGCGGATTCTTCAGTTCCCGGGTGTCCTGAACTCCAGCTCGAGCGTGAAGGGCTCCCCGGCGGAGTGATCCACGGGGAGCATCCGGACCGAGGCCCGCACCCACTCCCCCGACTCCGTCAGAGTGACGGGCCCGGGACGGTGCCGCGGCTCCTCCAGCCCGAGGTGATGCACGGAGGCGCGCAGCGTCACTGCGCCGTCCGGGGTCATGGGCCCGTCCAGCGGGGCGGTGACGGTGGGGCACCTCGCCTCGCCGAAGGCGGTGGTCCCGCGCATTTCCCCGACGACGACGGCGCCGCCCCCGCCCGCCGTCGTCTCACCGGCGTGTTCGGGCGCGGTCGCCGTGAGCGGCCAGAACGTGCCGTGGACACCGGGCGTGGTGGCCCAGCCGCCCTCCCGCAGGCTCCAGCCGGCACGGCGGTCGCCGGGCTCCGGCTCGGGCTCCGGCGGCAGCCAGACCCGGTGCACCCGCAGCTGGTAGCCGCCGTGCGCCGTCGTGCCGGTGGCGACCGTGAGGGGCTGCTCCGCTTCGTCCTCCGACACCGTCCAGACGGGCCGGTGGAAGCTCGCGGCCGCGGCGGCTCCTGATCCGGACCTGACCTCCAGACGGTGGATCCGGGTGCGCCAGGAGGCGCGGCCGGTGACGTCGAGGACGGCCGGATGATTGTCCACCGCCTCGGCCGGGGCCGGATCGGTGCCGCTGCCGAGGCCCTGACCGGACAGCCGCAGCGGACCGGTGTGGCTGGAATAGGCGAAGCGGCTGTAGAGGGCGTTGTCGCTCCCGGGACCGTAGTGCTTGTCGCTGCCGTGATTGGCCAGCTGGGCGATGCCGTCCGCCCCACGGTGTAGCAGGAACCCCGGGGCGGACAGAAGGACCGGCTCCTCCGGGATGCCGGGCGCTTCGCCCGTGGGGCTGTTCCAGAAGGGGCTGTCGCCCGGAAGCAGGAGCGCCAGGAACGCCTTGGAGGACCAGTACGGGGAGCCCGGGCCGGAGTAGTTCTGGATCATGGGCTCGTACGGTGCCTGCCAGCCCAGGCAGGCCACACCACCGGGGAACGCCTCGTCGGTGTCGAAGTGTCGCAGGGTGGCCGTGGCCAGGGTTCCGGCCCTCGCCAGTGATCCGGCGTCGCCGCCGGGGTCCTCCGGGCCCAGGAAGAGGGCTCCCAGAGCGAGCGGCGCGGCCGCCGCGAAGCGGTAGGTGAGGGACCGCCCGTGAAACACGGGTTCTCCGCCCCCGCCGAAGAAGGCCGGGTACTCCCGCAGGAATCGGCTCAGGCGCTCCCGGTAGCGGGGCAGCCGCCCGGCCGCCCAGGGGTGGGGCTCGCCGGCGGCACGGTCGGCCGCGAAACGGCACCAGAGCAGGGGGTACAGGTGGAGTGCCCAGCCGCAGTAGTAGTCGAAGAAGTCACCGGTCCCGCCGTTGTCCCCGTCCCGGTACCAGCCTCCACCCACGTACCAGTCCTCGATCCGGTCCAGAGCCTGCGTGATGTGATCCGGGTTGTGGTCGCGCCCCACGCCGGCCAGGAACTCGGCCACATGAGCATTGAACAGGACCCAGTTGTTGTCCCAGGGTTCAGCCGTTCCGGCGCCCTGAAGCCAGGAGGCCACCACGTCCTGTTCCTGCGGTTCCAGTCGGTCCCAGAGCCAGGGCCGGGTCAGCTGGAGTCCGATCGCCACGGAGGCGGCCTCCACCAGGGCCTGGGTCCCGCTGAGCACGGGGTTCCAGGACTCGTCGGGCAACCCGCGCGTGGCGCCCGCCAGCAGGCCGGGACGGTACCAGTCCAGGTGCCCGTGCGGATCATCGCCGCCGGAGCCCGCGACCCGGAGGGCGGCCAGGAGGAAGGTGCGGGCGAATCCTTCGAGTTCGTCGGAGCGGACCCCGGAGAACGCCGGGCGTCCGGGAAGTCTCAGCAGCGCATGGCCCGGCGAGAAGTACGGCCGCACCGCGAGAAGCTGCCGGTCCGCGAAGCCGAACCAGTACGCGCGGCGCTGCGCGGCGTCGTCGTTCACCTGTCCACTCACCCTTTCCATGCGCCGGGGAGCCCCGCCGATGGCGGCGCTGGACGGTCAGACCCCGGACAGCTCTTGACCACGCTAGGGGCGGCCCTGTTCAGTTGGAAGAAACTTCGTTCATCTGAAAGAAACTGAACACCCGAAGGGGAATCATGCACGCCGAGGAGCGGCACGCACTCATTCAGCAGGAGCTCACACTCGCCGGCAAGCTGATGGCGACCGAGTTCGCGGAGAAGGTCGGCGTGTCCGGCATGACTCTCCGGCGCGATCTGGCCACCCTGGAGCGCCGCGGCGTGCTGCGGCGTGTCCACGGCGGGGCGGTCCCCGCGGATGACGGCCTCCCGGGCGGCGCCCCAGCCTTCCGGCCGGCCGCCCCCAGCCAGCTCACGATCGGGCTCCTGGTCCCCACCTCGCAGTATTACTTCTCGCTCATCATCAAGGGAGCAGGCCGGGCCGCCCAGCAGGCGGGCGCCCGCCTGGTGCTCGGCGTGAGCGGCTATGACCCCGAGGAGGAACTGCGGCTGCTCAAGCGCTTCCTCGCCTCACCGATCGATGGCCTGCTGATCACGCCGCTGGGGGCCGACGACGGCCCCACCCCCACGCTGGAGGCGCTCTACGACGCCCGGATCCCCGTGGTCCTGGTCGAACGGCCTCTGGAGAACGTGCTGGATCCGGGGCCGTGGGACTCCGTGTTCACCGATCATGTGCGCGGCACCGAGCGGCTGGTGCGGCGCTGGGTCCAGTCCAGCGGCGGACCGGTCGCCCTCGGCATCCTGGAGGACAGCCCCAATTCTCCTCCCATCGAGGCCGGGTACCGCCGGGCTCTCGAACTCACCGGCCACTCGCCGCACGTGGTGCGGATCCCCTCCTCGGCGCATGGCCACGAGGCGCACCGTTCCGCCCTCGCCCGTCTCGCCGAGAGCTGCCGGGCCGAAGGCATCCGCGGCGTGCTGGTGCACAACGACGGCTGCGCGCTCGCCCTCACCGAGCTGTTCCTGGAGCAGGGCGTCCGGGTCCCGGAGGACGTGGAGGTGGTGGCTTACGACGACGAGATCGCCTCCCTGGGGCTCCTTCCCCTCAGCGCCGTGGCGCCGCCGAAGTTCGAGCTGGGTCACCGGGCGGCGAGCCTGTGCCTCCAGCGGGTCCGGGACGGCTTCTGCGCCCGCGAGCGCGTGGCGCTCTCCCCGCAGTTCGTGCCGCGCCAGTCCACGCGGACGCAGCTCCCGGCCGGCCTCGCGCTGTAGGGGCTGCGCTCCGGGACGGGCCCGTCGCCGAGCAGGGCGGCATCGTCTCCGCTGGTGACCTGACGGAACGCATCGTTGCTCAGATCGGGATCCTCGGGGAGGGTTGATCAGGACAGATGCGTTGTGCCCGAGACATGACAGGAGAAATTCGTGACTTCCCCACACCCGGTCCTCATCGAGGAGATCCCGGTCCCCGGCTCGGGGCCTTACGGCATCACCATCGGCCCTGACGGCGGCGTCTGGTACACCCTCGAAGGGAGCGGCGGAATCGGACGGCTGAACCCTGAGGGCACCCCGCATACCTACGATCTCGATCCCGATTGCGGTCCGACGGTGCTCACGAACGGACCCGATGGAGCTCTCTGGTTCACCGAGTACCGGGCGCACCGGATCGGGAGGATCACTACTGACGGCGCGCTGACCGAGTACCCCTTGGATGCCTGTGGCCCTTACGGTCTCACCCTCGGGCCGGATGACGCCGTCTGGTTCACCGAGACCGTGACCGACCGCATCGGGCGCCTGGCGGCGGACGGCACCCTTTCCGAATTCCCCCTGCCGTTCACCGAATGCTTCCCCTCGGCGATCACGACCGGTCCGGACGGAGCCCTGTGGTTCACCATGAACCGGGCCAATGCGATCGGACGGATGACCACCGACGGCGAGGTGGACCATTACGCGGTGCCCACCGCCGACTCCGGCCCGGTGGGCATCACCACGGGCCCGGACGGCGCCCTGTGGTTCACGGAGATCGCCGCAGGCAACATCGGCCGCATCACGACGGACGGCCGGATCACGGAATACCAGCTCCCCGACCGGACCGCCCTCCCTCACGCCATCAGCGCGGGCGACGGCCATCTGTGGTTCACCGAATGGGGCGGCAACGGGGTCGGGATCATCACCACGGGAGGGCGGATCAGCACGGTTGGGTTGAAGACTCCCGAGTCGGAGCCTCACGGACTCGCCGTCGATGCCGACGGCGAATGCTGGGTGGCACTCGAACGCGGGCTCCTGGCCCGGTTCGCCGCTGCGGCGGACACCCGCTCGGAAGGATCTCCCTCGTGACGGCATCGCCTCTTGCCCCCGGCGGGAATCAGCAGGAGACCGACCGATTGATCGCCTGGGGTGACGAGTTGCGGGAGGTGCACCAGCGGCTCCGCACAGCGCTGCAGGTCGCCCGGACCTCCTTGGAATCCGGAGCGGAGGACGGGCCTGCAAGCCGGGACATCCTGTTGTTCTGTCACGGATTCTGCACTGCTCTGACGGGTCACCATCAGGGAGAGGACCGCCGGTTGTTCCCAGCCATCGAGGAGGCACATCCGGAACTGACCGGAGTGCTGCGGAAACTGACCGAAGATCACGGCCTGATCTCCCAGCTGCTGGAAGACCTGGAATCGGCCGTGACGAGCGCTGATTCCCCGAAACACCTGGCCTCCCGCCTCGACGGCATCGCCGCCATCATGGAATCTCATTTCCAGTACGAGGAGAGGCAATTGCTGGCCATCCTCGACTCCCTCCAGCTGGATGCACCTCCTCACGACGTGCTGGGGCCGCTGTGATACCCGGAGGTCATGCCGCGGTCCGCCACGTCTCCTGCCACGGCACGCGGGTGAAGTCCGGCTGAGGGGACGCCACCTTCGGGCGTTCGCCTCTGTTCGCCTGGTTGTGCATCTGAACGTCAGAGCGTTCAGTGGAGAGCGATGAACATCTCAAGCAGCGCCCGTCCCGGCTCCTCCCCGTATCGCGTCGCCCTGGCCATGCCTGTGGCCACGGCCGGGCAGTTCTTCCCGGCCGAGGTCCTGCGGAATCTTCCGCCGGAGCTCACTCTGGTAGCCGGGACCCCGCTGACGGAGTTCACCTCCCCGGAAGCACTCGACGTCCTGTCCCAGGTGGACGGCCTGTTCACGTGCTGGGGCACGGCCTGGATCGACTCCGCCGTGCTGGACCGGGCGCCAAGGCTCCGCTCCATCCACCACGCCGCCGGGACCGTGAAGCCCCACCTGGCGCGGGAATGCTGGGAACGCGGGATCAAGGTCACCTCCGCGGCGGACGACAACGCCATCCCGGTGGCGGAGTACACCGTGGCCATGATCCTGCTGGCCAACAAGAAGGTCTTCCGGCTCAGCGGCATGCTGCACCGGGAGCGTGCGGGGGTGGACCCTCTCACCCTGTTCCCGGGCATGGGCAATCATCGCCGGCGGGTGGGGATCATCGGGGCCTCCCGGATCGGGCGGCACGCGTTGAGGCTGCTGCAGCCCTTCTCCCTGGAACTGTGCGTCGCGGACCCGTATCTGAGCGCGGCGGAGGCGGAGTCCCTGGGCGCCACGCTTCTGCCCCTGGACGAACTCGTGGCCACGAGTGACATCGTCTCCCTCCACGCGCCATCCCTGCCCAGCACGGCCGGGATGATCAGCCGGGAGCTGCTGAACACCCTCAGGCCCGGAGCAACCTTCATCAACACGGCACGGGGCGAGCTCGTGGACCAGGAAGCCCTGACCGAGCGCCTGGCCCGGGGCGACATCGACGCGATCCTCGACGTCACCACGCCCTGGGTGCTCCCGGAGGACTCACCGCTCTACGCCTTGCCGAACGTCGTCCTCACCCCGCACATCGCCGGCTCCCTGGGCACGGAGCTGGAGAGGCTGGCGGGCAGTGCCATCGCGGAAGCCGCCCGGGCTGCGCGTGGTGAGCCCCTCCTCCATGAGGTGACGCTCGCCGAGCTGGACCGCATGGCCTGAGCCGGCGTCGTCGTCCGCCTGAGCGTCGTGCGCTCAGATCCATTGCGGGTTTGGCCGCCTAGAACCCGTCGGTGCGGAGCACAGCTCGCATCATCTCCAGCAGAACCGCACCCCCGGCAGCCAGCTCGTCCTCCGAGCGCTGCGAAGAGTCCTCGAGCAACTGCACGGTCTTCTTCAAGCCGTCAAAAGCGCTCACCATCACCAGAGCAAGAGTGCGCGCCTCCACCTGAGAGGATGCCCGGCCCGAGGCTTGCGTCTGTGCGATCAGCGCGGCGACCTCATCAACCCAGGCACGGTTCAGCTCGGCCGCAGTCGCGCGGGTCTCGGGAACTTCGGCCAGATGCTGACTGAGGCGGGAGATGGCCCAGGCATCCGGGTCCTCCCGATGCAGTTCGAGCATCGCCGGCAACAGGGCCTCCAAGCGCTCCAGCCCGGGCGCCGCCGCCGCAAGACGAGTCCGCACACGCTCAAGCCAGGCGGCCTGTTTGCGCGTCAGAACCTCGACGGCCAGGGCTTCCTTACTGGCGAAGTGAAAGTAGACCGACCCCTTCGTCAGCCCGCTGGCCTCAACGATCTGCGCCATCGTGGCACGGTCATAGCCTACGGCGGCGAAGACCCCCGCTGCCGCCTCGATGATCCGGTCCCGTGAGGCCACGCCACGGCTGGTCGCGCCAGGCGGGCGGCCCACGCCTCGGCTGGACGAAGTGGGAGAGGCAGGGCTTGTCATGCCATCCAGGCTACGCTATTAATTAAACGTACCGCCCGGTCTAATTAATGAAACGAGTCATCGTGCACCCCCATTTTCAGAATCAACGCGTGCTGATCACCGGAGCTTCGTCAGGTATCGGACGGGCTTTCGCCCACCGGATCGCCCTGGACGGCGGAGACCTTGTTCTCGTCGCCCGCAGGGGTGAGGTCCTTGAGCGCCTGGCCGAAGAAATCCGTTCGCAGACCGGCGCCGATGTGCAGTGCGTCCCTGCCGACTTGAGCACTCCCGGCGCGGCCGACGCGCTCGTCCAGACCTTGCGCAGCAAGGACCTCGTGATCGATGGTCTGATCAACAACGCGGGGCTCGGCCTGCACGGCGACCTCGGCGCGAGCGATCCCGCGCTCGCATCGACTCAGATCGCGGTGAACGTCACGGCCCTCACCGAACTCACGGCCCGCCTTCTGCCGGGAATGCTGAGCCGACGCACCGGGACGATCATCAACATCGCCAGCACGGCGGCGTTCCAGCCGGTCCCTCATATGGCTGTCTATGCGGCGACGAAAAGCTACGTCCTGTCCTTCAGCCGGGCACTCTGGGAGGAAACACGCGGAACGGGCGTCCGCGTGCTGGCGGTGTGCCCGGGAGCCACGGACACCGCGTTCTTCGACGTGGCCGGGGAGAATGCGTCAGTGGGCAAGCGGCGCACCCCCGAGAATGTCGTCCACGCCGCGCTGAAGGCACTTCGCTCCGACCGACCCGACATCGTCGATGGAACGGCGAACTCTCTCCTCGCCGCGTTGGCCGCCCGGATGCCCTCCAGGTTTGCCATCGCCCTGGCTGAACGGTCAGTCAGGCCGGCGGCGCCTCATCCGCAGAGCGCGTGAAACGCAAGCATCCTCGGGCTGGATCCTCCGCTCCTCCGTTGTGCGCTCAGTTGTCGCGGGTGTTTCCGCCAAAGACCCGCGACAACTGAGCACACAGGGGAAGGAAAGTCAGCCTTCAGGTGCACCCACATCTCCACCCCCACTCCGAGGCGCGCTCCAGGGGTCGCGAATAAGCTGGGCTTCGTGAGCACTGTGCAGACCCTCGATGACCGTCCCGGCGTGCCCCTGACCGGCCTGACGACCGCGCAAGTGGCCGAACGCGTGGCGGCCGGCGCCGTCAACCGGACCGAGGACTCCACCGGACGCAGCACGTGGCAGATCGTCCGGGCCAACGTCTTCACCCGGATCAACGCGATCTTCGCCGTCCTGGCCGCGATCGTGGTGTCCACCGGATACTTCATCGACGCGGCGTTCGGCCTCCTGATCATTGCGAACAGCGTCGTCGGCATCATCCAGGAGATCCGGGCCAAGCGCACCCTGGACCGTCTGGCGATCGTCGGGCAGGCCAAGCCCCGCGTTCGCCGTGACGGCACCGGTCAGGACATCGCCCCCGAGGACGTGGTCCGGGACGATCTGATCGAGATCGGCCCCGGCGACCAGGTCATGGTGGACGGCGAAGTCCTCGAAGCCTCCGGCCTGGAAGTGGACGAATCCCTGCTCACTGGCGAATCGGACGCCCTCGTCAAAGCCCCCGGGGACGAGGTCCTCTCCGGCAGTTTCGTGTCCTCCGGCACCGGCCTGTACCGGGCCACCAAGGTCGGCTCCGAAGCCTACGCCGCCAGGCTCTCCGCGGAAGCCAGCAAGTTCACCCTGGTGAACTCGGAACTGCGCAACGGCATCAACAAGATCCTCAAGGTCATCACCTGGCTGCTCCTCCCCGCCGGCGCACTCTCCATCTACAACCAGCTCTCCGGGAACCAGGCCCTGCCGGACGCGCTGCGCGGCATGGTCGCGGCCCTGGTCCCCATGGTCCCGGAGGGCCTGGTGCTCATGACCACCATCGCCTTCGCCGTGGGCGTCATCCGCCTGGGCCGCCGCCAGTGCCTGGTCAACGAACTGCCCGCCATCGAGGGCCTGGCCCGCGTGGACGTGGTGTGCGCGGACAAGACGGGCACGCTCACGGAGAACGCCATGCGGCTGGGTTCCGTCGAGGTGCCGGGAACACTCCCCGCGGACGACGACGCCACCACCCCCGGCGCCGACGGAGCCGCCCGCCAGCTGGCCGCCTCAGCCCTGGCGGCGCTGGCGGCGAGCGACCCGCGGCCCAACGCCTCCATGGAGGCCATCCGTGAGGCCTACCCGACGGCCCCGGCCTGGGAGGTCGCCGAGACCCTGCCCTTCGCCTCCAGCCGGAAGTACAGCGGCGCCACCTTCCACGGCGACGCGGCCGCGGACGCCTCCGGCAGCTGGCTCCTCGGTGCTCCGGACGTCCTCCTGGACGCCGCCGAAGCCGCGGGCGTGGCCGGGCTGGAACTCTGGCGGCGGGAGACGGACCGCTTCGGCTCCACCGGCCTGCGCGTGCTGCTGCTGGCCCGTGCCCGCGAGCTGGACTCCACCACGTTCCTGGCTCCCGCCGCCCTCGTGGTCCTGGAACAGAAGGTCCGCGCCGAGGCCCCCGCGACCCTGGAGTACTTCGCAGGACAGCACGTGGAGGTCAAGGTGATCTCCGGGGACAACGCCGATTCCGTCGGCGCCGTGGCCCGTTCCCTGCATCTGGCCGGCGCGGAGCGCACCGTGGACGCCCGGACCCTCCCCGCAGACCCGGACGCCCTGGCCGACGAAGTGACGAGCGGGACCGTCTTCGGGCGCGTCACCCCGGATCAGAAGCGGGCCATGGTCAAGGCCCTCCAGTCCAAGGGACACACCGTGGCCATGACCGGCGACGGCGTCAATGACGTGCTGGCCCTCAAGGACGCGGACATCGGGGTCGCCATGGGTGCGGGCAGCCCCGCCACCCGGGCCGTGGCCCAGATCGTGCTGCTGGACAACTCCTTCGCGACCCTGCCGCACGTGGTGGCCGAGGGGCGGCGGGTGATCGGCAACATCGAGCGCGTCGCCACCCTGTTCCTGACCAAGACGGTCTACTCCGTGCTGCTGGCCATTCTGGTGGGACTGCCCGGGCTGATCGGCCTGGATCAGGTGCCGTACCCGTTCCTGCCCCGCCATGTCACCATCGTGGGGTGGTTCACGATCGGCCTGCCCGCCTTCGTCCTCTCCCTGGCGCCCAACCATGACCGGGCACAGCCGGGTTTCGCCTCCCGGGTGCTGCGGCGGGCGCTGCCGGCCGGCGTCGTGGTCGGCATCGCGGCATTCGTGTCCTATCTGATGGTCCGCGGCGATGCCGTGCCGCAGGCGCAGAGTTCGACCGCGGCGCTGCTGACCCTCATGACCATCGCCCTGTGGGTGCTGGCGATCGTGGCCCGGCCGTACACCTGGTGGAAGGCGCTGCTGCTGGCCGCCATGATCGGCGGGACCGTGGCGATGTTCGCCTTCCCCGGCGCACGTTCGGTGCTCCAGCTGGAGATCGGGGGCCCGGCGCAGCTCTGGACGGCGTTCGGAGTGGCGGCCGTGGGCATCGTGCTGGTCGAGATCGCCTGGTGGTTCGGCGTTGTGGCCCGTATCCACCTCGGATACGGGCCACAACTGGCGGTTCGCGTGCTGAGAGGGGCACCGCGCAGTTCTGTTCGGGTGGTTGCCGGAAGATGTACAGACAAGTCACCGTGGGTTCACCGGGACCTTCTAGCGTGGGAGGTCCCAACCCCTCACGGAAGGCATTCGCATGACGTCGCTACCTCCCGCTTCCCCGGACGACAACACCTCCCCCGATACCCCGGGCCTCTCCCGCCGCGGCTTCCTGGGCGCCACCGCCGCCGCCACCGCGCTGGCCGCCGCGGGCTCCCTCCTGCCGCCGTCGGTGCAGGCCGCCATGGCCCGACCCGTCCGCCCGGGTGGCTTGCAGTCGATCAAGCACGTGGTGATCCTGATGCAGGAGAACCGCTCCTTCGACCACTACTTCGGCTCGCTGCGCGGCGTCCGCGGCTACGGCGACCGCTCCATCACCCGCCTGCCCAGCGGGAAGAGCATGTATGAACAAGCCCGCCCCACCGGCGAGACGGTCCTGCCGTTCTCCCTCCGCAAGGCCGCGGAGCTGGCCGGCCGGCCGGATTCGGACATCCAGTACCTCGGCGCGCTGGACCACTCCTTCGCCGGCACCACCAAGGCCTGGAACAACGGCTGGTGTGATCAGTGGATCCCCGCGAAGGGCCCGTCCACCATGACGTTCTACGAGCGCGCGGACATCCCCCTGCAGTACGAGCTCGCGGACACGTTCACCATCTGCGACGCCTATCACTGCTCCGTGAACGGCTCCACCAACCCCAACCGCACCTACCTCTGGAGCGGCACCACGGGTTACGAACCCGGTTCCACGCAGCGCGCCGTCACCAACGCGGCGTACGACTACGCTCATGGCGGCTACGACTGGACCACGTACCCCGAACGCCTCGAAAACGCCGGGGTGTCCTGGCGGATCTACCAGGACTGGGACAACTTCACGGACAACGCCGTGGAATACTTCCAGACCTTCAAGAGAATCGGGCACACCATGCTCGCGACCGTTGACGGGAACTTCCGCACCACCGAGGAGTTCTACGACTCCCTGCACGGCAAAATCCCCGCCGAGCAGGACCGCCTGCTCGCGCAGCTGGAGGCCGGCCGTGCCCGCCTGAGCAAGGCGGACCAGGCCCTGTTCGACAAGGCCATGCACCGCGGACGGCCGGACACGCTGCTGGAACGCTTCGCCTCGGACATCACCGGCGGCACGCTCCCGCAGGTCAGCTGGCTGGTCCCGTCCGCCGCCGACTCGGAGCACCCCAGTTCCTCCACCCCCGTCGGCAGCGCCAACTTCGTCTACCGGATGCTGGACATCGTCGCGAGCAACCCGGAGACCTGGGACAGCACCGCGATCTTCCTGAACTTCGATGAGAACGACGGCTACTTCGACCACGTCCCGCCGCCCGTCCAGCCCCGCCCGGCCTCGGGCGAATCGACCGACTGGACCACCGCACGCCCCATCGGCCTGGGCCCGCGCGTGCCCATGACCGTGGTCTCCCCCTGGACCATCGGCGGGCACGTCAGCTCCGAGATCTTCGACCACACCTCCGTGCTGCGGTTCCTGGAGCGCTGGACGGATGTGCAGGAGCCGAACATCTCCGCCTGGCGGCGCGAGGTCTGCGGCGATCTCACCGGTGTCTTCGACTTCACGGCGGGCGGGACCCCGCCCCAGCTCGACCACCCGGCGCCCGTTCCGGCTGCGGTCGGCCGCTGGCACCCGGTTCCCCCGGTGGCTCAGGTGGCTCCGATCCAGGAGCGCGGCGCCCGGCCGGCGCGGGCGCTCCCCTACCGCCCGAGGGTCTCCGCTTCCCTGCACGACGACGGCGTCGAACTGTCACTGCGCAACACCGGGACCCGCTCCACGCACTTCACCGTGTACGGCTACGCGGGCGAAGTCACCGAGCCGCGGCACGTGGACGTGAAGTCCGCGGAGACCGTCCGCCTTCCCGCGCCGAACGGCAAGGTCGACCTGATCGTGACCGGCCCGAACCGCTTCCAGTACGAGCTCAAGGGCACGACGGCGGGCGCCGCGGCCGGCGTCGACGTCGCCGTGGATCGCCGCACGGGCGACTCGCTGCACCTGGAGCTGCGGAACAACGGCACCGCGGTCGTGACGCTGCGGCTGACCTCGCTGCAGTACCGGGACCGGGCCACCACGGTGCGCCTCAAGCCGGGGGCCCGCAAGTCGCTCGGCTGGGAGACGAAGAACGGCTGGTACGACGTGGAGATCACGGCCGAGCAGGACCCGACCTTCCGCCGTCGTCTGACCGGTTGTGAGGAGAACGGCCGGCCGGGCATCTCAGGCTAGCCCCGCTCCTCCGCGTGAGATGCCAGGTGAGCGCGGTGTCCCCGGTGAGGGGGCACCGCGCTCGCCTGGCGTTTCGCTTTTTGGACGGATCCAGAGATCTGATTCGACAGGGCTTCAGCCCATGCTCCGGGCTCGTCCGATGAGGCCCTGCACGTACAGCGCCCGACGGAGAATCTCGGCACGCTCAGCGGCTGAATGCACCGGCACCTGTTCGGTGTACGAGTAGCCGCCGCACTGGATATGAACGGCCACGAAGCCACTGACGCGCGTCTCTTTGGCGAAGAGGAACAGCAGGCTCAGAAGGAAGAACCAGATGAAGAGGACGACCATCACGATCGCCCAGGCCGGGGTATGCGTGGTGGTCGATGTCTGGTCGGTTGTGGTCACATTGACCTGAGCAAGGGGCCAGGTGCCTGCCGGGGTCACCACTGCTTGGTCGGTGACATGCACATTCCCGATGCTGACAAGATGCACCGGCTCCTGCATCGGCGGCCCCTGCGGCTGCATTTCCATACTCATGGTCCTGGTCATCCTCTCGAGATTCGGCTCTTCCACAGGACGGACTGGCATTCCTGGGGTGCACACCGCTGAGACTTCCCCGACTTCGGCATTCGAAAGGTTCTGAAGCGCGGCACAGCGTCGAGAGTATCTGTGGCAGCCTGGCCGGGCTTTCCAGAATTCTCCGGACTGTCAGTACCGGTGACAGACCAGTTGCACGGGGTTGTGGAGGTGTCGCGAAGAAGGATGCTGACCCTTCGAAATCCGATCCGCCCTACGGGCAAGCTCACGGTCACGGAACCTCGGTGCTGGGGAATTCGCTCTGCGTCGCCCCGCATGTCCGACATTTGCATATTCGTCTCGCGTTTACCCGGATGCCATGAAATCGTCACCATCCGCCGGTTGTGTGGTTCTGCCCATCGAAGCTCCGCGGGGAGTGATCGAACCTTCCGGAAGCGTAGAGGTGTATGTGACGACTGCAGCGAATTCGACGGACCGCGCGTGGACTGCCCCATCGCGTCTCAGCGTTCGCCGACATCACCTCAAGGGACTCTCGGTTTGCCCGAATATCTCAGCAAGCGGGAGGCCTCAGTGATCGGAGTCGGCGGCCTCGCCATCGTCCTGAGCCTCGGATCGGCCGTGGCCGCCGCTGTGGAGAAGATCTGGCACCGGTCGAATCTGCGGGAGGTGGCCGTTACCGAGGGATACACGTTCGTCTTCCAACTCGCGTGCTTCGCCCTGTCGATTCCGCTGGGGATCATCGGCGCACTGAGGAGTCACCTGTCCTGGGAGTCCTTCGTGGCTTCCGCCGTCGCCGGTCTTTTCTGGGGCGCATACGCTTGGTTCAGCAACCGTGCAGACGCGAAGTTGGAAGTCGCCATCTCCACGACAGTCAGCCGATTCCGGATATTCCTGACCTGGGGCTTTGGGATCTTCGTGCTGAGTGAACAATCGAAACCTCTGCAACTCGTGGGAGGTATCCTCGTTGCCGTGGCTCCGGCGCTCGTCTATGTGACCGGCCGCGGCCAGAAGAAGCCGTCCCTCCTCGGCTTGGGCTATGCCATCGGCGGTTCGGTGTGTTCGGTCTGCGCGATGTTGTGTGACAAAGTCGCGATCGATCATGGTTTTGATCCATTGCTCACGACCTGCGTGTCCTTCGGCAATGGGGCCTTGCTCATGGTTCCGCTGGCCTTCCGCGTCCGAAATTCAGGAAAGGGGCTCAGCTTGCCGGTCAGCATCCGGCGACTGGTAGTGCTCGCCTGTGTCAGTGTCTTCAGCTACATCTTGCTGATGGTCGCATTCCAGCACGGCGAATACAGCATCGTGATGCCCGTCTACTACGTATCGCCGGTCATTGCGACCATTCTTGCGATGATTTTCCTGCGAGAACGGGACTCTGCGGTCACGAGGCTGCTTGCTGTTTGTGTCGCGCGTTCCTCTTCGGGGGCGCGGCGCTCGACCGGCGTCCTGTGCAGCGAGGGGCAGAAAATCCGCCTCAGGCCGGCAGCCCCGTGGTCGACGTGACGTGGTCCGGGATCTCCCCCTCATAGTCCCCCGTGCTCAACGTGCCGGTCGGTTCGAACAGCATGATCGTCGCCCCTTCCGACGACTGAGGGCAGTGCATGACTCCTCGCGGGACGACGAAGACATCGTTCCGCTCGAGATGCACGGCGTGTTCCTCTCCCGACTCCCGGAGGTGGATATCGAGGGCGCCGTCCAGCACGATGAACAACTCGTCCGTGTCCGGGTGAGCGTGCCAGACGAACGATCCTTCGACCTTGGCCAGACGGACATCCCAGTCGTTGACGTGCGTGAGGATTCGGGGGCTCCACAGCTCCTGGAAGGAGCCGAGGACGGTGTCGATGTTGACGCTCTGATGCTTCATGTCTTCCATCGTCCAGATTGCTGAACGCAGGAGAAAGTGCAATAAATGGCGCATGTCGCAACAATTCTCTCGACCGGAAACCGTGGTCGCCTTAGTCGACGAGGGATCGAACCCCTTCGAACTCGCGTGTCTCACCGAAGTCCTGGGAATCGACCGCCCCGAGGTCGGCGGCCTGCTTTATGATTTCCGGCTGTGCTCCGCGCATCAGACGGTCCGGATGCGCCAGGGATTTTTCAGAATGTCCGGCATCGCGGATCTCGCAGCCCTCGACGACGCGACGACCGTCATCGTGCCCAACCGCCCCGACACGTCGATGCCCCACCATCCCGAGGTGCTCAGCGCGATCGCCCGGGCTCATGAGCGGGGTGCACGCCTGCTGGGCATGTGCAGCGGCGCCTTCACACTGGCGGAGGCAGGCGTGCTGACAGGTCGCCGCGCGACGGTTCACTGGCAGTGGGCTGACGAGTTCCGCACCCGTTACCCGCTGGTCGACCTCGACGAAGCGGTCCTCTTCGTCGACGACGGCGACATCCTCACCTCGGCCGGCAGCGCGGCCGCACTCGACCTGGCGCTGCATGTCATCCGGAAAGACCACGGAGCGGACGTCGCGTCCGCCGTCGCACGTCGGCTGGTCTTCCCGGGCCACCGGCCCGGAGGGCAGCAGCAGTTCATCGACCGCCCGATCCCCAAAGAAGCCGAAAGTGATCTGGCGACGGCTCTCGACTGGGCTGAACGGCATGCGACCGAAGCGATCACGGTTTCCGACGTCGCCTCCCGCGCCTCCCTGAGCGTCGCGACGCTCCACCGTCGCTTCAGAGCAGAACTCGGCTGCACACCGCTCCAATGGCTGAGTGCCATCAGACTGGAGCACGCCCGCCGGCTGCTCGAACAGACCGACTATTCGGTGGACCAGGTCGCGGACCGAAGTGGGCTGGGGACGACCGCCAACCTCCGCAAACACCTTGCCGCGCAGACCGGGCTCACTCCCACGGCCTATCGTCGGACCTTCGAATCCCGGCCGGGACCGGGCGGAAATTCAAAGAGGGCGTAAGGACTCGAGGACCTCTCAGCGACCGCGGCGACACTGAGAGGCCACAGTTCCGGCCCCCAGGCAACCCCGTATTTCCGCAGGTGAGGCAGCATTGCGGGTGCTGCTCGAGGCCACATTCGGACCTCAAGATCAACGTTGTGTTTTGAAAATCGGCTCGTCATAGTTGTTCGCGGACAGAGAGCGGGAGGTTCGATGAGCGAGCAATGGGACGCGACGAGACAGATGGCCGAAGAACAGTCAGCGGTGGACGAGATGTTCGAGATTGTCGACGCGGAAGTGACCGAGAAACGTTTCGCGATGAAAAGGGTGCTGGCTGACTCATCAAGCGACACGAGCGACCGCTTCCTCCGCGATGTGGAAGCCGCCCGGCTGACCGAGAGTATCGCCAAACTGACGGCGGCCGAATCGTCGCTCTGTTTCGGCCGAATCGACTTTTCGGACGGCGGCACGCCCCTGCACATCGGCAGGCTGGGGCTGCGCCACGACTCCGGCGAACCGGCATTGATCGATTGGCGGGCCGCAGCGGCTGCACCGTTCTATTCGGCGACCTTGGCCACTCCGATGGGTGTGCGTAGGCGACGCCATATCCGATTGAAGAGGCGCCTCGTGCTCGACCTGACGGACGAGATCCTGGATGGCACCGCACCACTTGACGAGGACCTGGTGGGCGATGGTCCGCTGGTCGCAGCGTTGAGCTCGGCCAGGACCGGTCGGATGCAGGAAGCGGCGGGGACCTTGCAGAAAGAGCAGGATCGAATCGTCCGCTCATCTCATCGCGGAATCACGGTGGTGGACGGCGGCCCAGGCACCGGAAAAACGGTCGTGGCGTTGCATCGGGCAGCCTATGTTCTCTACGCCTTTCCCGAAATCGCGGATCGCGGCGTACTCGTTTTCGGTCCGAACCGACGCTTCCTTTCCTACATTTCTGGCGTCCTTCCCTCTTTGGGCGAGAACGACGTGCACCTGGCAACCATGAGTGATCTGCTGTCTGTTGACGCCACCCGGACCGAACCTGACCGTCTTGCGCGGCTCAAGGGTGATGCCGCACTGGCCGACGCGTTGGCCCGCCGGGTGCAGCAGCACCAACCACACGGTGTGCCACTCACTCTGCGCGCCGGGGCCGACACAGTCGTCCTCGACGCGGTGCAGGTCGACACCGCCCGGCGCCAGGCGCTGGACGGCGGTGCCGGCCACAACCAAGGCCGCGACGTGTTCATCGAGTACATCGTCGACGCCGTGGTCCGTGAGCTGGAGATCCGCATGGCCAAGGAGGAATCCGAGTTCGAAGAGGAACTCCAATCGCTTCTCGGAATCGACCTTGACCGTTTCACCGGCACCGCTGGCCAGGTGAACGCTGACGTGGCCGACCGGGAAAGGGGAATCGACTGGGACCTCGTCCGTGACGATCTGCTGGAGGACCCGGTCATCGATCAAACCATCGCGCAGGTGTGGCCCCGGCTGGATGCCGGTGACGTTCTGCGCGGTTTGCTCAGCGACTCCACCGCTCTGGCAAGAGCACTTCCGCCTGTCGATCACGCCGACATCTCCAAGCTGTTCATCTCAGCTTCCGATCCCTGGAGCCAAGCTGACCTCGCACTTCTCGATGAAGCTCACGCACTCATCGATGGTCCCCCGGAACAGACCTTCGGGCACATCGTCGTCGATGAGGCGCAGCAGCTCTCCCCGATGCAGTGGCGAACCCTCATGCGGCGATGCCCTGGCCGTTCGATGACGATCGTGGGTGATCTGGCGCAGGCCGGTCCCACCACGCCACCAGCTCAAGCGTGGAGCGACGTGCTGGCGCCCTTTGTCGAGGAACGGTTTTCGCACCATCGGCTGAGCGTGAACTACCGTACGACCGCGGAAATCCTGCAGTCGACAGAGCATCTGCTTGCCAAGATCGCTCCCGATCAGCGCCTCTCCCGTTCGCTCCGCCATGGGGAGTCCCCTCGAACGGTTGTGACTGCGCCTCACCACGTCCGACAGACCCTCGGCACTCTCACGGCGGAAGTTGAGCGCAAACACCCCGGCGAATTGATCGGCATCATCTGCCCAACTGACCACATGCCGATGCTCGCCGAATACGCCACGGAGTTGAACGTCTCCATCATCCCGGCTCCCGAAGCACGCGGCCTCGAATTCGACACCGTGATCATCCTCGATCCGGACCGAATCCAGAAGGCTGGCGACGCTGGGCTGAGGGACCTCTACGTCGCTCAGACCCGGGCGACCAAACGCCTGATCAGCGTACGGATCGACGAGCATTCGCTCTGAACGCATGCTCGGCCGGTCGCGATCGGCGCCGCACGACACTCATCGCGTTCCGGGCGCACCGGCCCACTCTCTGCTTGGCTGGTCGATATGAGTCAGAGGTTCCTCCGCTACCAGTCCCCGGTGCCCGACAGCACGGGGATCCATCTTGGGATCTTTGCCCTGGCCAACCGTCTGGCGAAGCAGGGCCACCTCAATCCCGACGACTGGGCGTCCTGGCGCAGCGCCAATGACTACTACGACGCCGCCTATCCGACGCCGGAGAAGTCGGTTTACGATCCCGTCGCGAATCCGGCGGCTCAAGCCTGGTTCAAGGCCACCGCCGAACACCTGCTGGCCAGGGTCGGTTTCTACGTGGACCTCCTGCGCCGCTACGACGTCGCCTGCGAGCTGTTCCACTCGGATGATCCCGGCCGGATCGTCTACGAGGACGATGTGCAGATCGTCGTGGTGCCGCAGAAGGCAGCAGCGCCGGAGCACACCGACTGAGGCGGCCGCGCTCTCACCACTGTGAAGTTCTCTGCCGACAGCAGAGAACCGCCTGCCCGGCGGCGCCCGGCCGCCACATCACCTGACGATCTGGCTGACCGCCAGAACTCCGCCACTGGGGTCGGCGATCAGCGCGTTCCGGAAACCCGGCGCGTCCGTCGGTGGCATGAGGATCGACCCGCCGAGTTCGACGACGCGGTCGGCGAAGTCATCGGCGTCGGAGACCTGCATATTGATCGCCCAATGGGTCGGCACGCCGGAGGCGCCCGGGGTTTCCGAGGCCACGGCGACGACATCGTCGGGAAGGTTCGGATCAGCTGCCTTGCGCGTGCTGCCTCCCAGACGCCACAGGCGGAGGGCCGCACCCGGCATCGGGTCCAGGTGCCAGCCGAAGACCGTGGCGTAGAACGTCTGCGCCGCTCCGATGTCAGGGGTGTGCAGCGCACTCATCTGCCAGGTGTTGGGCACGTCGACGGCTTCGCTGACGGTCGGCGCGCTGCCTTCGCGTGCCCCGAACGCCGCGCCTGCCGGGTCCGTGAAAAGCGCCGCGCGTTCACCATTTCCCGCTTCCAGGGGTCCGGCAAGAACGGTTCCTCCGGCCTCCTGGACTGCGTCCACGGTGCCATCGAGATCGGCCACCAGGACGTACATGACCCAGGCACCTCGATCGAGCATCGGCGGTGCCTGGGCGACGCCGGCCACGCGTCTCCCGTCAAGACGCGCCAGGCAGGAGCCGCCCGTTCCCGCCTCATCGAACGTCCAGCCGAACAGCTCACCGTAGAAGGACGCCGCGACGCCGGGGTCGGGTTGAAGCGTTTCGATCCAGCAGGGTGATCCTGCGGTGAAAGAGGTGCTGGTCATTCCGTGGACTCCTCATCTGTGGGACGTCGTCGTTCCAGACCTTGGCGAAGGCCGTTCTGCTGCTCACCGACGCTTGGAACCCCGCAGGGCGACCTTCTTGTCGCAGTCACTCGCGTGCCGGCGTCGCGCTCATGGCCAGCCTAGACTCCAGGCGTTCAGCGCGCAGGCCGGCTGGTCCGCCCCGCATTCTGCAAGGATGTGTTCTGTGAGCATCAGTGCCGCGCACGCGAGCGCGTTCTACCGGGAGGTCATCGAGCATCAAGAGGTGTGGACTGTTCGTGATCAGAACGGATTCCCAGCCCCTGAAGGCTCCGACGGTCACCGAACCATGCCATTCTGGTCGCTGCTCAGCCGTGCGGAACGCGTCATCACGTCGGTCCCCGCGTACCGCGACTTCGAGCTGATTTCGCTGCCGCTGAAGCGGTGGATGGAGGCTTGGCTCCCAGGCCTTGACCGCGATGGAATCCTCGTCGGACTCAACTGGTCAGGCCTCCGAGCGACCGGCTTCGAGATGCCACCACTTACGGTGCTGGACAGCGTGAACTCTCTGACGAGGGATGACTGACGCCTCGGTAGTCCGGGGTGGCAGACTCATCCCGTGAATGCGCTCAGGAGTCTCCGAATGCTCGCTATCAGCGAAGTGCTCAACATACATGTCGGCGCGGACGTGCTGATCGCTGCCGGTTTGAAGGCTCTGCTCGACGGCGTGGACTCGCCATCGCTCTCCCTGCTGGCAGGTCTCTCTCGGCGGGAGGAAGGCGAGGCTCATGATCTGTTCCACGACGTCGCGGCCGAGTTGGACCTTGTACCGGCTAACCCGCTCGACACGGCCCTCGAGCGGTGGGATCTGGTTCGCTGGTGGTGCGAGCAGATCGCGGATGGAACTCTGGAACCAGAGGTTGTCGGGCGGAAAATCTGGTTCCACGGCTGGATCGAGCTCGGTTTCCCCGAGACCCTTCAACCGATGGTCCTCGCCGTGACCGAGTGGGAGGAGTGGAGCCCAGCACTGGGCGTCGAGCGCGACCACTATCGGAGGTTGATCGCCGACGAAGCCACGCGACTCCTGAGCGGCACCTGGCCGCAGCCCTCCCCTCCGGGACCGGCGCAGTAGAGGGACGGACGGTTCCACGTCAGGCGTCCTAGGAGACCGCCCGGACTCAACCTTCATTCTTGCTACGTCCTGGATTCAGGGCAGACGCCTCAAATCTCGCAAGGCAGCGGGCCGGGGGCTCGATCTAGCAGTGGCCTCCACCCCCAAGCTGCGGGCTAGGCGCAGGTCCTCGACGTGAACGTTCCGAAGACCACTGAAGCGACGCGCTCCGGCGTCATGTCGTCGGTGTCGATGACCGCGTCATGAGGGCTTTCATCGCCAAGACGTGCGGCGAGTGCCTGATGATTGTCGAGGTGCCAGTTCAGGGCGTGGTTCCGGGCAGCCGGGTACCTGCCCCGGAGTCTTTCGGCAGCGACTTCCGGTGAGGCCGTCAGGTGCACCACGAACAGCTCGACGCCGAAACACTCCTCATACCGTTCCTGATCCTGAACCGTTTCGATGACTCCCGCGATGATCGGCGTCTTCGGACCGCTGCGCTGATAGTTGTGCCACACGGCTCGCAGGTTCTCGGCCTCGACCAGCACGTTTCTCGGATCGCCCTCAGCCACAGGCCATGAACGGTGGAACCAATCGACGTCGAACAGAGCAAAAGGCAGCTCTGCCTCCGCGAAACGATCTCCGAGGTGGTCAAGCACCGAGGTCTTGCCCACCCCGTAGGACCCGTTGAGAAAGATTCCAGACCTGCCCGCCGCCATCCGGCAACGATATCAACGGCCGGTTCGGCGCCCTCCGGGCACCCTCTCAACGCACAACGCCGGCCGAGCACCGTCCTGGGGGATCAGCGTGCTCGACCGGCGCTTCGTGCCGGAGTCCGACGGTCTCAGAGCTGGGCGAAGGCCTGCTCCAGGTCCGCCAGGAGATCCTCGACGTCCTCAATGCCGCAGGAGAGGCGCAGTAGGTTGTCCGGGACGGCCAGCTCGGTGCCCTTGACGGAGGCGTGGGTCATCTCGGCGGGGTAGTTCATGAGGGACTCGATGCCGCCCAGGGACTCCGCCAGCGTGAACACACGGGTGGACTCGGCCACCTTGCGGGCTGCCTCGGCGCCGCCCTTGAACTGCACGGACACCATGCCACCGAAACCGCGCATCTGCTTCGCGGCGAGCTCGTGTCCGGGGTGATCCGGCAGGCCCGGGTACAGCACGGCCTCCACCTCGGGACGGGTGAGCAGCCATTCGGCCACGGCCTGGCCGTTCTCGCAGTGCCGGTCCATGCGCACGCCCAGCGTCTTCAGGCCGCGGGTGGTGAGGAACGCGTCCATCGGGCCCGAGACACCACCGGCGGCGAACTGCAGGAACTGCACCTTCTGCGCCAGCTCTTCGTCGTTGAGCACCACGGCCCCGCCCACCACATCGGAGTGCCCGCCGATGTACTTGGTGGTGGAGTGGATGACGATGTCGGCGCCCAGTGCGAGCGGGTTCTGCAGGTACGGCGAAGCGAAGGTGTTGTCCACCACCAGGAGGGCGCCGGCGTCGTGAGCGATGTCCGCGAGCGCCGCGATGTCACTGATGCGCATCATGGGGTTCGAGGGGGTCTCCACCCAGAGCAGCCGGGTCTGGTTGTCGCGCACGGCATGGGCGGTGGCGTCCGGATCGGCCAGGTTCACCGCGGTGTTCCCGATGCCCCAGTCTCCGTGGATGCGGGAGATCAGGCGGTACGTGCCGCCGTAGGCGTCGTTGCCCAGCACGATGTGGTCCCCCGGACGGCAGAGGGCCCGGATCAGGGCGTCCTCCGCAGCCAGACCGGAACCGAAGGAGTAGGCGTACTTTCCGCCCTCGACGGCGGCCAGCTGCTCCTGGAGTGCATCCCGGGTGGGGTTGCCGCCACGGCCGTATTCGTAGCCGTCGCGCAGGCCGCCGATCCCGTCCTGGGCATAGGTGGAGGAGAAGTGCAGGGGCGGAACCACGGCGCCGGTCCGGGGCTCGAAGGCCTGACCCGCGTGGACTGCGGTGGTGTTGAAGCCCGCGGTGCGGTCAGCTGCGTGGGACATGATTTTTCCCTTCCATGAGGCATTTGCCGGTGGGCACTAGTTGCTGAGGTAGGCGAGGAGATCGTGACGGGTCACGATGCCCACGGGGGCTCCGACGAAGGTCACCATGATGGTGTCCGACTCGGAGAGCAGGGCACGGGCCGCGGAGATGGACTCGAGCGAACCGATCACGGGCAGCTTCTCCCCCATGTGATCCGCGATCTTGTCCGTCATCTTGGCTTCGCCGCGGAAGAGCTTGCTGGTCAGGGTCCGCTCATCCACGGAGCCCAGGACCTCACCCATCACCACCGGCGGTTCGGCGGAGAGCACCGGGATGTGGTCCACGCCGTATTCGTTCATGATGTTGATGACGTCACGGACGGATTCGTTGGGGTGGATGTGGACCAGGTCCGGCATGGAGCCCTTCTTGGACTCCAGAATCGCGCCCACGGTGTCTTCTTCGGCGCCCGGCAGGAAGCCGTAGGAACGCATCCACTGGTCGTTGAAGATCTTGGCGAGGTAGCCGCGCCCGGAGTCCGGGAGGATCACCACCACCACGGCGTCCTTCGGGAGGCCCTTCGCCGCACGCAGCGCGGCGACCACGGCCATGCCGCTGGAACCGCCCACCAGGAGGCCCTCTTCACGGGCGAGTCGGCGGGTCATGGCGAAGGAGTCCGCGTCGGAGACGGCGATGACCTCATCCGGCACGGACTTGTCATAGTTGCCGGGCCACATGTCCTCGCCCACGCCCTCGACGAAGTACGGGCGTCCCGTGCCACCGGAGTACACGGAGCCCTCCGGGTCCGCGCCGATGACCTTGACCTGGCCGCCCTCCGCCTCGGGACGATCCGCGGAGACCTCCTTGAGATACCGGCCGGTGCCGGTGATGGTGCCGCCGGTGCCCGCGCCGATCACCACATGGGTGATCTTGCCGTCGGTGTCCTGCCAGATCTCTGGACCGGTGGATTCGTAGTGGCTGCCGGGGGCGGCGGGGTTGGAGAACTGGTCCGGCTTGTAGGCGCCGGGGATCTCGCGGACCAGGCGGTCCGACACCCCGTAGTAGCTCTGAGGGCTGTCCGGGGCCACGGACGTGGGGGTCACCACGACTTCCGCGCCGTAGGCCTCCAGGACGGCGCGCTTGTCCTCGCCCACCTTGTCCGGGACCACGAAGATGCACTTGTAGCCCTTCTGCTGGGCCACGAGGGCCAGGCCCACGCCGGTATTGCCGCTGGTGGGCTCCACGATGGTGCCGCCGGGCTGGAGCTTCCCGCTCGCCTCCGCCTCCGCGACCATCTTGGCCGCGATACGGTCCTTGATGGAACCGCCAGGGTTGAGGTATTCGAGCTTGACCAGGACGGTGGCTTCGATGCCCTCCGTCACGTGATTGAGCTTGATGAGGGGCGTGTTGCCGATCAGGTCCAGGACGGACTCCGCGTACTTCATGGCATCAACTCTATCCGCTGGCACTGACGGCGCGGAGGCGATGGGAGGGATGTGGAAATCCAAGGTCACGGGAGCCTGTGGAGAGGCTCCCGTGAGCCGCATCGAGAGCTGGGCGGCCGCCCAGTGGAAACCGTCCGGGGGACACTTCGCCCGATTGACTTAATCGAACATACTTTCGAATAATGAAGGAATGCCGCTCCCGCTCAGCTCCGTCTCCACCGCCTCCGCGGAGGACGGTCTGCGCGCGCTTCAGGAACGCATTCACGTGATGCAGGGACGGGGCAACAGAGAGGGCTTCCACCCCGTGATTCCGGGCCTTCGGGGGCTTTTCCCCTCTGGTTTGCGGGGTGGTGCGGCGTATTCGCTCGAGACTCCGCTCTCGGTGGCCATGGCACTCCTCGCCGGGCCGTCCGCGAACGGTCAGTGGTGCGGTGCGGCAGGAATCCCCGGGTTCGGCGCCGAGGCCGCCGCGGGCTTCGGCGTCGCCCTTGAACGGTTCGTCCTGGTCCCGGACACCGGGCCGGACTGGCTCCCCGTCATCTCGACCCTCGCGGACGTCCTGCCGGTGCTGCTGGTACGGCCTTCCGCGCGGGTCACCCCGGGAGACGCTGCGCGCCTTGCCTCGCGGTTGCGCGAACGCGGCGGGACGCTCCTGGTGCTCGGCCCCTGGCCGCAGAGCGAGGGGCTGCTCCGGGTGCGCGGATCGCGCTGGGAGGGACTTGGGGACGGGCATGGTCATCTGAGGCGGCACCGGGTGGAACTGGAACTCCAGCACCGTGGGCGCACCAGGACCGCGGTCCTGGACCTTGCGGCTCTGGACTCCTCCGGCACGACGGACTCCTCCAGCACTGTGGACGGCTCCAGCACTGTGGACGGCTCCGGAACGCGGCAGGGCACCGGTGGACACTCAGCGTCCCGAGCCCCACACGCCACGACGGCCGGCAGTCGCCCTGCGCTCGTTCAGGTCGCGCCGTGAGCAACGGAACGCCGTCCGGTGTCCCCCGGGCGCTCATCGTATGGTTTCCGGACTGGCCCCTGGTCGCCGCGCAGCTGGCAGAGGAGATCCCGGAACGCGTCCCCGCGGCGCTCCTGGAGAAGGGCCTCATCGCCGTCTGCTCCTCCGAAGCCAGAGCCGCCGGGGTGGTCCGGGGCATCCGGGTGCGCGAAGCACAGGCCCGCTGTCCCGAAATCGTGACGCTGCACGCCGATCCCGCCCGGGACTCCCGGGAGTTCGAGCCGGTCGTCACCGCTCTCGAAGCCTCCCTCCCCGGGGTGCAGATCCTGCGGCCGGGCCTGTGCGTCATCCGGGCCCGGGGTGCCGTCCGGTATTACGGGAGCGAGGAGGCCGCGGTCGGCGCCGCCCTGGAAGCGGCTGCACGGCTGGGGCTCGAGGCCAGGGCCGGGATCGCCGATTCGGTGTTCGCGGCCGAACAAGCCGCCCGCAGCACCACGGAACTCTCGCCGCTGTTCATCGTGGATGAGGGGGACTCCCCCGCGTTCCTTGCGGGCATTCCGGTCACGGTCCTGGGGGAACCCCGACTCGTTTCGCTGCTGATCCGCCTCGGGATCCAGACTCTGGGCGGCCTCGCGGCGCTCTCGCCCGCGGACGTCCGTTCCCGGTTCGGCGCCGAAGGGTATCTGGCGCACGCCTGTGCCCGCGGTCAGGACCCCCGCGGGATCGTGCCGCGGATCCCTCCTCCTCCGCAGGACCGGACCGTCACTTTCGAGCCTGGTCTGGACCGGGTGGACCAGATCGCCTTCGCCCTGCGGCCGACTGCGGAGGAATTCGTCGAACGGCTGCGCCGTCAGGGCCTCGCCTGCACGACTTTGCGGGTGAGCATCACGGACGACGCCGGGCACCGCTCCGAGCGGAGCTGGGGGCACCCGCATCATTTCGGCGCGGGTGACGTGGTGGACCGCGTCCGCTGGCAGCTCCAGTCCTCCGGCGGGCCGAACGCAGCACGCCGGAGGACTGGAGCTGCGAGCGCCTCCGCTCCCGGCGCCCGGTGGCGGATGACGGACGAAGCCCTGGGGGCGCCCATCGTCCAGATCAGGATCGTCCCGGACGCCGTGGACCTGCTGGGCCGCCGTGGGCAGGCGTTGTTCGGCGGCGTGGACGAGCGCCTCGACCACGGCCTCCGACGGCTTCAGACCATGCTGGGCCACGGCTCCGTGCTGCACCCCGTGCCGGGCGGCGGGCGGCTTCTGGCGGAACGCAGCCTGCTGGTGCCCTGGGGTGAGGAGGCCCCGTCCGGCACGGCAGCCCGCGCTGCACGGCCCTGGCCCGGAGCCGTCCCGGATCCCTTGCCGGCCACGGTGTTCCCCGAGCCACTGCCGGTACGGCTGCTGGATGAGCATTCCGGGACCCTGCACGTCGGGGAACGCGGGGACCTGGCCACACCGCCGGCCTGGTTCTCCCCCGGTCCCCGTGCCCTGCGCCGGGCCGTCGTGGGCTGGGCCGGTCCCTGGCTGCTGCGGCAGCGCTGGTGGGATGCGGAGGCGAGCCGTCAGGCCGAGCGATTTCAGATCCTCGACAGCGAGAACGAGGCCTGGCTTCTGCTCGGTGAGGGCGGCCAATGGTGGGCGGAAGCCCGGTACGACTAGCAGCGTGAGCAGGCGGGGCAGCCACTCTGAACAACGGAAAGGAGAAGACAGTGGGCTGGAACAACCCCTCGATGCCATGGCAGCAGCTCCATGACATCCTCGAGGGCACGGAGGTCCAGCGTGCCGGGAAACGACAGGCCAAGCGCACCGGAGCCGGCCGGGCCCCGATCGAGCGCGACGGCGGGGACAGCCCCGCCTGGTCGCACAAACGCGGCCCGTACATCCCACTGCCGCGGCTGCTTGCGCCGGACGCCGGCTCCGAAGACTCCGGAGAGGACGACGGCGCGACGGCGGAAGCGGCCGGCGCGCGGAGCGGACCTCCGGAGCGGCCCGCTGCGCCCGGGGACACCGTTCCGTACGCCGAACTGCACGTCCATTCCCACTACAGCTTCCTGGACGGGGCCTCCTCCCCGGAAGAGCTCGTCGAGGAGGCCGTCCGGCTGGGCCTGCATGCCCTGGCCATCACGGACCATGACGGCTTCTACGGAGTGGTGCGGCTGGCCGAGGCCGCCGAAGCCTACGGGCTGAGGACGGTCTTCGGCGCGGAACTCTCGCTGGGCCTGAGCGCCCCGCAGAACGGTGTGGCCGATCCCGAAGGCGAACATCTCCTGGTGCTGGCCCGGGGCGAGGAGGGGTACCACCGCCTCGCCGGGGCCATCACCCAGGCGCAGCTCGCAAACGGCGCGGAGAAGGGCCGTCCCGTGTTCGATCTCGACGACCTCGCCGTGCGGCTCCGCGGTCACGCCGTGGTACTCACGGGCTGCCGCAAGGGTGCCGTCCGCCGGGCTCTCACAGGAGCCGATGAGGGCGCCGGGTTCCGCAGCCCGGAAGCAGCCGCCGAACATGCCGTGCGCCGCCTGGTCGAGCGCTTCGGACCGGAAGGGGTCGCCGTCGAGCTGTTCGACCACGGCAATCCTCTCGACAGCGCGCACAATGACGCCCTCGCCGCGATCGCGGACCGTCTGGGGCTGCCCTGCGTCGCCACGAACGCCGTCCATTTCGCACAGCCGTCGCGCCATCCACTGGCCACGGCCCTCGCCGCCGTGCGGGCGCGGCGGAGTCTCGATGAGATGGACGGCTGGCTCCCCGCGAGCGATGGGGCGCATCTGAGGAGTGGTGCGGAGATGGCGCGGCGCTTCGCGCGGTATCCGGGAGCGGTGGAGAACACGGTGCGCCTTGCCGACGAGCTGTCCTTCTCCCTCCGCGCGGCCCGTCCCAGGCTGCCGAAACAGGACGTCCCCGCCGGGCACACCCCCATGTCGTACCTGCGCGAACTGGTGGACCAGGGCATCACGGACCGGTACGGCACCTCGGGGCCGGACTGGCACGGGCCCGCCCCGGAGGAGGAAGTGCGGGAGCGAGTGGCACAGGAGCTGGCCGTGATCGAGAAGAAGGACTTCCCGGGCTACTTCCTGATCGTCCATGAGATCACCCAGTTCGCGAAGAGCCGGGGCATCCTCTGCCAGGGCCGGGGTTCCGCCGCGAATTCCGCCGCCTGCTATTTCCTCGGCATCACGGCCGTGGACAGCATCATGTACCGACTGCCCTTCGAGCGTTTCCTGTCGAGCCTGCGAGAGGAAGAGCCGGACATCGACGTCGACTTCGACTCGGACCGGCGCGAGGAGGTCATCCAGCACGTCTATGCCAAATACGGGCGGGCCAATGCGGCACAGGTGGCGAACGTCATCAGCTACCGGCCCAAGAACGCGGTGCGGGACGTGGCCAAGGCGTTCGGCTACAGCCAGGGACAACAGGATGCCTGGTCCAAACAGCTGAATCGCTGGGACGCCCTGGCGGAGGCACGGGAGTCCGCCACGGGTCCGGATGGGGCAGGCTCCGGCGCCACGGCGGCGGGCGCCGCGGATCAAGACAGTGCGAGCCAGGCCCCTACCGCCCGGAACAGGACAACGGAGCAGCGGTCCAGATCCAGGTCATCCGGAGAGGAGCCGGACGACGCCGTCATTCCGGTGCACGTCCTCGCCTTGGCGGAGCAGCTGCTCGGTTATCCGCGGCACCTCGGCATCCACTCGGGCGGCATGGTCCTGACCGAACGCCCCGTGGGCGAGGTGGTGCCGATCGAGCACGCGCGCATGGAGAACCGCACGGTCCTGCAATGGGACAAGGACGACTGCGAGTGGATGGGACTCGTCAAATTCGACCTTCTCGGCCTGGGGATGCTCGCGGCGCTGCAGTACTGCTTCGACCTGGTGGAGGAGAACTTCGGCGAACGCTGGACCCTCGCCGATCTGCCGAAAGAGGAGGCCGCCGTCTACGACATGCTGTGCCGGGCCGATTCGGTGGGGGTGTTCCAGGTGGAGTCCCGGGCGCAGATGAGCACCCTGCCTCGCCTGCGTCCGCGGGAGTTCTACGATCTGGTCGTCGAGATCGCACTCATCCGGCCCGGTCCCATCCAGGGCGGCGCCGTCCACCCCTACATTCGGCGCCGTGCCGGGGAAGAGAAGGAGACCTACCCGCACCCTCTCCTCGAGCCGGTCCTCAAACGGACCCTCGGCGTGCCGCTGTTCCAGGAACAGCTCATGCAGATGGCCATGGCGATCGGCGGGTGCAGCGCCGAGGACGCCGATCTCCTGCGCCGGGCCATGGGGTCCAAGCGCGGGATCGAGAAGATCGACAGCCTGAAGAAGAAGCTCTTCGCCGGCATGGCGGAGAACGGGTTGGGCCCCGAAGAGGCCCAGACCATTTATCTGCAGATCAAGGCATTCGCCAACTTCGGTTTCGCAGAGTCGCATTCGCTGAGCTTCGCCCTGCTCGTCTACGCGAGCTCCTGGCTCAAGCTGCATTACCCCGGGGCTTTCCTCGCGGCGCTGCTGAGGGCTCAGCCCATGGGCTTCTACTCGCCGCAGACCTTGGTGGCGGACGCCCGCCGGCACGGGGTGCGGGTACTCCGCCCGGACATCCTGCGCTCCCGGGCGGATGCCTGCCTGGAACCGGACGACGGCGAACCGGAGGACGGCGCGGACCCCGGCCACCACATCACCGGGAGGCCCTCCCCATCCCGCGGACTCGACTCCTGCCTGGACGACCTCCAGCCGAAGGCCGGCCCTTTCGATCCGGAAGCTCCGGACGAGGGCGCGGCACACCGCCGGGACGGATCCCACGCCGTGCGGCTCGGCATCGCGAGCGTCACGGGCATCGGCAAGGACCGCGCGGAGCGCATCGTCGTCGAGCGTGAAACGAACGGCCCGTTCCGTACCCTGACGGATCTCTCCCGCCGCACCGGTCTCACAGCGGAACAGCTGGAGGCCCTCGCCTCGGCCGGGGCCTTCGAGTCCCTGGGGCTCAGCCGACGGGAGGCTCTCTGGCAGGCCGGTTCGGCCGCGCTCGAACGGCCCGGCCAGCTCCCCGGCACGCAACCGTACATCCAGCCGCCGCTCCTGCCGGAGCTGGGGGACGAGGAGGCTGTGGCGTACGAGCTGTGGGCCACCGGGATCGCCACGGACGACCACCCGGTCCGGCATGCCCGGGGGCCTCTCGATGCGCGCGGAGTCCTCCGGATCACGGCTCTGCGCACCGCGGAGGACGGCACCCGGGTCGAGGTCGCGGGGCTGGTGACCCACCGCCAGAGACCCCAGACCGCGCAGGGCATCACCTTCATGAATCTCGAGGACGAAACCGGGATCCTCAACGTGGTGTGCAGCATCGGGGTGTGGACCCGCTACCGGCGTGTGGCACAGAGCGCCAAGGCCATGGTGGTCCGCGGCCTGGTGGAGCGGAGCAAGGAAGGGGTCACCAATCTGGTCGCGGACCGGCTTGAAGCCCTCCCGCTGCGGGCCAAGACCTCCTCCCGGGACTTCCGGTGAACGCAGATGGATCACGCCCGACGGACGCCGCGCAGGCCGCCCCACAGAAAGGATCCAACCCCCGAAAGAGCCCAGCCATCGCAAGGAACCGAAAGGAATCGTCCAGTGTCCCGTGACATGATGCTGCAGTGACCTCCGTCCTCCCCGCGTCCCACGTTTCCGGACCTGCGGCACCCGCCTCGCGCCCGGTCATGGCCGACGCCGAAGGGGTCTGGGAAGCGCCCGCACACTACTCGCTCGCGGCCACCTGTTTCCCGCTGCAGCGAGGCGACGGCGATCCGGCCTTCGCCCCGCATCCGGGCGGTCTCTGGATGGCGTTCCGCACCCCGGAAGGCACGGTATCCCTCCTGCTCACCCACCAGCGGGACGAATTGCGCGCCCGGGCCTGGGGTGACGGTGCAGCGCACGCCATCGCCGCCGTTCCCGCCCTTCTCGGGCTCACCGATGACTGGGACTCCTTCGACGCCGACCCGTTCCACTCCTCGCTGCCTCCCCTGGTCCGTGAGGCGCGACGACGGAACCCTGGCCTGCGGGCACCCGCCACCGGCCGGATCGTCGAGGCACTCGTGCCGACCATCCTGGAACAGAAGGTCACCACGCTCGAGGCCCGCCGGGGCTACCGCTACCTGGTGCGCCGTTTCGGCTCACCCGCTCCGGAAGCGGGCCGGGTGGCTCCCGCCGGGCTGATGGTGGCGCCGTCGTCCGATCAATGGCTGCGCGTGCCCTCCTGGGAGTGGCACCGTGCCGGCGTGGGCCCCCAGCGTTCCGCAACGGTCCTGCGGGCGCTGCGGTCGGCATCGGGCCTGGAACGGCTGGCGTCGAAGAGTGCCGCCGAGGCCGCTGCAGGGCTTCAGAGCATTCCGGGCATCGGGGTGTGGACGGCCGCCGAGGTCACCCAGCGCACGCATGCCGATCCCGATTCCGTGGCCGTGGGCGACTTCCACCTGGCCAAGTTCGTGGGCTTCGCGCTCACAGGCGAACGGACGGACGACGCCGGGATGCTGCGCCTGCTCGCGCCCTGGGAAGGGCAGCGGCAACGGGTGGTCCGGATGCTCTATGCGGCAGGCGTCCGGGCACCGCGTTTCGGCCCGAAGATGACGATCCAGGACCACCGGAACCACTGACAAGCGGCTCCACCGGCCCGATGGCCGACTCCTGCCAGCGTCGCTGGTCCACATCAGCTCCGGTGAAACCCGGCGCCCGCGCCGTGCACCTCAGCTCGCGTCACGGCCTGCGTTCACTCAGATGCACCGTCACGTCGTCCCCGGTGTTCTTGCCGATCCTCTCGCGCAGCGCCGCGCTGACCGGGAGTTTGTGTGTGCCGTCGCCGAGAGCCATGAAGGAGGTTTCGAACGGCTCGCCGTCCACGGTTCCGCTGACCCGCACCAGCCCACGGGTCCCGAAGTATTCCGCCGAGCCCTCCATCTGCACATAGGTCCAGCCGCCCTTGGCGGGACTCGTCAGCAGCGTGGCGGTGAACGTCACGTCCAGCGGTCCCGGGCTCTTCGCGTCGGCCATCACGGGTTCCTCTCCTCGGTGCAAGCGTGCCCTCCTGCCACGGTACGCTCCCGCGACGCTGAAATCAGCACCCTGGAAATCAGCGCCCAGGAGTCGGCACCCCCGAGATCAGCCCGCCGCGGCGACCCGCTCCCGGTCCAGCAGACGCATGATCCCCGTGACGGCTTCCCGCCCGGCCCGGTTGGCGCCGACAGTGGATTGCGAGGGCCCGAAACCGATCAGGTGCACCCGCGGTTCGGCCACCACCTGCGTGCCCCGGACCTCGATCCCGCCGCGCTCGTTGCGCAGCCCCAGCGGATCCAGATGAGCCAGGGCCGGGCGGAATCCCGTGGCCCACAGGATCACGTCCACTCCGGTGAAGGACCCGTCCGCTTCCCGCACCCCGTAAGGTTCGATCGCAGTGAACATCGGCCGGCGTTCCAGGGCTCCGCGTGCCTTGGCGGCGAGGGCATAAGGCGTCCAGGCGAGCTGGGTGTAAGAGACGATGCTGCCGGTCGGGTTCCCTGCTTCGGCGTCGGCGGTGACCTTCTCGATGGTCTCCCGCCCCTCCACCTCCGGGCTGAAGCCCGAGCCCCGGAACACCGGTTCGCGCCGGGTGTACCAGAGGACAGTGGCCACCCGGGAGATCTCCTCCAGCTGCTGCACCGCCGAGATCCCTCCCCCGACCACCGCCACCCGGAGCCCCGCGAATTCCTCCAGGGAGGTGTAGTCCCTGGTGTGCAGCTGGCGGCCGAGGAAACGGTCCTGCCCCGGGTAGTCCGGCAGGACCGGGTTGGTCCAGGTGCCACTGGCGTTGATCACCGCGCGGGCGAGCCACGGACCGGCGCTGGTCTCGATCAACAGCTCGCCGTCCGGACCGTCATCGGCCCGGGACACGGAACGCACCGTGACAGGCCGGACGATCGGCAGATTCTCGGCCTCCTCGAAAGCGGTGAAGTATGCCGGGACCGCTGAGCGACTCGGCGTGGCCGGATCGGTCGCGGGCTGCCGGAGGCCGGGCAGATCGAAGATGTTGTTGACCGTCGCCATCGTCAGTGACGCCCAGCGGTGCTGCCAGGCCCCGCCCGGGCGTTCCTCGGCGTCGAGCATCACGAAGGTGCGCTCCGCCTCAGGGTCCGTGAGCGCGCTCGCGAAACCCTGGCGTTTCAGGTGGTGGCCTGCGGACAGGCCGGCCTGCCCCGCCCCGATGACGACGACGGCGGCGCGCCGCACGCCGGGCACGGCTTCGCCCCCGCTCACGGCCGGCCGTCCTGGCCGACGCCGTCCTGGTCCGTCCCATCCCGGCCGAGTCCGAGGTTCCGGCGCAGGGCGCCGGTGAGCCGGCCGACGTCGGCGAGCTCCTCCGGCGTGAAAGCATCGACGAACAGCTCGTGAACGGCCCGCAGGTGGGGGACGGAGGCCGCCCGGAAGGTCTCCAGGCCGAGATCCGTGGCGCGGACGTCAATGCCCCGCGCTTCGCCGGCGCAGGTGTTCCGGCTGATGAGCCCGCGCTTCTCCATCCGGCCCAGGTGATGCGAAAGACGACTGCGCTCCCAGCCGACCAGGCCCGCGAGTTCGGAGGACCGCAGAGTCTTCCCCTCCGCCTCGCTCAGCGCCAGGAGGACCTGGTAGTCACCCGCGGACAGAGCGGTCTCGCTCAGAAAGCGAGTCGCGAGCCGAGCCTGCAGGGCTTCTGCAGTCTCCAGATAGTTCCGCCAGATGCGCAGTTCCTCCGTGGTGGGCAGGTGCCTCCCGGCGGATCCGGGGTGACGCTGTGCGTGGGCCATGATTCCTCCCAAGTTGACACGTCAACTGTAGGAGCGGATTATTGACATGTCAATTCTATCGGCACAGCGGAAGGCACCCGGCCATGACGGCACAGCAGGAGAACCCCCTCACCCTCGGCATCCTCGGCGCCGGGAAGGTGGGCACCGTCCTGGCCCGGCTGGCTGTCGCCGCCGGTTATCGCGTCCTGATCTCAGGCTCCGGCGACCCCGGCAAGATCTCCCTCATCACGGCCGTCCTGGCTCCCGGCGCCATCGCGGTGCGCCCGGAGGAGGCGGCCCGCCAGGCGGATCTGGTCATCCTCGCACTACCTCTGGGCAAGTACCGGAGCCTTCCGGTGGACGAGCTCCGCGGCAAACCGGTGATCGACGCCATGAACTACTGGTGGGAGACGGACGGCTTGCGGGAGGATCTGCGGAACCCGGCCACCTCCACCAGCGAGATCGTGCAGGAGTTCCTGCCGGAGTCCCGCGTGGTGAAGGCCTTCAACCACATGGGTTACCACGACCTGGACGAGGGCGCCCTGCTCGCCGGCACACCCGGCCGCAAAGCGATCGCCGTCGCAGGTGACCGGGAGGAGGACCTGGAGGCGGTCGCCACCCTGGTCGACGCACTCGGCTTCGACCCGGTGATCCTGAACCCGCTCGCCGCCGGAGAGCTGCTCGAGCCCGGCCATCCCGCCTTCGGCGCGAACGTGGAGGCGGAGGAACTCCGGGGACTGGTCGGGACGCTGATCGAGGACGCCGAAGCGGTCTGACCCTCCTCTACCGCCAGATGGGCAGCGCTCCCCATTTCCCACCACCGGTTCCGGACTCTACAGTGTGAATAACACCAACCTCTGGAGGAACCGCGTGGGGACGTTCTATGGCGCCGATGTCTCGGCGCTGCGACAGCTGGGGCAACGGTTCAAGACCTCCCGTGAGACCTTGTCCCGACTGGATGCCACGCTGAGTCAGAACATCGAAGCGGCGCGGCAGTGGACCGGTCCGGACGGTCGGCAGTTCAGGGCGGACTGGTCGGCGAACCACCGCAAGGCGCTGGCCGAGGCACGGACCCTGCTGGGCACGGCGGAGCGTGCCATCCTCCGCAATGCCGACGAACAGGAGACCGCCAGCCGGGGCGGTTCCTCGGGTAGCGGCGCAGCACCTCCCGGAAATGGCACGGGTTACATCCTGAGCGACCGCCCGGACCACTCCGTCCCTCGCTGTCCGGTTCGCGGGAAGCCCGATCTTTCGGAAGAGCGCCTCAAGGAACTCCAGGACAAGATCCACGCGGCAGCCGACTCGGACAACTTCTTCAAAGGCAACGACTCCGACGTCGAGGACCTGCGCAAAGCACTGGACGGGTTGACTCCGGCGCAGCTCGACCAGCTCCTCGGCACACTGTCGGACGACGAGCTGAAGGCCCTCGGGCACGGCCTCGCCTCCGACGGGAAGGGCCTGTTCAACTGGGAGGGCACCACCGCGTTCGAACGGCAGGCCGTCCTGGACCAGCTGCTCGCCAAGGCCTCCCCCGAACAGATGGAACGGGTCAAGGCCCAGATCTCCTGGGCGCAACCGGACGGCATCGCCGCCGGCGACGCCGCCAACCCGGACGGCGGTCCTCAGACCCCGAAGGGCTGGGTCACGCCTCAGGGTCCCGTGATCTCTTCCTCTCAATCCATCCTCGACATCCGGCAGGGCGGATACGGTGACTGCGTGGTGATGGCGGGACTGGGATCGCTGATCAACCAGGACCCGAACTGGGCCCGCGACCATGTCACCGACAACGGCAACGGCACGGTTTCGGTGAAGCTGAACGACGGTGGCCACGAACGCTGGGTCACCGTCACCAAGGACGTTCCGGCCGACGCGAACGGCAACCCCCAGGGCGCCAAGGGAAATGCCGGCGGCACGTGGCCCATGTACGTGGAGAAGGCCCTCGCCCAGGTCTACAACGAGGACGACGCGAACGATCCGGTGAATCCTGGCGCACCGGATGACAAGCGGTATGAGCCAGGCAACTACCGCGCCATCGAAGGCAACTACGGCACGGACGCCATGAAGTACCTGACCGACGGAAACCTGTCCGAGACGCATAGTTCATCAGACGTGTGGAAGGCCGCCGACGCGGGCCGTCCGGTCATCATCGGCACGCACGGCGAGGCTCCTCCCGGGGCACCGGACGGTTACGTGGCCGGCCACGAATTCTTCGTGACAGGAGTGGACGACTCTGGAAAACTCGTGCTGCAGAACCCCTGGGGACCTCATAAGGAGCCTCTCCACATCACCAAGGAGCAGTACGAGTCCATGTTCGGAAACGCGGTGATCACCGGATGAGGCGGGCCCTCACGTCCGCCGCTCTGGCCGTGGCCCTGACTCTGGGGGCGTCCGCGTGCGCGTCCCCCTCCAATCCTGCCCCACAACCGAAGGAAAGCACTCCCATGGCCCAGAACCCCAGCTGCACCTCCCAGGGCGCCTACGCCCTCCGGCAGTCCGCCCACGCGGTGTTCCCGGCTCTGCCGCAGCATCCCGGGGGTGCGGGGCAGACCCCGGCTGGCGGGATCTACACGGTGGACCTCACGCGGACACCCGCCACTGCCAGCATCACCTTCGATGTCGAGGAGCCGACACCGGGAAAGGACATCGACTTCAAGGATGCCAAGCTCGGCGACGAACTGGAGTTCTGGGGATACCGGATCCGGATCACGTCCATCTGCCAGGGCGAAGTCCGCTTCGATGTCCTGAAGCACCCCTGAACCACCCCAGCCCTACAGCCCCAGCCTCCGCACGGCCTCCTCCCGCATCTCCACCTTCCGGATCTTGCCGGAGACGGTCATGGGGAAACTCTCCCGGATCTCCAGGTACCGCGGGATCTTGTAATGCGCCAGGCGGCCCGTGCAGTACTCCCGGAGCGCCTCCACCGTCAGGACTTCGGCTCCCGGCCTCAGGATGACGCAGGCCATGAGCTCCTCGCCGTACTTCTCGTCCGGGACGCCGATCACCTGCACGTCCTGCACCTCCGGATGCTGATACAGGAACTCCTCGATCTCCCGCGGGTAGATGTTCTCGCCACCACGGATCACCAGGTCCTTGATCCGGCCTTCCACCACCACGTAGCCGTCCTGATCCATCCGGGCCAGGTCGCCGGTGTGCATCCAGCCGTCCGGGTCGATGGCTTCCGCGGTCTTGTCCGGCTGGTCCCAGTAGCCCTTCATGACCACGTATCCACGGGTGCACAGCTCGCCGATCTCCCCGCGCGGAACCACCTCGCCGCTCAGAGGATCGATGATCCGGCTCTCGCAATGCGGCATGGTCCGGCCCACCGACTCGGTGCGCTGCGCCAGGGTGTCCCCGTCACGGGTCATGGTGGACACCGGCGACGTCTCGGTCATGCCGTAGCAGATGGCCACATCTTTCATGTGCATCTGCTCGATCACGCGCTTCATCACCTCGATGGGACACAGAGACCCCGCCATGACGCCGGTCCGCAGGGTGTCGAGCCCGTAGCTGTCGAAGTCCGGCAGCGCCAGCTCGGCGATGAACATGGTCGGCACGCCGTACAGGGAGGTGGCCCGGAATTCCTGGACCGCGCGCAGAGCCGCCGCCGGGTTGAAGGATCGCGACGGGATGATGGCCGTGCCGCCGTAGGAGAAGATGTTGAGGTTCCCGATCACCATGCCGAAGCAGTGATAGAACGGCACCGGGATGACCACCTTGTCCTCCTCGGTGTACTTCAGCAGGGCGCCGATCTGGTGGCCGTTGTTGAGGATGTTGTGGTGCGTGAGGGTGGCCCCCTTGGGGAAACCCGTGGTGCCGGAGGTGTACTGGATGTTGATGGGATCCTGCGGATCCAGGCCCGCCATCCGCTCCGCGAGCGCCTCGGGCGCGACGGCAGCGGCCTCCTCCAGCAGCCCGCTCCAGCTCCGCTCCCCTGGACTCTGCGGGGCGCCGGCTTGGAGCCGCAGCTGCGGATCGCTTTCGGCATTGCCGGGCAGAAACACGAGTTCTCGCAGCTCAGGACAGCGCTCCACGGCCGCACGGGACATCGCCACGTAGTCGCTGTTCCGGTCGTCCGGAGCCAGCACGAGCATTCGCATGCCGTTCTGCCGGGCCACGAACTCCAGTTCATGCGTGCGGTACGCCGGGTTCACGTTGACCAGGATGGCCCCGATCTTCGCCGTCGCGTACTGAAGGATGGTCCACTCAGCGCAATTGGCGCTCCAGATGCCCACCCGCTCCCCCACGCCGACTCCCACGGCCAGGAGCGCACGTGCCAGGAGGTCGACGTCGTCGTTCAGTTCGCGGTAGGTCCACCGGCGCGGCGGATGCCCGGGGAGGCCCGCCTCGATGAGCGCCTCCCGGTCGGGGAATCGCTGGACCATGGCTTCGAAGTCGGCGCCGATGGTCCGGTTCAGCAGAGGGACGCTGGCGTCCCCGGCGGTGTAGGAATCCATGTGAGGCAGGTTACTGGTTGGTACGTGTCGGCGACCAGACCTCCGGGCTGTCCCTCCTGGGCTTTTCCAGTCGGGCGGCCAGGCCTCCGCCGATCGCTCCGAAGAGATGCCCCTGCCAGGAGATCCCGGTCTGCCCAGGGAAGACGCCCCAGAGGATGGCTCCATAGGCCAGGAGGATCACCACACCGAGCGCGATCTGGATCAGGCTCCGAGTGAAGACCCCGCGCAGGACCAGATAGACGATCCATCCGAACACCAGGCCGGAGGCGCCGAGGTGCAGCGAACCGGGTCCACCCGTGAGCCAGGTCCCGAGGCCGCCCACGAGCCAGACGACCGCCGTGACGCGCAGCCAGGCCCCCACCCCGGACAGCAGGATCACGAAACCGAGCACGAGCAACGGCCCCGTGTTGGCGATCAGGTGGCTCCAGCCCAGATGGAGCAGCGGTGCGAACAGGATTCCGCTCAGCCCGCCCGGGTTCCATGGCCTGATCCCGAACGAATCGAGGCGGTGCCCCATGACGGTGTCCACCGCCTCGATCACCCAGAGCAGCAGGACGAACCCGCCGATGGTCATGGCCGCGGTGGCGATCCGGCTGCGGCCGGGCCGGCCCTGCTCGTCCTGCTCGGGGGTGAGACTCATGCGGACAGTCTAGAAGGCCGCCCTCGCCGGCCCACGGACGACGACGGCCCGGCGGCGCCCGTCAGGACGCTCGCCGGGCCGTCGGTCCGGAAATTCGGGGGTCAGGCCTGCTCGGACTCGCCGGCTTCAGCCTGTGCCTGCGCCTTGGCCACCTGCGCGTGGACCTCGGTCATGTCCAGGCCCTTCACGGCCTCCACGAGCTGTTCGAGCTGCGGGGCGGACATGGCGCCGGGCTGCGAGAAGACCAGAACCTGCTCACGGAATGCCATGAGGGTGGGGATCGAGGTGATGCCCGCCTCGGCCGAGAGCTGCTGCTCCGTCTCGGTGTCCACCTTGGCGAAGAAGACGTCGGGGTGCTTCTCCGAGACCGCGGCGTAGTTGGGTGCGAACATCTTGCACGGACGGCACCAATCGGCCCAGAAGTCCACCAGGACGATGTCGTTGCCCTGGATGGTCTCGGTGAACTGTTCTCCGGTGATGTCTACGGTAGCCATGTCTCCACGGTAGCCACCCCGACGGCGGCTGGCCACCATGGCGAGCGGCTTTCCGCTCTGGGCGTGACCGCCGGGCGGTGCGGCCCGGTGCGGATTCCCGGCCGGGCGAGGGCCATGCGTCCAGGTGAGAACGGGCGGCCGGACCGGGCCGTAGACCACACCTCTTCCCATCTTTTGAACACGTGTTTAGTATCTTAAACATGCGTTCAGCACCTCAGGATGATCTCACCACCAAGGCCCGCATCCGGGACTCGGCCATCCGGCTCTACGCCCGCGACGGCTTCGCCAAAACGAGCCTGCGCGCCATCGCCGCAGAGGCCGGAGTCAGCCCCGGACTGCTCATCCACCACTTCGGCTCCACAGTCGGCCTGCGCGAGGCCTGCGACGAGCAGGTTCTGGGCGTCGCCAGCGCACGGGCCAGCAGCAAGATGCAGCCCGGCGGACTCAAACACCTCATGGAGGAGTTCAATCGCAACCCGCAGGGCTACGCACTGGAGATGGACTACCTCCGCCAGGCCCTCCTGGAAGGCACCGCCACCAGCGCCTCGCTCTTCCGTCACCTCGTGGAACTGAGCGAGGCGGTGATCCGCAGCGGCATCGAGGACGGGACGGTCCGGCCCTTCGCCGATGTCCGCGGCATCGCCGTCCTCACCGCTCTCACCAGCGTCGGGTCGCTCGCCTTCGGCCCGTTCGCCGCCGAGACCCTCGGCGTGGACGGCGACTGGCAGAGCGTCATCCAACGGATCGGCGCCCCCGGCCTGGAGCTCTACACCCACGGCTTCTACACCACGGACGCCTTCCTCACGGCCTACCGGGAGGCCACCACCCCGGACCCCGATGACCCTCAGGAGGCCTGACATGTCATCCACACCCTCTCCCAGCATCAGCGTCGAATCCCTGCACAAGTCCTTCGCCCGCAATGAAGTGCTCCACGGGCTCAGCTTCGAGCTGCCGCCGGGTTCCGTCCTCGGCCTGATCGGACCCAACGGCGCCGGGAAGACCACCACCCTGAGATGCCTGGTGGACATCATCAGACCCAGCAGCGGCACCCTGCGCGTCCTGGGCGAAGACCCCCGGCACGCCGGCCCCGGGCTCCGCCGCCGGATCGGTTATCTGCCCGGCGAGCTGATCCTGGAGTCCCGGGTCACGGGCCGCAAGCTTCTCCACCACTTCGCCCGGCTGAGCGGCCCCGTGCGCCACGGGCGGATCGAGGAACTGGCCGATCGGCTCAACGTCCCGCTGGACAAGCAGGTCCGCGAGCTCTCCAAAGGCAACAAGCAGAAGCTCGGACTCATCCAGGCCTTCATGCACGACCCCGAACTCCTCATTCTCGACGAGCCCACCAGCGGCCTGGACCCTCTGCTCCAGCAGGAGTTCCTCGCGATGGTCGCCGAGGTCCGTGCGGACGGGCGCTCCGTGCTGCTCAGCTCCCATGTGCTGAGCGAACTCCAGCAGAGCGCGGACCGGGTGGCGATCCTCCGCGCCGGCGCGATCGTCGCCGATGCGAGCGTCGAGGAGCTGCGCGCCAATGCGGTCCGCACCCTGCGTGTGCGGCTTGAGGACGGCGATCAGGTGCGGGAAGACGCCGTGCGGCGGCTGGGCGAGGTGCCCGGCGTCGACGGTCTGCGCTCTCTGCCCGACGGACGGCTGGAGGCGACCGTGCACGACGGCGTCCGTCCCCTGCTCGCGGCGCTCGCCGCCCTGCCGGTCACCGACGTCGTGCTGGAAGAGCCCGACCTGGAGGAAGCGGTGCTGACGCTGTACGGCACGCACCCAGAGCCCGCGGGGCCCGCGGCTCCGGACGGGCAGGGCGGCCGCCATGAGCGGCACGCACGGAAGGAGTCCTGAGATGTTCGCGATCTTCACGCGCGGCGTGGTGGACAGCTGGCGGGCGACACTCGCCTGGGCCATCGGCCTCGTCGCTGCGGCGGCCCTCTACCTGCCCTTGTTCCCGTCGATGGTGGGCAACGGGCAGATGCAGCAGCTGCTGAAGTCGCTGCCGACCCAACTCGTCCGGACCCTGAACTACGACCAGCTCGGCAGCGGTCCGGGGTACACGCAGTCGACGCTGTTCGGGCTGCTGGGTTTCCTGCTGCTCAGCATGGCCACCATCGCATGGGGCGCCTCCGCCGTCGGCGGTGACGAGGAGTCCGGGCTGCTGGAACTGACCTTGGCCCATGGCGTGACGCGGGTGCAGCTGGTGGCGGGGCGCGCCTTGGCCATCCTGGCCCGGCTGCTGTTCCTGGTCCTGGTCATGTACTGCGCCGTGGCCGTGCTCAACGGACCGTCTCAGCTGGGCCTGGACCTGGGCAAGGTCGCGGGTGCGGCCCTCGGCTATGCGGGACTGCTGGCGCTGAGCGCCGCGGCGGCGCTGCTCGGCGGTGCGCTGAAGGGCCGACGCGTGCACGGCCTCATGCTCGGCGCCGCCGTGGCGGTGCTCGGCTACATCTTCAACGCCGTGGGCAAACAGAGCGACTCCGCGAAGTGGCTGCTGGACTTCTCGCCGTACCACTGGTTCTTCGGCTCGGACCCGTTCAGCAACGGGGTCGACTGGGGCGTCTGTGCCGGGCTGTGGGGCGGGACGATCGTCCTGATGGTCCTGGCCGCGCTCATCCTGCGAGCCCGCGACGTCGGACGGTGAGTCCTGGGGCACTCACCACTCGTGCGGCGTGGGCGTGCGGGACCCCGGCAGCGCGACCTGCGAACGCCACTCGTGGATCCATTCCGGCAGCACGAGGTCCTCGGGCACGGGACCGACCTCGGCGATGATCTCCTCGTTGCTCACCGGACGTCCCCGGTGGACCAGCCGCGTGGCCATGTAGGCCCGGGCGTAGATCTCGCCGTCGGCGACCATGCGCTGTTCGAAGTAGATGGCTTTGGCGTCCAGACCGATGATGCGGGATTCGATGGTGTACCGCTGCCACAGCCTGACCGACTTGCGGTAGCTGATGGTCTGGGCGGAGACCACGGGGCTCCACCCCTTCCTGCGCATGCGCTCCCACACCCCGGCCCGGACCATGAGGTCGAAACGGCCCAGATCCATCAGGGAGAAATACATGCCGTTGTTGATGTGGACGGCGATATCCACGTCGGTCGGCAGGGCACGCATCGGCAGGCTGGACGTGTCCCAGATGCTCAACGGTGAACGGCGACGCGAGGCGAACAGCAGCCAGAGGGTCCGGAAGATGAGGTGCATGCCCTTATGTTACTTGTCAGTAACTTAGTGGGGAAGACCCGGACCGGGACAGGCACAGCACCCCGGTGTGCCGGTCCTCCGCGACGAAGCGCTCCACGACGTATCCGGCCTCTTCGGCGTGAGCGGCCGCTGCGGCGAGCTGTTCACGGTTCATCTCCAGCAGAATCCGCCCCGCGGGACTGAGCCACGGGCCCGCCTCGGTGATCACGGCCCGGACGAAGTCAAGCCCGTCCGGGCCGGCGTAAACGGCCGCGCCGGGTTCGTGTTCGCGGGACTCGCGGGACATGAACGCGGCCTCCGCCTCCGGCACGTAGGGCGGGACAGCAGCCAGGACGTCCACGGCGCCGAGGAATCGCGGCGGCACCGCGGAAAGCACCGTCCCCCGCGACACCGCGGCCCCGGAACCGAGGTTCCGCTCCGCATGTGCCAGCGCGACGGCGTCGGCGTCGCTCGCATGAACCGTCGACCCGGGAAGGTGGTGCGCCACCCAGGCGGCCACAGGAGCCGCTCCGGCGAAAGCCTCCAGCACTACAGGGTGGGAATGCTCCCGCGCAGCGGCGAGCGCCAGCCCGGCCAGGAAGAGGGTCCGCTGCCGAGGGATGAAGACGCCGGGCCCCACGGAAAGCCGCAGACCGCCGAAATCCACCCAGCCGACGAGCTGCTCCAGCGGCTCGCCCTGTTCCCGCCGCTCACACAGGCGCAGGAGATGCGCCTCGTCCAGCGCACTCTCCTCCAGGATGGCGGCCTCCTCCTCGGCGAAGACGCAGCCGGCGGTGCGCAGACGGAGCACCAGAGCGTCGGTGTCCAGGGTCGGGGTGTTCATGGGATTCATGCTCGGCGATCCGACGATCCGGCACAAGGAAATGCGCATCGCATGTGGACGAAAGCCGAAGGCGACCTGCGGGCCAATTCACGGCAGATGTTCACCCGCCATTCATTCAGCTCCTGGAAAATAAGGGCATCAAGAAGAGAACAAGCAGCAAAGGAGACTGCCGTGAGTGCACTGGGCACCGCTGAAATCAACCACCTCTGGCCTGAAATCCCGTCGGGTCAGCCGATCGCTCTCGCAGACCAGCGCGGTGACCGCATCGTCGGGCATGTGGACGGCATGACGCACGACCGCACCACGCTCTGGATCCAGCTCGACGGCGGCCTGGGCCGCCGTCTGGTCCACCACCTGGACGGCTACGCGCTGGAGAACTGAATCCTCCGACCGCATTTAGGAGTCACAAGGCCGCCGTGCGCTGAGATCCGGATAGGCTTCTGCCGTCACTCACTGCACTAGGACCTTGGGGGTACCGTCATGCACGGATCGAGTTCTGCGTTCCTCAGCGGAATTATCCTGATCTTCATCGGAGCAATCGGATCCGGCGTGATCTCTTTTCTCACCGCCACCGGGCGCCTGGGGTCCAGCCCCTTCGGTACTCTCGGCATGGCAACCATTCTGGCGCTCGTCGCCGGAGCAATCTCATTCCTGGGATTCATGATGATCCTGATAGGGATCTACCGCGGGCTCAGGTCCATCGACGATCTCCACAAGGATCGCTTCGGTCGTTCCTAACCGTTCCGCGCCTCTGGCGGCGCCGATTGCCTGCGGCCCGCCCCAGGAAACACGAAAGGCCCGGAACCATGTGGTTCCGGGCCTTTCCGTGGTGGCAGATGAGGGATTCGAACCCCCGTAGGCAGTGCCAGCTGATTTACAGTCAGCCCCCTTTGGCCGCTCGGGTAATCTGCCGAGCTTCACGAAGAAGCACTTCCCTCCGTCGTTTCCGGCGAGTGGAAGCAAGACAACTTTACAGAAGATTCTCCGCAGAATCGAATCGGGCCTCGTCAGGCCCTTCGGACGGCGGATCAGACCTGATTCTCGTCCTCGCCGGAGCCCTCGCCTGAGCCCAGGATCGTGCGGCTCATGCGCTCTTCGAAGCGGGCGGCCTGCTCTGGGGTGAGCTGCTTGAGCTCCACCGCCCGCTGAAGGTCGGCGTGGATGCCGTTCACCCGGGCCTGCGGCGCGGCCTGCGGGGCGAACGCCACCGAAGCGGCCACCACGGCGGCCGATGCCAGTGCCGCAGAAGCGCCCTTGATCGCGGTGGCAGTCCAACCGCCCGTCCTGCCGTTCGAGGCTGGGACCGCGTACTTCTTGCGTTCCGCCGTCATGACTTCTCCTGCCTTCACTGAATCCTGGATCCCCTGTGGAGTTCCTACTGAGGCAACTCTCCACGGCCCGCTTGAGTTCCGCCCAGGGATCAGCTGAGAGTGAACTGTGAGACCCGGGCGGGCTTTCCCGAGCGCTCCGCGGGCCGAGGCCTTAAACTTGGGGAAGAAATCCATCCACCGCCTAAGGAGAATCATGGCCGGCGAGTCCACGTTCGACGTTGTCAGCAAGGTAGACAAGCAAGAGGTTGCCAACGCCCTCAACCAGTCCCAGAAGGAGATCGCCCAGCGCTACGACTTCAAGGGCGTCGGCGCCGAGATCGATTTCAGCGGCGAGAAGATCCTCATGAAGGCCAACTCCGAGGACCGAGTGAAGGCCGTCCTGGACGTCTTCGAGTCCAAGCTCATCAAGCGCGGCATCTCCCTGAAGTCCCTCGACGCCGGCGAGCCCTTCCCCTCCGGCAAGGAGTACCGCATCGAAGCCTCCATCAAGGAAGGCATCGAGCAGGACATCGCCAAGAAGATCAACAAGCTCATCCGCGACGAGGCCCCCAAGTCCGTCAAGTCCCAGATCCAGGGCGACGAGCTGCGCGTGACCTCCAAGTCCCGTGATGACCTCCAGGCCACCATGGCCCTGCTGAAGAACTTCGAGGAAGTCGACCTCCAGTTCGTGAACTTCCGCAGCTAATCCGGTCGGCGCACTCGCGCCGCACCTCAGCCGGACGACGACGGCGGGTGCCTCCCTACGCGGGAGGCGCCCGCCGTCGCCGTTTCCGCAGTCGCCCTTCGCGAGACGCCACTTGGGCACGGTGCGGGGGCCTTGCACTGTGCCCAAGTGGCGTCTCGCGAAGGGCGGACACCGCCACAATGCCGCCCGCCAGCACAGGCCAAGCTCACCTGACTTCAATAGCCAACATAAAGTTTGCATAATTCAGCCGAGAGAGTAATGTTCTGCTCGGCGCACCCCTCCCCGGGCCGCGCTGCTCCCCATACACAGCAAGGAATCCAGCATGCTCGGGAACTTCCTGATCGGTCTGCGCGAAGGCCTCGAAGCGACCCTCGTGGTCGTGATCCTCATGGCCTACCTAGTCAAGACCGGACGCTCCCGCCTCCTGCCGAAGCTCTGGATCGGAATCGGCGCCGCCGTCACCGTTTCCATCGCTTTCGGCGCCCTCCTGACCTTCGGGCCGCGCGGCCTGACGTTCGAGGCGCAGGAGGCCATCGGCGGATCGCTCTCGATCATCGCCGTCGGCATGGTCACCTGGATGGTCTTCTGGATGGCCCGCACCGCGCGGACGCTCGGCTCCGAACTGCACGGCAAAATCGACGCCGCCGCCACCGGCGCCGCCTGGGGCATCATCCTGGTGGGCGCTCTCTCCGTGGGCCGTGAAGGCCTGGAAACCGCCCTCTTCCTCTGGGCCGCCGCGCAGGCGACCGGCGAAAGCACCGTCCCGCTGCTCGGCGCGGTCCTCGGACTGGCCGTCGCCGTCCTGCTCGGGTACCTGCTGCACCGCGGCGTCCTCAAGATCAACCTCGGCAAGTTCTTCACGGTGACCGGCATCTTCCTGATCCTGGTGGCCGCCGGAGTGCTCTCCTACGGCATCCACGACCTTCAGGAAGCCGGCCTGGTCCCCGGCCTGCACAGCCTGGCCTTCGACGTCTCCGGCGCCATCCCGCCGGACTCCTGGTACGGCACGCTCCTCAAGGGCACCTTCAACTTCTCCCCGGCCACCACCTGGCTGGAAGCGATCGCGTGGTGGGTCTACGTGGTCCCCACCCTGTACTTCTACCTGCGCAACTACCGCCGCGCCCAGGCCGCCCGCAAGGCCGCCCCCTCGCGGCCGGCGGCGCAGAGCGTCCCCACCGACGCGACGCCGGGCGTCCCCCGCGCCGTCGCCCCCACTTCCTGATCCCCTTCCTCCAGAACTCTCCAAGGACAGTCATGCCCGCTCCCTCCCGCCGCGCCCTCAGCTCCCTCGCGGCCCTCGCCGTCGTCGCCCCTCTGGCGCTGACCGCCTGCACCGACAACGCCAAGCCGGCCGCCGGCGCCACCGACGGGCCCATCTCCGTGAGCAGCACGGACAAGGAGTGCAAGCTCAGCGCTGCAACGGCCAAGAGCGGCCACCTGACGTTCGATGTGAAGAACGACGGCCAGCAGGTCACCGAGTTCTACCTTCTGGCCGAGGACGGTCTGCGGATCGTGGGCGAAGTCGAGAACATCGGCCCGGGCCTGTCCCGCAAGCTCGTGGTGACCGCACCCGAGGGCAAGTACCTCACGGCCTGCAAGCCCGGCATGCAGGGTGAGGGCATCCGTGCCGCGTTCACGGTGGAGGCCTCCGGGACCACCGCCTCCGTGGACTCGGACACCAAAGCCCTCCTGGACACCGCCACCAAGCAGTACGTCTCCTACGTCAAGGACCAGACCGAGCAGCTGCTGACCGGCACCAAAGCCTTCGCCGCCGCCTACGCCTCCGGTGATGCCGCGAAGGCGCGCAGCCTCTACGCCTCGGTGCGCATGCACTGGGAGCGCATCGAGCCCGTGGCCGAGTCGTTCGGCGACCTCGACCCGAGCCTCGACCTCCGTGAGGCGGACCTGGAGAAGGGCCAGCAGTGGACCGGCTGGCACAAGGCCGAGAAGGACCTGTTCCCGCCGAAGGGCTACACCGCATTGACCGCGGCCGAGCGCCAGAAGCTGTCCCAGAAGCTCGTGGCGGACACCCAGACGCTCTTCGAGCGCACCCGCACGCTGACGCTCACCCCGGACAAGCTCGGCAACGGCGCCAAGGAGCTCCTGGACGAGGTGGCCACCGGCAAGGTGACCGGTGAAGAGGAGATCTGGTCCCACACCGACCTCTGGGACTTCCAGGCCAACGTCGACGGCGCCCGGATCGCCTACCAGAACCTGCGCCCCGTGGTGACCCTGAAGAAGCCCGAGCTGGCCAAGACCCTCGACCAGCGCTTCGCAGCCCTGCAGGCCGAGCTGGACAAGTACAAGGTGGGCGACGGCTTCAAGTACTACAACGAGCTGACCCCGGACCAGGTCAAGCAGCTCGCGGCCCTCGTGGACGCCCTCGGCGAGCCACTGGGTCAGCTGACCGCCGCGGTGGTCCTCTGACCATGCCGGAGCAGGATTCCACCCCGGTCCCGCCCGCCGCCTCCCAGGAGATCACCTCCCAGGAGACGGCGGGCGTTCCGTCGTCTTCCGCCGGTCCCAGGGTCACCCGGCGGGGGCTCCTCACCACGGCCTCCCTCGTCGGGGCGGGCGCCCTCGGCGCCGCCGCGAGCTACGCCGCCACGCGCCCGTCCGAGGCCGACGCGCAGCCGGCCGTCAGCGCCGTCGCCCCCTTCCACGGCGACCACCAGGCCGGGATCGTGACGCCCGTCCAGGACCGCCTGCACATCGCATCCTTCGACGTCACCGCCACGAGCCGCGACGACGTGATCGGCCTCCTCAAGGACTGGACCGCGGCCGCGGAAGCCATGACGGCCGGCCGGGAGGCCGGGGAGGGCGGCGCCGTGGGCGGCGACTACGAGGCCCCGCCGTCGGACACCGGCGAGGCCATGGGCCTCTCCGCGTCGAACCTGACGATCACCTTCGGCTTCGGTCGCTCCTTCTTCGTGACCGACGACGGCGCGCCGCGCTTCGGTCTGTCCGGCCGCCTTCCGGAAGCGCTCATCGAGCTCCCGCACTTCCCGGGCGATCAGCTGGAACCACAGCGCACGGGTGGCGATCTGGTCATCCAGGCCTGCGCCGACGACCCGCAAGTGGCCGTCCACGCGATCCGCAACCTGTCCCGCATCGCCTTCGGCCGCGCCCGGCTGCGCTGGTCCCAGCTGGGCTTCGGGCGGACGTCCTCCACCTCCACCAGCCAGCAGACACCCCGCAATCTCTTCGGGTTCAAGGACGGCACCGCCAACCTCAAAGCGGAGGAGCCGGAGCAGCTGGCCGAGCACGTGTGGGTGGCCCCCGGCGGCAAGCCCGGCGAACAGTGGATGGCCGGCGGCAGCTACTTGGTCGCCCGCCGGATCCGCATGCACATCGAGGTCTGGGACCGGACGTCGCTCGGCGAACAGGAGGCCGTGATCGGGCGGACCAAGTCCACCGGTGCCCCGCTCTCCGGCGGCCAGGAGTTCACCGAGCCGAACTTCGAGGCCAAGGGCCGGGGCGACGCGCCGCTGATCGCGATGGACTCCCACGTCAGGCTGGCTCACGCGGCCACGAACAAGGGCGTGAAGATGCTCCGCCGCGGCTTCAACTTCACGGACGGCAACGACTCGCTGGGCCGCCTGGACGCCGGGCTGTTCTTCATCGCCTTCGTCAAGGACCCCCGCACGCAGTTCGTGCCCATGCAGAATCAGTTGGCCCGCAGCGACCGGCTGAGTGTCGAATACCTGAAGCACACCGGCTCCGGCCTGTTCGCGGTGCCGCCCGGGATCAAGCCCGGCGAGTACGTGGGCCAGGGGCTCTTCTCCTAGGATTCCCCGCTCTCCTAGGATTCCCCGCCGCGAGAAGCCAGTTGAGCACAGTCCCGGCCTCCGGGACTGTGCTCAACTGGCTTCTCGCGAGACGGCGGGAGGCTAGCGGCCGGCCATGCGCTCCAGGCGGGCGATGCGCTCCCGCATCGGCGGGTGGGTGGCGAACAGCTTGGCCACGTTGGCGCCCCGGAACGGGTTGGCGATCATGAGGTGCGAGGTGTTCACGAGCGTCTGCTCCGCCGGGAGCGGGTACTGGCTGACGCCGCGCTCGATCTTGCTCAGGGCGGAGGCGAGCGCCAGCGGATCGCCGGTGAGCTTCGCACCGTCCTCATCGGCGTCGTACTCCCGGGTCCGGGAGATCGCCATCTGGATGAGGGACGCGGCGAACGGCGCCAGCAGCGCCATGGCGATGGCGGCGAGGGGGTTCATGTTCCGTTCCCCGTCCCGGCTGCCGCCGCCGAAGAACATCATGAACTGAGCCACCGAGGTGATCACCCCGGCCACCGCCGCGGCGACCGACGAGGTCAGGATGTCCCGGTTGTAGACATGCATGAGCTCGTGGCCCAGAACGCCGCGCAGCTCCCGGTCATTCAGCAGCTGGACGATGCCGTTCGTCACGCAGACGGCGGCATGCTGCGGATTGCGACCCGTGGCAAAGGCGTTGGGCGTCATGGTGGGTGAGATGTAGATCCGCGGCATCGGCTGCCCGGCCGACTGGGACAGCTCCCGCACCACGCGGTACAGCTCGGGGGCCTGCGACTCCGGGATCTCCACGGCCTGCATGGAACGGATGGCGATCTTGTCGCTGTTCCAGTAGCTGTAGAAGGTGGTGCCCACACCGATCAGCGCCATGATCCAGATCGGGGCGGCGCTGCGCGTCCAGAAGCCGATCAGCGCACCGAGCCCCAGAAGCACCGCCCACAGCACTCCGAAGAGCGCGGCGGTCTTCAGGCCGTTGTGATGGTTGTGCACGGGTGGCTCCTCACTCGCGAAAGCCCCGGACGGTTCCGGGCGGGCGGCTGGTCTCTACTATTCACCAACGTGCGTTCAGGGCACCGGGTTCCGCGCGTCGTAGTCGAGGAATCCGCGCTGCGCCCGGGACACCGCCCAGGTGGCCGCGATGCACACCATCCCACCGATCAGCAGGACCCAGCCCTCACGGAACCAGGTGGTGGCGCCACCGGCCAGCATGTCCCCCAGCCGCGGCCCGCCGGCCACTACCACGATGAAGACGCCCTGGAGACGGCCCCGGAACTCATCCGGGGTGGCGGCCTGGAGGATCGTGCTGCGGAACACCGCGCTGATGGAGTCCGCCACCCCGGCCGCGGCACAGCAGAGCGCGGCCGGCACGAGCCAGACCGTGACCCCCTGGCGGCCGCCGTCGCCGGCCAGGACCACCATGAGACCGAACGCGCCGAGACTCGCGCCCCAGGCCATGACGGAGAACACCACCGCGGCGCCCTGCTTCCGCACGTGGTTGAGAGGTCCGCTGAACAGGCCGGCCAGGAAGGATCCCAGCGCGAAGGCTGCCAGGAGGATGCCCACCGTGGTCTCCCCACCCCCGAGCATCACGGCGCCGATGGCGGGAAGGAGCGCCCTCGGCTGACAGGCGATCATCGCGATCAGGTCCAGGATGAACGTCATGCGGACGTTGGGGCGGGTTCCGAGAAAACGGAAACCTTCCAGCACACTGGTCACGCCCACCGTGCGGGGCGCGCCCTCCGGCGGCATGGCGGGCAGGCTGAACAGCGCCCACATGACCACGAAGTAGCTGATCGCATCCACCGTGTAGGTCCATTCGAAACCGACGGACGCCACCAGAAAGCCACCCAGAAGCGGCCCCACCATGGTGGCGAGGCCGAAGGTGATCATGTTGAGCGCATTGGCGGAGGCCAGCAGTTCCGGCCGGACCAGGAGCGGGATCATGGCCGAGCGGGCCGGGGCGTTGATGCCCAGCGCGGCACTCTGCACGGCCGCGAGCGCGAAGAGCAGCCAAACGTTCTCCAGGTGCAACCACGCCTGCACGGCGAGCCCCACCGCGCTCAGCCAGAGGGCGGCGGAGGCCACGATGGCGACGGTCCGGCGGTCATACACGTCCGCGATCGACCCGCCGAACAGCCCCGCGATCACCAGAGGCACCAGGGCGAAGACGCTCAGCAGGCCCACGTAAGAGCTCTCCTGGGTGATCTTGTAGACCTCCAGACTGAGGGCCACCACCGTGAGCTGGCTCCCCGCGTTGGACACCGCGGTCCCGATCCAGAGTCGCTTGAAGGCGGGGCTCTCCCGCAGGGGCGTCAGGTCAGCCAGGAATCTCCGCACCGGCTAAGCGTAATCCGGCGCCTGAAGTTCCCGAGTCGCACCGACCATGCCCCTCAGCCCGGCTTCCAGGAAGCGCACGACGGCGTCCGCGTCGACGTCGCGCTCGATCGCAAGGCTGATCAGCGCCTCCTCCGCGTAGGAGACCCAGGCGCGCAGGGCCACTCTCAGCATGGCCGTGTCCTCGAATCCCAGCTCGATGAACGCGTCCAGCAGCCGTTCGGCGTTGAGCTCCCGGGACTCGTCCACCACGGTCCGCACGGCGGGGTCTCCACTGGCGATGCCGCGGACCAGCGAGTAGAAGGTGCCCCGGTGCTGCTGCACGAAGTGGGTGATCCGCAGCAGGGTCTCGTGGATCCGCTCGCGGGGAGGCAGCTCCAGGCGCGGCGCGGTGGCGACCAGGAGGCTGTCCCTGGCCTTCGTCACCACGGCGAGGTGCATGCCCTGGCGGGTCTCGAAATAGTGGAACAGGAGCGGCCGGGAGACACCGGCCTGGCGGGCCAGTTCGTCCATGCTCAGTTCGTCGAGGGAATGGTCGGCCAGGAAGTTCACGCCGGCGGCGATCAACTGAGCGCGGCGCTCCTCGGGACTCAGACGGACGCGCTGCACTTCGGACACTCTCTGAGTGTACTGATCATCCCGGGTGCGCTGGTCATCCCGGTACACGGGGCATTCCGGGCGCATTCCGAGCGGGCTGGGCCGTCGCTCTCACCCCCCTCTATTGACTCGCAGTCAACAAGAACGTTATCTTCGTCACATGCGCGCCGCCGAAGGGGTCGGCGCCCGTTCCAGGAGGTTCGATGAAATTCCCCAGGTCTGAGCGTCTCCGTAAGATCAGTTCTTCACATGCCGGGCGCATCGTGCTCGTCGCAGTCCCGGCGGCCCTCGTCGCCACCACCCTCATGGGCGGCATCGCCCAGGGCGCCGTCCCCGTCTCCTTCGCCGTCTCCGGCAGCCAATTCCAGATCGGCGCCTCATCGCTCGAGGGCACCGGCTTCTCCCAGTACGCCGGAGTCGCCCGGGACACGGAAGGCAAGAACCACACCGTGGCGATCGCCAACATCAAGAGCGCCACTCTGAGCGACCTCTGCCAGGCCGTCACTACCGACACCCCCCTCGGCAAGGTCGGCGTCCTCATCAAGGCCGGCGGCGGCGGGAACCCCGCCTCCGCCTCCGACCTCCAGATCGGCATGACCGGCCTCAAGGGCGACGCTTCCTTCGGCAAGATCCGGATCGGCGTGGACGCCTCCACGGTCAACACGTCGGCGAAGGGCACCCCCGGGGACTTCGCCCAGGACGCGGACACGGTGACCATCAAGAACCTGGAGCAGACCGCCTGGAGCACCCAGGCCTCCGTCTTCACCCTCACCGGAATGAAGCTGGAGCTGACGGACGGGTCCAAGGGATGCTTCTGAGCGGCGACGGCACCCTGGCGGAGGACGGAATGGCACCGGGAGCCCGACGCCGGGCCCTCCGCGGCAGCGCTTCCCAGCCGAACCGGCGGGTCGCCGGCCCCGCGAGCGCCTCCGCTATGACCTCCTCGCCCGCGGCGGACGGCTCGGTTCCGGCGGGCGACTCCCCCGCGGAGACTACGGCCCCGTCCATGGACACCGCCGCCGCCAGCGGAGGTGATTTCCGGACCTGGCGGAAGCAACGCCCCTTCGTCGGCGGCCTGCTCGTGGCCCTGGGCGGCGTGGAGATGTTCTTCTCCGGACAGCTCGACATCGGCCATCTGCACGTGCAGCTCGGTATCGAAGGATTCCAGGCCACGGTCATCCCCCTGGCCTTGTTCCTGCTGGGCATCCTGGCGATGACCATGCCGGACCACCACGTCTTCTACGGCATCATCGCCTTGGCGCTGGCCCTGTACTCCTTGGTGGGCGTGAACCTCGGCGGATTCCTGGTCGGCATGCTGCTGGCCGGGACGGGTGGCGTGCTGGTGGCCGCCTGGATGAAACGGAGTCCCGATCCCCAGGGGGAACCCGCCTCATGACTCAGCCACGCCGCCGCGGGCTCGGAGCGCTGCTGGCCGGCGCCGTGCTGGTGACACCCCTCGCCCTCGGCGCCGCCCAGGCCCCCGAATCCCAGCCCGCAGCCTTCTGCCTCCCCATCCTCTTCACCTGTTCCTCGCCTTCGCCGAGCCCCGCGCCCGGCACGCCGAAGCCCTCCGCCCCGGCCACCCCGGCACCGGGCGCCGGCACGCCGACCATCCCCGGCATCCCCGCGGGCGGCTCCGAGGGGTCCGGCCCCGCCGTGCCCCTGCCCGGCGCCGACGGGTCCGGGGCCCAGCAGCCCGGCGCCGCAACACCGTCGTCGGGCGCCACCGACTCCGCCCACCCCTCGCCGACCGCGAAGCCGTCCCCGAAGAAGCCCGTGAAGGCCACCCGGGAGGACAGCGCCCCCATCTTCACCAGGACGCCCGCCTCCATGGGCTCCCGGGGGCTGTCCTTCACGGGCCTGCACTCGATCGGGATCGTCTCGGTGCCGACCGTCGACGGCGGAAGTGTCCGCACGCTGAAGATCAGCGCGGACTCCATCACCATCACCGACTTCTCCCTCACCGTGCGGCCACCGAACGGCCCCGGGCTGGTCACCTCGGCTGACACCATGACGCTGCAAGGTCACGTCAGCGTGTATCTCGGCTCGATCACCGCGACGACTTCAAACGGCCGTTCGCTCACGCTCGGCACCGACACGCCTCCCCCGCTGGACGACGTCGCGCCGGGGCTCCTGCGCGTCACCATGGGCCTGGTGGGAAGCACCGCGGACTCGATCAGCTACACGAACACCGACCAGCGGATCGTCGACCCCTGAGTCTCCCTGGGCGCCGCCCGATCTATTTCAAGGAATTTCCCTCCGGTAATTGCGAGCTAGTCAAAATAAGTGCTTGAATGGGGGCATGTCCCAGTTCACGGCACTCCCCGACCGGGCCTCCGCCTGGTCCGAGCAACTGCGTACCGCCGGACGGCGCGTCACGAAGCAGCGCCTTGCCGTGCTCGCAGCCATCGACACCCATCCGCACTCGACCGCGGAGAACATCCTCGACCTGGCCCGCCACGAGCTTCCCGGACTCTCTGCGCAGTCCGTTTACGTGGTGCTCGGCGACCTGACGGAACTCGGCATGCTGCGGCGTTTCGAACCGCCGCACTCCCCCGCGCTCTACGAGACCCGCACGGGTGACAACCACCACCACGCCATCTGCACACGGTGCGGACGCATCGAGGACGTGGACTGCGCCGTCGGGCATGCGCCGTGCCTGCACCCCCACTGGAACGATGACCAGCAGCCCATGAGCATCCAGATCGCGGATGTCCTTTACCAGGGCATCTGTCAGGACTGCCTCGCCGCCGAACGTCAGGACGGCGGCTGAGCCGCGCCCGCGGCCCCCGAATCCCCTTTCACCTCCGTAATCAACCATCCCCGGAAGGAACACTGTGTCTGAGAGCACCGTCTCCAAGTGCCCCGTCGCCCACGGCGGCCGTGTACACCCCACCAAGGGCAGCGCCAACACTGAGTGGTGGCCCAACAAGCTCAACCTGAAGATCCTGGCGAAGAACCCCGAGGTGGCGAACCCGCTCGACCCGGACTTCAACTACACCGAGGCGTTCAACGCGCTGGACCTGGACGCGGTCAAGGCCGATCTGACGGCCCTCATGACGGACTCCAAGGACTGGTGGCCCGCCGACTTCGGTCACTACGGCCCCTTCATGATCCGCATGGCCTGGCACTCCGCCGGCACCTACCGCTCCCACGACGGCCGCGGTGGCGGCGGCGCGGGCCAGCAGCGCTTCGCACCCCTGAACTCCTGGCCGGACAACGTGGGCCTGGACAAGTGCCGCCGCCTGCTCTGGCCGATCAAGAAGAAGTACGGCCAGTCGATCTCCTGGGCCGATCTGTTCATCCTGGCGGGCAACGTCGCCCTCGAGGACATGGGCCTGAAGACCTTCGGCTTCGCCGGTGGCCGCCCGGATGTCTGGGAAGCCGACGACGATGTCTACTGGGGCCCGGAGAAGGTCTGGCTGGACAACGAGCGCTACACCGGCGTCCGTGACCTGGAAGCCCCCCTGGCCGCCGTGCAGATGGGCCTGATCTACGTGAACCCGGAAGGCCCGGACGGCAACCCGGACCCGCTGGCCTCCGCCATCGACATCCGTGAGACCTTCCGCCGCATGGGCATGGACGACGAGGAGACCGTGGCCCTGATCGCCGGCGGCCACACCTTCGGCAAGACCCACGGCGCCCACAAGGACGACCAGATCGGCCCGGACCCGGAGGCTGCTCCGCTGGAGAACCAGGGCTTCGGCTGGAAGAACGGCTACGGCACCGGCTCGGGCGACGACACCGTCGGCTCCGGCCTGGAGGTCACCTGGACCTACCACCCGACCCGCTGGGACAACGAGTTCTTCCACATCCTCTACGCGTACGAGTGGGAGCTCATGGAGTCCCCCGCCGGCGCCAAGCAGTGGCGTCCCACCAACGGCGGCGGCGCGGACATGGTCCCCATGGCCCACTCGGCCGGCCGTCGCGAGCCCCGCATGCTGACGAGCGACCTTGCCCTGCGCGAGGACCCGATCTACGGTCCGATCTCCCTGCGCTTCAAGGAGAACCCGGCCGAATTCGAAGAGGCCTTCGCCCGCGCCTGGTTCAAGCTGACCCACCGTGACATGGGCCCCAAGGTCCGTTACCTCGGCAAGGAGGTCCCGGCGGAGGACCTCATCTGGCAGGATCCGCTGCCCGCCGCCCCGGCTCAGACCATCGGCGACGCAGAGATCGCCGTGCTCAAGGAGAAGATCGCCGCCTCCGGCCTCTCCGTCGAGGACCTGGTCTCCACCGCGTGGAAGTCCGCGGCGTCCTTCCGCGGCTCCGACAAGCGCGGCGGCGCCAACGGTGGCCGCATCCGTCTGGAACCGCAGGTCAACTGGCCCGTCAACCAGCCGGACAAGCTGAAGCCCGTGATCTCCGTCCTGGAGGGCATCGTGGCCGACTTCAACGCGACCGCCGCCGTCCCGGTGTCCTTCGCGGACGTCGTGGTGCTCGCCGGCAACGTCGGTGTGGAGCAGGCCGCCCTGGCCGCCGGCCAGAACATCACCGTGCCCTTCACCCCGGGCCGCGTGGATGCCACGCAGGAGCAGACCAGCCCGGAGCAGTTCGCCTGGCTGCAGCCGGTGGCCGATGGCTTCCGCAACTACAACAGCGGCTACATCAACCTGCCCGCCGAGTACCTGCTGATCGACCGCGCGAACCTGCTCAACCTCTCCGGCCCGGAGATGACCGTGCTCCTCGGCGGTCTGCGCGTGCTCGGCAACAACTGGGACGGCTCCAGCACCGGTGTCTTCACCGAACGCCCGGGCGCCCTCAGCAACGACTTCTTCGTGAACCTGCTGGACCTCGGTCAGACCTGGATCCCGGCGGACGACGAGCAGAGCTACACCACTGCTGACGGCCGCTGGACCGGCAGCCGCGTGGACCTGGTGTTCGGCGCCAACTCCGAACTCCGCGCCCTCGCCGAGGTCTACGCCTCGGACGATGCCCAGGAGAAGTTCGTCACCGACTTCGCCGCGGCATGGGCCAAGGTCATGGACAACGACCGCTTCGAGCTCAAGAAGTAGTCCCCTCCGGACGCTGAAAGGCCCCGGCGCCACCGCAAGGTGGTTCCGGGGCCTTTCCCGTGCCCGACGGGGGAGGCCGTTACTTCTTGCAGACCTTGCCCAGCTCGGTGAAGCTGTCCGAGACCTTGGTGACGGAGCCCGAGAGCTCGGTCATCTTGGACGAAGCCGTGGAGGGATCCGCGGCGGCGGCCTTGATCTTCGCGGTGAAGTCGGCGTAGGCGGCACTCGCCGCTTCGGCCTTCGGCTTGACGTCCGGATTGGAGACGCCCTTGACGCTCTCGGCGAGCTTGTCCGAGAACTTGCTCAGCCCGTCGGCCGCGGCCTTGGGATCGGACGCGAACTTGGTCATGTTGGACTGCAGTTCGGTGCTGATGCCGCTCATGTCGCTGTCCAGCTTGGAGCAGGCGTCCGCGACGCTCTGGCCGCCACAGGCGCTCAGGCTCACGGCCAGCAGCGGAACGGCGACGACGCCGAGTGCGCGCGTGACGATGGTCTTGCTCATGGTTTCCCCTTTTTTGCTGCGCTGGAGCACCATGCGAGTGATCATCTCCAGCGATTTTCTTTGACGGACGTCACAGTAACACGGCGACACAGACGGGCCGCGGCGTGTGACAGCCGTCAGGTCCCCGGTTTCAACTCCGAGTCGATGGTGAGGAAGAAGGACTTCAGCAGCCGCTCGAACGCCTCCGTGGCCCCCTCGCGCTCGCCCGTGACGATCACGTCATAGCGCAGCCCGGTCAGCGTGGCCACGAACAGACGGGCGGTCCTCCGTGCCTCGGCTTCGCCCAGGCCCTGGTTCCTGAGCCATTCCTGCACCACGTCCACCCAGGAGTGGTACAGCTGGCTGCCGTTGCCACGCGGTTTCTCCAGCACCGAGTCCTGCATGGCCGCCTCGAAATGGAGGCGCTGCAGCTGGATGCCGTACTCGCGCAGCCCCACCTTCCAGGCGTTCCGCAGCCAGGCCTCGAATTCCGCCCGGTCGGCACTGACCATCTCCGGCTCCAGCACCTCTGAGGGACGGGCCTCGATCGCGTGCACGATCTGGGAGATGAGTTCCTCGCGGGAACCGAAGTGGTACACCAGCACGTAGCTGCTGATGCCCAGTCCGTCGGCGAGGGTTCGGAAGGTGAGGTCCGCGATCGACTTGTCCTGCAGGTACAGCAGGATGTCGTGCATGAGCTCTGATTTACGTTCAGGTCGGGGAGGACGCGCCATACGCGCCATCTTAGGTCCCCGTGCCACTCGGCGAGCGCAAGCGGGCCGCGAGATGACGGCGGGCCGACCGCACGCGGGCGGGAGCCCACCCGGGGACGACGACGGCGCCGCACCCCGGGAAGGGTGCGGCGCCGTCGTCGTGGGCCGGGTCAGCGGCCGGTGGCCGAAGCTGCCGGATCGTCCACGAACTCCTTCGCCTCCGTGAAGCGTTCGTTCAGGCGGGAGTGCCGCTGGCCGTACGCGAAGTAGATCGCGAAGCCGAGCACCAGCCAGATGAGGAAGAACAGCCAGGTCTGCACGGCCAGGTTCGTCATCAGGTAGAAGCACAGCACGGCGGACAGCGCGGGAAGCACCGGGCCGAGCGGCACCCGGAACGCCGGACGGAGGTCCGGGCGCTTGCGGCGCAGCACCAGGATGCCCACGGAGACCATCACGAAGGCGCACAGGGTGCCGATGTTGATCATCTCCTCCAGGATGTCCACCTGGGTCAGGCCGGCCACCAGCGCCACGGCCACGCCGCACAGGATCTGAGTGCGGGCCGGGGTGGAGTGCTTGTCGCTCGTCTTGGACAGGGCCCGCGGCAGCAGACCGTCGCGGCTCATGGCCAGGACCACACGGGCCAGGCCCATGAGGAGCACCATGATGACCGTGGTGAGGCCGATCAGGGAGCCGAAGGCGATGACCTTGGCGGCGTCGGTGTTGCCGACGGCCTCGAACGCGGTGGTGAGCGTGGGGCTCTTGGCCTTGGCCAGGTCCGTGTAGGACACCATGCCGGTCAGGGCCAGGGACACCAGGATGTAGAGCAGGGTGACCAGGGCCAGACCGCCGAAGATGCCGCGCGGCAGGGTCTTCTGCGGGTTCTTGACCTCCTCCGCGGAGGTCGCCACGACGTCGAAGCCGATGAAGGCGAAGAACACCAGCGCCGCACCGGCGAAGATGCCCAGCGTGCCGTACTGCGCCGGAGCGGCGCCCGTCAGGAAGCCGAAGAGGGACTGCTTCATGACGTCCTCCACGGCGTTGCCTGCGCTCGGCACGGACTGCGGGACGAACGGGGTGTAGTTCTCCGCCTTGATGTAGAAGAAGCCCACGATGATCACGAAGAGGACCACGGCGATCTTGATGAGCGTGAAGACATTGCCCACGCGGGCCGAGAGCTTGGTGCCCAGCACCAGCAGGACCGTGAAGATGGCCACGATGAGGAACGCGCCCCAGTAGACGTCCAGTCCGCCGATGTTGACGGCCTCGGGCATCTTGACCCCCACCAGGTCGAAGACCTTGGAGAGGTAGATGCCCCAGTACTTGGCGATCACGGCGGCCGCGGTGAAGAGCTCCAGGATGAGGTTCCAGCCGACGATCCAGGCGAGGACCTCGCCCAGAGTGGCGTAGGTGAAGACATACGCCGAACCCGCCACGGGGATGGCCGTGGCGAATTCGGCGTAACACATGATGGCCAGCGCGCAGGTGACGGCCGCGATGACGAAGGACAGCGTGACGGCCGGGCCGGCGAAGTTGGCGGCAGCCTTGGCGCCAACGGAGAAGATGCCGGCGCCGACGGCCACGGCGACGCCCATGATCATGAGGTCCCAGGCACTCAGGGAACGCTTGAGCCGGCGACCCGGCTCCTCGGCGTCAGCAATTGACTTCTCAATTGACTTGGTACGGAGAATGTTCATCAGATTCCACATTCTGTGTCGTGTAAAGGATCGTCACAAGGGTAGTGTCCACCCCTCGGACCATCCGTACTCGTCCACGATATGAGATTCAGAAACAGTTCTTTCGCACTCCGCCGAGCGCCGAATGCCTTACTGACCTCGAGAAATGCTCACCATCTCCTCGCGGGGTACCACCTTGATGCGCTCACGCGCAATAGTCACGCCGTGCGAACCTCCATTCGCCGTCGCTTCGGCGCCGAGAGCGAGCTCATGAGCGTCCAGGCGGTTCCACCCTTCCCAGGTGGTGTACTCGACGCCGCGCTCCTCCAGCAGCGCGACGACGGCGTCCTCGGACGGCTCGTCGGCGGCGGGCAGCTGCAGGCGGTCCTCCAGGAGGTAGCCGATGGTTTCGAGGGCGTCACCCTTGGTGTGGCCGATCAGACCCACCGGTCCGCGCTTGATCCAGCCCGTGGCGTAGACGCCCGGCACCGGGGCGCCATCCGCGCCCAGGACGCGGCCGCCGTCGTTCCTCAGGACGCCGCGGCGCTCGTCGAACTCCAGGCCCGGCAGCGGGGAGCCGAAGTATCCGATGGCCCGGTAGACGGCCTGAACGGGGTAGTCCACATACTCCCCCGTGCCGCGGGCGTTGCCGGTGCCGTCCAGTTCCATCCGTTCGAAGCGGATGCCGCCCACATGCCCGGGGCGTTCCGGATCCTCCAGGATCTCCACCGGGGAGTGCAGGAAGTGCAGGTGCAGACGGCGGGATGCGGCGTCCTCACCCTCATGAGCCTCTTCCACCAGCCAGTTGGTCAGCGTGTTGACCATGGTCTTGACCTGGTTGTTCGTCTTGATCGCCTCGTCCGAGGCCTCGTCGAAGTCGAAGTCCTCCGGGTACAGCACGATGTCCACGTCACGGGAGTGGGACAGCTCGCGCAGCTCCAGCGGGGTGAACTTCACCTGCGCGGGACCGCGGCGGCCGAACACGTGCACATCGGTCACCGGGGACTTTTTGAGACCCTCGTAGACGTTGTCCGGGATCTCGGTGACGAGCAGGTCATCCGCGTGCTTGGAGAGGACGCGCGCGACGTCGAGGGCCACATTGCCGTTGCCGATGACCGCGATCTCCTTCGCCTCCAGCGGCCACTCGCGGGAGACGTCCGGGTGGCCGTCGTACCAGGACACGAAGTCCGCGCCGCCGAAGGATCCCTTCAGATCGATGCCCGGGATGTTCAGCTCCGCGTCCTTGATGGCGCCGGTGGCGAAGATGACGGCGTCGTAATGCTTCTGGAGGTCCTCCAGGCTGACGTCCTGGCCGAAGTGCACATTGCCGAAGAAGCGGATGTCGCCGCGGTCCAGCACCTTGTGCAGCGCGTTCACGATGCCCTTGATGCGGGGGTGATCGGGGGCGACACCGTAGCGGATCAGACCGTACGGGGCCGGGTAACGCTCGAAGAGGTCGATGGAGACGTGCACTTCACCGTCTTTGACGCCCTGGGACTTCGTGAGGATGTCCGCGGCATAGACGCCGGCCGGGCCGGAACCGATGATGGCGACGCGCAGGGGGCGGGCGGATGTGTGCACAGACTCGACAGACAAGAGCTGACCTTCCAAGGTTGACAGTGCCCGCACCATTAGCACAGGCAGAACTATTCTAATTGTTCGGAATAACGCCCGCGCGCGGCCGGTTGTGCCGACGTGACGGACCCCATCTCGAAAACCCTTGCTCCCACCACCCCCGCGAGCGGCGCCTCCACCGGCACCCCGGCCACGGCGTCCGAGCTGGCCGCCACGCGACAGCGGCAGGGCCTCGCCTACGGGGTCGGCGCGTACACGCTCTGGGGTCTGCTTCCGCTCTACTTCATGCTGCTGCTCCCGGCCGGCCCGGTGGAGATCGTGGCGAACCGGGTCCTCTGGTCCCTCCTCTTCTGCGCCATCCTGCTGACCGTCACCCGGTCCTGGAAGACCTTCGCGCTCGTCCTGAAACGGCCGAAGACCCTGGGCATCCTGGCCATCGCCGCGCTGCTGATCGCCGTCAACTGGCTGGCCTACACCTTCGGCGTCATGAGCGGCCAGGCCGTGGAGGCGTCCCTGGGGTACTACATCAATCCACTCGTCTCGGTCCTGCTCGGCGTCCTGGTCCTGAAGGAGCGTCTCCGTCCTCTCCAGTGGATCTCGGTGGGCATCGGCTTCCTGGCGGTCGTCGTGCTCACCGTGGCCTACGGCAAGCTGCCGTGGATCGCCCTGACGCTGGCGTTCAGCTTCGGCTTCTACGGCCTGGTCAAGAAGAAGGTGGGCTCCGGCGTCGACTCCATCACGAGCCTCAGCGTGGAGACCCTGGTCCTGGCGCCCTTCGCCGCCGTGACCATGGTGGCGCTGACGCTGAACCAGGCCGCCACCGTGACCGGGTACGGCTCGACGCACTTCTGGCTCATGGCCGCGTCCGGCGCCGTCACGGCCGTCCCGCTCGTGTTCTTCGGCGCGTCCGCCGCTCGCCTTCCCCTGACCACGATCGGCATGCTCCAGTACCTGGCGCCGACGCTGCAGCTGATCATCGCCACTCTGGTCCTCCACGAGCGCATGTCCCCCGAGCGCTGGATCGGCTTCGGCATGGTCTGGCTGGGACTCATCATCCTCACCGTCGATGCGCTGCGGCACACCCTCACGGTCCGCCGCAGGTGAAAGTAAATGAACACTTCCAACCTATTGTGATCAAGAACACTCACATCTAGGCTCGGACTACCCACTCCCCGAGCACTGGAGGTCCGTGTTGTCCGCCGAGCTGAATCGCAGAACCCTGTTCGCACTCCTGGGGGCCGGCGCGCTCCTGGGCGCCACCGCCACGTCGGCCGCCGCCGCACCCGCGGCCTCCCTGGATGATCTGGTGGCGCGACGCCGTCTCATGCTGGCCGGAGACGGCAGCGCCGCCGCCATCCCCGAGCTGGCCCCCGCACTGCAGGCCATGAGCGACGCCGCCACCAAGACCTGGACGGCCATGATCACCCCGAGCGGCACGTCCGGCCTGTGGCCCGATCTCCCGCTGACCGGCATCGGCACCTCCGCCGACGCCACCGGCAACATGGGTGTCAGCTTCAACCGGATCTTCGATCTGGCCCTCGCCCACGCCACGGCGGGATCGGCCCAGTACGGCGACGCGCGGCTGGCCTCCGATCTGGTGGCCGCGCTGAGCTACCTCAGCGCCACCGCCTACAAGACCGGCATGCGGGCCGCCGGCAACTGGTGGTTCTGGGAGATCGGCGTCCCCCGCAAGGCGGCCGACATCCTGGTCCTGCTGCACGACGAAGTCCCCGCCACCCTGCGCAGCACCCTCCTGGCCGCGGTCCGGTACTTCACGCCGGACCCCAATTGGCGCGGCCGCGGCACCATCCTGGCGGAGACCGGCGCGAACCGGACGGACAAGGCCCTCTCCTGCGCCCTGCGCGGCATCCTCGACAACCGCCCCGACGAGGTGGCCCTCGCCCGGGACGCCCTCAGCGACACCGTGCGCAACGGCAGGAACAGCGTGTTCGGCTACGTCACGAGCGGCGACGGGTTCTACGCCGACGGCTCCTTCGTCCAGCACAGCTATCTCCCCTACGTGGGGACCTACGGAGTGGTCACCCTGGGCGGGATCGCCGAGATCCTCGGCCTGCTGGGCGGCAGCGAGTGGGACGTCACCGACCCGAAGAAATCCGTGGTCCTGGACGCCGTGGAGGCGAGCTACGCACCGTTCATCTGGAACGGACGCATGATGGACACGGTCCGCGGGCGGGCGGTGTCCCGCCAGGCCAACCCGGATCACGTGGACGGGGCCGGCGCCATCACCGCCATCCTCCTGCTGGCGCCGGGCGCCGGGGAGCCGTACCGGAGCCGCTACCTCTCCCTGGTGAAGGGCTGGCTGGAACGCTGCACCGACGTCGCGCTGTTCGGTCTGCCCGGGCAGAGCATCGCCAAGTCACTCCTGGTCACTTCGGCCCTCAAGGACTCCTCCATCACCCCGGCGCCCGCTCCGGTCTACACCAGGGCGTTCGGCGACCAGGACCGCCTGGTCCACCACCGCCCCGGTTTCAGCTCCGTGGTGAACGTGTCCTCGAAGCGGATCGGCCGCTATGAATGGGGCAATTTCGAGAACAACCTCGGCTGGTACCAGGGCGACGGGATGACCTTCGTCTATACACCCACGGATCCCTCCCAATACAGCGCGGACTTCTGGCCCACCGTGGACCCCTACCGCCTCCCCGGCACCACGGTGACGGGCGAACCACGCGAGAGCGGCGCCGCGAACGGCACCGGCATCCCCCGCGCCTTCCAGGCCTTCGCCGGCGGTCTGGATCTGGACGGCCGCTGGGGCATCCAGGGCATGGACCACCTCAATTTCAACAAGACCCTCAGCGCCCGGAAGTCCTGGTTCTTCCTGGAGGACAAAGTGGTCTGCCTGGGTGCGGGCATCTCCTCCACCAGCCCCTACGAGGTGTTCACCACCCTGGAGAACCGGTCCTTCCCGCCCGGGAAGGTGCCCGAGCTGCGCACCGACAACCGCAAGCGGACGCTGACCGCCGGGGACGCCCGGGTCAGGATCACCCGGAACGCCCACATCGTGAGTCATGGCGGCTACGTCCTGCTCCCCGCGGAGAACGTCGCCGGGGACGTCACCGTGGCGGTGGTGGCCCGCAGCGGGACGTGGAAGGCGATCAATTCCGGTGCGGACACCGGCGGCTCGGACGAAGTCAGGAACCGCGACTACGTCACCATCACCCACAGCCACGGAACCACCCCGCAGGACGGCGGCTACGCCTGCCTGCTCCTGCCCGGAGCGGATCACTCGGACACGTTCAAGGAGTCGGCGAATCCCTCGGTCCGCGTCCTGGCGAACTCTGCGGACGTCCAGATGGTGGAGGATCGCGCACAGGGCCTGAGACTCGCGAACTTCTACGCCGCGAGCCTTTCCGGCGCCGCCCCGGCGCAGGGGATCACGGTCAGCGGCCCGTGCTCCGTGGCCGTGCGGCAGGACGGTGACGCCCTCGTGGTCGCGCTCTCCGATCCCAGCCGCACCCAGCCGGTCGCCCGGGTGAGCCTGGCCGGTGTGGCGGCGTCCGCCGTCGTGAGTTCGGATCCCGGTGTGAGCGTGGTGAGCACTTCGCCGCTCACCCTCGAGTTCACCCTGGACGGACACGGCCATTCGAAGAAGGCGGTGCTGCGCTGAATCGCGGCGTCGCCCGGGTGCGGAGTGAATGACACGGCTTAAATGACAAGGCCGCCCGTCCCGACCGTTCGCGGGCAGATGAACGGTCGGGACGGGCGGCCAGGCTCAGAGAGCCGGAGCCGGGAAGGCTCAGGCGTTGGCGCGGATGGCTGCCTCGAGGACGTCGAGAGCATCGTTGAGGAGGTCCTCACCGATGGTCAGCGGCGGCAGGAGGCGGATCACGTTGCCGTAGGTGCCACAGGTCAGGATGATGACACCCTGGGCCAGGCAGTAGTCGGCGATCGCCTTGGTCAGCGCGGCGTTCGGCTCCTTGGAACCGGCCACCACGAGCTCGATGGCCTGCATGGCGCCACGGCCACGGACGTCACCGATCACGGAGAGCTCGCCGGCCAGGGAGTTCATGCGGTCCTGGATGAGCTGACCGATGCGCTCGGCACGGGCGTTCAAGTCGAACTGCTCCATGGTCTCGATCGCGGCGAGAGCGGCGGCGCAGGCCACCGGGTTGCCACCGTAGGTGCCGCCCAGACCGCCGCCGTGAACGGCGTTGAGCAGCTCGGCGCGGCCGGTGACGGCGGACAGCGGCATGCCGCCGGCGATGCCCTTGGCCATGGTGATCAGGTCCGGGACGACGCCCTCGTGATCGACGGCGAACCACTTGCCGGTGCGGCAGAAGCCGGCCTGGACTTCATCAGCGATGAAGACGACGCCGTTCTCCTTGGCCCACGCGGCCAGGGTCGGGAGGAAGCCCTCGGCGGGGACGATGAAGCCGCCCTCACCCTGGATGGGCTCGATGATGATCGCGGCGACCTCGCTGCCGCCGATCTGCTTCTCGATGGCGAGGATGGCGCGCTGGGCGGCCTCGGTGCCCGTGATCTCCGGGTTCTCCTCGCGGTACGGGTAGCTCATCGGCAGGCGGTAGATGTCCGAGGCGAACGGACCGAAGCCGCTCTTGTACGGCATGGCCTTGGCGGTCAGCGCCATGGTCAGGTTGGTGCGGCCGTGGTAGGCGTGGTCGAACGCGACGACGGCGTTGCGGCCGGTGGCCTTGCGGGCGATCTTGATGGCGTTCTCCACGGCCTCGGCGCCGGAGTTGAACAGCACGGAGCGCTTCTCGTGGTCGCCCGGGGTGAGCTCGTTGAGCTTCTCGGCGACGGCGACGTAGCCCTCGTACGGGGTGACCATGAAGCAGGTGTGCGTGAAGTGCTGCACGGCTTCCTGGACCGCGGCGACGACGGCCGGGGCGGAGGCGCCCACGCTCGTCACGGCGATGCCGGAGCCGAGGTCGATGAAGGAGTTGCCGTCCACGTCCTTGATGATGCCGCCATCGCCATCGGCGATGTAGACGGGAACGGAGGAGGCGACGCCGCCGGCGACGACGGCGTCACGGCGGGCTGCCAGCTCGAGAGACTTCGGGCCGGGGAACTCGCCGATGTTGCGCTTCTGCTCGAGGCGGTAGCTGAGCTCGGTGGTGGTTGCAGTCATGGGGGACTCTTTCCTTCTTAGTCGCCTGCGACGGGTGTGACTTCGAGCATAAGATGACGAAAGCTTGCCGATGTATAGGCGTGTGCACAGCCAAACCTCAAGCTTGCTGTGCGGGAGTCCAAAGGACTTCTATGATGGGTTCATGTCCATCACGCTGGCGGCACTTCTGTCCGTTCCGTCTCTCAAGCTTAAGAAGGTGGGGGCCGCCGAGTCGACCCTTTCCACCCCCATTCAATGGGTGGCCGTCACGGAGCAGGAGAACCCCCAGCGCTTCCTGAGCGGCGGCGAGCTGGTGCTGACCACAGGACTGCGCCAGAAGACGGCCGCGGCGCAGCGTCATTTCGTCCGCATGGTGCAGCGCTCCGGCGCCGTCGGCATCGGCTTCGGCACGGGCCTGTCCTCCGAGGTGGTGCCCCCGGCTCTCGTGGCGGAGGCGAACCGCTGGGACATCCCCGTGGTCGAGGTCCCGTATGAGACACCGTTCATCGCACTGGGGAAGCTCGTGGCGGAGGCGCAGCACGCGGACCACCTGGCCAAGCTGGAACGCATGCTCTCCGGCCACCAGGTCCTGGCCCGCTCGCTCCTCTCCGGCGGCGGGCTGCCCGCCCTGCTGCGTCAGCTGGCGGGACTGCTCCGCACGGACCTGCGGCTGCGGCGCTACGGGCGCGAGATCTTCAGCACCACGGCGGGATCCATCGGCGAGCCGGATTCGGGGCACTGGCTGGACGTCGCGATCTCCACAGGCCAGCGCGACGCCACCACCCTGCAGGTCCGCGAACCCTTCCGGGACGCCGGCATCCTCGACTACGCGAAGAGCCTCATCAGTCTCGAACTGAATAACCAGAAGCACCAACGGGACGCCTCCCGCAAGCTGGCGGGCCAGGTCATGCAGGACGTCATCCGCGGCGTGCTGGACCCGAAGGACGCCGGGACTAGGCTCTCGACCATCGGCGTCGCGGCGGCGAAGCGTCAGGTCGTGATCCTCGTGCGGCCGGCGCCGGGCAACACCCCGGCCCAGAACAAAGCCATCATGTCCACTCCCCTGCCGCCCGAGCTGGAAGACGTCCCCACCGCCGTCGTCGACTCCGAGCTGCTCATCATCACGCCGGAGGACAAGACCGCCGTGGAGGCCGCGAAGGCCGTTCACGCGCTGCTCGCCGAGGCGGGGCTGAAGGCGACGATCGGCATCGGCGGGCACTACGCCAAGGCGAACGGTCTGCGCTGGAGCTACTTCGAGGCGCGCGACGCCGTCGCCCGCGGACTGCCCGTGAACGAACCCGAACGGCTCAGCCTGACGTCGCTGCTCTTGGCGAGCGAGGACGTCCCGCTGTCCGACATGGCAATGGAGACCCTCAAACCTCTTCACGACTTCGACGCCGCGCACGGGGCCGGGCTGCTTAGCACCCTGGAGAGCTATCTCGAGCACGACGGCTCCGTGGCGGCCGTGGCGCAGGCACTCACCCTGCATCGCAACACTGTCCGGTACCGCCTGGCCCAGATCACCGAGCTGAGCGGCTACGACCCCTCCACCACGGCGGACCGCGTCCAGCTCTGGCTGGCCCTGGCGATCTCCCGGCTCGGGACCCGCTGAGTCACCCTCGCGCCGGCCACTTTCTGTGGCGCTCATCACTGAATGGCATACCAGAACGACTAAAGGTCTAACCTTTAGAACATGCCAGCCACACCCACCTCGGAATCCACCGCGCCCATCCTCAGCCCCGCCGCGCTCGCCGACGCGTCGGCCCTCGCCACGGGCGGAGCCGGAGACACGGGCGGAACCGGCGGCTCCCGGCGCCGCAAGGTGCTCTTCGCGCTGGTGGGCGTCATCCTGGTGGGACTCAATCTGCGGGTGGGCATCACGAGCGCCGCGGCACTGTTCCACGAACTCCAGCAGGCCCTGGGCTACGGCGCGTTCATCGCGTCCCTCCTGCCGAGCATCCCCACCCTGTGCTTCGCCTTCGCCGGGCTGGCCACCAACCCTCTGAGCCGCCGCCTGGGCGTCGAGAACACCGTGGTGTTCGCGCTCTTCCTCCTCACGTGCGGTCTCGCGATCCGCGGCATCCCGGACACCGTGGCCCTGCTGGTGGGCTCGGTGGTCGCCATGAGCGGCCTCGCGATCTGCAACGTCTCCATGCCGGTGCTGATCCGCCAGGACCACGCGGACCGCACCTCCCTGGTGACAGGTCTCTACACCTTCACCATGACCATCGGCGCGACGACGGCGGCCACCGTCAGCGTCCCCCTGGCCCATGCGCTGGGCTCACCGTCCGCGGGGCTGGCCTCGTGGTCCGTGATCGCGGCGCTCGGCCTCCTCGGCTTCATCCCGCTGGCACTCGGCCGCCGTCGCAGCCGGAAGCTGACCCCGGCCGTCGCCCCGGAACAGCACCACGGCATCTGGGCCGCGCTCCGGGGCCGCAAGGCCGTCCTGATCGCGGTGGTGTTCTCCACGCAGGGCTTCCTCGCCTACGCCGTCATGAGCTGGTTCGCCTACATCCTCAGCGACAGCGGCATGGACGCCACCCAGAGTGGCCTGATGTTCGGCATCATGCAGTTCGTGTCCATGTTCGCGGGCATGCTGTTCCTCGCGTTCGGATCCCGGAACAGCACCCGCCCCTGGGCCCTCGCCATCCCCGCCGCCTGCACGGTGGCCGGGATCATCCTGCTCATGGTCGCGCCGATCGAGACCGCCCTGCTGTCCGCGTGCCTCACGGGCCTGGGGCTCGGCATCTTCCCGCTGGTCCTGGCCATCATCAGCCAGAGCGGCCGCACCCCCGCCGAGACCACGGCGCTCTCCACCGCGGCACAGTCCCTCGGCTACCTCTTCTCGGCGCTCGGCCCGCTCGGCATCGGCCTCCTGCACGGTCTCACCGGTCAGTGGCTCCTGCCGCTGGGCGTGGCGGTCGGCGTCGCGGTCGTCCTGACCGTGGCCGCCTTCCTGCTGGGCCGCCTGCACAGCGGGCACGGACCGCGCGTGGTGGTCGCGGAACAGCGCGCGCCTCGGGGCGGGGAGTGACGCCATGACCGCTTCACGGAACACGCCGAAGACTCCGGCCTCCACACCCACCGGGAATCTGCATCACCCCGAAGGGAAGCAGCCCCTGGCTGCCGCCGTAGCGCAGCAGCTGCGCGAGGCGATCGCGTCCGGGGCCTGGGAGATCGGGCAGCGCATCCCCACCGAATCGGAGCTCATGGAACGCTTCGGCGTCTCCCGGGGCACCCTGCGCGAAGGCATCAAGGCCCTGGCGCACGCCGGGGTCCTGGAGGTCCGGCAGGGTGACGGAACGTACGTCCGCGCCCGCAGTGAACTCGAAGGCACCGCGAGCCGGAGCGTGGGGGAACACACCGCGGCCCATGTGTTCGAAGTCCGGCAGGTCCTGGACACCCAGGCCGCCCGGCTCGCGGCGCAGCGTGCGGACTCCGAGGGCATCAGGGAACTGCAGCGGATCCTCGACGCCTCCCTGGACGCCTGGCACTCCCGCCGGATCGAGACGTGGGCCGAGCTGGACTGGGAGTTCCACCGCGGAGTGGCCCGCCTGAGCGGCAACCCGCTGCTGGAACAGCTCTACTCGGGCTTCGCCGGGGCCTTCAAGCGGGACCTGCTGAACCAGTCGGGGCATCCGGACTTCGACCCGAGCCTTCAGCCCGGCCACCAGGACCTCATCACGGCACTGTCCTCCGGCGACCCGGAGACCGCCGAACAGAGCGTCCGCTGCGGTCTGGAGATCGCCGAATCCCGGAGCTGAGTGCACTTTAACGGCGTTGAGTGCTCAGTTGTTGCGGATGTTCCGTGGAAACACCCGCAACAACTGAGCACTCAACGTGCGTCGGCGGACGTCAGGAGCCGACGACGGCACCCGCCCCGTCGCGCGAGATGCTCACCATCTCCTCGCGGGACACCACCTTGATGCGCTCGCGCTCGACGCTCACCCCGTGCGAGCCGCCGCCGGCCGTGGCCTCGGCGCCGAGTGTGCGCTCGTGGGCGTCCAGGCGGTTCCAGCCGTCCCAGCTCGTGTACTCCACCCCGCGGTTTTCCAGCAGGGACACGACCGCGTCCTCCGCCCCGTCCTCCGCGACCGGCAGTGCCGTGCGGTCGGCGAGCAGGTGGGTGATGGTCTCCAGGGCGTCACCCTTGGTGTGGCCGATCAGACCGACCGGTCCGCGCTTGATCCAGCCCGTGGCGTAGACGCCCGGCACCGGGGCGCCCGAGGCGTCCAGGACGCGGCCGCCGTCGTTGGTCACCACGCCCTTCCGGTGGTCGAACTCCACGCCCGGCAGGGGCGAGCCGAAGTAGCCGATGGTGCGGTACACGGCCTGAACCGGGTAGTCCACGTACTCGCCCGTGCCGCGGGCGTTGCCCCTGCCGTCCAGCTCGGTGCGCTCGAAGCGGATGCCTGCCACCTTGCCCGGGGTCTCCGGGGAGTCGGTGATCTCCACCGGGGAGTGCAGGAAGTGAAGGTGCAGGCGGCGGGAGGCGGTCAGCTCGGAGAGGTCCTCCGGCTGCTCGGCGAACCAGTTGGTCAGCGTGCCCACCATGGTCTTGATCTGGTTGTTGCTCTGGATGGCCTCATCGGAGGCCTCGTCGAACTCGAAGTCCTCGGCGTAGAGGATGATGTCCACGTCCTGGGAGTGTGAGAGTTCGCGCAGCTCCAGCGGGGTGAACTTGATCTGGGCGGGGCCGCGACGGCCGAAGACGTGCACGTCCGTGACCGGGCTGGCCTTGAGACCGGCGTAGACGTTGTCCGGGATCTCGGTGACGAGCAGGTCATCCGCGTGCTTGGACAGGACGCGGGCGACGTCCAGGGCGACGTTGCCGTTGCCGATGACCGCGATCTCCTTCGCCTCCAGCGGCCACTCGCGGGAGACGTCCGGGTGGCCGTCGTACCAGGACACGAAGTCCGCGCCGCCGAAGGAGCCTTCCAGTTCCACACCCGGGATGTTGAGATCCGCGTCCTTGATGGCGCCGGTGGCGAAGATGACGGCGTCGTAATGCTTCTGGAGGTCTTCGAGCGAGAGGTCGGTGCCGTAGTCGACGTTGCCGAAGAAACGGATGTCGCCGCGGTCCAGCACCTTGTGCAGCGCGTTGACGATGCCCTTGATGCGCGGGTGGTCCGGCGCGACGCCGTAACGGATCAGGCCGTACGGGGCCGGGTAGCGGTCGAACAGGTCGATGCTGACGGTCAGTTCCCCGCTCTTCACCTCGTCGCTCTTGGTGAGGATGTCGGCGGCGTAGACACCGGCCGGGCCGGACCCGATCACGGCGACGCGCAGGGGGCGGTCCGCGGAGCCGACGGCTGCGTTCGAGGGGGTGGGGAGTTCTGACACGGCTGTGTTCCTTCGGTCTTGGTGATCGGCTGCTCCATAGGATGCCATTCCGGGCTGGGAATCCGGGAAAAACGGCGTCCTGCGGAGCGGTCGGTCAGAGGGCATGAGTGTGGGTGAGGCGCAGGTGATCGGGTGCGTAGGGGCTGAGCCGGACCACGTCTCCCACCACGATCACGGCGGGATTCTCCACCCCGACGTCGGCAGCCCGCGCGGCGATGTCCGCCACGGTGGCCACGGTGACGCGCTGATCCGGAGCGAAGCCGCGTTCGACGATCGCCACGGGGGTGTCCGCCGCCAGACCCGACGCCGCCAGCGTGGCCATGGACCGGCTCAGCGCCTTGACGCCCATCAGCAGGACGACGGTGTGGTCGGGACGGGCGGGCAGGCTGCCCAGTTCATCGTGCCCGGTGACCACCGAGAAGCCCGTGGCCAGCCCGCGATGCGTCACGGGGATGCCCGCGGCGGCCGGGACCGAGATCGCCGAGGTGACGCCCGGCACCACGTGGACGTCGACGTCGTGCTCCCGGCAGAAGGCGAGTTCCTCGCCGCCGCGGCCCAGGACGTAGGGGTCCCCGCCCTTGAGCCGGACCACCCGGTTGCCGGCGAGCGCTTCGCGGACCAGGATGCGGTTGATCTCGTCCTGCGGGACGGGGTGATGGCCGGGGGTCTTGCCGACTTCGATGACGCGGACGTCCTCCGGCAGATCATCCAGGACCGAGCGCGGGCCGAGACGGTCCGCGACCACGACGTCGGCCTCCGCCAGCAGCTGCCGGGCCCGCACGGTCATGAGGCCGGGATCGCCGGGGCCGCCGCCGACCAGGGCGACGCTTCCCTTGACCGGCCCATTGACCTGACCGCCGCGCGGGACGGCCCGGCGGTGGCGCCGGAGCGGGAGGGTTCCTTCGTCCAGAGCAGCGGCAACGGCGTCGCGCACGGCCATCGCCCGGCGCGGGTCGGCTCCGGCGTTCACGGCGATCTTCACATCGTCGACGGCGGCGACCGCGGGGGTCCAGGCTGCGGAACTCTCGTGGTCCCCGGCGTTCACACACCAGATCCGGCGCTCCTCCGCGTCGGCCGCCACCTGGGCGTCCACCGCGGAATCGCCGGTGGCGGTCTGGACGAACCAGGGGGTGTCCAGGTCCTCGGTGCGGTAGCCGCGGGCCTCCCAGTGGAGGAGTCCGGCGTCGGCGAGCTCGCGGAGAGTCTCCACTGCTTCGGGGGCGACCACCGTGACCTGGGCTCCGGCGTCGAGCAGGCCCTTGGCACGGCGCGCGGCGACCTTGCCGCCGCCGACCACCAGCACGGGGCGGCCGAGGAGGCGCAGTGCCGTGGGATAGATGTCCATCAGAGCCATGCGAAAACCATAGGGGCGGCGCGTAACACTCATCAAAGCTGCCGAAACGGCGGTTCACGCGAGGTCACGGAAGGTCACATAGCCCCGTGGCCCGACGGGCCCGGACAGCAGTGTTCCCCGCCCCGGGGAACCGGAACGGGGAACACTGCCGCTGCGGCTGGGCGGCCCGGCCGCCCACCTGTCAGGTGTAGGGGCAGAGGTAGGCGACCGTGTCGCTGACCCGCACGGTGAAGGACTGCTCGCCTTCGACCTGGAAGGTGGAACCTTCCTCATACTTGACCCATTCGTTCGAGTCGGCCGGCAGCTTGACGTCCCAGGAGCCCCGGACCAGGTGCATCCACTCACGGGTGGGCGCCTCGAAGGTCCACTCACCGGGCTCCATGACACCCACCGTGAACTTGCCCTGCTCATTGGCGAACTCCAGGCTCCTGACCTGGCCCTCGTAGTACTCGTTCTGCCCGATCATGGGACTTCCTTCCGTTCGGTTTCAGCAGGCCTGCCGGTCGCTGCTGTCATCACTCACGTTAGGAGGCCGCCCACTCAGCAACAATCGCCCTGAAGTACATTCTGGATTGAAAAACACTCCATCAGGTCCAGTCGAGGGCTGGTGCGCGAGCCCAGACGACCCTAGGATCTCCCCATGAGCATCACCCCAGAGACCCTGACCGTGGCGCAGCTCGGGGAACGGGGCGTCGCCGGCCTCCGGCTCCTGCACGCCGGCGCCCGCCACCACTCCCCCGTCGGAGTGCCCTACGCAGTGGAGTTCCGCGACCCGCGACCCTGGCTCAGCGGCGGCGAGCTGGTGCTGACCACCGGGAGCCTGCTGCATGATGACTGGAAGGCCTGGCAGGACTTCTTCGCCGGACTGGCGGAGGCGGGAGCCTGCGCCGTGGTGGTCAGCACCGGCTCGGACCGCCCACTGGTGTCTCTTCCCACGGAACTGGTGAACCTGGCCCAGGCCGCCGGTCTCACGTTGTTCGGCGCCCCGGCGGGCGCCTCGCTGACCTCCATCAGCAGGGATGTCACCGCGGCACGGATCAGCGCCGAAAGGACCGTGCTCCAGGAATCGTTCGATCTGCAGATGACGCTCACCGGGGTGGTGGCGCGGGGCGGGAACCTGGATGACCTGGTGCAGGGCTGGCACCGGGCCACCGGCGAAACCGTCTGCGTCCTCGACCGCGTGGGCCGCACGCTGGCCAGGAGCGCTGGAGTGGATCCGGACGTCCTGGCCATATTGCGGCAGGAGGTGCAGGATGACCCGCCGGGCCTGACCGGCTCCCGGCAGCTGAGCGGGCGGGAGGACGTGAATCTGCCGGAGGGGCTGGAACTGCGCTCCTTCTCCGGCGGCAGCAGCGTCCGCGGTTACCTGGCCCGCGGGTCCTCGGGAAGCCAGGTCACGGATCTCGCCGTGCCGGCGCTGCTCTCCCTCCTGGCACTCGAATTCGAGCGCCGCTGGTTCCTGGACGAGCCCACCCGTCGCAAGCGCGCCCAATACGTCACCCGCCTCCTGTCGAGCAGCGAGGAAGGGCGGAACCGGGCCCTGCTGCATTCCCTCGGAGTGGACGCGGTGGAACTCTGGGGGGTGGCCGTGGAGGCCAGGAACGAAACCCACGCCGAGGTGCTGGTGGATGATCTGGCGCTCCTGCTGCCCACACAGCTGATGCGGCAGGAGGGGCGGATCGTGGAGTGCCTGGCAGTCCAGGATCCCCGCGAGACCCTGGAACGACTGGGCCTCGGAGTCCCCCTCGGGATCGGCACTCCGGTCCCCCCGGCCCAGGCTTCACGGACCATGCGGCAGGCGCACTCGGCGCTGGAGACCAGCCGCCGGGCCGGAGCGATCATCTCCTTCGTGGACGGCTCCGCCCATGACTTCCTCCTGAACGTGGCGGATCCGGCATATCTGCGATCCTTCGCCGACGCCGTCCTGGCGCCCCTCGACTCCGCACCCCAGGGTGAAGTCCTGCTCCAGACCCTGCACACGTGGCTTCTGGAGAATCGTTCGCTGGACACCACCGCGGAACGGCTCGCAGTGCACCGGCACACGGTCCGGAACAGGGTCCAGCGGATCATGCAGCTGACCGGCCACAGCCTGGACAGCGTGGATGTGCAGACCGAATTGTGGCTGGCACTCAAGGCCCGGGGCATCGGCCAGGACTAGGAGTGTCCGTCAGGTCCAATCCATGATTGCGAAATGTATTCCAGGGACATATCCCCCGGAATGGACGGGTGAAATCATGAGTTCACGGCAGAGGGAGTGACGCCCCTCACAGCCACCCCATCCCCCCGGAGTTTCAGGAGTCACCATCATGGAAGCAGCCACCTTGCCCCGATCCGCGTCGGATCGCACCACGCTCAGGCGGGTGATCACCGCCAGCGGACTGGGGACCGTCCTGGAGTACTTCGACTACGCCTCCTACAGCTACCTGGCCACCACCCTCGCCACCGTCTTCTTCCCCACGGAGGATCACAGCGTCGCGCTCATGAGCACCTTCGCGGTGTTCGCCCTGTCCTTCCTGGTCCGGCCGCTCGGCGCCTTCGTCTGGGGCATCCTCGGTGACCGGGTGGGCCGCAAGCGGATCCTGGCCACGACCATCCTGCTGATGTCCGGTTCCACCTTCCTCATCGGCTTCCTGCCCGGCTACGCATCCATCGGATTCGCCGCGCCGGTGCTGCTGCTCCTGCTCAGGATGACGCAGAGCTTCTCCGCCGCAGGTGAGTACGCCGGAGCCAGCACCTTCATCGCCGAATACGCCCCGGACCGGAACCGCGGCCTCCTGATCAGCGTTGTGCCGCTCGGCTCCGCCATCGGCTTCCTCGCCGCCTCCATCATGGCCACGGTCTTCTACGCCGTTCTTCCTCCCGAGAGCATGCAGGCCTGGGGCTGGCGCATCCCGTTCCTGGTGGCGGGCCCCGTCGGCCTGATCGGCCTGTACCTCCGGTTCCGGCTGGAGGAGACTCCGCAGTTCCGTGCGGCCGTGGAGAAGGAGAAGGCCCGCATCGCCGCATCCCGCAGCGGAGTGGTCCCCACGGCGAGCCCCCTGGACCGAGGCCGTCACGTCCTGGCTGCGATTCCTTCCATGGGCAAGCTGCTCCTGGTCATGTCCCTCAACGCGGGCGGATACTACCTGCTGCTGAGCTACATCCCCACCTACCTCATCGAGCAGGAGAAGATGAGCGAGGCCTCCTCGAATCTGGTGGTCACCATCTCCCTGGTGGTCTATCTGGCCATGGTTCCCGCGGCGGCGCACCTCTCCGACCGGCTGGGCCGGAAGCGCACCCTCCTGATCTCCAGTGTGGCGTTCATCCTTCTGAGCTACCCACTGATGATGCTGTTCTCCGGCGCGAGCGTGGTCCTGGCCGTGGTGGTCCTCCTGGTGTTCCTGGCGATCTTCTCGCTCAACGACGCCGTCTTCCCGGCATTCTTCACGGAAATGCTCTCCACCCGTTCCCGTTACGTCGGTTTCGCACTCCCGTTCAACATCGGTGCCATGATGTTCGGTGGTGTGGCCCCGTACATCGGGACCTGGCTGATTCACGCGACCGGCAATCCCCAGGCTCCGGCGTTCTTCCTCATCGGAGTCGCCGCACTGTCACTGATCGGCGTGCTGATCTCTCGGGAGACTGCGCGGAAGCCTTTGGAGGCCTGATAGCTCCAGGGCCGGGCCGGACTCGGTTCAGGGCCGGGCCGGACTCGGTTCAGGGCCGGGCCGCGGGTGATCCCGCGGTCCGGCCCTGCGCCTGAATGCAGGCCGAGCACGCAGTTAGACTGACCTCAGAATCCAGCGCCCCGGAGAGGAACCCGCAGATGCTTTCCCGCCGCACCGCTCCCGGAGAAGATGGCGCGTCGCGCCCATGATCACCTTCAGCGAGGAGATCCGGATCGCGGCGCCGCCTGAAGAGGTCTTCGGCCTGTCCCTCGACGTCGACGCCCACACCCGCTCCATGGCCGATTCGGGCGAACGCGCGGTGGGCGGCGTCCTGACCGGCCGCATGGGCCCGGGCGACACCGTGACCTGGCAGGCCCGTCATTTCGGAGTGCCCCTGCGCATGACCTCGCGGATTTCGGAGTGCCGGGAGCCGGCGTACTTCGTCGACGAGCAGCTCCGCGGACCGTTCAGGCTCTGGCGGCATGAGCACCGCTTCACCCCGTACGACGACGGCGGCACCCTTCTGCGGGACGAGATCACCTTCGCCGCCCCGCTGGGCCCGCTCGGCCGCCTCGCCGAGCTGGCCGTCCTCCGCTGGTACATGCCGAAGCTGATCCGGCAGCGGAACGAGTTCCTCAAGGCCGAGGCCGAGGGACCCGACGGATGCTGATCGCTCCCGGATCCGTCCGGGCGCCCGGCACGGCGCCGACCCACCCCAAGCCGCTGAAACAGTGAGTTGACGCTGAAACAGTGATCTGAACTCGCTGTTTCAGCGTTAACTCACTGTTTCAGCGAGCCGCGATCCCAGCGGGCTGCGATCCCGGCGATAGCGGTGCCAAGCGGGCACCGAACGGTCATTCGTACGAGCAGATGTAGGCCACGGGTTCGCTCGTCATGACCGTGAAGGACACTCCGGCCTCGATCTCGAACGCCGAGCCCGCCTCGTACCGGACCCACTCGCCGTTCTCCGCGGGCAGTTTCACATCCCAGCTGCCCCGCACGAGCTGCATCCGCTCCGGGGAGGACGTGCCGAAGGTCCACTCGCCGGGCGCGATCACACCCACCGTGAACTTCCCCTGCTCGTCCCCGGAACCCAGGCTGCGGACGTTGCCGTCGAAGTATTCGTTCTGGCTGATCATGAGGGCTCCTTCGCTGCTGGCCCGACGGTTCGGCCGGGCGACTGTTCCCCCACGTTAGTGCCATTGCCGTTCGGTGAGCGGCCTGGTGCGGCATTAAGAAGCTGGTGCGGCTTCAAGAAGTATGGCGGCACGGCATCTCGGGAAAGTGACGCGGCTCGTGCAGGAGCGGAGCTGGTCGCCAGACCGATCGTTCCACCAGAACCACGCCCCCTTTTGCCCTCTTGCCCGCGCCCGGCTCACTCGCTGTGGGACACCTCGTGAGATGACCGGGATCGTCCCACCAGAGAGCATCCACGCGGCCCCGGCACCGCACCTGGTCCGGCTCTACCGCGGATGGTGGGAGATCGAGACGGCCTCCTGCGCACCGAAATCCACGATCCTCATGAGCCGGGTCGTGCGCGGAAAGCACCCGGACCAGGAACCTCGATGCCGACCGACGCGCCTACCCCGCGATACTCCACACCAAGATCGTGACCGGCTCACCAGACGGCGCATCGAACGGCATCGGCGTCAGGGCGGACCGTCCGATCCAGCAGCCAACGCCCCGGAGCGTCGAGATAGCGCTGACAAACATCGTGACATCAGCATTGTCCCGACACTCCGGGAAGATCCCGGGCGAAGAGTCTCAACGTCCAGTGAGTTCCTTGGCTTTCGCTTCCAGGATGGTGTCCGTTGCTGCCGACAGATCGATCTGCGCGGTCGCGGCGAGTTGCGCAGCAACCTCCGGGTGATGCGCGGTGGCACGTTCCACGAAGGCAGCGGCCGTATTGGCCTTGCCTTCGCCGTGGCCGAACAGCACGAAGGTCTGCGAAGCGACCAGGGGCCGAAGCGTTTCGGCCAGCTTGTCGAAAAATGCCTTGAGATCGGCCTCATCGTCACGGCCTGTGTGCCGCTCCACCGTGCGCATGTGGTGCGCCACGGGGCTGGGATCCTTCACATCGTGTTCGGTCACCACCACCTTGGGCGTGTCGAGGTCGAAGTCCAGGATCCGCGCCGCGCGTTCGTCGATGGTCACCACCAGGAGGTGTCCGCTGCCCTTGTCATCAGGGGTTTTGGCGAGGATATGACGCGCCAGCTCGATGTCTTCGATGGACACACGGCCGTCGTGCGGCCTGCGGAACACCTCGCGGTGGCCGTTGATGTCCACGGCGAGCCGGGCACCGGGATCCTCGGTCACCTTGTCCGCGATGTCCTTCCACAGGGTGACGAACCGATCCCAATCGAGATCTCGAGGTGCCGGCTGAGAGAGAATCGCGTCGTATGTTGCGCGGATGTGATGATCCACGGTTCCTACCTTCTGCAGTTGCGCGCGGCAGAATGCACCGCGCTGGATGAGGCCAAGATGTTGCTGTGGCGGTCTGTAATGCCAGAATACCCGCCATAGCTAATGTCCCACATTTTCACTGGGCCGTCAGGACACGCGGCGCGGAAGCCTGAGGTCACCAGGATCAGGGTAAGAACGCATCGACTGCTCCAGAGGATGCCGTTTTCACCCTGAAATCACTCAGAACGGCACCCTCTGGAACAGTCGATGGGCATGGCCGATGGAGGCTCGGGCAACGACCGTGGGGACCTCTGCCCATTGCCCCGTCCCGGACCAGGCCGCATGCTGGAAAACAGCGGCGCGGTGTGACACCACACGGATCCGGATAAGTGCAGATCCGGCCCCGGCGGTCATCCACGGCGGAACCATGCGGGGCGAGGAGTTGGACATGAGCGACCACACCACCGATGAAACGAAGCAGGCTGACCCCACCCGGGAGCTGGAGCGGCGCATCGCCCGCCTGGAGCGCCTGATGGTCAGCGCCTACGCCGTGATCCTCGGGGCTCTGCTGATCGCGGGGCTGAGCCTGCCGATCTTCACCGCTCGGGACACCCGGGGCGACTCCCGGGTGGACACGCCCGTCTCCGTGTTCTCCGTCGTCTTCAAGCGCGGCGTCGCTCCGGAGGCGAGCTCAGGTGACGACCCTGCGCTGTCGGCACTGTTCATGATCGGCTTCGTCGGCCTGCTCATCGTCACAGTGCTGCTGCTCGTCCTCCTGGTCATCGCCGCATGCCGGGCACTGACGATCCCGGTCCGGCGCGCCGGTTGGATCCTGGTGACGCTGGGGATCATCGGGGCCTTCGTGCTGCTGACCTTCACGATGATGGCCGCGTCCAGCCACGAGTCCGACAGACCCGGCTGGGGAGCGGTGGTCCTGATGCTCGGCGTGCTCGGAGTCCTCCCGCTGCTGACCCGGTCGGCCGCCTCCATGGTGTCGCGACCGGAGGCGACCCCGGTCAGCCCTGGCGGAACACGTGCTTGACGATGTTGCCCAGCAGCGCCGCGTTGTAGTCCACACCCAACTGGTTGGGGACGGTGACCAGAACCGTGTCGGCCTCCTGCACGGCTTCGTCGCGGGCCAGTTCCTCGGCCAGCTGATCCGGCTCGCCGATGTAGGAACGTCCGAAGCGTGACACCGCGCCGTCCAGCCAGCCCACCTGGTCCCGTCCTTCCACCTGTCCGCGCAGGCCGAAGTAGTGGTGGTCCTCCTCCGACACGAGCGGGATGATGCTGCGGCTCACCGAGACCCGGGGCGTCCAGTCGTGACCGGCGTCCTTCCAGGCGTCGCGGAAAACCCGGATCTGTTCGGCCTGCAACTGGTCGAAAGGCACTCCGGTGTCCTCCGTGAGGAGGGTGGAGCTCATGAGGTTCATGCCCTGCTCGGCGGCCCAGACCGCCGTCGCACGGGTCCCGGCACCCCACCAGATGCGGCGCTCCAGGCCGGGCGACTGCGGTTCCACCGGCAGGAGAAGGCCTGGACGGCCGTTGCCGGCATCCGCCGGCGCGATCCCGGCACCCGTGATCGCCTTACGGAACACCTCGGTGTGCCGACGGGCCATGTCCGCCGCCGTTTCGCCGTCGCGGGGGATGTGACCGAAGTTCTCCGCACCGTTGAGGGCCGGTTCGGGTGAACCACGGCTCACGCCGAGCTGGAGCCGGCCCTGACTGATGAGGTCGGTCGCCGCGGCCTCCTCCGCCATGTACAGGGGGTTCTCGTAGCGCATGTCGATCACGCCGGTGCCCATCTCCAGGGTGCTGGTGCGTGCGGCGATGGCGGAGAGCAAGGGGAAGGGCGCGGCGCCTTGCCGCGCGAAGTGGTGGACGCGGAAGAAAGCCCCGGCAACGCCCTGCTCCTCCGCGGCGACGGAGAGTTCGATGGCCTGCCGCAGCGATTCGCCGGCATCCTGGGTCTGCGATCCCGCCGAGCGGCCGTAGTGGCCGAAGGACAGGAATCCGATCTTTTTGCTGTTCACGCCCTCAAGAACCATGCGTTTGCATGGAAAATTCCCGGCTCGTCCGTCCGCTCACAGACCGTCCGACGACGGCGGCCCGCGGCCTTCCACAGCGAACCTTCCGTCCGCTCATCCACATAAATCTGGAAAGTCATTGTGGGACGGCGCCGGATGTCCCTACGATCGTGCTGATCAGATCACTGATCACGTCACTCGGGGGAGCATCTCTTTGTCATTCTTCAGGAACACCCATGTGCGGCCGCGTTCCGGCCGCGCCGCCAGAATCGTGGCGACCACGGGCGCCATCACTTTGTTCGCAGGTCTGCTGATCGCGCCCGCCGCGCAGGCCGCACCGGCCACCCAGGCGATCGTCGCGGAAGCGCCGACGGACGGGCCCACCGACGGGCCCACCGGGGAGCCGGCCGGCGGTCCCACGGAGGCCCCGGCGCCGACGGACTCCCCGTCACCGGAACCGACCGAAACCACCACACCCACCCAGGAGCCGACGGAAACGACGTCACCGACTCCGGACCCGACCACGACCACCGAGCCCACCGAGGCTCCGGCTCCGAGCAATACCGCGGTTCCCGTCGTCCACGGCGAACCGGTGGTCGGCCAGACCCTGACCTCCAAGGGAGGACTGTGGGAGGGCGCGACGAAGTTCCGCTTCGTCTGGACCGTCGACGGCACGGCGGTTCAGACGGCCGACCACACCACCGGAGAGATCGACTCCCTGGTTCTGCTGCCCGGCATGGCGGGCAAGACCGTTCAGCTCACGGTGACGGCGTCCCGGGAGGACACGCCGTCCGGAACCGACGCCACGTCAACGCCACTCGTCGTGCGCAATGCTGAGTTCACGGGCCTCACCTGGAACAACGCCGTGGTGGGATGGGCCGTCGTCGGCGAGACCCTGACGCTCGACAGGCCCGCGTGGGATGACTCCGCCACGCGCGGCACCCTCCGCCACCAGTGGTACCGGGCCGGCGCTCCGATCCCCGGCGCCACCTCGGAGCAGTATGTGGTCAGCCCGGCGGACGCCGGCAGGCCCCTCCAGGCCACCATCACCCTCTCGGCCGAAGGCTTCACGGACCACGAATTCCAGTCCACGCAGGTCACCGCCACCAGTGCCGCCTTCAGCTCGGTCGCCGTCCCCACCATCAGTGGCACGGCGCGGGTCGGCCAGGCGCAGACCGCGAACCCGGGCGCTTCCGCTCCGAGCGCGGCCTCCTTCACCTACCAGTGGTACCGGGGGAACACGGCGATCACCGGCGCCGTGGAGCGCAGGTACACCGCCACCGCGGCGGACAACGGCAAGACCCTCAAAGTCCGGGTCCGATCGGTCAAGCCCGGCTACACCTCGGTGGACCGGTTCTCGGCCGCCCGGAAGATCGCAGTGGGACTTCTCGTGGCCACGAAGTCGCCCGTGGTGACCGGGACACACCGCTACGGCAACACCCTCCGCGTGGCCCAGGGATGGCCTGTCGGCACCACCATCCGGTACCAGTGGTACCGGAACGGCGTCGCGCTCAAGGGTGCCATCGGAAACTCGCTCTACCTGACCACGGGGTACATCGGAACCCGAGTGAATGTGAAGGTCACGCTCTCCAAACCCGGCTACATGACGCGTGCGGTGGCCACCACCCCGACCAGCGTGGGCAAGGGGCTCTTCGTGCTGAAGGCCGCACCGAAGGTCACGGGCCGGCTCGCATTGGGTTCCGTCCTGACGGCCTACCCCGGCAGCTTCAGCCCCGCGCCGACCAGCGTCGCATACCAGTGGTACCGCAACGGGTCCGCGATCGCCGGCGCCCGCGGCCGGACCTACCGGGTCGCCGCCGTCGACAACGGCCGTTCCCTGTCCGTCCGGGTGGCCGTGGGCCGCGCCTACTACGCCGGCAGGGCCGTCACGAGTGCGGCCGTGAAGCTCCCGCTCTGGCCCGTCACCGTGCTTCGCGGCGACGGCGTCTACCGCGTGGGAACGCAGATCAAGCCCGGCCTGTACAAGGCGACCGGGGCCGGATCGAGCTGTTACTGGGCGCGTCTCAGCGGGTTCAGCGGCCTCCTGAAAGACATCAAGGCCAACTACTTCGGCTCGGCGCGGACGTACGTGCAGATCAACGCCGGGGACGTCGGCTTCGAGTCCCACGGCTGCGGTTCCTGGACCACGGTGACTCCGAGCGGTCCCAGGGCGACCAGCATCTATGCGGACGGAATCTACCGGGTCGGAATCGACATCCTGCCGGGAACGTACTACGGCACCGGCTCTCACGAAGGCTGCTACCTGGCCGCCCTCACGGGGTTCAACGGCACCCTGAGTGACATCTCGGAGAACTACTACGGTTCGGCTGACGTCATCGCCACCGTTCCGAGCTGGATCAAGGCACTCGAAGTCAGGAACTGCGGCATTCTGACCCGGTACTGACGGAACCGGCGAAGGCCCGGCGGCACTCCAGCCGCCGTGCCTTCGTGCTGCCCGACCTTCGTGCTGCCCGGGCCTTTACCCGTCGTCGTCCCTTGTGCGCTCAGTTGCGCTGGGTTTCGCAGGGAACATCATCTTCTCCGTGAACGCCGATGGCGCCACCGCCTACACCTCACGGACCTACGTGCCGGGGTTCGCCCCGGAGAGCGTCGACGTGGATCTGAAGGGCGTCAACTACCTCGACCTGGTGGTCAAGCCCTCCGGCTCCATCAATGGGGCCCACGGGGTGTGGGGCGAGGCGAGGTTCGAGTGCGCTCCCTAGCGCGAGTTCCCCGCTGAGCCGCTCCCCCGGCTCCGCGAAGTGACAGCTGAGGCCCCTTCCCGCGTCGGGAAGGGGCCTCAGCTGTTCTCTCGCGAGTCGCCAGTAGGTGCCCGTATTCCGCGTGGATTCGGGCACCTACTGGCGACTCACGTGGTGCGGGGTGTCAGATCCAGTACCGCTCGTCCTCGGAATCACCCGGGTGCTCCTTGACCATGCCCGCGGCGAGGGTGTTGCCGTCGGCGGGATCGATCACCAGGAACGCCCCCGTGCGGCGGTGCTTCGCATACGGTTCCAGGGGCAGCGGCGCGGCCAGGCGGATCTGGACCTCGCCGATGTCATTCAGTTCCAGGCCCGAGGCGGGCTCCACCTGGAACGTATCCAGATCCAGCTTCCCGGAGACCGTCCGGATGATCGCCTTCACGGTCTGGGTGCCGTGCTTGACGAACATCCGGGCCCCCTCGCGCAGCGGCTTGGAGGACAGCCACGCCAGGGAACCGTACAGATCCGCGGAGCTCTCCCCCACGGTCCCTGCGGCGGCGATCGTGTCACCGCGGGCGATGTCGATCTCGTCGGCGAGGCGGAGTGCCACCGATTGCGGGGCGAAGGCGGTCTCCAGCGAGGTGCCGGCGAAGTCGATGCCCGCCACCGTCGTCGTGCGCGGCTCATGCCCCGGCGAGAGGACCACCACGGAATCGCCCACGCGGACGGTGCCTTCGGCGACCTGCCCGGCGTACGCGCGGTAATCGCGGAACGCCTCGGCATCCAGACCACGCGCGACGGCGTCCGGCGCCAGCGCGCCCTGCGGACGGATCGCGAGCTGCACGGGGAAGCGGAAGGCCTCCTCCGCGTCTTCCAGCTCGTCCGCGGCGGGCAGGGTCTCCAGGACCTCCAGCAGTGACGGGCCCTCGTACCAGGGCATGCGCGGCGAGCGGTCCACGACGTTGTCGCCGTCCAGCGCGGACACCGGGATGACCCGGACGTCGGCGTGATCCGCGGTTCCATCAGCCTGCGCCGTCCCGATCCCCAGCTCCCTGGACACGCGGCGGATGTCCGCCTCGATCTCCCGGAACACGGACTCGGAGAAGTCCACCAGGTCCACCTTGTTCACGGCCACCACCACATGCGGGACACGCAGCAGGTGCAGCACGGACAGGTGCCGTCGGGTCTGCTCCAGGACACCCTTGCGGGCATCGATCAGCACGACGACGGCGTCCGCCGTGGACGCGCCCGTCACCGTGTTCTTGGTGTACTGCACGTGCCCGGGGCAGTCTGCCAGGATGAAGCTGCGTCGGTCCGTGGCGAAGTAGCGGTAGGCCACGTCGATCGTGATGCCCTGTTCCCGCTCGGCGCGCAGGCCGTCGGTCAGCAGGGCGAGATCCAGGCCACCCTTCTCCCCGCCGAAGCCGCGGTCCGCGCTGGTGCGGGCGACGGCGTCGAGGGTGTCGGCCAAGATCGCCTTGGAGTCGTGCAGCAGGCGGCCCACCAGCGTGGACTTGCCGTCGTCGACGCTGCCGGCCGTCGCGAAACGGAACAGCGTGCTGGACGCGAGTGCGGTGCTCATCAGAAATACCCGTCCTTCTTGCGATCTTCCATGGCCGCCTCGGAGATGCGGTCATCGGCGCGGGTCGCGCCACGCTCGGTCAGGGTGGAGGCCGCGACCTCGACGACGACGGCGGCCACGTCAGCGGCGTCGCTCTCCACGGCGCCGGTGCAGGACATGTCGCCCACCGTGCGGTAGCGCACCAGCTTGGTGATGACCTCCTCGTGCGAGGCCGGCTGGGAGACCTCGCCCACGGCACGCCACATCCCGTCCCGGGCGAAGACCTCGCGCTCGTGGGCGTAGTAGAGACCCGGGAGCTCGATGTTCTCGCGCTCGATGTAGCGCCAGATGTCCAGCTCGGTCCAGTTGCTGATGGGGAACGCGCGCACGTGCTGGCCCACCGTGTGGCGGCCGTTGTAGAGGTTCCACAGCTCGGGACGCTGATTGCGCGGGTCCCACTGACCGAACTCGTCACGCAGGGACAGGATGCGCTCCTTGGCACGGGCCTTGTCCTCGTCGCGACGGCCGCCACCGAAGACGGCGTCGAACTTGTTCTTCTGGATGGCGTCCAGCAGCGGCACGGTCTGGAGCGGGTTGCGGGTGCCGTCCGCACGTTCCTGGAGCTCACCGCGGTCGATGAACTCCTGCACGGAGCCGACCACGAGCTTCAGGCCCAGTCGCTCCACGGTCCGGTCACGGAACTCGATCACCTCGGGGAAGTTGTGCCCCGTGTCCACGTGCAGCACCGGGAAAGGCACCTTTCCCGGCCAGAAGGCCTTGGTGGCCAGGTGCAGCATGACCACGGAGTCCTTGCCGCCGGAGAACAGCAGCGCGGGGCGCTCGAACTCGGCGACGACCTCACGGATGATGTGAATGGCCTCGGCCTCGAGGGCGTCGAGCGTCCCGAGCCGGTTCTCAGCCACAGCGGCCTCTTCCAGTAGTTCGGTCATCAGAAGCTCATTTCGGTCGGGAAGTTAGTGGGGATCCTTAGCAAAGATCCGTACAGGACGCATGCGGGCGACCCGTCGAGCGAGCCGAGCCCTGCTGCGAGCGGTGCAGAGGGCTTTCCGGAAGCGGCGCATCGCGCGAGCGAGGAACGAGCGAGCGTGTCTAAGCCGCGCGGAAAGTCCTCCGCACTGCGGAGACGAGAGGCAAGACCGCTCATGTGTGGAGCCCGCATTCGGTCTTGTCGGTCCCGGCCCAACGGCCCGAGCGGGGGTCTGCTCCCGGGGCGACCTTGTTGGTGCACGGCTGGCAGCCGATGGACGGGTAGCCCTGGCTCAGCAGCGGGTTGGACGGCAGCAGGTGTTCGTCCGAGTACTCCAAGAGCTGCTCGTAGGTCCACGGGGCCACCGGGTTGACCTTGACCAGGCCGTTCTTCTCGTCCCAGGTCACCAGCGGGGTGTCGGTCCGGGTGGGGGCCTCGTCGCGGCGCACCCCGGTGAACCACAGTTCGTAGCCGGCCAGGGTCCGCTGCAGCGGGGCCACCTTGCGCATGGCGCAGCAGGAGGCCGCGTCGCGGGCGAAGAGGTCCTTGCCGAACAGGCGGTCCTGCTGCTCCACGGTGTTCTCCGGCAGGACGTCCACCACGTTCACGCGGAGGGTCTTGGCCACCAGATCCCGGGTCTGGTAGGTCTCCGGGAAGTGGTAGCCGGTGTCGAGGAAAAGCACGTCGACGCCGGGCAGCTGCTCGGCCACCAGGGCCGGCAGCACGGCGTCGGCCATGGAGCAGGCGACGGTGACGGTCGGCGTAGCGAAGTTGCGCTTCACCCAGGCGATGACCTCTTCGGCCGGCGCGTCCCAGTCGAGTTCGGCCGCGCCGGCTTCGGCGATGGCCCGGAGTTCCTCATGCGAGCGGAGTGCGGTGCTCACTGGAGGGCCTCCTCGTCTGCGGCGTGTGCCCATTCGGCGAAACTCTGTCCTTCGGCGCGGTCGGCGACGAAGCGCCGCACCACGCGTTCCACGTAGTCAGGCAGATCGGCCACGTAGACCTTGAGGCCGCGGACCGTGCGGCCCAGCCCGGCCTCCTCGCGGGACGTCGACGCCAGCCCGCCGCCCAGGTGCACCTGGAAGCCGGGGGCCGGGTCGCCGTCGTCGACCGGGAGCATCATGCCCTTGAGTCCGATGTCCGCGGTCTGGATGCGAGCGCAGGAGTTGGGGCAGCCGTTGATGTGCAGGCTCAGCGCGTCCGGCAGGGTGCCCGCCTCCACCAGGTCGGCGAGGCGGCGTTCCAGCTCCGCGATGGCCGTGGCCGCGGTGACCTTGGTCTCCACGATGGCCAGCTTGCAGTATTCGATGCCGGTGCAGGCGATGGTGCCGCGCCGGAAGACGCTCGGCCGGGCGGAGAGGCCCAGGGTGTCGAGTTCGGCGATGAGCGGTTCCACCTGGTCACCGGGGACGTCGAGGACCACGAGTTTCTGGTGCGGGGTGGTGCGCAGCCGCTGGGAGCCGTGCGCCTCCAGGACGTCCGCCAGACGGACCAGGTTCTCGCCGGACAGGCGGCCCACGGTGGGCGCGACGCCGATGAAGAACCGGCCGTCCTTCTGCTCGTGGACGCCGATGTGATCGCCGGGGGTCGGAGGCTTGGGCGCTGCCGGGCCGTCGGCCAGCTTGTACCCGAGGTATTCGTCCTCGAGGATCTGCCGGAACTTCTCCGGGCCCCAATCGGCCAGGAGGAACTTCAGACGCGCTTTGGTGCGCATGCGGCGGTAGCCGTAGTCGCGGAAGATCTGCGTGACGCCGTGCCACACTTCGGCACCCTGTTCAGGGGTGACGAAGGCGCCCAGGCGCTTGCCGAGCATGGGGTTCGTGGAGAGGGCACCGCCCACCCAGAGGTCGTACCCGATGCCGAGTTCGGGGTGAACCACGCCCACGAAGGCGCAGTCGTTGATCTCGTGAACCACGTCCTGGGAGGGGTGGCCCGTGATGGCGGTCTTGTACTTGCGCGGCAGGTTCGCCAGTTCCGGGTCGCCGATGAACTTCTCGGCGATCTCGTGGATCAGCGGCGTGGGATCGATGATCTCGTCCTTGGCGATGCCCGCCACCGGGGAGCCGAGGATGACACGGGGAACGTCGCCGCAGGCCTCGGTGGTGGAGAGTTCCACGGCTTCGAGGCGGCGCCAGATCTCCGGCACGTCCTCCACCCGGATCCAGTGCAGCTGGATGTTCTGCCGGTCGGTGATGTCCGCCGATCCCCGGGCGAAGTCCACGGAGATCTGCCCGATCACGCGCAGCTGCTCGGTGGTGAGCGCGCCGCCGTCGATCCGGACGCGGAGCATGAAGTACTTGTCCTCCAGCTCGTGCGGTTCCAGGGTGGCGGTCTTGCCGCCGTCGATCCCGGGCTTGCGCTGCGTGTAGAGGCCCCACCAACGGAAACGACCGTGCAGATCGGTGCCGTCGATCGAGTCGAAACCACCCTTGGAGTAGATGGTCTCGATGCGTTCGCGGACGCTGAGCCCGCCGTCCTCCTGCTTCCACACCTCGTTCGCGTTGAGCGGCGTGGTGCCGTCAACCTTCCACTGGCCATGCGGCTTGGCGGCCGGCCGTCCGGCACGCGGAGTACGTGCGGGGCGGGCTTCGGGCGAGGGGGTCGCTCCGGCTAGAGCTGTGTCGGTCATACAGAAAATGTAGGGTGGCCCACTTTGGCCTCCCAAGGGCACCGGACACGTGACGACACGGGGAGCAACAAATCGTCACGCGCCGGACGCGGCGACCGCCTCGTCGAAACGCTTCAGCACCAGCCCCGCCAGCGCTTCGGACGGCAGGAGCGGCTCGGTCACCACATCGGCCCCGGCCTTGAAGAGCTGGTCGTGGAACCATCCGTGGGCCAGCAGATAGGACGCGACGACGACGCGCGGCGCCCCCGCTTCCCGGGCTGCCGCCACGGCGGCGGGCACCTTCGGTTCTGCCGCACTCCCGTAGCCGCAGCTCACGGGCCTTCCGAGACGGTCGGCGAGCTGCCCCGCGACCTCCTCCACGGCTGCGGAGGCCGCCGGGTTGGAGGAGCCGGCGGCGGCCAGGACGACGGCGTCGTCGTCCGCCAGACCGGCCTCCCGCAGGCGCTCCTCCAACACGTCCACCAGCACCGGATCCGGCCCCAGCGGGGCCGCCGCGAAGGTGCCCGGACGGGAGCCGGAGGCCTGGGCGATGTCCACCTTGACGTGGTACCCGACGCTCAGGAGCACCGGCACGATCACGGCCGGCTCTCCCTCCGGGAGGGCCGCCACCACGTCGGGGAGGGCCGGCTCCTGGACATCGACGTAGGCCTCGCGCACGTCCAGATCGGGCCGGAGCGCGGACACCGCCCGGCGCAGCTCGCGCACCTCGGCGTCGCCGGTGACGTTGCTGGTTCCGTGCGAGCAGGCGATCAGGAGGGGGCTGTGAGTCATGACTGGGAGCTTAACGTGGGTGGCCGTCCGGTGCCTTAACCTTGATTGCGAAGCATGTCGGCGGACCCCGGTTCCCGGCCTGCGAAGGGACACCGCGCAGGGCACACCCGGCGCGATCTGACAGACGGAAGGGAAGGCCATGTCCTTTGACACCGGCCTTCTGGCCTTGGACCTGCTCGGGGTGTTCTTCTTCGCCGTCTCCGGTTCACTCCTGGCGGCGCGCAAACGCTTCGACGTGGTGGGCTCCGTGCTCCTCGCCTGCCTGGTCAGCCTGGGCGGCGGCGTGGTCCGCGACGTCATCCTGGGCGTGCATCTGCCGTCGGCGTTCGGCCAGCCCGTCTATCTGGTGCCCGCGATCCTGGCCGCGGCGCTCGTCTACATCCTGTTCAACAGCGTGCAGCGCTTCACCTCACTGCTGACCCTGTTCGACGCCGGCGGGCTCGCACTGTTCTGCATCTCCGGCACGCTGAAGGCCATCTCCCTCGGAGCGAATCCGGTGGCGGCCGTCCTGCTCGGCGTCACGACCGCCGTGGGCGGTGGCGTGCTGAGGGACATCACGGCCAATGAGGTCCCGGCGCTGTTCGACGCCCGGGAGATCTACGCGCTCCCGGCCTTCTGCGGGGCCACGCTGACAGCCCTGGTGTGGCATCTCGGCTGGTTCAACCCGGTCTCCGGGCTCACGATCGCCGCACTGGTGTTCGCGTTCCGGGTGACGGCGTGGCGGCGGCACTGGTACATCCCCCTGGCCGTGCACGGCTGGCACCGCCCCGGCACGTGACCCGGAACCCACGCACCCGCTCCCACGCATCCCAGCATCTCGCCTCGCGGCACCCGCCTCGCGCCTCTCGCACCGTTGACCTTGCACTTTCTCGGGCTTCACGGAGAAGAAGCCCGAGAAAGTGCAAGGTGAACACCGTTTCCGGGCCTCCCACACCACGACCGGCCGGCTGACCGGCCCCACCCCCGGGCCAAGGCTGTGGATAACGTCGGCGCCACTCCACCGATCCGGTCCACACTGGAGCATGCGTGCCAGCCTACTGCCTCCCCACCTGACCGGCACGTCGTTCACCTATCGCGAGGCTCTGCGCCACGGGACCCCGCGAAACCGGCTGTACGCCCGCGACCTGGAGATCACCACCAACGGCTTCCGGCGTCCGACGGAGGGACAGCTGCGGCCCGCCGACGAGCTCCGGGGCCTCGCCGACCTCCGGCCGCAGGACACGTTCGCCCGGTTCTCGGCCGCACTGCTTCAGGGCGTGCCTCTGCCGTGCCGCCATGAGGCGCTCTGGCCCGCCTGCCTGAGCAGTCCGCCGGGAATCGCGCCGCCCCGCCGTCGTCGGGTGGTGGGGCTGACTCTGGATCTCGCCGACGACGAGGTCCGGTACCTCGACGGCCTCCGGATCACCACTGCGGCACGGACCTGGCCCGACCTGGCCCGTGACCTGAGCGTCGAAGAGCTGGTCATCGCAGGCGATCACCTGGTCTGCGCGCATCCCCAGGGGTTTCCGAACCCGCGACTCCCCTGGACCACGCCCGCCGCCCTCGGCGCGATGCTCGCACGGCATCCGCGGGCACGCGGCGTCGTCGCGGCCCGACAAGCCTGGGGCCTCATCCGGGTGGGGTCGGACTCGCCTCGCGAGACGAAACTCCGGCTGGCCCTCACCGCGGCGGGCCTCCCGGAGCCGGAACTCAATGTCATGCTCCGCGGCGAATTCGGCCAGCCGGTGCTGTGGCCGGACGGAGCCTACCGGAACCACCGGATCTCCTTGCAGTACGACGGCGAGCCCCACGCCACCGCCCGGCAGCACCGCCGGGACATCGACCGGGCCGCGGTCACCGAAGCGCTGGGCTGGACGGAGGTGCGGCTCGGGGCCGCGGACCTCCACGGAAACCCGCCCCGGGCTGCGCTCCGGGTCCGGCAGGCGCTGGTCCGGGCGGGCTGGCGTCCCTGAAGCACCCGCTCCCACCCGGTCAGCGGCTCCCACCGGACGCCGACTTTGCACTTTCTCGGGCTTCACGGAGAAGAAGCCCGAGAAAGTGCAAGGTGAACTCCGTCCCAGGCCACCGCGGGGGCTTGCTCCACTGGATAGGATGGAACCCATGAGCGAAATGTTCTTGGAGAAGTACCGCGCGCTTGTCCCGAAGTACCTGGCAGACGACTGGCAGGAAGAGGACGGCATCCCCGAGGCTGAGCTCGACGCCGCCCTGGCCGGGCTGAAGCTGACGCTTCCCCAGGCCATGCGGGAGTTCTATCTGGCTCTCGGCGGCTGCGAAGACATCATGGAGGCCTACCACTACTTCTGGGACCCGGAGGAACTGGAAGTGGATGACGAAGGCTTCCTCATGTTCCTGGAGGACGAGGACGAGAGTTACACCTGGGGCATCCGGATGGGCGACCTCAGCGTCCCGGATCCCATCGTCTGGCGGAAGAACAACGCCCGCGGCGAGTGGAAGAGCGAGGACGGCACCTTCTCCGAGTTCACCTTCGACATGCTCGCCTGGGCCTTCGAGGATGAGGACGAGGAGTCCTGACCCCCGCGATCTCGCGTGGATCCCACCCGCAGGAAATTTTCAGTGAATGACTGGACTGCGTGACAATTCCCGTCATAAGCTGACTTCAGGAATCGCCCCCTCCTAAGGTGGTTCTAATCGGGGGCCCTTTGAGGCAATCCCGATTTTCCAAGAAACAGGCCCGTCGGACAGATATCCCCCCTAGATGTCCTGCGGGTCTGTTTCGTTGTCTGCCGTGGACTAATTCCGGCTCACGGGATGTCATCCGGAAACAGAACATCCCGGCACGGTCCAGAACCATGCCGGGATGCTGTCACGGAGTGTCACAACGCAACGTCCCAGGTGGGGACGGCTGTGGGGCTCAGGCGGTGCGTTCCACCACGGCCAGCGCGAAGTTCGCCAGGGACTCCTTGACCACGCCCTCGGGAAGCGGTTCCAGAGCGGCCATGGCCTCATCCGCCCAGCGACGGGCCACGGCCCACGACTGTTCGGTCACCGGGTGCGCGCCCAGCGCGGCGACGGCGGCCGCCAGAGCCTCGTCACCGCTCAGGTCACCGTCGACCAGTTCCAGCACCTCGGCGGCGGAGGCGTCGCCGTCGCGGGCGGCCTGGCGCAGCAGGAGGACCGGCAGGGTCGGCACGCCCTCACGGAGGTCCGTGCCCGGGGTCTTGCCGGACTTCACGCGGGCGCTCGTGACGTCGATGACGTCATCGGCCAGCTGGAACGCGACGCCCAGCTTCTCGCCGTACTCGACCAGGACGTTCTCCACGGTCTCATCGACGCCGGCGAAGATCGCGCCGAGCTGTGCGGACGCGGCCACGAGGGAACCGGTCTTGTCCGCGAGCACCTGGATGTAGTGCTGCAACGGGTCCTCGTCCTCACGCGGCCCCACGGTCTCATGCAGCTGGCCGAGGCACAGCCGCTCGAACGTGCGGGCCTGGATGCCCAGAGCGCGGCCGCCGAGCTCGGAGACCAGGATGGACGCCCGGGCGAAGATCAGGTCGCCTGTCAGGACGGCCACCGAGTTGCCCCAGACCTCGTGGGCGGTCGGCGCACCGCGGCGTACGGGCGCGGAGTCCATGACGTCGTCGTGGTACAGCGTGGCCAGATGGGTCAGCTCCACCACGACGGCGGCCTGCAGCACCTCGGGACGGGTGTAGTCGCCCAGGTGGGAGCACAGGAGCGCCAGGAGCGGGCGGATGCGCTTGCCGCCGGCCTCCACCAGGTGACGCGAGGTGGCGTCCGCCAGAGGATCGGAATTCGCGATGGCCTCCCGCAGCATCTTCTCCACGCGGGCCAGATTGGTGGTCAGCGCGGGGCCGATCACCTGATCCTCGGAGATGGCGGCGAAGCCACGCGGCAAGGTCAGTCCGGTGGCGATGGCCGTGGTGCTCGGCTCGGGTTCCACGGCGCTGGGAAGTCCGTGTCCGGCGTGCGTCCAGGTGCGGTCTGCGGGTGTGCTCACGGTTAAAGCCTAACGAGTCGCGGGGAGGGTCTGTGACGCACGCGGAGCGGGCGCCGTTCCGGTGTTCGAGGTGGCGGGCACCAGTCGTTCGAGCAGAGCGATCACGGAGTCCTCGAAACGCCCCGAACGGGGGTCCGTGAGATTCGCGAGCATGCGCACCACGAACCGCATCAGGGCGGGCAGCGGCATGCCTGTGCGGAGGGCCAGCTTCATGATCCGCGGATTGCCGATCATTCGTGCGAACACCCGGCCGAGTGTGAAGTGGCTGCCCCACTCGTCACGCACCTGGGTGGCGTAGGCGGCCAGGCCGGCGTCGAGCGCACGTTCGGCGGCGCCCACCGAGGTGGCGCTGCGGGCGGCCCGATCGGCGTCGATGAGGTGCTCGGCGGCGAAACGCGCGGACTCCATCGCGTAGGAGATGCCCTCGCCGTTGAATGGCGAGACCATGCCGCCAGCGTCGCCGAGGAGCAGCATGCCCGGGAGATGGTGGGGGGTGCGGTTGAAGCCCATGGGGAGGGCGGTGCCGCGGATCTCGCCCACGAGGTTCTCCTCGCGGTAGCCCCACTCGCCCGGCATGGCGGCGACCCAGTCGCGCATGACCTGCTTGTAGTCGAGGCGGCCGAATTCCTTGGAGGAGTTGAGGATGCCCAGGCCGACGTTCGAAGTGCCGTCCCCGACGCCGAAGATCCAGCCGTAGCCGGGCAGGGGCTTGCCGTCTTTGCCGGGGAGCTCGAGCCAGCCCTCCATCCAGTCGTCCTCGTGCCGGGGGCTCGTGTAGTAGCCGCGGACGGCCACGCCCAGGGGACGGTCGTCGCGCTTGGCCACGCCGAGGGAGACTGCCGTGCGGGTCGAGTTGCCGTCTGCCGCAAGGACGACGTCGGCGTGGAAGTCGCGCGTCTCGCCGGTCTTGCGTCCGCGCTCATCGAGGATCGCGGCCCGGGCGCCGACGACGCGTCCGGAATCGTCGCGCAGCGCTTCGGTGACGGAATGGCGTTCCAGGACGGTGGCGCCCGAGGCCTCCGCGTGCCGGGCCAGTGCCTCATCGAAGCCGAGGCGCGTCCGGATCAGGCCGTACTGCGGGAAGTCGCCGACCTCGGGCCAGGCGAGCTCCACCTGGCGGCCGCCGGCGATCAGGCGCAGGCCCTTGTTCCGGCGCCAGCCGTCGGCCTCCTCGTGGGGCAGACCGAGGCGCTGGATCTCACGCACCGCGCGCGGGGTGAGCCCGTCACCGCAGACCTTCTCCCGCGGGAACGACGTCTTCTCCAGGACCGTGACCTCATGGCCGTCCTGGGCGAGGTAGTGCGCAGCGGTGGACCCGGCGGGACCCGCGCCGACAATGAGAACGTTCACCGGGCTCCCTTTAGCGCGCGGCAGGCGCCGGGCGTGCGATGGAGGCTGCGGCGTCGTCGGTCAGGGGCTTGACGCCGCGGTGCACGGCGACGATGCCGCCGTTCAGGTTGCGGTAGGCGACGTCCTCCCAGCCGGCGTCCTGGAGCCAGTGTGCCAGTTCGTCCTGGTTCGGCCAGGCGCGGATCGACTCGGCCAGGTAGACGTAGGCGTCCGGGTTGGAGGAGACCTTGCGGGCGATCGCGGGGAGCGCGCGCATGAGGTACTCGGTGTACATGGTGCGCCAGACGGGGACGGTCGGGTGGGAGAACTCCGCCACGACGATCCGGCCGCCGGGGCGGGTGACGCGGAGCATCTCGGCGAGGGCTTTGCGCGGTTCGTTCACGTTGCGCAGGCCGAAGGAGATGGTGCAGGCGTCGAAGCTGTCGTCCTCGAACGGGAGGTTCATGGCGTCGCCGGCCACGAAGTCGATGTCCGGGCGGCGGCGCTTGCCGACCTTGAGCATGCCGAGGGAGAAATCGCAGGCCACGACGTCGATCCCGGCATCCGCGTAGGGCTCGCTGGAGGTGCCGGTGCCGGCCGCCAGGTCGAGGACGCGCTGCCCCGGAACCGCGCCGACCGCATCGAAGACGATCTTGCGCCACCGCCGCGTCTGCCCGAGGGACAGGACATCGTTGACCACGTCGTACTTCGGCGCAACATCGTCGAACATGGTGGCTACTTCTTCGGGGCGCTTGTCGAGCGAGGCTCGGATCGGTGTGCTGCTCACCGTCTCATTGTCGCAAACATTCGCGACGACCACGGATTCCGTGTGACCACGCTCTCCTCATGACGGTTCGGAGGGGACGGACGGAACAGCCTCTGAACAGGACGAAGCGCAGTTCAGGAGTACCCTTGTTCCATCATGAGCAGCACGCTGAAGAGCACCACCGTACCTCTGGGCGAGGACGCCTCCGAGGACGGTCTGGCGGCTTTCCTCGCCGACCCTCATGCCCCCGCCGTCGCGCTGAGCTGGATCCGCCGCGGTTCGGGCCTCCTCGGCTTCGGCGCAGTGACCCGCTTCGAGGTCTCCGGCCCGGAACGTTTCATGCTCGCCGAGCAATGGTGGCGCGCCCTGTCACTGACGGCGCAGGTCAACGACCCCCTCGGCCTTCCCGGCACCGGTCCTGCCGCGTTCGGGTCCTTCGCGTTCTCCAAGACATCCGGCTACGCCTCGCGCCTCGTGGTGCCCGAACTCGTCATCGGCCAGCGGAACGGCCTGCGCTGGGCGACGCTGTCGACCTTCGCGGACTCCGCGCCGTCGGAGGACGACGTCCGCGACGCCGTCGAGCGCCTGCTCCCCCGTCCGCAGTCCTCGGACGACGACGCCGCGCAGCGCCCCACGCTGAACGCCCCCATCCGCCCGGGCTCACTGAGCGAGGCGGAGTGGATGGCCGCCGTCCAGGAAGGCGTGGCGCGCATCCGCTCTGGCGCCGTCGAGAAGATCGTCCTGGCCCGTGACGTCGAGGTGGATCTGCCCTCCGCCGTGGTCCCCGAGAACGTCCTGGCCCGGCTGGCGCGGCAGTACCGCGAATGCTGGACGTACCGGGTGGACGGCTTCGTCGGAGCGACCCCGGAGATGCTCATCCAGGTGGTCGGCCGCACCGCCCAGGCCCGCGTCCTCGCCGGGACCCTGGACCGCCGGGACGCCGTGGAACGCACCGCGGACGAGGACGAGACCGCCTTCGCCGAACGGGTCCTCGCCGGTTCGGTGAAGCAGCGCCACGAACACCAGATCGCCATCGATTCCCTGGTCAACGCCCTGGAGCCGTTCTCCGAGGCCACCGACGCTCATGAAGAGCCGTTCATCCTGGAGCTGCCCAATGTGTGGCACCTCGCCTCCGATGTGAAGGCCGAGCTCCTGGACGCCGAAGGGCACATCCCGTCCTCCCTCGCGCTGGTCAACGCCCTTCACCCGACCGCCGCCGTGTGCGGAACGCCCACCCTGCCGGCGGGCGCCATCATCCGCGAACTGGAGCACCTGGACCGCGGGCCTTACGCCGGGCCGGTGGGCTGGCTCGACGCCGCCGGGAACGGCGAGTGGGGCATCGGGCTGCGCGGCGGACTCCTGGACGGGTCGACGGCGCGGCTCTTCGCCGGCTGCGGCGTCGTGGAGGGATCGATCCCCGAGTCCGAGCTCGCGGAGACCTGGGCGAAGTTCCGCCCGATGCTGGAAGCGCTCAACGTCAAGGCCTGAGGCTTTGAGGTCCTGAACCGGCGGCTTCGGCACTGGTCTCACCCGATAGCATCTTCTTCGGCATGCCGCGTCCTTCGCCGCACTCAATGCGCGATTGCGCGCGTTTTCCGAAGCACTTCCTTCGCGTCCGGGATACCGGACAAATTGGCGTTTTTCGCTCACCGTCCGCGCCGGATCTGAGCTTTAGTGATGGGAGTCACATCGAGAGGTCGCCTGGAAAATTTACCAAGAGGCAACATTCCAGGCTTGTGCTTCGCCGCCTCGCGTTGTCCAATAGTCAATGCAAGTTGACTGTGACGCACCTCTCAGAGCGTGACTACACTTAAGCGGACTCAACTCCAGGTCCCAGCGCAACAAAGGGTAAAAAACATGATGTTCAACCGCTCCATCCTCGGCAGCACCAAGGTCAAGACGGCAGCCGTGCTGGCCATCGGCGCCCTCGCACTCTCCGCCTGCACCAACGCCTCCGAGACGGCGGACGGCGGCTCCAAGCCGTCGTCGGGCTCCTCCAGCGCTGCAACGTTCGACCCCAGCACCATCCAGAAGGACGACGCACTCGCCGCCAAGGTTCCGGCCGCGATCAAGTCCAAGGGCACCCTGACGGTCGGCTCCGACACCAGCTACGCCCCGGCCGAGTTCCTCGACGCCGACGGCCAGACCCCGATCGGCTACGACGTGGACATCGCCAAGGCCATCGGCGCCAAGCTCGGCCTGAAGGTCCAGGTCCAGACCGCCGAATTCACCGGCATCCTCCCCGCGCTCGGCCCCAAGTACGATCTGGGCATCTCCTCCTTCACCATCAACAAGGAGCGTCTGCAGGCCGTCAACATGGTCAGCTACTTCAAGGCCGGCACCACCTGGGCCGTCAAGAAGGGCAACCCGAAGGGCTTCAGCCTCGACGACGTCTGCGGCAAGTCCATCGGCGTCCAGACCGGCACCGTCCAGGAGGACCCGGACCTGAAGGACCGCAACAAGAAGTGCGTCGACGCCGGCAAGAAGCCGATCGACATCGTGACCCTGAAGAACCAGACGGATGTCACCACGCGCCTGGTCAACGGCTCCATCGACGCGATGGCCGCCGACTCCCCCATCATCGGCTACGCGCTGACCCAGACCAACGGCCAGCTCGAGAAGATCGGTGACATCTACGACGCCGCTCCCCAGGGCGTGACCGTGGCCAAGGCCGACACGGCTCTGGCGACGCTGGTCCAGGACACCCTGAACAGCCTCATCGCGGACGGCTCCTACAAGAAGATCCTCGACGCCTGGGGCAACTCCGAAGGTGCGATCACCAAGTCCGAGCTGAACCCGGCTCCGGCCGCGTCCTGATCCGCTCTCTCCCCAGAAGCTCAGGTAGATCATGAGTCACAAAGACGACGCACCGGTACTGAATCATTCAGTGCCGGTGCGGCACCCCGGACGCATCGTCAGTGCGGTCATCATCATCGGTGTGGTCGCCGCCATCCTGGTGAATGTCTTCACCAATAAGGAATTCCACTGGGACGTGGTGGGCAAGTACATCCTCGACGTCAAAGTCGTGCAGGGTGTGGGCTGGACCCTGCTGCTGACCGTGGCTTCCATGGCCATCGCGATCATCCTCGCCATCCTGCTGGCAGTCATGCGGCAATCCGACAACCCGGTCCTCCGCTGGTCGGCCTGGTTCTGGGTGTGGTTCTTCCGTGGCACCCCGGTGTACACCCAGCTGATCTTCTGGGGCCTGATCGCAGTGCTCTACCCGAAGATCAGCGCCGGGATCCCTTATGGTCCACAGTGGTTCAGCGTCGACACGTCGACCGTGATCACTGCGACCGTGGCCGCCATCCTGGGCCTGGGCCTCAACGAGTCGGCTTACCTGGCCGAGATCTTCCGGGCAGGTCTGAAGTCCGTGGACAAGGGCCAGATGGAAGCCGCACAGGCCCTGGGCATGTCCAACGGCAAGATCATGTGGCGTATCGTCCTGCCGCAGGCCATGCGGATCATCGTGCCTCCGACCGGCAACGAGACCATCGGCATGCTGAAGACCACCTCCCTGGTGCTCGCCGTGCCGTTCACCCTGGATCTGACCTTCGTCACCAACGCACTCGCCAACCGTCTTTACCTCCCGGTCCCGCTGCTCATCGTCGCCGCGATCTGGTACTTGGTCATCACGAGCATTCTCATGGTCGGCCAGCACTTCCTGGAGAAGTACTACGGCAGAGGCGTTGACGGCGGCGCACCCCAGGTGATCAATCCGGAGGCACTCAAGGCTCAGATGCTGGCCGAAGGCGCACCGCGAATGTCCGGACAGTAAGGCTCAGGATCATGACTGATATCAACAAGCCCCTCGTCCGTATCGAGGGCCTGCACAAGTACTACGGGCAACACCATGTCCTCAAGGGCATCGACCTGACGGTCAAGCAGGGTGAGGTCGCCGTCGTCATCGGGCCCTCCGGTTCCGGCAAGTCGACCATGCTCCGCTGCGTCAACCTCATGGAGACCATCAGCGCCGGCCTCATCCACGTGGGTGACCAGCTGATCGGCTACCGCGAGAAGAACGGCCAGCTGCACGATCTCAAGGACAAGGAGATCGCTGCGCAGCGCCAGAACATCGGCATGGTGTTCCAGCGGTTCAACCTCTTCCCGCACATGACCGCGCTGGAGAACGTCATCGAGGCGCCCATGCAGGTCAAGGGTCAGAGCAAGTCCGTCGCCAAGAAGCGGGCGGCGGAACTCCTGGACATGGTGGGCCTCGGCTCCCGCATCAACCACTACCCCTCGCAGCTTTCCGGTGGTCAGCAGCAGCGCGTGGCGATCGCCCGTGCGCTGGCCATGGATCCCGAGGTGATGCTCTTCGACGAGCCCACCTCGGCCCTGGACCCGGAGCTGGTGGGCGATGTGCTGAACGTGATGAAGGATCTGGCCAAGTCGGGCATGACCATGATCGTGGTGACCCACGAGATCGGGTTCGCCCGTGAGGTCGGCGACACCCTGACGTTCATGGACGGCGGCGTGGTGGTGGAATCCGGCGACCCCCGGGAGATCATCGCCAACCCGCAGCACGCCCGGACCAAGGAGTTCCTGAGCCGGGTGCTCTGACGACCCCTCCCCATCGACTGCTCCCTAGGTGTCGTTTTGGCTGCCCAGAACGACAACTACGGAGCAATCGATGGTTAAGAGGTCACCAAGACGCTGGGCACGCGATGTCACCCGCCGGGATGACCGGCTTCCGCACGCCCTCCGCTCCGGCGACGGCGACCGTCAGACGCATACACACGGCGTCTCCCCCGTGCACGAGGAACCCGCCCGGCCACCAGGTGTAGGGCGTCACGGACGCCGGGCACGCCGTGAAGGTGATGGAGGTGTTCCCCTCCCTCGCGCCGTACTCCGCCACGAGCCCCACGCTCCGCTGCTGGTCCGGAGCCACCGTGACCGTCACCGTACGGCCGGCCCGGACGAAGAACGGGTCCTTCATCCACTGGACCGCGCCGTCGAACTGCGGTGTCGCGGAACCGGAGAAGTTGTCCCGGATGAAGAGGGGGTCGAGGGAGATGACCTGCTTCATCGGGTCGAAGACCTTGGCATCCGTCTGACCCTGGCGGCACCCGGCATCGTAGCGACCGGCGGGCAGGGCGGCGCTGGTGGCGACCGGCGTCACGGCGCTGCACGACGACGGTGGGGCAGCTCCCGCGGAACCTGTGCCGTCCGGCGCTGCCGCAGAAGTGCACCCCGTCAGCGCACCGGCCAGGAGTCCGGCGATCACCATCGAACGTCCCGTGGATTTCGCGAACTTCTCAGCAGCCCTCGGGCCCTCAGCTCCCCCAGCCATGCCCTCAGGCTACGCCGCGACCACGCGACCGGGAACCCCAGCTCCCCAAAACCCCGCCGACTGCTCCGTAGGTGTCGTTTTGACCACCCAAAACGACACCTACGGAGCAGTCGTTGAGGAGGCGAGGTGAGTACGGACCGTGGTGGGATGAGAAGTGGCGGGGTGGTGGTGAGGAGGCGCGAGGGTTCTCAGAGTGCTTCGCGGATGCGGGCGTGGAGGTCCCGGAGGCCGTCGCGCGAGCACCGGACCTCCAGCACACTGCGGCCCCGCACCGGTTCGGCGAGCGCCGCGTCGAGTTCCGCCGTCGTCGTCACGGCACCGTGCGGGACGCCGTATGCCGCGGCGAGGGCGTCGAGCCGGACCGTGTGAGGGGTGCCGAAGAGGCGTTCGACGGCGGCCTCGTACCCACCGCCCAGCGCACCGTGCTCCAGGGTGCTGAAGATCGCGCCGCCCTGGTCGTTGAGCACCACCACGCGCAGATCCGGTTCCGCCTCACCCGCGCCGAGGAAGAGCCCGCCGGCGTCGTGCAGGAAGGTGACATCGCCGCACAGCAGTGTGGTCTCCCGGCCCGAACCCAGCGCCACGCCCACCGCGGTGGAGGTCATGCCGTCGATGCCGGCGAGACCCCGGTTGGCCTGCACCGTGGCCAAGGGATCCAAGGTGGGGGCGGCGGCGAGGTCGGCATCGCGGATGCCGTTGGAGGAGCCGAGCACCAGCTGGCCCCGGGCGGACGCCCACACCGCCGCCGCGACGGCCGGCCCGGTGAGCCCGGGCTCCTGGGCGAGCACCTGCTCGATGCCGTGCTGCGCCTTCTCCCCCGCCAGGAGCCAGGTGTCGAGCCAGCCCTCCGGCGCCACCCCGGCGAACTCCGAGAGCTCCCGCAGAGTGCTGATGGGCCGTTCCAGACGGCGGCCCGGCTGGTACCAGGCCACGGGGACGGGCTCGTAGAGCGCCAGCGGGATGTCCTGCCGAGCCAGAAGGGCCGTCACCGGACGCGAGAGGGTGGGCCGCCCGAACACCACCACCCGCTCCAGCGGCTCGGCGGACTCCGGGCCGAAGCGGTCCAGCAGCAGCCGGTACGGGCCCACGGCGTTCGGGCCGAAGCGGGCATTGGAACTCGGCTCGGCGGCCAGCGGAAGGCCGTGGGCACGGGCGAAGGCCTCGGCGATCGGTCCGGCGTCGTGCCCGGCCAGGACCAGGGTGCGGTGCTCCGCCAGGCCGTCCGGGGCGTCGTAGTGGATCGGCGCGGGGTCCGGGGCGAAGTGGAACGGCCGGCGCTCGGAAGCGGCCGGGAACTCCGCGTCCGGGCCGGGCAGCAGCGGGTCGCGGAACGCCAGATTCACCTGGACCGGGCCGGGCGAGAGCTCCTCGAAGGCCCCGGTCGCGGCGCTGAGCGCGGTCCGGATCCCCCGCTGAGGATCGTCCCCGGCGGGAACATCCACGGCGAAGCGCGCGTGCTCGCCGAACAGGTCCATCTGCTCCGTGGTCTGGCTGGCGCCCGTGCCACGCAGTTCCAGCGGCCGGTCCGCGGAGAGCACCACGAGCGGGGCTCCGACGTGATCGGCCTCCATGACGGCCGGCAGGAGATTGCCCACGGCCGTCCCCGACGTCACGACGACGGCGGCCGGGGCCCCGCTGCCCAGGATCACGCCCAGCGCAGTGAAGGCGGCCGCGCGCTCGTCGATCCGCACATGCAGGGTGAGGCGTCCCTCGGCCTCCGCTTCGGCGAGCGCGTAGGCGAGTGGCGCCGAGCGCGACCCCGGCGAGACGGCCACGTGCCGCACACCGCCGTCGAGCAGTTCAGCGACGACGATCCGGGCGGAGGCGAGGGCGGAGAGCTCAGTCACCAGACCAGTGTAGTGAGCGGTCCCCACGCCGTCCGAGCCCGGCCGGGACCGCTCTCCCACGCACCGCGTAAAGGAAACGCAAAGGTTCCTCCCGCCCGCATCAAGGAAGCGTAAAAGGCGGCGTCAACGGCCCCTCGCAGGACTTCACTGATGGTGTGGGCCGCAGCGCGGTCCGGGGTGCGGCGTGAACCGCGCCCAGTGCGAATGGTCCGCCCGCACCGGGCGGCGAAAGGAACGTGTGATGGACGACGTGATCGCGGTGGGGGTCTTCGTACTCCTGTCCGGCGCCATGGTCTGGCTGGCCAGTGCGATCGACAAGGTGGTGGGACGGAAATGACCGTCGACGTCCTGATCTGGGCCCTCCTGGGGCTGGTGGCGGCAGCGCTGCTGGTCTACCTGGTGGTCTCCCTCATCTCTTCCGACAAATCTTCCGACAAGGGGCAGTGATGCAGTTCTCCTGGCTCTCCTTCGTCACCCAGATCGCGGTGCTGGTGCTGCTCCTGGGTGTGCTGCACAAACCCCTGGGTCTCTACCTGCATGCCGCGCTGGAAGGCCGCAAGGACTCCCGCGTGGAACGGGTCCTGTTCCGCCTGTCCGGGGTGTCGTCCTCCCGTGAGCAGGGCTGGCTCGGCTACGCCCGCAGCGTCCTGGCCTTCTCGGTCGTCTCCGTGCTGGTCATCTACCTGCTGCTCCGGCTCCAGGGGCTCTGGAACCCCGGCGGACCGGGCGCGGTGGATCCGTGGACCTCGATGAACACCGCCATCTCCTTCGTCACCAACACCAACTGGCAGGTGTACGTCCCGGAGACCACGCTCGGCTACGGGGCGCAGATGGCGCTGCTGGCCGTGCAGAACTTCCTGTCCGCCGCGGTGGGCATCAGCGTGGCCGTGGCCTTGATGCGGGGGCTCACCCGTTTCGGCACGAGTCACCTGGGCAACTTCTGGGCCGATCTGGTCCGTGTCACTCTCCGGGTGCTGCTCCCACTCGCCGTGCTGGGCGCCGTCGTGCTCGTGGTGGCCGGCGTGGTGCAGAACTTCTGGGGCGGCACCGTGACCAATCCGTTCACGGGTGCGTCCCAGACCATCCCGGGCGGTCCGGTGGCGAGCCAGGAGGCCATCAAGCTCCTGGGCACCAACGGCGGCGGGTACTTCAACGCGAACTCGGCGCACCCGTTCGAGAACCCGAACTCCTTCACGTCACTCTTCGAGGTCTTCCTGATCCTCCTGATCCCGTCCGCCCTGCCCTACGTCTTCGGGCGGATGGCCGGCGACGCCCGCCAGGGCTACACGGTCCTGGGCGTCATGGGCGGCCTCTGGGCGCTCACGACGACGGCGATGGCCTGGGCGATGTCCGCTTTCCCGGGCGCCGGGGAGGGTCTGGAGCAGCGCTTCGGCCCCGCCGCGAGCTCGGTGTTCGCCTCCGCCACCACGCTGACGTCCACGGGCGCGGTCAACGCCGCGCACGATTCACTGCCCCCGCTGGCCGGCGGCCTGGCCATGCTCAACATGATGCTGGGCGAGGTGGCCCCGGGCGGGGTGGGTTCCGGTCTGTACGGGATGCTGGTGATCGCCGTGGTCACGGTCTTCCTGGCAGGACTCATGGTCGGCCGGACACCCGAGTACCTGGGCAAGAAGGTCCAGGCCCGGCACATGACGCTCGCGGCGCTCTACCTCCTGGTGGTGCCGGTCCTGATCCTGGTCCTGTCCGGCATCGCGGTGCTGGTCCCGGGGATCCTGTCCCAGGCTCCCGCGCAGGGACCGCATCAGTTCAGCGAAGTCCTGTACGCCTTCACGTCCGGCGCCAACAACAACGGCTCCGCGTTCGGCGGCATCACCAGCTCCGGCCCTGCCCTGTCCACCATGCTCGGCATCGCCATGTGGCTGGGACGCTTCGTGGGGATCGTCCTGGTCCTGGCCCTGGCGGGCGCCTTCGTCACCCAGCCCCGGGTCCCGGCGTCGGCCGGCACGCTTCCCACCCACGGCGGCCTGTTCGCCGTCATGCTCAGCACCGTCGCGGTCCTGCTGACCGCACTCAACTACCTCCCAGCCCTCGCTCTGGGCCCGCTCGCAGAAGGCACCCTGTCATGAAAACCGCGCTCGACGAACACACCACCCTACCCGAGGCCACACCCGCTCCCCGCGAGGAGGAGTTCTCCGGCCACAGCTACAAGCGCCGGAACACGTGGGACCGCAAGACCCTCCTGGGCGCCCTGCCCCTGGCTCTGAAGAAGTTCTCGCCCCGGGCCATGGCCCATTCCCCGGTCATGTTCACCGTCCTGGTGGGCACGGCCGTCTCCCTCCTGGTCTGCGTGGGGCAGTTCGCCTCCGGTTCGCCGGAGGCCGGGTTCAGCCTGGCGGTCACCGTGTGGCTGGCGCTCACGGTGCTGTTCGGGAACTACTCCGAGGCCCTCGCGGAGGGCCGCGGCAAGGCCCAGGCGGAGAGCCTGCGCGCCAGCCGGGAAGGGCTGAAGGCTCGGAAGCTCTCCGGTGCCGCCGAGGAGACGGTCGCGGCCTCCGAACTCCACCGTGGCGATCTGGTGGTGTGCGAGGCTGGGGATGTCATCCCCTCCGACGGCGAGATCGTGGAGGGTCTGGCCATGGTGGACGAGTCCGCGATCACGGGTGAATCGGCCCCGGTGGTCCGGGAGTCCGGCGGCGACCGCTCCGCCGTGACGGGTGGCACCACGGTGCTCTCCGACCGGATCGTGGTCCGGATCAGCGCCGAGCCGGGCGCCACATTCCTGGACCGCATGATCGCCCTGGTGGAAGGCGCCGAACGCAAGCGCACCCCCAACGAGATCGCGCTGCACGTCCTGCTCGTGGCGCTGACCATCACCTTCCTGGTGGTCACCGTGACCCTGGTCCCGTTCTCACAGCTGGCCGGAGCGGTCCCGAGCCCCATCGTGCTGGTGGCCCTCCTGGTCTGCCTGATCCCCACCACCATCGGCGCCCTGGTCCCCGCGATCGGCATCGCCGGGATGGACCGTCTGGTCCAGCACAATGTCCTCGCAACCAGCGGCCGCGCCGTGGAGACCGCAGGCGACATCACCACACTCATGATGGATAAGACCGGCACCATCACCTATGGCAACCGCAGGGCGGTCGAGTTCTTCCCGGCCCCGGGCGTGGACCGTGATGACCTGGTGGACGCGGCCCGGCTGTCCTCTCTGGCCGATGAGACCCCGGAGGGCCGGTCGATCGTGGAGCTGGCCGAAAGCCTCGGCGATGCCCCGGCACGGAACCGGCCCGCCCTGGAGGATCTGTTCGCCGGACCGGATCCGGCCGAGGCCGTGGAGTTCACGGCGGTGACGCGGATGAGCGGCCTGGACCACCACGGCGTGAAGGTGCGCAAGGGGGCCGCGGCCGCCGTCGGGCAGTGGGCCGAAGACGGCGGCAGCGGGCTTCCCGCCGAGGTGGCGGACACCGTGGACGAGCTCTCCCGGCGCGGCAGCACGCCGCTGGTGGTGGCGCGCCAGGACGCCCTGGGCGGAGTCCAGGTGCTGGGCACCGTGGAACTGGCGGACGTGGTCAAACCCGGGATCGCCGAGCGCTTCACCACGCTGCGCACCATGGGGATCCGGACCGTCATGATCACGGGCGACAACCCGCTGACCGCCGCGGCCATCGCCGAGCAGGCCGGGGTGGACGACTTCCTCGCCGAAGCGACGCCGGAGGACAAGCTGGCCCGGATCCATCAGGAGCAGGCCGCGGGCCGCCTCGTGGCCATGACCGGCGACGGCACCAACGACGCCCCGGCGCTCGCCGCGGCGGACGTGGGGGTGGCGATGAACTCGGGAACCCAGGCCGCCAAGGAGGCGGCCAACATGGTGGACCTGGACTCGGATCCCACCAAGCTCCTGGACATCGTGGCGATCGGCAAGCAGTTGCTCATCACCCGCGGCTCTCTGACCACCTTCTCCGTGGCCAATGACGTGGCGAAGTACTTCGCCATCATCCCGGCCCTGTTCACCGTGGCGTACCCGGGCCTGGGGCTGCTGAACATCATGGGCCTGTACTCCCCGCAGAGCGCGATCCTCTCGGCCGTGATCTTCAACGCCCTGGTGATCGTGGCCCTGGTGCCGCTCGCGCTCAAAGGCGTGAAGTACCGGGCCGTGAGCGCCCAGAACGCGCTGCGGCGCAATCTGCTGGTGTTCGGCGTCGGCGGCCTGATCGCGCCGTTCCTCGGCATCAAACTCATCGACCTCGTGGTGGCTCTGCTGCCCGGACTCGCGTAGGAGCACCCCATGACCGCGACATTGCGTCAATTCCGCGTGGCCTTCGTCCTGCTGGCCCTGCTCACCGTCATCCTGGGCGGGCTGTATCCTCTGGCGGTCTTCGCCCTCGGCCAGGGGGTGGCGCCGGCGCAGGCGAACGGTTCGATCCAGAACGTGAGCGGCTCGGCGGCCGCGTCCTCGCTGCTGGCCCAGCCGGTGCCGGAGACGGAGAAGCGGTTCTTCTTCCCCCGGCCGTCCGCCGTGGCCTGGGACCCGAAGACGTCCTCCGCCACGAACCTCGCCCCCACAGCGGCCGCGCTGGCGGAGGCGAAGGCCACGGCCCGGGCCGCGGTCGCCGCCCGTGAGGGGGTTCCGGCGTCGGCGGTTCCGGAGGATGCGGTGACGTCCTCCGCCTCCGGCCTGGACCCGGACATCTCCCCCGCCTATGCCGCCCTCCAGGCGCCGCGCGTGGCACGGGCCACCGGGCTGGGCCTGGGCGAGGTGAAGACGCTCATCCAGGGGTCCACCACCACCGGCGTCGAATCACTGCTGGGCCAGGAATCCGTCAACACCACCACGCTGAATCTGGCCGTGGGAGAGCGGATGCGGGGAGTCCCGCCGCAGGCCGGGAGCCACTAGTGGACTGCCCGGCGGCCACCCGCACGGTCCGCGCCCACGCTGTTAGGATCGGCGCATGAGACGCGGCCGGTTGCGGGTGTTCCTCGGGGCGGCCCCGGGCGTCGGCAAGACCTACGCCATGCTGGAGGAGGCGCACCGGCTCCGCGCGGCGGGGGAGGACGTCGTGGTGGCCGTGGCCCTGGACCACGGACGGCCCCAGACCGCCCGCCTGCTGGACGGGTTGGAGGCGGTCCCGCTCCGCCGCCACACCCACCGCGGCACCGTGCTGGAGGAGATGGACCTCGACGCCGTGCTGGACCGTGCGCCGGCCGTCGCCGTCGTGGACGAATACGCCCACAGCAACGCCCCCGGCTGCCGGAACGCCAAGCGCTGGGAGGACGTGGAGGAACTGCTCGCCGCGGGGATCGACGTCCTCTCCACCGTCAACGTCCAGCATCTGGCGTCACTCCACGACGTGGTCCAGGCCATCACCGGGACCAGACAGCAGGAGACCGTCCCCGACGCCGTCGTGCGTCATGCGGACCAGATCGAATTGGTGGACATCGCCCCCGAGCTGCTCCGCCAGCGCCTGAGCCAGGGGAACGTGTACCCGGCCGAGAACATCGACGCCGCCCTGGCCAACTACTTCCGCCTCGGCAACCTCTCCGCACTGCGCGAGATCGCCCTGATCTGGCTGGCCGACCGGGTGGACGAGGGCCTGGCCCGTTACCGCGAGCATCAGGGCATCGAAGGCACCTGGCCCGCCCGCGAACGGATCGTGGTGGGCCTGACCGGCGGGCCGGAGGGCGAGGTCCTCCTGCGGCGGGCCGCCCGCATCCTGTCCCGGGTGAACGACGGCGACCTCCTGGCCGTGCACGTGCGCCGCGCCGACGGCCTGGACGACGGTTCCGCGGGCCGGCTGGGCGCCCAGCAGCGCCTGGTGGAGGACCTGGGCGGCCGCTTCGTCCACGTGTCCGGCGAGGACGCGGCGGCGTCGCTCCTCGACTACGCCCGGGGCGCGAATGCCACGCAGATCGTCATCGGGGTGTCCCGGCACGGGCGGCTGCACCAGCTCCTCGGCACCGGGGTCAGCAATGCCGTGGTGCGCGGCTCCGGGGACATCGACGTCCACCTCGTGACCCATCCCTTCACCGGCCGCCAGGCGGCCCTGCCGACCACCGCGCCGTCGCTGGGGCGGCTCCGGACCACGCTGGGCTTCGTGCTGGCGGTCGTGGGACCTCCGCTCATCACGCTGCTGCTCTCCCCGTTCCAGGGCCTCGACCTGGCCACGCATGTGCTCGCGCATCTCTGCGTGGTCATCACGGTGGCGTTCGTGGGCGGCCTCAAACCGGCGGTCCCGGCGGCCGTCCTGGACTCGCTGCTGCTGAACTACTTCGTGACACCCCCGGTGGACACGTTCACCATCTCGGATCCGCAGAATCTCTTCGCCCTGATCGTGTTCCTCGGGGTGGCGATCGCCGTCTCGCTGGTGGTGGGCCTCTCCGCCCGGCGCAGCGTGGAGGCCCGCCGCGCGCGGGCCGAAGCGGTCACGCTGAACGAGCTGGCGTCGTCGTCGCTGGCCAGTGACCAGAGCCCCGCGGACTTCCTGCGCCAGGTGCGGGAGGAGTTCGCGCTGGAGGCCGTGTCCCTGTTCGAGCGGGACGGCTCGGGTTCCCCGGACGACGACGGTGGCTGGCGGCTGAGCGCGTCCAGCGGCGTCTCCGCGCCGCTCACTCCGGAGGAGGCGGGCACCGCGGAGGAACTCACGGCGTCGGTGCTGCTCGCCTGGAACGGCCGGGTGCTCTCGGGTGGCGAGCGTCGTCTGCTGCGGGCCTTCGAATCGCATCTCCTGGCACTGCTGGAACGGGACCGTCTGGCGCTGAGCCTCGCCGACACGGTCAAGCTCGCCGAGGGCAACCGGATCCGGACCTCACTGCTGCAGGCGGCGTCCCACGATCTCCGCACGCCGCTGGCGGGGATCAGTCTCGCCGCCACGGCGCTGCGGCGGCAGCGCAGCAAGATGACCGAGGAGGAGCAGGAGGAGATGCTGGAGACCATCGAAAGCTGCAATCACCGCTTGGTGTCCCTGATCGCCAATCTCCTGGACATGTCCCGGATCTCCGGGGACGCCGTCACGGTGCTGCATGAACCGGTCTCCTGGCTGGAGGTGGTCCCGGAGGCGCTGTCCGGCGTCGGGGAGGGCCAGGTGCGGGTGGAACTGGCGCCGAATCTTCCGCCGGTCGACGCGGACCGCGGCCTGTTGGAGCGCGCCCTGGCGAACCTGGTCGAGAACGCGGTCAAGCACGCGCCCGACTCCGGCGTGGTCCTGGTGGCGACGCCCGGCGGTCTCCTGGGTCCGGTCCTGGACGGGCGGCCCGCCAGCGAACTGCGTGTGGTGGATCATGGCGGCGGGGTGGCCCGCGACCGGCTGGCCGAGATGTTCCAGCCGTTCCGGCAGTTGGACGAGCAGGCGAGCGGCCTGGGGCTGGGACTGGCGGTGGCCCGCGGCTTCGTCGAGGCCATGGGCGGGGAACTCACCGCGGAGGAGACGCCGGGCGGCGGCCTCACGATGGTGGTCCGGCTGCCCCTGTACGCGGGGCCACGGCTGGACGGACGGGAGGAAGTGGCATGAGAAAAGTGCTGGTGGTGGACGACGAGCCGCAGCTGCTGCGCGCCCTGCAGATCAATCTGAGAGCCGAGGGCTACGACGTGACCGTGGCCGCGGACGGGGGCTCGGCACTGCGCGCCGCCGCCGAGAATCCGCCACAGGTGGTGGTCCTGGACCTCGGCCTGCCGGACATGGAGGGCACCGAGGTCATTCACGGTCTGCGGGGCTGGACGGAGGTCCCGATCATCGTGCTTTCGGCCCGGCACGGCTCCTCGGACAAGGTGGAGGCCCTCGACGCCGGGGCGGACGACTACGTCACCAAGCCGTTCGGCCTCGACGAACTGCTGGCCCGCATGCGTGCTATGGAGCGGCGCCGGGTCCAGGACTTCGCACCCGGCGCGGTCGAGGCCGGTGCGCTCCGGATCGATCTGGCGGCGTCGTCGGTGAGCCGGGACGGTGAGCGGGTGCACCTGACGCCGCGCGAGTGGGCGGTGCTGCAGCTCCTGGTGGAGAACTCGGGAAAGCTGGTCACGCAGCAGCATCTCCTGCGTTCCGTCTGGGGGCCGGCCTACACGGAGGAGACGCAGTATCTGCGCGTCTATCTGGCGCAGCTCCGGCGGAAGCTCGAGCAGGATCCGGCGCACCCGGAGCACCTGGTGACCGAACCGGGCATGGGGTACCGTTTCGTCCCGTGAGCGGCGGACCGGACCGGACCGGTCCCGGCCGGTGGGCCCGCTGCCCTGCCCGTAGGGTGGGGACATGGGAGAAATCATGAACGTCAAGACCGTGCTGCTCGACATGGACGGCACGCTGGTGGACTCGTCGTCAGTGGTCGAACGGCTCTGGACCGAATGGGGTGCGGGGCACGGCCTGGAGCCGGAGCGTGTCCTCAGCGTGATCCACGGCCGCCAGGGCCAGGAGAGCATGGCGGTCCTTCTCCCGGAGCGCGACCACGAGCTCAATCTGGCGGAGAATCAGGCCATGCTGGCCCGCGAGGTCCGGGAGCTGGACGGTGTCCGCACCGTGCCGGGAGCGCCGGCATTCCTGCTCGCGCTTGAGGGATCGGCCCACGCCCTGGTCACCTCCGCCACCCGGGAACTCGCCACGGCCCGGATGGGCGCGGCCGGGGTGCCGCTGCCGCCGCTGATGATCACCGCGGAGAACGTGCGGAACAGCAAGCCGGACCCGGAGGGCTTCCTGGTGGCCGCCCGCGCGCTCGGCGTGGCCCCGGAGCAGTGCGTGGTCTTCGAGGACTCCGCGGCGGGGATCGCCGCAGCCCGTGCGGCGGGGATGCCCGTGGTCGGCGTGGGCGCAGCCTCCGCCGCCCACAAGCCGGAGGTGCACGTGGAGGATCTCACCGGGATCGGCGTCACGCACGACGGCACCGGCATCACCCTGGCCTTCCGCTGAGGCCGGCTTCCGCTGAGCTTGGCTTCCACTGAGACGCCGTGTCGTGGAAGGGTGAAGGCATGCCACTCATCGTCCGGCCCGAGACGCCCGCAGACTTCCCCGCCATCCGTGCTCTGACCGCCGCCGCCTTCCGCGGAGTGCCCCACTCGGCGCCTCCCATGGATGAGACCTCGGATCCCGGCGAAGCGGCTCTTCTGGGCTGGTTGCGTGAGGATCCTGGGTACCTTCCGGGGCTGGCCCTGGTGGCGGAGGACGACGGAACCGTGGTGGGCCACGTCATGTCCACGCGCGGCACGCTCGACGGCGGTGAAGACCTGCCGGTGCCGGCGCTCGGCCTCGGGCCGTTGTCGGTTCTTCCGGCCGCCCAGCGGCAAGGTGTCGGTACCGCGCTGCTGGCCGCCACCGTCGAACTCGCCACCCAGCGGGCCGAATCCCTGATCGCTCTGCTGGGCGACCCGGGCTACTACGGCCGCCACGGCTGGGTCGCGGCGTCCCGCCACGGCATCGCGGCGCCGGACCCCGCCTGGGGCGACTACTTCCAGGTCCGGCTGCTTCCGGCGTACGACGGCGAGCGCGGCACCTTCCGCTACGCGGCGCCCTTCGCACGTTTCGACTGAGCCGGCTCAGTCCTCCCGCAACTGGCGCAGGAGGTGCAACGGGCCCGCTCCCCCGCCGCCGTCGACCGGCAGCGTGATGCCGGTGATCCACGCGGCGTCGTCCGAGGCGAGGAAGGCGATCGCCGCGGCGATGTCCTCCGGCTCCCCCACCCGGCCCAGCGGGTACACCGGGGCGAGCCTGTCGGGCCCGCCCTGGTCATCCCACACGGGTGTCCGCACTGTCCCGGGGGCCACGACATTGATCCGCACCCCGGCCGGCCCCAGCTCCACGGCGAGGTTCTTCGCCAGCACCACGAGTCCCGCCTTGGCCGAGGAGTAGGACTCGCCGCCCCAGGCCTGCAGACCGTTGACCGAACTCACCAGGACGATCGCACCGCCCCGGCCCAGATGCGGCGCGACGGCACGGATGCAGCGCATGGGGCCGCTCAGGTTGAGGTCGAGCGTCCGGTTCCAGCCGTCGTCGTCCATCCCCTCCAGCAGAGCCGTGTGGCGCAGGGCTCCGCCGGCCACGTTGACCAGGGCGTCGAGCCGGCCGAAACGCTCCACCGCGGCCGCCACGGCACCGTCCACGGAGGCGCGGTCCGTCAGATCGCAGGTCACCACCAGGGTGCGGTCCGGGTCGCCGAGTTCGTCAGCCACGTGCGCAGCGCCATCGGTGTTCCGGTCCGCCAGCACCACGGTGGCACCCTCGCCGAAGAGCCTCCGTGCCGTGGCCGCACCGATCCCCTGGGCCGCCCCGGTCAGGAACACCACCCGTCCCGCATATCGCTTCATGGTCATGACCTCACGCTAGGGCACGGGCGGGGCGCGGGCCAGGGGTGGGTTTGGGCGGCTCCGCCATGCCTGTCCAGGAATACCAATTATTGGTATTTTGGACCCATGAGCAGCAACACCTCGATCAGCCTGGATGAACACTCGGCGGCATTCCTGGCCAGGGAAGTGAAATCCGGGCGTTTCCGGACGGCGAGCGAAGCCGTCCGCGCAGGGCTTCGGCTGCTGGAGGATCAGGAGACCCATCTCGCCGCGCTCCGGGCCTCGTTGATCGACGGCGAAGCAAGCGGCATGCCGGAACCGTTCGACCTGGAAGCTTTCATCGCCGAGAAGAAGGGATGAGTTTCCGGCTCACCCCCTCCGCGCGAGCCGATCTGTCGTCCATCTGGGACTATACGGAGGAGCATTGGGACGCTCGCCAGGCGGAGACTTACATCCGCGAGCTCCACGCTGCCATGGAACGCGTCGCGGAAGACCCTCGGCGGGGCAGGTCATGTGATGAGATCCGCGCCGGGTACCGGAAGTACGCCATCGGCGGCCACCTGATCTTCTACGTGGTCCCCGACGACGGCGTCGACGTGGTCAGGGTCCTGCACCAGCGCATGGACTCAGGCCGGCAGCTGTAGGGCCGGCTTCTTCACCGGGGTGACCGTGTACCGCTTGGCTGAGGAGACTCTCTGCCGAATGGTCCAGACGAGCCCGATGAGGGCGCACGCCGCCACGACTCCGGAGATCCCCATGATGATCTCGCTGAGCGGGGTGCCCAGGAGCGGCGTCTCGACACACTGATCGGCGTCGCCATAGCCAGTGGAGGCTGGACAGCCCCGCACCCTGGAGGTCACCAGTGGCACGACGATGATCATCAGGAAAACCAGCAGCGCCGTCCAGGACCACCACTCCGTCCAGGGCCAGACAAGCGCTCTCCGTCGTCGCGCCACGGCTTCCTCGTTTCTCCGCACCGGGTCTTGTCTTCGCGAGACTAGTCCGATCAGGTGCGAAGTTCCAGACGTGCCCCGCCACTCAGCAGGACCGACCTCAGCCGCGGAGGAGGGCGAGCACCCTCTCGGCGGTCTCCGTCCAGCGGGGAAGGACCGCGCGCCGCAGCAGAGCGGCCTCCCGCCACCGGGTCCTGAGTTCCGGATCCTCCAGCCAGGCCGCCAGGGCACTTGCCAAGGCGTCCGGCCCGCCGTCGAGATCCACCGCGGCGCCCGCACCGCCTGCGCCGAGCGCTTCCTCCGCCCCGGTTCCTCGACGGACGATCGCCGGGACCCCGTGCGCCAGCGATTCCTGCACCGCCAGGCCGAAAGTCTCGTGCTCGGAGACCAGGACGCTGAGGTCGGCAGCGTGCCAAGCGTCCTCCAGTTCCTGTCCGTCGAGTTCGCCGGTCAGACGGATGCGGTCCTCCAGGCCGTACCGCGCGACGGCCTCCGCCACCTGGGCGGCATATGCCGGGTCCGCGTCCGGCGAACCGATCAGGGACGCGGTCCACGAACGGTGACCGAGCCGGGCCAGCGACTCGACGAGGAGGAGCTGGCTCTTGTTCGGCAGGAGGGCCGCGACGCAGACAAGGTGCGGCGGCTGCGATCCGGCGGCGGCTTCGGCCGGCAGAACTCCCGGCCGGGCCACGTGGACGCGGTCCAGTCCATAGAGCGACATGAGCTGGGCAGCGGCGAACGAACTCGGACAGATGACGCCGGTCGCCGCAGCGAGGGCCCGGCCCTCCAGCCCGGAGTGTTCGGGGAAAGCCATGTGCGAGAGAACCCAGACCCGGGCGCCGGCCTGCACCGAGGCTTCGATGGCGTCCGGGGCGCCGACCGCGACCAGCCCATCGACGATCACGAGGCCCGCGTCGCGCAGGGCCTGGGCCAGGGCATCCCGGTCTTCGCGCCGCCCGGACGGCCACGCGCCGTCGAGCGCCACCACCTCGGTGCGGACGCCGAGCGCCTCCAGATGCTCCGCGAGCCGGGCGTTGTAGACACTGCCGCCGGAGCGGTGCCCGATGTTGCCCGGGACGATGAAGCGGAGGGCGTTCATCGCCGTCGAATGAATTCGAGTGAGTAGCCGGCCCAGGCGTCCGGGGTTTCGCGGAGGGTGACGTCGAGCCCGTCGAGCCCGGCGTCGTCGGGCAGCTTCTCTGCCAGGCGCTCGGCGATGTGGCGCGCGAGGAATTCAGTGGTGGTGAGCTGCCCGGCGAACTCAGGCAGCTCGTCCAGATTCTGGTAGTTCAGCCGGTCCAGGATCTCCTGAAGCAGGTCCCCCGCTGCGCCGATGTCGATGACGACGGAATCCGCATTCAGTTCCGCCCGTCGGAAGCCGACTTCGGCCACGAAGGTCGCGCCGTGCAGCCCTTGCGCCGGGCCGAAGGACTCGCGCGGGAGGCTGTGGCCGATCATGAAACTGCGACGGACGGTGAGACTGAACATGGTCATTCCTCCGGTTGCGGGGAGCTGTAGCTGACGACGTGGCAGGCGCTCCCGCCGCCGTCCTCAGCCAGTTTCTCCATGGTCTGCGGCAGCTCGGCGAAGCTGGTGTCCTGGCTGAGGAAGAGGTCGAAAGCGGGGTCTTCCAGGAGGCCTACGGCGGTTTCGAGGCGTTCCTGGGTGCTGCGGCGATGGCGGCGGGCTTTCGCGACCACACCCACCTGGCTGGCGATGATCGAGAGGCGGCGGGCGTGGAAGTCCTCGCCCAGCGGGACGTGCACCGGATTGTCGCCGTACCAGGAGAGCTCGATGATCTCGGCTTCGTCACCGGCCAGCTGGAGGCTGCGCTGGAGGCCGTCACTCGTCGCCGAGCAGTGGAAGACGATGTCGCAGTCCGGCTGAGCGTCGTTCGGATGCGCGAAATCAACGCCCAGCGCCGTGGCGATCCGCTTCTTGGCAGGGTCCACGTCCACCAGCTCCAGGCGACCCAGGGGAAACTTCGTCAAGAGCGTCGCGAGAGTGCCGCCCAGCAGCCCTCCCCCGACGACGGCGACCCGGTCGCCCAGCCGCGGCCCGGCTTCCCAGAGGGCGTTGAGTGCTGTTTCCACCATCCCGGTGAGGACCGCGCGGCGCGGTGGGACGCCGTCGGGAACCCTGGTGAGCCCACCGACCGGGACGACGTAGCGGTCCTGGTGAGGGTGGAGGCAGAAGACCGTCCGGCCTTTCCAGTCGTCCGGGCCCTGCTCCACGACGCCGACGGAGAGGTAGCCGTATTTCACCGGTGCGGGGAAGTCGCCGTCCTGGTGCGGGGCGCGCATGGTGTCCGCGACGCTGTCCGGGACCTGACCGTGGTGGACGAGCAGCTCAGTGCCGCGGCTGATACCGGAGTAGAGGGCTCTGACCAGGGCTTCGCCGTCCTGGGGCTCAGGGAGGTCTTCGGCGCGGAGTTCGCCCTGACCCGGGCGGACGGTCCAGTAGGCGGTGGCGTGGCGGCGGTGCTCTGGAATGGTCATCGTGCTTTCGAATCTAGTCCGGTTCCACGGGGCGGCGGAAGACCCCTTGTCGCTGCGGGCCGGGACAGAGCGCAAACCACGGCAGGCCGGTCACCCGTCGATCCGGCCCCTCCCTATCCGATCTGCCAGAAGACGGCCCCGGCGTTGCGGTCGAACGGGTCCAGGGACTGATAGAACCAGAGCGTGTCGGGGTGATACCAGTCGTTGACCGTGCCGGCGTAGGGGTTGCGGACGTAGGTGGCGCCGCTGCTCGAGTAGCCCGAGAGCGTGATGGCGTGGGTGGTGCCCGGCCAGGTGATGGATGCCGGGCCACGCATGAGCGCGACCACGGAGTGACCGGCCTTCAACGAAGCGCGCAGAGCCGCGACGTTCGTGATCGGGGTGGCCTTCACCCCGTAGTACTTGGCGGCCGCGACGATCGAGCGCGAACCGGCCCCGGAGACGGTGCGGTTGTAGTCACCCAGACGGTTCATCGTCAGCGCGACACCGTAAGGGGTGGTCTTGATGCCCTCGGACCACAGCGCCATCGCGGTGGCGCTGGGGACGCAGCCGGAGGGTCCGATCAGCCTGACACCCACGCGGATGTTCGCCCAGCGGGGATCATTCTGCCGCCAGACCACGGGCGCCGGGCGCCGGATCGCTGCGGACCCTCCGCTCAGGCGGGTGTCCGGCGCGTACCCCGCTTTCGTGCCACTGACGCGGAGAATGAGGCGCTTGCCCAGGTCCGCGGAGACCATCTTGTAGTTCAACCCGGTCGCGGTGGGGATCGCGATCCCGTTCCGGTACCACTGGTACCGGAACGAGGTTCCTGCGGTCCAGACGCCGGCCCTTCCCAGCAGCACCTCGCCCAGGACCGTCTGCCCCGTGTAACTGGGCGCCGCGGTCTTCAGCATCCGCGGCACGATCACGCCGCGGATGCTTGCCCTTGTCGCCGCGGCATAACCGGCCTTCGCCCCTCTGACCCGCACGGCAACCGACTTGGTCACATCAGCTGAACCCACCGTGTAACTGGATCGGGTGGCGCCGGCGATCGGGGCCCCGTCGCGCAGCCACTGATACGTGAATGCCGTCCCGGCCGTCCAGGCGCCGGGCTGGGCGGTCAGCACGGAGCCGACTTTGACCGTCCCCGCCAGTGTCGGCGCCGACGTCGCCATCAGCCTCAGCACCGACACGGGGGCGGACGTCTTCACGCCCTCCTGGTAGCCGGCCAGGGCGCCGGTGATCCGCACCGAGACTTTCTGCCCGCCGTCGTCGGACGTCAGAACGTACGTCGGCCGGGTGGCTCCGGTGATCTCCGCGCCATTGCGCAGCCATTGGTAGCTGAGGGTCGAGCCGGCCGGCCACCTACCGGGCGACGCCGTCAGGGTGTCGCCCTGGACCGCGCGGCCCGTGACCGTGGGAGTGCCACCGGGCAGCTCGCCCGGCACCGTGACCGGGTCGGACTCCACCTGGACCGGCTCCGAGCCTTCACGGGTGCCGGTGACGAGCACGCTCAGTTTCGTTCCGGCGTCGGCAGCAGTGATGGTGTGGTCCGCGGCCGTCGCAGAAGCGACAGGGGTGTCGTCGCGCAGCCACTGGAAGGTGACCACCACATCAGGTTCCCAGCCCGCAACCACCGCCTTGAGCGAATGCCCGGAGGCCGGCGAACCTTCCAGAGTGACGGAGCCCGGGAGAATGACCCGGGGTGCCGGTGCGGAGGTCGCCGTCGGGTCGGGGGACGGTGCAGGGCCAGGAGAGGTGCTCTCTCCGGGACCGGGTTCACCTGCCGGCGGCTCGCTCGGTGCCGGCCCCGGGGTCACCTCGGCCGAGGAGGATACGCCCGGTTGCGGCTCATCCAGTGCCTGCGCGGCCGGGCCGGTCACAAACGCCGACAGCGTCAGCGCCACGGTGCACAGAGTGACGGAACCGGCCCGCATGACGCCCGGGATCGCCCTGCGATCCCTCTGAACCCGACTGCCGACCATTTCGCCCCCAACGTCACGTCGCCCTGGATTGTTCATCCATCTTCCAGAAAAACCGGCGGGAAAGCCAGGGAATCTGCTCGGCCTGCGCCTCACCACAGGATCGGGACCACGACGTCGGCTGCGCGGCAGGCGCGTCCGCCGCGCTACGGAAGCGGAGTCATGATCGTCAGCACGCCTTCTCCGGAACCCCCCGGGCTGGCGTAGTGGTGTCGGTCGTCGCTGGTCCAGGTGAAGGAATGTCCCGCCTCGACGGTGACCGTCTCGCCGACCGGGCCGACCCGAAGGGCGCCTTCGGTGACCACCAGGTGCTCGATCACGCCAGGCCCGTGGCCGGGCGAGGTGTGCGCAGCGCCCTTCGGGATCTCGATGATGAAGACTTCGACCGTGTGCCGCGCGTTCCGCCGGACGGACAAGAGGGTGGTGCGCATCCCGCCGCTCGACTCGGAGATCGCTCCGGGCGATTCGCCCACGAGGGCGGTGAGTGGGACGTTGAGCGGCGCGCACAAGGAGTACAGCGTCTCGACGGTGGGGTTGCGCTTGCCCGATTCGATCTCGGACAGCGTGCCCTTGCCGATCCCGGCCTCCCGGGCGAGGTGGGTGAGTGTCATCCCCCGTGCCTCCCGCAGGGCCAGCACATTGCGGCCGATATTGAGCGATGTCATCTCACCATGATACGTTCCACATATGGAACGTTCTGTAGATGGAACGCCTCGCTCGGGGCTCGCCACTCCGTTGACCGCCGGCGTGGTGTGCGCTGTCGTGGGATTCGCCGCCACGTTCGCCGTCGTGCTCGGAGGCCTCCAAGCGGTCGGCGCCACCCCGGGGCAGGCGACCTCCGGCCTCATCATGGTCACCCTCATGGTGGGAGCCGCTTCCCTGCTGCTGTCCTGGCATCACAGGATCCCGCTGGTGGCGGCCTGGTCGACGCCGGGTGCGGCGCTTCTCATGAGCGTGCACGAGCTTCCCAGCGGCTGGCCCGGGGCGGTGGGCGCCTTCCTGGTCTGCGGACTGCTGCTCACCCTCACCGGGCTGTGGCCCTTGCTCGCCTCCCTGGTCGGCAGAATCCCGCCTCACATCGCCCAGGCGGTCCTGGCCGGGGTCCTTCTGCCGCTGTGCGTCGCCCCCTTCAAGGAACTTTCAAGCAGCCCCCTCGCCATCCTTCCGGTGCTCGCGGCGTGGCTCCTGATCGGCTGGTGGCGGCCGCGGTGGGCCGTGCCCGGCGCGCTCGCCGTCGCCGTCGTCGTGGTCGCGGCCAGTGCCAGCGGGTCGGCGGTGAACCTCAGCGGCTCCGCGTTCATCCCGCGCCTCGAGTTCGTCGCGCCGGTCTTCGACCTCCAGGCGATCGCCGGGATCGCGCTGCCGCTGTACTTCATCACGATGGCGTCCCAGAACATCCCGGGGGCGGCGATCATGGGCAGCTTCGGCTACCAGGTTCCCTGGCGCTCGGCGATCGTGACCACCGGTGCCGGAAGCCTGATCGCGGCGCCCTTCGGAGGGCACGCCGTCAACCTCGCGGCCATCAGCGCAGCCCTGGCCGCCGGACCCGAAGCCGGGCCATCGAACCGCCGCTGGATCGCCGGAGTGTCCGCCGGCGTCACCTACATCCTGCTCGGGCTCAGTGCGGCGAGCCTCTCCGTCATCATGCTCGCCGCCCCCGCGGGGGTGCTCGCGGCCTTGTCCGGGGTGGCCCTCATCGGGACCCTGGCGTCCGCGATCGCCGGCGCTGTCGCGGACCGCGCCCACTGGGACTCGTCGAGCGTGACCTTCATCGTCGCAGCATCAGGGTTCTCGGCGTGGGGCTTCAGCTCGGCGTGCTGGGCCCTGGCAGCCGGGCTCCTCGTGCAGTTCCTCCGCAAGCGCCATCATCCGACCCCTGGCCCGGCGCCGGCGGAGGAGCCCGTTCTCACCGGCAGCGACAAGTAGACCCCCTCAACGCCTCGGGCCCCGGAACATCAGTTCCGGGGCCCGAGGCGTGCCTGAGCCGTGGTGCCTCAGCGGCTGTGCTTCAGCGCCGCTCGACCACTAGCGCGGCAGCACCTGCACGACGGCGGGACGCGGAGCCCGCGCCTGGCCGCGCTTGGGCTTCACACCGGCGGGCACGTAGTCCGGGAAGTAGGAGTGCGGCTCTTCCCAGCTGCCCTCCTCGCCGGGGTGCTGCACCGAGACGAAGACCGTGCGGTCGCGGTCGTGGATGACGGGGCCGCACGTCTCGGCGTCGCGGGGCACGGAGAGGAACTGCTCCACCTTGCCGCGCTCCGGGCCCTCCAGGGTGACCTTGAAGAGGCCGTCGTTGTAGCCGATGGTGCTCGGAGCGCCATCGGTGGAGATCCACAGATCGCCCACGGAGTCGAAGGCCACGTTATCCGGGCAGGAGATCGGCGAGACCTTGTCCTTCGGGAAGCCGGAGAAGTAGGTGGAGCCGTTCCTCGCGGGATCACCGCAGACCAGGAGCAGGTTCCAGGCGAAGCGCGTGGAGGTCTGGTCGCCGCGCTCGGTGATCTCCACGATGTGGCCGTCACGGTTGAGGCTGCGCGGGTTGGTCTCGGTGGGGCCTTCCTTTCCGGGCTTGCCGCGGTCCGAGTTGTTGGTGCAGGCCACGTAGATCTTGCCGGTGCGAAGGCTCGGCTGGACGTCCTCGCAGCGGTCCATCTTGGTGGGGCCGACCTTGTCGGCGGCCAGGCGGGTGTGGACCAGGACTTCCTCGACGCTCATACCGGGGACGGCGGAGCGGCCGTCCACCACCAGCGGAAGCCACTCGCCGGAGCCGTCGAACGCGCCGTCGGACGGGAGCTTGCCGGTGCCGTCGATCTCGGCGGCCGGGGAGTCACCGGTGAAGCGGGCCACATACAGGTCGCCCTCGGTCAGCAGCGTCATGTTGTGGCGGCGGTCGCCCTCACGGTACTTGCCCTTGGAGACGAACTTGTAGAGGTAGTCGAAGCGCTCGTCATCGCCCATGTAGGCGACCACATGGCCGGAGCGCGCCACGATCACGTTGGCGCCCTCGTGCTTGAAGCGGCCCATCGCGGAGTGCTTGCGCGGCGTCGACGTCGGGTCGAAGGGGTCCACCTCCACGATCCAGCCGAAGCGGTTGACCTCGTTCTCGAAACCCGGGTTGCGGGTGTCGAAGCGGGGGTCGTCCTGCTCCCAGCCACGCGCCGTCGGCTTGGAGCCCAGGCCGTAGCGCTTCTCCTCCGCGGAGGTTCCGGGGGCGACGAAGTAGCCGTTGAAGTTCTCCTCGCCGGAGAGGATGGTGCCCCACGGGGTGGTGCCGCCGGAGCAGTTGCCCAGCGTCCCCTCGATCCAGCGGCCCTCCGGGTCACGGGAGGTCTTCACGAGCGCGCTGCCGGCGGCGGGGCCGGTCAGCTCGTACTTGGTGTCGATCAGGTAGCGGCGGTTGCGGCGCGCGCCCTGGATGTAGCTCCACGGCTTGGTGGAGTTGCGGCGCTCCAGCTCCACGACGCTCAGGCCGTGTGCGGCGCGGCCGATCGCCCGGGCCTCGGCGGCCGGCGTCTCCGGGGAGAACATGATGTTCTCGTTGGTGTACTCGTGGTTGGCGAACAGGAGGGCGCGGCGGCCGTTGCTGCCGGGGACCGAGATGATGTCCGAGTAGTCGTTGTTGTAGCCGAACTGCCGGGCCTGGGCGGCGGCGCTCTGCCGGTTCACGTCGAACACCGGGGCGTCCTTGAACAGCGGGTCGCCCCAGCGGATCACCGGTTGCCAGGTGAAGCCGCGGGGCACCGTGAACTCGTCCACGGCGGCGTCGACGGGCTTGATGGCGCTGAAGCGCAGGTGGGACTTGCCGTAACCGGCCTTCGCAGCCGGAGCCAGGTTCGCGGACGCTTCGGCGGGAGCCGCGCCGTTCAGAGCACTGCCGAAGACGACGGCGAGCGCGCCGGCGGCGCCCAGCCCCAGGGCGGAGCGGCGGGACATCGCCGAGGAGGCGATGTCCCGGAAGTAGTCATTGCGGCTGGTGTTGCAGACCTCGCCGGAGCAGGCGTTGTCACACTTGAGAGCACAGGTGATGGGGCTGCGCTTGCCTCGGGTGTGGCCTGCCATCGGCAGGAGTTCAAGGAAACGGGTACGGGATTCGGACACGACGGTACCTCCAGGGTTCGGGTGATCCCTTGGAGAATCCCACCGCCGGTTGAACTGCCAGCCAGCATCCTGTGAATTCCCGGTTAACGGCACTCCCGGCCCTCAGGGCCTGCGAAGTCCCTCCAGGTCAGCCGGTTTCGTGCAGTGCCCGGAATATGCGGCGACCGGAATGTTCAGCCGAGCAGCGCGTGGCAGCGCGCCAGCCGTTCCAGCCACCAGGCTTCGCGTTCCGGTGAGGCACGGTGACGATCCAGGAGCTCCGGGTCGGGCTCCACCGGACCTGCGGGAAGCACCCCTCCCCGAGGCGTCAGGGCGTCCCGCACCACATCCTGCCGGAAGAGGCTGACGGTCCCGAGCCCGCAGGCGAACGGCAGCTCCGGGAGGGCCGCAGCCAGCGCCACCCCGGCGCTGATCCCGACGGAGGTGTCGAGCGCTGAGCTGACCACGGCGGGCAGCCCCGCCTGCTCCACGATGTTCAGGGCCTTGCGGATTCCACCCAGCGGCGCGACCTTGACCACCAGCAGATCCGCAGCGCCGGCCCGGGCCACCTTGAGCGGGTCGTCCTCCTTCCGCACGCTCTCATCCGCAGCGATCAGCACCGCGCCCCCCAGCCGCGACCGCACCTCGGCCAGGCCGTCGATCCCCATCACGGGCTGCTCGGCGTACTCGAGCCCGGTCTCGGCCAGCCGGTTCAACTGCGCGACGGCGGTCTCCACGTCCCAGCCCCCGTTCGCGTCCACGCGGATCCCGGCGTCCCGCAGCCCGGCCGCGTCGAGAGCCCGCCGGACGGCGCGGACCCGGTCGATGTCCTCCTGTGGCTCCTGGCCCTTCTCCGCCACCTTCACCTTGACGGCCGTCACGGGTCCGAAGCGCCCCAGGACAGCCGGGACTTTGTCCGGGCTGACGGCGGGCACCGTGGCGTTGACCGGGACCTCTGTGCGCAGCGGTGTGGGGAAGCCCAGCCAGCCCGCTTCCAGGCCGGCGGCCAGCCAGCGGGAGGATTCGGCGTCGTCGTATTCCAGGAACGGGCCGAATTCGGCCCAGCCGGCGGGCCCCTGGACGAGGACCATCTCGCGATGCGTCACGCCGCGGAACTTCACGTGGAGGGGCAGCGTGACCACGCGGGCGGTGCTCAGGAGTTCATCCAGGGTGGGGATGCCCTCGCTCAGCGGGGCGATGCTGTGGCTCATGGTTCCGACTCTACGCGCGGTTTTTTACACTCCGATCACAGCCCGCTGCCGAGCGCTGCGCGACGGCTCGCTAAACTTGGGGGGAACCCCGCGCAGAAGCGGCGGGCCGGGATCAAGGCAGGATCTGGATGCAGCGCAAGGCGACCGCCCAGGATGTGGCGAAACTCGCCGGGGTCTCCCGCAGCGCGGTCTCCCTGGTGCTCAACGGCCACGGGGACGGCAATATCGCCAGTGAGAGCCAGGAACGGATCCGGCAGGCCGCCAAGGAACTGAACTACAAGCCCAACGCGGTGGCCCTGAGCCTGCGGAATCAGCGCACCAGTGTGATCGGGATCGTCTCCGACCGTGTCATCTCCGGCCCGGTGGACGGCAACATCATCGCGGGCGCGGACGCTGTGGCCCGGACGCAGGGTTTCGTGACCCTGGGCCTGGACACCGAACTGGATGAGCAGCGTGATGTCAGCGCCGTGGAGACGCTGCTGGACCGGCACGTGGACGCGCTCATGTACGTCACGGTGGGTCTGCGCGAGCTCAAGGTGCCCGCCGGCATGGAGAAGGCGCCGTCCATTCTGGCCAATTGCTTCGACTCCCGCGGCCCCGGCCACGTGGGCAATGTGCTGCCCGATGAGATCTGGGGCGGCGCTGAGGCCCTGCGGCACGTGCTCTCGTACGGTCACCGCCGGCTGTCCTTCCTCACCGGGCCGCCCAGCCACCCAGCCTCCCAGCGACGACTGGCGGGGTACCGCCAGGCCATGGCCGAAGCCGGTCTGCCCTTCCCCGAGGATGCCGTCCGGCCCGCCGGCTGGGACATCACGGACGGTTTCGCCGCGGCCACCGCGGTCCTGTCGGTTCCGGCGGAGCAGCGTCCCACCGTGCTGCTGTGCGCCAACGACCGCTGTGCCGTCGGGGCCGTGCTCGCCGCCCGCGGGCTCGGCCTGCAGGTGCCGGGGGACGTCTCGATCGTGGGCTACGACGACGAGGAGCGCATCGCGGACACCATGGCCCCCGCGCTGAGCACCATGGCCCTGCCGCTGCGGGAGATCGGCGCCGCCGCGATGACGCGGCTGCTGTCCGCCGTGCCTCGGGTGGCCCGGAAGTCCTCCAACCATCTGCCACCGGACCGCAGCGTCCTGGAGGGCGAGCAGCTCATCCGCGGCCGCTTCGTGGACCGCGGCTCCCTCGGACCGGTCCCGGCCTGAAACAGTTGACCTTAAAGCAGTTGAGTGCTCAGTTGTTGCGGGTTCCTGGCGGAATCACCCGCAACAACTGAGCACTCAACGGGCTGACGCGGTGCCTCACACCTCCGGCAGGGCCAGCTTCCAGGCGCTGGCGAGCGCGTCACCGTCGAACTCCACGCGGAGCTCCTCCCCCGGCTGCGGGTAGATCCGCAGCGTGGTCGCGACGCCGCCACTGCGGTAGATCTCCAGCAGCGAGGCGTCCACGAACACGCGCAGCTCCTGGCCCGCGTCCAGCGTTTCGCGGACCAGCACGGTCTCACCCAGGCTCACGGTCACCGTGGCCGCCACCCGCGCGACGACGGACGCCTCACCCTGAGCGGGCAGGGTCACCGCCTGCTCGGCGAAGCGCAGCTCGCCGGCACGGTAGGCGTCCACCTCGCCGAAGGGTGCCACCTCCAGCGAGCCGTCCACCAGACGAAGGGTCCGGGGGTGCGTGAGCACTCCGGCCCAGCCGGCGGCGTCGATCTCCTCCTGGGTGCGGCCACGTCGGCCATCCCGCCCCGGCCCCTCGTTGGCCCAGCCGGAGAGCAGCACACGGGGTGTGCCGTCCTCGGCGTCGGCCAGCTGCGTGATCTGCGGGGCGTAGAAGTCCCGTCCGAGGTCCGACTTGCCGCCCGAGAGCGGGGTGAACACCGGCAGCCCGGTCTCCGGGTCCGCGGTCATGCGGCCCACCAGGTGGCCGGTTCCGAGGGCGTGCTCGTGGAAATCGTCCTTCTGCCAGAGGGAGAACATGGCCAGCCAGGCGGTCCCACCCTCGCCGTCCGGAATGCGGACCAGCTGCGGGCACTCCCAGATCTCGGCCAGATTCGCCGGAGCGTTGACGGGATTGTCCGTGGTGAGCCAGACACCCTGGTATTCCCAGGAGTCCATGTCCTCCACGCGGTACAGGAGCAAGGCGGCGCGGCCATCGGCCAGGCCTGCGCCCTGGATGGCGTAACGCCGATCCTCGAACTCGAAGAAGAACGGGTCCCGCACGGCGGTGACCTGGGGGTCCTCCGGCATGGAGGCCGCCACATGGCCGGTCTGCACCCAATTCACCAGGTCCTCGGAACCGCGGGCGATCACCACCTGGGAGACGCCGCCGTCCGCGCGGACACCGGAATACGCCGCAGTGGGAACACCGCCGTCGACCGTGACCACGCCGGTCCAGCAACCGAAGTCGTCCGGGCCGCCGTCCTGAGGCTTCAGCGCCACGGGATGTTCGTCCCAGTGCACCAGGTCCGCGCTGCTCACATGGCCCCACTGGATCCGGTGATGCCGTGCGGACTCGGGGTTGTACTGGAAGAACACGTGGTACCGCCCGTTGACGTGACTGACGCCGTTGGGGTCGTTGATCCAGCCCTGCGCCGGGCGGGGGTGGAGCCGCGGGAAGTACGGATCGGGGTGCTCCGCCGCCGTCCTGGCGAAGGAGAGGGCTAGAGGCTGGGTCACGGAGGGGTCCTTTCGGGAAGGTGCGGGGAGACGAGTGGGTCCCTCCGCGGCCACGAGGTGTTCGTGGCCGAGGAGGGACCAGGTCCGCCGGAACAGTGGTTACTTGCCGATGCCGGAGGTCAGGCCGGCGCGCAGCGTGCGCTGGCCGAAGATGAACACCACGAACGCCGGGATCATGGACAGGATCACGCCCGCCAGGACCACGGAGATGCTGCCGGTGCCCATGTTGCCCTGAAGCGAGACCAGGCCCAGGGGCAGAGTGAAGTTCTGCTCCGAGATGGTCATGATCAGGGGGCGGAAGAACTCGTTCCAGTGGTAGTTGAACGCGAGGATGCCCACGATCGCCAGGCCCGGCATGGCCAGCGGGGCGTACACGGAACGGAAGGTCCGCCACGGGGTGGCGCCGTCGATCGCGGCGGCTTCCGCAAGGTCCGGCGGCAGGCCCAGGAAGTACTGGCGCATGAGGAAGGTGCCGAACGCCGTCGGGATGGCCGGGATGATCAGAGCCAGCAGGGTGTCGGAGATGCCCATGCCGCGGATCAGGAGGAAGACCGGGACGATCGTGACCTGGAGCGGCACCATCATGGTGGCCAGGATGACGGAGAACAGGGCGCTCTTGCCCTTGAACTCCAGCTGCGCGAAGGCGTACCCGGCCAGGGCGGCCGAGGCCATCTGGCCCAGTGCGACCAGGCCGGTGACGAGTGCGCTGTTCAGGACCAGCAGGCCCATGTTGAGCTGCTTGAACACCTGGGCGTAGGAGGTGAAGTCCGGGTTCCAGGGGATGAAGCTCGGAGGCAGGTTGAAGGATTCGCTCGGCAGACGCAGCGAGGTGGACAGGGTCCACAGGACCGGACCGATGGTGAACACGGCGGCGATCGCCAGGATGACGATCCGTCCGGTCATGCCCCAGTCGATGCGGCGGCGGGGTTTCGGGGTGGGGTCCACGGTGGAGGTGCCACGGGGCCGGAGAGTCTGGGTGGTGGTCATGGCAGGCCTCACTGGTAGAAGACGAAGCGCTTGCTGAGACGGAACTGCGCCGCCGTGATCAGCATGATGAAAATGGTCAGGATGACGCCCAGGGCCGAAGCCTGGCCGAATTCGAGGCGCTGGAAGGCCGTCTCGAAGATCACCATGACCGCGGTGCGGGTGGAGTCACCCGGTCCGCCGCCGGTGAGGACGTACGGCTGGTCGAACACCTGGAGCGCGGAGATGATCGCCATGACGGAGGCCACCAGGGTGGTGGGGCTCAGGAGAGGCAGGGTGATCTGGACCAGTTTGCGCCAGCCGGTGGCGCCGTCCAGGGACGCCGCTTCGTAGGTCTCGGTGGGGATGGAGGCCAGGCCGCCCAGGAAGAGGAGGAAGGAGAAGCCGAAGTTCTGCCACACGTAGACCAGGATGATCACGGCCGCCGAGCCCGTGGGGCTGGTGAGCCAGGGCACCGAGGGGATGTTGAGCAGGGACAGGATCCAGTTCACCACGCCGAACTTCTCATTGAAGAGGTACTTCATGAAGATGGAGACCGAGGCGGCGGAGAGGACCAGCGGGAAGAACAGGGCGCTGCGGAAGAAGCTGCGGAGCCAGTTGGGGAGCTTTTCCGTGACCAGGACCGCCAGGCCGAGAGCGATGCCGAGCTGCAGGGCCACGGCCACGATCACGAAGACGATGGTGTTGACGAAGGAGACCTGCACCGTGGGGCTCTGTGCCACTTCGGCGAAGTTGGCGAAGCCCACGAACTGCGGAGCGGAGATGATGTCCCAGTGGAAGAAGGCCAGGACGATCGACGCCACGATCGGGATGAGGGTGAAGATGCCCATTCCCGCGATGGTGGGGGCCAGGAAGACCCACGGGAGCCAGCGTTGTTGTTTCATCAGTTCCTCCCGAGGGCCAGGTCAAGATCCCGCTCGAGGGACTTCATGGCGTTCTTGAGCTGGGCCTGGTCTCCGGAGACGGCCAGCGAGACATTCTTGATCAATGCGGTCTCCACGGCGGCCTGCTGCGGCGGGGCGGGGATGGGACCGGTGGACGGGAACTTGTCCAGGGTGTCGTAGAAGACCTTCCAGTGCTTGGGACCCTTGCCCGAGTACAGCGCCTCGTTGACCATGGAGCGCCGGGTGGGGGTGGTGGTCGGCAGCGCGAACGCGACTTCCATGGCCGGCTTGGAGGCCGCCCACTTCACGAACTCCCAGGCGGCGTCCTTGTCCTTGGCCGTCTTCATGATGGCGTAGCCGGCGGTGCCGAACTGGTGACGCTGCGTGCGCCACTGCGGGAAGAAGGACACGTCGAACTGGTCCTCCTTCATGCCCGCCTCGTGCAGGCCCTCCACCCAGTAACCGCCCGCGGGCGTGCTGCCGATGCGGCCGGACGCGAACAGACCCACCAGGGAGTTGCCGCCGCCTTCCTCGGGGCGGACACCCAGGCCGTCCTTGACCAGGCCGCGCAGGAAGTCGAAGGACTCCTCCACGCGCGGGTCGAGAGCGTTGGGGGATTCCCAGAGCGAACCGCCCGCGCGCATCTTGCTGCTGGGGTCCTTCTTGTAGAAGCCGTCCCAGAGCCAGCGGCCGCCGGTGGCCTTGGTCTCCTTCAGGAAGCTGGTGTCGTTGATGTAGAGCCATGGGACCACGCCGCCGAAGAGGCGGTTGGTCCAGTAATACGGGGTGAAGTCCGAGCCGTTGGCCTGCTTCATGGAGCTGAGCAGGTTCCTGAAGTCCAGGTGATTCCAGTCCTCCGGGGGAAGCTCCAGTCCGGCCTTGTTCAGGGCGGAGGTGTTGAAGTACATGTTGGCGGCGTTCCAGTCCAGCGGAAGCTGGTACAGGCTGCCCTTGTACATCATCGCCTCCACCAGGCTGGGGTGGACGTCGTCGAAGTACTCCTGGAGCACCGCGGCGTCGCGCTGGACGAAGCGGTCCAGCGGTTCTGCCAGGCGTTCCGCGAAGAGCTGCGTGCCTTCCGTGGCCACGTAGACCAGGTCCGGGGACTGCCCGGCGGCCACCATGGTCAGGAGCTTGACGAAGAAGTCCTTCCAGTCCACGGACTGGATGGCCTGGACCTTGACCTTGATGTCCGGGTGCACCTTGTTGAAGTCGGCCACGAGCTTCTCGCGGGCGGCAGCATCCGCCTTGGTGCCCTGAATGACGATGCTGAGGCTGTTGTCGCCCCGGCCGGGGATGTCGGCTGCGGTCAGACGCGGCCACGACGCCGCTGTCACCCCCACCACTCCGACTCCCAGGGCGCCGAGCGCGGCGCGACGGGTGATCTCCCCGACCGCTCCCACTTTGCTTGCCATGAGTTGTACCTTTCCTGGTGCTGCGTCGCACCTAACACGTGTTAGGTAGATTAGGTTCCGCCTGCCCTTTGTGTCAAGGATCACTTTTTGTCAAGTCGCTGAACTGCGGAAACAGCCGTCACGCTTCCTGGCGCACGACGGCGGGGCGCGCCATCGTGCGCACCTGGCCGCGCCCACTCCGGCGGCTTCCAGATTCCTGTGTCAGGCTGGAACCATGTCACCGATCAGCACGCTCGAGCACCGGAGCGCCCGCCGAAGCCGCGGCTCCGCCTGGCGCCCGCTCGCCCTGGCCTTCGGCGCCGTCCTGGGAGCACTCGGAATCCTCTGGATGTATCGGTATTTCATCCGGACGGTGGACGGGCAGACCGTCGATGCCGTGGGTCTCGCCCAGGCCAAGAGCATGGGCGGCGGCCGGCTCGACACGGTGACCACGGCCATCCTGGACAATCTTCCGGCGGCCTCGATCATTCTCGCCGCGATCATCGTGGGCCTGGTGGCCTTCATCGGGAAACGCTGGACGCCGGCGCTCTGGGCCGTGATCACCGCGGTCGCTGCGAACCTGGCGACTCAGCTCCTGAAGTACACCGTCTTCACCCGGCCGGAGCTGGGTGTCGAGACACCCAGCAACAACTCCTTCCCGTCCGGCCACACCACACTGGCGGCGAGCGCCGCTGCGGCGGTCACCCTCGCTGTGCCGCCACGCTGGCGCCCCCTGACCGCGGCACTCGGCGGAACGTTCGCCTTCGTTTCTGGGGCGTCCACGGTGGTGAACCTCTGGCACCGCCCCGCCGACGTGGCAGCGGCGCTCCTGGTGGTGGGCACCGTCTCCGCCCTCGCCGCCATCCCCGTCCTGGTGCATGAGAACCGGCATCCGGAGCCGGTGAGCGGAGGGGCCGCCAAGATACTGTCCAACCGGCGCTTCTGGTCCACCGTCACTCTCGTGATCGCGGTGCTGAGTGCCGTGGCCGCTTTCGTCTTCCCGCAGCTCCCGCTCGGTTCCCTCAGCATGACCGGCAGCGACGGGGTGGACACGCGCGGCTTCTGGTCGGGGGTCGCTGCCAGTGCCGCCGTCGCGTACACCGTGTCCTGGGCGGGCCTTCTCCTGTTGAGCCGCCCAAGGCGGTAGCGCCCGGGCCTGCGCCGGCCGCAGAGTGTCAGCTCAGCCCGAGCAGATGCTCCACCGCTGACAGGAAGTGCTCCCGGCGGTCCGGCACTCCTTCCCAGCGCACCAGGGCCTGGGCGTTGAGGCCGTCGATCATGCCGAGGATCTGCCAGGCCGCCGACGCCGGGTCCGGCACCGAATAGATTCCGGCCTTCACTCCGCCCCGGATGACTTCCCGGAGCAGGTCCTGCCACGCATCCATCTCCGCGCGGACAGCCGTGGCGAGGGCTTCATTCCGGCGCCCCAGGCCCCAGGCCTCAACCCAGACCGCGGTGACCGGCAATCGTTCCGAGTCCAGCGAACTGGCGAGCACCGCGCGCAGCCGCAGGCCGGCGTCGTCGATTCCGGCCATCGCCTGGGTGACCTCGCCCCGGTCCCCCGCGGCGATCCGGGCGAAGGTGGCTGCCACGAAGTCCTCGATCCGCGGCTCGTAATGCGCCACGAGCCCGGACGCAACGCCGAGCTGGCGCGCCACCCGGCGCAGTGTGATCGCCGCGAGCCCCTCTTCCAGCGCGACGACGGCGGCCGCCTCCCGGATCTCGGCGTGCCGTTCGGCGGGGCTCTTGCGCACTCGGGGCACCTGCCGCTGTTCCGTCTCCGGAGAGTTTTTCGTTGACATGGTGGCTTCAGTCTAGCTACCGTGGATCTAATTGATCACTCGATCAACAGATTCCTTCCGCCCCTCAAGGGAGACACCATGGCCCGCATCGACGTCGTCGAAGCCTCCATCGCGCAGCTGCGCGCCGCTCTCGACTCCGGCGAGACCACCGCCGTCGAGCTTCTGGACGCCTACCTGGCGCGCATCGACGCCTACGACGGCGAACTCAACGCCCTGGTGGTCATGAACCCCGCTGCGAGGGCCGACGCGGAGGCCTCGGACGCCCGCCGCGCCGCCGGCGGAACCCTCGGCCCTCTGGACGGCATCCCCTACACCGCGAAGGACTCCTACCTTGCGAAGGGTCTCGCCGCCGCGGCCGGTTCCCCCGCCTTCAAAGACCTGGTGGCCCAGAAGGATGCGTTCACCATCGAACGCCTCCGGGGCTCCGGGGCGGTGCTGGTGGGCCTGACGAACATGCCGCCCATGGCCAACGGCGGCATGCAGCGCGGCGTCTACGGCCGCGCCGAGAGCCCCTACAACGGCGACTTCCTGACCGCGGCCTTCGGCTCCGGCTCCTCCAACGGCTCCGGCACCGCCACCGCGGCCAGTTTCGCCGCCTTCGGCCTGGGCGAGGAGACCTGGTCCAGTGGCCGCGCCCCGGCGTCGAACAACGCCCTGTGCGCCTACACCCCCTCTCGCGGCGTCATCTCGGTGCGCGGCAACTGGCCCCTGGTCCCGACCATGGACGTCGTGGTGCCCCACACCCGCAGCATGGACGATCTGCTGGAGGTCCTGGACGTCATCGTCGCCGATGACACCGAGACCCGCGGCGACTTCTGGCGCGTCCAGGAGTTCGTGGACGTCCCCGCCTCCTCGGAGGTCCGCCCGGACTCCTACCCGGCCCTCGTCCCCGCGGATCGCCGCGAACGCGCCGGGCTGCTGCGCGGCAAGCGCTTCGGAGCACCCCGGATGTACCTCAACAAGGACGACGACGCCGGCACCCTCGCCGAGGGCGAGTCACCGTCCGCGCGGGGCATCGGCGGCCCCACGGGGCAGAAGATCGACACGCGGGCTTCGGTGATCGCCCTGTGGGAGGACGCCCGCCGTGACCTGGAAGCAGCCGGCGCCGAGGTGGTGGAGGTCGACTTCCCCGTGGTCTCCAACTACGAATCGGACCGGCCCGGCGCTCCGAGCGTCACGACCCGCGGCCTCGTCTCCCCCGAGTACCTGCAGGAGGAGATCGTCGATCTCTCCGCGTGGAGCTGGGACGACTTCCTCGCCGCCAACGGTGACCCGGCCCTGAACAGCCTGACCCAGGTGGACGGAGCCTCGATCTTCCCGCACCCGGAAGGCGCGCTGCCGGACCGCTACACGGGCTTCGATGACGACATCGCCGAGTACCCGGCCGTGGTGGCGGAGCGGCCGATCACCCACCCCCGCGAGCTGTACACCCTGGAGTCCGGGCTGCTGGGCCTGGAGAAGACCCGCCGCGTGGACCTTGAGGAATGGATGGACGAGCTGGGACTGGACGCCGTGATCCTGCCTGCGGCCGCCGACGTGGGACCGGCCGACATGGACGTGCGGGAGGAATCCGCGGACCTCGGCTGGCGCAACGGGGTGTGGGTCTCCAACGGCAATCTGGTCCCGCGGCATCTCGGCATCCCGACGGTCACGGTCCCGATGGGCACCATGGCGGACATCGGCATGCCCGTGGGCTTGAGCTTCTGGGGCAAGGCCTACTCGGACAACGAACTCCTGGCCCTGGCCGCCGCTTTCGAGGCCACCGGCGAGCGCCGCACCGAACCCCCGCGGACTCCGCGCCTGGGCTGAGCGGGCCCTGGCCAAGAGCAAGGCGGGACGGCATATCGGATCGGCGGCCGCTCGCTCCCGCGGAGTTCGTGGATTGCGGTGAGTTCGTGGATTGTTCCCCCGAACTCACCCGCAACCCGCGAATTCAGCTCAGGGAAGCACCTGATGCCCGGGCTCTTTCAGCTCCGCGGCATAGCCCGCCACGGCGCGGGAGTACAACGGGAGAGTCGGTGCGAGCGCTGACAAAGCGACCTGGAGAGCCTCCCGGGAGCGCCCGGCGTCGAACAGCGCCAAGGCAAGAAAGGCCTGCGACGCCGAGCCGGTCGTCGCGTCCTCCGGGAACTCCTCCAGGAGCCTCACCGCTTCCGCAGCGCGGCCGACATTTCGCAGGGAACTGGCCAGCTGGATGACCGCCTGCGGCCTGCGCTCTCCGTCCAGTCCGCCGTCGAGCGCCGCCTGATACAGCGGAATCGCCTGGGTTTCGAGCCCCAGGAAGTCATGGACCGACGCCAGCTCATACAGCGCGGCGGGATCTCCCTCCGGACGCTCCCGGACGAGGCTCGTCATCCGGGCGATGAGGCCGTCCGGATCACGCCCGTCGGCTTCGTTCCAGAACGACTCGATCCGCCGGTCCCATGATTCGTCCATCCCCGTAGTCTGCCAGCACGAAGGCCGCCCGGGCATGCCCGGGCGGCCTTCGCAGTGGTCAGAACCTTCACTCAGTTCCGGCTGTCGTCGCCTTCGCGCGGCTGGAGGTAGTCCTCGCCATCCTCGGTCCGCACGACTTCGTACTCCTCGGAGACCTGCTCGATCGCGGCCTTGTCGGCCGGGCTGGGTTCCTTGACCGGACCCGGATTCGGCGTCCGCTCAGCATCGCCGAGCACTGCGCCGAGTCCCTGCGACGACGGCGTCACCTCGTCCTGCGCCACGGCGTCGTCGGCTTCCTGCCGCTCGACGGGCTTCCCCGAGTTCCGCTCTTCATTCCTGGAGTCGTTCATCATGTCCCCTTTCCCGAACCGTCCTGAGAGGGATGCCGAACACGCAGGCCGGCTACTTCCCTCGACAGCCATAAATGCTCGATCATCGAGCTTTCAGGCTATCGGCCTCCCGTCACGCTGACAAGGGTGGTCCTTGGCGCGGGCAGCCCACGAGCCTCACGCCGTGACGCGGAGCCTGCGGATGAAGTGGCGGGACTGTTCCGGACCATATGGGAGCACCGGAATGGCCTTGGTGGCGTCGTCCGGGGTTTCGCGCGTGGCCTGGTGCGCCTGACGGACCGCCATCGCCATGGTGTCCGCCATGGTCTTCACTTCGGCGTCGTCCATCGGGGCGCCATGCCCGGGGACCAGGTACTCGTAGCGGTGGCGCAGCGCCGAGATGTGCCGCAGCGCGTCCGCCCAGTCCACCGGGTAGGAGTCCTCGAAGGCCGGGTAGCCGCCGTGTTCCACCAAGTCGCCCGCGTAGAGGGTGGTCGGCGTTCCCACCAGGAGGTCGCCGTCGGTGTGGCCGCGTCCCAGGTGGAAGAGCTGGACGCTGATTCCGCCCAGATCGACGAGCACCGGCTGATCCCGGACGATCGCCTGCGGCACCACCAGCGCCGTCAGATCTCCCTCGGCGACGGCCATCTCCGGTTCGAAGACCTCGACGGCGGATCGCTGCGCCTCACCCGATTCCTCGATGGCCCGCGCGGTGTTCTCATGGGCCCAGAATTCAGTGACCCCCGCCTCCTGGAACACGGCGTTGCCGAAGAAGTGGTCATAGTGCGCGTGGGTGTTCACCACCACGAGTGGCAGATCGGTCACACGGCGCACCGCCTCCAGGATCTCCCGGCCCTGCCGCGGGCCGCATCCGGTGTCGATGACGAGCGCCCTTTCCTGGCCCACCACCAGCCCGGTGTTGAGAAACTCCGCCTCCGTGGTCAGGACGTGACTGCCCTGCCCCAGATCTCGCAGACCGACATCGTGCACCGCCACGGGAACCTCCTGTACCGCCGGTGAGCAGGCACGCATGCCTGCTCCCTAGATGTCGCTCATCGTACCTCCGCCTCCTTCGGCTTCCCTGAGACACGCGCGCATGTGGGTGGCCGCGCCCGGCGGACCGATGATCCTTGTGACTCGCGGAACGTGAGTCCTGGATGGCTTCGTGAGTCCTGGATGGCTTAATGTGCAGGTTCGACGGGGACGGGAAAGGTGGCGGACATGCACAAGTGGGCGCTGACGTGCTTCGCCGCGGTGGGTGCGGTCGCGGAGGCCGTCCAACTCGTCGCGCTGATGTGGACCACGTTGCATCTCACCGGCAGCGCGTCGATCGTCGGCATAGTGAACGCGTTCGCTTACCTCCCCGGAGTGATCGCCGGTGTGGCGCTGCGCCAGGCCTTCGACCGAGGCTCCGCGATCACCACCCTGAGCCGGACCAACTGGGTCTGCGTGGTTTTCTCCTTGATGCTGGCGGCCGCCGTCGTGGCTGAGATGCCCGTGCAGGTGCTCATCACCCTGTTCTGCGCCTCGCAGGCGGCCCTGAGCATCGCCAAACTCGCCAACAAGAGCGCGCTGGCCCGCGCACTCCGGCAGATCATCGGACGACCGGACCTGCCCGCGGTCCAGGGGCGGATCTCCTCGACGACGATCATCGGCGGCGTGATCGGCAGCGGGGTGTCCGGCCTGTTCCTGGCCCTCGTCGGCCCCGCGTGGTGTTTCGCCGCCGCGGGTGCGCTGTACGCCGTGAGCGTCCTGCTCATCCGCGCCCTGGGCCGTGGCGATCGGGCGGACAAGGTGCCCGACGGCGGACCGGCACGGACCGTGAGGCCGGGCGCGCCGCAGGGTGGGGCGCCGTCGTCGGGCGGCGCTTCCTCCGCCATCGGCGCCGAGAGCGCATCTCAGCCTCTCGACGGCGGACGGCTGCTCGCACTCGTGCTCCTCGTGTCGATCCCCAGCAGCGGAGCACTGCAATACGTCACCGCGCTCCTGCCCTCCTATGCGAACGCCGTCGTTCCCGGATCCGCCCCGTTCTACTCGGCGCTGGACATCGCCGCCATGCTGGGCGGCGTCCTGGCCGGAGCGCTCCTCGGGCTCTCGGCCCGGGTCCGGAGGATGGTCCAGCGCTACGCCCTGGTGACCGGCGGCGTCCTGTGCCTGCTCCTGGTGCCTCAGTGGCCGGCCGTCGTGTCGGTCCTCCTGGTCGGCGTCGCCGCCCTGGTCATCACGGCCCATGTGGTCGGCATGCAGATCGCCACCAACCAGCTCGCCCCTGACGGTCAGATCGGCCGCTACATGGCGGTCCGCAATGCCGGCGCCGGACTGGCCAAAGCCGTCTTCTCCGTGGCCGCTGGAGTCCTGGCCCAGCTCGGTGGGGTGCAGTCCGCCTGGATCACGTTGGCATGTCTCCTTATCGCCGTGGCCACCATCTTCAGCCTGAGCCCGGGATGGCGGAGATTCGCGGCCGCCTGAAGCGTTCGCCATCAGCCGACCGTCCCTCCCCTCCCCACCGCTTCCCGTCCCACTAGGCTGGGGTCATGACCGCAACACCACAGGTTCCCCAGCCCCCGCATGCCCGGAAGGTTCCCGTCGAACGCTCGCACCACGGTGACGTTTTCGTCGACGAGTACGAATGGCTGAGGGACAAGGAGAGCCCCGAGGTCGTCCAGCACCTCGAGGCTGAGAACGCCTACCAGGAAGCCGTGACCGCGGATCAGGAGCCCCTCCGCGAAGCGATCTTCCAGGAGATCAAGGGCCGCACGCTGGAGACGGATCTCTCCGTGCCCGGCCGCAAGGACGGCTGGTGGTACTTCACGCGCACCGCGGAAGGCAAGGACTACCCGGTGTTCTGCCGCGTGGCGGCGGCTGACTCCGGCGATCCCCTGGCCGACTGGACTCCGCCGGTGGTGGAGGCCGACGTCGTGCTGGAGGGCGAGCAGATCCTGCTGGACGGCAACGCCGAAGCCGAGGGGCAGCCGTTCTTCTCCATGGGCGGCACGGCCGTGACGCGGGACGGGCACCTCTACGCCTACGCCGTGGACAACGCCGGGGACGAGCGCTTCACCGTCCGCATCAAGGACCTCCGCACCGGCGAACTCCTGCCGGACATGATCGAAGGCGCCTTCTACGGCCTGGCCTTCTCCCCGGACGGCTCCCGCCTGTTCTACACCGTGGTGGACGAGACCTGGCGTCCGCATCAGGTCCGCGTGCACGTGCTGGGCACCCCGGTGGAGCAGGATGAACTGCTCTACCAGGAGGACGACGCCGGCATGTGGCTGGGCTTCGACCTGTCGGCCGAGCGGACCCACCTGGTGGTCGCGTCCTCCTGCTCCGAGTACAGCGAAGTGCGCCTGCTGGACTTCAGCGATCCCGGGGCGGGGCTCCGCACCGTCATCCCGCGGGACGCGCGGATCCTCTACGAGGCGGAGCCGTTCGAGCTGGATGGCGTGGACGGCGTCCTCCTGACGCATGACCGGGACGCCGTGAACTCGATGGTCTCGTTCGCGGCCTGGGATCAGCTGCCCCGGCCCCTGGAGGAGCAGGAGTGGGTCACCCTGGTGCCGCATTCCGACAAGGTGCGCGTCAACGGCACCGCGATCCTGAAGGACTTCATCGTCCTGTCGGTGCGCCAGGACACCCTGGAGCGCGTGCAGTTCCTGCCCCGTGAGGGACTGGGCACCGCGCAGCAGGCGGAGCCGGTGGAGCCCGGCTTCGAGGACGATCTCTTCACGGCCTACCTGAGTGGCGCCGACTATGCCGCCCCCATGGTCCGCCTGGGCTACACGAGCTTCTTCACGCCCACCCGGGTCTACGATTTCGTCCTCCCCACGGTGGACGCACCGGCCGGCGAACTCCTCCTGCGCCGCGAGCAGCCCGTGCTCGGCGGCTATGACCGCGGCGACTACGTGGCCACGCGAGAGTGGGCGGAAGCATCCGACGGCGCGCTGATCCCGCTCTCGGTGCTGCGGCACCGCTCGGTGCAGGCCGACGGCACGGCGCCCGGCCTGGTGTACGGCTACGGCTCGTACGAGGCCAGCATGGACCCCTCGTTCGGCGTCGCCCGGCTGTCCCTGCTGGACCGGGGCGTGGTGTTCGTCATCGCCCACATCCGCGGTGGCGGCGAACTCGGCCGGCGCTGGTACGAACAGGGCAAGAAACTCGCGAAGAAGAACACCTTCACGGACTTCATCGCGGCCACGGATCACCTGGTCTCGGCGGGCTGGATGGACCCGCGCCGGATCGCCGCCCTCGGCGGTTCGGCCGGCGGCCTGCTGATGGGCGCCGTCGCGAACCTGGCCCCGGAGAAGTACGCGGCCATCGTGGCCCAGGTGCCGTTCGTGGACGCGCTGACCACGATCCTGGATCCGGAGCTGCCGCTCTCCGCCCTCGAATGGGAGGAGTGGGGCAACCCCATCACGGATCCGGACGTCTACGCGTACATGAAGAGCTACACGCCGTACGAGAACGTCCGGGAGACCGCATACCCGAAGATCGCCGCGGTGACGTCCTTCAATGACACCCGCGTGCTCTACGTGGAACCGGCCAAGTGGGTCCAGGTCCTGCGGGAGAAGAGCACCGGCTCCGAGCCCGTGGTGCTGAAGATCGAGATGGAGGGCGGCCACGGTGGAGCCTCCGGCCGCTACGTGCAGTGGCGCGAGCGCGCCTGGGACTATGCGTTCATCGCGGACGCGGTGGGTGCGCGCGATCTGCTTCCGGGCGCAGGCCTGCGGTAGCCGTTCCCGCTGAGCGCATCCACGGACGCCTGAGGCCCACCCCGTCGTCGGGGTGGGCCTCAGGCGTTCCGGGCGACGTGGCGGCGTTCGTCAGCCGACGGGGAACCAGTAGCGGCGGAATCCGTCCCGGGAGTCCTCGTACTGGCCGTCGTTGCCTTCGATCACCGCGCGGGAAGCCGCGTTGTCCTCCACGCAGGTGACCAGGACGTCGTCGATGCCGAGGCCGGGCGCGAGGCGCAGCGCGTGGGCGAGTGCCGTGGTCGCGGCTCCTTGCCGGCGCGCGGACGGACGCACCGAGTAGCCGATGTGGCCGCCGTAGTTGAACAGGAAATCGTTGAGGTCGTGCCGGATGGCGAGGAAGCCGAGAATCCGGTCCTCCTCCGGATCGGCGATCCAGAAGTAGCTGCAGTGCACCCGTCCCGGAGCCGGCTCCACCGAGGTGTCCCCCTCGGTGAGCCGCTGCTCCAGGTACCGGTCGAATCCTTCACGACTCAGATCCGGCGCGGCCGCCTCCTGGTTGAATCCGGAGCCGTCCAGGGGGCCGTCCCCGAAGTCCTCCAGGCAGTCTTTCCAGGCGTCGTAGGCGTCGGCGTGAGGCCGGATCAGTGTCAGCATCCCCACATTCAAGCAAATTCCGCGCGGCGTCTTGTCACGCCTCCAGCGGTCTGCTCAGCGGGCCTTGCCCAGCCGGTACTCCAGGTTCCGCTTCACGGCCGCCCACTCTCCGGCCAGGATGGAGAACACCACGGTGTCCCGCAGGACGCCTTCGGGAGTCAGCGCCTGGCTGCGCAGCACCCCGTCCTGCTTGGCGCCGAGCCGGGCGATGGCCTCGCGCGACTGGTGGTTGAGCCAGTTGGTCCGGAACTCCACCGCCACGCAGCCCACGGTCTCGAAGGCGTGGCGCAGGAGGAGGTACTTGGAATCGGGGTTCGTGCCCGTGCCGTGGGCGGAGCTGCGGTTCCACGTCGAACCGATCTCCAGGCGGGGCAGGGCGTGATCGATGTTCATGAAACTCGTCATCCCGAGCACCTGGCCCGTGGCGTTGGAGAACGCCGTGAAGGGCAGCATGCTGCCGGTTTCCTGAAGCGCCAGACGGCGTTCGATCTCGGCCCCCATCCCTTCCGGGCGGGGCACCGAGGTGTACCAGAGATTCCAGAGCTCGCCATCCTGCACGGCCTCGACCAGACCGGCTTCGTGGTCCTGGCTCAGCGGTTCCAGGGTGACGTATTTCCCGTGCAGCGTCACGGGGGCGATTTTTTGCACGAGGATCATTGTGCGGCCCGGACGGCCCGGATTCCAAGTGGTTCACCAAGCGTTCATCTGGGCCCGCACTCCGGGCCGCGAGCGCCCTCTGACACGACGACGGCGGCGCCTCCCCGCGTGGGGAGGCACCGCCGTCGTCGTGATGCAGGACCGCCGTGGAAAGCGTCAGCTGAAGAGTTCGTTCTTCGGCTTGTTGTTGCGGACCTTGAGCCAGCCGAGCCACAGCAGCAGGGCGAACAGCGGCACGGTGGCCAGCGTCCAGGCGCCCAGGTAGAAGACGCTGCCGTCCGAACTCTTGGTGGTGTCGAAGCCGATCAGCACGGTGATGATCAGCAGGGCCACCAGGCCGATCCAGCTGGTCCAGGGCGAACCCGGCATGGGGAGGCTGGAGACCTCGCCCTTCTTGCGGCGGAGCATGATCTGGCAGGCGAAGATCGAACCCCACGTGAAGATCACGCCGATCGACGCGGTGTTCAGCGCCAGGTCGAAGGCGTGGGAGCCGCCCAGCCAGACGTTCAGGATGATCCCCACCAGGTAGAAGGCGCCGATCGCCAGGATGGCCGCGAACGGGATGTGGCGTGAGGACATCTTGGTCAGCCACTTCGGCGCGTGGCCGTTGTTGGCCATGGTGCGGAAGATGCGGCCGATCGAGTACAGGCCGGAGTTGCAGGAGGACAGAGCCGCGGTGATGACGATGAAGTTCATGACATCGCCCATCCACGGCAGGCCCATCTGGCCGAACACGGTGACGAAGGGGCTGGTGCCGGCCTTGTACTGGTCGCTCGGGAGGAGCATGGCCAGCAGGGTCACGGAGCCGACGTAGAAGACCACGATGCGGATCACGACGGCGCGGATCGCCTTGGGCACCTCGCGGGCCGGGTTCTCCATCTCACCGGCGGTGATGCCCACCAGTTCGATCGCGTTGTAGGCGAAGATGACCGCGTTGAGGACGAGGACCATGACCAGGACGCCGTGCGGGAACATGCCGCCGTCGCCGGCGAAGAGGTTGGCCGGGCTGGCGTGGGAGGGGCCGACCTGGGCGTTCATGACGACCAGGACGGTGCCGACCACGAGGAAGATCAGGATGGCGCCGACCTTGAGCACGGAGGCCCAGAACTCGAACTCACCGAAGGCCTTGACCGAGAGGAGGTTCACGGCCACCAGCAGCACCAGCGCGGCGATGGCTGAGATCTCCACGGGGACGTTCGGGAAGAAGTACTGGAAGTAGAGGCCGATCGCGATGAGTTCCGCGATGCCGGTCATGCCCCAGTTCAGGAAGTACATCCAACCGGAGAGGAAGGCGCCCTTGGAACCGAAGAGCTCACCGGCGTAGGACACGAAGGATCCCGAGGTCTGGCGGTACATGATGAGCTCGCCCAGGGCCCGCATGAGGAAGTAGGCGATCACGCCGGCGATGGCGTAGGAGAAGATCAGAGCCGGGCCGGTGGAGGCGAGGCGACCGCCGGCTCCCATGAAGAGCCCGACGCCGATGGCGCCGCCCATGGCGATCATGGTCACGTGACGGCGGCTCAGCGACTTGCTGTAACCCTCGGCGCTGAGAGTGGTGCTGTCTGTGGCGCTGGAACCCTGGCTCGTGGCCTGGCCCTCGGTGCGCTCCTGCTGCGTTGTATCTGACACGGTAGACAAGTGTACGGACCCTTTGCCGAACGTGATTTGACTAACACGCGCTTGAGGCGCACATCACAATGATGCTGCGGCCTGCACGTGGGAGGATATTCGCCGGGTATCGACACCTGGACAGGCCGATTCCCGCACTTTCCAACATTTGACGAATGTTTCAGAGTCAGATGTCGGACTCGCGCCCCACACACGCGGAAATCCCCCGCCCGGCGGAAGGCCGAACGGGGGATTTCAGGCTGGTGCCCCGTGGTCACGGGGCCGGGAATCAGTGCCGTCCGCGGCTCCGGACGGTCAGCAGCGTCACGGCGCCGATCACCAGGAATCCGAACGCGGCGAGCGCGGTGGGCAGCAGCGCCGAGGAGGCGCCCGTGACGGCGAGGTCGCCGCTTCCGGTGGCGGTCGGCGTCGCGGACCCGTTCACCGGCGCGCTGGTGGCCGACGACGACGGCGTGGTCACCGGGGCCGTGCTGGTCGCCGGGGCGGACGTGGCCGGGTCAGTGGGGCCCGGCGACGTGGCCGTCTCCGTCGGAACCGGTGACGTGGCGGTCTCGGTCGGCACCGGCGACGTGGCCGTCTCCGTCGGAACCGGCGAGGTAGCGGTCTCCGTGGGCACCGGCGACGTAGCCGTCTCCGTCGGCACCGGCGACGTAGCCGTCTCCGTCGGCACCGGAGAAGACGTCGTGGGCTGCGGCGTCGGGTCCACGGTGCAGCTGGTCAGCTCATCCGGGAACGGGTAGGCGTGCACCTCGGAGCCGTTGCCGCCGTGCACGAAGTCGCCGTTGACGTAGACGCGGCCGTTGTAGCCGGGCACGTCGATGGTCGTGGTGCCGGCCTCGCTCGGAACCAGCATGGAGCCCGGGACCTGGGCCGAGCCCGTCACATGGACATCCTGGGCCTCGGTGTAGTTCCACAGCATGTGGCCTGCCAGCTCGCCGAAGGTGGAGTCGCTGATCGGCACGGGGACGCCGTTGAGCAGCAGGGCGTTCAGGCCCAGGGTCACCTGCGGGCCGCCGGTGACGTTGATGATCATGCGGGCTCCGGCCGGCACGTTCTTGACCTCCAGGGACCGCACCGCGGCGCCCAGAGCCTTGCCGTCCAGGGTGAACACCTGCGTCGTGGAGGCGCCGTCGCCCACCAGATCGATGCCCCAGCCGGTCACGGACACCGTGCCGGTGGCGGGCAGCGCCGCGTAGGAGGCGGACGTCGTCTGGATGCGGGACGGAAGGTCGCGGAAGGCGTCCGCCGCGGTGGAATCGTTGGTGGTGACCTTGCCGCCGTTGGTGCTCAGCTTGGCCACGTCCACGGCGCCGCCGGCCGAAACCGCGCCGCCACCTGGAGTGTTGTTGGCCCCGACGTCGACGGTCACACCGGAGTTCGCGCTCAGCGAGCCGCCGACCACCAGGTGGTCCGTGCCGGGCTGCGGCCACAGGCCGGAGCCGACGCCCGCGGTGCCGACGTTGTAGATCCCGCCGGCCTTGGTCACGGACGCGTCGCCGAGCACCACGGCCTTGCCTTCCATCTCCGCCGCGTTCTGAACCACCGTGAAGCCGCCCTTGACGAAGAGGTTCGGCCGGTTGTCATAGCCCTCGGGCTCGGGGTTGGCGTCGATGCCCGGCAGCGTCTGGACGCAGTTCACAGCGGCGGCCACGGCGGCCGGCGCGCTCTGGACGGCCAGGGCTCCTGCGGCGAGCAGGGCGGCGACCCCGGCCGCCAGGGAGAAGGTGGGCGCGCCGATACGGCGCAGACTGGATTTCATCGAAAGAGGAACCTCGGTGGCTCAAGGTCGCGCACCGCCCCCAGTGCGCCGACTCGTGGTCATGTGGACATAGACGTCAACGTCACTGAGAGTATTCTATCGTTTATTTGAGGAGGGTTTGCCGGGCATAGTATGCACCCATGACCGTCAATGCCCTTCCAGCGTCCGTCTCCGACACCTTCGACCCCCGCCAGTGGCGCGTGGTGGACGGCTTCGATTTCACGGATCTGACGTATCACCGCCAGGTGGAGCGGGCCGAGGACGGCACCATCCTGCGGGACCTGCCCTGCGTCCGGATCGCCTTCGACCGGCCCGAGGTCCGCAACGCCTTCCGCCCCCACACCGTGGACGAGCTGTACCGCGCCATGGACCACGCCCGCATGACCCCGGACGTCGCCACGGTCCTTCTCACCGGCAACGGCCCCTCCCCCAAGGACGGCGGCCACGCGTTCTGCTCGGGCGGCGATCAGCGCATCCGCGGCCGCGACGGTTACAAGTACGCGGAGGGCGAGACGAGCGAGACCGTGGACCCCGCCCGCGCCGGCCGGCTCCACATCCTGGAGGTCCAGCGGCTCATGCGCACCATGCCCAAGGTGGTGATCGCCGTCGTGAACGGCTGGGCCGCCGGCGGCGGGCACTCGCTGCACGTGGTCTCCGATCTCACCATCGCCTCCCGCGAATACGGCAAGTTCAAGCAGACGGACGCCACCGTGGGCAGCTTCGACGCGGGCTACGGCTCCGCACTGCTGGCCCGCCAGGTGGGTCAGAAGAACGCCCGGGAGATCTTCTTCCTGGCGCGGGAGTACTCCGCCGAGGACATGGTCCGGATGGGCGCGGTCAACGAGGCCGTGCCGCACGCCGAACTGGAGACCGTGGCCCTCGGCTACGCGCGCGACATCGCCCGCCAGTCCCCGCAGGCGATCCGCATGCTCAAGTTCGCCTTCAACCTGGCGGACGACGGCCTGGCCGGCCAGCAGGTCTTCGCCGGTGAGGCGACCCGCCTGGCCTACATGACGGACGAGGCCGTGGAGGGCAAGCAGGCGTTCCTCGAGAAGCGCGATCCCGACTGGTCCGACTTCCCGTACTACTTCTAGGACCCCATGCAGAATCTCGACCCCGTCCTTCACGACCTGGCCGCCGCCCTGCACGGGGAAGGGCCCGCCGTCGACTTCGGCGAGCACATCACCACGGTGGAGCTGCCCAGGCACCCGGACGCCGCCGTCGTCGTCCGCACGTCCGGTTCCACCGGCCGGCCCAAGGCGGTGGTGCTCTCCTCGGAGGCCCTGGCGGCCAGCTCCATGGCCACGGCCGTGGCCCTGCGGGGTGAGGGGCAATGGCTCCTCGCGCTGCCGCTGCACTACGTGGCGGGGGTCCAGGTCCTGGTCAGGTCCCTCTTCGCCGGAACGCGACCGTGGGCCATGGACCTCTCGGGCGGTTTCACCCCGGAGGCCTTCGTCGCCGCCGCGGACGAGCTGACCGATCCGGTGCGCTTCACGTCTCTGGTCCCCACGCAGCTCGCGCGGCTGCTGGATGATCCGGCCGAGGACACGCTGCGGGTGCTGCGCCGCTTCACGGCGATCCTGCTGGGCGGCGCGGCCGTCTCGCCCGCCCTGCTGACGCACGCCCGCGACCTGGGCCTGAACGTCGTCACCACGTACGGCTCCGCGGAGACGTCCGGCGGCTGTGTCTACAACGGGCGGGCCCTGGAGGACGTCGACGTGCGCCTCGTGGACGGCCGCGTGCACCTGGGCGGGCCGACCCTCGCGGACGGCTACCTGGACGATCCCCAGGCCACCGAGGACGCCTTCGTGGAACTCGACGGCGAGCGGTACTTCCGCACGAGCGATCTGGGCGAGCTGGACAGCGACGGCGTCCTCCGCGTGACGGGCCGCGTGGACGATGTGATCAACTCGGGCGGCAGCAAGGTCGCCGCGCTGGACGTGCAGCGGGCGCTGGAAGCGCTCGACGGCGTCGCGCAGGCCTTCGTCGGCGGCGTCCCCTCCGCCGAGTGGGGGCAGGCGGTGGCCGCCGCCGTCGTGCTGCGCCCCGGAGCCGCCGTCGACCCGGCAGCACTGGCCGAGGCGCTGCGCGCGGACTTCGGCGCCCTGCGCCCTCGCCTGGTGTCCCTCTGGGACGCGCTCCCCCTCCTGGAGAACGGCAAAGTCGACCGTCAGGCGATCCTTGCCCGGCTCGCCTCCGAACATGGGGGAAAATAGCTACGGCGCATCCGCGCCACAGGTTTTGAAACAGCAGGTTCTGAAACAGCACCCGATGCCGAGCGAGAGGTAACCGTGGCTACAGCCGCCCAGTGGATCCAAGGGGCCCGTCCCCGCACCCTTCCCGCGGCGATCGCCCCCGTGGTGATCGGCAGCGCGGCGGCGTACCAGCTGCACGCCTTCAATCTCGTCAACGCGATCCTGGCGGCGCTCATCGCGCTGCTGCTCCAGGTCGGCGTCAACTACTCCAACGACTACTCGGACGGCATCCGCGGCACGGATGAGAACCGCGTCGGCCCGTTCCGCCTGGTCGGCTCCGGGGCCGCCAAGCCGCGCGCCGTGCTCATCGCGGCCCTGAGCTGTTACGGGCTCTCCATGGTGACCGGCCTCGTCCTGGTCCTGCTCACGCAGACCTGGTGGATGATCCTGGTGGGTCTGGGAGCCGTCATCGCGGCCTGGGGCTACACGGGCGGCAAGAACCCGTACGGCTATCAGGGCCTCGGCGAGCTGTTCGTGTTCGTGTTCTTCGGTCTCGTGGCGACGCTCGGCACCACCTACACCCAGGCGGGGCACATCAGCCTCAGCGCGATCGTGGGGGCCGTCGGAACGGGCCTCATCGCCTGCGCGGTGCTCATGGCGAACAATGTGCGGGACATCCCCACGGACAAGGCCTCCAAGAAGTACACCCTGGCCGTCCGTCTGGGCGACCGCCTGGCTCGCCGCACCTATGTGCTGATGCTCGCGGTCGCCATCCTGTCCTCGCTCATCCTGGCTCCGGAGAACCTCTGGATCCTCCTGGTGCTCCTGCTGATCCCGGCGGCCCTGCTCCCCTGCTGGCTCATGCTCTCCGGCCGGACGGGCAAGGCCCTGATCCCGGTGCTGCAGCAGACGGGCATGCTCAACCTCGGCTACGCCGCCCTGTTCGCGGTGGCGCTCATCCTCCAGCACGGGGTGTAGGGCCCGGGCCGTCCCGGCCGGCCCTGGCATTCCCGCCCTGCCTGCCTGCCTGCCGAGTTCGTGGTTTCCGGGTGATTTCGTGGCTTTTGCCCGCGAACTCACTCGGAAACCACGAACTCGGCGCAGGAAACGCGGGGCCGCGAACTCGGCGTCCGGGTCCTCAGCACCACGAACTCAGCAACGCACCCACGACGACGGATGCCCCGGACCATCGTGGACCGGGGCATCCGTGTGTCTGAGCTGAGGGGGGGGTTCTAAGCGTTCCTGGAGTCCGTGGGGGCGTCGTTCCGGCGGGGTTCCACCGGTTCCGGCAGGCTCTGCTCGGCCCGGCCCACCTCGGCGTCCTCCGCAGCGGCGTCCTTCTCCGCGCGGCCGTCCCGCGAGCGGGAGCCGATGGTGCTGGCCAGCTGGACCGCGGCGTCGTCGCGCTGGCGGCTGAAGAAGAGGTAGCTGACCGCGAACGCGATCACGGCGGCGAAGATCGCGCCAAGGATCAGGCCGGTGCCCAGGAAGAGGCAGATGACCAGAGCCACCGCGAAGAGGGCCAGCCGGATGAGAAGGTACTTCAGATTCGCCACCCCACCATTCTACCGGCCGTTCCTGGGCGATCCCCCGGGGCCCGCACCCGCACCACCCCGGCCCAACACCCCGACCCACCGCCCCCACTCCCCGCCGAGACAGTGAGTTTCCGCTGAAACAGTGTGTTCAGCTCACTGTTTCAGCGGAAACTCACTGTCTCACCGGCAAGGCTCAGCGGCAAGGCACAGCGGCAGGCACAGGCGCACGCGCCCCAGGTGGTTTCCAGGGCGGCTCAGTACACTGGCAGGATGCCCCGGGTCATCATTTCAGTCGTCATCGTCGCTGTCTGCATCTACGCCCTCATCGACTGCCTCCGCACGGACTCCCGTGAGGTGCGCGGGGTGCCGAAGGGCGTGTGGGTCGTCGCGCTGCTTCTGCTGCCGCTCCTGGGCGCCATCCTGTGGTTCGTGCTCGGCCGTCCCCGCACCGCCGCGACGCGTCCGGCCACCGGCGGCCCGGCCTCGAACGGACGAGACGCCGGAGGCGGCGTCACGGGCGGACGCCCGCTGGGCCCCGACGACGACCCGCAGTTCCTGCGCAACCTCGAAGAGCGCCGCCGCAACCAGGAGGAGGCCCGCAAGCTCGAGGAGATGCGCAAGAAGCTGGAAGAGCAGGAACGCCGGCTTCACAAGGGCGACGACGGCGCTCCCGGCCAGGACGCCTGACCCACCTCCGCATCCCGCCTCACGGTCGGCTCCGCGCCCGGCACGGGAAACACCTCAGGCCCGGTCCCAGGATTCCTGGGACCGGGCCTGACGGCTTTCCGGAGCGCTACCGCCCGGGCTATGGCATCACAGCCCCGAGTAGGAGTGCAGGCCGTTGAAGTACTGGTTCACGATCGTGAAGTTGAAGACCACGCACAGGTAGCCGACGATCGACAGCCAAGCGGCACGGGTGCCGGTCCAGCCACGGGTGGCACGGGCGTGCAGGTAGCCCGCGTAGACCACCCAGATCACGAAGGTCCAGACTTCCTTGGTGTCCCAGCCCCAGAAGCGGCCCCAGGCCTTCTCGGCCCAGATGGCGCCGAACATGAGGGTGAAGGTCCAGCCCACGAAAGCGATGGTGTTGATGCGGTAGCTGAAGTTCTCCAGGCTCAGGGCGTTGGGGACCAGGCGCATGAAGCCGAGCTTGTCCTCACGGCCCAGGGCCAGCTGGCCTTCGCGGCGGGACTGGATGAGCTGCAGCACGGACATGGAGAACGTCAGGGTGAAGAGCGCCGAGGACAGCACCGCGATGGAGACGTGGATGATCAGCCAGTAGCTCTGCAGAGCCGGGACCAGGTGGCCCACGGGCGTCCAGAACGCGACCGACGCCGCCACGAGCATGATGATGACGAGGGCCGTCACGAAGGTGCCCACGAAGCGCAGGTCACGCCGCAGCAGCACGAGCAGGAAGACCACGGCCACGAGCCAGGCGCCGGTGGTGAGGAACTCGTACATGTTGCCCCACGGCACTCGGCCGGCGGCGATGCCACGGGTGATCACGCCTGCGCCGTGGATCAGTGCCGCGAGGACGGTGAGGGCGACGGCCACGCGGGCGGGGACGCGCCGTTCCGCGGCGTAGCGCATGGAGGGATCCGCCGTGATGGCGCCACCGCCGGACGCCTCCTGCGACGTGATGGGGGCGCCCGCGCCGACCAGCTGACGGGCCTGCTGCTGCGCGGCACGCTCATCGATCGCCTTCAGGGTGGCGCTGCTCTTGGCCAGATCCCAGGCGAAGGCGATGAACGCCACCGTGTAGGTTCCGGCGGCGAGCAGCATGAAGAGCTCGCTGTACTGCCCCAGCAGCGGGTTCAGCGGTGTCATGAGCTTTCCTTTCCATTGCGCGCCGCCCCGGTGTCGGGCCCGGCCGCGTTCTTTCCATTATCCGCCGTGCTTCCGGAGCCGCCAGGCGGGTCTCCGGGTCCGGCGTTCAATCCCCAGCCGTCCTGAAGCGCCTGCCGGATCTTCGCGGTCTCCTTGGCCAGGCCGTGGTCCTCACCGCGGGCCAGGAGGCCGTACTCGACCATGACCCGGCCGTCGTCGGCGGTTCCGGTCCGGACCCAGGCCCGGCGGCGCCCGACGTAGAGGGAGATCACCAGACCGCCCACGGCCACCAGCGCGAACACGAGCGCAGGGACCTGGCCCGGGTTGTGGCGGACGTCGACGGCGATGAAGCGCTTGAGCCCGTCGAACGTGATGGACCCCTTGCCGTCCGGCAGTTTGTAGGTCTGCCCGGCGTCCAGGACGATACCCTTGGCCGGCAGATCACGGCCGTTGAGCTGCTTGAGGTTCTTCACGTCCAGGCTGAAGACGTTCTGTGGGGCGCCGGAGTCCAGGCCCAGATCGCCGTAGTACGAGTTGAGATTCAGCTGCGGCCTGAGCGGATCCGGATCGGCGCTGAACGCCACGCCCTGGTCGTTGAGCTGGGCGGACGGCAGGAAGAAGCCCACGAAACCGAGCTGGTCCGGCTTGGCGTCCGGCACCTTGATCACCATCGTGGAGGTGTACACGCCGTCCGTCGGGATGGAGGGCACCGGACCCTGCAGGGCCACGTTCCCCTTGCCGTCCCGCACGGTGATGACCGGTGCGTAGCCGTTGCCCACCAGGTAGACACCGGTCCCGCCGATCTCCAGCGGGGAGTTGACCTTCAGGGTCTGCTGCTGCGGAGCCGCGTCCGGACCGTCCTGCGTGGTGACATGGGCGGTGAAGTCGATCGGCTGGCCGAACTGCTTGACGGACTCGCGGTCGTACCGGACATCGAACTTGTCCAGCCGCATCGAGTACGGGCTCAGCCAGGCCGACTGGAAGTTCGTGCCCGGCGTGAACTGGTCATAGCCGACCAGGGTGTTGACGAAGGTCTCACCCTCCACGATCGTGCGCTGGCCGCTGTACCCGAAGAGACCACCGAGAGCCACGGAGACGAGCACGCCCACGAGGGAACTGTGGAACACGAGGTTGCCGACCTCGCGCAGGTAGCCGGTCTCGGCGCCGAGGTGGGGACGCTCGCCGTCGGCGTCGCGGGTCTCCACGCGGTAGCGGCGCTTGCGCAGCACCGCCGCGGCATCCTCCAGCGCCGACGACGCCGACACCCCCTGCCCGGCAGGGATCACCAGAGTGCCGTACTGAGGCAGCCGCGAGATGCGGCGGGGGGTCCTCGGCGGGGCGGTGCGCAGCGCCTTGTAATGCGCCCGCACGCGCGGGATGATGCAGCCGATCAGGGAGATGAAGAGCAGCAGGTAGATGGCGGAGAACCAGTAGGACGCGTAGACGTCGAAGAGCTGGAACCGGTCCAGCCACGGCCCCGTGACCGGGTTGTTCTTGATGTACTGCGTGACCACGGCGGGGTTCGCCGGGCGCTGCGGGAAGAGCGAGCCGGGGACGGCCGCGACGGCCAGCAGGAGGAGCAGCAGAAGGGCCGTGCGCATGCTGGTGAGCTGGGTCCAGGCCCAGCGGAGCATCCCGATCGGTCCCAAGACGGGGACGGCGACGTCCTGCTTGCCGGACTTCTTGCCCTGCGCCTTGGTGCCCTGCGCTTTCGTGTCCTGCGCCTTCGTGTCGTCGGGCTTCTTCACCGTCTCACTCATCCGTGCTTCTTCCCTGTCTGCGCTTTTCCCTGTCCGCGCTTCATGTCCTCTGGTCCCATTACCGCGCCGGCCCTAGATGGGCAGCTTCACCTCGTTCTGGAACCAGGTCTGGAGCTGAACCGTCCATTCCCCCCACAGGCCGCTGATCATCAGCAGGCCCAGGGCGATCAGCATGAGCCCACCGAGGCGCTGGATGGCGAGCTTGTGCTGGCGGAAGAACTTCATGACGCCCATGCCGCGCCGGACCGCCAGGGCGATCAGCAGGAACGGGATCCCCAGCCCGAGGCTGTAGGCGAAGGCCAGCAGGGCGCCCTTGGCCGCCGTCGAACCGCCCGAAAGACTGAGCAGCTGCACCGCCGAATAGGTCGGGCCGATGCACGGCGCCCAGCCGAGGCCGAACGTCATGCCCAGCAGGGGCGCGCCCCAGAGACCCGCGGGAGGCTTGGCCTTGAGCTTGGCGTTGCGCTGGAAGAAATCGAAGCCGCCCAGGAAGATGATGCCCATGATCACCACGACCGCCCCGAGCCAGCGGGTGACGGTCGGCAACCGATCGCCGGAAATCAGTCCGCCGAGCTGACCGAACGCACCTCCCAGCAGGACGAACACCACGGAGAAGCCCAGCACGAACAACGCCACGCCCGCGAAGATCCGGCCGCGCCGTTGCTTCTCCAGGTCCACTCCGGTCAGGCCCGTGACGTAGCCGAGATATCCCGGCACGAGCGGCAGGACGCAGGGTGAGAGGAAGGAGACGAGCCCGGCGAGCATGGCCACCGGGACCGCCAGAAGCAGCGACCCGTTGAGCACGGTCTCCGCGAAGGGGTTGTTGGGCATGGATCAGGCCCGCTCCGCCAGCGCGGACGCGATGAGGGTCTTCAGCGTGCCCTTCTCGAGCTGACCGAGGATGCGTGCGCTGACCCGGCCCTTTCGGTCGAAGATCAGTGTGGTGGGCACCGCCCCCGGAGGAACCAGGCCGGACACGGAGAGCAGCACCTGCCCGTCCTTGTCATTGAAGCTGGGGTACGTGATGCCGAAGTTCTTCTCGAACGCCTCGGCAGTGGCCTTCTCGTCGCGGAGATTGACGCCGTAGAATTCGACGCCCTTGGGTGCGAACTCAGTGTGCATCGCCTTGAGGTCCGGCGCTTCGACGCGGCAGGGCGCACAGGCGGCGAACCAGAAGTTCATCACCACCACTTTGCCTTCGAGGTCCTTGCTGGTGACGCGCTTCCCGTCGAACAGCACACCCTGGAAGTCCTTGGCCGCCTTGCGCTGATCCGGGGCGAACTCAGTGACGGAGCCGTCCCCGGCCACGTAGTTCTTGTTGTCCCCGGCCCGGGCCTGCTTGGCGAGGGGATCGTCCTGGCTGCACGCGGACAGGGCGAGGCCCAGCAGGCCGGCGCCCGCGAGGCCGAAGACCTGACGGCGGTCCAAGGGGAAACGTTCGGTGCTCATCGCTCAGGCTCCCGGGGTGGTCGAGGCGCCCACCAGGAGGTCGGCGGCGGGTTCGCGGTACGTCACGCCCACCAGCCGGCCGGCGTCGTCGAACAGGAGGGACGTGACCGAGGTGAGCGTGCATTCACGCTTGCGGGGATCATGGGCCAGGCGGCGGCCTTCCGCGGCCAGGCGCGTGGACCAGATGGGCAGCTGGTGGCTGACGATCACGGCTTCGGCGCCCGCGCCGGCCCGTGCGACGGCGGTCTCCCGGGCCTGGTGCACGGCGGCCATGACGCGGCTCACCTGAGCGGCGTAGGGCTCGCCCCAGGACGGGCGCAGGGGATTCACGAACCGGGGCCAGTGCTTGGGCTTGAGCAGCTCCTTGCGGCTGACGCGGAGCCCTTCGAAGTGATTCTCGGCCTCGATGACACGTTCGTCCGTCTCGATCTCCAGCCCCAGGGCCGCGGCGGTGGGGGCGGCGGTCTCCTGAGCCCTGAGCAGCGGCGATGCCACCAGGTGGACGATGGAGGAGCCCGCGTCGCGCTGTGCGCCGAAGTACTCACCGAGGCGATCCGCCATGCGATAACCACGTTCAGAGAGGTGGAAGCCGGGGAGCCTCCCGTAGAGGACGCCGTCCGGGTTGTGGACCTCGCCGTGGCGCATCAGATGAACGATTGCATGGGGCATGGCTCCATTTTCTCAGAGTTTAAGGGCGTCCCGGGCCAGAGTGGCCTCGCAGCGGCTGAGAATCCGCCATGAATCGGCGGGCGGCGCCGAGCGACTCCGGACATGTGACTGGCGCCACGCGGGAAGTTCAGGAAAAATTTTCCAGACCCGGGAACAAAAGATGCATATGCATGTTTATACTGGGTGACAGAAGGTTGGTTGAGGCTTCAACCAATCGACATGAGTGATCTGACAAGGAGAACCCCCATGAGCATCCCCACCAACCTCACCGCTGGCACCTGGACCCTCGACCCGTCGCACAGCGAAGCCGCCTGGACCGTCCGCCACGCCGGCATCAGCAAGGTGCGCGGCACCTTCGGCGAGCTCGCCGCCACCGTCACCGTCACCGAGGATGACGCGGCCGTCGACGCCACCATCCAGGCCGACAGCATCAGCACCGGCGACGCCAACCGCGACGGCCACGTCAAGGGCGCCGACTTCTTCGACGTCGAGCAGTTCCCCACCCTGACCTTCAAGTCCACGGGCATCGAGGGCGACGGCGAGGACTACAAGCTCAACGGCGACCTGACCATCAAGGGCGTCACCGTCCCCGTCACCTTCGACGCCGAGTTCGGTGGCGTGGCCGTGGACCCGTTCGGCAACACCCGCGCCGGTGTCTCCGCCGAGACCACCATCTCCCGCAAGGAGTTCGGCCTGACCTGGAACGCCGCCCTGGAAGCCGGTGGCGTGCTGGTCTCCGACAAGGTCAAGATCAACCTGGAGCTCTCCTTCCTGGCCCCGTCCGCCGGCTGAAGCCCGCCCAGCGCACGGCCGCCGCATCGTCCTGAGGGATGACGCGGGGCCGCAGATGCCCGACGACGCCGCCCGGCGTCGTCGGGCATCGTGCGTTCCAGGACGTCATCGCAGTTCACACTCACCGTTACCTCGGGGTAACGGATGCGTTGCGCTCCGGCGAAAGTTCCGCCCGGGTCTATCGGGAGCGGCCGGACGAACCTAAAGTGTGGATTATGAGCAGCCAATATCCCGGGGCACCGGGCACCGCACCCAGCAATGAACCTCCCGCGGGTCTCGGCTATGCAGCCCCGGCCCGGAACAGCTTCGGTTTCGACACGAAGAACCTCGCCGTCCGTCTCAAGGACGTGTCCGGCGTCCCGCAGCAGCTGGTCTACTCCTACTGGCTCTGGCTGGCGGGGGCCGCGCTCGGCGTGCTCCTGTCGATCATCAACGTCTTCATCGTGTCCGCCACCCTCGGCTCTTACGCGGGAGTGGTCATCGGCGCGTCCATCGGCGGGATCATCTGGAGCATCATCTGGGCCGCCGTCGTCATCTTCATCGCCATCCGGCTCAAGGAGGGCTCCCGCTGGGCACGGATCGTCCTCAGCATCCTCGGCGCCCTCGCCGTGATCGGACTGATCGTGAGCCTGGCCGGCCTGAGCATCTCAGCCATCGGCTCTGCGGTCACGGTCGCCGCGGCCGTCCTCATGTGGCTGCCCGAGTCGCAGAAGCACTTCGTCTGAGGACTGGAAGAATCATCCCCTGGGCTGGGGAAACTGTTCCGCCCAGGGGATACGGTAGAAGGAACGCCGTGTTCCTGGCGGCGGACCCGTACATGCCGTTCACGAAGGAGCTGTCATGAGCAGCACACCCAACGAGCCTGCAACCCCTCAGCAGCCAGGCCAAGACCAGACGTCCAGCGCACCGCAGCCCGGCGCCTCTCAGGCCGGACCACCGCAGTACGGCGCGACTCCGCCGAGCGCACCTCAATTCGGCGCTCCCCCGGCCTACGGCGCTCAGCCCGGCCCGGCGGCACCCGGATACCCCGGAGCTCCGCAGTGGCCCGGCGAGAGCCTCCAGCCGGGCGGCCAGACCCCCGTGGAACGCCCGAAGAAGGTCGAGATCTCCTTCTGGCTCATCATCGTGGCCGGCGTGCTCAACCTCGTCAGCGCCATCCTCACCGCCATGCTCATCGGAGACACCGCTCAGTACCGCGACCTGGTCCGCCAAATGGAGCAGTCCGGCGGCAGCGCCGACTCCCTCCGGTCCACGCTGACGGTGACGGCCATCGTGGTCGGCGTCGTCCAGCTGGGGCTGTATCTGCTGGTCGCGTTCTTCGTCCGCAAGGGCGCCAACTGGGCACGTATCCTCGGCACGGTCTTCGCCGCGCTGTCACTGCTCAGCCTGGTGGGCGGCAACGCCATGAGCATCATCGTGGTGCTGCTGGGCGTCGCGGCCATCGTGCTCCTCTACCTCAAGGACACCAGCCCGTACTTCGCCAAGCGCCCGAAGTTCTGAGCGCGCCACCCACGCATCACACCGCCAAGAAGCCAGGGTGGGACGCCGCAGGCGCCCCACCCTGGCTCGTCCGGGGCCAGGCCCCAGTCAGGGAATCCCACATGAACAGCCACACACCCACCCCGGAACCGGGCCAGGAACCCGTCGTGCCGGGAGGTGGCTCCGGGCAGGACGCTCAGACGGCCCCTGGGCAGACCGGAAGCACCCCGGCGGCGGGACCCGGCGAATCCCGGCCGGCGCCGCCTCAGTACGGGCTCCGCGCCGCGGATCTCGGCCTGCCCTCCCCCTACGAGCAGTATCAGCGGGAGCAGGAGGCCGAGGCCCGTGCGCGCGCCGCCCAGCAGGGCGGATGGCAGGGACAGGCTCAGCAGCCCGGACCGTATGCGCCCCAGCCTGGTCCCTACGCGCCCCAGCCTGGTCCCTACGCGCCCCAGCCTGGTGCTCAGTCCTGGCAGTCGCCCGTCAACCCCGCGCAGTGGTTCCAGGGAACGCCTCCTGAGAAGCCCGAGGAACCCCGGACCATCGGCTGGGCTTTCTGGCTCCTCCTGTCCGCCTGCGCCTTCGGATTGATCGCGTCCCTGCAGACGCTCCTGTCCGTCGACTTCGACACGCTGTTCAACGCAGCCCTCACAGAGGCCTCCAAGTCCTCCAGTTACACGTTCTCGCAGGAGAGCAGGGAGTCGCTCAAGACGCTCTTCTTCGTCACCATGATCCTCGGATTCGTTATCAACGTGACCCTCTACATCCTGGTGGCGGTCTTCGTCCGGAAGGGCCGTCAGTGGGCCCGGATCCTGGGCACGATCCTGGCTGCGATCTCCGTGACCGGCTTCGGCGCCGCCATGATCCTGGATCTGCTCAGCATCGTCTGCGGCATCGTCGCCATGGTCCTGTGCTGGCTGCCCGACTCCAACGTCTTCTTCGCGCGCACGAAGCTGCACCGGGACTTCCAGAAGTTCGCCCGCTTCCGCGCACCGAACTGAGCCCCGGAAGCCACTTCGGCTCTCCCGGAACGACGACGGCGCACCCACCGCGGGCGCGAACGGCACCGGCGCTTCGTCCCCGGCGGTGTTCGCGGCCGGGGACGTCGGCCCGCCGGGGTGTATGGCTGCCGGGTGCGCGGTACGGCCGGGCGATAGGCTGAGCCCGTGACCGGCAGCTCCCCTTCGCAGCGCATTGAAAGCGCCCTCCGGGACTCCATCGCGTCCGGGCGGTACGCGCCCGGAATGAAGCTGCCCGCCGAACGCGAACTCGCCGCCGAGCTGGGCGTGAGCCGGATGACCCTGCGGCAGGCTCTCGAGACGCTCCAGTTCCAGGGGGTCCTCCGCCGCCGCCCCGGCCGAGCCGGCGGCACTTTCGTGGCCGGAGAGGCCCCGGTCCTGGAACTCGGCTCTCCCCAGGGGCTTTTCCAGCAGCTCACCCGGACGGGCGCCGTGGTGGAATCCCGGATCCTGCTCGCGGCCACCTCCACGGCGCCCACCGAGGTCGCCGACGCCCTCCGGATCGGTCCGGAGGATCCCGCCCACCGGCTCCGCAGACTCCGGTTCCTCGACGGTGAGCCGCTCGTGATCGAGGACTCCTGGTTCCCCGCGGAGAGGCTCCCGGGTTTCGCCGTCGAGTCGCTGACCGGCTCCGTGTACGCGCGCCTTGAGACCTTGGGCTGGCAACCGGTCCGGAAGGTCGAGGACCTCATCCCGTCGGTGGCCGCCCCGGAGGAACGGGAGCTGCTGGGCGTCGGGCCGCGGCACCCGGTGCTCCGCATCGAGCGGACCGCCTACCGTTCGGACGGTCTGCCCGTCGAGTACGCGCGGGACACTCACCGGTCGGACGCCCTGCGCCTGCGGGTCACCACCGGCGAGTCCTGAGCCGTTCAGACGGCCAGCGCCGCCAGCTCCCCGAGTGGATGCACGCCCACCGGGGCGGCCGAGGCCAACGGGCCGACCAGAACGCAACTCATGCCCGCGGCCCGGGCGGCGGACACCCCGGCGAGGGAGTCCTCGAACACCACGGTGTCCCCGGCGGCGGCGCCCAGCAGCTCGGCGCCCCGGACGAAACCTTCGGGATCGGGCTTGCCGCGTTCGACGTCGTCGCAGCAGACCGTGGCCGAGATCAGCGGAGCGAGTCCACTGTCCTCCAGCGCGGGTTCCAGGAGCCGCCGCAGCGTTCCGGTCACCACGGCCACTTTGGTTCCCGACGCCACCAGTTCACGGACCAGGGCCACGTGCGCGGCGGGAATCCGTGGTTCGCGGCGGACCTCCCGGAGATAGCCCGCGCAGAGGTGGTCCAGCACGCGGTCGGCACTCTCCTCACTGTCCGCCAGGGCCGCGCAGATGTCGGGGTCGCTGAGACCCACGAACCGCTCGCGGTATTCTTCGAGGCTCAGCTCCACGTCGCACACCTCCCGGGCGGCCTCCGCATAGAGCCGCGCCATGAGGTCCTCGTCGAGTGACAGCGTGCCGTTGAAGTCGAACAGCACGGCCGAGGCCGAGTCCAGGAGCGCGCGGACGGTGTGATGAGCGGAGGAGGTCAGGGGCACGGGATGTTCCTTCGTCGCAGGAGAGCTTCTGAGGGGAACAGTAGAGGCCCGGAACCCTGGAATTTTTGGTCTAGACCAAAGTTTACCGAGTGTTCTCGCGCCCGGCGGACACTCTTCACCGGAACGGCCGTCCCCGCCGGGGCAGAGCAGACAAGCGGGCCGGTCAGGCGGATCGGTCAGGACCGCGCGGCCGGTCAGGGACGCGAAGCGTCAGTCGACCAGCCGCTGGGCGTGATAGGCGAGGATCTGCAATTCGGTGGCCATGTCCACCTTGCGCAGGTTCACACCGTCCGGGACCTGGAGGGTGATGGGCGCGAAACTCAGAATGCTCTTCACCCCGGCCGAGACCACACGGTCGCACATCTCCTGGGCCACATGCGCCGGCAGGGCCAGGACCACCATGTTGGCGCGGGTCTGCGCCAGACCCGTCTCAAGGCCGAGGACGTCGCTGACCCGCAGGAAACCGATCTCCTGGCCCACGATCAGCGGATCGGCGTCGAAGATCGCCACGATCTCGAAGCCGCGCGACTGGAAGCCGCCATACCGGGCCAGGGCTCGGCCCAGGTTGCCGGCGCCCACGATCGCCACTTTCCAGTCCAGCGTGAGTCCCAGCGCCGCGGCGATCTGGCGGTTGAGGTAGTCCACCTCGTAGCCCACGCCGCGGGTGCCGTGCGAACCGATGTAGCTCAGGTCCTTGCGGAGCGTCGCCGAGCTCACGCCGGACGCCTCCGCCAGCGCCTCGGAGGACACCCGTTCCACGCCGTCACCCGTGAGCGAATTGAGGGCACGGAGATACAGCGTCAGACGCGCGACGGCGGCCGGCGGGATCTGCTTCACCCCCGGTTCGGCGGACGGGTAGGCTCCCACCGCGTCCCGCGCGCTCCTCGGCACCACCACGGGAGGCTTCCCCCCGGTCGGCAACGGGCTCAGTTCTTTCTTCTTCATCACTTCGTCATCAACGGCCTCGGTCAGCCCTGCTGCGCATCGCGCAGTTTCCGTTCCAGGCGGGCGGGGTCGATCGTCCAGAAGTCGCGCTGCACGCCGTCGATCATCACCACAGGCACCTCATCGGCGAACCGCTCACGCAGCCCGGCGTCGTCGTCGATCAGCGATTCCTGCCAGGGAACACCCAGCCGGGCGGCCACCTCGGACACGGTCTCACGGGCCGCGGCGCACAGATGACAGTCCTTCTTGGTGATGAGGAGAAGTTCAGGGACCCGCATCCTTCCACCGTAGCGGCATCGGGCCGCCCACGGCACATCAGCGCTGTTGGATAGACTCCTGTTCATGGCCTCCACGCGAACCGAATCCTCCCCCAGCGTTCCCGTGGCCGACCTGCACCGCCATGAAGCCGCCTTCTTCGACGTGGACAACACCCTGATCCGTGGCGCCAGCATCTTCCATGCCGCACGCAAGATGTACGAACGGAAGGTGTTCACACTCCGCGACGCCGCATCCTTCGGATGGCAGCAGCTCAAGTTCGTGGTTCGGGGCGAGAAGCTCTCGGACGTCCACGAGATCCGGGACCGGGGCATGCGGATCGCCGCCGGCATCCGCGCCGAGGACGTCGCCACCCTGGGTGACGAGGTGTTCGAGGAGAGCATCTCCAGCCGGATCTGGCCCGGCACCCGGGCCCTCGCCGAGCAGCACCTGCGCGTGGGCCGGCGGGTCTGGCTCATCACGGCCACCCCGATCGAACTGGCCGAACCCATCGCCTCCCGTCTCGGCCTCACCGGTGCACTGGGCACCCGGGTCGAAGTGGTCGACGGCGTGTACACCGGGCGACTGGTGGGCGACATCCTCCACGGGCCCGCCAAAGCCGACGCGGCCCGCGCCCTGGCCGAGGCAGAAGGCCTGGACCTGGCGGAATGCTGGGCCTACAGCGACTCCCACAACGACATCCCCCTGCTGAGCATGGTGGGCCACCCCGTCGCGATCAACCCCGACGCCGGACTGCGCCGTCACGCCAAAGCCCAGAACTGGCCGGTCTACGACTTCCGCTCCGGACGGCGCGCCGCCACCCTCGGCCTGAAGGCGGCCACCGTGGGCGGGGCGGTGTACGGCCTCTGGCGTGGAGTCAACCACGCCCGCGGGCGGAAGTAGTTCTTCCTGTTGTGCCGGCTTTCGCGGGTTTTCACGCGGCTTAGACACGAGCCTCCGGGGACGCCTGGTCGAGATTGCAGTTTCTCGGGGACCACGCCTCCGATCCCCGAGAAAGTGCAATCTCAACGGCACCCCCGCCTAGGGCCTCCCCTCACGGAGCAGGCGTCCACCCGGAACGTCACCGGCCGGCTTGGTGCCCACGGATGCGACGCAACGGTGACATCAGAGAGCCAGCGGGGGTTCCCGGAAGCGGCGCATCGCACGCCGCAGCGAGGAACGAGCGAAGGTGGGTGTCTAAGCCGCGGGGGAACCCCCGCCGGCCACCCACCCAACGCAACCACCGCCGTCGTCGCGCGTTAAAAGCACCAGGCCCGGAACCTGACGGTCCCGGGCCTGTACGCGTGCGAAGTATCTCTACTTCTTATTGCGGCGCTGGTGGCGAGTCTTGCGAAGCAGCTTGCGGTGCTTCTTCTTGGCCATGCGCTTGCGACGCTTCTTGATAACTGAACCCACAGAAGTTCCTTACGGTAATACGCGGCCACCCTGCACCCGAAGATCCGGGGCCCGGCAAGCCACACTTTCTTACGATGACGTAAAACGTTCCTTAACAGGGTACCGCTTCCGGCGGCCTGCCCTTGACCGGGTCTCTGGAGACCGGCCCGGAGGAACCCAGGTTCACGCGGTTTCGGAACGATTCCCCGTGACCGCTGCGCGGACGTACTCCTCGACAGCCACTTCCGGCACACGGAAGGAACGCCCGAAGCGCACGGCCGGAAGTTCGCCCGAGTGAATCAGGCGATAAACGGTCATCTTGGACACACGCATCTGGTCTGCAACTTCAGCCACCGTGAGGAAGTCGGTGTTCGCAAAGTGGGCCACGTCCGGCCTCCCCCTCCTGCAATTCAGCCTTGGTTCACGCCGCGAGGTAGTGCGGCGTGTCGGTACTGAGGTTGTCCCATCCTGAGTGCTAGTAACTCTAGTGGCAATTGAGCCTAAAGTGAAAGACGCCACGGATGCGTCGGAAGACTACTCGCCCGTCCTCCGGGTCCGACTCGCGACGGCGAGACGTTTCAGCACGTCAGACGTCACTTCCCAGCCCATGCAGGCGTCCGTGATGCTCTGCCCGTAGACCAGGGCCTCGCGCGCCGCCGGGCCCGCTTGAGGGTCGAACTTCTGCGCGCCTTCCACGAGGAAACTCTCCAGCATCACCCCGGCGATCGAATCAGCCGTCGGCGCGGATTCCAGCTGCTCGGCGAGCTCGACGGCGACCCCCGCCTGACGCACGTGATCCTTGCCGCTGTTGCCGTGGCTCGCGTCCACCACCACCCGGGGGTTACCGCCCCTGGCCTGGAGTGCCCGCGAGACCTCCGCGACCGAGCCGGCGTCGTGGTTGGGCCCGGAGACCCCGCCCCGCAGGATGACGTGCCCGTCCCGGTTCCCGGCGGCGTGCACCACGCTCGTGCGACCGTCCAGGTCCATGCCCAAGAACGACTGCTCCCCCGCCGCGGCCTGACACGCGTCGATCGCGTGACCGACCGTGCCGTCCGTGGCGTTCTTGAACCCCACGGGGAGATCCAGCGCGGCCGCCATCTGCCGGTGCACCTGGCTCTCCGTGGTCCGCGCGCCCACCGCGCCCCAGCTCACGAGGTCCTCCAGGTACGGGGCGCTGAACGGTTCCAGGAATTCGGTGGCCACGGGCAGCCCCAGCTCCGTCACGTCCACCAGGAACTCCCGGGCACGGTCGAGGCCGGTGGCGATGTCATGACCGCCGTCCAGACCGGGATCGTTGATCAGGCCCTTCCACCCCACCGTGGTCCGCGGCTTCTCGAAGTAACAGCGCATCACCACCAGGAGGTCCTCCCGGTGCCGCTCCGCCTCCGCCGCCAGGCGCCGGGCGTAGTCCAGGCCGGCACCGGTGTCGTGCACGGAGCAGGGCCCCACCACCACGAGGAGACGGTCGTCCAGACCGTTCAGGATGGCGCGGACCTCATCGCGGGCGCGTGCGACGACGTTCCCGTGCGCCGCCGTGAGCGGCCGGGAGGCGCGGAGTTCGCGAGGAGTGGGCAGCGGCGCGTAGCGGGTCACCGGAACGGTCGCGGCGGGAGCGACGGCTCCCGGGACGAGCTGGACGAGCGGGGCGTCCACGGCGGACTGAGCTGCTGGCTTCACGATGGCTGCTGGTTTCATGATCTGGGTCCTCGGTTCTGGACGGGACCCTGACCTGCAGAGCCCGCCGGAATGGCGAAGGGCAGGGATTGCATCCCTGCCCTGTGTGCTCTGAAGGTCGATGTGTATGCGCGACTAGCGGCGCCGTTGGCCCTCCAGAGCCACAGCAAAATACGCATACCAACGCTTCGTCATGGTCCCAAACTGTAAGACCTCCACACGGGCGGCGCAAGCCCGCGGCCCGAATATTGCGAGCCTGTCCACCCTCCAGGTCACGCAACTACACACGGAGACCTATATGACACACGCACGCGACGTCGTCGTCGTGCGTCGGTACATTTGCCAGCAACCGCGGCGCATCGGCGTCCGGCGACCACCCCGCTTCTCCGCCCGGTCCCGCTGTCACCGGCAGCTCCGGCTCACTGAAGGAAGACCCTCATGAAGACCTGGAAATCCCGTCTGGCCGTCACCGCCACCGCTCTCGCAGCAGTCCTCGGTATGACCGCCTGCAGCGGTGGGGCCTCCGGAGCGAGCGGCACGCAGCTTTCGATCGTGGGCTTCGCGGTCCCCGAAACGGCCAACAAGGCCATCGCCGCCAAGTTCCAGCAGACCGACGCCGGCAGGGGAGTCACGTTCAGCGGCTCCTACGGCGCCTCGGGCGACCAGAGCCGCAAGGTCGCCGCGGGCGCGAAGGCCGACTACGTCCACTTCTCCCTCCAGAGCGACGTCACCCGTCTGGTCAAGGCCGGCCTGGTGGCCGAGGACTGGAACAAGAACGCCACCAAGGGCATCGTCTCCGATTCCGTGGTGGTCCTGGTGGTCCCCAAGGGCAACCCGCAGGGCATCAAGAGCTGGGAGGACCTCACCCGCCCGGACGTCAAGATCATCACGCCCGACCCCAAGTCCTCCGGCTCCGCCCGCTGGAACATCCTGGGCGCCTACGGCCACGCCGTCGCATCCGGGAAGACCGAGGCTCAGGCCTCCGACTTCCTGAAGAAGATCTTCGCGAACGTGACGCAGTGGGCCGGCAGCGGCCGCGAGGCCACCGAAGCCTTCGACAAGAAGGTGGGCAACGTCCTCATCTCCTACGAGAACGAGGCGATCCTGGCCCGGCAGAAGGGCAAGGACTACGACTACATCGTGCCCAATGACACCGTGCTGATCGAGAACCCGGGCGCGATCCTGAAGAAGGCGGACCCCAAGGCCAAGGACTGGCTGAACTTCGTGCTCAGCAAGGACGGCCAGACCGAGTTCGCCAAGACCGGTTTCCGTCCGGTGATCGACGGCGTGAAGACCGAGGTCAAGGGCGCGAACGATCCGGCCAACCCGTTCCCCGCCCCTGAGCACCTGCTCACCGTGGAGAAGGACTTCGGCGGCTGGGCCTCCGTGGACAAGAAGTTCTTCGCGGACGGCGCGCTCATCGACCAGCTGCGTGCGGCGGCCGTCAAGAAATGAAGCCTGACACGCTGACCCGCCCCGCCGCCGTCGGCCTCGGACTCGCGCTCCTCTGGTTCAGCATCCTGGTGCTGATCCCGCTGGCCGCGATCGTCCTGAGCTCGACGGCGGGGGGCTGGCAGCAGTTCATCGGCACCATCACGGACCCGCAGACCTTCGCGGCGCTGCGGCTGACCGTGCTGCAAGCACTGGGCGCGGCGCTGGTGAACGTCGTGGTCGGCACGACGATCGCCTGGGTCCTGGTCCGCGACCGCTTCCCGGGCAAGGCGATCCTCGAGGTCATCATCGACATCCCCTTCGCCCTGCCGACCATCGTGGCGGGCCTGGTGCTGCTGAGCCTGTACGGGCCGGAGAGCCCACTCGGCATCAACGTGGTCAACACGCAGCAGGGCATCTTCCTGGCGCTGCTGTTCGTGACGCTCCCCTTCGTGGTCCGCACGGTGCAGCCGGTGCTCCTGGAACTCGACCAGGACGTCGAGGAGGCCGCCGCGTCCCTCGGCGCGAGCCGCTTCACCACCTTCCGCCGGGTCATGCTGCCGGCCCTCATGCCGGCCATCACGGCGGGCGCTTCGCTGGCCTTCGCCCGGGCCATCAGTGAGTTCGGGGCGCTGGTGCTGATCTCCGGGAACACGCCCTTCGTCACCGAGGTGGCCTCCCTAAAGATCCTCAAGTTCATCGAGAGCGACAACCGGGCCGCGGCCGCCTCCGTGGCGCTGGTCCTCCTGGTGGTCTCCCTGGCCGTCCTGGTCGCCCTCGACATCCTGCAACGAAAGGTGGCACGGCGTGGCTGAGACCTCTTTGTCCGCCGGAATCCCTGCCGGCGTCGACACCCCCACGGCGCCGGCCGCACCGGTCGTACCGGTCGCCGCGGACGCCGCCGCAGCGGCCCGCCCGGGCCGACGCCGGACCCCCCGGGTCGCCGGTCGGAACCGGAATGGCGGCGGCCACGTCCTCCGGGTCCTGCTGCGCGTCCTCGTGATCGGCTACCTGTTCTTCCTGGTCGTCTGGCCCGTGTCCCTGGTGGTGCTCCGAACGTTCGCGCCGGTGAACGATCTCGGCGGTTTCGACGCCTTCCTGGCCCGTGTCTCCGACCCGGCGTTCGGATACGCCTTCGGCCTGACACTGACCGCAGCGCTCTGGGCCGTGGGGCTGAACGCGGTCTTCGGGCTGGGCATCTCCCTGCTCCTGGTCCGCTACTCGTTCCCCGGCCGCCGGCTGCTCTCCGCCCTGGTGGACCTGCCCATGTCCGTCTCCCCCGTGGTGGTGGGTCTGGCCCTGGTCCTCGCGTACAGCAGCAATCAGGGCTGGTTCGGCCCGCTCCTGGAATCCCTGGACTGGCAGATCATCTTCTCCACGCCCGGCATAGTCCTGGCCACCACCTTCGTCTCCCTTCCCCTGGTCATCCGGGAGATCGTCCCGGTGCTCCAGGAGATCGGGATCGAGCAGGAACTCGCGGCCCGCAGCCTCGGCGCCGGCGCCGTGCAGACCTTCCTGCGGATCACCCTGCCGGCCATCAAGTGGGCGCTGGTGTACGGCGTCGTGCTCTCGCTGGCCCGTGCGCTCGGCGAGTTCGGCGCGGTCAAGATCGTCAGCCAGGGCGCATCCTTCAACGGCGAGACGGCCACCCTGCTGGTGGCCAACCGCTACGGCAACTTCGACGAGGCGACGGCCTACGCCGCCGCGTTCCTCCTGGTCCTGATCGCCATCACCGCACTGGTGGTCGTGACCATCCTCCGCCCCTCCAAGGAGCACAGCTCATGAGCATCACGGTTTCCCAGGTCAACAAGAATTTCGGGGACTTCGTGGCCCTGCAGGACATCAACCTGGACATCCCCACGGGTCAGCTCACGGCCCTGCTGGGCCCCTCGGGTGGCGGCAAGTCGACGCTGCTGCGGATCATCGCGGGCCTGGAGAACGCCGATTCGGGCAGCATCACCATCAGCGGCCAGGAAGCCACGCACCTGCCGGCGCAGAAGCGCAATGTGGGATTCGTGTTCCAGCACTACGCGGCGTTCAAGCACATGACGGTGGCGAAGAACATCGCGTTCGGCCTGGAGATCCGCAGGCTGCCCAAGGCCCGGATCAAGGAGAAGGTGGATTCCCTCCTGGAGCTGGTCCACCTGACGCAGTTCGCGGACCGTCTCCCGGCCCAGCTGTCCGGCGGTCAGCGGCAGCGTATGGCGCTGGCCCGTGCGCTGGCGATCGAGCCCAGCGTCCTGCTGCTGGACGAACCGTTCGGCGCGCTGGACGCCAAGGTCCGCAAAGAACTCCGCGACTGGCTGCGCCGGCTGCACGACGAGGTCCACGTGACCACCCTCTTCGTCACCCACGACCAGGAGGAGGCCCTCGAGGTCGCCGACAACATCGTGGTCATCAACCACGGCCGTGTGGAGCAGGTCGGCACACCGGACGAGCTGTACGACGAACCGGCCAACGACTTCGTCCTCGGCTTCCTGGGTCCGGTCACCGAGTTCCGGGGCCGACTGGTCCGGCCGCACGATCTGGAGATCTTCCGGACCGAGACCCCCGGCGCCCTGGCCGGACGGATCGTCCGGAGCACCCGGGTGGGCTTCGAGGTGCGCCTCGAAGTGCAGCTCCTCGCCACACCGGACGCACCCCCGGTCAACGCGGTGGTGACGCGGGGCGAGGCCCGCTCGCTCGGCCTCGCCGTGGGTGACACCGTCTTCCTCGACCTGCAGCCCGCCCTCGTCTGAACCACTCATGGACTGCTCCACAGGACGCCACTTCGAGCCCGTTCCGGCGGAGAAGTGGAGTCGTGTGGAGCAGTCGATGAGGAAGGTGAAGCTACTTCTTACGGCCGAGCTTGGGCAGGTTCGCGAAGACCTCCGCGGCGCGGGTGGCCGCCCGGCTCGCCGCGCGGCCCAGCTGCTGGCCGGTGTTGGCCACTCCGCCCGCGTCCTGTGCCCCGTGGTCGGTCTGCTCCGCTTCGGGGATGACGAACGCTGCCGCCGCAGGCTGCACGGCCGGAGCCGACGACGGCACCACGCGGCTTCCCGGGGCGGGCGCGGACTGCGGACGCACCGTTCGAGCGGACGGCGCCAGTCCGGCCAGCCAGTCCTGCACTGCCCGCAGCGGTTCCCGTTCGAGCGAGTAGAAGCGCTTCTGGCCTTGGGCCCGCATGGTCACCAGACCGGCTTCGCGGAGAACGCGAAGATGCTTGGAGACCGTGGGCTGGCTCGCCTGGAGATCCTCCACGAGCTCGCCGACGGCTTTGTCGCCGGAGCGGAGCGCGGACAGGATCTCCCGTCGCGTCGGCTCGGCAATGACCGCGAAGATGTCGTCAACCACCATGTCTCTTACCCTAGCGACATATATCTCCGAAGGCATCCTTATGCCGTCATGAGTCCTGCGGCATCTTTCAGGACGGCCGGGCCGGCGGCTCAGATGGACTGGAGCCTCAGTCGAACCAGGGATCGAGCCCGAACAAGGGGAAGACCTCTTTGCGCGTGGCCATGATCGCCCGGTCCACCGCGTTGGACGGGTCGTAACCGGTCTCCCAGGAGCGCCACCAGATGTCCTCGCCGTCGCCCATGAACCGCGGAGCCACCACACCGAAATCCCGTTCCACCCGTTCGATCCACCGCTCAGGCACCGGGGTGCTCACAGGCAGGGAACGGCCGCTGGCGATGGCCACGAGGTGGGTCCAGGAACGCGGCACCACGGAACAGACGTCGTAGCCGCCGCCACCCGTCGCGATCCACCGGTCCCCGCAATGGCGCTGGGCCAGGGACGCCACGGAGTTCATCGCCTCACGCTGGCCGTCCACCGTGACGCGGAGGTTGCTGAGGGGGTCGTCCCGGTGTGAGTCCGCTCCGTGCTGGCTCACGATCACCTCGGGGGCGAACTCCCGCACCACCGCCGGGACCACCGAGTGGAACGCACGCAGCCAGCCGGCGTCGTCCGTTCCGGCGGGCAGTGCGATGTTGACGGCGCTGCCCATGGCATTCGGCCCACCGGTCTCCGCCGGGAATCCGGTGCCCGGGAAGAGCGTCTGGCCGGACTCGTGGAGTGAGATGGTCAGCACGCGCGGATCGTTCCAGAAGATGCTCTGGGTGCCGTCGCCATGATGGGCGTCGACATCGATGTAGGCCACGCGCCGCACTCCGCCGTCGAGGAGACGGGTGATCGCCAGGGCGGCGTCGTTGTAGATGGAGAAGCCGCTGGCCCGGTCGCTGGCCGCGTGATGCATGCCGCCACCGAAATTCACGGCGCGGACCGCTTCGCCCGAAAGTATGCGATCCGCAGCAAGCAAGGAGGCGCCGGCCAGGCGCGCGGCGGCCTCGTGCATCCCCGCGAAGGCCGGGTCATCCTCGGTCCCCAGTCCCAGCAGCGGCAGCGGGCTGGACGGGTCTTCCGAAACCCGGTGGACGGCGGCCACGTACGCGGGATCGTGCACCCGCTCCAGCTCGGCGTCCGTGGCGATCTCCGGGGCCAGCACGGTGACCTGGGGCCGGTACAGCACCCCCAGATCCTGGGCCAGCTGCGCGGTGAGTTCCAGCCGCGCGGGGGCCATGGGATGGGTCGGTCCGAAGTCATAGGCCGTCATGGCCGGGTCCCAGACCACCGTGGTCGGCGGCATGTCATGGTTCACCGCACTCCGGGGCACTGCCGGGGAGTGGGCAGGGGAAGACGGCGCCGGCGCTGCTTCATGGGACTGAGACATCAAGGACAGGCTACACGGCAGCCATGCAATGGGACCGAATGGTGGTTAACTACTGCAAGGACAACGCGGGCCACGGCCCAGAGCCTCGACAGAAGGACAGCTCATGCCCAGCTCCGGGCCCCACCACCAGCCCTCACGGCCCGCCCGGGCCGCGGCGGCGTCGACGACTGGCGGACGCGCCACCGGGAAGGCCCGCGGCGGCGGCGCTCCGACCACCCCGAACGGCGGTCCGTCGCGCAGGAACCCGGGCATGGACGCCCCGTTCGCGGAGCCTCTCACGGGCTGGCAGCCGCCACAGGAGCCCGGCAGGTTCGGCGCCTTCACCGCCGTGCGGGACTTCGTCGACCGGCTGGCCAACTCCTCGCCGGCCCGCCTGGCACTCGTGGCCTTCACCTCGGTGATCCTGCTCTTCACCTTCCTGCTCTCCCTGCCGGTCGCGGCCAGCAGTGGACAGGTCACGCCGCTGCACCAGGCCCTGTTCACCGCGGTCTCCGCAGTATGTGTCACGGGGCTGACGGTGGTGTCGACTGCCGCGCACTGGACCTTCTTCGGCCAGCTCGTGATCATGATCGGCATCTTCGTCGGCGGTCTCGGCACGCTGACCCTCGCCTCCCTTCTGGCCCTCATGGTCAGCAAGAAGCTCGGGGTGCGCGGCAAGCTCATCGCTCAGGAGGCCATGAACAACGCCGGTCGCCTCGGAGAGGTCGGCACCCTGCTCCGCGTGGTCATCATGACGTCCGTGGTGATCGAGGGCGCGCTGGCCCTGGCCCTCATCCCCCGCTTCTGGACGCTCGGGGAGAGCTTCTGGACGGGCATCTGGCATGGCGTGTTCTACTCGATCTCCGCCTTCAACAATGCCGGCTTCACACCGCACTCGGACGGGATCGTGCCCTATGAGACGGACCTGTGGATCCTGATCCCCCTCATGCTCGGGGTGTTCCTGGGGTCCTTGGGCTTCCCCGTGGTGATGGTGCTGCAACAGAACGGCCTGAACTGGCGCAAATGGAACCTCCACACGAAGCTCACCATTCAGGTGTCCCTCATCCTGCTGGTGGTCGGCAGCCTGCTCTGGGCCCTCATGGAGTGGGACAACCCGCGCACGATCGGCAGTATGGGCGTGGGCGACAAGATCATCCATTCCGTCTTCGCCTCGGTGATGACCCGCTCGGGTGGGTTCAACCTGGTGGATCAGAATCATCTGGACTCCACCACCATGCTCCTGACGGACGCGCTGATGTTCGCCGGCGGCGGCTCGGCGTCGACCGCCGGCGGCATCAAAGTGACCACCATCGCGGTGATGTTCCTGGCGATCCGCGCGGAAGCACGAGGCGATGCCGACGTGAAGGTCTACGGCCGGACCATCCCTCAGGGGACCATGCGTGTGGCCATCTCGGTCATCGTCATGGGCGCCACCTTCGTGTCCGTCGCAGCGTTCTCCCTGCTGGCCATCAGCGGCGCCAGCCTGGACCGTGTGCTCTTCGAGACCATCTCAGCCTTCGCCACCGTGGGGCTGAGCACCAACCTCAGTGCTGAACTGCCGCCCGCGGGCGTATATGTTTTGAGTGCTCTGATGTTCGCCGGACGCGTCGGCACGGTCACCCTGGCCGCGGCGCTGGCGATCCGGCAGCGGAGCCAGCTGTACCACTTCCCGGAAGAGAGGCCGATCATTGGCTAAGAACCAGGGCGCCACGAACCGCCCCTCCCCCAACGCACCCGTCCTGGTGATCGGGCTGGGCCGCTTCGGCGCCGCGACGGCCGAGCAGCTGGTCAAGCAGGGCCGTGAGGTGCTGGCCATCGAGCGGGACCGCACGCTGGTCCAGAAATGGGCACCGGTCCTCACCCACGTGGTCGAAGCGGACGCGACGAACATCGACGCCTTGCGCCAGCTCGGCGCCCAGGAATTCTCCTCCGCCGTGGTGGGCGTGGGGACGTCCATCGAGTCCAGCGTGCTCATCACGGTGAACCTGGTGGATCTGGGCATCGAGCACCTCTGGGTGAAGGCGATCACGCCGTCGCACGGCAAGATCCTCACCCGGATCGGCGCGAATCACGTCATCTACCCCGAGGCCGACGCCGGCGTCCGCGCGGCGCACCTGGTGTCCGGCCGTCTGCTCGACTTCATCGAGTTCGACGACGACTTCGCGATCGTCAAGATGTACCCGCCCAAGGAGACCGTGGGCTTCACCCTGGAGGAGTCCAAGGTCCGCTCCAAATACGGCGTGACCGTGGTGGGTGTGAAGTCCCCGGGCGAGGACTTCACGTATGCGCGTCCGGACACGAAGGTCTCCAGTCACGACATGCTGATCGTCTCGGGCCACGTGGATCTCCTGGAGCGCTTCGCGGCCCGCCCCTGACGCTCCTCCCCTTCGCGAGAAGCCAGTTGAGCACAATCCGGAGTACTCGGATTGTGCTCAACTGGCTTCTCGCGAGGGGGTGTGTCAGTCCAGGCTGGCCGTGATCTCCGCGGCCCGCTCGGCCGCGGCACGCGCTCCGGCGGCGATGATCGCCGGGATGCCCTGCTCGTCGAAGGTCGCGATCGCGCGTTCCGTGGTGCCGTTGGGGCTGGTGACGCCCTTGCGGAGCGCCGAAGCGTCGGCGCCGTCCTCGCCCAGCATCAGGCCGGCTCCGGCGACTGTCTCGCGCGCCAGGAGCGCGGACAGCTCGGGATCGAGGCCCAGTTCGACGCCGGCGGCGGCCATGGCCTCGGCCAGGTAGAACGCGTAGGCGGGCCCGGAGCCGCTGATCGCGGACAGGGCATCCACCTGCTCCTCCGGGATCTCCACGACCGTCCCCACCGTTTCGAAGAGTTCACGGACCAGGGCGAGCTGGTCGGCACTCGTGTTCGTTCCGCCCGACACCGAGATGACGCCCTTGCCCAGCCGCGCGGGGGTGTTCGGCATCGTCCGGATCACCGGCTGGCCGGCCGGCAGGGCCGCTTCCAGCTGCTCGAGGGAGACCGCCGCGGCCACGCTCACCACCACCGTCTCCGGGGTCAGCACCGGCGCGATCTCGCGGGCGAGGGCGGCGATGCCCACCGGCTTGACGCCCAGGATCACGACGGCGGCATCCCGGACGGCTTCGCGGTTCGCCTCCGCGTCCTCCGAGCCGGCGATGGCCACCACTCCGTGCCGCTCTGCGAGCTCCGCGGCCCGCTCGGCACGGCGCACCGTGGCGACGATGTCGCTGGGTTCAGAGCCGGCGGCGATCAGGCCGGACAGGATGGCTTCGTTCATGGATCCACAACCGAGGAAGGCGATTCTGCTCATGCGTCCATCTTGGCATGGAGGCTCCGGTACACGAGCGGGTGGTTTTCCGCCGTGGAGGCGCCCGGGGAATCCCTGGGGCTTCGCCACGGGTTCCCGGGGCCCATCAGCACCGCCCCGGCGTCGTCCTGTGAATCGACCCGCTGAGGCGGATCGAGGAGGGCACCAAGACCATTGAGACGCAGGTCACAGGGCGATGGCGACGATTCCCAGGCTATGCACGGGTTCAGTGAAGCCTCTACACAACTTGCGTTCCTAGAGTGGTTAATACCTCAAAGGGTGCGAGTGAATCTGCGGATGCGAAAGCGTCCGCACGGAAGTCGGCAGCTGTTCGGGTTTTCCCCCTGATCCCCCGTTCAGCTGCCGGCTTTCGGTCTTTAACGCCGCGTTACGCACCGCGCCACGCCGGAACGCCGCCCTTCATCGGGCGTCATGGATAAAGTTTTCGCACGTCAAACACGTGTTCGGTAAAATGTTCGCCTCTTCACAGGGAGTTCCAAGGTAAAAACTGTTGTTTCGGCGAGCTTGAAGAGTAAAGTAGTTATTGCCTCATGGAGGTGCGAGTGATGATCCAGCCCCGCAAGGGCTGGACGACGCCGGGTAGTGCAAGGAACGTTCCCCCCAAGTGTTCCTTGAATCAGCTGCCCGGCGTTCGCTCGTTAACGGGACCTTTTCGCTGAGAGTCAGGTCGCCCGGGAGCCTGCTCGTCGACGGGCCGGTCCTTGACGAACCGGCCCGTCGCCCTGCGGGGCCCACCTGTCAGAGCGCGGCCAGCAGCTTCTTCATCTCGGCGATCTCCGCGGCCTGATCGGCGACGATCTTCCGGCTCAGTTCCACGGCCTTCGCGTCTTTCCCTTCACGGCTCTCCGTGCGCGCCATGGTGAGCGCCCCTTCGTGATGCTTGATCATCTGGCTCAGGAAGAGCCGTGCCGCGGCCGTTCCCTGTGCGGATTTCAACTGCTCCAGATCGTCGGCGCTCATCATGCCGTCCATCGAGTGGCCCGCATGGCCGGCGGGATTCTCACCCCAGTCGCTCAGCCAGGACTTCAGCGTGGCGATCTCGGGACCCTGAGCCTTCTGGATCCTGCGCGCCAGCGCCGTCACATCCTCCGGGATCCCCTGCTTCGCCAGCATGATCCCGCTCATCTCCAGAGCCTGGCTGTGATGCGGGATCATCATGGCGGCGAACATCGTGTCCGCCGCGTTGTGCCCGTCCCCGGTCTGGACCGGAGACGACGCGGGCGCCGAGGAGGCCTGCCCGCCGTGCCCGGGCATCCCCGACATGTCTTCGCCGGAACCGGCGGTTCCGGCGGAGCAGGCGGAGAGCAGGAGTGCCGCGCCGAGGCCGGCGGCGGTGGTGATCAATGTCTTCTTCATGAGGGGTCCTTCCCGTGGTCTTCCATGTTCGGTCTGAGGAATCTCCCCGACCTCACGTCCTGCTGATGCAGAGCTCCACGAGAGAAGGCCTCACCCTGTCCCGGACCGGTCCTGGGCCTTCATGCACCCGGGTCCACCCCACCATGACGGCCCGCAGCCGGTCCGGAGTCACGAGCGCCGGAGCCTGCCCGCCGGGCAGGGGGATGCACCCCAATCCGGCACCCGCCATCGTGTGGCAAGGGGCCGGACCGTCACACGGCGGGGTCTGCTCCGACGGTGAGCCGCCCCCGCCGTGGAGGACGGCGCCGTCGTGCGTCATGTGGGCCGCCGCATGAGCATGCGGCGCGGGCGCCTGCAGGCTGGCGACAGCGTGCATGCCCAGGAGGCCGGCCACCACACTCAGGACCAGCAGCAGACGCCTCAGGAGACTCATGCCGACGACGCCGGGTCGAGGCGGAGCCGACGCAGCAGCTGCGCGTTGAGGGCCACCACGATCGTCGAGAGTGACATCAGCACGGCGCCGGCGGCCGGCGACAGCACGACGCCCGCGAACGCCAGGACTCCGGCGGCCAGCGGCACCGAGAGGACGTTGTAGCCCGTGGCCCAGACCAGGTTCTGCCACATCTTCCGGTAACTCGCACGGGACAGTTCCACGAGGGACAGGACAGCCCTCGGATCGTTGCCGGCCAGCACGACGCCGGCCGACTCCACCGCCACGTCGGTGCCCCCGCCAATCGCGATCCCGACGTCCGCACGGGCCAGCGCCGGGGAGTCGTTGACCCCGTCGCCCACCATCGCGACGCGGAGCCCCCGGGCCTGAAGCTCGGCCACTTTGCCGTCCTTGTCCGCGGGCAGCACCTCGGCGAAGACCTCGTCGATGCCGAGCTCGGACGCGACCGCCGCCGCGACCTGACGCGCGTCACCGGTGATCATGGCCACCGTGATCCCCCGCGCCTGCAGGGCCGCGACCGCCTGCCGGGATTCCGGCCGGATCGCGTCCTCCAGGCTGAGGGCGCCCAGCACGGTCCTGCCCTCGAGAACGTGAAGCACGGCGGCTCCACGGGAGGCCCAGTCTTCGGTGCTGCCGCGCAGCAGTCCGGGTTCCACGGCTTCCAGCTCGGCGAGCAGCGCGGGGCCGCCCACCCGGTACTCCACCCCGTCGACGACGGCGCGTGCGCCGCGCCCGGTCAGCGCATCGAAGCCGTGGGCAACGGGGATCGTGAGGCCACGTTCGCGGGCAGCCCGGACGATGGCGCGGGCCACCGGGTGCTCACTGTCGGCCTCGACGGCCGCTGCGAGAGCGAGCATCCGGTCTGCGTCGCCGTCGACGGCCACGGCCTCCCGGACCGCCGGTTCGCCCTGCGTCAGGGTCCCCGTCTTGTCGAAGAGCACGACGTCGACAGTCCGCATCTTCTCCAGCGCGATCCGGTTCTTGATGAGTACCCCGGCCCGGGCGGCCCGCTCCGTGGAGATCGCGATCACCAGCGGGATGGCCAGGCCCAGGGCATGCGGGCAGGCGATGACGAGCACGGTGACCGTCCTGGTCACGGCCTCGGGGACATTTCCCAGCAGTGTCCAGACCAGGAACGTCAGAAGCCCGGCGCCCGCGGCGAAGTAGAACAGGAAGGCGGCCGCCCGGTCGGCGAGGGCCTGCGTGCGAGACGACGACGCCTGGGCTTCAGCCACCAGGCGCTGGATGCCCGCCAGCGCGGTCTCCTCGCCCACAGCGGTGACCCGGACCCGGACACTGTTGTCCGTGGCCACGGTTCCGGCGACCACCAGGTCGCCCGGTGAGCGTGGCACCGTCCGGGACTCACCGGTGATCATCGACTCGTCGAACTCGGCGCGCCCTTCCGTGATGACCCCGTCCGCGGGCATCCGGGACCCGGAGCGGACCAGAAGAAGGTCCCCGGCCCGCAGCGCCGAGGTCGGCACCATCTCGGTCCCCTGATCGGTGAGACGTTCGGCCTCATCCGTCAGGAGCGCCGCGAGCGCATCCAGAGCGCCGCGGGCCGAGCCGAGGGCCCGCATCTCGATCCAGTGGCCCAGCAGCATGATGGTCACCAGCAAGGCGAGTTCCCACCAGAAGTCCAGATCGAAACCACCCAGCCCCAGGCTGGTGGCCCAGGACGCCAGGAAGGCCACGGTGATGGCCATGCTGATCAGGAGCATCATGCCGGGGCGGCGATCCCGCAGCTCCTGGACGCCTCCCTTCAGGAACGGGGCGCCACCGTACACGAAGATCACGGTGCCGAGAACAGGGGTGATCCAGGACGAGCCGGGGAAGTCCGGAGCCCGGTACCCCAGGAGATGACCCACCATGGGGCTGAAATAGACCACGGGGACGGACAGTGCCAGGGTGATCCAGAACCGGCTGCGGAACATCGCCGTGCTGTGCCCGGCGTGCTGTCCGTGCTGGTGGACCTGGTGGTCGTCATCCGCTGCGGCCTGGTGGCCGTGGGCGTTGTGGCCGTGGGCGTTGTGGCTGTGGGACTGGTCGTCGCGGTGCACGGTGGGGTCGGCCACTTCGACGCCCTGAGCCTCCGCAGCCTCGGTGGCGTGTGCGCCAGGGGCGTGCTGATGATGTTCGTGGTGCTGCTCGTGCTGTCTCATGTCCCCTCCCGGGAAGTCCCGCCGCGCCGGCCGTCGGAGCGTCCACTCCTACGGCCGACGTCGGCTCAGCGTTCGCTCAGGCTGTAGCCGGTGGGCGCGAGGGTGTCCCGCACGGCGGAGAGATCGACTGTTCCCGAGACGCGCAGGCGGGAAGTGCCCCCGGGGACCAGCTCGATGCTGGTGGATTCCACGCCGTCCACTGCGGACAGCGCCTTTTCCACGGCCTGGACGCAATGGCCGCAAGTCAGGCCGTCCAGCCCGACGTCGAGCGTCGCCGCCGCGCCGTGTGGCCGTTCGGACGCCGCTTCAGAGGTCTCCGCAGGACCGCTGGGAGCCTCCGGAGAGCAGCACGAGCACGAGGCGTCCCGCGCGGGGGTGAGGGTCAGTTCATTCCGGATTCCGGAGTCGCACATGTCAGTTCCATTCCTTGACGTAAGAAAGGTCTTGGGTGCTGGGGTTGAACGGCTGTGACGGCGGCGAAAAGACGACCGCCTGGACATACCACTTCACTGACAACGCTTCAAAAATACCCCCAGGGGGTATAAAGGTCAAGCTCTCATCCTGGGTGGCGGGAACCGGGCGAGGGCAGCGAAGACGCCCGAAACAGTGAGTTTCCGCTGAAACCGCGCGTTAAACACACTGTTTGAGCGGAAACTCACTGTTTCGGCGAAGGAAGAGGGTGAGCCGGCAGGCTAGCGGGCCAAGTGGCGACGGGCGAAGGCGAGGGTCTGCGCGAGCATCTCCTCCCGCTCCCCTGCGACCTTGGCCTTGCGCGTGCTGATCTCGGCCACCACGACGCCGTCGAAATCGGAAGCCGCCAGGTACCGGAGTGCCTCCGCGCAGCGCTGGTTCCCCTCGCCGGGGATGAGGTGTTCGTCCTTGCTGCCCACGCCCGTCCCGTCCGTCAGGTGGACGTGGCGCAGCGCGGAGCCCAGCTCACGCATGGCTTCGAGGCTGTCCATACCCGCCGTCGCGGAATGGGAGAAGTCCCAGGTCACGTGCTGGTATCCGAAACCGAGCGGATTCCAGTGCGGCAGATACATCAGGATCTCCCGGCCGCGGACGCGCCAGGGATACATGTTCTCCACGGCGATCTTGACCCCGTGGCGCTCCTGGGCGTCCAGCACGCCCTCGAAGAACTCCTCCGCGTAACCGTTCTGCCAACGGAACGGCGGGTGGACCACCACCACATCGCAGCCCACCTCGCGGGCCATGAGGCATGATTGCTCGATCTTGTTCCACGCCTTACCCCACACCTGCTGGGTCAGCAGCAGCGTGGGTGCGTGGATGGAGACGATCTCCTGGCCGTAGCGATCGCTCAGCTGCCGGAGGGCATGAGGATCCTGGCTGATGGGGTTGTTCGTCACCATGACCTCCACCCCGTCGTACCCCAGGTCCTGGGCGACCGCGAAGGCGTCGTGAACGCTCAGGGGGTACACCGAGGCGCTGGACAGCGCGACCGTGAGAGGCGACCTGCCGGATCCGGCCATCTCAGAGTTCTCCATCGTCCTTGACATGGGCGGGTGGGTCGAGAGGCCCGTCGAAGACCAGCTGATCCAGGCGCCGCAGGATGAGGCCTTCGCGCAGGGCCCAGGGGCAGATCACGATCCGCGGCTGGTCGAAGAGCTCCAGCGCGGCCTCGGCCACCAGGGCACCCGCCAGCAACTGGTGCGCGCGGGCCTGGGACACCCCGGGCAGATGGAGACGGTCCTCGGCGCTCATGGCGGAGATCCGCTGCGCCCACAGCCCGAGGTCCTCCCGGAGCAGCTCGCGCCGCACGTAGGGGCCGGCGGCACTGGGCGCCGCTCCCGCGATCCGGGCCAGCGAACGGAAGGTCTTGGACGTCCCCGTCACCACATGCGGGGTGCCGACCCGGGCGAAGTCCTTCACCACGGGCTTGAGCGTGGACCGGATGTACTTCCGCAGATCCTTGATGCTCTTGGCGGACGGCGGGTCCTCGGCGAGCCAGTCACGCGTCAGACGGCTCGCCCCGAGGGGCACGCTGGTGGCGATCTCCGGAAGTTCGTCCCGGCCGAGGGCCATTTCGAAGGAGCCACCGCCGATGTCCAGATCCAGCACGGTTCCGGCGGCCCACCCGAACCAGCGACGGACGGCGAAGAAGGTCATCTCCGCTTCCTCGCTGCCGGACAGCTCCCGGAGAGTCACGGTGGTCTCGTGCTTCACCCTCGCCAGCACCTGGGGGCCGTTCGTGGCCTCCCGGATGGCCGAGGTGCAGAACGCCAGCAGGTCCTCCGCCTTGTGCCGGGCGGCGAACTCCCAGGCCTCCAGGACGAACTCCACGAGTTCCTTCTGACCGGCCTCGCTGATGCTGCCGTCCGGTTCCAGGTACTGGACAAGGGACAGCGGCCGCTTGTGAGAGGCGAAAGGCACCGGCTGGGCACCTGGGTGGGCATCCACCAGAAGGAGGTGGACCGTGTTGGAACCGATATCCAGGACGCCTAGACGCATGTGCTCATTATGTCCTGTGTCAGGCCTTCTTCTTCGCGGCAGGCTTCTTGGCCGTGCTCCGTGACGTCGTGCTACGGGCGGTCCGCTTCACCGGCCCCTTGGCACGCTTCTCCGCGAGGAGCTCGACGGCGCGCTCCCGGGTCAGCTCCTCGACGCTGGTGGAGCGGGGCACGGTGATGTTGGTGACGCCGTCGGTGATGTACGGTCCGAAGCGGCCTTCCTTCACCACGATGTTCTTCTCCGAGACGGGATCCGGACCGAACTCCGCGAGCGGCGGGACCGCCGCACGGGCGCCACGCTGCTTGGGCTGCGAGTAGATCTCCTGCGCCTGTTCCAGCGTGATGGTGAAGATCTCCTCCTCCGAACCGATCGACCGGGAGTCGGCGCCCTTCTTCAGGTACGGGCCGAAGCGGCCGTTCTGCACCGTGATGGGGGTGCCTTCCTCATCGTGGCCGAGAACGCGGGGCAGGCTGAGCAGGGCCAGGGCCTCGTCCAGCGTGACCGTGTCCACGGTCATCGACTTGAAGAGCGAACCGGAACGCGGCTTCACCTTGACGGGCTTCTTCGGGGGCTTCGGCTTGCCGTTCTTGTAGTACTCGACCGGCTGGGCTGCGAGTTCCTCGGCCGTCGGCTCGGGGATGATCTCCGTGACGAAGGCTCCGTAGCGGCCGTTCTTGGCCACCACGGTGTGCCCGGTGTGCGGATCGACACCGAGAACACGCTCCTCGGGAGCCGAGTTCTCCAGCAGCTCCCGCGCCTTGTCCGGGGTCAGCTCGTCCGGCGCCAGGTCCTCGGGGACGTTGGCACGCAGCGCCTCCACCACCTCGCCGGTCTTGGCGTCGACGGTGGGAACGGTGCTCTCCAGGTACGGGCCGAACTTGCCGACGCGCAGGACGATGCCGTCGGTGACCGGGATCGAGTTGATCTCACGGGCATCGATCTCGCCGAGGTTGTTGACCACGGACTTCAGGCCGGCTTCCTTGCCGCCGTCACCGAAGTAGAAGTGCTTGAGCCAGCTGGCGCCGGGCTCCTCACCACGGGCGATGCGGTCCAGGTCGGTCTCCATATCCGCCGTGAACTCGTAATCGACGTAGTCGGAGAAGTGCTGTTCCAGCAGCTTGATGACCGAGAACGCGATCCAGCTCGGCACCAGGGCGGAGCCCTGCTTCCGGACGTAGCCGCGGTCCTGGATGGTGGAGATGGTGGCCGCGTAGGTGGACGGACGGCCGATGCCTTCCTTCTCCATCTCAGCGGTCAGCGAGGCTTCCGTGTACCGCGGGGGCGGGGAGGTCTGGTGGCCGACGGCGGTGATGTCGCGGCCTTCCAGGGCGTCGCCTTCGACCACGTTCGGAAGACGGCGGGCCTCGTCGGAATCGTCCTCGCGGCTCTCGTCCTTGCCCTCCTCATAGGCGGCCAGGAAGCCGGGGAAGGTGATGACGGTGCCGGACGCCGTGAACTCGGCGTCCCGCCCGTCGGAAGACACGGCACCCAGCTTGATGGTCGCCGTCGAGCCCTTGGCATCAGACATCTGGGAGGCTACGGTGCGCTTCCAGATCAGCTCGTAGAGGCGGTACTCGTCCGCGGAGAGCTGGCTCTTGACCTGGGCCGGAGTGCGGAAGGCGTCCCCGGCGGGACGGATGGCCTCGTGAGCCTCCTGCGCGTTGGCGCTCTTATTGGCGTAGACGCGGCGGCTGGCCGGGATGTACTCCGCGCCGTAGAGTTCGCTGGCCTGCTTGCGGGCCGCGTTGACCGCCTCGTCCGAGAGGGCCGAGGAGTCGGTACGCATATAGGTGATGTAGCCGTTCTCATAGAGACGCTGCGCCACCTGCATGGTGATCTTGGACGAGAAACGGAGCTTGCGTCCGGCCTCCTGCTGAAGCGTGGAGGTGGTGAACGGAGCGGCCGGACGGCGGGTGTACGGCTTGGTCTCCATGGAGCGGACGCTGAACTCGGCGGAGCCCAGACCTTCCGCCAGGCTCGTGGCGGCGGCTTCGTCCAGCAGCGCCACGGCCTTGCCCTTGAGCTGACCGGCATCGCTGAAGTCCTTGCCCGTGGCCAGCCGGTCACCGTTGACCGAGCTCAGCTTCGCCTTGAAGGACTCGCCCGCGGCGCTGAAGACCCCGGTGAGGTCCCAGTAGGAGGCGGAGGTGAACGCCATGCGCTCCCGCTCCCGGTCCACCACGAGGCGGGTGACGACGGACTGCACACGACCGGCGGAGAGCCCGCTGGCCACCTTGCGCCAGAGGACCGGGGAGATCTCGTAGCCGTAGAGGCGGTCCAGGACGCGGCGCGTCTCCTGGGCGTCCACGAGGTCCGTGTCGATGTCCCGGAGGCTCGTCATGGCACGCTGAATGGCTTCCTTGGTGATCTCACCGAAGGTCATCCGGTACACGGGGACCTTGGGCTTGAGCACCTCCAGCAGGTGCCAGGCGATGGCTTCGCCTTCGCGATCCCCATCAGTTGCGAGGTAGAGCTCGTCGGCGTCCTTGAGCAGCGCCTTGAGCTCCGCCACCACCTTCTTCTTGTTGCTGGAGACCACGTAGTACGGCTTGAAGTCGTGATCCACGTCCACCGCGAACTTCCCCACCGAGGTCTTCTTGAGCTCGGCGGGGAGTTCGGAGGGCTGCGGCAGGTCACGGATGTGACCGATGGATGCTTCCACCACGAAACCCTCGCCCAGGTACTTGGCGATGGTCTTGCTCTTGGCGGGAGACTCCACGATCACGAGTTTCTTGCCGGTCTTGGCCTTGGTGGGCACGGTGCTCCTACGGAATTCTTCTCTGGCGGGCCTGACGCCCATATCTGCCTAGTTCACCACACTTTGCCGGGCAGCTCCGACATGGAGGCTGCCCTGTGGACATCCGGCTCCGGGCCGGAACGGGACCGCGACTCAGGGAGCGCTGTCCGGGACGATCGACCACAGAGCGGACACCCGCCGGGTGTCCTCGGACGTCCCGGCACTGTCCGGGACGGCGTATTCCCTGATCAGCTGGTTCATCCGGTCGATCAGCTCGCGAGCCTTCGACGGGTCCAGGTAGAGGACCTCGGTGGACATCGACATCGAGGGGAAGCGCTGGTCCTCCGCGCCCCTCAGGGTCAGTTCGTCACGTTCCTGATTGTGAGCGAGGATACGGCGGCGCTGCGCGTCCAGCTCCAGGTCCAGGATCGCGAGTTCCGGGTGGCCGGATCCGCTGACGGACTTGATCATGAAATCGGTGCCGGCGGCCTTCCAGCGACGCTCGCGGGCGTCGCCGTCGCTTTCCGCCGGTTCCACCATGCCCCACTTCTGGAGTGCACGGAGGTGGTAGCTCATGGCGCTGGGGGTGAGGCCGGTGACGGCCGCGAGTTCGGTGGCCGTGCGGCTCACCTGGCTCGAATAAAGGTCACTGATGGCAGCCAGGCGAGCGGCATGCGCGAGCGCACGGATGGCCTTCGGATCGGAGATCTCCACCTGACGGCGGGGCTCCTGCGCAGTTTCTGAAGCCTGGGTGCTCACAAAACCATTCTATCGATTGAGGGGTGGATACGAAGGAAATCTTTGACGAAACAGCCCCGGGGTCCGGACATCGTCACGGCTGGGACGCCAGGTCTGCAGGAACAAGAAAGCCATCGATCACCAAATTGTGCACGTCTTCCAGCAATGCGGCAATGCGGGACGCGTCATGGATCGGTCCGGCGCCCTCCGGCGACGGCGTCAGGCTCACGACGGCGGCCGCCAGCTGAGCGGCCGTGAAGTCGCCGTCGCATGCCGAGACGAAGCCCGCGAGTTCGCTGCTGAGCAGAGTGGTGCGGCGCAGGCCGGCACCCTGCCGGAGCAGGATGACCCCGGGATGCTCCGCGCCGGGACGCTGGTGACGCTCCTCGGTCACGTCCTCCGCCACGACGAAGGCGGAGTCGCCCACTTCATGTTCCCGGAGCCAGGCCCGCCGGCCCAGGGCCGCGAGCAGATGCGGGCCGAGAGGCTGCTCCACGGGATAGGTGATCTCCTCGAATCGCTCCAACCCGGAACCGTCCCCATCAGAAGTCAGGAGCACCATGCCGAAACCGATCGCTTCCACGCCCCGTGCCGCGAAGTCACTCAGATAGTCGCGATAGCTCCGGGCGTACAGTCCCGGGTCCCGGCCTTCCGAGGCGTCCTGAAGCCAGGTCTCGGCATAGAGCTCCGGGCTGAGCTGCTCGCGCTGGATGACCCAGGCTCCGGCGCCGTCCGGAAGCCACGAGCGCACGCGGTCGTCCCAGGCGCCGCCTTCGTGGATCTCCCAGTTCCCGAGCATCTGGGCCACGCCGCCCGGGGTGAGCGCACCGGGAAGTTCCCGGAACAGCGTCGAGACGATCGCATCGCCCGGCAGCCCGCCGTCCCGGTAGGTGAACTGGTCATCCGCGGACTCGCCCGCGTGGCGCGGGGTGATGACGAACGGCGGATTCGAGACCACCAGGTCGAAACGCCTCCCCGCCACGGGCTCCAGGAGCGAACCGCACCGCAGGCTCACCCGGTCCTCCGGGTTCTCCGGGTCGATCCCGAGAGCTCCGGCGTTGAGGAGGAGATTGAAACGGGTGAAGGCGAGCGCCCGCGGGGAGATGTCCGTGGCCACCACGTGCCGCGCATGCTCGAGCAGGTGGAACGTCTGGATCCCGCAGCCGGTCCCGAGGTCCAGAGCCGTCCCGACCGGGCGGCGCAAGGTGACCTGGACGAGCGTGGTGGAGGCCTGGCCGATGCCCAGCACGTGGTCGTGGCGGAGCACCCCGGTCTTCTGGTGCGCGCCCAGATCGCTGGCGACCCACAGCAGCGTCTCCGCCCCGGACTCTCCGGTCCACGCGTAAGGGCGGAGGTCGACGGCCGCCCGGATGGCGCCGTCGTCGGCCCGTTCGGCGAGTCCGAGCGCCAGGAGCCCCTCGACGCCCAGCCGCGGCAGCGCTTCCTCCAGCGCGCCCGCCTCCTGGGGCCCGGCCAGCAGCCACAGCCCGACGACGGCGGCGAGGCCACGGCCCGCGTGCTGCTCGAGGGCGACGCGGGCCGGCACCAACTGGTCGCGTGAGAGCGCCTCGTAAGCGGCCGCTCCGAGCAGTTCCGCGACGCCGTCGGCCGTGTAGTCGAGGGCTTTCAGGTCCGCCGCGAGGGCCTGGAGCAGCGCGAGGTCATCGGCGCGAGGGGCGTTCACGAGGGCTTCGGGGGCGTCCTGCCAGGCGGTCTTCTCAGTCACCCTGCCATGGTAGGCGCACCGGTCCGGAAGCCCTACCCCGGCAATTGTTATTCCGGTAGCATCACATGTTGCCTGACGCGAAACTCGCGGCCCCGCGTGGATCCGCCCGGCGCCGATTCGAAGGAGAACCATGGAGACACCCAGCACAGCCGGCGTGGAGCAGGCCGCCGCCGCGATCGTCCAGGCGTTCCGTGCCAATGACCGCGACGCCTACTTCGGAGCCTTCTCGGAGGACGCCACCTTCGTCTTCCACCCCGAACAGCACCGTCTGAACGACCGCGCCGCCTACGAACGCGCCTGGGACGGCTGGCGCGCCGCGGGCTGGGCCGTGCTCGACTGCGTCTCCCGTGACGCACTCATCCAGTGCTACCCCGGCATGGCCGTCTTCACCCACACCGTGGACACGGCCGTGGACCCCGGCGACGGCAGCGTCGAACGCAGCACCGAACGCGAGACCATCGTCTTCCGCGCCGAAGGGGACGGTCTGATCGCCGTCCACGAGCACCTGTCCACCGTCCCCGAGGAGTGACGCGTGTCCCTGAAAACGGTCTACGCCGGACTCGACGCCCGGCTGTCCGCGGAGGCTGACAGCTCCGGACCCGTCACAGGGACCCTGTCCGGCGCCCGCATCGGCATGATCTGGCTCGCCGCGAACCTGGTGGTCACCACTCTGCTCACGGGCACGCTGTTCGTGACCGTGGTGCCGTTCCCCACCGCGGCCGGGATGATCGTGGCCGGAACCGTGGTCGGGGCGGTGGTCCTCACGGCCATCGGCGCCATCGGGACGCGCACGGGCCTGCCCACCATGGCCGTCACCCGCGGCGCGTTCGGACTGCGGGGCTCGTTGCTTCCGGTCGGCGCCAACGTGGTCATCCTGATGGGGTGGAGCTGGGTGCAGGCCATGCTGGCGGGCGTGACCGTGAATCACGTGGTGCAGCAGCTCACGGGATTCAGCAACCCGGTGCTGTTCTCCATGCTGTGCCAGCTGCTGGTCGTGGTCCTGGCGATCTTCGGTCACTCCGGCATCTCCCGCGTCGAGCCCTGGCTGGCCGTGCTCATCCTCGCGGTGATCGCCTGGGTGTTCGCCACCGCGCTGGGCCGCTTCTCGCCCGCACAGTTCGCCGCGATCGAGGTCGACCCGGCGCTCGCCTCGACCCCCGCGATCATCCTGGACCTGGTCATCGCCACCGCCGTCTCCTGGACCGTCCTGTCCGCCGACATCAACCGGATGGCGCGCAGCACCCGCGCCGGAGTCCTCGGCGGAGGCATCGGCTATTCGGCCTCCACGATCATCGCGATGCTCCTGGGCGCCACCGCCCTCGGCTACGTGGTGCTCTCCGTCGGCGAAGCCGTCTCGTTCGACCCCGTCACGATCGTGGGCCCGTTCGGCATCCCGCTCGCCCTGGTGATCTTCTTCTCGGTCATGGCCACCAACTCGATGGTGGTCTACGGCATGACCACCACGGTGGTCAACGCCCGGCCCGACGGCCGTGTCCGCTTCCTCCCCGCGGCCCTCATCCTGGGGACCGTCTCGATCGCGGGTTCGGCCTGGCTCGGGCTGCTGGACCAGTTCACGTCCTTCCTGACCGTCATCAGCTCACTCTTCGTCCCCGTGTTCGCCGTGGTGATCGTCGACTACTACTGGTTCAAGCGGGCGCGCTACGGCAAGGACCTGCTGCGCGCATCCGGAGGGGCCTTCTGGTACTCCCACGGAGTCAACTGGGTGGCCGTCGCGAGCTGGGCCGCGGGCGCCGCGGTCTCGGTGGTGCTCAGCTTCGTCTGGCCCAGTCCCCTCGGCGCCACACTGCCCACTTTCGTGTGCTCGGCGTTGCTCTACTGGAGCGGCATGCGACTGACCGGGCATGCCCGGGAGGCCGCGCTCCGGGCCTGACCGCCCTGGCCAAGCGGACGCGCGCGTCGCGGCCGCCGTCGTCGTCCTGCGGTGCACCGGGACGACGACGGCGCACGGTAGCGTAGAAGCATGACCTCCCGCATGCCTGTCCTCACCCGCGCTCTGACAGCGGGAGCGCTCGGCGCCATGCTGCTCGGAACGGTCTCGGGATGCGTGCAGCGGCCGGGCATCGAGCAGGTGGACGTCCCGTCCTGGCAAGCCACGGCGCTGCCGTCGGCCGCCGGTGCGGTGCTGAGCGGCAGCGGGAAGCTGCTGGACCGTCAGCCGGCGGACACCTCCCTGGCCCATCTCGAGGCCGGGAACTACACCCTCACCATGACGTGCGAAGGCAACGGCAAGACGTACTTCACCCTGACGGTGGGCGGCAAGGAAGCCGCCGACGCCACCAGCGCGTGCAACGGCAACAAGGACGTGGTGACCATGTCCCTGCCGGCCGGGGACCTCAGCGTCAAGGCTTCCACGGTGGACGCCCCCATCATCTACGCCTTCCAGCTCACGCCGAAACGCTGATCAGAAGGGTCGGCTCGGGAGGGTCGGCTCAGGGGGTCGACTCAGGACGATCAGTTCAGGGGCCGACTCGGAAGGGTCGGCTCAGGAGGCCCTGCGATCAGGCGGCCTGGCAGCCGTCAGGACAGCGCAGCTTCTCCGGATCCGCGGCGCATTCGGCGCAGTAGAGCGTCAGGGTGCGGCACTCCGGATTGCTGCAATTGTGGAAGTCACTCGTGGGCGCGGCACAGCGGACGCACTCCCCGATGGTTTTGGCGTCCTCGCTGAACTCGAGGTGCATGCGCTTGTCGAAGACGTAGAGCGAGCCTTCCCAGAGACCCTTGTCCTTGAACTTCTCGCCGTAGCGGACGATGCCGCCGTCCAATTGGTAGACCTCGGTGAAGCCGCGGTTCACCATGAGGCTCGACAGCACCTCGCAGCGGATGCCGCCCGTGCAATAGGTGACCACCGGCTGGTCCTTGAGGTCGTCGTACTTCCCGGAGTCCAGCTCGCGGATGAAGTCGTGCGTGGTGGCCACGTCCGGGACGATCGCGTCCTTGAATCTGCCGATCTGAGCCTCGAAGGCGTTGCGGCCGTCGAAGAACCGCACGGGCCGTCCCGCCGCCTCCTTCTCCGCCACCAGGGAGTGCAGGGCCTCGGGCGAGAGGTGCGTGCCGCCCCCGACCACACCGTCCTCGTCCACCGTCAGCTCCCCGGGCGCTCCGAACGAGACGATCTCCTCACGGGCCTTGACGCTCAGCCGCGGGAAGTCCTCCGCTCCGCCGTCAGACCACTTCACGTCGAGGCTCCGGAACGCGCCATACTCCTTGGTTGTCCGGACGTACTGCTTCACGGCCTGGATGGGACCGCCCACGGTCCCGTTGATGCCGTCCTTCGAGATGAGGATGCGGCCCCGCAGACCGAGCTTCTCGCACAGCGCGCGCTGCCACAGCCGCACGGCGTCCGGGTCGGCGACGGGGGCGAAGGCGTAATAGAGGGCAATCTTGTTCTGGGCCACCGTTAAAGGTTAATGCTCCCGCGGAACGGGGGCGTTCAAGAGGGGATCCGGTGGTGGTTGGGAGGCGTCCAGCCGGCTCCGAGATGACTTTGAGACTGAGAGTTTACCGACAAGATACTGATACCGGCTGTCGCTTTAACCGGCCCTGCCATAGGCTCGAATCATGACTGCGGAGACCATGATGGAAGACATTGACGGCCTGCTGGATGTCTGGGTGGACGGCTGGGCCGGCTGCCGGGGCTATTCGGTGGAGCGCGTCGGCGCCTTCCCCGCCGTGGACCGCGACGACACCGTCAAGTCCCGGGAATTCTTCGCCGTGGAACCCTCGGAACAGGATTTCGCGGAGCTGGCGCAGCAGATCCGCGAGGTGTCCGGACGCCTCCTGACGGTCCTGACCCGCGACCCCCAGAAGTACCTCGCCCTCGGCGATTCCGAGGGGCTTCGCCTCAACTCGACGTCCGAGTCCATGATGATCGTGGACATGGACACCCAGGACACCGAGGACCCGTGGCTGCCCGACGACGACCTCGAAGTCAGTTACACCGTGGTGGACGGCTGCCACCGGGCGGAGGTCCGTGCCGGCGATGTGGTGGCCGCCAGCGGTCGCGTGTTCGTGACGAACGGCACCGTGGCCGTGTTCGACCAGATCGTCACCCATGACGACTACCGCCGTCGCGGTCTCGGAAGCTTCATCATGAAGTCTCTGGCCGCCCGGTCCTTCGAGCACCCGGTGGAGACCGGTCTGCTCCTCGCCTCCGCCGACGGCCGCCTTCTCTATTCACACCTCGGCTGGCAGGAAGTCTGCGCCGTGGTGATGTTCTCCAGCGCCGAGCAGAAGACCGCCGACGTCTCCGCGTCCTAGGAGCGGAGCGTCCCAGGACCGGCAGCCCCGGGACCGTCAGCCCTGGTGTGGGCTGAGACTCCCGGGAGCACGCTTCGGCACGTCCGGACTTGCGCAGCGCCGGACCGTTTGCGCGACGGTGCGGGGCCGGCGGGTGACACAATATTCCGGTGCGCCCCTCTGACTCGCTGATCCCGCTTCTGGGCCGCTCCGCGGAACCGGAGCAGCTTCAGCATGTCCGCACCATCCCCTCACGCGAGGCCCGCTACGGCTCCTGGCCGGAGTGGGTTCACCCCGACGTCGTCGCCGCGTATCAGCGGCTCGGGGTGGACACTCCGTACGAGCACCAGCTTGCCGCGGCGGAGCGCGCTCACGAGGGCGATCATGTGGTGATCGCGACCGGGACCGCGTCCGGCAAGTCATTGGCGTACCAGCTGCCGGCTGTCGATGCCGTTCACCGTTCCGAGCTGCGGGTGCTGGCGGAGCCGGGAAAGCTCCACGACGACGGGGCCACGGTCCTCTACCTCGCCCCCACCAAGGCGCTGGCCGCGGATCAGCTGGCCTCGCTGCGCTCCCTGCGGCTGGGAACGCTGCGGGCCGAGAGCTACGACGGCGACACCGACGCGAGTTCGCGCCGCTGGATCCGCGAGCACGCCAACATCATCCTGGCCAACCCGGACATGCTGCACCACGGCATCCTGCCGAATCACACCTGGTGGGCCCGGTTCTTCCGGCGCCTGCGGTACGTGGTGATCGACGAGGCCCACAGCTATCGGGGCGTCTTCGGGTCCCACGTGGCGAATCTGCTGCGCCGCCTCCGCCGGGTCTGTGCCCACTACGGTGCCGAGCCCGTGTTCCTGGCCGCGTCCGCCACAGCTTCAGAACCTGCGGAGTCGTTCTCCCGCCTGATCGGCGCGCCCGTGACCGCGGTGACCGAAGACGCGTCACCGCGAGGCGCCACCACCGTCGCCTTCTGGGAGCCCCGCCTGACCGAGCTGCAGGGCGAGAACGGCGCCCCCACCCGGCGGACCGCGATCGCGGAGTCCGCCGACATGCTGGCCAATCTGGTCTCCTCCCGGGTCCGCACCATCGCGTTCATCAAGTCCCGACGAGGAGCCGAGAGGATCGCATCCATCACCAAGCGTCTGCTGGATGAAGTCGATCCCAGCCTTCCGGGCCGCATCGCGGCGTACCGTTCCGGGTACCTCCCGGAGGAGCGGCGAGCGCTCGAGGCCGCCCTGCGGTCCGGGGAACTCCTGGGGGTCTCCAGCACGTCCGCCCTGGAGCTCGGGATCGACATCTCCGGGCTGGATGCCGTCCTCGTGGCCGGCTGGCCCGGGACCAGGGCGTCCTTCTTCCAGCAGATCGGCCGGGCCGGGCGCGCCGGGCAGGACGCGGTGGCCGCCTTCGTGGCCAGCGACGATCCCCTCGACACCTATCTGGTGCACCACCCCGAAGCCGTCTTCGACGTGGGGGTGGAGGCCACCGTCTTCGACCCGTCCAACCCCTACGTTCTGGGCCCGCATCTCTGTGCCGCCGCTGCCGAACAACCGTTGCGGCCCGGGGATGAGGAACTCTTCGGCCCCACCGCCCGGGCCATGCTGGACACCCTCGTGGAGCGGGGATTCCTGCGCCGCCGCCCGGCCGGCTGGTTCTGGACCCATCCTCAGAGCGCGGCCGGCATGGTCAGCATCCGCGACGACGGCGGAGGGCCCGCACGGATCGTCGACGCGGAGACGGGCGCCCTCCTCGGTTCGATGGACTCGCCCCAGACGCATTATCAGGCGCACCGGGGCGCGGTCTACGTCCACCAGGGATCCAGTTACCTCGTGGAGGAACTGAATGAGGAGGACCATACCGTCCTGGTCCGCCGCGCCAATCCGGATTACTACACCACCGCCCGGGATGTCACCCAGGTGGAAGTCCTGTCCGTGGACCGCTCGATGGCCTGGGGCGACGTGGCCGTGCACTTCGGCGAGGTCAAGGTGACGACTCAAGTGGTCTCCTTCCAGAGGAAATCGCTGGCTTCCAATGAGGTGTTGGGTGAGGAGCCTCTCGAGCTGGAGGCCCGGGACCTGTTCACCAAGGCGGTGTGGTTCGTCGTCGGAAACAAGCGCCTGATCGACGCGGGCCTGGTGGAAGCGCAGTTCCCGGGGGCGCTGCACGCGGCGGAACACGCCTCGATCGGCATGCTCCCCCTGGTGGCCTCAAGTGACCGCTGGGACATCGGTGGGGTGTCCACGGCCTTGCACGCCGACACCGGGCATCCCACGATCTTCGTGTACGACGGGCATGCCGGTGGTGCGGGATTCGCCGAGCGTGCCTTCGCGAAGGCACGCACCTGGCTCGCCGCCACGCGAGAGGCCATCCTGTCCTGCGAGTGCGAATCGGGCTGCCCGTCATGCGTGCAGTCCCCGAAATGCGGCAACAAGAACAACCCCCTCGACAAGGCGGGCGCCTTGGTCCTCCTCGAGGCCTTCCTCAAAGACGCCCACGATTGGACCCCGCCGGAGGTCTCCGGGACCGGTGCCGTCCCGTCCACCTTCGGCGGGTGAGCGTGACCGGGACGGTGCTCGACGACGTCTCGGCTGCGGTCTTCATTCCCTGACTTCCGGCACCCGCTACGGAGGCGGCCCGGCACGTGCACGGCCTTCTCCTCGTGCCATGCCGAAGGCGCCGCTGGTACTGGTCCGGACTTCTGCGACGTCGTTGGACGGGCCGCGCAGTTCACAGCCGTCCAGGCTCGCTCCGTTCCTGATGGCGACCTCGGCGGCTACGGCGCACGGCACCCCGTCACGCAGACCTCGGGCGGCATCGGCAGCCGCCAAGGCCGCGAGGTCTGCGGCAGCGGCAGCCCGGGACGCAAGGGTGGTTGCCTGCCCGAGCAGGGCGATGAGCAGTATCGCCAGGATCAGCAGGAGACCGAGGCCCAGGGCGAGCACGGTTCCCGAGCCTCGTTCCGCGTTGTTCTCCTCCGCACGCAGGCGCCCGGTGGCCTGTGGCCGGTCGGTCATGGGTTTCCTCCGGGATCTTCCTTCGCAGCTGTCGACTGAGCCGTCTGAACCCACGGCACCGCAGCACCCAGGACCCCTGGCGCGGGAGCCTGGACGGTCGCACTGACGAAGCCGGCGCCGTCGTCGTGGAACTGAAGGGACGCGCGCTCACCGGCCAGCCAGAGACTGCTTGCTCTCGCCGCCTCCGGGCTGTCCCCACGCGCGAGGGCGCGGGACGCCGCCCGGGCGGCCTCCTCCAGCCGCAGTTGTTGTGTTCCTGCGGCGACCGCCCCCAGGAGAACCGCCAGCAGAGAGACCACCACGGGCAACGTCACGGCGAATTCCGCTGTCACGCCGCCCCGTTCGCTTTCCGGGTGCGTCCGGTGACGGCGCAGTCTCACGGGATGGCCAGCGCGGTGCGGATGATGTTCAGCAGGAAGCCCCGGACCTCATCACTGCGCATGATGACCACCAGGAGGCCGGCGAACGCCACAGCGGCCAGCGTCGCGATGGCGTACTCCGCCGTCGACGTCCCGGCTTGTCCGGAGCAGGTCAGCATCAGCTTGTTCCGAACGCGTCCGAGCAAGGCGACGGCCCAGAGCCACAGCGCCGCACCACGGGACGAAACGCCCTGCCCTGGCCGGCCTGCCCGGTCACGGACCGGTGCCGGACGGCCGGGGGAATCGTGGTCGGCAGGGTGCAGCCCCGGGGGCTCCTGGCCCGTGGTGATGGCGGTGGTGGCGGTGGTGGCGCGCCCGGCCGGGCCCTGCACGGCCGGAGCTGGCATGGTGTTGTTCCTCATGACGACTTCCTTTCTGGGATGCCCTTTCGGGCGTTGTCAGACCACTCCGGGCAGGAGGGCCAAAATCACCGGGACGATGCCCAGACAGACGAACGAAGGCAGGGAACACAGGCCCAACGGGAGGACTAGCCGGACCCCCAGAGCAGCAGCACGTCGTTCGGCTTCCCGCAGTGTCGTCCGCCGCTCGGCCGCGGCGCTGGACCGGATACTTTCCGCTGAAGGCGCTCCGCTCAGGGCAGCGAATCCCACGGAACGTTTCACCGAGATCAGGGCAGGATGAAGACCGGGACCGGGACTGCGAATGAGCTTGAACGCGCGACGGAGGACACCGCCATGCGTGCCCTTCGCATCACCGCGAGGATCGAGGCCGGAGGCGCTGTGCCAGGCCTCTTCCCAGCCTGCGCCGAGCGCGAGTCCCGCGACGACGCGCCCGAGCTGGGCAGCGATGATCGACTCGGCACAGTCGGCCAGCACCTCGAGACTGCGCTCCACGCTGAGTCCTGATTCGAGCAGCACGCCGACAAGCTCCAGCAGTAAGGCGCCGTCATCCACGACCCCAGGCCCACGGGGTTCCTCACCCCGGCTTTCCTCCTGCGGGGTGCCCCACTGACGAGCGAAACCCCGACGGGACAGGACCGAAAGACAGGACGGAGCCGCGCTGGTGAGGCACCAGGACGCGAACAACAGGGCGACGAACTGGAGAGCGATCATCATGCACCCGCCTCTGCATGGTGCACGAGGCGAGCGGACCAGACCCGGCCCACGACCCAGAAGAGTAGACCCGCCACCCCGGAGAGGCCGCCGATCGGCGACCGCAGCACGATGTCCACGGGATCCACTCCCAGAAGCAGCCCGAGTCCAAGCCCGAGGAACGGCAGCCAGCCGAGCAATGCGACGCTCGCCCGTGGTCCTGCGAGCGCGGTCTGCCTGGACCTCTCAGCATCCGCGGAGTGCTCGAGATCCAGCGCGAATCGGGTCAGAAGCTCGGCCAGGGGGCATCCACTGATCTCGCTGGCATGGACGCAGGCCGCGAGCCGGGCCCATTGCCGGGTAACGGCCAGAGAGGTCCCGCCGCAACGGCAGACTTCGACGCGACGGTGGATCGCCAGCGCGGGACTTTCGCCCAGCGCTGCGGCCTGAGCTGCAGCGGCGAGAAACCCGAGGTCCAGAGTGCGGCTGACGTCCGGCTGATCCGATGAAGGGTTCGAAGCTTCAGATCGCTGAAACTCCAGTAGCTCGTGCCAGGCCTGGGCAGGACCACGGCCCCCGCTCAGGAGGGCACTGAGATGCTGCACCAGCACAGCCATCGATTCAAGATCCGAAGCGGCGGTGCGGCGACCACCGCCCCGGATCCGTGACATGAGGAGGATCCCAAGCCGCGCCAGGACGGCCGTCCGCGGAGACGAACTCCGCTCGGCCTCCTCCTCAGCGGGGACACGCCACCCCGCCCGTCGCACCCATGCGCCCGGCCGGGGTCCCAGAGCAAGCAGCGCAGCCCCGAGCAGGAGAACGAAAATCAACATGTTTCCGGTCCACCCTCCAGACGGGCCTTGAACGCCGGCCAGCCGGGACCATAGTTCACGCGTCCCGCGGAGTGCCGCAGAACACGATTCGTGGTCAGACGGCCATGAGCAGCCTGAACCAGGCTCAATTCCCGCACCTCACGCCCCGCTGCGGTCCGGGTGAGATGGACGACCACGTCCACGGCACTCGACACCTGAGCTGCCGTGGCCGCTCCGTCCATTCCCGCCAGAGCACCGAGAGCCTCCAATCGCGCCGGCACATCGTCTGCCGAGTTGGCGTGGAGCGTCCCGGCACCGCAGTGGCCGGTGTTGAGCGCCATGAGCAGTTCACGGACTTCGGAGCCTCGGCACTCCCCCACCACCAGCCGGTCCGGTCTCATCCGGAGCGACTCCCGGACGAGTTCGCGCAGCCCGATGACTCCCTTGCCTTCAATGTTTCCGTGCCGAGACTCCAGCCGGACGACGTGGGCATGCCCCGGGTCCAGCTCGGAGGCATCCTCGATCAGCACCAGGCGCTCCTGGGCCCCCGCAAGACCCAGGAGCGACGAGAGCAGAGTGGTCTTGCCTGAACCGGTGGCCCCGCTGATCAGGAAATTCATGCGCCGGACCATCATGGCGTGAAGGATCGTGTGGATCTCGGGGGTGAACATGCCTGCCTCCCCCAGTTCGGAAAGGGTGAAACGCTGGTCACGGCGAATCCGGATCGACAGCACGGTGCCGTCCGGGGACAGCGGAGGGATGACGGCATGGACCCGGTATCCGCCGGGGATCCGGACATCCACACACGGGTTCCCCTCATCGAGACGCCGCCCTCCCGCCGAAATCAGCCGCTGGGCCAACGCCCGCACGTGCTCTTCTCGTCCCAGAGGAGCGACGATCCGTTCGAGTCCGGAACCACGGTCCCACCAGACGTCATCGGGTCCGTTGACGAAGATGTCCGTGACCCCTGGAGCCTCGGCGATCACCTGCAAGGGTCCGAGTCCGCGCAGCTCCGCATTGATGCTCTCCACGGCCGCGAGCGCCATGGACGGCCCCAGGAACCTCCCCGTCGAGTTCACAGCGGCGGCCACCCGTTCCGTGGTCACGGGGCCCGAGCCATTCAGCACGTCCTGGCGGATGGTTTCCAGGAGCGCCGGGTCCAGGCTCTGCCCGTTCACCGAGGCCTGAGGCAGACTGCGCTCCGGCCCACCGTGCAGAGCTGTGAGAGCCCTTCTCCGGCGTGAACCTCCCGTCCTGGACACGCGACGCCGCCCCATGCCGGCACCGGCGGCGGACGCCGGCGCTGCTCCTGCTTCCGGTGCCCCGTCCCCCGGCGTCACCGAGTCTCCCTCCGGTGCTTCTCTCATCGCGTGTCACCTCCGACATGCGCCAACACGGCTCCAACGACTTTCCGCACGACGCGGGTGCGTGCCAGCCCGGGCAAACGGCCCTCATCGGCCGCCGTGGACACCCCGCGAATCCTCGGAAGCACCCCGCGATATCCGAGACCCAGCCGCTCCGCGAGTTCCGCGGCTTCCGGTCCCTGACCCCGGGATGCCCGTGCGACCAGACCGGGAGAGGAGACCGGCACGTGCCCGAGCTCATTGCTGGCGCGAAGGGCAGCATTCAGCGTGAGCGGGGCACAGACGGTCAATGAATCGCACCACCAGGCGAGCTGGTGCAGCGTGGAATCCGCCAGATCCAGGACGACCAGGTCATACGCCTTGCGGGCGGCGTCCAGGACTCGAGGATCGTGAAAAGCCGTCCCGGGTTCGATGCCACCCACCGGCCAGCCGAGCACTGAGATTCCCGCAGTCTGCGGCAGGGAGTTCGCGAGCCGTTCGGGACTGATCGCCCCGCCGCTCGAGTTCAGCTCAGCCCACCCAGCCCCCGCGAGATCCGAGGAGGACAGGGCGTACCGCCACCCCGCGTCCTGCGGTGAGGTGTTCACCAGCACGGTCCGGAGTCCCTCCTCGGCGGCGTGCGCTGCAAGCCACACCGCGAGTGTGGAGGCGCCGGCGCCTCCCGCGGCTCCCCAGACCCCGGTGACCAGGCCGCCGTCGCGCACGGTGCCCATTCCACCGAAGAACTCCGCCAGCCAGCCCATGGCCGCGGGCAGGACGCCCACTCGTTCCACACCCCACATCGCCGCGCGGTCCCACAGATCAGGGTGGTCCTGCGCGCCGAGAAGGGCGTCCACCGGACGACGGCGTACGGGCAGTTCCAGCACATCCCCGCCCACGATCACTGCGCCGGCCCTGTCCCAGTCAGGCAGAGCGCTCGGGACGTCCTCCACCACCCGCACTTGGACACCGGCGGCCGCGGCGGCCGCCCTGACCGATTCCTGGATCGAAGGGAGCGCCGTGATCACCAGGAACGGCGCCCTGACCGGAGCCATTTCGGCATCCGTCCGGGCCGCTCTGGAGTCCACCACTCCCTGTGCTCGTCGTTTCATGTGACCAGCGTGCGGCCGCTCCCCCGTGACCGGCACGGGCTGATCACCGGATGTGGACAGCGCTCGGGGCAGTCTGTCCACAACGCGAACGACCCGGGAGAAAACGTCGGCCCCAGCCGGGAGAATGGAATCATGCACATCCTCATCACGCCCGACGACGACGGCGGCGCGCGTCTCGCCCGTCTCGACGCCTCGGGCGGGGTGCTCGGTTCTCCGTGGCGGCTCTCCGCCGAAGAACTTCCCGGGGAGGTGGCCGCACTCGAGGAAGAGAAACCCCGATGGGTCTGGGAGACCGTGAACGACTTCCACCCCCGGCTCCTGGCCGCCGGCGTCCGGGTGGCCAGATGCCATGACATCAGCCTGATCCGAACCATCCTGCGGTTCTCCTCCCTGGTGCATGACCCCGACTACACGGAGATGGCCGCCCGGCTCGCCGGCTCCACGGAATACCCCGGCACGGAAGCGGCTCCCGTGGAGCAACTGCAGGACAGCCTCTTCGACGCTCCCCACCAGGCACGGGATCTCGAGCAGACCAGACAGGAGTTCTCGGCGCAGCTGTCCGCGATCGCAGGTTCCAGCGCGCCCGCTCGCCTGCGCCTGCTGGTCGCAGCCGAGTCGGCGGCGGCGCTGGTGGCCGCCGAGATGCAATTCCTGGGCGTCCCCTGGGATCAGGCGGCCCATCGCCGGCTCCTGGAGGACGCGCTGGGACCGGAGCCCACACTCGGTCACCGGCCCCGGAAGATGGAGGAACTCGTGGCGGAGATGAGGACACTGCTCCGCTCACCGTCGCTGAACCCTGACTCGCCGCAGGATCTGCTCCGAGCACTGCACCGCAACGGCATCGAAGTGCGAACCACCCGGCAGTGGGAGCTGCAGGAATTCAACCATCCCGTGATCGCGCCCCTGCTGGAGTACAAGAAGCTGTCCCGTCTTCACACGGCGAACGGCTGGACCTGGCTGGACAGCTGGGTGCGCCACGGCCGCTTCAGATCGGACTACGTGGTGGGAGGCGTGGTGACCGGCCGGTGGTCCTCCCGCGGAGGTGGAGCGCTGCAGATCCCGAAATCGGTGCGGAATGCGGTGAGGGCACTGCCGGGTTACAAGCTGCTCGTGGCGGACGCCTCCCAGGTGGAGCCCCGCATTCTGGCGGCCATGTCCGCCGACCAGGGAATGGCCGCCGCCGCGCGTGGCCAGGACCTGTACGCGGAGATCGCGGACGCCGGGTTCGGGGGAAGCCGTTCCTCGGCGAAAGTCGCGCTGCTCGGCGCGATGTACGGGGCAACCACCGGGGAATCGGCCCGGCTCATGCCGCAGCTCAAGAAGCTGTACCCCGCGGCCATCGCACTGGTGGAGGAAGCCGCACGGCGCGGCGAACGAGGAGAGTCCGTGTCCACGTGGCTGGGCAGGACCACGCCGCCTCCCGGAGCCGCGTGGGAGACCGCCCAGAGGACACAGACTCAGGAAGAGCAGCGTCGAGCCGACTCCTGGGCCAGGTCACGGGGCCGGTTCACCCGTAATTTCGTCGTTCAGGGGACCGCCGCGGAATGGGCTGAATGCTGGCTGGCCGGCATCCGATCCCGCCTTTTCGAACTGCGCGCGGACGCACCGCTCTCCCCTCCGCACGAACCGCACGAGCCGTCCGAACCGCGCGCCTGGCCGGTGACGGGGCCCGCGGAACTCGTGTTCTTCCTGCACGACGAGATCATGGTGCACGCCCCCGAAGACCTCATCCCCGGTTGCGTGGACGCCGTGGAGAGCGCCGCCCGGGACGCCGGGCGGCTCCTGTTCGGTGCGGCGCCCGTCGACTTCCCTCTCACGGTCGCGGTGGTCGACTCCTACGACCAGGCCAAGTGACGGGGCAGCGTGAAACACGTGTGGGAGAAGAGCAGGAGATCAGAGCGTGAAGAAGTGCTTCCGTTCCGGATCCCACGGCGTGGCCCAGCCCAGGTAGTGGAAGGTCTCCTCCAGGAGCTTGCCCGTGAAACCCCAGATGAAAATGTCCTCCACCACGAAGGCCGGCGAGTTGAACGTGGCTCCGGCCCGCTCCAGACTGGCCGTCACGCGGTTCTCCGGATTCAGCAGGTCCCGCACTGGAATGCGGAACACCTGAGCCGACTCCCGCGGGTCCACCACGAAGACCGGGCTCGTTTCGCGCCACCACGCCAGGACCGGTGTGACCATGAAATTGCTGTACGGCAGCGGGTGCGACGGCAGCACGCCCACCACGTCGACACCGGCGGGGTCCAGGCCGGTCTCCTCAACCGCCTCCCGCAGAGCGGCGGCCGCTTCATCGGCGTCGTCGGGCTCCACTTTGCCCCCGGGAAAGGCGATCTCCCCCGCGTGGCTGCCCAGCGTCGTCGCGCGCTGGAGCATCAGCAGATCCAGCTGCTCCGGGCCCAGGTCCCGGGGATCAAGCCCCGCGTTCTCCGCGGTCGGGGCGAACAGCATGAGGACCGCGGCATCGCGGGCGGTGTCCGGCTCGGCGAGTGTGAGCCGCCAGCGCGCGCCCAGCTCGTCCGCGAGGACGGTACCGGCCTGGTCCGCGTACCGCTGCAGATCCTCCAGTGCACTCACGGACGGTTCACTCACGAGCGGTGCGCTCACGAAACGGTCTCGGACAGAAGCGCCCGTTGGGAGGCCATCCGGATCCGGGCCGGGTCCTCCACCCCGGCCAGGTACTCCGCCCGGAGTTCCTCCTGGCCCGGGGCGAGTTCGTACTTGAGCAGCTTGGCGGCCTTCACGGGGTCCGTCTCCCCCATCCCGTAGGACGGGCACCACTGGGCCACCACGCATGCCCCGCAGGCCGGCTTCCTGGAATGGCAGACTCTGCGTCCATGAAAGACGACCCGATGCGACAGGAGGGTCCACTCCTTGCGCTCCACCAGCTCGCCCACCTCGCGCTCCACCACCTCGGGGTCGTCCGAGGTGGTCCACTCGAAGCGCCGCGCCAGGCGTCCGAAATGCGTGTCGACGGTGATTCCGGGAACCCCGAACGCGTTGCCCAGCACCACATTGGCCGTCTTGCGGCCGACGCCGGCCAGCGTGATCAGTTCCTCCACGGAGGGCGGGACCTCACCGTCGTACTCATCCACCAGCCGGGTGGCCAGCGCCACGAGATTCCGCGCCTTGGCACGGAAGAAGCCGGTGGGCTGGATGATCGCTTCAAGGTCCGGGAGCTCGGCCTGAGCCATCTCCCGCGGACCCGGATAGCGTGCGAACAGCGCCGGGGTGATCTGGTTGACCCTCACATCGGTGGTCTGCGCGGACAGCACCGTGGCGACCAGCAGCTCAAACGGGTTCCGGAAGTCGAGTTCGGGGTGTGCATACGGGTAGAACTCCCCCAGAACCTTGTTGATCTTCCGGGCTCGGCGCTTCTTGGCCAGCAGACTTTCGCCGCCGGCCGCCACGGTCTTGGTCGTCATCCGGGTCAGGAACCCCGCTCGATGTTGCGGAGGTCATGCAGCACGCCGATCCGGCCGTCCTCGTTCTGGACCACCAGACCCTGGGGTCCTTCCTGAAGCGCCAGGATCCACTTGCCCGGCTCCAGGTCGAAGACGGGTGCGCCGCTGCGCTCATCCAGGGCCACGCGGCGCTCCGGCACGGCGAACCAGAAGGCCTGCTGTGCCGGCTGCTCCTGATCGCGGTGGGGATCGACGACGGCGTGAATCGGGCCGTCAGACGTCGCACCTGCCGGAGCAGCATCCGCAGCCGTGGCGGGCTCGGCGGTCTCGGCGCCTGCACTGCTCGCGCCGGTGTTGAGAGCGCCGCCGGTGCTGAGAGCACTGCGGAGCACGGTGACGTCGGAGTCGTCATCCGGGTGGGGCATGAAGAACTCCTCCTGATCCTCCTCGGGTTCCTCGACCTGCTCGTTCAGGGTCGGAACGCCCAGCACGGGTTCAGGAAGCTCCGGAGCCTCGGCCACGTGGGACTGGGCTTCCTTCAGGAGGTCGTCATCCGAGGGGCCCGCGGTGGCGTCGTCACCCACGTTTCCCACGACCTCGTCGCCCAGGATCGGGTCGGACGCGGCAGCCGACGGGCCGGACTGCTCCTCCGGCTGGGCGTCGTCGGCACCGGCGGCGGCACCGGTGTCGGAACCGGCTTCCGACGCGGGAGTGACGGCAGACTCCGGTTCAGCGCCCGGTGCGGCCGTCGAACCGGAAACCGGCTCCGAAGAGGTGGGAGAGGACGTCGGAGAACCGGCGTCGCCGCCCTCGTCCGAGGCCTCGGCAGAGTCCTCCGACGTCGCGGAGCCCTCGAAGGACTCAGACGACTCCGGCGCGCGGTGCCGGGAGGCGGAAGGTGCGGAGGCACCGTCGTCGGCCGCGGGGGCGCCGTGCTCGGCAGAAGAGTGCTCGGCGGACGAGTTCTCGGTGGTGGCCCCCGGAGCGGCCGACGCTGCAGCTGCAGCCACGGCCGCGCCCGAGGCGGCGGCCGGAGCCGCCCACCCGGAGCCCGGCTGGCCCTGCTGCGGCTGATAGCCCTGCGGCGCGTACGGCGAAGCGGCGCCCTGTTCCACACCGCCCTGCGCGGGACCACCCTGCGGGTTCCCGTAACCCGGAGTGCTCGGGTACTGCTGCTGTGCCGCCGGACCGGAGTGAACCGGCTGGACGGGACGGTTCGCCGGGACGGCGTCCCGGGCCACCACATGAGCGGGAGCCTCGGGCCGGCCGGTGAAATCGGCTGCGAACACCGGGATGAAGCGTGCCAGGACGGTGGTCACGAACAGGAGCGCGGCGCCGATGAAGCCCAGGATCACCGAAGTCCAGTTGATGTAGCCGTAGTAGCCCAGGAAAGGCAGGACGCCGATCTGGCTCACCGAGCTCAGCAACGCCAGCGACGCCAGCACGGACGCGAGCTGATCCAGGGAGAAGGACCCGAGACGGAGCTTGGTGGACGGGCTGACCCGTCGGATCACGAAGCCGATGCCGACCGCGAGAGGAAGGATGAGCCCCAGGCCGAGGAACTCGAGGTTCGGAATGAAGCCGAGCCGTCCCAGGCTGCCCACACTGCTGCCGACCAGGAGCAGAACCACGGCGACCAGCACCAGGACGTCACGGAGCGTGAGGGGACCCAGAAGGGCTTTGCCGCCCTCCGGCTGGGGGACGGCCGCAGCGCGACCGGGCGCGGCACTCTGCGCGTAGCCAGGCGCCGGATATCCCGCACCCTGTGCGGGCCGGCCGTAATCCGGCCCCGACTGCGGACCGCCCGGCTGGGCTCCCGGCTGGGCACCGGTCTGCTGGGCACCGGTCTGTTGGCCGTAGTTCACCGCGCCGGAACCGGGGTTTCCCGGCTGAGAGGGCTGAGCGTACTGCGGACGCTGCCCGCCACCGTACGGGGCGCCACCGTACGGACCCGCCTGATCGGAACCCTGCGGACCACTCTGCTGGCCGGGAGCCTGCTGCTGCGCCGGAGGTCCCCATGGGTGCTGCTGGGGGTTCTGCCGGCCAGGCTCTTCCGGCCCGCCCTGGTTGTTGAACTCTGGCGTTGACATCGGCTGTGTTCTCCTGTCGATGGAGGTCATGCTGCGGACTTGTCACCAGCCTAATGCGCGGACGCCCCGCCCGGGAGAAGTGTTGCCTGAGAACGCGCGGGACCGCGCGGTGGCGCTCAGCGGCGTTTCTCCAGAAAAGCGCCTAATCCCCCGCCGCGCAGCGCGTTGCCGGAGCCGGGGATCCCCCGCGGCGCCCCGCGGGGATTCTGTTCACTCGTGGTTCACAGTGTGACCGCGGACACTCATTTGTCGGAGCGGAGGACTAAGGTGGTCGGTGGAATGCACCTCAACGAAGAAGTAGAAGGATCCAGGATGTCTGAAGAGACCACTCCAGCCGCAGGTGACGCCTTGGAAAACCTGCTCCAGGAGAACCGCCGTTTCGCCCCCTCGCCGGAGTTCGCGGCGAACGCCGTCGCCGGAGAGGAACTGTACGCGGAAGCCGCGGCCGATCGTCCGGCTTTCTGGGCCCGGCAGGCACGTGAGCTGCTGACCTGGGACAAAGACTTCGATGCGGCGCTCGACTGGAGCAATGCGCCCTTCGCCAAGTGGTTCGTGGGCGGCGAGGTCAACGCGGCCTACAACGCTCTGGACCGCCACGTGGAGAACGGCCTCGGCGAGCGCGTCGCCATCCACTTCGAGGGCGAACCCGGCGATACCCGCAGCTACACCTACGCCCAGCTCACCGACGAGGTGAAGAAGGCCGCCAACGCCTTCGAGTCCCTCGGCGTCGGCAAGGGCGATCGCGTCGCCGTCTACCTTCCGATGATCCCGGAAGCCGTCATCACCCTGCTGGCCTGTGCCCGGATCGGCGCCATCCACTCCGTGGTGTTCGGCGGTTTCTCGGCCGACGCCCTGCGTTCCCGCATCGATGACGCCGAAGCGAAGCTCGTGGTCACCGCGGACGGCACCTACCGCCGCGGCAAGCCCAGTGCCCTGAAGCCCGCGGTGGACGACGCGCTGGCCGCTGACGGACACACGGTCCAGAACGTGGTCGTGGTCAAGCGCAACGGCGAGCCGGTGTCCTGGACCGAAGGCCGGGACCAGTGGTGGGACGACGTGGTGGGCGGCGCCTCCACGGACCACACCGCCGTCCCCCACGACTCCGAGCACCCGCTCTTCATCCTCTACACCTCCGGCACCACCGGAAAGCCGAAGGGCATCCTCCACACCACGGGCGGCTACCTGACCCAGGCGGCCTTCACCCACAAGAACGTCTTCGACCTCCACCCGGAGACTGACGTCTACTGGTGCACGGCCGACGTCGGCTGGATCACCGGCCACTCCTACGTCACCTACGCGCCGCTCATCAACGGCGCCACCCAGGTCATGTACGAAGGCACCCCGGATTCGCCGCATCAGGGCCGCTGGTGGGAGATCGTCCAGAAGTACAAGGTCTCCATCCTGTACACCGCGCCCACGGCCATCCGGACCTTCATGAAGTGGGGCCGCGAGATCCCCGAGAAGTACGATCTCTCCTCCATCCGCGTGCTCGGCTCCGTGGGTGAGCCCATCAACCCGGAAGCGTGGATGTGGTACCGCGAGGTCATCGGCGGGAACAAGGCCCCGATCGTGGACACCTGGTGGCAGACCGAGACCGGCGCCATGATGATCTCCCCGCTGCCCGGCGTCACCGCCACTAAGCCCGGCTCCGCTCAGGTGCCGCTGCCCGGCATCGCCGTGGACGTGGTGGACGAGGTCGGAGAGTCCGTGCCGGACGGCCACGGCGGCTTCCTGGTCATCCGTGAGCCCTGGCCCTCCATGCTGCGCGGCATCTGGGGCGACCCGGACCGCTACAAGGACACCTACTGGTCCCGCTTCGACGACATGTACTTCGCGGGGGACGGCGCTAAGAAAGACGCCGACGGGGACGTGTGGCTCCTGGGCCGCGTGGATGACGTCATGAACGTCTCCGGTCACCGCCTGTCCACCACCGAGATCGAATCGGCCCTGGTCAGCCACCCTGCCGTCGCGGAGGCCGCCGTGGTGGGCGCCAACGATGAGACCACCGGGCAGGCCGTGGTGGCGTTCGTGATCCTGCGCGAAGGCATGGAGGACACCGGCGATGTGATCGTGCAGGACCTCCGGGCCCACGTCGGCAAGGAGATCGGTCCGATCGCCAAGCCCAAGAACATCCTGGTGGTGCCGGAACTGCCGAAGACCCGTTCGGGCAAGATCATGCGCCGTCTGCTCAAGGACGTGGCGGAAGGCCGCGACCCAGGTGACGCCACGACGCTCGCCGACCCCACGGTCATGCAGCAGATCGCCGCGGACCTCCGGAAGTAGCGCCCGACCGGGGTGCGCCGCCGGGCGCACCCCGGCCACACCTTTCACGACGACGGCGGGTGTGCACTCTCAGCGCGAGGGTGCACGCCCGCCGTCGTCATCTTCATACCGGGGTATGAACCGCCCCGCCGAGAGTCCGCTCCAGCTCCGATGTGCCGCACTCCGGCCTTCGGAAGACTGGAGACATGACCACGATCCTGCACGCCAGAGACCTGTCCCTCTCCTACCCCGGCGCGGCCCTCCCCGCGCTGGACTCCGTCAGCCTGAGCATCGGCGCCGGCGAGACGGTGGCGATCATGGGCGCCTCCGGCTCCGGCAAGACCACCCTTCTGCACTGCCTGGCGGGCATCATCCGCCCGGCCGCCGGTTCCATCACCTTCGCCTCCTCGGGCGGCCCGCTCCAGGTGGAGACCCTCGACGACGGCGCCCGGGCGCGCCTTCGCCGCGAGGAGTTCGGCTTCGTCTTCCAGCAGGGTCTCCTGCTGCACGAACTGACTGCCCTGGAGAACGTGGCCGTGGCCCGGATGCTCAACGGGGTTCCCCGCGCGCACGCCGAGGCGGAAGCCGTCCGCTGGCTCGCGCACCTGGGGCTGGCCGGAATGGAGAACCGCAGGCTCGGCGAGCTGTCCGGTGGCCAGGCCCAGCGCGTGGCCATCGCCCGCGCCCAGATCACCGGCGCCAGGCTCATCTTCGCGGATGAACCCACAGGCGCCCTCGACTCCGCCACCTCGTCCGAGGTCCTGGATCTGCTGCTCGGCACGGTCGGTGAGGGGCGCACCCTGGTGATGGTGACCCACGACCCGGAGGTGGCCCGGCGCTGCGGCCGTGTGGTGACCCTGAGTGATGGCCGGATCGTCTCCGACACAGGCGCGGCCGCAGCGGCGGCCGCGCCCGCAGCGTTCGATCTCGGAAGCGGTGCGACCCGATGAACACCCTCCGGACCTCGCTCCGCCTGGCGGGGCTCTTCCGACGGCGCCAGGACGGCGACCGCGCCGCCACCCTGCTCCCGCTCCTGTCCTTCGCACTGGTGACCGCGCTCCTGCTGCTGGTGACGGGCGGGGCTCAGGCGTTCTTCCGCTGGAACGACGATCTCGCGATCACTTACCAGATCCTGGCCGTCATCGCCCTGGTGCTACTGCTCGTCCCGCTCGCGACGGTGGGCGCGTCCGCCGCGAAACTCGCCGCTCGACGCCGCGATGACCGGCTCTCCTCGCTCCGCCTCCTGGGCGCTTCCACCGGAACGGTCACTCTCCTGACAGTGCTCGAGGCCGCCACGACCGCCTTCCTCGGCTCCCTCCTGGGGATCGTGCTCTACTGCGCCATGGCGCCGCTGCTCGGTCTGCTGAACTTCCGGGGCTCCGCGCTGGGTGAGCAGATCTGGCTGCCGTGGGCCATGGTCCCCCTCCTCGCGCTGGGGATCGTGCTCCTGGCGTCGGTGAGCGCCGCCGTCGGGCTCCGCTCCGTGGTGGTGACGCCGCTGGGGGTCCGCACCCGCCAGCGTGCCGGCAAGGCGCATTGGGTCCGAGCCGTCGTGGCCGCCGGAGTCGTGCTCTGCGGCGTGCTTCTCATGCAGGGCATCGGTGCGCTGGGCCAGCTCGGCGGGGCCATTGCCATGGTCACGGCCCTGGCCGTGGTGTTCGGCGGGGCTTTGCTCGCTCTCAACTTCATCGGGCCCTGGTTCATCGGCGTCGTGGCCCGTCGCCGGCACCGCAAGGCGCCCACCGTCGCGAAGCTGCTCGCCGCGCGGATGATCCTGGAGGATCCGAAGGCCGCATGGCGTCAGGTCAGCGGCGTGGCGATGACCAGCTTCGTCGGGGTGTTCGGGGCGGTCGGCCTGGCGATGGCGGCCATCACCGAGGACCATCCCATGGATGACGCCTCGCGCTGGCTCATGCGGGACATCTCCACCGGGGTGCTGGTCACCGTCGCGGCGTCGTTCATCATGGTGGCCTGTTCCGTGGGCATCAACCAGGCCGCATCGACGCTCGACCGCGCCGCCGTGCACGTGTCACTGGACCGGCTGGGCGTGCCCCGCTCCGTGATGGTCGAGGCGAGCCGACGCTCCGTCATGTCGGCCCTGTGGGTGGTGGCCGGCGGTTCCGCCGCCTGCGCCGCAGGCCTGCTCTTCCCTCTGGTGGGCTTCGCCATCTTCGTCCAGCCCCTGGCCGTGATCACGACCGCCGCCGTGTTCGTGGCCGGGTTCCTGGTGGTCCGCGGTGCGGCGGCACTGGCCGCGCAGCTGGTCCCGGGCATCCTCGCGCGCCCGGAACGGGTGCTCTGAGCCCCTCCGCCAGGTGTCGAATGCGAAGGAAGGCGTCCACCGGAAAGTCCGGCGGACGCCTTCCATACGTTCTGTGCAGGTCTACCAGGCCGAGGCGACTGCGCGGTGCGTTTCGAACAAGGGAATGGTGGTGCCCTCAGGGGCCCGTCCGAAGCCGCACTCGGTGGCCACCCCGAACGTCTCCAGGAACTCCGACGCCGCCTCGATGCGCCGCCGGGCGCCCTCCGCCCCGTCCTCGCGGTGCACCAGGCCCAGATAGAACTCCGTCCGGGCCGGGAGGTCCAGACCGCTCAGAGGCTGGAAGTACGCCTGATCATCGCGTTCGATCGGGACCGGGATGTGGATCCAGTCCAGCACGCGCGGCGTGCTCAGGCGTCCGACGGCGGCACCGAGCTCGTTGGCGAAGCGGACCAGGTTCGCCGTGTCGGTGGGCTCCACGAAGTGTTTCTCCCCGGCATCGCCGTAACAGAGGTGGACACCCACCTCCACGTCCTCCGGCACCCGGGCCACGAGTTCCGCCAGGCGCTCCACCGGGTAGGACCAGACATCCTCGAACCAGGCACGGGACTGCTGACGGTACCCGGCCGCCTCGATGATGGCGAACTCCAGCGCGGCATCCCACTGGATGGCCAGGGACTCGTGCGGAATCCCGGCCAGAATGCGGTCCAGCTCGGCCAGCAGTGCCGCCTGGTAGACGGGTTCGAACGCGGCCCGGTCCTCCGCCGCCACGAAGCTGCCGACCACCCCCACCGGTGTGGGAAGCGCCACCTGGAAGCGGGTCCCGGGACGGATCGCTCCCTCGTCCAGCAATCGGGCGAAGATCGCCCAGGATTCCAGGGCGGCGTCGGCGTATCCGAGGGGCGGCAGGATCAGTTCCTCCGCCTTCACCCCGGGAGCGAGTTTCACGGGACGGACATCGAGATCCCGCAGGCGGATCGGCTCGGATCCGACGCGCTCCAGCCCTTCGGCCCGCGCCAGCCGGTCCGGCTGGAAGGCGATCCAGTGGAAGCGCTCCCCCACCTCGCCGTCGGGAATGCGCTTCAAGTGGGCCCCGAGGTGCTGCGCGGCCGTGCGCAGGGTGGTCTCGGCGTCGTCGAAGTTGATGCTGCCCACCAGGTGGGCGCCCTGAGGCTGGGTCATGACGTGGTCTCCTCGGTGGTCAGTGGTTGAGCTGGAACGTGGGGACGAAATCCGGATCCGTGATCGCGGGTCTGCGGAGGGAGAAGGTCTCGATCGGATGCCGGGTGGAGCCCTCGGTGAGCAGCTCGGCGAGAATCCGGCCCACCAGGGACGCGAACTTGCCTGCATGCCCGGCGCCGTTGAACACGGCGACGTGCGGTGCGCCGGGGACGGTGTCCAGGACGAAGTCGCGGTCGGGCGGCATGTCATAGACGCAGGTCTTGTTGGCATAGACGGGCCCGACGGCGCCCGGCAGGTGCCGCCGCAGGAATCCTTCCAGCAACGCGGCTTCCTCGGCGTCGCCCTCGAAGACCCGCTCCTCGCTGCTGATGAAACGGCCGCGCATGTCCCGGGCGATCTTCACAGCCGGCTCGCCGTACACGGGGAACCCGTAGTGATCCTGTTCGCCGTGGAAGATCCAGATGGGGAACCTGTCCGGGGTGAAGTCGGCCAGGCGGGTGGAGGTGAAGTAGCTGACCTGTTCCTGCGAGAGCGTGAGACGGAAATTCAGTCCGAGATCCGGCATGAGCTCGCCCAGCCAGGACGAGGCGGCCACCACGAGCCGGTCCGCGTGGAACTCGCCCCGCGGGGTCCGGACGGTGACGCCGCCCGGCCGCACGTCCACTCCGGTGACGCGGGTGTGGGGCAGGAAGGTCACGCCGTGGGCGAGCGCCAGGGAGGTGTGCGCGGCGACGGACGCCCGGATGTCGATCAGGCCGCCCGCCTCCTGGTACATGCCGGTGACGTCGTCGTCGATCCTCCACTGCGGCCAGCGGCAGCGGATCTGGTCGGCCTCAAGGTCCTCGTACGGGATCCCCTGCGCCGCGAGCGCCCGGCGGTACCCGTCGAGCGAGGCCAGTGCGACGGGATCCGACGGCGCCAGGTCCAGCCCGCCGGTCCGGAGGTACAGCGGCATTCCGGACTGTTCCTCGACGTGTTCCCAGGCCTCGAACATGGCGGGGGTCAGGGCCGTGTACGCGGTGCTGTGATAGGCGTGCCGGATGATCCGGGAGACGTCACCCGAGGAGTTCCGCGTGTTGACCAGCTCGTACTGTTCCAGGACCAGCACCCGGTTTCCCGGGGTCTGGGAGAGCCAGTAGGCGGCGGCCGATCCGATGGCGCCCGCTCCGATGACGATGTGCGTGTATCCGCCCGGCATCATGCTCTCCCGTCCGTGAAAAGTCCCGTTCCGAGACTGGCACAGCGACGCCGTAGACGGTACTTCGTTACGGCGCCGTCCGCTCCGGAGCGTCGCCGTCGTCCGGGTGGCAGCCGCAGGAGCGGCGCAGGACCAGCTCACAGTCGAAGATCTGGTTCCGGTGCGGTTCGTCGCGGCCGGCTCCGATGATCGCCCGGACGCCGGCCTCCGCCATCTCCTTGACGGGCTGACGCACGGTGCTGAGCGGCGGCCAGCTGTATTCGGCCTCGTCGGAACCGTCGAACGCCATCACCGCGACGTCCTCGGGCACCCGCAGGCCCGCCTCCTGGACCGCGCGGAGGAAACCGATGGCCTGCTGGTCCGAGCTGACGAACACCGCGCCGGGGCGTGGCGACGTGGCGAGGAACTGCTTCCCGGCCTCGTACCCGCCGTGGCGGTCGAAGGTGCAGCGGAAGATCCGCCCCTCCGAGGATCCGGCGGACTGCAGTGCCGCACGCCAGCCGGCTTCGCGCCGGTCCGGCGCGTTGCCGGTGGTGAGCCCCATGACCAGGGCGATGTCCCGGTGACCGTGGGAGGCCAGGTGCTCCACCGCGCGTCGTGTGCTTTCAGTGAATTCGGGTCCGATCGCGTCCATGGAGGGCGATACCTCGGAGAAGTTGAGCAGGACGGTCCGGACGCCGCGGTCGCGGAGTTCCTGGATGTCCGGCTGCACCAGGACGGAACAGAGGAAGACGCCGTCCACCTGCCGGTCGATGAAGTTCCTCAGGTGGCGCCGCTCCACGGTCAGGGAGTCCCGGGAATCGGCCAGCAGCAGGGCGAAACCCTGTTCCTCCGCCGCCTGTTCGACGGCCTCGGCCAGGCTGGCGAAGAACGGATTGCTGATCTTCGGCACCACCATGCCCAGGATCTGGGAGGAGCCCTTCTTCAGCGCACGGGCCGCCACATTGGGCCGGTACCCGAGCGCGGCGATGGCCTGCCGGACCTTCTCCTCGGTGGCCGGAGCCACGTTCTTGGGGCCGCCGTTGACCACATAGCTCACGACGGCGGTGCTGACGCCCGCCAGGCGGGCGACGTCCTTCCGCGTGATCACGGGGCGGGGTGAGGCGGAGAGGTCCGGCATAGCCCTCATGTTAGCCGCGGGCGGCCTCGGTGCTGCGAGCCGCCGGGAGCACCGGGGCGTCACCGAAGTCGCGGATGGGAAGACGTTCCCCACCGCGCAGCGCGGACTGATGAGCCACGATGCCGGGCAGGGTGTACCGGGCGGCGGTCCAGGCGTTCACGGGTGGCAGCGACCCGGTGGCCACGGCCGTCACGAAGTCGTCCACCAGGAAGGCGTGACTCCCCTCGTGGCCGCTCGGCAGGGCCCGGAGTTCCGCGGGGAGTCTGGACGGATCGTGCACGGGGGCGAGGCCCGAGACGAAGGCGTCTCTCAGGGCCGGATCGACGTCGGCCAGGGAGGGGTCGTCGAGCGGGATGCTGGGAAGGGTCCGGATCTGTTCGCTCACATCGGTGAAGCCCTCCTTGTCCTGCCAGACGGCGGTCTCCACGAGCTGTTCGAAGCTGCCCTCGGTGCCGAAATAGCGGAACCTGCTCTCCCTCAGATGGGAGGGGTAGCCGACCCGGCGGAACTCGTTGATGCGGACGCTCCCGCCGCCGTCGAGTTCGAAGAGGGCCGTGGCGTTGGAGAAGTCGTTGTCGAACATGCTGATCTCGCGGTCGAAGACACCGTCGCCGCGGTCGTCGCGGACACCGATGCAGCTCACGCTGGTGACATGCCCACCGATGCCGCCGAGCACGCCACCCAGGGAGTGTGTCGGGTACAGCATGGGCGGGTAGCTGGCGGTCTTCTGCCATTCCTCGCCGCCGCTGTACTGGTAGGCCGCGTAGAAGCCGAGGTCCATATCGTGGACGTAGTCGCCCTCGGCGTAGAAGATCCGACCGAAGGCGCCTTCAGCGTTGCGGTCCCGCGCGTAGATGGCAGCGGGGTTGTAGTGGCTGGTCTCGCCCATCATGTACGTCAGGCCGGTCTCCCGGACGGCCTCGATGATGGCGGCGATCTCCTCCTCGCTGATGGCCATGGGGACCGCGGAGTAGACGTGCTTCCCGGCCCGCAGCGCCTGCACCACCAGGGGTCCGTGAGTCCAGCGCTGGGTGAAGATCGCGACGGCGTCGACGTCGGAGGCCAGCATGTCCTCAAAGCTGGGGAAAGTGCCCGCGAGGTTCTGACGTGCGGCGAGGGTGTCCGCTCGCTCCGACAGGACGTCGGTGACGTGCACTTCCCGCACCAGGGGGTGGGCTTTGAAGAGTTTGGCGAACTGACCGGCGAACTGGCCGGCGCCGACGATTCCGAGGGAGAACGGTGTGATCTGAGTCATGCGCAAGAGTCTCGCAGCGAAATCTACTCGAGTCAACAGGATCGCCATCGATCCTGAAATCGCGAAGTTACGCGGAAGTGACACGTGTAGATCGCTCATCAAGCTCGCCCGGCCCGGCCCGCCATTCCGCGGATTGCGCCCCGCGAAAGGCCAAGACCCGGCAGATCGCTTCTGAATCTTTATGTTTGAGAAGGTTTCTTCTTGTTCACTTTTGTTCCATTGACTGCTAGTGTGGCGCACATCACAGGCAATGGGTTCTTGAAGGAGAAAAAATGCCACAGCCTCAGATGCCGGCCGGCAGCGTAGTCGCCCCGCGTCGCACAGTCCTCAAATCCTTCGCGCTCGGAGCCGCCGGCCTCGCCGGCGTTCCGCTGCTCGCGGCCTGCACCGGCGGCTCCGGCCCCTCCGGCGGAGGCTCTGCGGCCACCACGTTCACTCTGGGATCGAGCCTTTCCGACGAGGTGCCGAAGAAGGCACTCGCGGACACCCTGGCCGCCTTCCAGAAGAAGTCGAGCAAGTCCGCCACCATCAACACGGTTCCGCACAACGACTTCCAGAACAAGATCAACTCGTACCTTCAGGGCTCACCGGATGACGCCTTCACCTGGTTCGCCGGCTACCGCATGCAGTACTACGCGGGCAAGGGTCTCCTGGCCCCGGTCGACGACGTCTGGTCCCAGATCGGAGGCAACTACTCGGATGCTCTGAAGAAGGCATCCACCGGCCCCGACGGCAAGATGTACTTCATCCCGAACTACAACTACCCCTGGGGCTTCTTCTACCGGAAGAGCGTCTGGGCGGCGAAGGGCTACGAAGTGCCGCAGACCTTCGACCAGCTCAAGACGCTGTGCGCCAAGATGAAGACGGACGGCATCATCCCCATCGGCTTCGCCGACAAGGACGGCTGGCCGGCCATGGGCACCTTCGATTACCTGAACCTGCGGCTCAACGGATACCAGTTCCACGTGGACCTGTGCGCGCACAAGGAATCCTGGGACCAGAAGAAGGTCAGCGACGTCTTCGACACCTGGAAGGCCCTGCTCCCCTACCAGGACCCGGGGGCGCTCGGCCAGACCTGGCAGGACGCCGCCAAGGCCCTCGGGGCCCAGAAGACCGGCATGTACCTGCTCGGCTCCTTCGTCACCCAGCAGTTCACGGATCCCGCCGTGCTCAAGGACATCGACTTCTTCCCCTTCCCCGAGATCGCAGTGGAGGGTCAGGAAGCGGTGGAGGCCCCGATCGACGGCTTCCTGCTCTCCAAGAAGGGCGGCGACAATCAGGCGGCCAAGGACTTCATGGCCTTCATGGGGACCCCGGAGGGCCAGGACGGCTACTACAAGGGCGATCCTTCCAACATCCAGACCGCGAAGGGCGCCGATCAGAGCAGCTTCACCGCCCTGAACAAGAAGTGCGCCGACGTGATCGGACAGGCGAAGTCCATCACACAGTTCTTCGACCGTGACGCCCTGCCGGCCATGGCCAACAACGTCATGATCCCGGCTCTGCAGGCCTTCCTCAAGGACGGCAGCGTGGACGTCAAGAACCTCGAGTCCCAGGCCAAGGCCCTCTACTCGGCCCAATAGCCCGGACCCACCAGGTGGCCGGGGCGCTCCCATGACGCCCCGGCCACCGCCGCAAGGAGTTCCCTCATGACCACCTCTCCCACCGCCTCCCGGGCGGGCGGCCGCACCGCGACCGGAAAGCGCTCCGGCCGGGTGCGCCGGCTCAGCAAACGCGACATGCTCGTTCTGAGCGCCATGGTCGCCGTCCCCACCCTCATCCAGCTGGTCTTCGTCTGGCTCCCGACCCTGTTCTCCATCGGGCTGAGCTTCATCAAGTGGAACGGGCTGGATTTCGCGGACATGAAGTCCGCGGGCCTCGACAATTACCGCTTCATCCTCCAGGACTACCCGCCCTTCTGGCCCGCCATTCAGCACAACGTGCTCTGGCTGCTCTTCCTGGCGGTCATCGCGACGCCCATCGGACTCCTCCTGGCTGTGCTCCTGGACCAGAACATCCGCGGGACCCGGATCTACCAGAGCATCTTCTTCGCTCCCGTCATGCTGTCACTCGCCCTGGTCGGCATCATCTGGCAGCTCTTCTACCAGCGGGACAACGGCCTGCTGAACTTCCTGCTCGGCACCGCGGGCACACCGCAGGCCGTCGACTGGTTCGGGGATTCCTCGGTCAACATCTGGGCCGCGCTGATCGCCGCCACCTGGCGCCACGCCGGCTACGTCATGCTGCTCTATTTAGCCGGCCTCAAGGGCGTGGACCCCACCCTCCGCGAGGCGGCGGCCATTGACGGCGCCAACAGCTTCCAGACGTTCTTCCGGGTGGTGTTCCCCGCCATGAAACCGGTGAACATCGTGATCGTGGTCATCACCATCATCGAATCCCTCCGCGCTTTCGACGTCGTCTACGTCATCAACCGCGGCACCAACGGCCTGGAGCTCCTCTCCGCGTTGGTCATCCAGAACCTGGTCGGCGAAGGGCAGGTCCTCGGGGTCGGGTCGGCACTGGCCACCGTGCTCCTGGTGGTCTCCCTCGTCCCGATCGTCTTCTATCTCAGCCGCACCTTCGGAAAGGACAGCAGATCGTGAGCAGCACCACCGCACCCCGGACCCGCAGCACCGGGCGGCAGGCCGGCGTCGTCGTCGCCCACGACGCCGGACAGCGCGCCAACAAGGGCAAACGCCACTACGGGACGCATCTGTTCCTGCTCGTGATGGCGGTGATGTGGCTCGTGCCGCTCGGCTGGGCGCTGTACACCGCGCTGCGGCCGAGCTGGGCCACCAATCAGTACGGGTACTTCAGCACGCAGGGCCCCTTCAACTTCGACAACTTCGTGCAAGCCTGGACCCAGGGCGGCTTCTCCAAGTACTTCTGGAACTCGGTGATCATCACGGTTCCGGCGGTGCTGCTGACGCTCTTCCTCGCCTCGCTCATGGCCTTCGCCGTGAGCCGGGTGAACTGGAAGTTCAACATCACCCTGCTGATCATGTTCACGGCCGGCAATCTGCTGCCGCCCCAGGTCCTCGCGGCGCCCCTGTTCCTCATGATGAAGCACTTCCAGGTGCCGTACGCCGTGAGCGACTCGGGCAACATGCTCAACACATACATCTCGGTGATCGCGGTGAACACGGCCTTCCAGATCGGCTTCTGCACCTTCGTGCTCTCCAACTACATGAAGGCCCTCTCCCCGGACCTCACCGAGGCGGCGCTCGTGGACGGCGCCGGCCTGTGGCGGCAGTATTGGGAGATCATCATGCCGCTCTGCCGCCCGGCGTTCGCGGCGCTCGGCACGCTCGAAGTCATCTTCATCTACAACGACTTCTTCTGGCCACTCCTCTTCATCCAGAACGGCGACCGGCTTCCCGTCACGACCGCGATCAACAACCTCCAGGGGCAGTTCTTCAACGACTACAACCTCCTGGCGGCCGGCGCCGTGATCACGGTGATCCCCACCCTGGTCATCTACCTGCTGCTGCAGAGGCAGTTCGTCGCCGGCCTCACCCTCGGGTCCAGCAAGGGGTGAGCCGCGCCGTCGGCCTGGGCGCGGCACCGCAGCACTAGACTTCATCCAGATACAGGAGACGATCATGAGGAGCGAGTCGCACATGCTGCAAGCCGCCCGGCATCAGGCCATCCTGGAGATGGTGCAGAAGGAACGCATCGTCAAGGTCTCCGATCTCGCCGACGCCCTCAAGGTCTCCGCCATGACCGTCCGCCGTGACATCGAAGCCCTCAGCGACACGGGACTCCTGGAACGGATCCACGGCGGGGCGAAGATCCTAGGCGACGCCGGGACTCACGAGCCGGGCTTCGAGCTGAAGTCAACGCAGTTCACCATGGAGAAGCAGGCCATCGCCGCCCTGGCGGCGACGTCGGTCTCCGAGGGCATGGCGGTGGGGCTCAGCGCCGGCACCACCACCTGGGCACTGGCCCAGGAACTGGTCAAGGGGCCGGCCATCACGGTGGTCACCAACTCCATCCGGACCGCGGAGATCTTCTACCGCTCCACCGTGGTCAATCCGAAGACCGAAGTCATCCTGATCGGCGGACAGCGGACCGCGTCGGACGCCCTGGTGGGGCCGGTCGCCACGCAGGCACTGAAGACCATGAACCTGGACGTCACGTTCCTGGGCGTGCACGGCATGGACCCCCAGGCCGGTTTCAGCACGCCGAACGTGCTGGAGGCCGAGACGGACCGGGCCTTCCTGGCTTCGAGCAGAAAACTCGTGGTGGTGGCCGATCACTCGAAGTGGGGGATCCAGGGCATCAGCAGCATCGCGGCCCTGGAGGACGCGGACGAACTGGTGACCGATCCGGGCCTGGGACAGAAGGCCCAAGCGATTCTCGGCGAAAGCGTCCGGCGCCTCCGCATCGCGCCTCTGCAGGGCTGACCCACCCGGGCTCACTCCCGGCCGGCGACGCCTTGGGCGGCTTGCGGCCCGGACTCTCCTCCGGCTTGCCCGGCGCCCACAGACAGTGCGCCGTCGTCGGCATCGTCGGCCGTCGTCGCGAACTCATCCGCCCTGCCCTTACGCGGGAAGAGGAAAGTGAGCCCGAGGAACACCACCAGGAGTCCCGCCTGGATGTAGAGCGCTTGCTGGAAGGCGGACTCCGGGGAACCTCTCTTGATCCCGTCGAAGAAGGTGGAACCGAAGACGGCCACTCCGACGGACCCCGCGATCGACTGCACAGCAGTCAGGACGCCGGAGGCGGAACCGATCTCCTCATCGCGGACGGCCGCGAGGATGATGCTGAACAGTGCGGCGATCACCAGGCCTGAGCCGAGACCGGCCATTGCTATGCCGGGCACGATCGTCCAGATGGAGAACTCACCGGCGCCTTGCAGTTCCGCCCAGAGCAGCACCGAACCGCCGATCTGCAGGATCCCGCCGATCTGCAGCACGCCACGGCCCAGACGTTCAGCGAGGTAGGCGCCACTGAGTGCGCCACCCACCATGGTCCCCAGCGCAACTGGAAGATTGCCGAGCCCGGCCTCGCCCGCAGAGAATCCGTGGCCGATCTGCAAGAACAACGTCAGGACCAGCTGGGTCCCGATCAGGGCGCTGAAGAACAGCGCGATGCCCGCCAGACCGAGGGTGTAGGCACGCCTGCTGAAAATGCTGGGCATCACCAGAGGGGTCTTGCCGCGGCCGTGGGCACGGCGCTGCTGGAAGGCGAAGAGGACGAAGCCTGCGAGCCCGGTGGCGATGCTGACCCAGGTCCACGCAGGCCAGCCCTCCTCCTGTCCGAGGTTCAGAGGGAGCACCAGCAGTGCGGATGCCGCCACGATCAGCAGGGCGCCCGGCCCGTCGATCCCCACACTCCGGTCACCGGAGCGCCGGGGCAGGATGCGCCAAGCGATGATCAGAGCCGCCAGGCCGATCGGGACATTCACCAAGAAGACGGCACGCCAACCGAGCCCAAACAGATCGGCTTCGATCAATCCGCCGCCGATCAGCGGGCCGAGCACCCCACCCAGGCCGAGCACGGGACCGAACACCCCGAACACCTTCGCCAGTTCGGCGCCGGAGAAGTTCTCCCTCAGGAGTCCCAGGCCCTGCGGCAAGAGCAGCGCGCCAGCGAAGCCCTGCACCAGCCGGACGGCGATGAGGATCTCGGTGGTGGGCGCCGCCGCACAGAGCAGCGACGCGCCCGTGAACGCCCCCAGGCCGAGCAGGAACATCGCCCGGCGGCCGAAGCGATCTCCCAGACGACCGCCCAGGATGAGCCCGGCGCCGAGAGTCAGCGCATAACCGCCGATCACCCATTGCAGCCCCAGGGAGGACGCCCCCAGGGATCGTTCCAGATCGGGTCCGGCCACATTCACGATGGTCGAGTCGAGGAGATCCATGATCTCCGCGGCCAGCATCACACCGAGGATCAGCCACCGCCACCGGCCTCCGCCGCTCGTTTCGCCTGTCATTTTCCTTCAATTCTTTATTATCAATATTATTAGCAAGATTGAGTATTACCATGGAGGGCATGGAAGTCAACTCCCGCAACCCACAGGGCGGCGCCCAGGACTACGCCGCCCGTGCCGGCGCACGGCGGGACGGCCGACCGCTCGACGACGGCGACATCCGCGCGCGCATCCAGCAGGTCACCATCCGCCAGCAGCGCTTCGAACGCTTCCTCTCGCGGGAACTCGGGATCGATCAGGGCGGGCTGGAGGTCCTGGACCATCTGCTGTCCACGGGGCCGGCCACTCCCACGGAACTCGCCCACAAACTGGAGATCTCCACTGCGGCCATGACCCTGGTGCTCAACCGGCTGGAGGCCGCGGGTCACATCAGGCGGGAACGGCACCCCTCCGATGGACGCAAGCTGATCGTGACGGCCTCCCCGCAGATCGCGACGGATGCCCAGGCCTGCGTGGCACCTCTGATCGACGGGGTGGAGGACGTGATCGGCACGTTGTCGGCGGAGGAGGCCTCCGTGGTGGCCTCCTTCCTGGAACGTCTCATCGGCGCCTACGACGCGGCGACGGGCCCGGTACGCGCTACTGTGAAATCATGACCGAATCCGCAGCCGATGCTCCCGCCCGCACGACCATCCTGGTGCTCAACGGCCCCAATCTGAACCTCCTGGGCACCCGCGAGCCGGAGAAGTACGGCCAGGCCACTCTGGCCGACGTCGAGTACCTGTGCGAGACCGCTGCGGCCCGGCACGGCCTGACCATCCGGGCGTTCCAGTCCAACCACGAGGGAGCGCTCGTCGACGCCATTCACGAGGCCCGGCATGACGCGCTCGGCATCGTGATCAACGCGGGCGCCTACACGCACACCTCCGTGGCGCTGCGCGACGCGATCGCCGCCGTCGCGCTCCCGGCCGTGGAAGTGCACATCACCAACGTCCACCAGCGCGAGGAATTCCGGCACCATTCGTACCTCTCCGGGGTCTGCGAGGCCGTCATCGCCGGAGCAGGCGTCCTGGGCTACCGCTTCGCCATCGACCACCTCGCCGAGCGGAACGCCTGACCTGACGCCGACGGACGACGACGGCGCACCCGTCCGCTCGAAACGCGCCGGAGCCATCTCACCCCGGGGCTATCATTCCCTGGTGACCCTCCTCGACTCCGCGCTGCACGCCGTCGCCTCCTGGACGCCCCGCTCTCCCGCCGAAGAAGCGGAACGGTCGGAGTTTCTGGCCGCCCTGGACCAGGGCGCCGACGCGCTGTCCCGGCACCCGCTCCGCTCACACCTGACCGCGAGTGCGTTCATCCTGGACACCCGCCGGGAGCACGTGCTTCTGGTGTTCCACGGCAAGGGCAAGTTCTGGGTCCAGCCCGGAGGGCACCTGGAAAGCGAGGACGCCGGCATCCTGGAAGCGGCGCTCCGGGAGGCCACGGAGGAGACGGGGCTCCTGCCTGGACAGCTGACCGGGCTTCAGATGGTGGACCTGGACCATCACCAGCTTTCCGGGGCTTTCGGGCACTGCCTCTCGCACCTGGACATCGGCGTCGCGATGACCACCGACGGAACCCCACGGCCGTCCGTGAGCGATGAATCAGACGACGTCCGCTGGTTCCCCGTCGGCGATCTTCCCGAGGACACGGTGCACGGCTTCAGCCCGCGCCTGGCGGAGGTTCTGGAACGCCTGCGTCACGCCTGACGCAGCAGCCGGACGGTCGTCGTGGCTGATGGCCAGACGTGGCGAACGGCTACTTGGCGGTGCACTGCCCCGGCGACACGGGGACATCCAGGCTCGGCGCGCGGGCCGCGACGGGCTTGAGGCCGTCCATGGTGATGGCGAAACCGATCCCGCTGCTGGCACTCGCCTTGGCGAACACCACACCGGCCACCTGACCATCCGGGCTGAGCAGCGGCCCGCCCGAGTTGCCCGGCTGGACGTCCCCCGCGATCTGGTAGACGTCCCCCATGACCTGGTTCTTGCCGTAGATGTCCGGGATCTCGACCTGAGAGATGCCCTGCACGCGAGCGGGTTTCGCCTGGAACGGGCCGCCATGCGGGTAGCCCTCGAAAGCGGCCTCGCTGCCGGTCGGGAGATTGGTCCGCAGCGGCAGCGGATGCGCGGTGAGGCCGTTCACGGCGAGCACGGCCAGATCGCGCTGCGGGTCGAAGTACACCACGCGGGCCGCCAGCGCGGAACCGTCCGGGGACTCCACCACGGGTTCGCTCACGCCGGCCACCACGTGGGCGTTCGTCACGACACGCTCGGAGGACACCACGAATCCGGTGCCCGTCTGGTTCTGGCCGCACTGGAATGCCGTGCCGGTGATCTTGAGGACCGATTGCGCGGCCGCCTTCAGCTCCGGGGTGTCCGCGGAGCCCACCGGGGCCGGCCCGTTCAGAAGCGGAGCCGCGCCTTCGATGATCTTGGGGATCCCCTCCCCCATGAGACTGGACCGCAGCTGAGCCATGGCGCCCTGGACAGGGGCGGGGGTGGCCCCGTCGATGAACCTGATGACCCGCGAGCTCGCCACCTGCTGGGAGATGACCGGCACACCCATGGAGTTCAGGCCGAAGGAGAGGAGGGACATCACCAGAGCGGTCATGACCACGCTGGCGGCGGCCCCGGCCAGCCGGTCCACGCCCCGCAAGGACCGGACGGCGCGGGCGGAACGGATCCGCTGTCCCACCGAGGCGCCCAGGCTGTTGCCGAGCACCACGAGCACGACGGCGGTGACCACCACCGCGGTCAGGCGCCACTTCGCGTCGGACACGAGAGAGCTGACCAGAGGCATCGCGAAGAACGCCGCCACCGCGCCCAGCGCGAAGCCGACGATCCCGCCGACCGTGACCAGGAAACCGTTCCGGAAGCCGTAGAAAGCGTAGGAAAGGAGCGTCACCAGCAGGACCAGGTCCAGTACGGTCAACCCGAACACGGTGTTCCTTCCAGTCACGACGAATCTTGCCTCCGTCATGCTACTGAGCACGCCTGACATTTTGCCGTGAAAGACTGGCCTCCACGGTCCCTGCCCGGCAGGGGCGCGGCCGCGCGCCGCGCATCGGACGGCATTTTCTGAAAGAATGTGCTCAGCGTCAATTTTCAGAGGAGATTACATGGACATCGAGGTACTGCGCCGGGCACCGCTTTTCGCCACATTGGATGACGACGCCTTCCGCCTGCTCACGGACGAGCTGAGCGAGGTGGACCTCTCCCGTGGTGCGTCCGTCTTCCGTGAAGGCGACCAGGGCGATCAGCTCTACTTCATCGTCTCCGGCAAGGTGAAGCTCGGCCGCACCTCCGCGGATGGACGCGAATCCCTGCTGGCCATCCTCGGCCCGGGTGAGCTCTTCGGCGAGATGGCCCTGTTCGACCCCAGCCCCCGCACGGCGACCGCCACCGCGGTCTCCGAGACCCGTCTGGCCGGTCTGAAGAACGAGAGCCTCAACGCCCTCCTGCGCACCCGCCCTGAGGTCTCCGCGCAGCTCCTCCAGGCCCTGGCCCGCCGCCTGCGCCGCACCAACGACTCGCTGTCCGATCTGGTGTTCTCCGACGTCCCCGGCCGTGTGGCCAAGGCGCTCCTGGACCTGGCCGACCGCTTCGGCCGTCCCGCCACGGACGGCATCCTGGTGGCTCACGAGCTCACCCAGGAAGAACTGGCCCAGCTGGTGGGCGCGTCCCGCGAAACCGTCAACAAGGCCCTGGCCGAGTTCGTCCAGCGCGGCTGGCTGCGCCTGGAGGCACGCGCGGTCGTGATCCTGGACATGCAGCGTCTCCGCCAGCGCTCCCGCTGAGCATCCCCGTCTGACGCTGAAGGCCCGGAACCCCTGAGGGGTTCCGGGCCTTCCGCGTATCAAGCCCTGTCCGGTCAGGACGCCGGCGGGATCACCGGAAGCGCCGTCGTGGCGGGCGGGCTCGGCGGCACGACCTCGAGCCTGAGGTCGCCGTCCACCTCCACCAGCGTCGGCTGATAGACGTGCGTCTTCCGCTTGTGGCTCAGGTACGCGATGCAGCCCTTGGCCGTGCCGAGCTTCTCCAGGATGATCTCCGTGCCGGGCACCATCAGCTGGCCCAGTGTCCGTCCATGGGTGTTCTCCTGGGCGATCTCGTCACCCAGGGAGGTCCCGGTGCGGTCGGCCAGCAGCTTCGGGGCACAGACCCAGCGGCCCCAGACACCCTTGCTCGCAAGCAGCCGGGGCTCCTGTCCCAGGGGAAGCGTCGCCGCGAAGTACCGGGTGTTGAACCGGCGGTGGGCGAAGTCCGGGCTGAGCCAGTTCACCAGCGGCTTGAGCAGGTCGGTGCGGAGGGAGAGCCCGCGCCGGTTCAGGACGTCCGCGAGGGTCTTGTCCTGTGCCGCCACGGCTTCCCGGGCGGCCATCCATTCCTGCGGGCTCGTCACGGCGACCGTGCTGCCCGCGTCCGGGCCGGCCAGCAGGACGCCGGTCTCCTCGAACAGCTCACGGATGGCCGCCACCACATGACGGCGGGCCAGCGCGGGATCCTCGATGCCGAGAGCCTCCGCCCACTGCGCCGGCGACGGGCCGATCCAGGGCATGGCGTCGTCGTCGTGCTCCTCGACGGAACCGCCCGGGAAGGACACCACGCCCAGCGGCGACGAGCCGCTCCGGTACGCGAGCCAGGTGGACATGCCGTCCGGCGTGTCCTTGATCAGGACCACGCTGGAGGCATAGCGGGGAGCCGCGGGTGTGCGCTCCCCGTGTTCGAGCCAGCTGCGTGCGGCGTTCTCGAACTGGACTGGCAGCTCGAAGAGCCGCTTTGCTGCTTGGGGCACTGCTTCGGCCTATCTGACAGGATTCAGGCGAACTCGGCGATGAGTTCGACCTCGACGGGGGCGTCCAGCGGGAGGACCGCGACGCCGACGGCGGAACGGGCGTGCTGCCCCTTCTCACCGAAGATCTCCCCCAGGAGCTCGGACGCACCGTTGATGACGGCGGGCTGGCCGGTGAAATCGGGGGTGGACGCCACGAAGCCGACCACCTTCACGACCCGGGTGACCCGGTCCAGATTCCCGATGACGCTCTTCACGGCGGCCAGGGCGTTGATGATGCTCGTGGCAGCGAGTTCCTTGGCGCGCTCGGCGCTCACGGTGCCTTCGGAGCCCTCCGCGGAGACCTTCCCGGTGGCTGGGAGTTTGCCTTCAATAAAGGGCAGCTGACCCGCGGTGTAGACGTGGCTGCCGCTCACCATGGCCGGAACGTAGGCCGCCACCGGCGCGGCGACCTCCGGGAGGCTCAGCCCGAGCTCGGCCAGACGGGCTTCGATGGCGCAGTTCTCAGCGTTGACGTGGGAAGACATGCTCAGGCCTTCTCCCTCTTCAGGTAGGCGACCAGGCCGTTGCCGTCGGGTCCGGGGACCACCTGGACGAGTTCCCAGCCGTCGTCGCCCCAGGTGTCCAGGATCTGCTTCGTGGCGTGGATGATCAGTGGTACTGTCGCGTACTCCCATTTGCTCATGGGGTCAAGCCTAGTGGCTCCGGCTAGACTGGAGAACATGGCTCAAGCGAAGAATCCGCTATTCGACACTGCCACGGTCTTGGGGAAGATCGTGGCATTTCTGGGCGTCAGTGCTCTCTGCGGGGTCCTGGTGGCGGGACTCCTGGTCCCTGCCGCCGCAGTGACCGGCAGTGCGGCGAGTGGCTCCGTCCAGTTCTTTGAGGACCTTCCCGGGGAACTGACCGTGGCTCCTCCAGGTCAGGCGACCCGTGTCCTGGCGGCCGACGGCTCCCAGATCGCGACGATCTTCGCTGAGAACCGGACCCGTGTGGCGCTCAAGGACATCTCCCCGTTCATCAAGGACGGAATCGTCGCCATTGAGGACAACCGCTTCTACGAGCACGGCGGCGTGGATCCCACCGGCATCGCCCGCGCCCTGGTCGCCACGGCCAAGGGCGGACGCCAGGGGGCCTCCACCATCACGCAGCAGTACGTCAACAACGTCATCAACGAGTCCCTCGTGGCCGAGGGACGGGATGACGAGGTGAAGCTCAACGGCTCGTCGAGCAAGACGGTGGGCGTGAAGCTGCGCGAGATGAAACTCGCCATCGCACTGGAGAAGAAGATGTCCAAGGATCAGATCCTCGAGGGCTATCTGAACATCGTCTTCTTCAATGCCAACGCCTATGGCATCGAGGCCGCGGCACGGTACTTCTTCTCCACCTCCGCGAAGAACGTGACGCTGCCCCAGGCGGCCATGCTGGCCGGCGTCGTGAACAACCCGTCCGCGTACGATCCGGTGTCCAATCCGGACAACGCCAAGATGCGCCGCGATCTGGTGCTGGACGCCATGCTGAAGAACGGGAAGATCACCCAGAAACAGCACGACGACGCGGTCAAGACCCCGGTCACCACCAAGATCACCCGTCCTCGCCAGGGCTGCCAGTACTCCGCGACTGCGCCGTACTTCTGCGACTACGTCCAGCACCTGATCCTCAACAATCCGGCGTACGGCGACACGCAGCAGGACCGTCTCAAGCTGCTCCAGCGTGGCGGTCTCACGATCAAGACCACCCTGGACCCGCGGCTCCAGAAGCCTGCCCAGGAGCAGGTCGATTCGACTGCGGGCAACGTCAACGCCGAGCAGTGGGGCGCGTCCCTCATCACGGTGCAGCCGGGCACCGGCAAGATCGTGGCCATGGCCCAGAACTCCCGTAAGGTGGAGAACCAGGGCTCTCCGATCGTGACGGACTACAACTACAACGTGGACCGGATCGATGCCAACGGCAGTCCTCTGGGCGGCATGGACGGGTTCCAGCCGGGTTCCACGATGAAGCCGGTCACCCTCAGCGCCTGGCTCAACGAAGGCAAACGGACAGACGATTACGTCGACGCCACCCGCACCGTGTATCCCGCAGACTTCCCGTGGAAGACCACCTGCACCCCGGTCGAAGGGTCCTACGATCCTGCAACCGGCGAACTCCCCCTGCAGAACTCCGAAAGCAATCTGTACCAGCGGATGACCGTTCGCAAGGGCATCACATTCTCCGTCAACACGGCAACGTTTGCTTCGGCTGCGGCTCTGGACGACTTCTGCGACATCCAGCGTATGGCCGATGCCCTCCAGCTCCACACCACCCAGGCTGGAGCCAAGACCCCGCAGAAGCTCGACCTTCATTTCCTGGGCAACCTGCTGGGCAGCACCCAGGTGGCGCCGCTCACCATGGCCAATGCCTTCGCGACTTTCGCGAATAACGGTTCTTTCTGCGAACCGATCGCGATCGACTCCGTGGTGGACGCCCAGGGCAAGAAGTACCCCGGACAGACCTCCAGCTGCAAGGAAGCGATCAAGCCGGACGTGGCCAAGACCGTGACCAACGTACTGCAGGATGTCATGAGTCAGGGCTCGGGAACGCTGATCCCCGAAAAGGTCCCGGCTCCTATCGCGGGCAAGACCGGCACCAACAACACCAACTCCCAGACCTGGGTGGTCGCGTACACCAAGGGACTGGTCACGGCCTCGTACTTCGGCAAGGTGTTCGGAAAAGCAGCAACCGATTCAGGTCAGGGTGTCTATGTGAATGGCGTCCCCTACGCGCGCGTCGACGGCTCTGATGTCGCCGGACCGCAGATGGCCCGGTACATGCAGAAGGTCGTTGGCTTCTACGACACGGGCGAATTCGACCCGGCGCCCGATTCTCTCCTGGGCTCCTCTTATGTCGCGCCGCCCGTGCAGCCGGTGACCCCGCCGTCGAACACGCCGGAGGATCAGAAGCCCACGGACACCAAGCCGACCGGCGGTAACAACGGCGGCGGCAACAACAACGGTGGTGGCAACAACAAGCCCAACCCTAAGAAGACGCCGTGACCGTGGGTAACCCGCTGACAGGGCAGCTGAACGCTGCCACGTCGCTCGCAGGCCGCGTCCGGGAAACCGGGCGCGGCCTCGCCGCAACTGCTGCGAAGACGGCCGTGCTGGCAGGCGTGGCGGGTGCAGCGGGCCTGGCGTACGGTACCTGGGAGAAGAATCAGTTCGGCGTCCGCCACGAGGAACTGGCCATCCTTCCGGAGGGCGCCGAGCCGTTCCGGATCCTGCACCTGAGCGACATCCACTTCATCCCGGGGCAGCGCAAGAAGGCCGAGTGGCTGCGCTCCCTCGACGAGCTCAACCCCGACCTGGTGGTCAACACCGGCGACAACCTGAGCCATCGTGATGCCATCGACCCGCTGCTGGATGCTCTGAAGCCACTTCTGAACAGGCCCGGCGTGTTCGTTCCCGGCTCCAACGACTACTTCGCCCCGCGGCTGAAGAGTCCCCTGGCCTACTTCGCGGGCCCATCCCGCCAGCGCAAGGAACCGGTTGAGCTCGACTGGCCACGCCTGCGCGCCGGGTTCGGCATGTCCGGGTGGGTCGATCTGACCAACCGCAACCAGTCCCTGGTGTTCAACCGGATGCGCTTCGACTTCTCCGGCATGGACGATCCGCACATCGAGCGGGAGAAGTTCACCGGCTGGCCTCAGGGCATCGCTGCCGGGGCGGCTCCGTCGCTTCGCATCGGCGTCGTGCACGCCCCGTACCAGCGGGCCCTGGACACCCTCACCGAGGCTGGTGCCGAGCTGATCCTCTCCGGCCACACCCACGGCGGCCAGGTCTGCATCCCCGGCTATGGCGCGCTCGTGTCCAATTGCGATCTGCCCACCTGGCGGGCCCGCGGCCTACACGACTGGGAGAGCAAGGGACACACGACGCCGGTCAACGTCTCCGCAGGAATCGGCACCTCCCGCTTCGCGCCTTACCGCATCGCCTGCCGCCCGGAAGCCGTGATGCTGGAGCTGACGGCACGCGAGGGCTGACCGCGCGAAGTTGCGTGCTCAGTAGTTGCGGGTTCCACGCGCCGAGACCCGCAACTACTGAGCACGCAACATCTTCTGATAGGACGGGACCGTATACCCCAGGTGAAAGGCGCGGCTCGTGCAACAGAAGGTCGAAAACTCTGATCCACCGGTGACGTTCACACGGCTGGATCAGAAGTACAGCACACGGACATTGGACCTCTACTGGAGGTTCGCCCGGGTGAAGCTCTTCATCGCGGCCTGTGGGGTGGCAGCAACCATCGTCTACATCATCACGCAACCGGGTCTGAGCGACACCGTCCCACTCGTGATCGTCGGCGCCTTCATGTTGGGCGCCGTCGCAGCATTCATCCCGTTGACGGTGACGTGTGTCAAGGTGGTGCGGTCAGCTCGCCGGGACAAGGCACGGAGACGCGCCGGTTTGCCGTTGAACGATCATCCTCTGGGAAACAACAGCCAGCAAGATGAGGTCCGGTGACCGACGGCCTACCGGGTGGGTGCTCCGTTGAGGTAGGAACCACGCGCCGGAACCCGCAACTACTGAGCACACAACCAGCCGGACCGGCTAGAGTCCAGTCCATGGGGGACACACAAGAAATCACGGCGCCGGCCATCTCATCAACGGCTACCTCGTCAACGGATGGCATCGCTCGTGCGACACCCGCCGTCCTCTGGCTCTTCACCGTCCTGGCCGCGGTCTTTCTGTGGTTCCCCGTGTCCGGCATCGGCGGCGGACTGGCCTCCGTGCCGCACACCGGCAGAGGATGCGACGCCGGCTCCGGGCCGATCTGCGGGAACCAGGGCGAGGCTCTGTGGGCTTCGGCGGTGCTCGCCGCGGTCATCGCCGCGCTGTACCTCGGTGCTCTTGTGATCATCACTGTCGAAAATCGAAGGCTCACGAGACGCCGCCACTGGCCTGCCCCCGTTACTCTCACTGCTTACGCCGTGGTCGTCTTCCTCTGCTCCTTTCTGCTCGGCCGCTCATGACGCACACGGTCACGCTCACGCACCCGCGGATCGCTCCCGCCTGGCGCAAGCAGAACCTGATCCTGCTGTGGTCCCTGTCCGCTTTCGCGGTGGTCCTGCTCGTGCTGCCCGTGATCGGCGTCGGGATCAACCTCGCTCAGATTCCCCACACCAACCGCGGCTGCGAAGCGAACGACGCCCCGATCTGCGGCGACCAGGCTTTTCTCCTGGAACTCTCCTCCATGGCAGCGCTCATCCTGCTCTCCCTGTACGCCTACGGGATGCTCATCCTCAAGGTCGGTTCCAGAGAACAGGGCTCGTGGAAGCCCGTGCTGGCTGCAGGCCTTGCGGTGCTCGGCTGCACACTCCTGGTGCTGGCCGTCGCCTATTCCGTGGAACTGAACCGCCCGCCGTATGTGCTCCCGCCGGGCCTCTGACCGGCCCTGACCGCCGTCCGCCGCGCGCCTCCCGCGCAGGCCCCGCCCCCACGCCGCCCATGCCCACCTGCGTTCATCTCAAACCGTGTGACAAACCGGGCATAAAACCCCGGCGTAGGCTGGTTGCCACAGGTAACGGAAATTCACGGCACGGCTCACCGGGAAGCGAAGCGATCACCCAGTATGGCGCAGACACAGACCACGTTCTTCCACTCACTCAGACGCCTTTACCCTCACCTCAAGCCGATCATGCCGAGGCTCGTGATGGGCCTCCTCTCCGCACTGGGCGCCAGCCTGGTGGCTTTGGCCATCCCCCAGGTGCTCCGAACCCTCATCAACGACTCGCTGCACCCGGGCGGTCAGCCCTCCGAGGTGTGGATCGCGGTCGCGGCCGTCCTGGGGCTCGGCGTCCTCGAAGCCGGGCTGATCGCGCTGCGCCGCCAGTTCGTCATCAACCCGGCCACCACCGTGGAGAACGGCCTCCGCGTCTCCTTGTACCGCCACCTGCAGGATCTCGCCGTCGACTTCCACGACCGCTGGGGTTCCGGCCAGCTCCTCTCCCGCGCCATGGCGGACCTGAACTTCCTCCGCCGCTGGATGGCGTTCGGCGCGATCATGCTGGTGGTCACCTCGCTCACGGTCGTGATCGGCGTGGGCCTCATGTTCAGCATGAGCTGGCAGCTGGCGCTCGTCTTCGTGGCCGCCGCGATCCCGATCATCGTCACCGCCACCCGGTTCCGCCGGAACTTCCTCCGCGTCGCGCGGCGCAGCCAGGACCAGGCCGGCGACCTCGCCACCGCAGTCGAGGAGTCCGTCCACGGCATCCGCGTGCTCAAGGCTTTCGGCCGCGGCCGCGAAGCCCTGGAGAACTTCAACTCGCAGGCCGAGGAGCTCCGCCAGACCGAGATCCTCAAAGCCCGGCAGCTCGCCTTCTTCTCGCTCGTGTCCACGCTGCTCCCCGAGCTGGCGCTCGGCGTCGGGCTGGTGCTCGGCATCGCGCTCACCGCGGACGGACAGCTCAGCATCGGCGCCCTCGTGGCCTTCTTCGCGACGGCGGCCGTGGTCGCCGGCCCGGTGGAAGCCGTCGGCATGCTGCTGTCCATGGCACTCACCGCCAAGTCCGCGATCGACCGTCACTTCGAGGTCATGGACAGCCCGGTCACCATCGCGGATCCGGCTTCGCCCCACACCCCGGAGAAGATCAGCGGCGCGGTCCGTTTCGAGGGCGTGCGCTTCGCCTTCGCGGACAGCCTCGAGGCCGATCCGGAGAACCCGCAGTATCTGCTGGAGGACATCACGCTGGACCTCGACCCCGGGGAGACCATGGCCCTGGTGGGCGTCACCGGCTCCGGGAAGTCCGCGCTCCTCCAGCTGGTGCCGCGCCTCTACGACGTCACGGAGGGCCGGATCACCATCGACGGCCAGGACCTCCGCGAGTTCAGCCTGACGGAACTGCGCAGCATCGTCTCCGTCGCATTCGAGGACACCACGCTGTTCTCCAGCTCCATCCGGGAGAACGTCCTGCTGGGCGCACCAGCGCACGTCACCGCAACCGAGGACGGTGCGACGGCGGCACTCACCGAAGCGCTCGACGTCGCGCAGGCGGCGTTCGCGTACTCCCTGCCGGACGGGGTGGACACCCGCATCGGGGAAGAAGGGCTGAGCCTGTCCGGCGGACAGCGCCAGCGCATCGCCCTGGCCCGCGCGATCGCCGCCCGCCCGAAGGTCCTGGTGCTGGACGACCCGCTCTCCGCGCTGGATGTCGCCACGGAGGAGCTCGTGGAGGCACGACTGCGGGACGTTCTGCGCGACACCACCACGCTGATCGTCGCCCACCGTCCGTCCACGGTCGCCCTCGCCGACCGCGTGGCCCTGCTCCAGGACGGCAGGATCGCCGCCGTCGGCACTCACAGCGAGCTCCTGGCGACCAACGAGCACTACCGCTACGTGATCGCCAGCCTGGACCCTGACCCCGTCGACCTGGACAGCGAACTGGAAGACGAACTGGACGACGCGGAGTTCGACAACGAGGTGAACGCATGAGCACGGCACGCACCCCCGCCCCGGGCTTCGGGACGTCGAACGAGGATTCCTCCCGGCTCGCCGCCTCGGAGAGCCGGACCGTCCGCAAGCGCTCCCTGCGGCTCCTGGGCTCACTGATCCGGCCCATCCGGGCCCGGTTCTGGCTGACGGTCGCCATGGTGGTGATCTCGCAGGCCGCCCACGCGGCGGGCCCCGCGCTCATCGCCTTCGGCATCGACCGCGCCCTGCCCGCGCTGATCCACGGCGACTCGGCGCCGCTGGTGCTGGCCGGCGTCGGCTATCTGCTGGCCGCCGTCGTCACCGCCTGGCTGACCGCCCTGTACGTGACGAGCACCGCGAAGCTCAGCCAGGCGATGCTGCTCGATCTGCGGGTCCGCGTCTTCCGGCACACCCAGCGGCTCAGCCTGGAATTCCACGAGAAGTACACCTCCGGCCGGATCATCGCCCGGCAGACCTCGGATCTGGAGGCACTCCGGGAACTGCTCGACTCCGGCGTCAGCTCCCTGGCCGCCGGGTTCATGTTCATGGTGTTCACGGCACTGACGGTGTTCGCGCTCGACTGGCCGAGCGGTCTGATCATGCTGGGCGCGGCCATCCCGGCGACGTTCCTGACCCGCTGGTACCAGAAGCGCTCGGAGGTGGCGTACCGAGAATCCCGGGTGGTCTCCGCGAGGATCATCGTGCATTTCGTGGAGACCATGACCGGCATCCGTGCCGTGAAGGCGTTCCGCAAGGAAGCCCGGAACACCCGCGAGTACACGGAACTCTCCGAGGAGTACCGGCAGGTCACGGTCCGCTCCATCAACCTCAACGGCATCTTCCTCCCGTCCCTCGTGCTGCTCGGCAACATCACGGTGGCCGTGGTCCTGGCCGTGGCAGGGTTCCGGGTGCTGCACGGCGATCTGGCGGTCGGTGTCCTGCTGGCCCTGGTCCTCTCCGTCAAACGCTTCTTCCAGCCGGTGGACCAGATGGCCATGTTCTACAACTCCTTCCAGAGCGCTCAGGCCGCCCTGGAGAAGGTGTCCGGGCTCCTGGAGGAGGTCCCCACCGTGCGGCCGCCGCGTGAGCCCGTCCCCCTGCCGGCGGCCGAAGGCAGGATCGAATTCAAGGACGTCGAGTTCCGGTACGGCGACGGCCCCGTGGTGGTCCCTGAGCTGAACCTCACCATCCCCGCGGGTCAGACGGTGGCGCTGGTGGGCCAGACGGGCGCCGGGAAATCCACGCTCGCCAAGCTGATCGCGCGCTTCTACGACGTCAGCTCGGGTTCCCTGACCCTCGACGGCGTGGAGCTGTCCAGGATCTCCACACCGGAGCTGCGGCGGGCGGTCGTCATGGTCACCCAGGAGGCGTTCCTGTTCAGCGGCAGCGTGGCGGACAACATCGCCCTGGGCCGCCCGGGAGCCAGCCGGGAGGAGATCGAGACCGCCGCCCGCGCCGTGGGCGCCGACGCGTTCATCCGTGCTCTCCCCGAGGGCTACGACACCGATGTGAACAAGCGCGGCGGCCGCGTCTCCGCCGGGCAGAGGCAGCTCATCAGCTTCGCCCGCGCGTTCCTGGCCGACCCCGCAGTGCTCATCCTGGATGAGGCCACCTCCTCTCTCGACATCCCCAGTGAGCGGCTCGTGCAGGAAGGCCTCGCGCGGCTCCTGGGCGGCGGCGCGGACTCCCCCACGCGGCGCCCCGCCGACGACGACGACGGCGCGGACCGGCCCGCCGTCGTCGTGCCGGAGGGCGAAGGCCGGGAGAGCCCGGCGCAGCGGCGCACGGCGCTGATCATCGCGCACCGGCTGTCCACCGTGGAGATCGCGGACCGCGTCCTGGTGGTTCACGACGGACGGGTCGTGGAGGACGGGACCCCTGAGCAGCTGATCCGGGACGGCGGCCGGTTCGCCGCGCTGCACGGTGCCTGGCGCGACTCGCTGGTGTGAGCATCAGGGGAATGCGGGGTCGGATAACGTCCGGTCCAGGGCTCCGAGGGGACGATATCCGACCCCGCATTCCCCGATTTCAAAACTCGGGCCGGATCCGCTATTCTTGTAGGGTTGCTTGCCGGGGAAACCCGCGGGTCAACGGATCGGGATGTAGCGCAGCTTGGTAGCGCGCTTCGTTCGGGACGAAGAGGTCGCAGGTTCAAATCCTGTCATCCCGACCAGAGTCGCTCTATTCGAACCATGGTTCGAGTAGACCGACGCAAGATTGAACACCAGAGGTGGCGTCGAGAAATCGGCGCCATTTTTGTTTGCCTCGGCTTCGGTCGAATCGTCGTCCATTGGGCCCACGTTCGCCGTTTCCCGGGACGATCCGGTCGATTCCCGCGATGTCGTTGTTCCTGGCACAACGGGGCCGCCAAATGCCGCCTGCGCGGCGAAGATACCGCTGAACGGTTCAGCCAACGGCGCGGAAACTCCCCCTTCTTCATCGATCTCGAAGCGCTCGAAGTACGTTTCGTTCATCAGGCGTTGGACCTTTTCAGGAGCGAACTCGTAGTTCAGGAGAGGGTTGGCGACTTGATCAATCGCGGTGCTAAGGACCTTGCCGCCAAGGGCGATCTTCTCTGAGATACCGGCCAACGTGTCTTCCGCCCGGTGTCGCTGGATCCGAAGTTCGTAGACCTTCTCGTGGAGCTTCTCCTTCGAGAGCAAGCCTTCTGCGAGCAGGTCGATGAGGCGGCTCTCCTTCTCGTCGATCTTCTTCAGCTCGTTCGTCATGGAGGAGCGAACAGCCCTGAGGTCACGTTGCTCCTCATCCAAGACGGTCGAAAGTTGCTTCAGCACGTCTCGACGGAAGGCTTCGTCAAGCACAAGTGCACCGTACGCGCGACCAACGTTGTCCTCAACAACGTATGCGGGGACGTACGGCAACGTGCAATCGCCTTCCTGCCGCCCGCGGCAGAAGAAGTACTCGTGGATCGTATTGCCCCTGCCCTTCACCTGGGTATAGATGACACGACTCCTCCGACCGCGAGCTTTGCATTTGCCGCAGTAAATCATGCCTTTGAGCACATGATCGTGGACTCGATTTCGCTGACCAGCGCCACTCTTCGCGGCCATGACATCCTGCACCTCGTCGAAGAGGTCTTGACCGACGATGGGTTCGTGCCTGCCCGGGTAAAGCTCACCCTTGTAGACGACGAAACCGACGTAGTAAGGATCCTTCAGGATCTGATGTAGGCGGCTCGCGGAGACAGGCTTTTCGGCGTATCGCTTCGTCTGACGACTGGTCAGACCCATGTCCCCCATCGTCTCCTCGAGGCGTTCAATCGTGTAGTGCCCCGTTGCGTAGAGCTCGAAGGCCTTGAGGACCAGCGGAGCCCGCTTGTCGTCGAGACCGATGCTGTTGATAAGTCGGCCGTCGATGTCCTTGCGGATATTGAGGTATCCAAGCTTCGCCTTATGAACGGTTCCGCCATTGATCGCCTTGTTGCGCATCTTGATGCGGATGTCTTCGCCGCTGAGCTGATTCTGCACCTGGTTCATGATGTCGGTGACTGCTTCCATGGCCTCGGCGTAGACTCCGTCCCCGAAATCCTCACGCGCGGACAGGAGGCGAATGCCAAGGCTATCGAGGTAGCGCCGAGTGATCGCCGCATCAACGAAGTTGCGAAACGCTCGCGAACGGGCATAGACGATCACGTAGTCGATCTCAGGATGCTCGGTGAGGTACCTCATGAGCTCTTTGAACTTCGGCCGGTCTTCAGTGTTTTTCGCAGAAACGCCCGGCTCGACGAACTCCTCGACGATGTAGGCGTTGATGGAGTCAGCCTTCTTCCGACAGACATCTCGCTGGGTAGCAATCGAGTTTCCATCCTTGTCGATATCAACAGCCGTCTCAGTTTGCTTCTTGCTGCTCACGCGCAGGTAGAGCACAGCCTTACGCGGACGCAGAGCGTCAATCTCTTCAATAGTCATGGTTATACTCCTTGGAATCGAGTGTGGCTGGTTCTGTATTGCCAGTTGCGTGAGAATGGCATGCTCGTTTCGGCGCATCGAAGCCGCCGGTCGACGAGTCCCGTTTGCTGAAGGCGGATGCGGACGGCAGCCTCGGAGACGTTGAAGTGTTCGGCAAGATCGGCCGGTTTCTGGATGCCGTTGTAGAAGGCCCGCTTCAGAAATGGTTTGGGCATGAGGAGGCAGGCGGCGAAGTAGTCGGCGGCCTTCTCTGCTTGTTCTTGAGGTGTCGCCCAGATGGTGCCGGTGTAGAGACGGTCGGCGTGATTATGGTCAATGATGTGTTTGTACTCGTGAGCAAGAGTGAAACGCTGGCGAGTCCAAGACTCGTGCTGGTTGAGCTGGATAATCCACTTCTCACCGCTCCAGAAGCTGGCCCCGGAGACAGGTGCCTGAACGTACTCAATGCGGATCTTTGGCAGTTCACCGACGAGTTCGACTGGCACAGAGCCGCTGGTGATATCCATGAACTGGAGCATTTTCGCGGCCTGGAGCTCGGCGACGCGGAGCGCTTCGGCCTGGTCTGTAACGGTGCGGTGTGGGATGAGGGAGCGGAGGCTTGCCAGTATGCTTCGCTCGGTGGTGGTTACGGTGAGTTTGGTCATGGATTGCCTCCTTTTGATGAGGGTTGCTGTTATTCGTCTTGGCCAGGGTCAGGGCCATTGTTGGGTCTAATGCCGTGGCGTTTGGCGACGGCATTGAAGTGCTGCTCGATCTCGCGGATGGCTACGTCGGGCATGCCCTTGTACTTGGTGCGCAGGTACGGGATGAGGCGTGGGAGATCGTCTTCTCCAATGAGGTTCGACGTAGCGAGGAGCTCGGTGAGCGGGACGGCGAGTGCGGTTGCTATGGCCGCAACTGTGTCGAGCTTGCCGGCTGTGAATTCCCCGGATTCGAGCCTGAGGATCGAGGATGCGTGAACGCCCGCGCGCCTGGCTAGTTCCCCAGCAGATATTCTCAATTCCTCGCGTCGTGCGCGGATCGCTTTGCCGATGCCAGTAAATTCTTCGTCCTTCATATATTCTCCATCTCGAATTATGAATATCTTGTTGCTTTTTGGCAATCGCTTAATACAATTTCACAACACCCTTCATCGTCAACGAAGCACAGGCTCGGCTACACGCGGGAATTGAAGATGTAGATGGAATTTCCGCCGTCAATGGTGAATATCTCTCCGCTGGCAATCAGATCGCGCGCCATGGCGGCTCGACTGATGTTGACGTACGGACGGATGACTTCGGGTATTCGGCTATCAAGGAGCTTCTCGTAGTCCATTTCGTCGACGATGTGGTCGACGTAGGCCTCCAGATCGCTGAACTCGCCAAGGTAGGCGTTGGTGAAGTGGCTCCATTCGTCCTCTTCGAACTCAGTAAATTCAAGCCATGCGACGAAGGCCTCACCGTGCTTCTGGATGTGTGTGGCGATGGCCGCGACATGCTCTATTAGTTCGTACTCGCCGAGGCAGAGTGGCCCGAAGTTCTCGTAGTCGTGGATCGCCCACTCCTCTGCTCCGGGTTCCGGTGACGTCGCGAGCATGGCGCGTATTCGGCGGTGTATTTCGTCTGCGCCGAGGGTTGCGTCGATCCACAGCCCGTGAAGGGTGCCGTTGTTGTATGCGGCGAGACACGCCACATAGATGGCTGGGGTAGTTTCAGGTTGTTTCTCGATCTCGTGCGGCGTCTCATCCCCTGGGCCATAGGGGCGCTCTGAGCCGCTGGAAGTCTGTTCTGGATTCATGGGTTCCTCCTTTCCTGGTGAGGTTGGTAGTTGGGGCAGGGGCAGCAGAGACGGGAGTCTCAATGCTGTCCCTGCCCATGGGTGCTCGCTTACCGGGCGCGAGCTGGGCGGGCTTTGTCGCTGGCTTCAGGGATGGATCCCATGAGGCTGGCGAGTGCTTCCCTGCGTGCGGCGGCTTCGCGCTCAATCTCTGCGGCCGCAGCTTCGGCCTGGGCTTTGAGTGTGCCGCTGGTGCGCGCTGTTTCGACGTGAGAGGTCAGCGCCCTCAGAATTTCTTCCTTGAGGTTGCTGCCTCGCAGCTGGGCGATCATGCTCAACTGGGCGTGCAGTTCCGGTTCGAGCTGGATGCCGAGCGTTTTCACGCTGGCGATAGCTGGTGTTGTCATGGCAACTCCTCGGTGCGTGCGACCGGCGGAACACTCCGGATGAGTGCTCTCGTCACCGGTCGCAGAACACCGACGAGCTGACCTGGGCGGGCGGTTACGGGTCGCCGCGGGCCTCCTGGATCCGTTTCCTGGCACTGACGGCGAAGTCGGGGATGAGTTCGACCCCGAGCCAGTGGCGTTGGTGTTTCATCGCGGCGACCGCCGTAGTGCCACTCCCCATGAAGGGATCCAGCACCAGGCCGGGTTCGTACCCGTCTGGATGCTCACAGGATGGCTCCAGCGCCAGGCGAACAGCGGTGGCCCCAAGTCGGCGGACGGGTCGCCGCCAGGGTGCCCGGCACCGGGCGCAGCGCCGTACGGGACAGCCGGCCAGAATGGCCCGTTCGGCAAGCGGTTTCGGGAATGCAGCGTGGTGGCCGTCGTAGCCGTGGGCGGTCGGCATGATCCACACATCTCCGGGGTTCTTCCCTAGTGGGTGCCCGGGGATCCCGGCAGCTCGGAGAGCATCAAGACCACTGGTGTCTGAAGCATTCGCTCCGCGCCAGGAGCGCTTGCCGGGCCGACGCGTGGCGGCTTTGGGTGGCTTGCCGGGCCGAGTGACGTGAGGGATGCGAATGGCGTCGAGGTCGAAGAAGTAACTGCGCTGCTTGGCAAAGACATAGATCACCTCATGAGCTGCGGTCAGCCGGTCCCTGATGCTTGAGGGCATCGGGTTCGGCTTGGCCCAGACGATCTTGTTCCGGAGCACCCAGCCGTCAGAGACCAGTGCCTGAGCGATCCGCTCCGGCGCCAGGAGCAGGCTCTTGGCCGGTGCTCCCTGCTTGGGATGGCCAGAGTAGCTGTCGCCGAGGTTGAGCCAGAGGGTGCCGGTCGGGACGAGGACTCGTCGGATCTCGCGGATCACGGCGTGGAGCTGCTGGGTCCACTGCTCGACGTCGGATTCCAGTCCGCGCTGGCCGTCGGCACCGTAGTCGCGGAGCTGGAAGTACGGCGGCGACGTGAGGCACATATCCACCGAGGAATCCCCAAGTGTGCGCAGCGTGGTGAGGGCGTCACCGAGGAGAATCTCGTTTCGTGGTGTCGTGGTCCGCTTAGGCATGACTCACCTCCTTGAGGATGTCGGCAGGGGCGGTTTCCAGGGCCACAATTCGGTAATCCGTGCCAGAGATCTTCGGATGCCGTTCTAACGCCCTGGCGAGGTCCTGACGGCGCCTGGCGGCCGTCTGCGGGCGGGCGGCGGTCATGGCCCAGACGATGACAGGGAACCCCCCAAATCGGCGTTGTTCCTCGCCAGATCGGCGATACTCCTCGTAGGACAAACACTTGCCGACCAGCGTCGGTATGCTCTCCGTACCGAGGTCAACCTCGATGAAGAACGCTGCAATATCCTCCGCTCCTGGCGTACCAGCAAGTTCGGTGGAGAGGTCAGGCTTGACCACTTGGCGGGTGCCGAGGAGGTCCGTGAACGAACGCGGCTTCTCGGGAACGAGCGAGACAACCTCGCCGCCGTGTTCACGAGTCTTCTCGTGCATGGCTGCAGCCACCTCGGTGATCGCAAGTGTGTGCTGCAGGAACCGGGTTGAGGGGTCAACGAGCCGACGTCGTGGGCGGGTGGGGTGCGACTGGCGAATGACACGGTCACCGACTGGACCGAGGAAATAGACAAGGCCGTCGGAGCCGGCTCGGATGCCCCCGATGCGTTGTTCGAGAACGTCGAGGACGCGGATTTCGCGCAGTCGTGCTAATACCCTTCTCGCGGTCCGTTCTGCCGATGCGGAGCTGGCATGAGCCGCGAAGTGGAGCTTGACCAGATGGGCACCGGTGGCGAAGCGGAAGGTGTCGATGGTGCCGAGGATGGCGTGGTCCCGATCGCTGAGTACTGTGGCGATAGCCTGAAGTCTCCTCTTACTAATTCGTTTCTTCTGGGCGGGTGTGGGAACCGGGAGGTTCCCACTTTTCGTCTCCCGTGCTGTCGGCGTTTTCCCGTTGACATTGGACGACGTCTTGGTCGAGCCGGACGCGGGCGGGTAGCCGAGCGGTAGAGGGTGTAACTCGCTCATGAGGCACTCCTGCGGCGGCGGTTGCCTGTGGGTGGAGCATCCGGCTCGCTGAGGACAGCTGTCTGGAAGCCGGCCTCAATTTCCTCGATGGGGACGCCGTAGCTGGTGCGGCTTGCTTTCCGGATTGATGCCGGGTTCGAGGTCTGGGCTGGGGTGTCATTCGTCCGCCCGGAAGCCCAGTCCATGGTTGATCCGTCGTGGACGAGCTGAGCGTAGACATGGCGGACGGGCAGCGCCATGAAGTCCTCCGGCTCGAGCCCGGGGGCCATATCGGCGGCGGCTTTGGCATCGCGGCGGGCAAGCTGAAAGAAGACACGGCTGCGGGCGTTGGCTTCGAAGGCGGTGCGCATCTGAATGGGTAGTTGGTCGAGGAACTGGTGGGCAAGATGGAAGCAGGCGCCGAGGCTGCGAGAGAGCGCCAATGCATCGCCCAGATCCATCGGCAGCCGAAGGTACTCCTGTACCTCGTCGACGGTGAAGCTCACTGGGTGGCGATCTTTGGGCGGAATAGCTGTGCGTTCCTGAAGGGCAGCCCACGCGTCGGCGACGACGAGCGCACCTAGAAGTTGAGCAGCCTCTGGCCCAAGTGTCCCCTTCTGCAGTGGCACCAACAGCGCCTTCCCCTCCTCAAGCACCTGGCGCAGGTTGAACCGGGGACGAGCTTGCCCCAGAACATGCCGGAGCTGGTGGCTGAGGAGTGGTCGTAGCTTGTTCATGAGTGGTGCCGTGATGGTCGCGGCTGACTCGGGAGAGAGGTTCTCGAACCAGTGCCAGAAAGGGCCAGCAACGAGGGGATCCTTTGCGGCGATCGGACGCGTGATTCGCTCCCTGAATGGCCGATTGGAGAGCAGGAACGGTAGCTGCGCCAATGTCCCTTCCCCGCTGGAAGCCAGAGCAAACAGGCTGTTTCTGAGGATGTCCGAGCTTCGGGGACCGAGCTCGTTGCCATAGAGGCCCTGGAAGACGCTGAACAGCTGGTCGGCGACCAGAGCCGGACTGCGGCCGTGCAGATGCAGAGGATTCAGCCCGACGACAGCTTCTGGATCGAGGGGGTCAAGGAGGATGACGTCCTCGCGGCGCTGCTTGGGAATGTGGTGGAGAAGATCGTGGACGAGGTCCTTGGGCTCGACCACTACCATTCCGCGGCCCGCCTCGAGGTCTTGGATGAGCAGGTTCAGCAGGAGCGACGACTTGCCAACACCGGTTGGTCCCATCGTCCAGAAGTGTCGAGTGCTGTCCGCGATCGAGAGTCCGAGTGGCTTCCCTTCTGTACCTGGCGCCGTCGACACTCCCACCACCCGATCCCCCTCAGTAGCGGCAAAAGATGGGCGGATCTGGCGGGGATGCTTCGGCGGCTGTCCCGGGTACAGGCTGTCCTTGACCGTCAGTGGCCAGGCACTCAGTCGGCCAATTTCAGAGACACTGAGGTGCTGGCCGAGGGGGACAAGGAGTGGCCAGGTGCTCGCCGGGTGATTCAGGCGGTGAACAGATTCGGAGCGGAAGCGCAGGCGCATCCCCGGTGCGCTCAACCCTCGAAAGGCGTCAACCAGACGACGGGTCAAGGTGTGGGCGCGATCCTCGGAGGCGCTGACCCCGAGGCGTACCAGTGCGGAGAATCCGCCCTCAGCACGCTTGCCAGCAACTTGCCTGCGTACGTCTGCTCGACGCTCACGAGCCAGCCCAGAAGTCACGAGGCTGCCGAGCGGCTGATTGATCTCCGGAATCTCTGAGGGTGTCAGCCGCATTGCTACTCGTGGGCCGAGCACCAGCTGGACGACGAGGATTTCCTTCCCCGTTACGGACGTGAGCGCGGCGAGGATCGTACGAGTCGAACCGTCCGCGTCGTCACTCTGCAGCGGTTGTGCACTGGGACGGAAAGTCACCCGTCCGGCGCTCGTTGTGGCGGGGCGTGGATCGTTGTGGTCGACCACGATGGAGCCGGCGACGAGTTTCTCCACCTCGCGGCGAACTGTCTTGCTGTGGCGGAGCTGAGATCCGACAAGGTACTGGATGCCCTCCCGGCTGGCTCTGGCTTCCAGAATGAGGAGCGGCGCGTGAGCTTGATTGGCCCATGCACGAAGGAGTTGGAGGACGACGCCATCTTCGAGTGGCTGCGGCCAGTGGATGCGCTGCCAGACGATTCGCTCGAGCTGGTGGTGGGCTGGCTTAGTCACGGGGGACCTCCCCGTCTCGGGCTGCGCCGCTGGCGCCCCCGGTGCCGTTCTCGTGCTGGGCCTGAGCCTCGCGCTCCGTTTCGGCCTGGGCCAGCGCAATGGCGGCTCGGGCGAGCTTTCGCAGGTCTGGACGTTCGCGCGGCACCCCGGTGACGATGATCCGAGGCTTTTGCTTCGCCTGGCGGCGCGGCCGTGAACTGCTGCTATTGCGTGATTTGGTCATGAGTGGTTTCCCTCCTTCCTGCCGGTGTTGTGGCTGACGTGGTTGATGCCGTTGCTATTACGCAATGGACTGCGCCTTACTATGCATTGCGTAAACGCAACGAACAAGAGCTTTTGTGCAAACCACAACACCGGCAGGAACTGGTGGTCTCCCGCCTAAGGGCAGCGGGATTTGATGGATGAAATGGGTGCTAGAAGCGGTCGCGGAAATACCGGAAGATGGCCCATCCGGCCCAGAGCAGGGCGATGACGCCGACGGTGAGGACGATGAACGGCAGCACCGACTGGAGGACCTGTACGGAGCACCAGAGGGCGACGGCGCCGACGAAGACGAACACACAGGCCCCGACAAGCCGGTCGAGCCACGACCTCGGATCCTGCCCGGTCACGAGGCCTTGCTCCGATTCATCTCGAGCGCCAGCCCCTGCTCCATGCCGTTCCGGACACAGTCCAGGGCGAAGCGGAGCTGGTTGGAGACGAACGTTTTTGCCAGAGCGTAAAGCAGTACCTGGCCGACGGAGTCGGCGTAGAAGAGCTGCCACTCCAGGTCCTTCTCATTGAAGCCGGCATCACGCAGGCGTTCCATCTGCCAGCGCGCGAGTTCGAACTCATGCTTCGAGGAGAACGAGTAGTCCAAGATGACGTGGTGGCAATCGTGGACGAAGCGGTACGCAATGTTCGCATTCGACTCGCTGAAGACCACGGGGTCCGTGTTCTCGCTGTAGACCGGCAGAGGCCGACCGTCGCGCATCGACAGATCGAAAGCTGCTTTGAGGCCGCGGTAGGTGTTCGGTGCAGTCGGTGTCGGCTTCCAGCCGAAGCCGAGTTCATCGGCAGTGGCCTGCGCGAAGCCGAGCGTCCATCCGCTCAGTCGGGCACGGGCCCTATTTAGTTCCAGCTCGCTGATGTTTTTGGGCATGACAAATAACCCCTTTCTGGAGGTGTGCAAAAGGAAGGAAATGGGGCGAACGCCCCAGAAAGTGCCGAGTGCGAGTTGCGGCAGCTACTCGGCGGAGTCGTGCATCTGATGGAGCGCTTCGCGGTGGCGGGCGTGCAGGCGGTCAGCGGCCTTGTTGGCCTCGTCCCAAACTTGCTGGGCGTGGGCCTCTCGGACGAGATACAAGATGAAGTCCACGAGGCCCCACAGGACCATGAGCCCGATAGCGCCTGCCAGGATGAGCCAGCCGATGAGGGTGCTAGTCACGGGGCACGCCCTGCGGCCAGGTCTGGACTGCGGTGACGGCAAGGGCCGCGTACTGCTGGGCCAGGAAGCGCAGATGCCGTGCCGAGGCCGGATGGGTGGCTTGCAGTGCCGTGGCGAGCTGCTCCATGCCGTTGACGAGTTCGGTCGCGCCCTGGATGAAGTACTGGGCGGCCTGTTCGTGCTCCGGCACGGCTGACGGCGTCGCCTGCCGGCTAAGGAGCTGCGGAAAGCGAGAAATCTTCATGCCCCCTTCCCTCCCTACCGAAGCATGCGGCGAACTTCGGTTGCCGCACCTTCCGCGAAGGAGTCAGCGATGAAGTTCAGGCGCTCGGCCGCTCGGGGATCCCCGTTGGCGAGGAACTCGGCCTCACGTGACAGCATTCCAGTCAGCTGCATGCCCGTGGCGGCCACGTAGCCAGCTGCCTGAACGCGAGTGCCGATGACCAGACCGCGAGCGACTTCCGTATTCTGGGCACGGACGAGACTCTTGCTCTCGGCGCGGTTGAAACCCTCCGGGACCGACGAGACGCCCTGCGCGGTAGGGCGTGGAGTGAGATTCGACATGGTCGAGATTCCTCATTTCTTGGTTGATCGTTCCCCATGGTTCAGGGGATGCTTCAACGCTAAGAGCACCGGACGAGGCACTCTGAAAGTTGGAATAAAGTTGGAAAAACACGGTTCGAAGCGCTGAGCCACGAGGGGGAACCATGGCTGATCTCGATCCAGAGGGCGTAGCCTCACTGGCTGGCGAACTGGCGTGGCTCCGTAAGAACGCGGGATTCACCCCACGGCGTCTCTACAAGGCAGCGATCGTCGACGAAGTTCTTCGCCGGAATTTTGAGGACACCTACGAGCGCTTGTTGAGTCGGTTTCTCTCAGCGATCCATTCGCTCCCTGAGGACGAGGCGGAACTACTCAAGGACATCTATGCCCTGAGCGAGGAGACTGCACAGGTGCAGTCGCTACTTGAGCGGCGGAAGATCCACGGCGCCAAGGTCCAACGTGGACCGGAGACCATCGCAGCACGCGAAGAAGCGGCCCTTACCCACCTCCACTCCCGCCTGGTCACGGGAACGTACCCGCAATCGCCCTTGGTCCTGCATGTCCCGGAGATGCATGGCGGGATCATCTACGAGGCCACCAGCACTCTGGTCGTGATCGAGAACCGGAAGTGGAAGAAGACCTACGAGCACTACCGCTTCGCCAACATGATTGACGACCTGGAGTACGTCACGATCGGGCGGTCATATGCAGGCTGGGTCAACCCGCAGGCCGGCGGCGCCTTCAAGGTCAACACCCGTACCGTCCCTGGTGCCGGCTGGGCAGACCACTTCTGGCACCTCGACAAGGCGCGCACCAAGACCGAGCCCATGCCCATCGGGACCTACGACCTGCGATTTACGGTAGAGCCGGAGGAGGAGCTGCGCATGACGCGAGAACCGACAGGGCTTGCCAGTCGGGCGTTCCATGAAAGGTCACTGTTGGCATCTATCCAGGTCAAGTTCATCGGTGAGAAGCCAGCGGCCGTGTGGAAGTTTGAGAAGGTCAGTCCATTTGCCAGACCATCGGAAACCGATATGTACAGCCAACTGCAGCTGGAGGAAACCGGCGTCGCAACCTTGCGGATGCGGGATCTCCATGGTGGGCTGTTTAGCGGAATCAGCTGGACCTGGTCCTTCGCATGACACCAACGCCGGGATCCTGTTACAGCGCGAGAGCCGCCAAGGTTCGAGCCCGGAATTGTCGGCGGCGTGCACTACTATTCCTCTATGGTGACTTTCGTCGGACCCACCAGTAGAGCCTGGCACCGACCAATGCGCCCGAAAAATCGAGGATTGACTAGATCCTCGATGCGGCTTATAATGCCTCAGCATGAAGCACTACATCGAAAACCCTGGGGGTCGAAACAATTTCGACCACACTGGATCTCACTTTGAAATTGACCTTCCACCACCAAGTTCAAATCTAGCCAAAGATGGGTATCAAATGACTCTTCTCGCAGCCCAAGGTATAAGCCGGCTCGCAACGGAGCAGATTGAGTACAGAAAGCAGGTAGAGGATGCCAAGGAGCGCGTTGAAAGAATATTCAACGAGCGTAAGGAGGGAATCCTTGAAGGCGAACTTATAGCTGCACTCACCAATGAAAATGTTCCGTACTCAATAGCTGTCGCTGCCGCAGATTGGCTTACTTCGGCAGGTATAGCCAAAAAGAACTTTAGAACCGGAATAGTTTCAAGAACAGGAAAAAACTGATTCCACTAACACGAGAAAACACGTAGGGGGACGGTCGTGTGTGATAGGACAACCATTCTTCGAGATCCGGCCCTGAGAATGCTGGATCGTCAACGCAAATATGAGGAGTGGCGCACCGAAGCCCAGACGGATGCCGACAGAATTTGGTATGCGCCTGAGTTTAGACGACTTGAGGGAGTTACCCAAGTTGTTCCACCGCAAGATGACTATGTATTTCATGACCGCTTGACGCACAGCATAAAAGTAGCCCAAGTTGCGGCAACCCTCGCTCGAAAACTCATCAGCGAGGCTGAAAAGACCGCGCTCTCGGCGCAATTGGCAGAACGCAATATGACGATCGAGGAATGGATCGATCCCGACCATTGTTACGTTGCCGGACTTGCGCACGACATTGGCCATCCCCCGTTTGGGCACGCCGGAGAATCGGCTATTCAAGAGCTTATGAAGCGACTCGATGTCGAGCTTTCTGATCGCTCATTCGAGGGAAATGCCCAGTCGGTCAGAATCGTTGCCTTTCTCAGCTTCCGAAAACCTCCTGCCGGCGGTCTCAACCTAACACTGAGGTCACTCGCCGCAATTGCCAAATATCCGTGGCTGAAAGACGAGCATCCAGTTTCGGTTCCAAAGCTCAAGAAGAAATGGAGTTTTTATCCGGAAGAGGCGGATGTCCTTCGAGAGCTAAAGCATCACGGTTTCGTCAAAGCCGAAACCAATGTGGTCAACGGACTTTCCGTCGTTAAGGCCGTTCATCGTTGGCCTGAAGCAGAGATTATGGACTGGGCGGATGATATATCATACGCAGTCCATGACCTTGAAGACTTCTACCGCGCTGGGCATATTCCCCTGCATAGAATATCAGCCGCGCTTAGGCACGCGCCTGACACAATGTACAAGAACGAAGCGAGAGGAAAGCGGGACTGGTCGACGACTGATTTCAGCTTTGCCGGAAACGACGAAGAGGCAAAAGAGGCTCTCGTGTTTGCTCGCTCAAAGATGGAAAAGATGGTCGATGAGAATGGGGATTCGCTCAAAGCGTCAATACCGGAAGCCTTCGTTGAAATTATGCGAGTGCTTGCAGATCGCTTGCCGACCAACCGGTTCGATGGCTCCAGACAGGCGCACACGGATCTGCAGAACTTCGGGAGCGAGGCCATCTCCTACTTTAGTTCAAATTGCCATGCTGAATTGACAATGGTTGAGGGCGAACCATGGCTAAAGTTCAGAGTCGACAACCCGACACGCTTGGCCGCAGAGTTCTTCAAAGCAATATGTCAGTTTTATGTCATTGAATCGTCGGGGCTTGCCACCATGCAGTATGGTCAAGCCCGCGGTCTCGAGCGGCTTGTCGACGCACTGATGAAGATGTCGGTTGCATGGCTCGAGAAGCACGGAGAGGCCACTTCACAGAAGGCGCTGCCAGCTCGGCTGCGCGCTTACCTCGAAGACCAGGCCACAATTCTAGGGTCGAATGAAATTCCGAGCGACGAGAAGGCGCGAAGAGAACTGATCCAGGCTGAAATGCGTAACATCTACTTGGCCGTGATCGACTATACGTGTGGCCTGCGTGACCTTCAGGCAACTCTTCTCGAAGAACGGCTCTTTGGTCATAAGCCATCGTTGGCGCTGTCGAGTAGCTGGCTCGACGTCTAAATTAGACCATTTCGCCAGTTTGAATTCACGGCGAAATTGCCCGGCTTTGTTCTCCAATACCGAGAACAGAGCCGGGCAAATGCACTTTTTTGATCGTAGATTGATCTTAGGGATCACTGGTTAGGCGATCGCTGCCACCGACCATCGGGCCAGTCAAGACTGATCTCGTTTCAACTTTCTCCACGGGTAAACTGCCAGCGATTCGTTATTAAATTCGTCAAGCGACGTAATCTCTTTGTGACACCACTGAGGGATTTTGACGTGCCTGGATTCGTCACCTTCGATTTCTGCGATGACAAGACCCTCGTTCTCGCCGGTGAAAACGTCAATGTCCCAAGCTTCGTTTTCAAATACCGAATGGCGGCGCTTGGTGACGACATGCGGCGCTCGCCTTATTATTTCGCGAGCGACATCGGCGTCCGACAGTGTCGACTCAAATTCATATCGTTCGTCACCAACCCGAGGTCCTTTTATTGCGTAGGTGGCGTCAATATCGACCAGCCGACCATCTGGTTCTTCTGTTTGAATTAGTCTGACCCTCGACAAGTAGCCGTCTTGAATCCACAGATACGCCTGGGTGATTATGACGGAAGGCCAGCCAATGACGATGGACGGGTTGCTTACCAAGAACCGTCGTTCGCGTTCAAAATGTGTCTCTTTGTTAGCGGTCAACGTACTTGCCTTCCATAGCAGTCGCACGGTCTCAGAGAAGATCTAAAAATGGTACTCGAGCTGAGACAAATTCTGTCTGGGGCTAACCCTACCCCTGATCTTGCCCGCGTCGAGGTACCGGCGTGTGAAGATGACCGCCTCCTTGCAAACTGCAGGTACGACGCAGGTTGGTTCCTCTACTACATCAGCTGGGGTGCCTAGCGTGCGTCCTACCTTGAGTCTTGTCGTGCCTGGTTGTCGGAGCGGCCGAGTCGATTACCCTTGGGCGGTTGCGTTAGCGTCGTCCGCTCTCATGGCCGCGCCCGCTGCAGGCGCTAACATTGTGTGTGCTTGCGCCGTCAGTCCGCGGTAGCGTCGTAGGAGCGGCTGGATTTGGTAAGTGGGTGGAGCCTCTCCGAGGATCCACCCACTTTCTGTTGCGGATCCTGACAACCTGCTACGGCGTACTTGTGGCAGCGCGGGACTTTCCCCGGATACGCGTTCTAGGCGATGTATGCATCCTCAGAGGCGTGTTCGCGGAAACGGATCTAGGACGTCGAGCTTGCCTCAAGTATCGAGGTTTGGCGTGCTCGGGTGAGCCTACGCTCGGACGGAGCCGCCCGCCGGACGAGGCGCCGAGGGGTCGGAGCTGGGGCTCGAGCGACTTGCGGTGCTCACTCCGCCGGCCAAATCACGTTATGGCCCACCTTGCCCACGAAGTTGGCGTATTCCACGAGATCGAGCGTTCCATGGGCGGCCCACCGCGCTATCTCGTCCCGTCTGGACCAGAAGAAGGACGACCCATCTGTGCGCTCAACCTCGTATACCTGGAGGTCGACGTCGGCCAGGAGACTCGCCACGCCAACTGCCTTGGACCGTCCAGCTTGTGCGACCAAGGTCTTGAGTTGTTCTCGGCAGTGTTTGAATTCCGCCAACGAAATGGGAGTGACATCAACGAGGTAGCGATGACGACGTGGGGACACAAGCTGCAGAGTGCTTGGTTCCCCGCCCCACGTCCTGTTCAGGCTGAATCGCGGATCGCCAACCTTCTCGACACGTTCCTCGAGCCCGAACGGGTTCTTGCTCCGTGCAGCGTAGATCCGCGTGGTGTCGAGTGCCCGTAGCTCGTCTACGGGAAACACTGATTCGTAGTGCGAGCCAAAGAGCAAGCGGTCGAAAGGTTTTCTTGACACCCAGTGGTCTCTGACTCGTTTGCGGATGTCGTTCGCTTTGCCTACGTAGAACTGACGGTACTCATCGAACACCAAGACGTAGACGCCAGACACGCCTTGCCAGTCCTTCAATGACTGGACAGCCTGAAAAGTCCGGCCCTTCTCCAGGATGCGCTGCAGCGCATCCTCGAACTCGCCGGTCTCGAGCGCTGCAAAGTAGCGCATGGCTAAGTCGAAGTTCACTAGTGCCTGGTCGCGCTGCACGAGTAGGAATGCGTCCGAATGTTCGCTGTAGTCCGCGTCTCGATGAGCCCACGCCATGCTGTTCCAAGCCTCGTCGGAGATAAACTGCCGCTTCAGGCGTTCCTTGGGCTTCCGGTTCGGATAGGCGTAGAGCTCCCGGGTCATCTTGTGCCCGAACTTCGAGGCTCGCAGACGCTCGCCAAAATGTTCAGCGCCCGGCTGCAGTGGAATATCAGGGGTGATCATGACAGTCGAGACATCATTTCGAATGCCTTAGAAGATGGCGGCCTGCAGACCGGTTCTGCTTGGAATCGTCGGATCCAACCGTGACAACGCCATCTACTCCTGCGAGTGGGCCGCGTCGTATGCAACGAGGACTTTCTGCGCAATCCGCCCACGCGGCGATACGGTGTGGCCATTTGCTGCAGCCCACTCGCGGATGCGTTCAAGATCAGGCTTGCTTGGCCTCGGGCGGTTACCACTACGCTTACCAGTCACTTGCCGAGCTGCCCTGACGTATGGAGCAAGCGACTTGTGAAGGACCGCAAGTTCGGAGTTGGTCAGGTCAATTTCGTAGGTGGTGCCGTCTACTGAGAAGGACGCCGGCTTCGCCGACGGATCGAGTGCCTCGCCGGAGATGTCGCTGAAACGATGAACTACCGTCCTAGTTGCCATGAAGGAGAGCCTATACCGACACCGGACCCACTAGACGATGGCTCAGTGAATGCGGCCCCTCGCAACGATCGCTCTGGGCTTCCATACGCTGAATCCACCGCCACTGTTTCTGCCCCATGTTCAGATCTGGACGCTCATCGAAAGCCATATCGCCATGCGATCTTCGCGCATAGCCCCAACCTTTCACGGGTGCTCTCCGGCACGACGTATCGGCATCTCAGCGGACCTGCACCCACTGCCCTCGGGCGATGGCCTGTCGAAAGAACGGCTTCGTACGATGCACTCCTCATAACTACGAGCTTCCTCGAGACATCCCCTTCCGCTATTGAGAAATCTTGAACGCAGGGGACGCAGTCACAGGCCTGGGTTGCAGACACGCTTCAAAACGGTATCGGGGCATCCCAGGAGGCGCAGCGCGTGTGCTCGCACCATACGTTCGAGGATCGAGACCGTATGGTAGAGGTCATAGGCATCGTATCCCCGGTTGCCGTGGGCCAAGTCGTTACGGACTCGGCTCAGAGCTTCGGCGACGCGGTGTATATCGCTCCCCTGGGCCTCGTCCAAGTAGTCGGCCAGCAATTTGCAGGATTTCAGGTTCGGGGTGAAGTCCAGAGGCAATTCGCCAATCAAATCTCGCAGAGCGTCCCTCAGTCCACGCGGCGGGTGTTTAGAGAGGTTGTCCTTCACGAAAGTTCGCTGATTAGAATTGAGGGTCCCAGACTCTTTGAGCGCTGCAATTATGGCTTCACGCTTCTCTGTATGGCGGCCTTTTCGCTCCTCGTATGCTTTAGCGGTCTCGTATCCATGCAAGCCTTCCAGCGCTTGTAAGAGTAGGAGAAAGCGGGATCGCGGGTGCTCGGTGGTCACCGAGAGCATCGCCCCATAGGTCTCAATTAGCGGGTGATGATCCTGCTCAAGCCTTTGCCAGCGTCTGAGCATGTCGAGGAGTGAGAGGTCGTCATCCGCGATGAAGATCGCTGACGAGCAGTTCCTCACCGCTGTCTGATCGGACTGATATGGCGCCTGAGTGATTCCCGATCCATAGATCTGCCGCTTTCGAGGGGTGCCCGTGCCGTCAGTCTCGAGCGCGTGGACGGCCAGATACGTGAGTGGCTGAGCGCTTCCCGTCGCGATCGAAGAAATTCGACGAAGTGGATCGACCCACTGATCCACCCACTCGCGCACCGACATTGGCTCTTTTGCTTCGATTCGAAGGACGGGGCTTACGACGAACCTGAACGCGTAATGGTTACCGACCGCAACACGGGCACCATACTCGAAGCGGACGGTGACATCTTCGTCATGCCATTCTTTCGACGAGTCGGGGTTGCCAGTCACGGTCCAGTCGCCCTCAAGGCGACGGAGCTCTCCAGGGTTCGGGAACTGAATTGAGGCGAAAGGGGGCGCACCCATGATCGCGTCGAGCGCACCAACTTGTGCGCTCACCTGCGAATAGGTCGGGACTGCCGGGCGGGCGCCCGGCTGTTCTTCGTCTTGCGCCACGACCTCGAACTTCGTGCTAAATCCAAGGACCCCGCTGGCAAGGCCGACTATGGCGGTACTAGCGGTGATGTGCCCTTGTCCCGGAGACCAATAAGTGACTGTAGCGTCGATCAGATCCACTTCGTGCCCGTTTGCGAGACGCGCACGCAGACGGTCCAGCGGGACTACTTGAGGAAAACCGGCGCTACGGTGCCCATCCGGATTTTCTTCCCACTGAATTGGGATGTTTCCATACACCACGCCGGTCGGGTGATGGTCCGCCCGAAGTTCGAGCGAACCAGGATGCTCACTCGCTACGCCGCTGACACCGGGCAAGAGCCATGTGCACAGGTACTCGTCTGGTTCCACGAGCAATTCTAGGGGCGGCTTTTCAGCGGTCATTTAGATAGATTAGTGGATGGGTAGAGCGTCCAACATCACAGAATCTCTCATGGCCGTCCTCTTTACTCGGGAGAACCTTCGCCTTTTCCGATGCTTCCGAGGTATCGTCCTTGACGTTGCCGAGGGACGCCTTGGTTTGCCTCACGCTTGATGTTCTCTTGCCAGGACGCCGCCGAGTCCATAGCTGTCGGAACCACAATGCTAGTCACAGGTCTCCACGACGCCATCCCGATGAGCTCCATACCAGCTACGACTCGGTCAAGCTCAAGAAGCAGGCCCGCTAGTCTCTGTTTTTGGGAACCTGGTCGGTTCGCAGTTCTGAATTCATCGACCATACGAACGCGATTCCCGTCCTCGGGAACACCCAGCCATCGAAGTCCACGCTGACTGATCGCCCGGGCACGGACTGTGGCGTGCGTTGGATTCGTGCGTGCTTGCTACTCGCAATGAGATCGAGGACCTTCACCTGAGCGATGTCCGTGTCACTGTAGTCGAGACTGACCGTGAGGCCCTTTGTTGGCTGGTCGATATCGAAGTGCAGCATGTGGCCGGCTTGGAGCGTGAGGGTGCGGTAGGTGAATGAGACGGTGACTGGCTGCTGGGATCGGACAGCATCCTCACCAATGTTCACGGAGTAGGTCTGCCCTGTCTTGCGGGCGCTGCGTCGGATCGAGCGTTCTTGCCCGTCTATTGAGTACTGCACGAGCTCGAAGGATTCTTGCGCGGAGGCATTGAGGCCTGACGCTGGGGTCATGAACCATGCGGCGGTCGCCGGGATGTCGGTGACAAGTTCCCGGAACTCGTCCTTATCTGAGACACAGGCGAAGCGCTGGGTCGCGTGAGATGGAATGAAGGTGTACTCCCATCGTGCGGTGACGATGAACAGAGGAACGCCCTTGGCGTTCCTCTCCCCTGCAGGGGAGAGGCGGATCTGGACGTCAACGTCGTGCCACCGTTCAGGTGCCCGGATAGCTTGGTCACGCACGTCCGCGTAAACCTCCTCCGCGAACTCGCGGTCTCCGAGCCGGAGCGCCAGCACGTTGCCGGCTATCTGGTCGAGCAGCTCGGGGGTTGCAACGCGTTTGAGGTCGTCGTTCTCGACGGCGAAGCCTCGGACCACGGCGTCGCGGAAGTCGGGCGCTGACTCTTTAAGTATGGCGCGGATTCGTTCGTTCTCCCGCTCCTCTTTGTCTTTACCGTCGAAGTAGTCCCATGCGATTCCGAAGAGCCCGGCTGCGAAGAGGGTGCCGCCGATCTCTGATAGCGGCAGGAACGTTAGGGCGGGAGCAACCGTGGCGGCGTGTGCTGCGAGGATCTGGAGACCAACACCGAAGAACAGCGAAACCAAGGCCACGATCGTGACCTTGAGGCGGTAGATGCGTTGGAGTGAAGTGGCCCGCATGTCTGGCGCCCATTATGAAGCATGAGCATTGTTTTGAAAAGACAAAAATAAGGGGGCGTGGCGACCGCACGATTGATGCGGTCACCACGCCCCTGAGCGCCCCCGCAGGGGCGGAGTCAACCGTCGCCGCCGCTCATGCCGTCACCCCCTTTGCCCAGGTACCGCTGCACGCGGTGGCCACGATCCGGGGTGGATCGGCCATGCGGAGACAATATCCCATCTTGGGATATTTGGGAACGAAGGATCGACTTGCTGTGTGGACAAGTCGATCTATAGCGAGGAATACCGGGAGTTCCGCGAACTTCTGAAGCGTCTTCGCGTCGAGGCGGGCATCCGCCAGGTCGACTTGGCAGAGACGCTGGGCGTCCCGCAGTCTTTCGTGAGTAAATACGAGAGCGGCGAGCGGCGGCTGGATGTTATTGAAACTGCACGTATCGCTAACGCACTGGGTACTACGATGCAGCGAATCGTGGAATCTCTGGCATCAGAGCGCTAAGCTTCCGAAACTCGACTCCGCTAGCTGCGCACGACATCGCTCAATATGAGCACCATCCCATCTGCTCGTCTTTCCAAGGCTAGAATGCCCTCGATCGTCGTGTTAGGCTGCCGAACCTTGGCAGAGCTGGGTAGTAGCCTCGATTCATGGTTCTCTCTTACGACGATGTCCGCAACCTCCCTCTGCCTGAATTGAGCATGTCTCTATTGCGGTCGCTGGGCGACCAGCCAAACTTCAATAATCTGATCCAGGGATTCAAGCAACGCGGTGGATACGATCAAGCGCCGCCTCCCGACCTCGAGGCCATGCTTTCTCGGATATCAGACGCATGGGCTTGGCTCGTATCACATGCATTAATCGGACATTCGTCGAGCAACACTTCGAGCGATAGTTGGAGCCGAGTCACGAGCGCAGGCACGGCTCTCTTGGACGATCCGAACGCGCTTGCGAAAGTCTGGGCGGACGAACGCCTCTCGGGCGATCTCCATCCTGAGCTGTCTGCCGCCCGGTCGAACTTTGCACTTGGCGACTACGAAACGGCATCGTTTGCGGCGATGAAAGCTGTCGAAGTGGCGGTACGCGACGCCGCCGACCTACCGAACGAGCTCCTCGGAGTTGCACTGATGCGTAAGGCCTTCAGCCCTAAGGACGGCCTACTTCGAGATCCAGGCGCGGAGGGAGGCGAGCAACAGGCAATCGCAGATCTCTTCGCGGGAGCCATCGGTGCCTACAAGAACCCGGCAAGTCATCGAACAGTCCAGTTCGAGGATGCCATCGAAGCCGCAGAAGTAATCCAACTCGCAGATCTCCTTCTTCGCATCGTGCGCCGGTCGGACCGGCGGTTGCGCTCGGGACGTGCCTAACGACATGGGCTGTTCACACCCCGCACCTGCGGAGGGATGAACAGCACTGCCCCGGCCACCTATCGAATCTGCAGAGGACTTGCCGCACCAACGGTTGCAGGTAGTGCGGTGCCGCCAGCGCGCCTGATCTACCCCGCGACCGATGCCAAAATACCAGTGCACGCCCTGACGCCAACACAGCAGGAGTTGGATGCTCGCAAGCTGTCTCCACCAAATACGAAAGACACCTACTGGCTGACGAACTACGGTAAGCCCGGAGCCGGCTCGACTGACACCACGTACATCATCAGTCATCGGTGGATCGAGGAGGATACGCCGTTCAACCGTATCGGCGATCGCGCTCGTGCGGGGGACAGGCTGAGGATCCAGACAACGCACGGTGATCTCGAGTTCGAGGTGGCGTCCGTCAAGACCTATAACAAGGACGTTTTAGTTAGCTCGCCCGTCTGGGACATGCATCCGGGATGGCTCGTGTTGATCACCTGCGACCTGAAGGATCCGTGGGGGAAGAACACGGTGGTGACTGCTCGGCCACGCTGAGTAACAGTCGAAATCCGCAGATGTATGTTCAAATTGTGAAGAACACGTGAGCCGAGTACAGGGATCCGGGCAAACCTGGGAACAAGGCCACGGAGCATGTGGCCGATCCTTGCCGGTTGATGTCAAACTCCTGAAACGAGTAGACACTCGATGAGGGAAGGCGCTGGCGAGCCATTGATCGGCGGACTAGAGATCCTCAACTGATGGATTAAGTGGCCGTAGACAGCGGAACCGGTATGCAGAAAAGCCCGCCACGGATGTTCAGTCTCGCTGTATTGCGAGTCGATACATCCGTGACGGGCTTCAAGGCAATCGGACTAACTGAGCTTAGTTCAACCGACTACGACACCCCCGGGGATCACTTGAAGCCGCCCCAGGAAGTCAGTGCGTACGGAGTCGTGGTGACGCCGAGCCCGGTCCCCGTGTGCTGCTCCAGGAGGACGCAGTTGTTGTTGTAGCGCTTGGCGACGAAGGCGAATGAGCGGCCCTCGGCGCCGAGTTCGAGGTATCCGCCGCTCGCAGGCACGGTTGCTGTCGCGGTGTACTGCGCGGTGACCGTCCGACCGACTGCGAGCGATACACCTGCCGTCACCGACGCTTTCGCGAAGATCGCACCGGCTTCCGCCGTTGCCGAGACGGAAACGGTTCCCGTCACTGAAGATGACGTTCCGACGGCGATCGAAAGCGTGGTGCCAGGCGATCCCGAGATGCGGTAGTTTCCCTTGACGTACTTGCGCGCGACCTGGCTAACTCCGACATCCCAATTGGAGCTGGAGCAGAGGCTGTTCGTACCCGCTGGGACGACCGTTGGCGTCGCAGCCTGAGCGGCGCCGACGCCGCCTGATGCGACAAGCGCGATGGCAAGTGCGGACGTCGTAAAGAACTTCTTCACCATTTTGAACCTTCACTCTACTTGTAGTAAATCGAAATCCAGAAATGGGAGTCTTTGTTTACCTCTAGAACGAGCTTATTCGTGCCAAGCTTATTGTCTATTGGAAACTCGATCGCAGGCGTGACCCCCAATGAACACTGCGCCTCCGACCGTGCCGGCGTCTTCTGAGAGACGCTCAGCTTCCAGTTCCCTCCTTCATCACAGTTGATAGCTGCACCGATCATCGTCGTTCCTTTCGGAACCGCCGGGACCTTGATTTCCTTTGGCCCAATCCCAGAGAGGCTCTCATGAAACACCGCCCCGGGCCGCTGATCTTGAAGCTGCTTCTTTTGAGCCGCGAAGATCACGGCATCCGTCCGACCGGACTCCACGACGGCTGGTGATTCGGTTGAGAGCTGCGGTTGCGGAGCGGTCGCTGGAGTGCACCCGCTTAGCGCGACTCCGAGGAGTGACGCAAATAAAACGCTCAGTACAACTGCAGATCGGTTCGATATGAGCTTTGTCAAAGGAATCTCCTGTCGTGTAGCTGGATAGTTTCATGGCAGTCGTTTGGTGTCAATCAGCTTCCGAGGATCTTTTTCAAGTTGGTTCCGCCCCGTGCGGCGCGGCCCGATTCGGATTGACTCGCCCGCTATGCTCAGCTGACCGAGAGCTGTGAAGAGTCGAGGTGAAGTTGAGTCAGGACGAGGGAACGACGCATCGGGTGGTACCGATCGGACGTTTACGAAGACCCACTCAGGTGGCCGAAGGAGCTTCCTTTCGAGTATCTGCGTGGCCGCCGATGGGTTGATAGGTGACGCCGACCGTGCGGAACGTACGGCTTCGTCTGGTTCTCGGTGATGCAGTGCACCTGCGAGGACAAATGAGTAGGTCAGTCATCCCTGACGCCGAGTCGAAAGCCATGCAGTGGCGACAGCGAACAGAGATTGGAGGAAGACGTGACTTCAGGGTCTTCGCGCGACGGAGTTGAGGAGTTCCTTGCCTACATAGCCGGCAAAGCGGCCGGCTACTCATCGGGCATGAAGTGGAATGAGAAAGAGAAGCTCAAGGCTGACATGATGAACCGTCCAGAGCGATGGAGAGGCGTGACAGCCAATGAAGTTCGCACTATGTGCCGTGAGCTTGGGATGCTGCCCGATGACATGGACACGATCTCAGAACTCCTGAAGCGTCGCAAGGAAGGTCGGCGATTTGTGGTGCGCCACCCCTACCAGCACTACCAGTTCGATCAGAGCCGGTGAGCGTGCTGCGGCAGATTATCGTAGTGCGTTCTGCGGCTCTTTGGGGCAATATGTGGATACCACTAGCACTGGGAAAGGAAGCATTACTATGACCAATCCAAATGATCGACATGTCGTACCTAATGCCAATGGTGGCTGGGACGTCAAAGCGAATGGCGCTCAGCGGGCATCCGCTCATGCTGATACGCAGGCACAGGCGCAGGAACGCGCGCGTGAAATCATTTCCAATGCCGGTGGCGGTGAGATGCTAACGCACGGGCGAGACGGCCAGATCCGCGCAAAGGACACGATCGATCCTGGCAACGACCCTCGCAGCAGCAAGGGGTAGGTGCGGCAAGATCGGGGTCTTCTTGAGAATGAACGGGCCCCGATCTTGCGTGTGCGGACACCATCGACTAGGTGCTTGAATACTCGGGCCTGCTTGGGCTCCTCAGGGCCTCTCACGTCTCACCGCAGGCCCGCGGCTTCGATAGTCGGGCGCCCAAGAAGGCGGTCTATTTGAAGCATCCGGGGTAGCCGTCCCTGACTACGTCGATGTCAGATTGCGCCATCTGCCCGGAAGCATTGAAGGCGATCTGCGCGTACGCGCAGAGTGCGCCATTGGTCGCTGCGGCGTCCGGGTTGGGCGCATCGCACGTGTCCAGGTAGGCGGAGTTTGAATTGGGATTGAGCCGGCCACCCATCGCCGCGCACGCAGGGCGTTCTTTTGCGAGGAGGTTTGCTCGAGCGGCGTCTGCAGACGCGCTGGCCTGAGCCTCTGCGGAGGCCTTGGCGGCTGCGGATTCAGCTGACGCACTCGCCGAGGCCTGGGCTGCCTCACGGTCGTCGGCCGCGCCATCGCACTTCTCGATGGCATCGTCGACGATCCGGCGTGCTTCCGGCCCTGGTGCACCGACGTGGCGCGCGAAAATCTTGTCGAGTCGAGGATCGCCTTGATTGTCACCTGTCGCGAGGTACTTCATGACCTTCGGGCCAAAGTTGCATTCAACGTGGCGGGCACGAACAAGGGCGCCGGATCCGTCAGACACAGCCTGCGGGGTCTGTGCGATCGTCGGCGCGCTGCCGGTGTTCCCGGGTGAGGCGCAGCCCGTCAGCATTAGACCTGTCACTGCGGATAGGACTATTGCATCGCCGAGAGAAGCGGACGACAGAGTGCCGAGGCGGAGCTGCATGATCTGAGATTAGACGCTTCGTGACCACCCGCGACAGTTTGACCTAGGTGCTGGTGCTGCGGCTGGTGGACTTGGTAGCGCATAACGTAACGGGATGCGATCTCATCGGGACTAGGTCGCAATTTTGTCGGTCGGATCAACTAGGGTCATCCCAGATCACTTAATCAAGGGGGACCACCATGAATGATGCTCAACTGGTAGCCGAGGCTGTAGTGACCCACATTGGCGACAAGGACGCCTGGCATCGCAGCAGTGGGTATGGCAAGCGCATCGATCTTGCCCTGATCAACGCAGTGCTTTCGATGCGAGCTCGGTTTGGCCGCCAACTGACAGACGGGAGTTTCAACGGTGTGCGGGGCGCCGTCGAGCGCTACCGTGCGGTCCACCTCAACCTGACGACGGATTGGTTCGAAACACTCGCAGCTCAGAACGAGGCGGACCTCGTCCGCCTGCTGGGCCGTGCGAAGCTCAACGGCGGCAAGTCGAAGGCACTGGGCATCATCGAGGCCGCCCACGCGTTCGTCGCTGCCGGACTCACCGACAAGACGAGGCTCCTCGCGAATCCAACTGAGGCCGAAGCGGCATACCGCAGCGTCAAGGGACTCGGGCCGTGGACGTTCCAGTACTTCACCATGTTGATCGGCGCCGAGAGCGTGAAGCCTGATGTTTGGATCATCAGGTTTGTAGCTCGCGTCGTCGGTGAGGAGGTCTCACCGGAGCGGGCGTTCGCTGCCGTGCGATCTGCTGCCGAGTTGTTGGACGCGGGGTCATCCGAACTCGACCATGCGATTTGGGCGTTCGCGAGCAGCGGTGGACTGCGCGGCATGGCATGAAATGCCCGGCGGAACGCTCTGAAGACCATCGTTCACGACCTGCATATGGTGGTCGATCGCGCAATTTACGGGATGGAGCGCCGAGGCGGAAGTGCCTTTCCTGTCTCGCCAACGAAGCTGAATGTTCAAGGTTCTTTGTGGAGCCGCCCGACAAGGGCCCCTCTAACTGCTACGTCTGAGCTGCGTCATATGCCTCGATAACCTTCTGTGCTATCCGCCCACGTGGCGCCACAGTGTACCCATTTGCGTTTGCCCACTCGCGGATCTTGTCCAGATCCGGCTTGTTAGGCCGTGGGCGGTTAGCACTACGCTTGCCGGTCACCTGCCGAGCGGCCCTGACGTAGGGGGCGAGAGCCTTGTGAAGGTCGGTGAGTTCGCCGTTCGTCAGATCGATCTCGTAGGTGGAGCCGTCGAGCGAGAACGACAGGGGCTTCACCGACGCATCGAGGGCATCTCCGGAGATGTCGCTGAACCGGTGAACTACAGTCTTGGTTGCCATAGCTTTGAGCTTACCGAATGCGGTTCAAGTTGGCTGGAAGAATCCAGCAGCCAGCTGTCAGGACCTGGAGGTCCCTCACAGTTGAAGGGTTCGTGCCAAATCCGACCTAGCGGACTTAGAGCCGCTTGCGTGCTCCCAAGGAAACCCGTGGGTGAAAGTCATCCCCCATCATGTCCGTTGAGGGCAGCGCGGGCGACAGAAATTGTGTCCAGCTCCTGCAACCAAACGAATTCGATACTTGCCGGCAGCTAGGTCGCGGCCTAGATTTTCAAGAAGATGCCGGGAAACCTCCGCTGAGACCCGGTCAGTTTCGAAAACCCACGAAGGGAACGACTTGATCTACCTCGTACAGCCAAGTCTCAGAATGCAATGGGTAAGCCTGTCTGAATCGCTAATCTTTGACGCTTTGAAGGCAGGCCAGATAGACGCGGACCGTATCCCGTGGGAGCCGAGCGACCACGTTGTTGACTCAAACATCGTCCAATTGGCATTACGATACGGTTACCCTTGTTCGACGGGAATCATGGTAGCCGCAACCATCGTCGCTAAATGGGACCACCCTAAGAAGATCGCAGACTCATTCCGAGATTTGACCAAGGCCCAAGCCGCTCTCGTCGCAAACGATCAGCTCATGGAACGCAGGATGCCAGGTTGGATCGAAGCCGGTATGAGAATCAACGAGGACGTGAACGCGAGCGTCGAGAAGAGCCTCCGTGAAGCTCGAGAAGCTGCAGAGAGGCTTCTAGAAGCTCCGGTCCAAACAGACCTGCTCCGCCACTGGTCAGCGCTCGGGGGCCCGGGAGAATAACCAAACGAACTGCCTCCTAGGGGCGGAACTTAGTAAACCGGAGCTGACAGACAACCACATCCTCTGCATCCTGGTGCCCGTGAAGATTCAGACGGTCTGGCAGGAACGAAATCTGGCAGTCCGATACTCAGAGCGACCCCTCGCCCCAACCATTCCGATGTCATACGCCCGCATCCCTATCGTTCGGCACTCGTGCAGGCCTGACGTCTGCAGGAGTCCTCACTGGCTGCTTGGGGTTCGGGTGTGAGAGCAGTTCCACAACGGCTCGCGGAGGAAAATTGGTGCGGCTAAAGAGATCAACCGGGAGTGGCCCAGTTGAGTATGGATAGCTCGTTTCCGTATCTGGGGTGGCAACTACCTTGGCCAGAAGCCACATTGAGCGGACGATGTCGATACCAACCTGGGTGATGGCAAGACACGTTGCTGGATCAGAGTTGTCAGTGCGGAGCTTGATTCCCGAAGTCATCCTCCTAGCTTTGTTCAAAAGTGCGTAAGTAACCGAAGGTCCGTTGATCGTCCGCCGCGATTGGACGATAGCGGCGAGAGTCTCCTCCGATGGATCATCCGGCTTTATCCGTTCGAACACCGACGACCAAGCACCTGATTCCTGCGGCGAGACCGCAGCCCCGTGCTTGATCTGATTGTTTCCCTGACTACCGCTGTACTTTTCATCGTCGTAAAAGTAAGCGAAGAAGTGCAGCCATTCGAAGAGGTATTCGACGTGCAAAGCAAAGTTCGGATCCTCTCCGTGGTCCGATGAACGGACAAGCTCACGCGGAAACAAGGTTCTCTCGACAAATTGCTGACCATCCGCGGCGAAGATCGGCTGCAGCGGCTTTCGCACGTCGCTTCCCATGAAGAGCCCCAACAAGTCTCTCATAGGACTCTTCCCGGCTTTCCTCTCACCCGCCACCACAAAGTAGCGCAGGGCGGTCTCAATGACATGTTGCATCAACGAGTACGACTCAGCCGCGACCATTGCTTGGTTAGTCAAGGTGTCTCCGGGCGCTTGATGAAGATCGATCTTCCTACCGAGGATTGCCTCAAACTGACGGTACAGGGACTGCGGATCCTCCACGTTCCAGGGCAGAGGACTATCATGTGCCAGATCAGCAGTTGCCATTATGGCCCAGAGGCGACGCTCAAAATATTCTGCCGGATCCACACGAAAATAGTGATCCCTCAAAAGCACTTCCTGCTCTTCCTCACTCATGCTCGATCCATCGTGCGGAGATAATTGGCAGATACTCAAAGGCGGCATGAACTTCATCGGGCCAATCTACCTTACGATTTCAAGAGCAGGTGTCAGACATCGCCAACAACAAGCCCCCGCGGTCCGCAGATGAGTCTGACAGCAAGACGGCCGATTATCCCGGCACAGACCACCTCTTTGAGCGAGCGCATTGTCTACACAACCGGCCCTAACACCCACAACTGATCGACTACGTGATGATATTTCCTTTATCGTCACGGGGAACCTTGGGAATCGCCTGTCCAAGTCCGACTCCACCAAGAAGTAGAAGGAATAGGACGCCTGGGGAAAGTAGCCACCACCAACCTCCACCGAGCGCCATGAAATAGGTACCTCCGAGCGCAAGAGACAGGATGATGAGACCGAGCACGATTCCTGACCCGGAGCGACGCGCTGGATTGCTGCCGGCAAAGTGCTCGATCTGCAGTTCGATGTGCTCCAGCAGCAGCCCACGCTTGGCAGAGCCCTCGGGGAGCGAATTATAGATTTCCAACTCCTTTGAAATGACTGTACGCAAATCCGCTCTTAGATTTGCAACACTAACTAAGGCTGCCAAGATTGCGGAAAGGATCGTAGCCGAAGCAGTAATCGCGGGGGCAACAAATGGTTCCATCTACGCGCTCCTCGGATGCCGGGAAAACATGCTCATGATCCGGCGCCGAGCAATCACCCGCGCCACACCCATACTATGCGATGGCGTGCCCCTCGTTCGAACTCGACTACTCGCGGAACAGCAAGCGACGCTGACACCGATCGATAGTCGCAACCAACTACATGTGGATATATTAGAAGATACGCGAGAGACTTGATATAATGCGAGAATGAATAAGTCTGGGGGATGCTCACACCTCTCTTTTTGTGAGGCACTGGCCGCATGAGAATCAAGATCGCGGCCTATATCGCTTTTGCTCTAATTTCGCTAGTAAGTCTGATCAACGGATTTCAGCTTCCTACCCCCTGGGCAAGGGTTGTCAGTTCAGTTCCTCTGATCGTCGTTGCACTGTTTGCGGTCTTCGACAACTGGGCTTGGAGGTGGGGGCCAATCGCAAAGGTCGCGCAGCGGCCTGTACTCCACGGAACCTGGCATGGGCATCTTAGGAGCACATGGTCCCCTGACGGATCGAAGCCAACAGACAACCGTTACGAGGCCTTCATCATCGTTACGCAGTCGTTCACAACGATCCAGGTGGTCCAGATTACTAAGGAAAGCAAGTCTCGCTCCGTGATCGCTGACATCGTCAAGAACGGCCCTGATGACTTCTCGATCTTCTACCACTACGGAAATACGCCTCGCATTGAAGTCAGGGAGGAGAGCCCGATCCACATGGGCGGCGCCTCGTTCGAGGTGTTCGATGTGAACCCCAAGCGCTTTGAGGGCGAGTATTGGACTAGTCGCAAGAGTGGCGGCTCAATGAGCTTCAAGCGGATCTCGAACAAACGGATCGGCAACTTCGCAGACGGCAAAGAACTTTTGGAGGAACTGAAGAATGACTGATTGGGAAGCCTGGCTCCGAACTGCCGCTCAACGCCCGAGCGATCACGAGGATGCCAAGTGGCAACGTACGCTGGCTCAGGTCAAAGCGAGTCTTGATGCCCATGAGCCACTCAAGGGGCGACCATGGCGCGTGTATGCCAAAGGGTCCTACGCCAACAACACCAACGTGCGTCTGAACTTTGATGTCGACATCGCTGTTGAATATCACGGCTACTTTTACTACGATCTCGAGTTCGAGCTCAAAGGAAAGGACAAGTCAGTAGTCGGCATCGTTGACTCCGACGATCCCTACACCCGCGATCAGTTCAAGAAGGACATTCACGAAGCCCTCGTCGCATCATTTGGAAAAGACTCCATTGAAGTTGGGGATATCGCTTACAGAATCCGTAACGGGAAGACCACTCTCCCGGCAGACGTCGTTCCCTGTTGGGAGTACCGACGCTACGATAGCAAACAATCGGTACATCACGGCGCTCGGATTTTTACTAGCTCCGGCAAGGTAGTCAATAATTTTCCCCAACATCAACTCGACAATGGCACTTCGAAGAACCTCGCCACGAGTAAACGGTACAAGCGAATGGCAAGGGCACTGAAGAAGCTCCAGACGAAAATGCTCTACGAGGGCGTAATCAAGCAAGAGTTGCCTTCTTATCTCATCGAGTGCCTCGTCTACAATGTGCCGAACGGCAAGTTTGGTGCCGGCACGTACTCCGCTGACATGCGATGGGTCTTGGCAACCATCTTCAACAGCACGTTGAACGGTGGGGACTGGAATGACTGGAAAGAAGTCAACGGGCTCAAGTATTTGTACCGCGGAGGTGCCAAGTGGACCCGCGAACACGTCCACACCTTCGCAGGCGCAGCATGGAACCATATGGGTTACGAATAACCAATCACTTTCCCGCCCCAAATCTGGGTCGGGAAAGTGAGGCACCATGCCACGAGTCACCCAACGTGACTAGTACAAACGACACCAACACTTGCGGAGGATCTGGACTGATCCCCACTGGCAAAGCATCTTCGGAGCGCTAAAGCCCAGCCAGCAACAGCAGATCCATAAGTTCTACCGACCGGATGAGCTGCTAGATTTCGTGGAGTTCAAGGAGCACCTCCGGCAGATGCGGGCCGAACAACCAGAGCTGGTTCATGTGGTTGGCAAGCTCTGGCCAGTCTTCATCGACAAGCAGGCCCACCAGACGGCTCGGGCTACCCGGACAAAGACCGTGTCACCAAGCCAAGGCAGGAGGGGTCGGAACAACATCATTGTGACCGGAATCGCGCGGCCCCAGCCAGATCTCCGAAAGCTTGCTCTGGCTGCCGTCATGCTCGCCGAGGAGGACCGGAAGGCCCAAGCGCAGGTAGCGCAAGACGAGAAGTAGCCGGCGCCATCACGCAATCGGCTTGTCCCGCCCGAGGAGAAAGAGACGGGCAGTGTCATAGCTGACGCCCACCTGCTTCGCAATTGCGCGGATAACCACGCCCTCCTTCCGGAGCGCAAGGATCTGACGCTCAATCTCGGGAGTCAGTCCTTGCTTGCGCCGAGCCACCCCGCGCTCTTCCAGCAGGCGAAGGAGCGAGGACTTGGCTACGCCGGACTCGTCAGCCAGTGAAGTCGTCGACTCCCCTGCTTCGTACCGAGCTACGATTTCGTCCAGTTTCGCCTGGCCGAGACGGTCCACCAGACGGTAGCGCTGGCGAGCGGAAGCTGTCGACTGCTTCGGTTTCGCCGGCTCTTCCGCAGCAGCCTGGGCCAATGCCGCATCGATGGCATCCAACCGCGCCAATTTAGGGCGAGCATGCTTCGAATACTCTCCGAGCACCCCGACCATTGAAAAGCCCCGCTCTCACGAGCGGGGCTTTCGCTTTTCCCGGGTGAGTTCCCGGCTCTGGGGCTCCCGTATTCCCGACCGGACGCTTACTGCCTCCGGATGTCCACAGACGATCCTCGTCCTTTCGGAAGGGCATTTCTCTGATGTTCAGTGATGACGCGGTGAAACGAGAACGAAGGCGGCGCCGACCAGGATGACGAACAGCCCGACCCAGAGGCTCTGGAGCCAGGCACCGGGCGCTTCTTCATGAGGGTTGAGAGCAGCCGCGTCATCGCCGCGGCGGGGAACGGCCTTCGTGGGGCTCTGGGTCACCGCGGGAACGGCGACCAAAGACGGATCGGGCGTTCCGGCCACGAGTGCACAGTGGACAAGACCGTCGTCCACGGCTCCGGCTCCCGCAGCGGCATTGGAAAGTGCTGGACTCTGCGCCAGAGCGAAAAGCACAGCAGCCGCCGGCACGAACACCAAGCCGCGGCGCACCCGTAGGGCTGAAGGCCATTTCATAGTTCCTCCGGTCTATTTCGGTGATTTTGTTCGATAGTCCCCGGACTGAGGGCCATCCCATCGGCTGCGCGGCGATTGAAGGGCACAGAACGAGAGGGTGGAGCACACCTGAAGCGTGCTCCACCCTCTCGTGAGCAGGTGATGCTCTTGGCCACATATTCGGTCGGCAGGCTTGATACTGCGGCCTTAGGAACAGGCGGCGGATTGTCGGGACTCGGGTGAGTCCCTTCGGAACCGTTGGAGATCATGAGAATCTGAGTCCGGTCAGTCTCCTCAGCGGCGAGGCTAGGTTGACGCCTGAGAGCCCTGGTATACCGAAAGGTAGCCCCAGCTGTTCAGCGAGACAGCGCAGGTGGAGCCATGGCCTGCTTGGGCCTGGACGCGACGCTACTGACAGACGCCATCCTGGTAGTGCGTGTTGAAGGTGTGCACCTGCACCCATGCAATGGTCTTCCCCGTCTCGATGGCCCACTGGAGTGAGCCCGCGGCCGGCGCGGTGTTGTAATTGGTGCCATATGAGGCAGAAGAACCATCGACGAAGTGGACGTTGATCTCATAGATGTCAGGAGCAGTGACATAGCTCACAATGACTCTCGAATCATCAACTGTGTAAGTGCCGTTGTCTCCGGAGGCCCTGTTGCCACAGGTGACGGGCGTTTTCGGATCGGGCGGCGTGGATGCCGCCGCCCCGGGCGCCGCAACGGCCACGGCGATGACGGGAAGAGACCAGGCTGCGCTGCGAACGACCGCGCGGCGCGACGTCCCTTGCTTTGTGGAGGTTGGATGCTGTGGATTCATGAGAAGTTGTAGCCTTCTGGGATTGATGCGCGTGGATGCGAATGAGACGAATTTGCCGCGTACTTCCTGAACCTCATCCGACCGACCGCCGATCCGAACGACTGAGCGCTTCTGGTTCGACAATGCGGATGAGAAACCGACGATACGGGCTAAAAAAATTGCATCACGGTGCGGATTACCAGCAGAACGGAAATCTGAAACTTCACTCTTCTGCTCACCCGGCAATCACCCGGAATTTCATCCCGCATCTCACGGATATCACTCGAACCAGATGATGCGCTCCAGGACGCCCTGCGATATAGCCGGAGTTGATACCGTTCGTTGAACTTCTCCGGAATGAATGTTCACTCCTCAGGAGTTCAGTTTCGTGGCGTCCGGCCAAGCCAGAAGATTGACTCGCACAGCAACGGTGAGGGCATCCGCCCGATTGTCCACGCCAAGTTTCTTGTACAGCGTCTTCAGCTGAGTTTTCACGGTGTTGGGCGAGAGAAACAATGCTTTCGCGATTTCACTCACCGTGAAGTGCGTTTGGGCCGCACGAAGCACCTTCAACTCACCAGCCGTCAGCTGAGGGGCACTCATCGAGGGTCGGGAGAAGCGGAGGCCGTCGAGCAGTTGTTCAAACCTCAACCCGGATTCTTCGGAGAGCCGACCTGCGACCGCTTGCACGAAGGATTTCGGCACCGTGGTCAGAATGCGTCGATGGGAGTGATCCAACGCATTGGCCACGGACTCAGCCTGGACTTCATCCACCGTACCGCTGACGATGAACCTCATCCACGCCGAATAGAGCATTGCATGGTCACGCACGGCCGGTGCCACATCGGATGCCCCCACGATTCGACGGTACTCCTGGCCAGCCTCCGTGAGGTCGCCCTGGTGGATGAGCAGTTTCATGCGGGCCAAGGACACGAGCGGACCAGGGCGCTGGATTTTCCGGTGAACCTCCTCAGCCGCCGCCACGTCGCCGAGTTCCACGAACGCTTCGATCTCAAGAGCTCCTGAGATGTCCGAGGCGACCGACCCGACGTGCGCAGGATGAGTAGCGGCCGCATGATGCACACTTTCGAGTGCCTGTGAAGGGCGGGAAGCCGCCATCGCGAGACGGGCACGCACGAGGACCACGAAGGGCCACAACTCATCCCGGCTGTCGACTGAATCCAGGCTTCGCGCGAAGCTCTCAGCCTCGAGGGTCATCTCCTCCAGCGCTGTGATCGCCTCAGCGATACGCTCCGAACGAACGACTACGGGCTGATGGAACACGGGAACGTCCGGCAAGGACCGGGCATCTACCAGGTGCCCCGAGGCCTCCGCGTGGGACCCGCGGAACGCTTTGATCATCGCGGCCTTGGCGGAGGCCTCGCGCTGAACGTGAGGGAGCGGTGCGTGCTCCGCGAGTTGCCGGGCGATGCTCAAGGCCACCAATGCTTTCCTCGTCTGGCCCGCCAGGAGATAGGTGGTGGCGACATGGACATAGAACTGCGGAATGGGACCTGTCAGTTCGACCATGGATGGGACACGTTGCTGCCCGAGCCTTTCGATCAGACGGTCGGCGAAATCAGCAGCGGCCGAGAGGTCACCTGTCATCCTGTATGCGATCATCCGCCGGACCAGCCGCTCCTGATGCGTGGGCTCGTCGTTGACGTGCCCGTAAGGCGGGATCCTGTTCACGGGGACCAGCAGACCGGAGCGGGCCAAGGTCGGAGCCATCGGATGCACCAGGATCAGACCGTCGTATTTGCCGAGGATATCCGCCGGAAGCCTGGCGATCGCGTCCATCAGCAAGGTGTGATCGTGCGTGGCCAGCGCCCAGAGATAGTCGTTGGCCACGCTCGCGATCCGCGCGGGGTTCCCGGTTTTCAAAGCTTCCCGGAAAACCCGGCCGCCTTCAGCGCCGTCATAATAGTTCGTGCCGTCTGTCACAAGTCATTCCTTCGGAGGCAGCACGCTCTTCCTGCACAACCGTCCGGAGGCCAGGGCATACTCAGGCGCCCCGAGTCGGGGAACGCTGCCGTTTGATCTGTTGGGCGACATCGTCAAACCCAGGGAGGTTCACATAGACGCCACCCGAAAGCGCGCAACCGGACCCTGACCTTGGCTGCACCTCGGGGAACCACCGGCGCCTCGTTGGGGCGGGGACCCGAGAGCATGAGACTTGTCGATGGGAGATGCCCATGCCCTCGGATCCCCTGGCGGTGCTGAGCCATCGAAGCGATGGAGTTCACGAGCAAGCCACCCGGCGGCCGTAACGTCCACCCGTCACCCCGGTCTTAGCCCCCCGCGGACCAGGTTGTTTCAGGACGTCAACGGCCAGCGAAGCAGTGCATCCCACCCGGTTTCCGGTGTTCCCAGCTGCTGTTTCAGGGGACGAACAGCGGGTTCAACGGAACTATGCACCATTTCACTGCATGAATGTCGGCCCACCCGTCAGGTCAGGAAAGTCCGGAGAGGCGACGCTTTTCAGCCGGCGCGACATCCACTCTGAGAATTACATCATTCTCATCGGTCCGCACCCTGACGTAGGTCAGTTATTCACCCGTCGATTAACCCGACGATCACCCACGGCGTCAACCAAAATGCTGCCACATTCCGAACTATGGGGATTCTCCACGAGAAAGTCCGGCTCAACGGCCAGACTGACCGAAGAATGATGGCCGGTGAGTATTCTGCCGCGCTGAGGCGTAGCCATGACGCCCTTCCGTTGCTCGCCGGGGAGGACAAGGGGGGAAAAGAGGTGTGGTTCACGATGATATCTATTCTTTGGAGGGAGAAGGGTTCCCCCAGAGTAAGGATCGAACGGGCCGCGGTCATCACCTCATCCAGGTGAAAAGCGCGAGGAGCCTCACACGCGTTGTCCGATTCCCGCCATCAGAGTGCCGGGTCCCCTGACGGACATCCGAGCCCTGGCAGGTCAACCCGACGTCGGCGACTCCACGACGACCCCGAGCAGACCCAGGGCGAACGCTTTCTGGACCGCATCTGCCCGGTTCGTCACTCCGAATTTACGGAAGATCGCCGAGATTTGAGTCCCCACCGTGTTCGGCGACACAAACAGCCGCAGTGCGATCTCGGCACGCGTCAAATGCGTCTGAAGGTATGGCAGCACGCGCTGTTCCGCTGCCGTCAGACTTACCATCGGGGAAGCTTTTCCGGCGCGATCTGAGGCGCCCCGCACTGCTCGACGCACGGCCTCGACACGCTCGTCCAGTGCTGCGCGGCCACCCTCGGGCGGAAGCATGCTCTCGGCCTCCCCCAACAAGAGGGCCGCAGCTTCGTGGTCCCCCACCTGGAGATGGCCGCGCGCCAACAGCAACCTGCTGGGGATCGCCAGAAGAGGCACGGCTCGGCCGCAGCGCAGCCGATCCGCCATCGCGGCCGCCAGCAGCTGCTCCCCCGCCTTACGGTCGCCGGCCTGGAGCCTGACGCATGCCGCCGCTGCACGGGCATAGGCGCACATGACGTAGCCGTCGATACCGTGCTCCCGGATGATCTCGAGGGCTTCGTCCACATGTTTCCGCGCCCGCGCCCACTCGTTGTTCTCGATCGCCAACAGGGCGAATTCGGTCTCGCAGATGACGATCGTGGCGGGATTCCGTCGCGCATCCGCAGTGAATCTCGCTTCCTGCAGAACCGGTCGGGCTTGGTCCTCCAGACCGCTATGCAGGAGGGTGCTGCCGAATATCTGCAGGGCCGGATCCCGCCACGGGCTCCCCAATGGTTCGGTCTGTGCGGCGTACTCGGCCTGGACAAGAGCCCGCTTCAGCCCGCCCTTCATCATGATGGCCTCGATCATCGACTTGGCGGAGGTGAAGTTCATCCCGTCGGCCCCGACGCCATCGGGCACTTGCCGCAGCAGAGTGCTCCACTTGTCGGCATCGTCATCGGTGCCCGCCAGCACCGCGAACCAGGCGATGATCACCAGGGCCGAGGCGTTGCTGAGCAGCGGGCGGTCACCGATCTGCCGAAGCCAGCGCGACAAGGCGACGTCGTGCCCTGCTTCATAGGCTTCCAGTGCAGCGGCGGTGACGAGTGCCATGGCCAGGTCGAAATTTTCCGCGGCGATGGCATGCTCGATGGCTTCGGGAAGACGGCCGACCTCCTGGAACCACTGGGCGGCCCGGAGGTGCAGCGCAGGGACGGAACCAGAAGCCTCCCGCAGCAATTCGTGATGCAGGAACTCCTGGAACAGAGGATGCAGGCGGTAGGCCCGGCCCGTTCGCTCGGCCGTCACGAACAACTGACGGGTTTCCAGTGACCGGAGGACGCGAGCAGAGTCGGTACGATCCAGCACCGCGTCGCAGAGATCCGGGATGTGCCATTTCAGAACCGAGCTCCTCACGAGGAACTGCCGGGTGTCCTCGGTCAGGTCCTTCAGGCATTCCTGATAGAGGTAGTCGGCGAACAGCTCGTGGTCCGAAACGGACGCGGAGCTCCCGTCTTTAGCCAACAGTGCGCACATGTGGATTCCCGCAGCCCACCCGTCACACCGGTCCACCCAATCCCTGAGCGCCGCCGGCTGCACGGCCACACCGACCTCCTCGGCGATCGTCGCCGCTCCGGTCAGATCGATCCGCAGATCATCCGCGCTGATGCGTGCAGCTCCGGCCGCCAGGCCGGTGCGTGCGAAACGGGCAGCACCATGCCGGGCCGCAAGGACGATCTGGGATCCCCGGGGCACCCCGGCCAGGACGACATCCAGGACATCGAGGCAGTCCACGGCGCTGAGCAGATGCACATCATCCAGGAACAGCACGAACGAACGCTCGGCCCGGGAGAGTGCCAGAGCGAGTGCAGGCGCCGCCCGTCCCAGCACCGCGCCGTCGACGGTGGGAACCTGCCCGTCGAAGACGGCCGCACCGGGAGCGAACCCCATGCAGGCATGAGCCAGAAGCCGCAGAAGTGCCGCCGGATCGTTGTCCTCTTCACGGAACGAGAGCCACCCGACGGCGCGGTCCTCCGACTGACACCACTCCGCAAGCAGCGAAGTCTTGCCGTACCCGGCCGGCGCGGAGACCGTCACGACCCGCGAGTCCCCCGACCTCACCTGATCGATCAGCCCGGTGCGGTGCACGAAGGCTGCGTCGAACTGCGGAGGCGTCGTCGAGCCTTCGACGATCAGCCTTCTGAGGTCATCGTTCGCGTGATTCATGTGCCCCTCGGCGTGAGTCGTAGCCCCGCGGGGCAGCCGCGTTCGGATCGCGGAAGTTCCACGGGTCCCGAACACTACACCCGTTCCGGAGCACTTCCCTAGGGCCTGGCGCCAAGCAACGTCACCTTCACCCGTGCAGTGCGCTCTCCCGACGTCACCCGGAGAATGACCGTGCCCGCCTTGGACGGTTCGAGAGTCGTCGCGACGGCCACGCCGGTCTCATCCGTCATGGCCGCTTCAAACCCGCCGGGGAACCTCGCCGGGCCTGACTCGACGGTGAACGTCACCGGAAGTCCGGCCTTCGGCTTGCCCTCGGCCAGAACCTCGACGACGACGGCGACCGGGTCGCCGTCGATCATCACCGGTTCATCGGGTCCCAGCAGCCGGATGCCGGTCGGGGTCACAACGGGAGCCGGGGTTGCGGCCGAGGAACCCGACGGACCACCGGACGGCGTCCCCTCGGTGGAAACGGTGGGGTGATCCGCGTCGACCGGGCCGGAACACCCCACCGTGCTGAGGAGGAGCGCCGCCAGCACAGCGGTGACGGTCCTGCGCCTGACGTCCGTGGCTACGCCGAGAAGATGATGTTCAGCAGCCACGTCTGAGTCCCCATGCTGACCGTCAGGGTGAAGGCCCCATAACCGAGTGCCTCGAACGGCAGCACTGCGCCTCCGTCCTCCACTGCAGCCACGAAGACGCTCCCGGCCCCACCTTCCCATCCCGCGACTCCGACGGCGTTCGGGGAAAGAGTCGCCGTCAGAGCACCCGAAGCCGGGCCGGCCGGACTAGTGGTCGAGATCCCCAGAATGAGCGGGACACTCGGTTCGTTCAGATTGACCCCCGCGAAAGTGGTCGACAGACCATCCGAACCGGTCGAATCACCATTCAGGATCATCAGGCTCAGCACCTGGCTGGGCGACGCCGACGCGAGCGGCGCCGCGACGGCGGCCGCGATCACCGGAACACTCCAGACACCGGCCCGCACCACCTGGCGCCGCACGACGCCCGCCGGGGCACCAGTCTGTCGATTCATCTCGTCACTCATACGATTCCTCATAATTCTTGATGTCGCCGGAGGTCTCACCGGTGTACCTCGCGCCCGCCGTTCCCGCCGGAATGGACGGGACATACGTCTTGAACGTGACCATGACGCCCTTGCTCGGGGTGATGCCCGCATACGTCTTGGTGCCGTACTTCGTCTTCACCTGGATGTTGACCGGCTCCGACCCTGCGGCGCCTTCGTTGTAGGCCGACACGTTGAGCACGACCTTCCCCGCCACCGTCGCCTTGGCGACACTGACCCATCCCTGGATGGTGGCGGACTCAGCCTTGACGGTGATGGCCGGCAAAGTGACACTCTGGCCTCCCGCCGACGCCGAGACCATGATGGTCCCGACCGTCGTCGCCTTGATCTGGGGAAGCACAGCGATGCCATCCGCATTGCTCGTCGCCGTGAGAGTGCTCGGTGCGCCGTTGCCGGTGACCGTGAAGCTGACCGTCTTGCCGGCGAGCGGCTGGCCCTGGCTGTCAGTCACCCTTGCGCCGAATCCGTACACGGAATCGCCGACCACGAAGGTCCCCGCCGTGCCGAGAGGCGTCAGGGCCGCGCTGCCGGCGGTGGCGGCAACGCTCACTTTGGCGGTGGAGCCGCCGACCGTCGCACGGTACAGGACGTCCTTCGGTCCGGTCCCGGCAACGGTGAAGGGCGCTGAATACCCTTGCCAGCTCGCCCCGCCGTCGAGGCTGTAGCTGACCGGCGTCGGCGAGCCGTTGAGGGTCGCGCCGAGGGTGACGGTCCGGTCCTTCATTGCGGCCGTGAGCACGGGGACCGTGAAAACGGCCGAGACCGTGTACTGACCGATCGACCCGTAGGCTGCCGCGGCCATGGTGGTGCTGGTCCTGGTGACCTTGGAGAGGTCTCCGTAGCCCACTCCCTCGACCGTGACGTAATACGTTCCGGCCGCGGGAAGGGCGACCCTGCCCGCCGCGCTCTCACCCGTAATGTAGGAGCGCCGTTCGCCGTCGTTCACACCCAGCGCCGGGTTGAAGGACGCCAGCTTGGTCCCAGCCGAGTTGTGCACACTCAGCTGGATGTCCAGCATGGGGCCGTAACGGGCGGTCACCGCGCTCACGTCGAGAACACCGGCGGCCGATGCCACCACACGGAAGACATCCTTGTCCCCGTTCCGTTCGATGACACCGTCGGTCTTCGATCCAGGGGTCAACAGCGTCGCCGAGGTGTCACGGACATCGGAGTGGAGATCCGTGCGGTAGGCGATGCGACCGGTGCCGTAGACGATCGCATCCAGGTACTGGGGCTGCTGCCCGTCGGGAACATCGCATTCGTCATTGATCGGGACGTAGGCGTCTCCGGCCACCAGATCGGCGTTGGTGCCGCAGTACGATCCGTCATACGGCTGGTGGTTGGACCGCAGGTACATCGCGGTCGACTCGGAGTAGGCATTGGCATTGGTCATCACTGCGAGATCGTCCTGGCCGGGATTCGTTGCGTGAGGGTACTGGCCGTTCGACCAGCGGTCCATTCCGACGTCGTCGGCATTGCCCATGACCGGCGCCCACAGACCGGAAGTCGGCGTGTAGTAGGCGTCGGTGCTGGTCCCGTCAGTCCAGCCGTGATGGCTCAGCCCGAGCGTGTGCCCGACCTCATGAGCGGCTGTCGCGGCAAGCTGACGGCCGTTGCGCGGTTCCTGTCCGACCGCTGTCGTCCAGGCGTAGGAGTTGGTCAGGTCGCCGAAGCTGCCCGAGTGCGCGACTCCCAGTGCTCCCTCGACAAGGCTCAGTCCCTTACCCTGGTTCTCCCCCAGGGATTGAGCGGAGAAAACCGCGACGCCGCCGTACTGAGTGTCGGCCTTGGAGTCCCGGGAGAGGGCGTCACGGGACGGCCTGACCGTGGTGACGTTGACGTCGAACGGCGAAAAATACTCGGCCATGCGCTGGAAGATCTCCGTGCGGAGGTCCTTCGAGTCTCCCGGCACCGGAGTCCAGGTGATGGGCGACCCGTTGCGGGTGGGATTCACTCGATCCTGGTTCCAGGGGGAATTCGTCACGGTGCCACCGTCGAAGACGAGCCAGATCGTCTTCGGAGCGCCCGGCTTGCTGCTCAGATTCACCATGTTCGCCGCGACAGGGGAGGTGGTGATCATCGCCGGCTCCCACGACGGCGCGGCCTGCGCAACCGGTGCCGCCACAATCGGAGCCACGATCAGCCCGGCTATCGCAAGGGCGACCCCCGGCCCCCGTGAAATTCGCTTCATCCCCATCAGAACCCTCACTCTAGACACAATTCCGCATTGAAATTACCGTCCGGCGAGCAGGGAAATCATCACTCCATCCGAGTGAAATTCATGGCAGCTGCGGGTGATTCCCGGGTGAGTTCCCGGCTCCTTCCCAGCCACCGGGGTTCACCGGCCCAGGACGTTCTCCTAGGCTGGGCACATGACCGCTCCCCGCAGAAAACCCCACCATTCCTCCGCGTTCGGCAGCGACACCTCGGACGTTTCCATCGAGCTGAACCCCCTGTTCAGCCGCCCCGGTGAGGCGACGGAGTTCCCGCGTTTCACGATTCCGGAAGGGGCGGCGCTCCCTTCCACGGCGTACCAGATCGTCCATGACGAGGCGATGCTGGACGGCAATGCCCGCCTCAACCTCGCCACCTTCGTGGGCACCTGGATGGAGACGGAGGCCGGGAAGCTGTATGCCGAAACCTTCGACAAGAACATGATCGACAAGGACGAGTACCCCAAGACCGCGGACATCGAGCACCGCTGCTGGCGCATCCTCGCGGACCTTTGGAACGCCCCGCATCCCGAACGCTCGGTCGGCACCTCCACCATCGGTTCCTCGGAGGCCTGCATGCTCGCCGGGCTGGCACTGAAGCGCCGTTGGCAGCACGCCCGGCGGGCGGCCGGGCAGTCCACCGAGCGTCCGAATCTCATCATGAGCTCCGCGGTTCAGGTGTGCTGGGAGAAGTTCTGCAACTACTTCGAGGTGGAGGCGCGCTACGTGCCGATCTCCGAGGAGCACCCCGTGCTGGACGGCCACGATCTCGGGAAGTACGTGGATGAGAACACCATCGGCGTGGTCGCGATCATGGGTGTGACGTACACGGGGATGTACGAGCCGGTCGAGAAGATCTCCAAGGCGCTGGACACCATCCAGAAGGCCACCGGTCTGGACATCCCCATCCACGTCGACGGCGCTTCCGGGGCCATGGTGGCGCCCTTCCTGCAGCCGAAACTGGCGTGGGACTTCCGGGTGCCCCGCGTCATCTCCATCAACACCTCAGGCCACAAGTACGGCCTGGTCTACCCGGGCCTGGGCTGGGTGGTCTGGCGGGATCAGGAAGCGCTACCCGAAGACCTGATCTTCCACGTCAGCTATCTGGGCGGGGACATGCCCACGTTCGCCCTGAACTTCTCCCGCCCGGGCGCCCAGGTGCTCCTGCAGTACTACCTCTTCCTGCGTCTGGGCCGGGAAGGCTACCGCTCGGTGCACGCCGCCTCACGCGACGTCGCCCGCTATCTGGCGCACGAGATCGGTGCCCTGGAGCCCTTCCAGCTGTGGAACGACGGCTCGGACATCCCGGTCTTCGCCTGGCGCCTCAAGCCGGACTTCACGGGCGGCTGGACCCTGCAGCACCTCTCCGACCGGCTCCGCATGGCGGGCTGGCTGGTGCCGGCGTATCCGATGCCGGACGGGATGGAGGACCTGACCGTGCAACGCGTGGTGGTGCGCAACGGCTTCACGCGGGATCTCGCGGAGAGCTTCCTGCAGGACGTCCGCGCCGCCGTCGACTTCCTCACCAAAGCGCCGGTTCCGCTCCCCGAACCCGGCGAGGCGAGTGCCTTCCACCACTGACAGGCGCCCCAGGGAGGGTTCATCCAGAGCACGCAGGCGGCGGGCGCCCAGTCTGTGAAATCCGGCACCGCCGCCGGCAGTCCTCGGGGCCACGAGACCCTCGGATCCGGGCCGACGAGCCGCCCGGAATTCGACTCGCCTGACAATCTCCGCCCCTGGTCCGGGGGCCCTTGTGACTTTTTCTGTCACCTGGGAAATGAGAGTCTCCCGGTTGCGCCGGCAGCGGAATACGGGACGGTTCTCCGGGCAACGCAAAGCGGGTGCCCCGCACAATGGCGGAGCACCCGCTCCGGGTGGCTCAAGCCCTCTGAAGGAGGGGGCCGGCCGTCGGTTTAGAAGGGATCGGGCCAGTTGCCCACGTTCAGGCGGGCCGTGTCCGTGACGATGGAGGACTTGGTCTTGGTGCCAGCGGCGAAGGTGGTCGGATCAGGCCAATTTCCAACGTTGAGTCGCGCCGGGTCGGGCCAGTTGCCCACTGCCTGTACGCTCGATGGATCGGGCCAGTTGCCGACGTTGGCACTCGCGGCGGGGACGCTCAGCGCACCGAGGCCCAGGGCCGCAGCCAGGGCAACGCCTGCTGTGAGTTTCTTCAACATGTTCTGCTCTTCCGTGGGGAACTATAGGGAGTATGAGCTTCAGTGGCAGATGCCGCCAGCGATGCGTTGGTACTGACTGGATCGGGGGATCACACTACGGACATAAGATGAACCGCATTGACATACATTGTAAAGTAATCACAAACGATAATGTCAAGGTTTGAGCGGCTTCCAGGCCTCTTAAACTTGAGGAGGGGCAATGGGCAGCGGATTTGGTGAGCGGCTTCGGGCCGAGCGCCTGGAACGCGGAATGACGCAGGCTGAGCTGGGCAAGGACCTGTACTCGCCCAGCTACATCTCCCTGCTGGAGACCGGCCGGAGGGAACCCACCCGGGACGTCATCCAGGAGCTGGCCCGGCGTCTGGAGCTCGCCCCCAAGGCACTCGAAGAGTGGAACAACCGGGTCACCCAGAATGACGCGGACTACGTGCTGGCCGCTCTGTACGCCCGCCAGGCCTGGGACCTCCGCGATTACGAGCTGGCCGCCCAGCACGCCGCCGAGGCCGCGCGCATCGCTCTCGACGCCAAGAACGTCAGCGCCTGGTGGAACATGCGGTACATGCAGGCCGAGTGTCTGCTGAAGCAGGGCAAGTACTCCGAATGCCAGGGCGTGGTGGAGCAGCTCGTGGAGCACCGTCTGGCCGTGGAAAGCGCCGGTCTCGGCGTGCGGGCCCGCCAGATGCTCGCGGCCGTCTGCCATGGGCAGGGCCGCCTCGCCGACTCCGTGGAGCACGCCCGGCAGGCCGTGGCCCTCGGGGCGCAGCTGCCCAAGGACTCCCCCATCTACTCCAGCGCGCTGCGGATCTACATCGGCGCTCTCGCCGAGACCGGCCGCCTGGACGAGGCATGGGAACAGTGCAAGATCCTCTCCAAGGAGGTCAGCGCCAAGTCCGTGGACCACATGTCCGGCATCGTCGCCTGGGTGATCGGCAATGTGGCGTTCATGCGCCACGATTACGAAGAGGGCGTGGCCCAGCATGATCGCGCCGCCAAGCTCCTCTCCCCCGGCAATGACATCGAACAGTGGGCCAACTTCAACAAGGCCTCGGCGGCCATGCGCCTGAACTCCGGGATCGTGGAGGCCTCCACCCTGGCAGCCCTGGAGCGCGCGGAACTGGCGCACACGATCGTCTCCGGCACCTTGCGTGACGGACTGGAGCTCCGCTTCATCCGCGCCAAGTGGCTCTACCTGACGGATGAGCTGCCCGCGGCCATCGAAATCCTGCGTGAAGTGGTCGCTCAGGAGGACGAGGTCGGCATGCACGTCGCGCGGTGATCACCGCCGTCGAACCCCTCCTTCCGTCTGCTGACAGCCGTTCTGCTGCGGCTAAGCCTCCGGCTCGAAGGCGCGGCCCGTGAGCCGCTCGTAGGCCTCGACGTACCGGGCCCGGGTCTTCTCGACCACCTCCGCGGGGAGTGCGGGTGGCGGGGTGTCGGAGGCCTTGTCCCAGCCCGACTCCGGCGAGGACAGCCAGTCCCGCACGAACTGCTTGTCGAAGCTCGGCTGCGCCTTGCCCGGCTCGTACGCCAGCGCGTCCCAGAACCGCGAGGAGTCCGGAGTGAGGACTTCGTCGCCCAGGGTGATGACGCCAGTGGCCGGGTCGGTGCCGAACTCCACCTTGGTGTCCGCCAGGATGATGCCGCGTTCCCGGGCGATCCCCTCGGCGCGCGTGTAGACGGTCAGGGTCAGCTCGCGGAGGCGTTCGGCCACGTCAGGGCCCACCACGTCCACCACAGCGTCGAACGTGATGTTCTCGTCGTGCTCGCCCACCTCGGCCTTGGCGGAAGGGGTGAAGATGGCGGGCTCCAGACGGGACCCGTCCACCAGGCCCTCGGGCAGCGGCAGGGAGCACACGGTCCGGGATTCGCGGTATTCCGCCAGCCCGGAGCCGGTCAGGTAGCCGCGCGCGATGCACTCTACCGGGAACATGTCCAGCTTCTTGCACAGCATGGCGCGGCCCACCACGGCCGCGGGGACGCCGTCGGCCTCCGTGGAGCCGAGGACGTGGTGCTCCACACCGAGCTGTTCGAACCACCACAGGCTCAGCTGGGTCAGGACCTTGCCCTTGTCCGGGATGGTCGACTCGAGAACGTGGTCGAAGGCGCTGATGCGATCGCTCGCGACCACGAGGATGCGGTCCGTGGGCGCGTCCGGCCCGATGGGCTCGTAGAGGTCGCGGACTTTGCCGGAATAGACGTGGCGGTACCCCGGCAGCTCCAGGACCTCGGTGTCCAGCCCGCTCATGCCTGCTCCCCTTCCGAGGTCACGTGACGGCCCGGCGCCCGGCGGGACGCCACCACGATCTCCCCGCGGGCCGCCTTCGCCGCGATGTCGCGACGGAACTGGCCGCCCTCCAGCTGGATGAGCTCCATGCCGTCGTAGGCCTTCTCGCGGGCCTCCACCAGGTCATCGCCCAGCGCGACGACGGCGAGCACGCGGCCACCGGCGGAAACCACCTTGCCCTCGTCATCCAGCGCGGTCCCGGCGTGGATCACGTGGACGCCTTCCAGGGCGTTGGCCTTCTTGAGACCGCGGATCCGGTCGCCCTTGCGCGGGGTGTCCGGGTAGTTCTCGGCGGCCAGGACCACGCAGACAGCGCTCTCGCGGGACCAGCGGAGCTCCTCCGCCTGGTCCAGTTCGCCCTTCGCGGCGGCCAGGAGCACGCCGCCCAGCGGGGTCTTGAGCCGGGCCAGCACGGCCTGGGTCTCCGGATCGCCGAAACGGGCGTTGAATTCGATGACGCGCAGGCCCCGAGAGGTCAGCGCCAGGCCGCAGTACAGGACGCCGATGAAGGGCGTGCCGCGGTGGGCCATCTCGTCCACGGTGGGCTGCGCCACGCGGTCGATGACCTCGGCCACGAGCTCCTCGGGGGCCCAGTCGAGCGGGCTGTAGGCGCCCATGCCACCGGTGTTGGGGCCCTCATCGTTGTCGAAGATGCGCTTGAAGTCCTGGGCCGGGGCCAGCGGGACGGTGGTCTTGCCGTCGCAGAGGACGAAGAGGGAGACCTCGGGGCCGTCCAGGTATTCCTCGATCACCACGGTGCCGCCGGCGTCGAAGCAGGCCTGCGCGTGGGCCAGTGCCTCCTCACGGTCCGAGGTCACCACCACGCCCTTGCCGGCCGCCAGGCCGTCGTCCTTGACCACGTACGGCGCGCCGAAGGTGTCCAGGGCGTCGGCGGCTTCGTCCGCGTTCACGGCGACCTTGGCCAGTGCCGTGGGAACGCCGGCCTCGGCCATGACCTGCTTGGCGAACGCCTTGGAGGCCTCCAGCTGGGCAGCGGCGCGGCTCGGACCGAACACGGGGAAGCCCGCCTCACGCAGGGCATCGGAGACGCCGGCTGCCAGGGGTGCTTCAGGGCCGACCACCACCAGGTCCACATCCAGCTTCACGGCCAGTGCGGTGGCGGCGGCCGGGTCGTTGGCGTCGACGGCGTGGCACGGGACCAGCTGCGCGATTCCGGCGTTGCCGGGTGCTGCGTGGACCTCCGCGACCTGCGGGTCGGACAGGAGGGAACGGATAATGGCGTGTTCGCGGCCACCCGGGCCAAGGACGAGTACCTTCACAGTCACCAAGGGTACTGGGCGGGCGTCAGACGCGCCCAGTCCGCGGGGAACGGTGACGCCGGTGCGCGCCGGGCACCGTTGCGTGCTCAGCAGATGCGGGTGCACAGCCGAAACACCCGCATCTGCTGAGCACGCAACCGGTAGGCAAGCGCGTGGGGCCATAAACTGGCGGTATGCCCCACACCTCTCAGGCGACCTTCGACGCCGACTCCGCGGTGGAACTCGCCGTCCTGGAACGCAGCGGTTTCATCGAATCCCGCCACATCGGATCCGCCGTCGTCCTCTCCGGGGACGGCCACGTGGTCACGGCGCTGGGAGACGTGGACTCCCCGGTCTTCGCACGGTCCGCTCTCAAACCGTTCCAGACGCTCGCCTCGATGCGCGCCGGCGTGCCGCTCCGGGGCGCGCAGGTGGCGCTGGCCGCCGCGAGCCACGTCGGTTCGCTGGAGCACATGGACGTGGTCGAGGGGATGCTCCGCGCCGGCGGCAACAAGGAATCGGATCTTCAGTGCCCCGCCGACTGGCCCCAGGACGAGACGGCCCGGAACTGGCTGGTGCGCACCGACAAGGGCCGCAGCCGCGTCGCGTTCAACTGCTCCGGCAAGCACGCCGCCTTCCTGTGGGCGTGCACCGAGAACGACTGGAACAAGGCCGGCTATCTGGAGCCGAACCACCCGCTGCAGCGCCTGGTCAGCAGTGTGATCGAGGAGTTCACCGGGGAACGCATCGCCCATCTCGGCACCGATGGCTGCGGGGCGCCCGTGGCCGCGGTCTCCCTGACCGGGCTGGCCCGCGCGTACTCGCGGCTGGCGCAGGCCCCGGGCGACAAGAACGCCGATGCCCGCGCCGCCACCATCGCCACCTCCATGCTGGACTACCCCTGGGCCGTGCAGGGCAAGGGCGAGGCGAACACCGTGGTGATGGAAGAGCTGGGTGTGATCGCGAAGCTGGGCGCCGAGGGCGTCATGGTCATGGCCGCCCCCTCCGGCGCCACGGTGGCGCTGAAGATCCTGGACGGCAACCTCCGCGCGGCGTCCCTCGTGGCGCTGACCCTTCTGACAGCGGCCGGGGCCCTCGAAGTCGGGCCGGTGGCGGCGGTGCTGGAACGGATCGTGGAACCGGTGCTCGGCGGCGGCCGTCCCGTGGGTGGGCTGCGCCTGGGGACCCCCGTCATGGCACTGCTCGATTAGGAGCGGGGATGGCAGGGGCACGACGGCGGATCGACGTCGCGGAGGGCCAGGCGGCGCTGGCGTCCTGGCAGGCCGCCCGGGCAGGATCGACGGCGGACGCACCCGCCGCGCCGTCCCGCGCCACCACGGCCATGGCTGTGCGCTACGCCCTGGAGGAGCTGACGTCCCGCGCCCCCGGCAACTCCGTGGAGGTGCGCGTCCCACCGTTCGGGGTCACCCAGTGCATCGAAGGCCCCCGGCACACGCGCGGGACCCCGCCCAATGTGATCGAGACGGACGCCGTGACCTGGCTGGAACTCGTGACCGGAACCCTGAACTGGGCCGATGCCGTGACGGCCGGTCGCGTGGTGGCATCCGGGACGCGCGCCGACCTCAGCGAGCAGCTACCGCTGAGCTGAACGTCAGGCGTCCACGGCCGGATCGACGGGTCCGTCCGGCTGCCGGTGCTGGTGCAGATGGGCTCGCGGACCCGCCAGCCGCGTGGACAGGGCCGCCACGGCCACGAACACGAACGCCGCCACGGCGATCAGCACGCTCATCACGGCCACCTGCCCGTATCCGGAGATCCGGGGATCCAGGAACGGATACGGGTACCAGTCCACCAGCGGACCGCGTACCAGGCTGTAGACCAGGTACAGCGCAGGGTAGGCGAGCCAGACGAGAGCCGAGCGCAGACCGATTCGCGGAGACGGCAGATCGACGAGCCAGTCGATGACCGTGATGGTCGGAATCGTGTAATGCAGTACCACATTGACCCACGGCAGCGGCGTGTTCACGTCGACGTCGGACAGCAGGAGACTGTAAACCACCCCCGTGATGGAGATGTAGACGGTGGCCGCGCCCCGCACGTAGTCCAGCCAGCGGGCACCTCGTCCCCGCCACGCCGCGACGGCGGCGATCGCCAGCACGATGATCACCATGATGTTCGACTGGATGGTGAAGTAGCTGAGGAAGTTGCTGATCTTCCCGGGCGGGGTCCGCATCAGCAGGTTCGCCAGCTGGGTCACCACGGCGGCCAGCCCCAGGAGCGCGAAGAACGCGCGGAACAGGGCCAGGCCCCGGTTGACGGGAGCGCCCCGGTGGGCGGCGTCGTTGCTGTTCACATTGCGAGTCTAGGGCTCACCCGGCGGCGCGGCGAGGGTCCCTGCTGCGCCCCTCCACGCAGACCTGTACGACGACGGCGGCGCCCCCTCACCGTGAGGGGGACGCCGCCGTCGTCGTGCGTCAGGGGGCGAGGCTACCGCTTCGCTTCCCAGCGGCCGCCATTCTCCCAGAAGATCCGGATGTCCTCCAGGTTCTTGCCCTTGGTCTCCGGGGCGAACTTGTAGACGAAGCCGAAGGCCGCCAGGGCCAGGAGACCGAAGACCAGGAAGGTGCCCACACCGCCGAGGCCACTGAGCATCGGCAGGAAGAGGAACCCGACGATCACATTGGCCACGAGGTCGCTGGTCAGCATCACGGAGGAGCCCAGGGACCGGAGCCGGGCCGGGAAGCTCTCACCGGCGTAGACCCACACCAGTGCGCCGAAACCGAACGTGAAGCCGACCGTGAAGAGCAGGACCCCGATGAAGCCGAGCGCCGTGAGGATGCCACCGAAGGTGTTGCCGCCGGCGATGAAGACGCACACCAGCAGGATGTTGGCCGCGATCATCATCGCGATGCCGCCCAGGAGGATGGGACGGCGGCCCACCCGGTCCACGAGGGAGAGGGAGATGAAGACGGCCACCAGCGCGACGGCCTGGACCAGGGCGGGGAGGCCCAGGATGGCGGCGTTGCCTTCGAAGCCCATGGACTTGAAGAGGATGGGGCTGTAGTAGACGATTGCGTTGATGCCGGTGATCTGGATGAAGAAGCCCAGGATGACCACGAAGATGGTGGCGCGGAGGTACGGCTTGCGGAGCATCTCCTTGAGCGCGCCGCCCTTCTCCTCGCTCAGCGCGGCCTGCATGTCGGCGATCTCGCGGTCGATGTCCGCGTCGGGTTCGATGTTGGCGAGGGTCGCTCGGGCTTCGGCGATCCGGCCCTTCATGACGTACCAGCGGGAGGTGTCCGGGATCCGGAGCACCAGGAAGAAGACCAGGAGGGACGGGATGGCCGCCAGGCCGAGCATCCAGCGCCAGGCGCCGGCGTCGGAGAGCGCCCAGGCCACGAGGTAGCCGAGGATGATGCCGAACACGGTGGCCACCTGATAGGCCACCAGCATGGCGCCACGGATCTTGGCCGGAGAGCTCTCCGCCACGAACACCGGCACCACCACGATGGAGACACCGACCGTCAGACCGAGGAACAGACGTGCCGCCACCAGGACCTCGAGGTTCGGGGTCAGGCCGCTGAGCAGCGCGAACAGGGCGTACCCGGCGGCCACCAGCACCATGGAGACCTTGCGTCCGAGCTTGTTGGCCAGCACACCGCCGAGGAGAGCGCCCACGACCTCACCGATCACCACCGTGGTGGTCACCAGGCCGAGACCGGCTTCGTCGAGCCGGAACTCATCCTTGAGGAACAGCAGCGCGCCGCCGATGTTGGAGGAGTCGTACCCGTAAATGATGCCGACCGCGGCGGCGGTAATGCCTGCCAGGAGCCCCGCACGGGGCGTGCTCCTGATGTCCTGGATGAGCGACACTGCATCTCCTGAAGGTTGGGGACCGATCCGGCCCTTTCTGTCCTCGCGGCCGGGGCCGACGGGGGACCAGAGGAATTCTGTTGCCCACAGTCTACGCAGAGTGTGATTGATATCGCACCATTTGAGGCGATATTGATCACAAAAAATCATCAATGTGTGGTTTTGATCACTTTCGGAGGCGAGTGGGATCACAGACTCACACTTCCGCAAGCGGAGTTACGATGAAGGGAGGCAGCGCGCCCGGACTCCCGGGCCCGCGGGCCCGAGTGAAACGGGGTTGTCATGGACGCGGTGTTCGACGGTCAATGCGGGTTCTGCACCCGGGCGGTCGGCTGGGTGCGCCGGATGGACCGGCGCGACCGGATCGCCTTCCACCCGTTCCAGGATCCCCTCACGCTGGACGCCTTCCGCCTGAGCCATGAGGAGGCGCGGTCTGCCATCTGGGCCCTGACCGACGACGGCGAACGGCACAGCGGCGCACGGGCCATCTCGGCCATTCTGGACACCGCCCTCGGCGGCCGCTTCTTCGCCACCGTCTACCGGATCCCCGGCGTCGGACGCCTCCAGGAAGCCGCCTACCGCTGGATCGCAGCCCACCGGTACCGTCTGCCCGGCGCGACTCCGTGGTGCACCGAGCACCCCCAGGACTGCTCCGCCGCCGTGCCGGGAGCCGGCTGCGCTCTCTGAGCCGCTCTGACTCGCTTTCAACCCGCGGGCGGGGGCCGTCGGCCCGCACGACGAAACGCCACAGGGGCACGGTGCAGACCGTGCCCCTGTGGCGTTTCGCGAGTGGGAGCGGCTCAGACGGCGGGCTCCACCAGGGTTGCCGGGTTCGGCGGGATGGGCTCGATCTTGCCGAGCACCACCGTGTAGAAGATGATGCCGATCACCAGCATGACACCGGCGACCATGAATGCCACCGCGAAGCTGCCCGTGAACTGGACGATGAAGCCGGTGACGATCGGGGCCGTGGTTCCGATGATGTTGTTCACCGTGTTCATGACGGCGCCCGTGGCACCCACGGCGCCTTCCGGGGCGATGAGGGCGGGCAGCGAGTTCGTCACGCTGAACGCGATGGTTATGCCCGTGGTGCCCAGCGTGATCCACACGAGCGACCAGAAGAGGTCGGTGGTGAAGGCGGTGCCCGCGATCGTGATGGCCAGCAGCATGCCACCGATGATGAAGGCGCGGCGGACCGTGGTGCTGGACTTCCCGTTCTTGATCAGACGGTCCAGCCACCAGCCCGGGAGGGCGTACTGGACGATCACGGCGAACAGCCAGGGCACGGCCGTGACGAGGCCGGACTTGGCGACGTCCATGTGCATCTGGGACTGCAGGAAGCCCGGGAGCCAGGTGAGCAGCATCCACTGGACGTAGCCCGCGCAGCCGAGGCCGAGCGACATGCCCCACACCTTGCGCTGGCGCAGGATGTAGCCGAGGTTGTTCAGGGGGTTGGGCTTGGGGGCGTCCTCGTGCTGGGCGCCACCGGAGAGGATGTGCTCCAGCTCGGCGTCGCTCAGCTTGCCCTTGCGGTTCATCTCCTTGGGGTCGCGGTACCGGAAGAAGAAGACGGCCGTGTAGATGAGGCTGAGGACACCGATGGTGATGAACGCGCCGCGCCAGCCGAACATGGCCACGGCTGCGCCGACGATCGGGAAGCCGATCACATTGGACAGGCGCTGGCCGCTGTCGAAGATCACGGTGGCCATGCCGCGCTCGGAGCGCGGGAACCAGTAGCCGGTGGTCTTCATGGCGCCCGGGAAGATCGGGGCCTCGGCGAGACCGAGGATGAGTCGGGCCACCAGGAGCAGGCCCATACCGCTGACAGCCGCGGTCAGGAAGCAGGAGATCGCCCACAGCGTGGTCGCGACCCGCATGACCCACTTGATGCCGATCTTGTCCAGCAGCATGCCCATGGGGATCTGCATGATGGCGTAGGTCCAGCCGAAGCTGCCGAGGATGATGCCGATCTGGCCTTCGGTCATGCCGAATTCCATCCGCATATCGTGTTCCGCCACGGACATCGAGCTGCGGTCGATGTAGTTGATGAGAACCGCGAAGAACAGCAGGATGCCGATGGACCAGCGGACCATGCCCCTCTTGCCCGCCCGCGCGATGTTCGCCGGAAGCGGCGAGGTGGCCGAGTTCTGATCATCGGCCCTCTGGATGTCAGACATCGCGTCCCCCCACCGGGACGCTCGGGCGGAACTGCCCGATCGTGAAACCTGCGACGACGGCGATCAGAATCTGGAGGAAGAGCGGCCGGCACAGCGGCGCCTTCGTCCGCGGGGCCGAACTCGCCTTCAGCTCCGCTTCGGTGGGGATCTTCATGTCCTGAACCATTCTCTTGGGTTGCACCCGGCTTCCGGGTGCAACCCAAGGTAACGAAGATCACATTGGTTCCACAAGGAAATAATTTATTTCCATCATGTGAAATCAGTAATATCCGCTTTATTCAGAATCACTCACAATTCCCCGGCCTCCCGGGCGGCTGCTAGCCCCGTCCGACGAAGGGCATCCCCGCCGCCGTGACCAGGAGGCTTCCCACCGAGGCACTCGCCGGCATGGACGCCATGAGAAGCACCGCACGCGCCGCGTCCTCGACCGGGAACATCGGCTCCACCTTGCGCGAACCGTCCGCCTGCAGCGCGCCGTCGCCCACGCCGATCACGTCCATGATCTCCGTGCGGGTGTTGCCGATGTCGATCTGGCCGCAGCTGATGCCGAACGGCCGCCCGTCCAGTTCGATGCTCTTGGTCAGCCCGCTGATCGCATGCTTGCTCACCGTGTAGGCCACAGACAATGGCCGCGGCGAATGCGCCGAGATCGAGCCGTTGTTGATGATCCGGCCGCCCTGAGGCACCTGCTCCTTCATGACGCGCACCGCCTCCGCCGCACAGAGGAACGAGCCGGTGACGTTGATCCGCAGGGTCTCCTCGAAGCCCTCGGGATCCACGGCGTCCACCGCCCCGCTCGGGCCGAAGATCCCGGCGTTGTTGAAGAGGACGTCCACTCGGCCGAAACGCTCGCGCGCCTGGGCGAAGAGGCGCGCGACGTCGTCGCGGACGGTGACATCGCACGGCACCACGAGCGCTCCGGACGCACCGTCCGCGGTCTCCTCGAGCGCGGCGGCCCGCCGCCCGGCGAGCACCACGCCCCAGCCCTCGGCCAGGAAGAGCCGCGCCACGGCGCGCCCGATCCCGGATCCGGCCCCGGTGACGACCGCGATCCTCGGGGCGGGTCCGCCGTCGGTCTGCTGTGCTGTGGTGTTCATGGTGCCGTGCCGTTCATGGATCGATCCTGCTCTGCTGAAACCGGTCTGCTCCGGGGTGGTCGGACCTGGTGACTACCGTACGGGACCCTGCGTGATGGGCCAGCCGATGACCTTCTTGGGCCGCGGCGTCTCGTAGGTGCGGACCTTCGAGGTCGAGAGGCCCAGCCGCACGAGCGACTCGGCGATCAGCACGGCCGCGGCCACTCCGTCCACCACGGGGACGCCGCAGCGCTCCCGGATCTGCTCGTCCAGATTCGCCATGCCACCGCAGCCGAGCACGATCACCTCGGCCTTGTCCTCCGTGACGGCCAGCTCGGCCTGCCGGACGATCGCCTCGACGGCGCGTTCCGGGTGCTCCTCGAGCTCCAGCACGGCCATGCCGCTCGCGCGGACCGAGGCGCACCGGTCATCCAGTCCGGCCAGCTTGAGGCGGTCTTCGATGAGGGGCACGGCCCGGTCCAGGGTGGTGACCACGGAGTACTTGTGGCCCAGGAACATGGCGGTGCTGGCCGCGGCTTCGGTGATGTCCACCACCGGGACGTCGAGCAGCTCCTGCAGGCCCTCCCGGCCGTGCTCGCCGTAACCGGCCTGCACCACCGCGTCGAACTCGCCGTCGTAATTGACCACGGAGTCCATCACCGCGATGGCGGCGAGGTAGCTTTCGAAGTTCCCCTCACAGGAATCCGCGCCGAAGCGCGGCGTGATGCCCACGATCTCGGTGTCCGGGGCGGCGACGGCGCGGGCCTGGGCCGCGATCGAGTCCGTCATGGTCTGGGTGGTGTTGACGTTGGCAACCAGGATTTTCATGTGTTTCTCCCAAGGATCCGGCGGGGCGCGGAAGCCGCGCCCCGCCGTCGTCTGCTGACGGTGACTGAAGGCGCCGGTGCGCTAGTGCGTGCTGGCCACGGCGATCACTTCGCCGTCCGAGTCGAGGTACCGTGCGCCGCGGTCCGCGATGAAGTAGTAGACCAGGGCCCCGATACCGGCTCCGAAGAACCAGGCGAAGGCGGCCAGGTGCTCCAGGGCCGGGACAAACGCGATCACGACGGCCACCGCGGCTGCCACCAGCATGGAGGTGATGGCCTTGGGGTTGAAGCCGCGCTTGTAGAAGTACGGCCCCTGCGGATCCTCGGTGTACAGCTTGACCACTTCGACCTTGCCGCGGCGGATCAGCCAGTAGTCCGCCATGACCACACCGAACAGCGGGCCGAGGAGGGCGCCCAGGCCACCGAGGAAGTACACGATGACGAACGGATTGTTGTAGAGGTTCCAGGGCAGGATGATCAGGCCGATGGTGCCGCTGACCCAGGCCGCCCGGCGGAAGTCGAGGCGCTTGGGGAAGAGGTTGGTCAGCGCGTAGACCGGAGCCACGAAGTTGGCCATCAGGTTGACGGCCACGGTGAGGACCAGGAGAGCCAGGCAGGCCAGGACCAGCAGGAGGGTGTTGGGGATCAGCTGCACCACGTCGGAAGGCGAGGTGATGAGGGTTCCGTTGATCTTGAACTGACCGCCGGCCAGGACCACCACGATGGCGCCGAAGAGCAGCATGTTGATCGGGATGCCCCAGAAGTTGCCCTTGACGATCGAGCTCTTGCCCACCGCATTGCGGGTGAAGTCGCAGAAGTTCAGGACGAACGTGCCGTAGATGGAGACCCAGAGGGCGCCACCGGCGAAGATGTTGCGCCAGGTCTCGCCGGCGTCCATGTGCTTGATTCCGTTGATCTCGATGGTGCCGCCGGCCTGCACGAAGACCCAGATGGCCAGGGCGGCCATGGTCACCAGGATGATGGGACCGGCGAACGCCTCGTACTTGCGGATCATCTCCATGCCGAAGCTGACGATCACGAGCTGAACGATCCAGAGGATGACGAACGCGATCCAGCCCAGCGTGGACAGGCCGAGGATGTCGTTCCGATCCAGGGGCGCCAGGCCCGGGATCAGCTTGATGATCATGATGCGGAAGATCACCGAGGCGAGATAGGTCTGGATGCCGAACCAGGCGACCGCGACGGCGCCACGCACCACGCTGGCGATCTGGGCGCCGCGGATGCCGAAGCTGATGCGGCTCATCACCGGGAAGGGGACGCCGGTCTTCTGCCCCATGAACCCCGAGAAGTTCAGCAGGAGGAACAGGAGCACCGCGCCGACGCCGAGAGCCAGCAGGATCTGCCAGGCTCCCATGCCGAGGGCGAAGAGACCCACGGCGAAGGCGTAGTTGCCGAGGCTGTGCACGTCGTTCGCCCAGAGGGTGAAGATGCTGTATGCGGTCCACGTGCGCCCGGCCTTGCGGGTGGGGGCGAGGTCCTTGTTGTAGAGCCGCGGGCTGAGTTCGACGCCGGTCAGCTCCGACATCCGGGGAAGATCGCCCGTGAAGTCGTGATGGTGGTGATGGTGATGGTCCGGCGTTTCCGGTCCCGGCTGTGTCGCCACCGGGATGGTGGGATCGGTGCCGCTGGGGTTCGTCTGCATGGGGTGCTCCGTTTCGATGCTGACGGTTCCGCACCCGTCGGTCGCAAGCCCCCCGTCGGGCTGACTTCCATAATGCGGAACTGATTTATTGAAGTATGGAATACAGAATATGGCCCAGATCACAGGTGGTCAATGGTTTTGCGGCACTCGCTGTCACATTTGGAATACCAGGATGGCGGCGCGAGAGCGTCGGCCCAGCTGAGGCCGAGAGCGGTCCGGGGGGGCGGCGCTGTCGCAATCCGGCCGGTAGGCGTTTTCGTTGACGCCGGGCGTGACGGCGGATAATCTCGATAGACAAAATTATTTTTTCGCATGTCGGAAAGACGTTGCCATCGCGACGCCAGCCCAACCATTCGATGAAGAGAGGTCACCTGTGGCTGCTGAAGAAATCACGCCCTCCATCCTGAGTACGCTCACGAACAACCTGCCGGACTCGGATCCCGAGGAGACCAGCGAATGGGTTGAATCCTTCGACGCCCTGGTGCACGAACAGGGCACGGAGCGCGCTCAGTTCGTCATGCGCTCCCTGCTGCAGCGGGCCGGGGCCAAGTCCGTGGGCGTCCCGATGGTCACCACCACCGACTACGTGAACACCATCCCCGCGGACCAGGAACCGGAATACCCGGGCAATGAGGAGTACGAGCGCGCGTACCGCCGGGCGATGCGGTGGAACGCCGCGATCATGGTGCACCGCGCCCAGCGTGCCGACATCGGCGTCGGCGGCCACATCTCCACCTACGCCGGCGCGGCGACTCTCTACGAGGTCGGTTTCAACCACTTCTTCCGCGGCAAGGACCACCCGGGCGGCGGCGACCAGGTCTTCTTCCAGGGGCATGCCTCGCCGGGCATGTATGCCCGAGCCTTCATGGAAGGCCGCCTCACGGAAGAGGACCTGGACGGGTTCCGCCAGGAGAAGTCCAAGGAAGGGCATGCGCTCTCCTCCTACCCGCACCCCCGCCTGATGCCCCACTTCTGGGAGTTCCCCACGGTCTCCATGGGCATCGGCCCCATGAACGCCATCTACCAGGCGCAGGCGAACCGCTACCTCCAGGACCGCGGGCTCAAGGACACGAGCGACCAGCAGGTCTGGGCGTTCCTGGGTGACGGCGAGATGGACGAGCCGGAGAGCCGCGGCCTCCTGCAGCTCGCCGCCAATGAGGGACTCGACAACCTCAATTTCGTGATCAACTGCAACCTCCAGCGCCTGGACGGCCCTGTCCGCGGCAACGGCAAGATCATGCAGGAACTCGAAGCATTCTTCCGCGGCGCCGGCTGGAACGTCATCAAGGTCGTCTGGGGCCGCGAGTGGGACGACCTCCTCGCGAAGGACACCGACGGCTCCCTGGTCAACATCATGAACGACACGGTGGACGGCGATTACCAGACCTTCAAGGCCGAGAACGGCGCCTTCATCCGTGAGCACTTCTTCGGACGCAGCGCCCAGACGAAGGAATTGGCATCCGATCTGACGGACGATCAGATCTGGAACCTCAAGCGCGGCGGCCACGATTACCGCAAGGTCTATGCGGCCTACAAGGCGGCCACCGAGTTCAAGGGCAAGCCCACCGTGATCCTGGCGAAGACCGTCAAGGGTTACGGCCTGGGGGCGCACTTCGAGGCCCGTAACGCCACCCACCAGATGAAGAAGCTGACCATGGAGGACCTCAAGGCCTTCCGCGATCTGCTCCGCATCCCGATCAGCGACGAGGTCCTGGAGCAGGACCTCTACCGCCCGCCGTACTACCACCCGGGCACGGACGCTCCGGAGATCAAGTACATGATGGAGCGCCGCGGGGCTCTGGGCGGCTCCGTGCCGGAACGCCGCCCGGATCACGTCCCGGTGCAGCTGCCGGAAGACAAGTCCTACGAGATCGCCAAGAAGGGCTCCGGCAAGCAGAAGGCCGCCACCACCATGGCGTTCGTCCGCATGCTCAAGGACCTGCTCAGGGACAAGAACTTCGGCAGCCGCCTGGTCCCCGTGGTTCCGGACGAGTCCCGCACCTTCGGCATGGACGCGTTCTTCCCCACGGCCAAGATCTACAACCCCAAGGGGCAGAACTACCTGTCGGTGGACCGTGAGCTCGTCCTGGCGTACAAGGAGTCCCCGCTCGGCCAGCTGATCCACCCCGGCATCAACGAGGCCGGCGCCGTCGCCGCGTTCACCGCCGCGGGCACCGCTTACGCCACCCACGGCCAGCCCCTGGTGCCGATCTACGTGTTCTACTCGATGTTCGGTTTCCAGCGCACCGGTGACTCCTTCTGGGCCGCCGCGGACCAGATGACCCGTGGCTTCATCATCGGCGCCACCGCGGGCCGCACCACCCTGACCGGCGAAGGGCTCCAGCACGCCGACGGTCACTCGCCGCTGCTTGCGAGCACGAATCCCGCCGTCGTCACCTATGACCCGGCCTACGGCTACGAGATCGCCCACATCTTCCGTGACGGTCTGGAGCGCATGTACGGCCCGGGCTCCGAGGACCGCAACCTCATGTACTACCTCACGGTGTACAACGAGCCCATCACCCAGCCGGCCGAGCCGGAGAACCTGGACGTGGAAGGTGTCCTCAAGGGCATCCACAAGGTCTCCTCCGCCCCGGACGCCGACGGCAAGCCGCGCGCCCAGATCCTCGCGTCCGGCGTCTCGGTCCCGTGGGCCCTGGACGCCCAGCAGATCCTCGCCGAGGACTGGGGGGTCGCCGCCGACGTCTGGAGCGTGACCAGCTGGAACGAACTGCGCCGTGACGGCCTCGCCGCCGAGGAGCAGGGCTTCCTGAACCCGGGCGAGGAACCGCGCGTGCCGTTCGTGACGCGTCAGCTCGCAGGGGCCGAGGGTCCGGTCGTGGCCGTCTCGGATTACATGAAGGCCGTGCCGGACCAGATCCGCCAGTTCATCCCGAACGACTACGGTGTGCTCGGCGCGGACGGCTTCGGCTTCTCCGACACCCGCCAGGCCGCCCGTCGCTTCTTCAAGAACGACACCCACTCGGTGGTGGTGAAGACCCTGCAGATGCTCGCCCGCCAGGGCAAGGTCGACGCGCAGGCTCCGGCTCAGGCGATCGAGAAGTACCGTCTGCTCGACGTCACCGCCGGAACCACGGGCGGTGCGGGCGGCGACGCCTGATCCACCCGGTTCATCACTGCGCCGAGTCGCCAGAAGGTGCCCGTATCCCTCACGGATACGGGCACCTTTCGGCGTCTCGCGGGAAAGACTTAGGGTGACAGCATGACGCTGAGCGCACCGGCCACGGCCGTCCTCCTCGCCGCGGGCGCCGGGACCCGTCTGGGTCTCGGACCGAAGGCCCTCCTGCGCCGTCGCGGCACTCCCCTGGTGGACCACCTCGCGGCGGTGCTGCACGACGGCGGCTGCGACGGCGTCGTGGTCGTGCTCGGCGCGGACGCGGACCGAGTCCGCGCGGAGGCCGCGCTGAAGGGCTGCACCGTGGTGGTCAACGACGCCTGGGACAGCGGAATGGGTGGCTCACTGAAGGCCGGACTTGCGGCCGTGCCACCCGGCCACCACGCGCTCGTGGCCCTGGTGGACCAGCCCGGACTCACCGCGGAAGCGGTCGCCGCGGTGCTCGCCGTCCACCGGCCGGGACGAGTCACCGCCGCCGCCTATCCCGATGCCTCAGGAACTCTGATGCGTGGGCACCCCGTGCTGTTCGACGCCACGCTCCTGACCGCAGTCGCGGACTCCGCGCACGGCGACGCCGGGGCACGGGACTTCCTCCGGGCGCACCCGGAGCTGGTGGATCTGGTGGGGTGCGGCGCCTCGGGCGACGGCCGCGACGTCGACACCCCGGCGGATCTGCCGCTGCTGGAGGACTGAACGGCGGAGGCGGCCGTCCGCCGGGTTTGTGACACACCGTGGGCCCGGGACCTCAGGTCCCGGGCCCACGGCAGGCAGCATGAGCGGGCTCAGGCCGACGTCAGGCCGGCCTCCTTGAGCCCCAGGTACACCGCGTCCTGGGAGAGCGGCAATTCGGCGAACCGCACTCCCGTCGCATTCCGGATCGCGTTGGCCAGGGCCGGCGCCACCGGGTTGAACGGGCTCTCGCTCATGGATTTGGCGCCCAACGGCCCCGTGGAATCCTCGGTGGCGGCGAAGTAGACCTCGCTGCGCGGCGTGTCCGCGAAGGTGGGGATGTGGTACTGCCGCAGGATGTCCGTGTAGACCCGGCCGGTGTCGTCGATCCGCACCGCCTCGTACAGCGCTGCGCCCAGCGCCTGCGCGATCCCGCCCTCCACCTGCCCCCGGCACTGGCGCGGATTGACCACCTTGCCGGCGTCGGCGGCCTGGACACTCTGGAGGATGCGGATCTCGCCGGTCACGCGGCTGACCGCCACGCGGAAGCCGTGCACATTGAAGGCGACCGACCGCGGCGTGCCGCCCCATTCGCCGTCGGCCACCAGGGACAGCCCACGCTCGACGGCGGCGGCATGCAGGCGCTCGAGGCTCACCGTCCCGCTGGGGTGCGTGACGCCGTCGGGCCCCAGCATGCAGTCCTCCACCGGGACTCCCAGCAGATCCGAGCCCAGCGTGCGGAGCCGTTCCGCGAGCTCGGTGGCCGCCGCAAGCGTCGCCTTGCCCGCCACCACGGTCCCTGTGGACCCGAAGGCCCCGGTGTCGTGGCGGGTGTTGGCCGTGTCCGACTGCCGGTAGTCGACGGAGTCGGTGCTGGTGCCGAGCGCTTCGGCCGCGAGCTGGGTGTGGACCGTGGTGGTGCCGTTGCCGAACTCGGCCGTGCCGAACTCCACCAGGTACCGCCCGTCGGCGCCGAGCGAGACCCGGCTGTGCGAGAAGTGCCCGCGGGGCGGGACCGTGTCGATCATGGAGAGCGCGCTGCCCTCCCCCACCAGCCATTCCTCGCCGAGCTTCTCACCGAAGGACGCGTCCCGTTCGGCGCCCCGGCGGAGCGCATCCTCGGCCAGCCGGACGCACTGATCCAGGCCGTAGCTGCCGTAAAGGACATCCTCCTCCGGCTCGCTGTGGGAGGACAGCATGGGGTCGCCCTTGCGGACCATGTTCCTCCGCCGGAACTCCCAGGGGTCCATGCCGATGCCGTGGGCCAGCTCGTCCATGGCGGACTCCACCGCGAAGATCATCTGGCTGAGGCCGTAGCCGCGGAACGCCCCGGAGGGCAGGGTGTGCGTGTAGACGGCCTGGGCGTCCAGCTTCTTGTTGGCGCAGTTGTAGACGGCCACCGACTCACCGCAGCCGTGGAACATGACGCCCGGGCCGTGGTTGCCGTATGCCCCGGTATTGGTGAGCACGTTCAGCTGGAGCGCCGTCAGCGTGCCGTCCTTGCGGGCCGCGGCCTTGAGCCGGATGTGGAACGGGTGGCGCGTGGTGGTGGCGGTGAACTGTTCGGACCGGGTGAATTCGAGCTGCACGGGCACCCCGAGTTCCAAGGTGGCCAGTGCCGCGAGGTCTTCGGTGATGACCTCCTGCTTCCCGCCGAAGCCTCCGCCCACACGGCCCGTGAACACCCGGACGCTCTCCCGGGGGCGGTCGAAGATCCGGGCCAGGGTGCGCTGCGCCAGGAACGGCACCTGCGTGGACGAGCGCACGGTGAGCACGCCGTCCTCCACCCAGGCGATGGAGCAGTGGGTCTCCAGGGCCACGTGCTGGACCCGATGAGTGCGGTATTCCTTCTCGTGGACCACATCAGCGGTGGCGAACGCGGCGTCCACGTCCCCCAGCTCGGAATGCAGTTCGGCCAGCACGTTGTCCTGTGGCCGGGAGATCCGGGCCACGGCGCCGTCCTTCTCGCCGTGCACCGTGGGCGCCCCGGGGAGGATGGCCTCCTCGGGGGTGAACACGGCGGGCAGCACCTCGTACTCCACGTGGATCGCGCGGACGCCTGCTTCGGCGGCCTGCACCGAGTCGGCCACGACGGCGGCCACCCTCTGGCCGACGAACCGCACCACGGTGTCCAGCATCCGCATGTCGTCCGGGTCATCCTCGACGAGCTCGTGCTGAGCCGTGGAGTAGTGGAGGTCCGGGACGTCGTCCGAGGTGAAGACCCGCACGACGCCGGGCACGGCCAGGGCGGCCGACGTGTCGATCGAGAGGATCCGGGCGTGGGCGTGCGGCGAGCGCAGGAGTTTCATGTGGAGCAGTCCCGGGAAGTCCGCGGGATCCGTGTCCAGGGTGTACTTCACCTGGCCGGTGACGACGCCGGGACCCGCGGGGGCGGGAACGTTGTCCCCCATGCCCCCGCTGTGGCCGCGGTTCTCGCCCTCGGCGTCGCCACGGATGGCGTCCTCGATGGCCCGGTACCCGGTGCAGCGGCAGAGATTGCCCTTGAGGTTGCGGGGCAGGTTCTGCTTCTGTTCCTCGGTGAAGGTGGCGCTGGTCATGATCATGCCGGCCGTGCAGAAGCCGCACTGGAAGCCCTGAGTCTCCAGGAACTGCCGCTGCATGGGGTGGAGCGGGACCGGCTCAGAGGAGGGCGCGCCGTCGTGGTCGTCGTGCTCGGCGTGTGAGCAGCCGGCCGCGAGCCCTTCGATGGTGGTCACCTCGTGCCCGCCGGCGAGCGCGGCCGGGTAGATGCACGAGTGCACGGGATTGCCGTCGACGTGCACCGTGCAGGCGCCGCAGTCGCCGCCGTCGCAGCCCTTCTTCACGCCCGTGTTGCCCTGCTCGCGCAGGAAGGTGCGGAAGCACTGCCCGGCGCGTGGCTCGGCCGCGGCCGGGGCGCCGTTGATGACGATCGCGTCGCCGGTGGTGTCCGTGGAGGCCGCGTCGACCCCGATCGCGGCGAGTTCGGCGGACGCTTCGGCAGGGGCGACGGGCGGCCAGAAGTCACCGGAGACGACGACGCCGTCCCCTCCGCGCGCCGTCGTGTCGCCGCCGAGCGGCTCACCGCCCAGCTCGGCCAGGATCTCGCGGGCCAGCCGGTGGGTCATGTCCCGTCGCCATTCGGGGAGTCCGTGGATGTCGTCATGCCAGCGGCTCTCCGGGATTGCCGCTTCGAGGTCACGGGTGAGCGTGGCGGCGTCCGGGAACGCGGGGATCCCCCGTTCGTCCGAGTACCGCAGCTGCACGGGCCTCTTCGTGGACGCCGTGATGGTCAGGACGAACGTCCCGTCCTCATCCAGCCGCCCGATCAGAAGCACCCCGGAGCGGCCCAGCTTGCTGAGCGAAAGCCTCCGGAACGCCACCCGGGCCCGCAGGGCCTTCGCCGGGAGGAAGACACTGCGCAGCAGTTCCCCGGGTGCCAGGACGTTCTGCATCTCCCCGGTCACGAACCGGGTCACCGGCACCCGGCGCGAGGTCCCGTCGGGCGAGAGGATCAGGGCCACGCCGTCCAGGCCGGCGGTCAGGGAGATCATGGGCCCGGCGGGCAGGGAGGTGCAGATGTTCCCGCCCAGGGTGGACATGTTCCAGATCTTGAAGGACGCCACGAAGGAGTCGCAGGCGGGACGGAACAGTGCCAGGCCCGGCCAATCGACGCGCCGCGCCAGTTCGCCCGGCAGCGCGTACACGCGGGCCACCGTGCACGTGGCCGCGAGTTCGAGACCCTCGTCGTGCATGGTCACCGGTTCCCAGCCGGCCTGGTGCAGGCTGAGCAGTCTGGTCAGGGTGCTGCTCCCATAGGAATACAGGACCGTCCCCCCGGCCAGCCACGCATCACCCTCGCGCCACTGCGCGGGGTCTGCCGTGGCCACCACCTGCTCGATGGTGTTCATGTCCATGTCGTCCTCCTTGCTGCGATGCCCCGGCCTCCGGGGCGGTGCGTCGTCGCGCCGTCCGGCCGCCGTGGGCAGGGTCTTTCAGTGGTGCGAGCCGCGGGAGCGCGGCCTGCCAGGCTTGTCAGTGGTGGATGGGGCCGCTCCCTCGGGAGAGCGGGGCGGTGGAACCAGGGGCGCCGTGCAGGACGCCCACCAGTTCGGCGGCGATGGCCACCGCCACCTCCGCGGGGGTGACGGCGCCGAGGTCCAGCCCGATCGGCGAGTGCAGCCGGTCCAGGAGCCCGGGTTCCAGCCCCTGCTCCAGGAGCGACGCACGCCGCTGCCGGTCACTGCGCCGCGATCCCAGGGCGCCCACATAGGCCAGGTCCAGGCGGAGGGCGCTGAGCAGGAGCGGGATGTCGAATTTGGGGTCGTGGGAGAGGACGAACAGCACGCTGCGTTCATCCAGCCGACCCGCGCCGGCCTGATGGTCCAGATAGCGGTGCGGCCAGCTGCGTTCCACGGCATCGGCCGAGGCGAAGCGTCCCTGGGCCGCGAAGCTGGGGCGGGCGTCGCACAGGGTGACGTGGAAGCCCAGGAGTTTCAGCACGGGGAGGAGGGCCTCCGAGAAGTCGTTGGCCCCCACCACCACGGCCCGTGGGGCGGGCAGGCGGCTCTCCACGAATAATTCCATGGGCCGGGTCCCGGCCGCGCCGTCCCCGCAGCCCTGCGGCGGGGCCACCCGGACAAGGCCGGAACGCCCCTGCCGGAGGAGCGGCTCCACCTGGGTCATGGCCCGGCGCAGAACGTCGTCCTGGACCGGAGCCGGCTGGGGCTCCAGACCGAGCAGGCCCACCCAGGTCTCCCGGGCGATGTCTCCCACCGACGACGGCGCGGACAGCGTCACGGCCGCCGCGCCGTCGTCGTCGAGGCGGCGGAGGAGTGCCGCCGGCGCCGAGGCCAGCGCCTTGCGCTCGGGCCCGCTGAGCCGGCTCAGGTGGATTTCCAGCTCCCCGCCGCAGCTCAGTCCCGCCGCGAAGGCGTCCTCGGCGCTGTAACCGAAACGCTCACGGCGTGCGCCGCCACCGGCCAGGACCTCCTGTGCGGCGGCCACCACGGCGCCCTCGACGCAGCCGCCGGAGAGGCTGCCGAGAACACCGCCTCCCGCGGCGACGAGCATGGAGGTTCCCGCGGGGCGCGGTGTGGAACCGCTGGTGGTGACGATGGTCGCCACCACCAGCTCCTCGCCGTCGCGGGCGGGGGCCCAGTCGTCGAAATGCCGTCCGAGTTCCAGCACCGCGCTCCTCCTTTCCTCAAGGTTGTTTCTCAGAAACGGGCCTCCGGCGCCGGAGCGCCGGATGTTCCTGTCAGGATGCCCCCTGGGGGCCGTTTCCCGTCAGACGCCCATCAGCGTGTTGATCGGACCGCGGGCGAAGTACACCAGGAATCCGGCGGTGACCACCCACATGAGCCAGTGGACCTTCTTCGCCCGCCCGGAGGCCGTGGCGACCACGGTCCAGGAGATGAAGCCCGCGCCGATGCCGTTCGCGATCGAGTAGGTCAGCGGCATGGTCACGATGGTCAGGAACGCGGGCAGGGCCACGGAGAACTTGTCCATCCGGATCTCGCGGATCTGGGACATCATGAGGGCGCCCACCACCACCAGCGCACCGGCGGCCACTTCGAGCGGGACCACGGACGTCAGGGGCGTCAGGAACATCGAGCCGATGAACAGCAGGCCCGTGACGATCGAGGCGAGCCCGGTCCGGGCCCCCTCACCGATGCCGGCGGCGGAGTCGATGTAGACCGTGTTGGACGATCCGCTGTTCAGGCCGCCCGCCACCGCTCCGAAGCCTTCGATGATGAAGGCGCTCTTCAACCGGGGGAAGGTGCCGTCCTTGTGGGACAGGCCCGCGCTCTTCGCCAGGCCCGTCATGGCGCCCATGGCATCGAAGAAGTTGGTGAACACCAGGGTGAAGACCAGCATGGTGGCCGCCAGCCCTCCGATCCGGCCGAAGGATCCGAAGAAGTCCACCTGGCCCACCAGGGACAGATCCGGCACGGAGACCAGCTGCCCCGAGATGACCGGGGTGTTCAGATGCCAGCCGCCCGGATTGTCGGGGCCGGCGGCTCCGATGTGGAAGACCTGCTCGGCCACGACGGCGAGGATGGTCGCCACGACGATCCCGATCAGCAGACCGCCCTGCACCTTGCGCGCCACCAGGACGCTCATGAGGAGCAGCCCGATGATGAACACCAGGGTGGGGATGGTGGCGATGGATCCGTCGGTGCCGAGCTGGACCGGCGGGCCGCCGAGGGTGCGTGTCACGAAGCCCGAATCCACGAAGCCGATGAAGGCGATGAACAGGCCGATTCCCACGGTGATGGCGGCCTTGAGTTCCTTGGGCACGGCCTTGAAGATGGCGGTCCGTGCCCCGGTGATGCCGAAGAGGACGATCAGGATGCCGTTGATGACCACCAGCCCCATGGCCTCGGGCCAGGTGACCTCGTGGATGACCGAGACGGCCAGGAACGAGTTGATGCCGAGGCCGGCCGCCAGGCCGAACGGCAGGCGGGCCACCAGGCCGAAGATGATGGTCATGACGCCGGCGGTCAGGCCGGTGACGGCGCCGACCTGGAGGGCGGGGAGCCAGCCTCCGAGGACGTCCCGTGGGGCACGGTCCGCCGAGAATCCGCCCAGGATGAGCGGGTTGAGCACCACGATGTAAGCCATGGTGAAGAAGGTGACCACGCCGCCGCGGATTTCTCGGGCGACCGTGGAGCCGCGGCGGGTGATCTCGAAGAAACGGTCCAGGGCGCTGGTGCCGGCCGGAGTGCCGTTGCCGGTGGCGGAGCCGCCGGCTCTGCCTGCGTTCTTCCCGCGCGACGCGGTGTTCCCGGGATTCCCGGCCGGAGTGCCGGACTGGGTTGAGGTGATGGACATGGGGACGCCTCCCTCAGTAATCGATCCGGGAGTCGAGGGTGTTCCAGGTGGTGAAGGGGTCCATGGGCTGAGGGCCCCCGGCCTCCAGCTCCTCCCGGACCACGGGCATGATGCTCCGGGTCTCCGGCTTGTCGAAGTAGTCGTAGAACACGGCGTCGTCGAAGCCCGCGGAGGCCGCGTCATGCCGGTCCGCGGCGAAGACCACGCGGGACACCCGGGCCCAGAGCGCGGAGGCGAGGCACATGGGGCACGGCTCGCAGCTCGTGTAGAGGGTGGCCCCGCTCAGGTCGAACGTGCCGAGCGCAGCGCAGGCGGTGCGGATTGCGGTGACCTCGGCGTGGGCGGTGGGGTCGTTGTTGGCGGTGACACGGTTGACGCCTTCGAAGCGCTGGCCGTCAGCGGTGACGATCAGGGCGCCGAACGGGCCTCCGTGCTTGAGGACGTTGTCTGTGGCCAGCTGGACTGCGGCGGCCAATTCCTTGGTGGCGGTGGTGCTCATCTCAGAGACTCCCTTGCGAAGGCTGGATCCGGCCGCGAAGAAGCCACTGCTGCTGCGGGGCTTCGTCGACCAGGATCCAACGTTGTGCTGTGAAGGATTTTTAGTAACGCCTGGTAGATAGCGTCCCGTGATCCGGGGTGCCCGCCTTTGGCAGGAACGAATCTAGCAGAGGACTTGTGAGCTGCGCCACAGTTTTTTGAAATTTGATTTCCATCAGATGGAACAAAGCCTCTGAGCTGGGCGGACGCTCCGCGGACCGACGCCGGTCCCGCGGTCACACCGGTCATCATTGACCGGAAAGCGGCCCGCCCCTACCCTGGTGACACCTGGATCAGCAGACAGGGCATAACTGAGCTGGCACACATTCCCCACGGAAAGGACGCCAGCCATGAGCCGGATCTGGATCAAGAACCCCCTCGCCGCCTTCACTGCCACGGAGCACGACGCCGGCGGCGGCATCGTCATCGAGAACGGCGTGATCGCCGAGCTCCTCGCCTCAGGCCAGAGCCCCGCCGCCCCCGTCGACGAGACATTCGACGCCTCGGGCCATGTGGTCACCCCGGGCCTGATCAACACGCACCACCACTTCTACCAGACGCTCACGCGCGCCTGGGGTCCGGCGGCGAACGCCAAACTGTTCCCCTGGCTGAAGAACCTCTACCCGGTCTGGGCGCGGCTCACCCCGGAGAGCCTGGAGCTGGCGGTCACCGCGGCACTCGCGGAGCTGCTTCTCTCGGGCTGCACGACGGCGGCCGACCACCACTACGTCTTCCCCGCCGGGCTGGACGACGCCATCGACATCGAAGTGGGCGCGGTCCGCCGCCTGGGCATGCGCGCCACCCTCACCCGCGGCTCCATGACCCTGGGCGAGAAGGACGGCGGGCTTCCTCCGCAGAGCGTGGTCCAGGACGGCGACACCATCCTGGCCGACGCCGAGCGGCTCATCTCCACCTATCACTCCACCGCCTCCGACGCCGATGTCCACATCGCCCTGGCCCCGTGCTCGCCCTTCTCGGTCACCCGCGAGATCATGACGGAAAGCGCCGGCCTGGCCGCACGCCGCGGTGTCCGCCTGCACACCCACCTCGCCGAAACCCTGGACGAGGAGGACTTCTGCCGCGAGATGTTCGGCCTGCGCACCGTGGACTATCTGGAGAGCGTCGGCTGGCTCGGCCCGCAGAGCTGGCTCGGCCACGGCATCCACTTCGACGACGCCGAGGTGGCCAGGCTGGGCGCCGCGGGCACCGGGATAGCCCACTGCCCGACGTCGAACATGCGCCTCGCCTCCGGCATCGCCCGGGTGGTGGAGCTGGAGGACGCGGGGGCGCCGGTGGGGCTCGGCGTGGACGGCTCGGCCAGCAATGACGCGTCCAACATGATCCAGGAGGCCCGGCAGGCGCTGTATCTGCAGCGACTGCGTTACGGCGCCGACATCCCCGTGGAGCGCGCACTGGGCTGGGCCACCCTGGGATCGGCGCGCGTGCTCGGCCGCCAGGCGGACCTCGGCTCGCTCGAGGTGGGCAAGCAGGCCGACCTCGCCTTCTTCCGGCTGGACGGGCTGCGCTTCTCCGGCAGCCACGATCCGCTCGCGGCACTCCTGCTCTGCGGGGCGGACCGGGCCGACCGCGTCATGGTCGGCGGGCAGTGGCGCGTGGTGGACGGGAAGATCCCGGGCCTGGACCTGGAGGACCTCATCCGCCGGCACAGCGCAGCGGCCCGCCGGATCATCTCCGCCTGACCAGGCAGATCGGACTGCACCCACAGAAGAACCCCCGGGCGTCATCGACCGGGGGTTCTCTGGGTTCGGGACCTGGGTCCAGCGCGCGACGGCGGTCAGGCCGCCGTCGCGCGGGAGGACGGTGCGCGTCAGGAACCGGAGGCGGGCCTGCGGAGGAAGGACAGTCCCTTGACCCAGCGGTTGGCGCCGCGGCCCTTGACGGCCTCCGCTTCGCGGGCCCGGCGGTAGGCCGGGAGGCAGAAGTCGGGATCGGTGCCGCCGAGCGGCAGGTAGAACTCCTGAGTGCGGGCCTGCGCCGCGAGTTCGTGAATCCGGGTGGTGCTGCTGCGATCCTGCATGATCTACTCCTTACCTTTCGCCCAGGGTCCGCGGCGTGCGGACGATCCGTAGCTGATGTTCCGCTCACTTCCGTAATGCGGAAGAACTTTTTTGTTCTGTGAAAAGTCTACGAAGGGTGAGGAGGGGCGTCAAGGCCCCTCCAGGGACGTCACAAAGGGCCGTTGTCACAATCGCCAATTTTGAACCAGTCAGAAAATGTGATTTACAACACCGGAATCCCGGGTCTAGGATGATTCTCAATTCGTGACGCAGATCACGGATACCTGAGAGCAGCAGGCAGGGTCGTAATGAGCTGGCATCCACGGATGTCGGCTCATTTTTTTGTGCCGGGATCCGCCAACAGGCGCCGCACGGCGCACGACACGACAACGATGGACTGAGCATCCATCAGGAAAGTTGGGACAAGACCATGAGCAACAACATCGTCCTCGGCAAGAACCAGTACGGCAAGGCGGAGAACCGCGTCGTCAAGATCACCCGCGACACCGACCGCCACGAGATCGAGGACCTCAACGTCACCTCGCAGCTCCGCGGCGACTTCACCGCCGCCCACATCGAAGGCGACAACTCCCACGTGGTCGCCACCGACACGCAGAAGAACACCGTCTTCGCCTTCGCCCGTGACGGCATCGGCTCCCCCGAGGAATTCCTCATCCGCCTGGCCAACCACTTCACCGGCGAGTTCGAGTGGGTCACGGGTGGCCGTTGGGAAGCCGAGCAGTTCGCCTGGGAGCGCATCCTCTCCGGCGGCCAGGAGCACAACCACTCCTTCGTCCGCAAGGGCCAGGAAGTCCGCAACGCCGTGGTCACCAAGGACGGCGACGACGTCTACGTCATCTCCGGCCTGAACGACCTCACGGTCCTCAAGTCCACCCAGTCCGGCTTCGTGGGCTACCCGAAGGACAAGTACACCACCCTGCAGGAGACCACGGACCGCATCCTGGCCACCGACGTCTCCGCCCGCTGGCGCTACCGCAACGACGCCGTCGCCGAGGGTGGCATCGACTACAACGCGACCTACGAATCCGTGAAGGCCCTCCTCCTGGAAGGCTTCTCCGAGGAGTACTCCTACGCGCTGCAGCAGACCCTGTTCCAGATGGCTCAGAAGGTCTTCGCGGCCCACCCGGAGATCGACGAGCTGCGATTCTCCACCCCGAACAAGCACCACTTCGTGGTGGACCTGTCCCCGTTCGGTCTCGACAACCCGGGCGAGGTCTTCTTCGCCGCGGATCGCCCGTACGGCCTGATCGAGGCCAACTTCGAGCGCGAGACCATCTCCGACCCGGGCAACGCCTGGGACGGCATCGTCGGCTTCTGCTGACCCCCTGACTCGCCCGGGCTGCGCGCCACCAGCGCCCCTCGTGCCTGCTCTGCACCGAGGCGGACGCGAGCGCAGCCCGGGTGACACCCCCCTCCAGGAGCACACCCACCCGGCGGCCCGGCGTCGTCGTTCCCTTCATCTTGTGACCGCTTCCGGCAATGGCGCCGGAACGCGCCACACCTCCCTCCCAGGCCCCCGGTGCCCCCACCGATGCCGGCCGATCGCCGCAACGCCGCGGCACCCCATCAATCATTAGGCAGACAGGAAGTCTGAAATGAGCGCAACAACAGTCAAGCCCACCACCCGGCCGGAGGATGAGCGCCTGTCCCTCGGCAGCACCTTCGCGTACGGATTCCAGCACGTCCTCACCATGTACGGCGGGATCATCGCGCCGCCGCTCGTCATCGGCCAGGCCGCCGGCCTCAAGCCGGACGAGATCGGCGTCCTGATCGCCAGCTGTCTCTTCATGGGCGGCGCGGCGACTATGCTCCAGACCCTCGGCATCAAGTTCTTCGGCTCGCAGCTCCCGCTCGTGCAGGGCGTGTCCTTCGCCGGCGTGGCCACCATGGGCGCCATCGTCTCCCAGGGCGGCGGCCTGCCGGCCGTGTTCGGATCGGTGATCGTCGCCTCGATCATCGGCCTGATCATCGCGCCGCTCTTCTCACAGATCCTGCGCTTCTTCCCGCCGGTGGTGACCGGCACCGTGATCACCACCATCGGCCTCACGCTGATGCCGGTGGCCGGCAACTGGGTCATGGGCGGCAACGCCAAGGCTGACAACTACGGCAGCATGGCCAATGTCGGGCTCGCGGGCCTCACCTTCGTGATCGTCCTGGTCCTGTCCAAGGTCGGCAGTGCCACCATCTCCCGCCTGTCCATCCTGCTCGCCATGGTGATCGGCACGATCATCGCCGTCTTCACCGGCCAGGCCAACTTCTCCACCGTGGGCAACGGCCCCATCTTCGCCTTCCCCACCCCGTTCGCGTTCGGCATGCCGACGTTCAACGTGGCCGCCATCATCTCCATGTTCATCGTGATCCTGGTGACCCTGACGGAGACCAGCGCGGACATCATCGCCGTCGGTGAGATCGTCGGCACCAAGGTGGATCGCAAGCGTGTGGCGGACGGCCTGCGGGCCGACATGATCTCCAGCGCCGTCTCCCCGGTGTTCGGTTCTTTCACCCAGAGCGCGTTCGCCCAGAACGTGGGTCTGGTGGCCATCACGGGCATCAAGAGCCGCTTCGTGGTCAGCGCCGGCGGTGTCATCCTGATCGTCCTCGGTCTGCTCCCGGTCATGGGCCGCGTGGTGGGAGCCGTGCCCATGCCGGTCCTGGGCGGCGCAGGCATCGTCCTCTTCGGCACGGTGGCCGCCTCCGGCATCCGCACCCTGTCCACCGTGGACTACAAGGGCAACATGAACCTGATCATCGTGGCCTCCTCGCTGGGCTTCGGTATGCTGCCGGTGGTCAAGCCGGACATCTACCACGCGTTCCCGGACTGGTTCGTGACCATCTTCCACTCCGGCATCAGCTCCGCCGCCATCATGGCGATCCTGCTGAACCTGCTGTTCAACTACGTCAAGACCGGCAACTCCAAGAACTCCTCGGTGTTCGTGGCGGGAACCGATCGTGTCCTCACCCCGCAGGACCTCCGCGGCCTGCGTGAAGGCGACCGTTTCGAAAACGGCAAGCTGATCGACTGCGACGGCCAGGAAGTCAAGGTCGAACCGGGAGACGCCCACTAGCACCCGCCTCTCCCCCTCACGCGAACCGCCATTAGATGCCCTTATCCGGCTTGGATTCGGGCATCTAGTGGCGGTTCGTGTGTGTCAGCGGCGCCAACCGGCGGCCCACAGCGCCTCACGGATCACGACGACGGCGCGGGGCCGCTCGCCGTCGAGGTCTCCCTTCTTGAGACGCACCTCAGTCCACTCGGCGGCAAGCGTCCTGCGGTGCCTCTCGATGTCCCTGGCGTACTGATCGTCGGCATCGTGGACGGCGCCGTCGTACTGAATGGACAGACGCCAGACGGAGTAACTCAGGTCGGGCCACACCACCGGGCGCCCCGAGCCGTCGCGGATCGGCGCATTCAGCTCCGGTTCCGGGAGTCCGGCGTCGACGATCGCCAGCCGAAGCCGGCTTTCCTGCGGCGAGTCAGCCCCGACCCTCGCGAGATCCAGCGCGAGGCGCGCTTTCCTGACTCCGCGCTTCCCCGGGTGACAGCGCACCACGGCACGAAGCTCGGGAAGAGTCACCCACGGTTCGCGGGGATAAGGATGATCCTCCGGGTGCGCCCAGATGAGCCGGTCCGCGATCGGCACCAGCTCCTCGACTTCGAGAAACTCCGCGAGATCCAGGAAAGTCCGCGCAGGAGAGGTGAGCCGGAGCCCGTCCAGCACCACGACCTCGCCGGCGGCAAAAGTCAGCTCCCGGCCGAGGACATTGGCGCGCCTCGGCCGGTTGACACCGCGCGGATGAGCGATCCGGATGCGCCAGTCGCCGAGCGTTCGCCACGGCAGCGGCATGTCCCACACCCGGGCGGCACTGAAGTCCACCAACGTCGCCCGAGAATCGATCTCGCAGTAGGCCCGGAGCGCGGAGATCGGCCCGGACGCCGGGTGAGCGGGGATGCGGATTCCCCGGGACACCCGCACCAGGTCACCGGCACGCGTCCTCTTTCGGGAGACGCCCAAGGCATCGGCTTGGTGGACCGAGAACGAACCGTCAGCGAGCGGCGACGGGAGCGGCGTGGGGCGACGAGGCATGCCTCATTGTGTCGGTGCCCGGCTGCATCGTGCAGAGGTTATCCACAACCCCCACGCGAACCGCCATTAGGTGCCCGTATCCGGCGTGGATACGGGCACCTAATGGCGGTTCGCGTGAAGGGGGCGGGCAGGTCAGACCCGGTTGAACTCCAGGGACAGGGCCTTGGCGGCTTCCGTCAGCATCGGGACGGCGCGCTCGGAGAACGCCTGGTCCACGCGGGTGATCGGGCCGGACACGGAGATGGCGCACGGGGTCGGGGCGTCCGGCACGGCCATGGCGAAGCACCGCACCCCCAGCTCCTGCTCCTCCTCGTCGATGGAGTACCCGCGTTCGCGGATCAGCGCCAGGTCGTCCAGCAGGGCCTCGACCGACCCCAGGCTCTTGACGGTCGGCGTGGGCATCCCGGCTCGCTGCACGATGCCACGCACGGTCTCGTCGTCGAGCTGGGCCAGGATGGCCTTGCCCACGCCGGTCGCGTGCATGTGCGCCCGGCGGCCCACCTCGGTGAACATGCGCATGGCGTGCGGCGAGGGGACCTGCGCCACGTAGATGATCATGTCCGTGTCCAGCACCGCCATGTTCGCGGTCTCGCCGAGCCGGTCCACCAGGAACTTGAGCTGCGGGCGCGCGACGGCGCCGAGCTGCATCGAGGCCGCCTCGCCGAGGCGGATGAGCCGCGGGCCGAGGGCGTACCGCCGGTTGGGCAGCTGCCGGATGTAGCCGAGGGACACGAGGGTCCGCAGGAGCCGGTGGATGGTGGGCAGTGGCAGATCCGTGGAGGAGGACAGCTCACTGAGCGTCACGTCCCCACCCGCATCCGTGATGAGTTCCAGCAGTTCAAAGACGCGTTCCACGGACTGAACTCCGCCTGAGGTCTTCTCCGCCATCTCAACTCCTTCCCGCTTCATTGCGTATGGGTGCGGTACCTTCCGGTAAATCTTATCCGCATCGCGGAAAGATCCGTGGACCGCCTGCCTACCATCCAACAGTTAGAAACGGTCCGGAAGCAAGAGCAATTGCTCTTGTCTTTCCACTTTGTAGAGAATAATATCCATAATACGAAAACATCTCGCGGGAGGCTGAGGCTCCGCGGGCCCAACACTGGAGGAGAATTCAATGGCGAATCCCAGCCCCGGAAATTCCATCACCCTGCGCGTCGAGGCCCCCTCGAGCTTCACCGCGACCAGCGAGCTGGCCGCCGCCGTCGGCAACGCCGGCGCAGCCGTCACCGCACTGGACGTGGCGGAATCCCACCACAACACCATCGTCGTGGACGTCACCTGCAACACCACGGATGACGAGCACGCCAAGCGCGTCGAAGCCGCGCTGAACGCCCTCGACGGCGTCAAGGTCCTCCACGTCTCGGACCGCACCTTCCTCATGCACCTGGGCGGCAAGCTCGAGGTGGTCCCTAAGGTCCCGCTGCGCAACCGTGACGACCTGTCCCGCGCCTACACCCCCGGCGTCGCCCGCGTCTGCATGGCGATCGCCGAGGATCCTTCCGCGGCGCGCAACCTGACCGTCAAGCGCAACACCGTGGCGGTCGTGACCGACGGTTCCGCCGTCCTGGGCCTGGGCAACATCGGCCCGGCGGCAGCCCTGCCCGTCATGGAAGGCAAGGCCGCGCTCTTCAAGCAGTTCGCCAACGTGGATGCCTGGCCGGTCTGCCTGGACACCCAGGACACCGAGGAGATCATCCGCACCGTCAAGCTCCTGGCACCCGTCTTCGGCGGCGTGAACCTCGAGGACATCGCGGCTCCCCGCTGCTTCGAGATCGAGGCCCGCCTGCGCGAGGAACTCGACATCCCCGTCTTCCACGACGACCAGCACGGCACCGCCATCGTCACCCTCGCCGCCCTCGTCAACGCCCTGCGCGTGGTGGGCAAGAAGATCGCCGACGTCAAGATCGTGGTCTCGGGCGTCGGCGCCGCCGGCTCCGCCATCATCCAGCTCCTCAAGGCCCAGGGCGCCCAGCACATCATCGCCGCCGGCCGCTCCGGCGCCATCCACAAGGGTGAGAGCTACGACGACCACCACCGCACCTGGATCGCCACCAACACCAACGAGGAAGGCTTCTCCGGCAGCCTTCACGAGGCCCTGGTGGGCGCCGACGTCTTCATCGGCGTCTCCGCTCCGAACATCCTGGCCGAGGAGCACGTGGCCTCCATGGCCGACGACGCGATCGTCTTCGCCATGGCCAACCCCACCCCCGAGGTCGATCCGGTGGTCGCGTCCAAGCACGCCGCCGTCGTCGCCACCGGCCGCAGCGACTTCCCGAACCAGATCAACAACGTGCTGGCCTTCCCGGGCCTGTTCCGCGGTCTTCTGGATGCCGGAGCCAGCGACATCACCCCGGACATGCTCGTGGCCGCGGCCGAAGCCATCGCCAACCGCGTGGCGGATGATGAACTCAACGCGAGCTACATCATCCCGAGTATCTTCGATCTTCAGGTGACCAAGGACGTCGCCGCGGCCGTGGCCGCAGCCGCCCACGCCAATTCGGCCGCTGCTGAGGCAGCGGCAGCCCTCTGACCGGCTGGGCAATCCAGCACACGCCGTCCGGCCCCTCGGGCCGGACGGCACCTTGGAGAAGTTAGGACAGCACATGACCATCACCGTCACCAACCCCCAGCCGGTGGAGCGCGCCGAGGAGATCCTCACCCCGGAAGCCCTCGCTTTCGTGGAGGCCCTGCACCAGAAGTTCGCGGCACGCCGCAATGAACTGCTCGACGCCCGCGTCACCAAGCGCGAACAGGTCGCCAAGACCGGGACCCTGGACTTCCTCCCGGAGACCGCCGAGGTCCGCTCGGGGGACTGGAAGGTCGCGGAGGCGCCCGCCGCCCTGCAGGACCGCCGCGTCGAGATGACCGGTCCGGCCTCGCCGGCCAAGATGGCCATCAACGCCCTGAACTCCGGAGCCAAGGTCTGGCTCGCCGACCTCGAGGACGCCAGCACCCCGACGTGGCACAACGTCATCGACGCGATCCTCAACCTGCGCGACGGCGCCCGCGGCACCCTCTCCTTCACCTCCCCGGAGGGCAAGGAGTACCGCCTCCGCACGGACGCGCCGCTCGCCGTCGTCGTGACCCGTCCGCGTGGCTGGCACATGGACGAGAAGCACGTCCTGGTGGACGGCCAGGTCGGTGTGGGCGCGCTGGTGGACTTCGGTCTGCACTTCTTCCACGTGGCCAAGCAGCTGATCGAGAACGGTCACGGCCCGTACTACTACCTGCCCAAGATGGAGAGCCACCTGGAGGCCCGCCTCTGGAACGACGTCTTCACCTTCGCCCAGGAGTACGTCGGCATCCCCTACGGCACCGTCCGCGCCACCATGCTGATCGAGACCATCCCGGCGGCGTTCGAGATGGAGGAGATCCTCTACGAACTGCGCGACCACGCCTCCGGCCTGAACGCCGGCCGCTGGGACTACATGTTCAGCATCGTGAAGTACTTCCGCGACGCCGGTGCGGACTTCCTCTTCCCGGACCGCGCCTCGGTCCAGATGACCGCGCCGTTCCTGCGCGCCTACACCGAGCTGCTCGTGAAGACCTGTCACAAGCGCGGCGCCTTCGCCATGGGCGGCATGGCCGCCGTCATCCCGAACCGCCGCGAGCCGGAGGTCACCGAGGCCGCCTTCGCCAAGGTCCGCAACGACAAGACCCGCGAGGCCACCGACGGCTTCGACGGCTCCTGGGTGGCCCACCCGGACCTGGTCCCGATCTGCGTCGAGGTGTTCGACTCCTTCCTCGGCGACAAGCCGAACCAGCTGGACAAGCAGCGCCCCGAGGTGGAGGTCACCGCAGCACAGCTCCTCGACGTCGCCTCAGCCAAGGGTGAGGTCACCGAGGCCGGCCTGCGTCTGAACCTCTACGTCGCCGTCGCCTACACCGCGGTGTGGATCTCCGGCAACGGCGCCGTGGCCATCCACAACCTCATGGAGGACGCGGCCACCGCCGAGATCTCCCGCTCCCAGGTGTGGCAGCAGATCAACGCCGGCTCCGTGCTCGCCGACACCGGCAACACGGTCACCCGCGAGCTGGTCCGGCAGATCCTCACCGAGGAGACCGACAAGCTGCGCGGCGAAGTGGGCGAAGAGGCCTTCGAGAAGTACTACTCCCCGGCCAGCGAGCTGATCGCCGAGCTGTGCCTGGGCGAGGGCTTCGTGGACTTCCTCACCACCCCTGCGTACGAGCTGGTCGACTGATGGCGGGCACCTCGCTCTCCGCAGCCGATCTGGCCGGCGTCGAGACCCGGCTCGCGGCCACGGACACGCTCCTGGACCGCAACTATCCGGGCGATGACGGCAGCCGCCAGCCCATCCACACGGTGTACGTGTCCGCGGACCGCTTCACGCCGGACTTCGCGGCGGAGTGGGGCCAGGCCGCGAACGACGTCGTCGCGCAGCACGGCGGCCTCGAAGCCCTGGGCGCCCTGCTGGGGCAGTCCGAGGAGCTGAACGCCGCCGTCGCGCCGCGCGTCGCGGCCAAGCTGGCGAACGAGCCCATCGAGGACCTCCGCCTGGACTTCGAGGACGGCTACGGCAACCGTGGCGACGAGGCCGAGGACGCCGACGTGGTGACCGCGGCCAAGGCCGTCCACCAGGCGGTGGAGGCCGGCACGGCTCCCCCGTTCATCGGCATCCGCTTCAAGTGCTTCGAGGCCCCCACCCGGGCCCGCGGCCTGCGCACCCTGGACCTGTTCGTCTCCACACTGGTGGAGCAGGGCGGTCTTCCCGACGGCCTGGTCCTGACCCTGCCGAAGGTGACCACCGTGGACCAGGTCACGGCCATGGACCACGTGGTCTCCCGCCTGGAGGAGATCCACGGTCTGCCCGCCGGCCGTCTGCGCTTCGAGGTGCAGGTGGAGACGCCGCAGCTCATCCTGGGCCACGAAGGCACCCACCCGGTGGCGCAGCTGCCGCACGTGGTGCCGGGCCGCATCAGCAGCCTGCACTACGGCACCTACGACTACTCGGCCAGCCTCCAGATCGCCGCGGAGTACCAGTCCATGGAGCACCCGGTGGCCGACGTGGCCAAGGAGATCATGCAGCTGGCCGTGGCCGGGACCGGCATCCGTCTGTCCGACGGCTCCACGAACATCATCCCCGTGGGTGAGAACGTGGAGAACGCCTGGAAGCTGCACGGCCGCCTGGTCCGCCGCTCCCTGGAGCGCGGCTACTACCAGGGCTGGGATCTGCACGCGCATCAGCTGCCGAGCCGTTTCGCGGCGAGCTACGCCTTCTACCGCGAGGGCCTGGCCGCGGCCACCACGCGCCTGAAGAACTACTTCTCCCAGACGGACGCGGGCGTCATGGACGAACCCGCCACCGCCCGGGCGCTGGCCAACTTCGTCCTGCGCGGCGTTCAGTGCGGCGCGGTCGGTGAGGACGAGGTCCTCGCCCTGACCGGCGTCGCACTCCCGGAGCTGACGGTGCTCGCGCACCCGCGGCTCGCCACCACTTCTCACTGATTCACGAAGGAGTCCTTCATGGGAAATCTCTATTACCCCACGGGTGGCCTGCCGCCGCAGACCCATCTCACCACCGAGCGCGCGATCGTCACGGAGGCGTACACCGTCATCCCCAAGGGCGTTCTGACGGACATCGTGACGAGCCTGATCCCGGGCTTCACGAAGACCCGTTCGTGGATCATCGCCCGCCCGATCTCCGGTTTCGCCACCACCTTCTCCCAGCTCATCGTCGAGGTGAGCCCGGGCGGCGGCGCTCCGAAGGCGGAGTTCGAATCCGGCGTCGAAGGCGTGATCTTCGTGGTCAAGGGCACGCTGAACCTCAACCTCAAGGGCGAGAAGCACGTCCTCGAGGAGGGCGGCTACGCCTACCTGGCCGCCGGTGACGAATGGGGCGTGGAGAACACCTCCGAGGACATCGCCACGTTCCACTGGATCCGCAAGGCCTACGACCGCCTGGAAGGCTACGAGGCCACCTCCTTCGTCACCAACGAGAAGGATGTGGAAGGCGTCGCGATGCCGGACACCGATGGCGCCTGGAAGACCCAGCGCTTCGTGCCCTCGGACGACCTGGCGCACGACATGCAGGTCAACATCGTCACCTTCCAGCCCGGCGGCGTCATCCCGTTCCCCGAGACGCACGTCATGGAGCACGGTCTGTACGTCCTGGAGGGCAAGGCCATGTACCTGCTCAACAACGACTGGGTCGAGGTGGAGGCCGGCGACTACATGTGGCTGCGCGCCTTCTGCCCGCAGGCCTGCTACGCGGGCGGCCCGGGCCAGTTCCGCTACCTGCTCTACAAAGACCAGAACCGCCAGATCAAGCTCACCGGCGCACCGCTGCCGGGCTGACCGGCACCGGTCTTCCGGCGCTGAGGCGCTGACCGCGACGGCCGCCGTCGTGCACTCTCCACGGAGGGGCACGACGGCGGCCGTCGGCGTTGGGGGTGAAGGCGACAGATTTGCTTCTGTTCGTTTATAGCGCTCAGCGCTATAATTGATGCATGACATATGAGGCTGTCGCGCTTCTCGGGCGCCTGGCGGAGGACCGCGGAGGGCTGGTCACGGCCGCCCAGGCCAGCGCCGCCGGGGTGTCTCCGTTTCAGGTGTCCCGGATGGCGGATGCGGGGGTGCTGATTCCTGCAGGACGCCGGGGCGTGTACCGGATGGTCGGGGCGCCCGAGCTCGAGCATGAGGACATCGCGGCGACGTGGCTGTCGCTGAAGGGTTTCGACGCCCCGGCGTCGGAGCACGGCGCGCAGGGCCTGGTCGTCGCCGGGGTCGACGCGGCGATCCTGCATGGCCTGGGCGATTTCTACCCCGGGGACCACGAACTGATCTCCGCATCCCGCAAGACGACACGGCAGCCGGACGTGCGTATCCGGCACGGACAGCTCCAGCCTGTGGACGTGACCTGGGCCGGGTCGGTGCCCGTGCTGACGGTTGAGCGGATGATCGCAGACCTCATGGCCACCTGGGTCGAGTCGAGCCTGGTCATCGATGTCGTCAGGGACGCGATTCAAGCCGGACGCCTCGTACACCCCCGCCGGCTCTCTGATGCTCTGGCACCACTGGCGGCCGGCCGAGGTTTCGAGGCCGGCGATGGTGCAGCTGTCGCGGAGTGGCTGTACGAACACGCTGGACTGCATCCGCTGGGCGCGGCCGCATGAGTGAGGGCTACGCGTCCTGGACGGCGCTGGTCACGGCACTGAAGGCCAAGGCTCAGCAGGACCTCAAGAGCGGGGCGACCACCAAGAGCGTGCACGAGCAGCTGACCCTCGCTCGCTTCGACCGATTCCTTTCCCGCGTCTTTGCCGACGGCGGCGAGGGCTGGATGCTCAAGGGCGGAAGCGCCATGCTCGCGCGAGTCCCCGACACCCGGGCCACGAAAGACCTTGATCTGGGAACCGACCAGGATCTGGACGAAGCGATCCGTGACCTGGAACAGCGTGTCCGCATCGAATTCGGCGACCATCTGAGCTTCGAACTGGTCCGCACGGTCGACACCGGCCGTGGCAGCAATCAGCCCGGCGTCCGGCTGCGCAAAGCCGTGTTCGTCGCCCGCGATGCCCAGACCGGCAAGAACCTGGGCGAGGTCTCCGTCGATGTCGCTCTCACTCCCGCGCCCGTCGGAACCCCTGAAGTCAGGGAGCCGGCCACGCGCATGGAGCTGGCCAAGGAACTCAAGACCTCCCCCTACCGGCTCTACCCCCTGGCCGATCACGTCGCCGACAAAGTCTCGGGCGTCATGACCACCTTTGGCGGCCGCCCCTCCACGCGGGTGAAGGACCTCGTAGATCTGGTCGTCATCGCCAAGACCCAGCGGTTCAACGCCCGCGAACTCCAGAAAGCCCTTGACGCCCGACGCGCCGCCAGCCAGCTCCCGGCTGAGACCACAACGTTCCAGATCCCTGCGACGTGGAAATCACCCGTGGGCCGGCATGAATTCACACGCTTGGCCCGCACCGTCGGTGTCGACCCCGACCCCGCGAGCGCGGAAGCGTTGGTGGGTCGGATGGTAGATCCCACGCTGTCCCTGGGCCCCGTGTCGGAGGCTATGGCGTGGGCCCCGGGGCACGGGTGGGCTGGTGGCCCGGAGGAGGCTGCGTCGCGGAGCCTCGTGCGGGGGAACGAGCTTCCTCCGGACTGACCGCCGTCGTGCACTCTCGGGAGGGCACGACGGCGGCCGTCGGCGTTGGGGGCTAAGGCAGGTCAGATCCTCAGAGCGCCGTGAACCTCAGCAGCAGCGTGCGGGCCTCCGGGCGCAGGGCGTACTCGGGCCAGACATCGGGTCCGCAGGCGCGCGAGCCCAGCCCGTTCTGGGCGGCGTCGAGGTAGAGCCAGGTGCGGTCCGAATCCGGGAGCTCGTGCGGATGGGCCGCGCCGGACAGTTCCTGCGCCGTGTGCCGGGAGAGGGTGAACCCGGGCAGGCGTCCGGCGGAATCCCGCTCCGCCTCGACGCGGAGCCAGGGTGTCCCCGGGCCACCCGCGCCACCCGCGCCGCCCAGCAGCAGATCCAGCTCCCGCATGTCGCTCCGGTGGCCGTTCTCCTGGGGACGGGAGTAGACGGTCCCCAGGCCTTCCACGCTGTCCGCGTGGCGTCCGACCAGAGCGGCATGGCGGCTGTCCGGGTACGACTCACGAGGGCCCGTGCCGAACCACTCCGCGCCGGACACCTCCGACGGCAGGCCGAACCGCACCCCGATCCGGGGCAGGAGCAGATCCCACGCCCGGTCACGGACGTGGTTCCCGCTCGGGGTGAGGTCGAGCCGCAGCCAGAGGTCCTCCCCGGACAGCTCCCAGTGCTCGTCGAGGTGGAAGGACCGGGCGGTGTCCGCGGCCGCGTACCGGGCGCGGACCGTGAGCGAACGGTCCGTCGCCTGCACGGACTCGATCCGGCGGTGGAGCCGGTCCAGTCCGGCGGACCGCCAGACCTCCTCCCAGGTCGGCGCGGGCTGACCCGTGCCGAGCCCCCGGACGCCCTGCGAGCGCGGGTCGGCGGCGTCGTAGGAGCCGAAGCCCTGCCCGCGATCGTTGTCCGTGGGCGCCCGCCAGAGCTCCAGCCGCGGCGCCTCCACGGACTGTCCGGCCAGCGAGGTGAGCAGGCCGCCGTCGAACACCGCGGGGCCCAGCTCCAGCCGGCGCGGAGCACCGGAGAGGGCGCGGGAAGAGGCCGCCGCCGGACGGGGGCCCGCCCGGCGCTCCCGCGCTGGGGTCAGGTCGAGCTGAGCGGAAGCGAGAACGTGCCCCTCCTCCGCCCACGCGGTGTCCGCGGCGAGCACGACCTCGGCTGTCAGCCACGTCTCACCCTCCGGGGACACCGGCACCGCGGGAAGAGCGTAGGCGGCCGACGCCCCGGCAGCCAGCGCCCCGCCGTCGTCGCCCACGATCGCAAGCGCACCCGTGTCCACCGGGCGCCCGTCGTGCTCCAGCCGCAGGTTGATCCGCACGTCCGCCGCCGGCGCGCTATGGCGACGGTTCTCCACCCGGACGACGGGCGCAGCGGCCGTCCCGCTCAGCGTCAGCCGCAACGGCGAGACCACCTGGCGGTACTCGTGGAGTCCCGGGCTGGGGGTGCCGTCGGCGAGGACCATGCCGTCCATGACGAAGTTGCCGTCGTGGATCTCCTCCCCGAAGTCACCGCCGTACGCGAAGAACGGGGTGCCGTCCGCGGTGCGGCTGAGCAGTCCGTGGTCGCGCCATTCCCAGACGAAGCCGCCGTGCAGCCGGGGGTGCCGGTCCACGAGGTCCTCGTACTGGTCGATCGCGCCCGGGCCGTTGCCCATGGCGTGGATGTACTCACAGAGGATGAACGGCTTACGGCGCTGCCGCAGCGACTCCGCGGCGCTGCACCCCAGCAGCAGATCGGTGGCGCCGTCCGTCCCGATCGACTCGGTCTCCGGGATGGAGGAGTACATGCGGGAGTACACATCGGTGTAGGCGCCGGAGTAATCACCCTCATAGTGCACGGGCCGTTCGGGGTCGCGGGCGTGCACCCAGGCGGCCATGGCGGCGAGGTTCGCGCCGGTGCCGGATTCGTTGCCCAGCGACCACAGGACGACGCTGGGGTGGTTCTTGTCGCGCTCCACGGTCCGTTCGATGCGGTCCAGCAAGGCGTCGCGCCAGACGGGGTCGTCGCCGGGGTTGCCCTCCCAGCCGTGCCGCTCGAAGCCGTGCGTCTCCAGATCGCACTCCAGGATCACCCAGAATCCCAGCTCATCGGCCAGATCCAGCAGGCGCGGATGCGGCGGGTAATGACTCGTGCGGATCGCGTTGACGTTGAAGCGCTTCATGAGCAACAGGTCCTCGCGGGCGAATTCCTCGTTGAAGGCGCGCCCCCGCTCGGGATGCGTCTCGTGCCGGTTGACGCCGTGGAACACCACGCGCCGGCCGTTGACCAGGAACCGGTCGCCCTCGATCCGGACCGTGCGGAAGCCGATCCGCTGCGTGACGGTCTCACTCTGCGCCTCGACGGTCGCCTCATAGAGCCGCGGCGTCTCGGCACTCCACGGCTCGACGCCGGCCACCACCACCGGGGCCACGTCGCCGGGGCGCTCCCAGACGACGTCGACGTCCAGTTCCGCGATCCGGAACCGGACCGGGAACGCCGCCTCGCCCGCACTCACCTCGGGCACGACCGTGCCCTGCCCGGTCCCGGACGCGTCGCCGTCGTACGCCGTGCGCAGCCAGAGGTCGTCGAGCCCGCCCACGGGACGGGCCAGGAGCGTGACCGAGCGGAAGATGCCCGGCAGCCACCACTGGTCCTGGTCCTCGAGATAGCTGGCGGCGGACCACTGGTGCACCCGGACCGCGAGCACGTTCTCCCCCGGTCGCACGGCCTCGGTGACGTCGAACTCCTGAGCCAGCCGGCTGCCCGACCCCACGCCGATCTCCGTCCCGTTGAGCCACACCTTGTACCGCGACTCCACCCCGTCGAAGCGGAGCAGGATCCGTTCGGCGCCGTCGAAGCTCTCGGGCAGCGTGAAGACGCGGCGGTGGTCACCGGTCGGGTTGGTGTCCGGGACGAACGGCGGCTCGCAGGGGAACGGGAACTGGACGTTGGTGTAGATCGGCCGGCCGTACTTCCCGTCGCCCTGCAGGACCCAGTGGGACGGGACCGGCAGGGCGTCCCAGCCGTCGGGGCTGAAGCCGGGGGCCGCGAAGTCCTCGGCGCCCTCGCCCTCGGGCAGAACCAGTGCCCCCGCCGGGGTGCCGGGCGCGGCCGGAAGGAGCCGGAAAGCCCAGTCGCCGTCGAGGCTCAGCTCCGGCGCGTCCGAGGCGAGCCGTGCGCGGGCCGGGCTGCGGCGTCCCTCCCCGGGCGCGGTGCTGGTGAGGTAGGCGGCGGTCATTTGACGGCTCCTTCGGTCAGGCCCCCGCGCCAGAAGCGCTGCAGGACGATCATGGCGATGGCCAGCGGGATGATGGAGAGCAGCACGCCGCCCGTGGTGAGTTCGTAGAACTCGGGCAGGCGGTCCACCTGGGACAGCCAGTTGTTCAGGCCGAGCGTGATCGGGTACAGCTTGCTGTCCGAGAGCATGACCAGCGGCAGGAAGTAGTTATTCCAGATCCCGACGAGCTGGAAGAGGAACACCGTGACCAGGGCCGGCGTGAGAACCCGCAGGCCGATGGTGTGGAAGATCTTCAGCTCCCCGGCGCCGTCGATGCGCGCCGCCTCGATCAGGGCGGTGTCCACCGTCGCCTGGGCGTAGATGCGGCAGAGGAACAGGCCGAAGGGGGACACCAGGGACGGGATGAGCACCGACCAGTAGGTGTTGGCGAGGCCCAGCTGGCTGAATAGCAGGAACATGGGCAGGGCCGTGGCGGTGCCCGGGACCAGGACTCCGCCGAGGATCGTGCCGAACACAGCGTTGCGGCCACGGAACTCGTACTTGGCGAGGGCGTAGCCGCCCGCGGCGGCAAGGTAAGTGGCCAGCAGCGCGCCCACTCCGGCGTAGAGCACCGAGTTCAGGAACCAGCGGAGGAAGACGCCGTCGTCGTAGCTGAGCACCCTCGCGAGGTTGTCCCAGAGGGCGAAGTGCCCGGAGAACAGGAAGCCGTTGGTGGAGAACAGATCCTGGGTGGTCTTGGTGGAGGCCACCAGCACCCAGTACACGGGCACCAGGAAGTACAGCGCGACGACGACGAGGATCGCCGTGACGAGGATGGTGCTGGAACGCTTGCGGCCGGCTGCGCGGCCGGCGCCCGCCCGGGGCGCTTCGGCGGTCCGGGGGCTGGCGGGTGCTTCCGTGGTGGTGGTCATGAGGACTTCCTGTTCGTGAGGCGGAGGAAGACGAAGGAGAGGATGAACGCCGCGAGCGCGATCAGGACGGCCTGGGCCGCGGCGACGTTGTAATCGTTGTAGGCGAAGGCCGTGGAGTATGCGGAGAGGTTCGGCGTGTACTGGCTGTCGATGGCCGGGGCCGAGGTCTTGAGCACCTGGGCCTCGGCGAAGAGCTGCAGGGTGCCGATGATCGAGAACACGGTGGTCAGCACCAGCGCGGGGGTGATGAGCGGCAGCTGGATGCTGCGGGCGATCCGCCACGGCGAGGCCCCGTCCACCCGCGCCGCCTCATACAGCTCACCGGGGATGGCCTTGAGCTGAGCGACGATGATGAGCATGTTGTAGCCGGTGTAGCTCCAGGTCACGATGTTCGCGATCGACCACAGGACATGATCCGGCCCCAGGAAGTCCAGGGTGATGCCCATGCTCCCGGCGATGTCGATGAACGGGCTCAGTCCGGGCACGTAGAGGAAGGACCAGAGGATGGTGGCGATCACTCCGGGCACGCCGTACGGCATGAAGTAGGCGGCACGGAAGAACCCGGGCCAGCGGGCCGAGGCGGATTCCAGGAGGAGGGCGAGGATGGTGCAGAGCACGATCATGACGGGCACCTGCACGACGCCGAAGAGCAGCACACGCCCGATCGACGCGATGAAATTGCTGTCCCCGAGGGCCTGGGCGTAGTTGTCGAAGCCGGCGAACCCGCTGCTCACGCCCTTCTCCCCGAACAGCCCGCTGCGGGTGACCTTGGTGAAACTGGAGATCACGGCGACCAGGATCGGCAGCACGAAGGTGAGGGTGAAAAGCGCCAGGAACGGCGCCAGGAGGATCCAGGGTGCACGGGCGGCGGCGCGGGAGCGTCCGCCCCGGACCGCGCTCCGGGTCACTGAAGCTGGTGTGCTGCTCATCCCTGTTCCTTCCTGATGGTCAGGCCCTTGTTCCTGAAGACGGTGATGACGTCCTGCTCCGCGGCGGCCACGGCGTCCACCAGGGAGGTGCCGCCCGCCTTCTTCCGGAAGCCGTCGCTGAGAATGTTGAAGGTCTGCTGGGTGATGGGCCACCAGGACCACTTCGGGTTCTGTTCCCGGCTGGCCGGGATCAGCACGTCCTTGAAGTAGTTCTGGCCGCTGAAGAACTCGGAGGGCTGCTGGCGGGCCGTGCCCACGAAGTCCTTGGCGGGCGACCAGCCGATGCCGCTGTGCTTGATCATCGCGTCGATGCCTTCCCGGGAGGTGGTCAGCCAGACGGCGAACTCAAGTGCCTCGCGGGGGTGCTTGCTGCCGGCCAGCACGGCCGTGGTGGAGCCGCCGAGGTAGCTGGAGCCGAAGCCGGTGCCGCCCCACACGGGCATGGGCGCGGCTTTCCACTTGCCCTTGCCGCCGCTGATGCCTTCGACGAGGGCGTCGCCCCAGCTGCCCGAGGTGACGGAGGCGATCCCGCCCTTGGCCGCCGCGGCGAACCAGGCCGGGCTGTAGTGCGTGAAGCCTGTCTGGACCAGGCCGTCGTCGATCGCCTTGTCGAAGAAGCGGGCCACCTTCAGCGTGGCATCGTCCGTCATGTTGATGGCCCAGCCGTCCTCCTCGGGCCGGAACCAGGTGGCGCCCGCCTGTCCCGCGAAGGCGGCGAAGGGGCTGGCGTCGCTGATGGCGAAGCAGTCGATGTAACTTCCCGCCTTCCGGAGTTCCTTGCCCACGGCGGCCCACTCGTCCCAGGTCTTCGGCGGGGCGGCCCCCACCTTCTCGAAGAGCGCCGGCTGGTAGAAGGTGGCCATGGGGCCGGAGTCCTGGGGGATGCCGTAGACGCCTCCGGTGAAGCTGACCTGGCCCCAGAGCGTGGGGTCGTAGAGCGGGGCGAATTCCTGGGCGCCGTAGCGGTTCAGGTCCACGAGGCCGTTGACGAGCATGAACTCCGGGATGGAGCGCAGTTCGATCTGGGCGAGGTCGGGACCGGCGCCGGCGGCCAGCGCGGAGTACATCTTCTGGTAGCCGCCGGAATTCCCTCCGGGGATCCAGACGATGTCCACCTGGACCTGAGGGTTCTTCGCGTTCCAGAGGTCGGCCACTTTCTGGAAGTCCTTGAGCCAGGCCCAGTAGGTGAGGCGGATCTTCTGGCCGCTCGCGGCGGGAATGACCGGGTCGGCGTTGACGGAGTGCGTGCCGGGTGTGGCACAAGCGCTGAGCGCGGCCAGGGACATGGCACCCAGTCCAGTGCTGAGCAGCCGTCTCCGGGAAACATGGGGCATGACACATACCTCTCTGTACCTGTAGCGGGCGCCGGACGACGGAGGCCGGCGCGGCCAGTGTGACGAGGCTAACACAAATTTCGAGTAGTCACTCTAAATTCAAATTGTTAAGGCCACCGGCGCTATGCTCCACTCCATGAGCGCTCAGAGAGCCCCCCGCACGGGCAAACGCGGCCCCTACGCCAAGACGGCCGCGACCCGGCAGAAAATCGTCGACGCTGCGCTGAACGTCTTCGCCACCCGCGGCTATCACGCCGGGAGCCTGCAGGACGTCGCCGACGAGGTGGGCATGAGCCAGACGAGCCTCCTGCACCACTTCAAACGCAAGAGCGATCTGCTCCTGGCCGTGCTGGAACAGCGGGACAGCGGCGGCGTCTCGAGGCTGGGTCCCATGCCCTTCCGGGAGATGGTGCTCCTGCAGGCGCGGGCGAATGTGGACATCGCCGGCCTCACTCAGCTCTACGCGGTGCTCAGCGGCGAATCGACCACGGAGGGCCACCCCGGGCGCGACTATTTCGCCGAGCGCTTCGAGCGGCTCCGCGACGAGTACACCGGGGAACTGCAAGCGCTGGGCGCGGCCGGCAAGCTGCGGCCCGGCGTCGAGCCCGCGCAGGCGGCCGCCTCCCTGATCGGCCTCTGGGACGGCATGCAGCTCCAGCGGCTCTACGCGCCGGACACCGTGGATGTGGCCGCGAGCCTGGAGGCGTATCTGGATCTGATCCTCCTGCCGGAGTGACCACTCACCCCCGAAATTCATTCCACGTCATATTTCTCAACGCCGGAATGGAGTGCCCCCGGGGGCGGTTGTGACGGGCATGAGCGAAACCATTGGAATCATCGGAGCAGGAAACATCGGCAGCCAGGTGGCCCGCAAGGCCGTGGAGCTGGGCTACGACGTCGTCATCAGCAACTCGCGCGGGCCGGAGACCCTCACCGAGCTGGTGACGGAGCTCGGCCCCCGGGCACGGGCCGCGACGGCTGAGGAGGCTGCGGCCGCCGGCGACTTCGCCGTCGTCACCGTCCCCCTGAAGGCGTATGCAGACGTCCCCGTGGCGCCCCTGGCGGGCAAGGTCGTGGTCGACACGAACAACTACTACTGGGAGCGGGACGGCCACATCGAGGCGCTGGACCGCGGCGAAGCCACCACTTCCGGACTCCTGCAGGAGCACCTGCCGGAGTCCAAGGTGGCGAAGGGCTTCAACCACATCGCCGCCGCGGACATCACCACGGACGGCACCCCGTCCGGCACGGAGAACCGCCGTGCCTTGGCCACGTCGAGTGATTTCCCGGAGGCCGCCGAGCTCGTCACGCGCCTCTATGACGAGTTCGGCTTCGACACCGTGAACGTCGGACCGCTCGCCGAGAGCTGGCGCGTGGAGCGCGACCGCCCGGCGTACGTCGTCCGGCAGAACGCGGCGGAGCTCGAGGCCAATCTGGCGAAGGCCCCGCGCACCATCTGAAACCGCTCGCCCGGGGAGAAGTCCGCCGCCCCGGTCGACGCCGGGGATGGCCGTCTCATGACGCGCCCCGGACCAGCCCAAACAGTCCTGAAGGCCGTGCCGCGGCGGCACGGCCTTCAGTCTGTGTCACAGTTAAGCCCATGCAGCATGAGCCAGCCCGCCACTCCTGGGCAGGCAACCCGCTCTTCGGAGCGGCCCACAGGATCTCCTCCTTCATCAATTCGGCGCGTCTGAAGATGGCGCGGAAGACCCACTTCCAGCCGGCCACGGTCCCCTACACGGGCTACGGGTCCGCCACGCAGGTCCGGATCCTGGCCCGCGTCATGCTCGCCTCCCGCCTGCTGCCCGGCAGCCGCGCCGACCGTGCGGCCCGGGACGGCAATCAGAATATCCGCGGCTGGCGCGCGTTCACCTCGGTGCCCATCCCGGACCGTGAGGTGGACATCGAGATCGGCGACGCGCGGGTGCGCGTCGAAGCCGACCGCGGCGGCCTGGTGGACACCACCGTGGACGTGCACCTGGAACCGGGCTGGCACACGGCCACCATCCGGGCCTCCGGGACACCCGCCGCCGAGGCCCCGCTGCTCGTGCTGCCGCCGGATGTGGAGTTCGGCATCCTCTCCGATATCGACGACACCGTGATGGTGACGGCTCTCCCCCGCCCGCTGCTCGCCTTCTGGAACGCCTTCGTCCTGAACGAACGCGCCCGCATGGCCACCACCGGCATGGCGGTCCTGTACGAACGGATCCTCCGGGCCCACCCGGACGCCCCCGTGTTCTACCTGTCCACCGGTCCGTGGAACGCCGCTCCCACCCTGAACCGCTTCCTGCACCGCAACCTTTTCCCGGTGGGCCCCATGCTCCTGACCGACTGGGGCCTGACGGAGGACCGGTGGTTCCGCAGCGGCCGCGAGCACAAGCAGGACAATCTGGAACGTCTGGCGCAGGAGTTCCCGCGCGTGAAGTGGCTCCTGGTGGGCGACAACGGCCAGCATGACGAGGCGATCTATTCGGAGTTCGCGCAGCGGCATCCGGAGAACGTGGCCGCGGTGGCCATCCGCCAGCTCTCCGTGGGCGAGGCGGTCCTGGCCGGCGGTCACACCCCGGATGTGGATCACTCGGGTTCGGCGATCCCGTGGGTCTATGCCCCGGACGGCGCCGGCCTGGCGGAACAGCTCCGGAAGATCGGGCTCCTCTAGCCCCGGTTCCCTATTCGCGGACCAGGTGAGCCGCGGTCTCCACGCCGTCCACCCGCACCTCACCCGTGGCGGCGTCCCAGATCAGGGTGTGCACGGAGCAGTTGGTGAGCGTGGAGTAGTCGTACGCCTCCCCCACCAGGGTGCGCAGGACCATGGCCATCCAGCCGCCGTGACTCACGACGGCGATCTCCTCACCCTCGTGCGCCGCGGCCAGTTCCTCCAGCGCGCCGAAGGCGCGGGCGCGCAGCTCGTCGTCGCTCTCCCGGCCCGGGATCTCTTCGCGGACGGGGAAGAGCCGGGTGACATCGTCGGCGTGCATTCCTTCAGCCTCACCGAAGTGGCGCTCCATGAGGCGGGCGTCCGTGGCGGGCGTGGGCAGGTCCTGCGCGTCGGCGATGGCCTGGCCGGTCGCCAGCGCTCGGCCAAGGGTCGAGGTCACGACGGCGGCCAGCGGCACGTCGCGCAGCGCCTCGGCGACGCCTGCAGCCTGCTCGACGCCGGTCCGGTTCAGCGGGATGTCGGTCTGCCCCTGGAAGCGGCGCTGCACGTTCCAGTCCGTCTGGCCGTGTCGGACGAGATGCAGGGTGCTTGCCATGGGATGCCTTCCGGAGCTGGGTGGGACTGGTTCCAGTGTCTCAAACCTCGCCACGGAGCCCGACCCGGTTCAGGCCCGCGTCGGGCCTGCTCAGCCCGCCGGCCTCATGAGCGGCGGACTCAGCACCGCTTTGCTTCCCGAGCGGGCCTCCGGGGCCAGCCGGTAGAGCGCGGCGGGGCGGCCGGCGTCCCCGGTGGACAGCGTCCCGGTCTCTTCGAGGAATCCCGCGGCGCCCGTGGCTTTGCGATGGAAGTTCCTCGGGTCAAGGCGGACGCCCCACACCGCCTCATAGACGCCCCGCAGCTGGGCGATCGTGAATTCGTCGCCGCAGAACGCCGCACCCAGCGGCGAGTACTCCAGCTTGGCGCGCGCCCGCTCCACACCATCGGCCAGGATCCGCGCGTGGTCGAAAGCCAGCTCCCCGGCGTCGTCCAGCACCCGGTCCACCGGGACCCAGAGAGCCTCGCTCGCGTCCCCGCCGCCCGCCACCACGGGGAAGTCCGGCGCGAGCACCAGATGGGCGACCGTCAGGACGTCGCCACGGGGGTCGCGTCCGGCGGGGCCGTAACTCGCCAGTTGCTCCAGGTGGCCGGGCAGGCGTTCGACGCCGGTCTCCTCGGCGAGCTCGCGGCGGGCTGCCTCCGCGAGCCCCTCACCCGGCAGGACGAACCCGCCCGGCAGCGCCAGCCGGTCCCGGAACGGCTCCAGCAGGCGACGCACCAGCAGCACGTGCAGCACGCCGTCGCGCACGGTCAGCGCGACGATGTCCACCGTCACCGGAAAGGCGTGGAAAGCAGCGAGCGCATCGGAGTCCCGGGTCGTCATGCTCTCAGCCTAGCATTTATCGTCACCTTGACATTAATGAGGAAGCGCCTCTAGAGTTCAGTTATCGTCATGTTGACGATAACTACCGAAGGAGCGACATCATGACCACCATCAAGAGCTACCCCTGGATCAACCACTTCCTGGGCGGACCCACCGGCTACGTGGTCCACCTCCAGGCCGGCCAGGTCCGCCACCAGGGTGTGGGCCAGGCCTTCTGGTACCGCCCCGGGACCTCGGTCCTCAGCGAGATCCCCGTGGAGGACCGCGAGCTCCCCACCCTCTTCCACGCCCTCACCCAGGACCACCAGGACGTCAGCGTCCAGGCCAATATCACCTACCGCTTCACGGATCCGGTGCTCGCGAGCGCACGCCTCGACTTCGGGCTCAAGAAGAAGGACGAAGCACCGGCCACGGGCGCCCAGCAGGTGGAGACCATCATCGGGCAGCTCTGCCAGTCGGCCGCCAACGACCACGTGGCCCGGTTCACCCTCGCAGAAGCCCTGGCCAACGGTGCGGCGCCTCTGCGGGAGGTGCTGCTGGGAACACTGACCCGGGACGCCCGCCTCCAGGACACCGGGATCGCGGTACTCGGGGTCCACGTCCTCGCCATCCGTCCCGAAACCGAGGTGGAGCGCGCGCTGCAGACCCCGGTCCGGGAGCAGCTCCAGGCGGAGGCGGACCGGGCGACCTTCGAACGCCGGGCCCTCGCCGTCGAACGCGAACGGGCCATCGCCGAGAACGAGCTGGCCAACCAGATCGAACTCGCCGCCCGGCGGGAGAACTTGGTGGCCCAGGAGGGCGCCAACGCCCGCCGCGAGGCGGAGGAACGCGCGGCCGCCGCGGCCATCGAGGCGCAGGCAGCCGCCGAGCGCGGCGCGGTGGCGGCGGAGGCGGAAGCTGGCAGGATCAGGATGGTGGGTGAAGCCGAGGCCGCTCGCGAGAAGGCCACCATGGACACCTACCGGGATCTCGACCAGGGAATCCTGCTGGCCCTGGCGCTGAAGGAGGCCGCGGCGAACCTGCCCGGCATCCAGAACCTGACCATCACTCCGGACATGCTCGGAACCGCACTGGCCGCCCTGACCGCGGCGAAGAAGTAGAGAGGACACGCTCATGGCCAATCCACGAATGGTCCTGGTCCACCGGCGGACCGAGCTCGACGAGCTCCTGGACCGGCATGGGACCCGCGGACAGGTGGAGTTCTTCCTCAAGGTCCGCAACCGCGGCCTGGCGGAGGTTCAGGCCGCGCATGACACCCTCACCGAGGCCCGCGCCGCACTGCGCCAGGCCGCGCCCGCGGGATGGCGGACGGGCGAAGTCGAGCGCGCGGACCTCAGCCGGTTCCTGATGGCGCCGGACGACGTCGTGGTGGTCGTCGGGCAGGACGGCCTGGTGGCGAACACGGCTAAGTACCTGGCCGGGCAGCCCGTGATCGGCGTCAATGCGGAGCCGGGCCGGAATCCGGGGGTGCTGGTCCGCCACAGCCCGCGGCAGGCCGCCGGGCTGCTCGCCCGGATGGCCGACGGGACGCCGGGCGACTGGGGGCCGGCCCTGGAACGGCTGTCCATGGTGACGGCGAGGACGGACGACGGCCAGGAGCTCTCCGCCCTCAACGAGGTTTTCCTCGGCCACGCCTCCCATCAATCCGCACGCTATGAGCTGCACACCCCGGACGGACAACGTGAGCGGCAGTCCTCGTCCGGCCTCATCGTCTCCACGGGCACGGGCGCCACCGGCTGGTGCGCGTCGATCGCCGGGGAACGTGGCGGACGCCGCCTTCCCGCGCCTACGGATCCCCAACTGGCGTGGTTCGTCCGCGAGGCCTGGCCGTCCCCGGCGACCGGTGCGACCTTGACGGAAGGTGTGCTCCAGCCCGGCGAGTCGTTGACCGCCACGGTGTCCTCCGAGCAGCTGGTGGTGTTCGGCGACGGCATGGAGGATGACCGACTGACCCTGACCTGGGGCCAGGAGGTCCTGGTGGGACAGGCCGCGGCTCCGCTCCACCTCGTGGCCGGGTGAACGTTCCGGGAATTCCCGCATCACCGGACGATCGTGATGCAATCGTCACCGGCACCCGGGCTGCCGCCGCCCAGAATGAAGCCATGAGCACCCGCAGCGATCCTGCCACGCGCATCTGGCGCCTGTTCAACGTCGGCCTTCTGGGACTGGGGGTTCTGCTGCTGGCGGGATTCTTCGGCATGATGGCCCTCGACGGGCAGCGCATCCCGCCGTCCACGCGCTGCTCGCCGCCGCCGTTTCATCTGAGTGCCACGACGGCGCACCCCGGGGACACCCTCACCGTGGAGGCCCCGGACGCGGACTGTCACCCCCACTACGGCTCGAAGGCTCAGGCGGAGGTCCAGCTCAGGGATCCGAAATCCGTCACACTCGTCAGCCTGCTCGTCCCGATGACCGACGACGGCGGCTTCCGCACGGATCTGAACGTGCCGGGCGATCTGCCGCCGGGGAACTACTCGGTCAGCGCCACGCCCTACGGCATCGACACGTGCTTCGATTCGGTCCACATCGGAGGCGCAGCGCTGAGTGTCGGAGCCGGAGAGCCGCTCGCCAGTTGCGCGTTGCCGCAGAAGCCGCTGACCGTCGTCGCGCGCTGACTTCTCCTCCGCAGTCCAGCGGCACGGGCAGGTGGTCAGGCCGTGACGCGCACGTTCTTCGCGAGGGTTTTGAAACGCACGCCGTCGGCCTGGAGCACAGTGATGGTGACGGCGCCGGTCTTGCTGGTGTTGATGTCCTGCACGACGCCGGTCTTGCCGGAATGAGTTCCGGCGATGACTTCGCAGTGCCGGCCATTCGCCACGGGCACGGTTTCCTCGTTCATGCGCCCATGATACGGAGGCCCGGTCCCCCTCCCGCCACTTCGAACCTCTGGTTAGGCTGGGGCCATGAGCCGAGCATCCGTGGATTTCCCCCTGCCCCGAAGGATCCTGTTCTACGGAGCGACCGGAACAGGGAAGTCGACGGCGGCGGCCCGTCTGAGCGAAATCACCGGGATCCCCTGGCATTCCGTCGACGATGAGATCGGCTGGCTTCCCGCATCACAGGCAGCGTGGACGAGCCGAAGTTCCGAGGACATGCTGGTCCTCGCGGAGGACATCGCCGGCCGGGACGAGTGGATCCTGGACAGCGCGTACCGTCAGTTCCGGGACGTCGTGCTGGCCCGGACGGAATTGGTGGTGGGACTCGACTATTCGCGTCTGGTCTCCCTGGGCCGCTTGCTGCGCCGGACCTTCCTGCGGGTCATGGACCGGCAACCGGCGTGCAACGGGAACGTCGAGAGTCTGAAGCAGACGTTCTCCTCCGATTCCATTCTGCTCTGGCACTTCCGGTCGTTCTCCGGCAAACGTTCCAGGATCCGGGCGTGGGCCGAGGAACCCGCGGCGCCGCCCGTCCTGGTGTTCCGCAAGGCCTCCGAGCTGGACCGCTGGCTCGATGCCGTGGCCGCCCGGCACGCCGCCACCACGGAAACCCGCGATGCCGGATAGCGCCGGACAAAACAGCCCTGACACCCTGAGGAAACACCCCTGTAATTCCCGTCTGGGATGGTGAAGGGGTGGAAATCATGATCGAACGTGTCCGGCTCACCACCCCCGCGCTGGAAGACTTCCTGACCACCCATCAGGCCGAGCTGTCACAGACCGCCCCGGCGGAAAGCTGCCACGCCCTGGATGTCGAGGCGCTTCTGCATCCTTCCGTCCGCCTGTTCACGGCTCATCTCGGCCGCGAACTGATCAGCACCGGCGCCCTCAAAACGATCGACATCGCGCACGAGGAATTGAAATCCATGCGCACCCACCCGGAGTACCGGGGCCGAGGCGTCGCGCGGCGGATGCTGGACTTCCTGCTGGAGGACGCCTGGCGCCGCGGCGTCACCCGGGTCTCGCTGGAGACCGGGAGCATGGCCTTCTTCGAACCCGCACGGGCACTCTACCGGCAGGCGGGGTTCCGGGAGTGCCGTCCGTTCGGCGGCTACGTCGAGGACCCGAACAGCGTCTTCATGAGCCGGGAGCTGGCAGGGCAGTCGGTGCTCGCGGTCCCCGCCTGACAAGGGCACGTCCCGGGGAGAAGGCACCCCGGAACCGGTCGCTCCGCCAGGGGTGCCTCGCGGGCTAGGCCTCGCCGCGCCAGAGCCGGCGCCACCAGCGCTGGCTGGATTCCGGCGTCGGCGGCTCTTCGGAAGGCTCGACGGCGGCTCGCCGTGAGCGCCAGCGCCCCACTTCCTCCTCGACGTCCCGGGTGGGGGTGACCACCGGGGGTCCGCCCTGAAGCTGCCGCCGGGCATTGATGACCCGACGGTTGAACTCCTCCAGGGCCTCCCGGACCTGTCGTTCACCGGGCAGCCCGTCCAGGGTGGAGTCGAGCTCGCGGTCGACGGTGCGCAGAAGAATGGCTTCCGGGGCCAGACCACTCAGGTTCTCCCGTTGGATGAGGCCCTTGAGCCACCAATCGGGGTCGTAGCCGCCGTCCAGACCGGGAATGGGTTTGCCGGCGTACTGCAGGTTCTCGAACTTGCCCTGAGCCATCGCTTCACGGACCAGATAGTCGGCGCGTGCCGCGGTGTTCACCCGCGAGCGTTTCTCCCGGAGCGCTTCCTGTTCGGCCTCGTGGGCGCGTTCCTCCTCGGTCAGCGGTGCGCCGTCCGCCCCGGCACGCAGCACCGCGGCCCGTTCCAAACGGGCCTCGAGCGAATTCCTGCGCGAACCACCGGTGGCCATGCTTCTACGGTACTTCCTGGAGCAGTTCCACCGTCACCTCGGGTTCATTGGCGAGAGTGGCGTGAATGGTGCAATGACGACTGGCCCGCAGCAGAGCCTGCCGCTGGGTGTCCGTCAGGCCATCCGGCAGCCCGAGCCTCACCGCGATCGACCCGATCCGCCGGGGTTTGTTCGCCATGTCCCCGTCCACCTGGATGGTCAGCGGGGCGGAGAGTTCGATGCCGTTGCGCTGGGCGTAGTCGGAGACCACCGAGAGGATGCAGGATCCGAGCGCGCCGAGAAGGAGGTCGGTGGGCATGAAGGTCCCGATCCCCACCTCGACGGAATCCTCCCCCGATCGGACGGTGAAGTTCTGGGCAGCGGTCTGCTGGGCGGTGATGCTGTAGTGGTCTGCCATGGGTGCCTCCTGAGGCGTGGATCGGGATCTGTCTACTCGTGCATGGCGGCTTCGGCGGGCTGGGTTCCGCCGCGCCGTCGCTGATGCTGGATGAGAGCCACCGCGACGCCGATGACCAGCCAGACGGCGCCGACCGTCAGGGCGCTGATGTTGGCGAAGGCGATCACCAGAAGGAAGAACGCGATCCCGACCACGGGGACCACCAGGTGCACCAGACGGTTTCCGCTCTTGCGCCGGACCAGGAAGTATCCGATCACGGACACGTGCAGCAGGATGAACGCGCTCATGGCGCCGATGGAGACGGTGGAGGAGAGCAGGTCCAGCCCGTCCGGTTCGGCGGCGGCCCAGACCGCGAGAATCAGGGTCACCGCCGTGACCAGGATCGTGGCGAGCGCGGGCGCCGATCCGTTCCGGGCGACCTTGCCGAAAACCGCCGGGAAGCGGCGTTCACGGGACATGGTCATGACCACCCGGCTGCCCGCGGCCAGACCCATCATGCCGGCGAAACTGGCGCCCAGTGCCTTCGCGATTCCCAGGAGTGTCGCGAGCCACGGAGCCACCTGCGATCGGATGGTGTCATAGAACGCGGTTCCCTGGGCTTCGGGGTCGGCGGCCAGCTGCGCGGGAGTGGGGACGGTGATGAGTTCCACGATGTAGCTCTGGAAGAGGAACAGGACGCCCGCGATCACCAGGCACGCGAGCATCGCTTTGCCGATCAGCCGGCTGCTGCCCCTGGCCTCCTCGGCGAAAGTGGCGATCGCGTCGAACCCGAGGAACGCCATGGCCGCGATGGACACCGCGCCCAGGACCGCGACGAGGGAGAAACCGTCCACACCGGCGATCGGTGACAGCGGGGCCTGATGGACACCGGATCCAGCGATGGCGGCCAATGCGGCCACCAGGACGATCGCCAGCACCGCCACCTCCGCGATCACCACGGCCATCGCCGCTCGGGCCAGGCTCTTGCCTCCGGCCAGGTTGAGTCCGGTGGTGAGAATGACGGCCAGCGCCGTGAAGACCCAGGCGGGGATCGCCGGGAGGAAGGAGTGCATGGCCAGGCCGGTGAAGAGGAAGGCCACGCTGGGAATGAGGAGGTAGTCCAGCAGAACCATCCACCCGGCCACGAATCCTGCGCCCCGGCCGATGCCGGCCGTCGCATAGGAGTAGACCGAACCGGCGGCCGGGACCACCCGTGACATCTGGGAATAGGAGACCGCCGTCAGTGCCATGATCAGCGTGGCGACCACATAGACGGTGACCACGGCGCCTCCGCTCTTGGCGTAGATCGGGCCGAAGATGCCCACTGGCGCTGCCGGCCCGATGAACACCAGGCCGTTGCCGATCAATTGCTTGAGGCCGAGCGAACGGCGCAGGCCTCCTTCCGAGGCTGCCGTGGTGGATTCTTGCGTCTCTGACATCTGCTCGCTCCTGGAAACCTGCCCGAAGGCCCGTGGTGGAACGCCCTCCTCCCCAGGACGGACCGTGCTTTCATTCTGCGCGTCCTCCCGGAGCGCGCATAGGGGTAAGGGTCTTATGTGGACGAGGTATTCCCCGAGCGAGGAGGAGTGTCACCGAAGACGCCGCGACCACTGCCCACGGCGGGTGCCGCGCCATCCTGATCAGGAGCGACGCCGGCATCGGGTACCTTGGCTGAATGCGATTCAGTGCGTTGGAGGAGTACGCGGCCGTCCGGGGGGAACCGTTCACGGTCATTCCCGAAACGCAGAACAGCGACTACGAATCAGGACTCGCCTGCATCCACGGCGATTCGTGGCACGTCCGGACCGCGAGGATCACGCCGACCAAGCCGGGCGCCTTCCTGGCATTCTGGCGTCGCGACGGCGAAGGCCGGACGGCACCGTTCGGCCGCAGGGACATCGGAGCAGGGCTGCTCGTGTTCGTGGAGGACTCGGGACGCCGCGGCGTCTTCCGGTTCACCGCCGCGCATCTCGAGGAGCTCGGCATCACCGCGGGCGCCCGGCCGGGCAAACGCGGCTTCCGGGTGTATCCGGTCTGGTGTGACGAGCTCAATCCTCAGGCCACGAGGACCCAGCGTGCTCAGGTCCCGGCGTTCCGGGAGTACTGAGCCGTTCAGGAGCCCCGCGCTCCGCTCGCCGCACGAATAGGCTTCTCAGCCCTGCTTGTCGGTTTTCCGGCGCGTCATACCGGGGAGGAACAGGACATCCGTGAGCAGAGCCGTCGTGCATAGGGTCAGGAACGGAATGGCCGTCATGTTCAGGAAGAAGACGGTGCTTCCGATCAGCCCACCCGGAACGGCCTCGTACACCGGCTTCATGCTGGAAAGCATCAGGTACCCGAGCACCAGGATCCCGGCGCGGACCACCACCCGCACCCACACTCGTTCCACCCTCTGGATCCTCGGGGTGATCCAGAGCCCCAGGAGCGCCCCTGCGATGATCGCCAGGAGGAAGGGAGGGAAGTCGGTCCCCTTCTCGAGCGCGAGCCACGGCGTCGCCAGCAAATAGCACAGTAGAGCTATAAACGGGAGAATCTGGCGTTTGACGAGGGCGGGAATCACAGCACAACGCTAGCAAGAAGCCCCGTTCCCGCGCGGTTCAGCCCACAGAAGATGGAGAAAAACCTCCCCCGGCCCAGCGGGATTTAACCGCTCCGGAACAAAATCAACAATTCGATCGAATCACTTACGGAGTGTTGATCCAAGCTATGAACCTAGTGCTTCACAAATCCCACGCACCCCGCGACAGGCGGCTGAAGAGAAACCAAGCTCTCACCTTGGAAAACTCTCACGATACGGAATGTTGCAAAGTTTAAGTCCCGTTAACTGCAATCTTCTTGACATGGTTGTCATGCATTTGTGTAATTGGTATCAGTAGATGTGGTTTGGGGACCATCCCTGAGTTCCACACCTGGTGTGACCGAGGGGAGGGAACATGCCATCCAGGAACGGCTCGCAGTCGCGGGCTCTCCGCCTGTTGCGCTATGCGGCACTCGCCGCGGGCACCGGCGCGGGATGGCTCCTCCTGTCCGCAGCCCCCGCCTCCGCCGACAACGGATCGTCGCAAGGCCTCCTCGGATCCGTGACCAGCACCGTCAGCTCCACGGTGGGTGGCGTCACCCACCAGCTCGACGCAGCGACCCGGGTTCCCGCTCATGCCGCACCGGCACACCGCGCGACCACCGTCCCCGCAGCCCAGGCGCCGGCCCCGCAGGCTCCGCGCCATGCGCCGGCGCCCGCACCGGCCTCTTTGCCCGCCGTGCTCGGCTCGACGGTCTCCGGACTGGAAGGCACGGTCGACCGAACTCTTCACACGGCCACCGGAAGCATCACCACGACCACCGGAACCGTGACGTCGACCGTCCGGTCCGTGACCGCCGTCGTGCCCCAGGTCCAGAAGGTCGCCGCAGACACCATCAGCTCCACCACCACGACCGTGAGCACCGGACTCCGTTCGGTGACCGGCGTGGTGAACAAGACCGTCGAGAGCACCGTCCCGGTGCTCGCCCCCGCCGTGCACACCGTGACGGACACGGTCGACAAGACGGTCGCCTCAGCGGGTGACGCGGTCGGCGGGACCGTCAAGGGACTGCCCATCACGCAGATCACCGCGCCGATCGACTCGGTGACCACCGGCGTCGACCGGGCCGTGAAGGACACCACCGGCCAGGTCGGCGGAGTCGTCGGTGGTGTGGTGACGGGCCCCGGCGGTCTGCTCCCCTCGCTTCCCGGCGTCCTCGTTCCGGGCACGGTTCCTTCCACCCCCACGACGACCCCGGCGACCCCCCACGCTCCGGCTCCGCAGCTTGCTCCGCGCACCGCCCCGGCGGCTGTTCCGGCAGCTGCGGCGAACGGCGTCGTGGAGCCGACGGCGGCGGCGTCCACCGAGTCCTTCGGCTGGACCCCGGCGGATGGAATGCTGGTCAACTTCACCAAGAGCTCGACGGCCGGCCAGGCGGCCACCGCCCGGGCGGAGGAGCCCAAGCGCCCCTCGCCCGCTCCGGAACCGCTCAACGTCACGAGCGGCCTGGGCTCCTCTGCTTCTTCCCAGACGGGAGGCGGCGCCGTCGCGGCACTGCCCCCGAACGGTTTCATTCTTCTTCCTCACCAGGCCGGCGACGCCGGTGCCCGCACCGCAGGCACCCCGCCCGCCTCCGCGGCTTTCAGCCCCGGCTCCACTCCTGACTGATCACGGGAAGCGTCTGCGCCAGACCGGCAGACACCTCATCCGAGCGCTTCGCGGCGCTTCCCGCATCATCATCATTCAGGAGAAATACAGTGAACAGGCATGCACGCCGGGTACTTCTCGGCACCTTCTTCGCCTGCGGCTTGTACGGCATAGGACAAACCGCAGCAACAGCAGCCCCCTCCACCGACACCACCCCTCCGGCGTCCGACCCTCAGGTTGCCACCGCCAAGCCGTCCCTCTTCGGAGCGGTCTCCGGCCTCACCCGTCAGGTGACCGGCACCGCCACGGCGACAGTGAACCAGACCGTCGGCGCCCTGACCGGCACGACGACGACGGCGGCCAAGGCCCCGGCGCCGGCGCCGGCGACCGATGTGGTCCGGAAGGTCGCCGCCAAGGCGATCCCGGCCGCTCCGGCGGTCAACGTCCCGGCCCCTCACATCGAGGCACCGGCGGCCATCACCCCGCAGAACGTGGTCAAGCGAGTGGCTCCGGCCAGCCGCCCCATCGCTCAGGTCATCACCCCGACCCCGGGCAAGGGACGCCACGTCGCCGAGCCGACCGCGGCCACCGGCCAGGTCAACGCCACGGCGGGGAACAGCTCCGCAGGAGCCCAGGCCTCGACGAGGGTCCACGCTCCGAGCCCTCACACGCCGACCACGCAGGTGCCGTCCGCTCATACGCCGAGCGGCACGGGTCACGGGACCGGAAGCACGGCTCCTTGCAGCTGCCCTGACGGCACGCACTCCACCACCGGGAAGCTTCTCGGCGGGGTCATCGACCCGGTCGCGACTCCTGTGGAGAACGTGCTCGGCGGCCTCATCGGCAAGGTTCCGGGGCACGGCAACGGCAAGCCGCCGGTGGACGTTCCGGGTCTTCCGGTTCCGCCCCTCGACGGCTCCGGCTCACTCCCGGGTCTTCCGGTTCCGCCCCTCGACGGCTCCGGCTCACTCCCGGGTCTTCCGGGCCTGCCGATCCCGGGTGGCACCGGTCCGCTTCCAGGTCTGCCGGGTCTTCCGGGCGTTCCCAACGTTCCCGGTCTTCCGGGTGGCACCCCTGGTACTCCGGGTAATGGTGGTGTGATCCCGGGCGGGAACAACGGCACTCCCAAGGGCGTCGAGATTCCCGTCCCCGGCATCGGATCCGTCCGCGCCGGAACCACCCCCAACGGCGGAGTCAGCGTCGGCAAGAACCTCAACGTCGCCGGTATCAAAGACCTCTGGGACCTCACCGTAGGACCCAACGGAGCCTCCACCACCGACCGCATCGGCACCGACACCACCAACGTCTTCGTCGACGCAGCCGCACCCCTCAAGGACGGCAAACCCCACCTGAACATCGAACTCCCCGGCCTCACC